>NZ_NWMW01000005.1:2500-5918 GCF_002351485.1 Sphingomonas spermidinifaciens | reverse complement strand
GTTGGTTGCGGGGACAGGATTTGAACCTGTGACCTTCAGGTTATGAGCCTGACGAGCTACCGGGCTGCTCCACCCCGCGCCAATTCGGGAACGGCGGCGTTGGCGGTACGGGCCGGAGCCGTGAGGCTCCGCAAGGCCGACTGGCCGCCGCGGCTTATGCCGCGATAGCCAAAGCTGCGAATGCAGCTGCCGGCGCCTGAGGCCAACGAACAAAGTGAATGGGTTTTCCCTGTCGAACGTTCACCGTCTTCAATGCCTGGCGACGACCTACTCTTCCAGCGCTTGAGCGTTAGTACCATCGGCGCAGTCCGGTTTCACGGCCGAGTTCGGGATGGGATCGGGTGGGTCACGGACGCTATAGCCACCAAGCAATGGAGGCGGTGAGGTTCGGGGGGTTGTTTTTCAAATCGGTGTGCAAGGCGTTGATCGTCATCCATCCGACGACTGCTGCTGGGATGAACCAGCGTTGTCGTTGGCGGTGTGAACTCTCGAAGCGCGAACAGAGCAATTAGGACCGGTTAGCTCCACCTGTTACCAGGCTTCCACATCCGGCCTATCAAGGTCGTGGTCTTCGACCGCTCGATGATACCTTATCTTGAGGGAGGCTTCCCGCTTAGATGCTTTCAGCGGTTATCCCGTCCATGCATAGCTACCCTGCTGCGCGGCTGGCGCCACGACAGGTACACCAGAGGCATGTTCAACCCGGTCCTCTCGTACTAGGGTCAACTCCTCTCAAGTATCGACGCCCACGGCAGATAGGGACCAAACTGTCTCGCGACGTTCTGAACCCAGCTCACGTACCACTTTAATTGGCGAACAGCCAAACCCTTGGGACCTGCTCCAGCCCCAGGATGTGATGAGCCGACATCGAGGTGCCAAACGATTCCGTCGATATGAGCTCTTGGGAATCATCAGCCTGTTATCCCCGGCGTACCTTTTATCCGTTGAGCGATGGCCCTTCCACGAGGGACCACCGGATCACTATGACCGACTTTCGTCTCTGCTCGACTTGTCAGTCTCGCAGTCAGGCTGGCTTATGCCATTGCACTCTAACGATCGGTTTCCAACCGATCTGAGCCAACCTTCGCACGCCTCCGTTACGCTTTAGGAGGCGACCGCCCCAGTCAAACTACCCGCCACAGAGGGTCCCCGCACCGGATGACGGTGCTGGGTTAGACATCAGAAAACAACAGGGTGGTATTTCACCTATGGCTCCACACCGGCTGGCGCCAGTGCTTCAAAGCCTCCCACCTATGCTACACAGTTCTTTCCTAATGCCACTCTGAAGCTGCAGTAAAGGTGCACGGGGTCTTTCCGTCTAACCGCGGGTACTCCGCATCTTCACGGAGAATTCAATTTCGCTGAGCATGTCCTGGAGACAGTGGGGAAGTCGTTACGCCATTCGTGCAGGTCGGAACTTACCCGACAAGGAATTTCGCTACCTTAGGACCGTTATAGTTACGGCCGCCGTTTACCTGGGCTTCAATTCGGAGCTTGCACCCCTCCTCTTAACCTTCAGGCACCGGGCAGGCGTCAGGCCCTATACGTCGTCTTGAAGCCGACTTAGCAGAGCCCTGTGTTTTTGCTAAACAGTCGCTACCCCCTGGCCTGTGCCCCCTCGTACTGCTTGCGCAATGCGAGGGCCTCCTTCTTCCGAAGGTACGGAGGCAATTTGCCGAGTTCCTTCAGGACACTTCTCTCAAGCGCCTTGGTATACTCTACCAGACCACCTGTGTCGGTTTCGGGTACGGTCTATACGGTGGGGCTATTTCCTGGGACAGCTTCGAGGCACGATCAATCCGATAAGATCGTACAACACACGCCATCCGTCACACACCACCAGGCCCACGAATATTAACGTGGTTCCCATCGACTACCCCCTTCGGGCTCGTCTTAGGGGCCGGCTCACCCTGCTCAGATTAGCTTTAAGCAGGAACCCTTGGTCTTTCGGCGAGAGGGCATCTCACCCTCTTTATCGCTACTCATGTCTGCATTCGCACTTCCGATACCTCCACGGTCGGTTACCCTTCCGCTTCACAGGCGTACGGAACGCTCCGCTACCGCTCGACTAATGTCGAACCCAAAGCTTCGGTGCACGTCTTGAGCCCCGTTACATTTTCGCCGCAGGATCTCTTGTTTAGACCAGTGAGCTGTTACGCTTTCTTTAAAGGATGGCTGCTTCTAAGCCAACCTCCTGGTTGTTTTGGAAATCCCACATGCTTTCCCACTTAGACGTGACTTGGGGACCTTAGCTGTTGGTCAGGGCTGTTTCCCTTTTGACGACGGACCTTAGCACCCGCCGTCTGTCTCCCGGATAGTACTCGTGCGTATTCGGAGTTTGGTTAGGTTTGGTACAGCTCGCGCCGCCCTAGCCCATCCAGTGCTCTACCCCGCACGGTATTCATCCGAGGCTCTACCTCAATAGATTTCGCGGAGAACCAGCTATTTCCCGGCTTGATTGGCCTTTCACCCCTAAACACAACTCATCCGACAATTTTTCAACATTGATCGGTTCGGTCCTCCAGTGGGTGTTACCCCACCTTCAACCTGGTCATGCCTAGATCGCCGGGTTTCGGGTCTAATGCATCGAACTCAATCGCCCTATTCAGACTCGCTTTCGCTTCGCCTACACCTAACGGCTTAAGCTTGCTCGATACACTAAGTCACAGACCCATTATGCAAGAGGTACGCGGTCACATCTCAAGGATGCTCCCACTGCTTGTAGGCAACCGGTTTCAGGTACTGTTTCACTCCCCTCATCGGGGTGCTTTTCACCTTTCCCTCACGGTACTAGTTCGCTATCGGTCATGTACGAGTATTTAGGCTTCGAGGGTGGTCCCCCGATGTTCAGACAGGGTTTCACGTGCCCCGCCCTACTCAAGTCTTCTCACATCGCCTTCGCATACGGGACTGTCACCCGCTATGGTCCAACTTTCCAGATGGTTCTGCTGGCTGAATGAGAAGCACTGGCCTGGTCCGCGTTCGCTCGCCACTACTAACGGAATCTCGGTTGATGTCTTTTCCTCCGGGTACTGAGATGTTTCAGTTCTCCGGGTTCGCTTCACCAAAGCTATGTATTCACCTCGGTGATGACTTCCTTCCAATTACCCAGATCGCGGTTACCCGCGGCCGGGATAATTGGTGAAGCCGGGTTGCCCCATTCGGAAATCGCGGGATCAATGCCTGCTCACGGCTCCCCCACGCTTATCGCAGCGTGCCACGTCCTTCATCGCCTGTACATGCCAAGGCATCCACCAGTTGCCCTTACCTCACGCTTGAGAGTCCACACCACCAACGACAACGCTGGGTCAGTTACCCGACCAAAACTCGGCAGAGCAGCGTGCGTGGCTCAATCGGTGTGGATGATAATCTCAGCCTTGCTGAGCACGCGACCATCGAGGCGAACCTCAATCATCGG
>NZ_NWMW01000004.1 GCF_002351485.1 Sphingomonas spermidinifaciens | reverse complement strand
TGCGAGACAAGGGGAGGGGGCACGGCCTCGTCCAGCATCATGTCGAAAAACGCATCCTCGTTGGGCGTCGGGATCATGTTCTCGATGACGAGGTTGGCGCGCGAGTCCGCCATGTCCTCGCGCCACATGGCGACTTCGGCGACCGATCCGCGCTTGAAGCGCAGCGCGCGGATTTCCGCCCGGATCGCTTCGATATTGAAATCCGCCATCAGCTCGCCTCCGTTGCTTCCTCTCTCGCATCGAACGCCCGCTTGCCGCGCCGCTTCCACAGCGCCAGCACGTCGCTGGCGTCATCACCGCGCGCGCGTCCAGCAAGATCGAGCAACGCGCCGTAGAGGGTGGCGCGATCGTCGTCCGCCAGCTCGACCAAGCCGGCCTTCTGAACGAGTCCGCCCAGCTCGATCAGGTGGCGTGCTCGTTCACGGCGTTGCACGACCCAGGCCCTGCTATCCGTTCGCCGTTCCGCCGCTTCCGCCCGCAGCGTCGCCGCCCGGTTCAGCCGCAGCGCCCGATCCGTCGATCGCAGCAGCGCCGCCACCTTTGCGCCCGCGCCGTTGAAAGAAGACAGCGCCCTTCGCGCGCCATGCCTCCTTCGCGCTCGCATCCTTTGATCCGATCGCATCGAGCAGCACGCCCGCCAATGTCTCGGCATCGAGCGCATCGGCCCCGGTTGCAGCGACGAGCTGGCCGAGCTGTTCGACCCGCTTCGCCTTGAGGGCGCGGGCCTTGTCGCCGAGCGCCTTCAACTCCGCATCGTAATCGCGCACCTTCCTCATCGCCTCTACCCTTCCGCGATCATCAGTCGAAGCACTCTAGCGCAGCCGGTGTCGGGGTAAAGCGCGAACGGCTGAGAAAGCAGCATCAAGTCAATCACGAGGAGCGCAGCGAGTTGTGAGTGCGCGCTTATACGTCGTTGCCGACGTGCGCTAAGTAAGGCAGTATCGCGAGCGTCATGGCGATCTATCACTTTTCCGCCAAGGTCATCAGCCGCGCGAACGGATCGAGCGCCGTCGCGAGCGCCGCCTATCGTTCCGCATCCGAGCTGCACGATGACCGACTCGGGCGCGATCACGACTTCAGCAACAAGGCGGGCGTGATCTACTCCGAGGTGATGTTGCCAGAGGGTACGCCGGAGCGTTTAAACGATCGCTCGACCTTGTGGAATGAGGTGGAGGCAGGCGAGAAGCGCAAGGACGCGCAGCTTGCTCGCGAGGTCGAGTTCTCGATTCCGCGCGAGATGAACGAGAAGCAGGGCGTCGCGCTCGCGCGCGACTTCGTGAAGAAGCAGTTTGTCGATCGCGGGATGGTCGCGGACCTGAACGTGCATTGGGACAAGGCGAAGGACGGCACGTCGAAGCCGCACGCGCACGTCATGCTGGCGATGCGCGACGTGGGGCCGGAGGGGTTCGGGAAGAAGAACCGGGACTGGAACAACACCGAGCTGTTGAAGGACTGGCGCGAGGCGTGGAGCGCGCATGTCAACGAGCGCATGGCCGAGCTGGGACTTGAGGGCCGTATCGACCATCGCTCCTATGAGGCGCAGGGGATCGAGCTGGAGCCGCAGCACAAGATCGGACCCGCAGCATCGCGCAGGCCGGAGCAGGGGCTTGAGGCGGAACGGATCGAGGATCACACCCGCATCGCCCGCGAGAACGGCGAGAAGATCATCGCCAGCCCCAATGTCGCGTTAGACGCGATCACCCGCCAGCAGGCCACGTTCACCACCCGCGACCTTGCCGTGTTCGCGTTCCGGCACAGCGACGGCAAGGAGCAGTTCGACCAAGTGATGGGGGCCGTGCGCGCCAGCCCCGAGCTGGTCGCATTGGGGAAGGACGGCCGCGACCAGGAGCGGTTCACGTCCCGCGACATGATCGCGGTGGAGAACCGGCTTGAGCATGGCGCGGGCGAGCTGGCGACGCGCGACGGTCACGGCGTCGCCGATCGCCAGCGTGACGCTGCGATCGGCGCAGCCAAGGCGCGCGGCCTTGTCCTGTCGGCCGAGCAGCGTGACGCCTTCGACCATATCACCGGGAGGGAAGGGCTGGCGTCCGTCGTCGGCTACGCCGGTTCGGGCAAATCCGCCATGCTCGGCGTCGCGCGCGAGGCGTGGGAGCGGGAGGGCTACACGGTGCGCGGCGCGGCCTTGTCGGGCATCGCGGCGGAGAACCTTGAGGCCGGGTCCGGCATCAGCTCGCGCACCATCGCGAGCCTTGAACACGCATGGGGGCAGGGGCGCGAGCAGCTTGGCCCCAAGGATGTGCTGGTCGTGGACGAGGCGGGCATGATCGGCTCGCGCCAGATGGAGCGGGTGCTGTCCCAGGCCCGCGACGCCGGAGCCAAGGTGGTGCTGGTCGGCGACCCCGAGCAGTTGCAGGCGATCGAGGCAGGCGCGGCGTTCCGCAGCGTCACCGAGCGCCACGGCGCGGCCGAGATCACCGAGATCAGGCGGCAGCGCGAGGACTGGCAGCAGGGCGCGACGCGCGCGCTGGCGACAGGGCGCACCGGCGAGGCGATCCATGCCTATGACGGCAAGGGCATGGTTCAGGCGGCCGACACCCGCGAGGCTGCACGGGGCGAGCTGGTCGACGGTTGGGATCGTGCGCGGCAGGCCGAGCCGGGCAAATCCCGCGTCATTCTCACCCACACCAACGCCGAGGTCCGCGCGCTGAACGAGGAGGCGCGCGGACGACTTCGCGCGACCGGCGACCTTGGCGACGACGTGGCGTTCAGCGCCGATCGCGGGGCGCGCCAGTTCGCGCGCGGCGACCGCTTGATGTTCCTGCGGAACGAGCGGTCGCTGGGGGTGAAGAACGGCACGCTTGGCACGATCGAGCAGGTATCGGCCGAGGGGATGAAGGTTCGGCTCGACAGTGGCGCGCGCGTCGCGTTCGATGCGAAGGACTATGCCGCGGTCGATCACGGCTACGCCGCTACCTTCCACAAGGCGCAGGGCGTGACGGTCGATCGCGCCCACGTTCTCGCCACCCCCGGCATGGACCGGCACAGCGCCTATGTTGGCATGTCGCGACACCGCGACGGCGCGCAGCTCCATTACGGCCGCGACGACTTCGCCGACCAGCGCCAGCTTGTCCGCGCCCTGTCGCGCGACCGGGGCAAGGACATGGCCGGTGACTACGCCCGGCCCGAGCAGGATCAGGCGCGCGCGTTCGCCGATCGGCGCGAGATCCGGTTCCCGGAACTCGCGCGTCAGGTGGTCGAGAAGGTGCAGGCCAAGGCGCGGGGCATGTTCGCCGGGTTCCGGCCGAAACCAGCGGCGGAAAAAACGACGTCGCCGGAGCGCCTCGCGGCCGATCGGCCGCTGGCGCCCTCGCAGGCCCGCGCGATCGAACGCTATGGGCGCGCCGCAGCGGATATAAGCCGGATGCGGGACAAGGGATTGCCGGTGCTGGCGCACCAGGAACAGGCGCTGGCGAAGGCCGGCGACGCGCTCGACCAGGTGCGGCCGCATGGCGCGCGCGACCTCGCCAGCGCGATCGAGCGCGACCCCCGGCTCGCGCGCGACGCGGCCGAGGGCAACACTGGCGGGGCGGCGAAGGCGATGGAGACGGAGCGCCAGGTCCGCACCGACCCGGAGAAGCGCGCGGGCCGGTTCGTGGAGCAGTGGCAGGGCATGAAGGAAGCGCGGGCCAACATGGAGCGTGCCGGCGACCGCGCGGGCGCGGAGAAACTTGGCAAGCGGATGGAGGGCATCGCGGGCGGGTTGCACCGCGACCCACAGCTCGAATCCGTGTTGCGCCGTCGCGCCCCCGAGCTGGAGTTGAACATGGAGCGGGGCAAGTCGATCGGGCAGGAGCTGGCGCAGTCGGTCGGACAAGGCCGCGACCGTGATCGTGGCATGAGCCGGTAAGGGGGACGGGTGGCGGACGAGGACGACCAGGACGAGGCAGGCGCGGCCGAGGCGTTCGAGGCCATGCGTGGTGAGCTGGCGCTGTTGCGCCGCGCCGTGGAGGGTCTGGCGGCCGAGCGCGGCGCGATCGACGTGCCGGACTATACCGAGACGTTGGGGCGGATGCAGAAGGGCGTGGACGCCACGGCCGACCGTATCGCCGTCATCAATGACGTGATCGCGCGGAGTCCGGCGCTGGCGATGACGCCCGAGCAAATGGCACAGCGTATCGCCGCAGCCGGTAACGCCGCCCGGCGCGAGGACCAGGTGGCGCTCGCTACCGGGCGCAAGGGACTGGAGGACGTGACGCGCCAGCTTCACGGGCTTGTCGCATCGGCGCGGCATGCCGGCGAGCAGAACAGACGGCTAGCATGGTCAGCGATCGGCGGCGTCGCGATCGGCATGGTGTTATGGGCAGCCGGCGCGGGCGTCGTGGCGCGCGCCGTGCCGGAAAGCTGGCTATGGCCAGAGAAGATGGCATCGCGCAGCTTGCGCTTGGACACTTGGACCGCAAGCCGGCGACTGGCGGCTGTCAGCCAGCCCGACACTTGGAACACGATGGTTGCGGGTGCAGTGATCGCCCAAGCAAATCAGGAGACGCTTGAACAATGTCGGCGGGCAGCCAACAAGGCAGGCGAGCCAGTGCGATGCACTGTCAGGATTAAGCCGGAGGGGAGGAGGGGGGAATAATGAACCTGCGGCGTCACTCCGGACCCGAGCTGTTGCGGTTTATCGAGTGGTGGGATCAAGCACCGCGTACGATTGAGAAGCGCGGCGGAATCTCTTAGATTGATCGCTGGAGGCTTTGTTCGCGGAGACGCGCACATTGCCTTCTTTTCGTTTTAGGAAGCGCTGCCCTAAGCGACAGAAGCCAGAGCTTTGACAATGCGGCATTCCGCGATGGAGCCGACCATGTATCTTGATCCTATCGGTGCAGACACGCGATGATGGCGGTCACGACGGCGGTGGTTTCCGCGACGTCGCGCACCCTCACTGTGTCGAGGCCGATTTCAGCAGCGGGATAGTCATTCCCACCGGGGAATATCGCATCCCCAATGAACAGCATCCCGTCGAGCGGGACACCGCTCTCGGCACTCAGGCGCTTCAGGCCATAGCCCTTGTCGATCCCTGCTCTGGTCACGTCGATCGATGTCGTGCCACCGAGATTGATCGAGAGCTCCGGCAGCTTCGCGCGCAACGTGGCCTGCAACGCGGTCCTCTTCTTTCGGTCAGGATCCCACGCTTCCTTTTCCTTCAGCGGCGCTGCCTGCCCCAGGCCCGAAAAGGTGATCTGGCTGCCCCGGTCCTCGATCCGTTCGCCCCAGATACGTTCGTCGGCGAGACCGGCATCGGTCAGCGCCTGATCGAAGGCCGTGCGGATCTTCGCCTTCTCCGCGTCGTCGAACAGTTCGGCATAGACCGCGCGCCAAGCGCCATTGATGAACCGATAGAGTTTCGTGCCTGTGGTCGGCATCAACCAGAGACGGTCGAGCGCGACGCCGGCAGGAAGGCGCGAGGCGATCTGCTTTTCGAACTGCGGCCAGTCCCCGCCCGAGATCACCGCCACATCCGTGATGGCGAGCAATCGGGCGAGGATTGCGGCCATATCCTCCGATAACGGCCGCTTGCTCTCGGCAAGCGTGCCGTCGAGGTCGAAGGCGATCAGCCACTTCATGCCGCCTTCCCTGCCGGATCGCGGTAGGCGAGCAGCCTGAGCGCATTGATGACGACGAGCAGCGTCGATCCCTCATGAACCGCCACCGCTGGCCCAATGCCGAGGCCGAGGATGGTAGCAGGCACCAGGAAGGCGACGACACCCAGGCTGACGAAGACGTTCTGCCGGATGATTCCACGGGTATGGCGGCTAAGACCGACTGCGAATGGCAGGTGCGCCAGATCGTCGGCCATCAGCGCCACGTCGGCTGTCTCCAGCGCAACGTCCGACCCCGCCGCGCCCATCGCGATGCCGACCGTGGCGCTTGCCATCGCCGGCGCATCGTTCACGCCGTCGCCCACCATCGCGACCTTGTCTTCGCCGGCGAGCTTCTTGATCGCGGCAACCTTGTCTTCGGGCATGAGGTCGCCCCACGCTTCGTCGATCCCGACTTCGTCGGCGATCGCTTCGGCGACTTTCTGGTGATCGCCGGAGATCATTATCATCCGCGACACGCCCATCTCGTGCAGCCGACGCAACGCGGTCTTGGCAGCTTCGCGAGGCGTGTCCATCAGGCCGATCGCGCCCAGGTCGCGGTCCCCCTTGCGGACCACCATTGTCGTGCGGCCGTTCTCGCGCAGCTTCGCGATTGCGTCCTGCGCGCCCTGCCCCAGCGCCGGAATGCCCTCACTTCCGAACATCTCGGCCTTGCCGATCCACACCGTCTCGCCATCCACGCTCGCGGTGACGCCCCGACCGGTCAGGCTCTTGAGGTCGCCGGCAGTCGGCACGGCACGATCGTTCAGACGTTCGCGGCCGTCCTTGACGATCGCTTGGGCCAGGGGATGGTCGCTCAACGCTTCGACGGCGACAGCCAGCGCCAGCAACTCGCCTTCATCGGCGCCATCGACGGGCACGACATCAGTGATGCGCGGACGACCTTCGGTCAGCGTGCCCGTCTTGTCGAAAGCGATCGCTTTGAGCGACCCGAGGTTTTCGAGCGGTGCACCGCCCTTCACGAGCACGCCGCCCCGCGCTGCACGGGCAACGCCCGACAGGACCGCGCTCGGCGTTGCGATCGCGAGCGCGCACGGGCTTGCCGCCACCAGCACCGCCATCGCGCGATAGAAGCTGTCGCGGAACGGCTCGTCGACGACCACCCATGCGAACAGCAGGAGCACTGACAGGACCAGGACGGCGGGCACGAAGATCCGTTCGAACCGGTCGGTGAAGCGCTGCGTCGGCGACTTCTGCGTCTCCGCTTCGCTCACCATCTTCACGACCTTGGCAAGCGCGCTTTCATTGGAACGGCGTGTTACCTCGATCTCGATCGCGCCGCCGCCGTTGATCGTACCAGCAAAAACCCGGCTTTCCGCGTCGACTGCATCGGGCTTGGCGCGTGCCGCTGCGGCATCTGCGACCGGCACCTTGTCGACCGGGATGCTTTCACCCGTGACCGGGGCCTGGTTGATCGCGCTGGTGCCCTTGATGACGAAGCCGTCGGCAGGCAGGCGCTCGTTCGGGCGGACGATGGCAATGTCCCCGACGACCATCTGCTCGACCGGGATTTCGCTGGTCTGCCCGCCGCGTCGCACGGTCGCGGTTTCGGGCGCGAGCTTCGCCAGCGCCTCGATCGCCTTCTTGGCGCGGCCCATTGCATAATGCTCAAGCGCATGGCCGAGGCTGAACAGGAACAGCAGCAGCGCACCTTCGGCCCATGCGCCCAGCGCAGCGGCGCCGGCCGCAGCGACCAACATCAGCGTGTCGATCTCGAACTTCTTCATCCGGAGGTTGTCGATCGCCTCGCGCAGCGTGAAGAATCCGCCGAAGAAATAGGCTGCGATATAGCAGGCGGTCGGCAGCCATTCGGGCGCGCCAGCGACCAGCCTCTCGATCGCGTAGCCGATCCCCAGCAGCGCGCCACAGGCGAGCGCGAAGATCAGCTCGGTATTGGGGCCGAGAAATTCGGCGTGGCTATGGTCGTGGCCATCGCCGGGGCCGTGCTTCTCTTCGCCCGCGCCGTGGCCCCCGGGGCCGTGGTCGTGGCCGGCATGTTCATCGGCAGCGACCCGCTTGCCCACCCTCACCTTCAGCTTGCGAAGCGCAGCGCGCACCTCCTCTTCGGTGGTTTCGCGGCGATCATATTCGACCCGGACAGACCCGCTGGTGCTGGCGCTTGCCTGGACCACGCCGGGCAAGGCGCACAGCGCATCGCTGACCGTGCGCGCCCGACGTTCGTGGTTGATCCCCGTCACCTGCCAGATCGCATGGCCGTAGCGCTCGGTGATTTCGGCACCTGCGGCGCGCACCATTTCGCGCAACCGTGGCAGCGGCAGCTTGGCGGCATCGAAATGGATGCACAGCGCCGCTGGCGTGTTGCCGTCGAGACAGATCACATGCGCCCGCTCGACACCTTCGCGCTTTGACAGGGTTGATACGAGACGGTCCAGGCAGGCATCGGCCGCGTCAGGAAGGTCCGGCAACAACACTGGAATGTCGAGTTCGAGCTTGTCGTTCATGACGACCTCCTTTCGCTTTTCTTGGTTTCGGCGCGCGCGTCGCGCAGGATTTCGACACCGCCCTTGATGGCGATGATGGCGGTGGCGAAGCCGACCAGCAGGTCCGGCCAATTGGTACCCAACCACAGCACCAGCACGCCGGCGATCAGGATGCCGCCGTTGGAAATGAAGTCGTTGAAGCTGAAGGTGGTTGCGGCCCGGAGATTGACGTCCGGATCCTTGAGGCGCTGGAGCAGCCGCAGGCAGAGGTAATTCACGACGCCGGCGATCGCGGACATGACCATCATGGTAGGTCCGATGGGCTCGCTGCCCTGCACGTAGCGCCGTCCGACATCGATCAAGATGCCGCCCGCGAAGATCAGCAGCATGACGCCCGAAGCGACCGCGGCGCGTGTCTTCCATGTCTGGCCCCGGGTGAGCGCCACAAGGCTCAGCGCATACACAGCCGTATCGGACAGGTTGTCGACGCCGTTGGCGATCAGCGCGCTCGAGTCCGCGAAGAAGCCGGAAACGAAGAAGCCCGCAGCGATCGCCGCGTTCAGCAGCAGGACGATCCACAGTGTGCGGCGCTCCTGCCCGCCATTGTTGTCGTTGCCCGGGATCATCCCATCATCTCCTCAAGTGTCAGCAGGGCCAGGAAGCCGACGAAAAACATCGAGCTGATGAGCGGGGTGTCGGGTTTCTCGTGCGCCTCGACCAGCAACTCCTCCGTGACGAGGTAGAGCAGCGCCATCAGCCCGAAGCTGAGGAAGCCGGCGATCATCACCGGCGACAGCGCGGCGACCGGCACGGCAGCGAGCGCGCCGATCGGCAGCAGCAGGGCCAATGCCGAGACGATCACGATGATGCGCAAGCGCGAGCGATAGGTTTCCGCCAGCTCGTCGGTCAGCGTCAGTCCCAGAAATAACACTTCCAGAGTGAGCGCGATCGTCAGCAGGAGACCTGCCTTCTCGCCCGCCACGAAAGCGAGGCCGAGCACCAGGCCGTCGACCAGAATGTCGATGCCGATCGCGGCGAGTAGCGCCATCGGCCCCTTGAAGCGGGCCTCAAGAGCCTTGAGCCCCAGCATGGTCGCGACGCCCGCCGCCCCGCCGATCAACGTCGCGCTGGGCGATGCCTCATGCTTGACCTGCGGCAGGATTTCGGTCGCTGCCGCCGCGAACACGACGCCGGCAGCGAGATGCTGTAGGCCCGCCACGAGGCCAGGTTTCAACTTGGTGCGGCTCGCGACAATCGCGCCGAGCACGACCGCCAGCACAGGCGCAAGCGTATAGAGCAGTGCCTGCATTTCCTAGGACTCCTCCGGGGTTCGGTGGCAGACGCGGATCTTCCCGCGTCGCGTGAACGCGATCGATCCGCCCGCCACGACAGCCCGCGAATGGTCGCCGCGAAACTCGTCACCGGTTCGCTGCGCGCGCAGGATCTCGGTCCTGCCCTTCGGCAGCCAGGTGACGGCCATTTTCAAGCCGTCATCGATGAAGTCGACATCGGCGCGTGTGCCGTCGTCGCAGTACATGATGCGCTGCGCGATTAGTTTCGACGTCAGATGCTTTTCATGCGCCGGCTCGGTAGGCTGGGTCGGCGCTGGATTACACGCCCCTATAACCGCCCCGGAGACGAGAACGACGCCGAGGCGCGCGATCGCCAGACCGGCCCGATTCAGGCCGCACAAGGTTGTCACATTTGAAATCGACGTGTCAGACATCGGTCTCTTCCGACGAAGCGCCCTGTGGCGTTCGAAGGCAGGGCAGTTCATCGCGTGCCTTCCCGCTCGCAGATCCGGGTACGGCCATCGCCTTCCACGATGGTGAGCTGCGACCCCTTGAAGGTCGCGGTGGCTGTTTCGCCGACATATTGCAGGCCCTGCGCTGGCGCGGTCAGCATCATCGGCGGTCCCCCGTTGGAGCGCCGCAAATCGATCTGCAGGCCGTTGTCCTTGTAATCGACGAACAGCGGTTCCCCGTCGGAACAGCGATATCTATGCCGCCCCATTTCCCCGGTCGCCACGGCGCTGTCGGACGAATGGATCTGCTGCTCCGTTGGCGGGGCTGGCGGCTTTCTTTCCGAGCACGCCGCGAGCCCGACAACGAGGATGACGGCGGGCAGCACCCGCTTACAGTGCATCATCATCGCGCCTTCCTCCTGTAGCGGAAGGGGACGCGCTGACGATTGATAGCCCGGGCAGGCTGACCTACCCGCCAGCGGAGATAGGTTGCGAGGCGATCGTCAGATTCGACCATCAGGGATCGCAGGCGGCGCAACATCATCGCCGCGAACGGCAGGGAGAGCGCCCCGCGCAGCGTGCAGCTATGCGTTAGCCTGGTGCCGCCATCGTCCCCCGCCAGCTCGTACCGCTCTTCGAGCGTGAACAGATAGGGGATGCCGCAGGACCAAGCGAAGGCGTGCGGTTTATCGAATCGATCAATCCGTGCTGGCGTCCGAATTGGCCGGGTGATGCCCTGGATCGCAAAGGTGCATTCTGTGTCGCCGAGCCGGGACGGATCATCGAGAAATACGAGCGGACTCCACGCCCGGCGATGATCCGGATCGGTGAGTGCCGACCAGATGCGCAGTGGCCCGCCGTGAAGCATCGAGCTGGTTATGGTGCGAGGCATATCCCCATCTCCCAGAGATGGGCGGGGCGATCGCGGATCGCCCCGCCCATCCATCAGGCCAAGTTGTTCACGAAGGTCTGACCGTGGTCGTCCCCTTCATGCTCCTCATTGTAGTGCTCGGGTTTCTCGATCACTTTCTGCCCGAACCGGGCATAGAGTGTCGGCAGCACGAACAGCGTAAGAAGCGTCGCCGAGATCAGACCGCCGATGACGACCGTCGCCAAAGGCTTTTGAACCTCTGCGCCGGCGCCTTCGCCCAGCGCCATCGGCACGAAGCCGAGGCTGGCGACTAGCGCGGTCATGATGACGGGTCGCAGACGCTGCATCGCGCCAACATGCGCGGCTTCCTCGCGGCTCATCCCTGATCGGATCAGATCTTGGATCGAGCTGACCATGACGAGGCCGTTGAGGACCGCGATGCCCGAGAGGGCGATGAAGCCCACTGCCGCCGAGATCGAGAAGTCCATGCCCCGCAGGAACAGCAACAGGACGCCGCCCACCAGCGCGAAAGGCACGCCGGTGAACACGATCGCGGCGTCGCGGACCGATCCCAACGCCCCGTAGAGGAGCAGCAGGATCAAGATGAAGCAAGCCGGAATGACCAGCTTCAGCCGTTCGCTTGCCGATTGGAGGTTCTCGAACTGGCCGCCCCATTCGAGATAGGTGCCGGCAGGCAGCCGGAGTTGGCTGCCGATCGCCGCCTGCGCATCCGCCACGACGGATCCGACGTCGCGGCCACGCACGTTGGCTTGCACCACCACGCGCCGCTTGCCGTTCTCGCGGCTGATCTGGTTCGGACCATCGACCACCTTGATCTCGGCGACGCTGGACAGCGGTACATAGCCGCCGCCTGCCACCGGCACCTGCACCTGTTGGAGCAGGCCGATGTCGGCACGCTGCGCCTCCGACAGGCGGATCACCACGGGGAAGCGACGGTCGCCCTCGAAGATCTGGCCCGATGTTCGCCCGCCGATCGTCGCAGTCACGGTGTCCTGCACATCCTGAGCCGTAACGCCCAACCGCGCCATCGCGTCGCGGTTGACGCGAATGTCGAGCATGGGAAGACCGGTCGTCTGCTCCACCTTCACGTCCGCTGCGCCTTGCGTTCTGCGCAGCACCGCCGCGATTTGCTCGGCCGTCCGGTTCATCTGGTTGAAGTCGTCCCCGAACACCTTCACCGCGATGTCGCCGCGCACGCCGGCGATCAGCTCGTTGAAGCGCATCTGGATGGGCTGGGTGATCTCGTAGGCATTTCCCGGAATCTTCGCGAGATTACCCTCGATCCGGCTGACCAGCTCCTCCTTGGGAAGCTCAGGATCCGGCCAATCCTTGCGCGGCTTCAGGATGACGAACATGTCGGTCGCGTTCGGCGGCATCGGGTCGGCCGCCAGCTCGGCGGTGCCCGTCTTGGAATAGACGAATTGCACCTCCGGCTGCTTCGACATCATCCGCTCGATCGGCACCTGCATCGCCTGGCTCTGCTGGACCGACGTTGCCGGAATGCGGAGCGACTGGATCAGCAAATCGCCTTCGTCGAGCTGCGGCAGGAACACCGAGCCGAGCGTAGTGAAAGCAAGCGCCGCCACCACAAGGCTTCCCACACCCGCACCGATCGTCAGCGTCGGGCGCTTCATGGCCCGGTCGAGACCGGGTTCGTAGCGCTTCTTCAGCCACGTGATGATGCGGCCGTCCTTCTCCTCGACCTTCTTCGACAGCCAGATCGCAATCATCGCCGGCACGAAGGTGAGAGAGAGGATGAAGGCGAAGGCGAGCGCGATGATGACGGTCAGCGCCATCGGTCCGAACGTTTTACCCTCCACGCCGGTCAGCGTGAGCAGCGGTACGTAGACGAGGATGATGATTGCCTGCCCGTAAACCGAGGGGCGGATCATCTCGCGAGCGGCGGCTGCCACGGTCGCAAGCCGTTCCTTGACGGTCAGCAAGCGACCTTCATGATGCTGTTGTTCGGCAAGCCGCCTCAGCGCGTTTTCAACGATGATGACGGCGCCGTCGACGATCAGACCGAAGTCCAAAGCCCCAAGGCTCATCAGATTGGCCGAGACCCCAGCGCGCAGCATACCAAAGCCTGTCAGCATCATGGTGATCGGGATGACCAACGCCGCGATCAGGGCCGCACGGAAGTTGCCGAGCAGCAGGAAGAGCACGACGATGACCAGCACCGCGCCTTCGGACAGGTTTTTCGCGACCGTCTTGATCGTCGAATTGACCAGCTCGGTGCGGTTCAGCACCGGCTGAATTACGACGTCAGGAGGCAGCGAAGCGTTGATCGTCTTCAGTTTCTCAGCGACCGCGGTCGACACGATGCGGCTGTTCTCGCCGATCCGCATGATCGCCGTGCCGACGACGACTTCGGTACCGTTCTCCGATGCCGAACCCATGCGGATCGCCTGACCCGTCTTCACAGTCGCAACTTGTTCGACCGTGATCGGCACGCCGTTACGTGTCGCGATCACGGTCCTGGCCAACTCGCTGGCATTGCGAACGAGCGCATCCGAGCGAACAGCCAGACCTTCGCCATTGCGATTGACGAAGCCACCGCCGACGCTGGTGTTATTGCGCTCCAGCGCATTTCCCAGGTCCGTCAGCGTGATGCCGAGCGAGGCCAGCTTCTGCACGTCGGGCACGACGAGGAACTGCTTGGCGTAACCGCCAATCGAGTCGACACCGGCGAGGCCCGGTGTGGTCTTCAGAAGCGGCGTCACGATCCAGTCCTGCGCGGTGCGCAGGTAGGTCGCCTTGTCCTCTTCGGTCGTCAGTCGCTCGCCCTCTGGCGTGATGTAGCTGCCATCGGGCTGTTGGCCCGGTTCACCGGGCTTGTGCTTGTCGTCCTCGCGATGATCGAGACGAACGGTGTACATGTACACCTCGCCCAGGCCTGTCGCGATCGGACCCATTTCAGGGTTCACGCCGTCGGGCAGATTCTCTTGCACGCCCCGCAGACGCTCGCCCACCTGCTGGCGGGCGAAATAGATGTCCGTCGCGTCCGAAAAGACCGCCGTGATCTGCGCGAAGCCGTTGCGGCTCAACGAGCGCGTATATTCCAGGCCGGGGGTGCCGGCGAGCGCGGTTTCGATTGGAAACGACACCTGCTTCTCGACCAGCTCGGGCGAGAGGGCAGGCGCGCGGACGTTGATCTGGACCTGATTGTTGGTGATGTCCGGCACCGCGTCGATCGGTAGCCGGTAGAGGGAAAAGGCGCCGATGGCGGCGACGATGACGGTGAGGAGCAGGACTAGCCAGCGCTTCTCGACCGCCCAGGTTACGATACGGGCGATCATGGCTTAATCCTCGTGGCTCGCTTCGCCCTTGCCGATCTCGGCCTTGAGCGTGAAACTTCCGGTGGTGGCGATCTGTTCGTTGCCGGTCAGGCCCGACCGGACGATCACCGTGTCGCCCGACGCATCGCCGAGCTGGACCGGGGTCGCCTTGAAGCCGGTGGGCGTGCGCACGAACACGACCGACTTGCCCTCGAAACTCTGGACCGCCGTCGTCGGCACGCGGACCGCCCCGCTCCCGCCGCTGCCCGTGAGCTGCACGGCTGCCGTCACAGGCTCGCCGACCCGCCATTCGCCACCGCGATTGTCGAGGGTGGCGAGCGCAGGCACGAGCCGCGTCTGCGGATCAAGCGCCGGCGACACGAAGGTCACGCGGGCGGTCGCCTGACGGCCTGCCGCCTTCACCAGCACCGTATTGCCGGGACGCACCCGGCCCGCATCCTCGGGCTTGAGATTAAGCGCGATCGACACCTGGCTCAGGTTGGCGATGCGATAGAGTTCGGCATCCGCCGCGACCGTTTGTCCCAGCGTCACGGGGCGCGCAATGATCTGGCCCGAGATCGGCGCGGCAATGCCGAGCCGGTTGAGCCCGCCGCCGCCGACACCCGCCGCCGAAACCATGCTCTGCGCCTGCGTCAGGGCGATCCGCGCCTCCGTCGCCGCTGTGCGGGCGGCGATCAGATCCTGTTCAGGGGAGACTCTCTGCGCGAACAGCCGCTGTTCGCGCGCGAGGTTCGAATTAGCGAGCTGAAGCCGCGCCCGCGCCGCCTCGACCTCGCCCTTGATCTGCGCCGCCTCGCGGCTTTCGATGACCGCAATGGTCTGGCCGCGTCCGACCGATTGGCCGAGGTTACGGGTGAGCGCGACCACGCGTCCCGCAATTGCGGCCGAGACGACCTGCGTTCCCTGTGGGTCGCCCTCGATGATCGCGGGCAGCTCGATCGTCCCGGCCCCGCCGATGATCGGCCGTCCGACCTGGACGCCCGCTGTGGCGATCTGGTCGGCACCCAATGTGACGACGCCTTCACCGGCATGACCGCCTTCAGCACCGCCCTTTTCCGTGCCCGCTGCCGTCTCATTGGCAGCTGCGCCTTCGGCAGTTGCCTCGTTTCCGCCATCCTTGCCGCCGCAGGCAGCCAAGAGCAGGGCGAGCGACGCCGCGCCCGCGAGATAAAAGCTCTTCATCACTGATTCCCCCCATTGGGCGCACGAGCGGTCAGTCGCTCCACTTGCGCGCGGGCATTCTGGTAATTGGCAAGCGCGTCGATCGCGGCGACCCGCGTTTCGGCGAGCGTGCGTTCAGCATCGAGCAATTCGAGCTGGCCGAACTTGCCCTCGCGATAGCCGATCCGCGCGATGCGGGCGGCCTCCTGTGCAGCCGCCAGCGCCGGCCCCGACGCCGCACGAGCCGTCGTTGCGGCATTGGCCGCCTGCGCCTGCGCGTCCGTGATCGCCTGTTCGATGTCGAGCGCGGTCACGCGGCGCTGCGCATCCGCCTGGGTCCGCTGCGCGGTCGCCTGCGCAATCGCGGCGCGACCATTGTTGAACACCGGGATCGGGATCGACACGCTGAACACCGCCGCCATGTCGTTGGTCGCTTCCAGGCGGCGGATCGACGGCCCGACGTTCAGGTCAGGCACGCGATTGGCGCGCGCGAGCCGCACGCCGGCTTCGGCAATGGAGAAATCCGCGTTGGCTGCCGCCAGCGCGAGTGTGCCGGTCGTGTTGACCGGTGCCAACGGCCCATAGACGTTCACACCGGGAAGGCGATCGAGCAGCGTGTCATCGAGCAGGCCGTCGATCGGCCGTCCGATCCGACGCGCCAGATTGGCGCGGGCCGCCTCGGCCAAGCGAAGCTGCCGCTCCACATTGGCGTCGGCATTGATACGCGCGACATCCGCGCGCTGTTGCTCGAGTGGCGATGCCCGCCCTGCCTGCACGCGAACGCTCGCGGCCCGCAGCGCATCGCTGGCGATCCGGGCCTGATCGCGGGCTGTCATTACCCGGCGATCGGCCGCGACCGCTTCGACATAGAGCTGCGTTACCTGAAGCCGGACATCCGCCGCGATGATCGCGGCCTGGATCTCGGCCCGGGACAATTGCGCATTGGCGACCGCGACGCGGGCGCCGCGCTTGCCGCCTAGCTCGATCGGGATCGCAAAGCCGACCGTGGTTTCCGCGCTGCGGACCCCCCGATACGGCCCGGAGCCGATGACATTCTCGACTTGGCCTTGAACCACCGGATTGGGCCGCAAGCCGGCGACTGTGCGACCTGCACGGGCCGCGTCGATTCCAGCTGTCGCCGCTTCCGCAGCAGGGGCCGAACCGCCCGCTGCACTGACCGCTTGGTCAAGCGTGTAGACCGGCGCATCCTGCGCAACAGGCGCGGACGGTCCGACCTGCGCCTGCGCCATCGTGGCGCAAGACGCTGCGGCCAGCATGGCCGCGAGGATACGATTCATGAAAATAGGACTCCTGACGATGATCGACAGGGGCGCGCCAACGCACGCCCAAATCGGACGTCAGGCTTGGGGGGGCCTCAAATGGACCATGCCGGTGCGGCCGTCGAGCGACGCAGAGGCGGAGATTGTCGGCTTGGGCACTGTGAGGACGGGGGTATATTCCATCGTCGTGCGCGCAGGCGCGCCGACGTCGTGTCCGTGACAATAATTGTGATGATGCGGGACATTCTTGTCCGAGTCCGATGGCACCTGATCGATGTCACCGGCGGTATGGACCGTGAACTCAACGCCCGCGATGCTTCCCCCCGCCAGATCGGCGGCATGGGCCATGCCGGAGAAGCTGGTCAGGACCAGCATCAGGCATGTCAGGAAAGGCAAAAAGGCTCGCACTAGCTTGCCTCTATCACGGAAGGGTTTTCATGTCATTGCACTAATTCGAACCAAGGGTCACTGAGCCGGAACCCGAGCGGGATCGGTCGCGCCCGTTCCAGGCGAACCCGACCGCAATGGCGACCGCCATCAGGAGTTGCGCCAGCACCGATTGCCAAGTGGGAAACACGCCGAGCATCGACAGCCGTGGCACGTCCGCGAGCGGTGCGATGTTGATAAGGCCGGCTTCCTGGAGCGCGGCGACGCCTTTACCCGCCAGCACGACGGTCAGGACCGCCATGAGCCAGGAGCTATAGCGGAAGAACTGCGCGATCGGCAGCTTGCGACTGTAGCGAAGCATGGCCCAAGCGATCAGGCTGAGCAGTCCAATCGCCGACCCGGCCCCCGCGAGAAGCATCCCGTTGTCACCTTGCGCCGAAAGCGCGGCATAGAACAGGATCGTCTCGAAGACCTCGCGATAAACTACGACGAACGCCAGCCCGAACAGGAACCAGCCCGACCCGCCCGAGAGCGCCCGCGACATCTTCTCGCGAATATAGCGCTGCCACTGATCGGCCTGCGCCTTGCCGTGCATCCAAATCCCGACCGAGAGCAGCACGACCGCGGCGAACAGCGAGCCAAACCCTTCCGTCAGCTCCCGGCTCGCACCGCTGATCCCGATCGCATAGGTGGCGACCGCCCAGGTGATCCCGCCCGCGATGATCGCGCTGACCCAGCCGCCATGCACGTACCGCAGCGCCTCGCCGCGCTCGGCTTTACGCAGGAACGCGATCATGGCGACAACGATGAGCAGGGCTTCGAGCCCTTCACGCAGCAGGATCGTGAACGCGCCCAGGAACGTGGACGCTTCGGTGGCGGCATCAGGCGCGAGCGCCGCTTCCGCATCGTCGAAAAGGCCGCCCAGTACTGCGACCTTCTCCGCGAGATCATCGGGCGACGCGCCCCGGTCGATCGAGGCGCGGAACTCCCCCATCGCGCCCTCGATTCGACCCATCAGCGTCGCGTCGCGCGCGGTGAGTGTTGGCTCGATCGGCTCGAACCCATCGAGATAGGCCGACAGCGCCAGCTCTTTCGCCATGCGCGCATCGCCGCGCCGCGCAGCCGCCACGCTTTCGGCGAGTTTGGCGCGGGCGACCGCGAGCGAGCCGGGAGCCTGTTGTATCACCTGTTCGGGATGACGACGCAGGAACGCGAGCACTGGGTCAGCCTTGGCGTCGCCGATCGCCGCGCCGAGCGCGGCCGGGGTGAGCGCGACCAGGGTTTTCAGGTCCGGAATGCGCCGGCGAAGGGTCGGGTCGGATTTCCAAAGCCGCTCGCCTTCGCGCGCCTGCGCATCCGTGAAGGCGAAGCTCCCGGCTCGGAATGCTAACGCCCAGCGCTGATCGTTGGGCAGATCGGCGAAGCTCTGCATCGCGGTCCCGTCGATGCCTTGCGTCACCACCTGATAGAGCGCGAACACGCTGCGCTGGCGCGCGCGCTCGGCATCGGTGAAAGCAATCGGGGGCGTAGCGAGCTTGGCGGCGTCAGGGCCACGGCCGTTGCCCGTCATCCCGTGGCAGGACGCGCAGGATTGTCGGAACAGGGCATCGCTGGAGACGAGGTTCGGAGCCTTATCGGGCGCGAGCGGCACCGGGTAGGCGCGCAACAGATCGGCCGCGAGCCCGTGCGCCAATGTTGCCACCTGTTCAGTCGGTCCCTTTTCCGCGATCACCGCCTGGAGGTTGGCAGCCCGCTGGATGAGGGCTTGACGCTCCGGCTTCGCCGGCAGGCCCTGAAGCCGTGTCGAGACCGACGCGGCGAACTCCGTCATCTCGGCATATTCCGACGTGCTCTTGATCCGACCGTTGGCGACCGCGCCGCCATAATCGACGGCCATATAGTCGAGCAGCCGCCATGCGGTTTGCACGTCGCCGGGTTCGGCGATTGCCGCAGCAGGGATCAGCAGCGCCGCGAGCGCGGAGAGCAGCCGCAACGAGAGCATTGCCCGGATCAACGCGAGCAGACGCACTACCGCTCTCCCAATTCGCGCCGAGCGCCAGTGACGATTTCATAAGCGGAGTGGAGGAACAGGAGGGCGATGAGGCCGGCGACGGCGAGGTCCGGCCAGGCGCTTCCTGTCCACGCCACCAGACCGGCCGCGGCGATCACCGCCACGTTGGCGAGCGCGTCGTTGCGGCTGAACAGCCAGATCGCGCGAACATTGGCGTCCCCTTCCCGGAAACGCGCAAGCACCAAGGCGGACACGACATTGATCGCGAGCGCGACAACGCCGATTGTGCCCATCAGTTCGGCATCGGGCGCGGTTGCGTTCAGGGCGCGCCAAATCGCGAAACCGATTACGCCCACGCCAAGCGCACCGAGAAACAACCCCTGCGTCAGCGCGACCTTTGCCCTCGCCCGTGCGGACCAGGCAAGCGCGAGAAGACCGATAAGGCTGATCGACCCGTCCCCGAGAAAATCGAGGGAATCCGCTTTCAGCGCTTGGCTATCGGCGATGAACCCGCCGAACAGCTCGGCGACTCCGAAGCCGAGGTTGAGCACCACGACGGTCAGCAGCGCACGGCGATAGGCCGGATCGGTTTGCGCGCGCGCGGGCTCCCCGTGGCACCCGCAGCTTTCGGTAGAAGCATTCATGCGGCCTTCCTTACCACCTCCAGTCGCTGTAGAAGCAAGCGAAATGTGCGACACGTTCGCATTAGCAAGGATGGCATGATGAAGCCGGTGATGATTGGGCAGCTCGCCAGCGAGACCTCGACGAAGGTGACGACGATCCGCTTTTATGAGTCGATCGGGTTGCTCCGATCCGCCCCTCGCACGGCGTCGGGTCGCAGAACCTACGATGCCAGTGACATTGAGCGTTTGCACTTCATCCGCAACGGTCGCCGGCTTGGCTTCTCCGTCGACGAGATCCGTTCGTTGATGGGGCTGGCGCAGAACCCGGACCAGGATTGTGGTGCCGCCTCAGCTATCGCTGCTCAGCACCTCAAGGATGTGGAGGAGAGACTGGCGCAACTCGCGGTGTTGCGGGATGAGTTGGCAATGCTCAGCCAGAGCTGCACCAAGGCGCGCATGGCCGATTGTCGGATCATGAAGGCGATCGGCAAAGGCCACCCTCAAGCCGATCAATAATAATCGGCCAGCCTGAGCTCGCGCACATCACCCGAGGCCATCGTCAGCTTTACGAGGGTGCCAGCAGGCCGGGAGCGCACTTGCCAGAGCTCCCCACGCGTATAGTTCGCATCGATCGAATGGCCGTTCACCGCCACGATCCGGTCGCCGACCGCCCAGCCAGCCTTTTCCGCGGGACTGTTCGCCGCCACATGAACAACGGTGAGCGCCGTTGGTGAGGCTGCGAGGCCAAGGCCGCTACGGTCCTTCAGCATCGGCAGGCGACGACGAGGACCGAGTGGCCGGAGCCACACGAATCCGGCGGTCACGTCGAACACCACGTCGAATTGAGCGATCAGCGGTAGGCCGACATTGCCAACCGTGCTGGTGGAGAGCCAAGCTCTCATCCCGAGTGTGGGGACGTTCGAGACGCCAAGCCCTTCGATGTTGATGTTCTGGATCGTGAAAGCATCGTTGATACGCACACCATCGACGCCGCCGATCGCCGCGGTCGAGACGAGCTTCCCGTTCAACAGCCCTTGATCGCGGGCATAGGCCGACGAGAGCATCAGCGCGGCCGAGCTGCCAAGATCGATCATCAAGGGCACGGGAGGCAAACCCGAGACGGAAGCTCGAATGAACAGCTCCTGCTTGGCACCGCGCCCGAGCGCGACAGCGCGCCAGTCGGGACCGGCGAGAAACGTGCCTGACTTGACGACCGCCATACGCCTTTTCGCGAAATCGAGCGCGATGCAGCTACCCGTGAACATATCGGCACCGAGGAGGATATCGATCGGTCGTCCGAAGGCCGCCGACACTGAACTCAGATCACCAACGACGGCAAAGGGTAAGCGACGGGTTTCGCGGGCGAGCTGTACGTCGATGTCGCGGACCAGCAGCACCGGGGCCTTGGCGCTCAGCCCGCTAATCATGCGCCGCTCACCATCGTTCAAGCCGAGCTTCGCCGCGAGCGCCGTGCTCATGATCGACGCGCCGCTGCCACTGTCGAGCACCGCCCGCACCGGCACTCCGCGCACTTGTGCCGAAACAAGGAGGGTATCACCCGTGCCGACTTCCAGCGGCTCCCATTCGAGGTGAGCCGCACCGAAGTTCCACGAGCCCGCAGACCGGGAAGTCTGTCGTGCGAGCGTTGGAGAACCGAGCACCAAGCCGGTTCCACAGGCCACCAGCCGCGCCACTAATGAGCGTCGAGACATACCGATTGCTTCAACACGGGCCGTCAAAAAGCCACCTCCAGCCCCCCGTCCGCAGGAGAGCAAATTGCGGTTACATGCTCCAGCCACTGGAGGAGCAAGTGCTTTTGGTGCGCCCGAAAATCCTCAGAAGCGCTTGGAGAACTTTAGATGAAGGATGGTGCAGACCGCTTAGATGCCTTCCCGATAACGAACGGTTCCGGGGGACGCTGGGCCGATCGGGACCGCGAACGGTGTAAACGCTCGCGCTAAATGGCGGCGTTCTGATCGCGCTATTTGTCAGTTGCCGGGTCCGATGACGAGGCAATCGCGCGCGGCCTGAACGATGTCAGCGGTGACCTCCTCGACGCGGTTGAGGGTCATGATCCGCCGCATCTGCGCGAACAGGCGCTCCATGAGCCGGAAGTTGCCGCGCGTGATGCGGATCACGGCTGCCTGCGCTTCGATCGCGTCGAGTTGGGCCGGGTCGAAGCTGATCCCGAAATCGCCGGCGTGGGTCGCGAGCAGCAGCCGCATTTCGGTCTCGGTAAGCGGTTTGAACTCGTGGACGAAGCCGATCCGCGAGTAGAGCTGGGCATAGCGGGCGAGGCGCTTCTCCAAGCCCGGCATACCCATCAGGATCAGCCCGAAGCCGTGGCGATCGGCCATGTCGCGGAGATGTTCGAGCGACTTTATGGTCAGGCGGTCGGCCTCGTCGACGATGACGAGGGGGCAGGCGATGCGGGCGGCGTCATGGGTGATTTCGTCCTGCGAGCCGCCCGCGACCGTCAGCCGGGCATAGCCCAGCTTAATGAGGTTGAGGCCCAACACCGCGTCGATCGTCTTGGGCGTGTTGCTGACCGACACGGTGTAGAAGACGGCGCGGCAGCGAGCGACCTTTTCGCCAAGGAGCGCGGCAATGGGACGGAGCGCGGCATATTCCCCCAGGTCGGGGAAGCTGGAAAACTCGCGCGCCGATAGCGTCTTTCCGACGCCCGGCCGGCCATGACACACGCCGATATAGCGGTAGTGCGCGCAGGCTTCGGCAAACTCGACGAACCGGGCATGTTCGCGGGTCGCCAGGAACGGCTGCTCGACCAGGAACTCAATCGTCAGCGGCGTAGAGCCGGAGCCCTCGGTAGGTGGTGGGCCGGGAAGCCGTATCCTCTTGGTCGCCATCGAAGGTCTCCGTGGGGGCAGGCACCTGCTTGTCGCGCTCCTTCGCGCCGCGCCGGGCGCGCTGGATCGCGCGCAACGACGGGTGCCCAGCGTGCTCGGAGCTGAGCGCACGGCAGACGAACCGGCCCTGGTGGTAGACGTGGATCTCGGTCAGGTCGCGGGGGTCATAGACCGCCTCGACCTGCTCGCCGACGAAGGCCGCGAGCGTGGGTTCGACATAGCGCCTGCCCATCAGACGGATGCCGTCGCGCAGCACTTTACGGGGCTTGGGCACGTGCACGAGCAGCATGTCGAGCTGTTCAAGGCTGTCGGGCATTGCGGGCAGGAACCCGCCCTTCTGCCAGCGCGTGATCGGCGGTTCGCCGGTGCTGCCATGCGGGCGACGATGATAGACGCCGCACACGAACGCCTCGAAGCGGGCGCGCAGCTCGTCGAGCGTGAGCACTGGCGCCGACAGCGGCTTGCCCGCGATCAGGTGGCCGGGCAGGTCGGGCAGGAACATGTCGTTGATGGTGCGGAACAGCCGCTCGATCTTGCCGCGCCCGCGAGGACGCCCCGGCAGCGAATGGATGAGGCGGATTTTGAGGGCGATGCACGCCTGCTCGATATGCTCGGAGATGAAATCCGAGCCGTTGTCGACGTAAAGCTGTTCGGGAATGCCGCTGACGATCCATTCGGGATTGGGCTTGCGCCAGATCGCCTGCCGCAAGGCGAGCGCCGTGTTGAGGGCACTGGGGGCATCGAGGCTGAGGAAGTAACCGGCGATGGCTCGGCTGTGATCGTCAACGATGACGGTCAGCCAAGGACGCACCGGGGTTCCGGCATCATCGAGCACGAGAATGTCGAGAACGGTATGATCGGCCTGCCACATCTCGTTCGAGGTCGCGGCTTCGCGCCGATGCACTAGCTCGTGCTGGTCGCGGTAGACGGCCGGATCGGAGGCTGCGGCGATCTAGCTTGCCGGTATCGCCCTGACGACACGCGCGACGGCCGCATAGCTGGGGGTTCGGTGTCCATGCGCGATGGCGAGTTCCTGCACCTTTCGGTGAATGGCGGCGACCGGGGGTCGCGGGCGCTTGGTGGCGAGAGTGCGGGTCAGTTCGACCAGATGTTCCGGCAGGTGCAGCCTGCCCCGATCGTTGCGCGGCAGACGCGCGAGACCGGCAAGTCCTTCGGCACGGTAGCGCCCGAGCCAGCGCTGCAACGTCCGCTCGCTCAGCGTGCCGGTGCGGGCGAGGTCCGCGAGCGGGATGCCATCGGCGAGGTGCGGTTCAAGGACGCGGTAGCGCTCGATCGCCAGCGGCGGGACAAGCGCCGGATGCGTCACCGCCGACGGTCCGTGTCGCAGGTAAGGAAAACGGAGATTTGCCTGCCCATCGCCATGCGAGTCCGCTCGCGTTGCCAAACCGGCCTGTTCGACGTAAATCTACCCGGTAAAGAAAACTAGGGCAACATAGACCTGCCGATGACGACTTTCTTCCCAAACCGCGCCCGATCGGGGCGCCACCGGCCCTACGCATGAAAATCGGTTACGCCCGCGTATCGACCGCCGAGCAGAACCTGGACCTCCAGCGTGATGCGCTGAAGGCTGCCGGCTGCGAGAAGGTCATCACCGACAAGGCCTCCGGGGCGACTGCCGCTCGCCCTGGATTGGAAAAGGTGAAGGAGCTGCTTCGCGCCGGCGACACACTGGTGGTCTGGCGCCTCGACAGGCTCGGCCGCTCGCTCCGTGATCTGATCGGATGGATGACCTACCTCGACGAGGAAAAGGTCGGGCTGCTGAGCCTGCACGAGGCGATCGACACGACCACCACGTCGGGCAAGCTTACCTTCCACCTGTTCGGGGCATTGGCGGAGTTCGAGCGCAACCTGATCCGCGAGCGGACCCAGGCCGGTCTCACCGCAGCCCGCGCTCGCGGCAAGAAGGGTGGCCGGCCGGCCGCACTCGGCAAGGACAAGCGCGACCTGGCCGTCAGGCTCTACCACGAGAACACGATGCCGATCGCCAAGATTTGCTCGATGCTCGGCATCTCCAAGCCAACACTCTACGCCTATGTGCGATCGGCCGAGACCAAGCCGGTAGCCGCGTAGCGACGCTCGCCGACAAATAGCGCGATCAGAATGCCGCCACTTAGCGCGAGCGTTTACATATGGTAGTCTGCTGGTGTCACAACCGACCGGTTATGACACCAGCAGCGTTACGGACTAGAACGGCGAAACAGTAAACGTGTCGGCGTGATCAGTCGGGGATCAGTGCCCAACCACGCAGTTGCAAAGTCGCCATAGTCGTCAGCGCAGACACGTCAGTTTCGACACTCTTTCCTACCGTAGCGGGGTCGATCCCGTTTCCGATAAGAGCTTGGCTGCATACCCGAACGGATACACCCGCCTTTTTCAACGCCTCAATTAAGGCAAGGTTGGGGTTCGCAGCTACTCCCGTCTTTGTCGCATAGGCGCGATCTTCGGTAACGATGGGCGTCGCCGGACCGTGGACGATCACGACGACATCGCCTTGTTCTGGACGAACGCCATCGTTGCCCAGCAGGTTCAAAAAGCGGGCGACCTTCTCCAGCGATGGATTGATTTTATCCGGCGTTGCCGCGGCCTTGGTCACATTGAACAGCACGCGATAGCGCAACTTGCGATCGGGCCGTTCCGCAGCACCTTCGACGGGTGTGATCGCGCCATATCCCGGTATCACCGCCTGCCTAGGCACGCCGGCTGAAGCACTGACGCTGCTCATGAGTGACAAGCATCCTGCAAGAGCAATGATTGGCATACGCATCCGCTTTTTCCTTCTTCAGCCGAAATGATCAGCCAACTCTCGCAAAAACGGCCGCACCGATGTTTTGCGGTCGAACCACGGACGGCGTCTCGCGCGGTCGCACTGGGCGGGGGGCCGGGGCCGTTTGGGGAGCCGACAGATCGTCGGCTCCGAACATCGCCTCCAGGGTTCGCACACACAGTGCGGCTGCATCGTCGGCAAGACGGTAGTGAACCTGCTTCGCCTCACGCCTGGTCTTCACCAGATCGGCGCGCCGCAGCTCGGCAAGCTGCTGACTGAGCGCTGGTTGGGTCACGCCCGTGGCCGCCTCGATGTCCGCCACCTGCCGTTCGCCACCCAGCAGATAGGACAGGATCATAAGGCGCTGCGGCTGCGCGAACACGCGCAGCTTCTCGACTGCAACGTCGGCAAGCGCGCGGGACTGGTAGATCGCCATCACCGGTCAGCCTTCGTCTGGTGAAACCAGTCGGCGCCTGCGTTCCCCGGCAAAGCGGGAGGCAGGAGCACGTCGTCGCCCGGCTGCCAGTCAGCGGGCGTATAGGCCTCGCCATCGGCCGAACGCTGCAACGCCCTGACCGTGCGAAGCATCTCGTCGACCGAGCGCCCGACATTCATCGGATACCAGCTGAGTGCGCGGATAATGCCTTTGGGATCGATGAAGTAGGTTGCACGTACCGTTGAGGCATCGCCAGCCTGCTCGTCGAGCATGCCGTAGGCATACCCAACCGCCATCGACGGATCCTCGATCACCGGAAACGGCACCTCGACATCAAAAACGTCGTGGATCGCGCGAAGCCAGGCGACATGAGAGTAGAGGCTGTCGACCGACAGCCCCAACAATACGCAATCCAGCTCCTCGAATTGAGGGGCCGCTTTAGCCAAGGCCACAAACTCGCTCGTGCAAACCGGCGTGAAGTCAGCAGGGTGCGAGAAAAACACAATCCAGCGCCCACGATACTGATCGAGCGCAATCTCGCCCTGAGTGGTGCGGGCGGTGAAGTTCGGGGCTGCATCCCCGATGCGCAGCGAGCGCGGCATGTTCGCTTCCATCATTTCCATTCCTCCCAAATGGCACGAACACCCCGTTGACGCAATACGCTTACACAGCTACATAAACCATGAGTCTGTTTAAATGGAGATGGTCATGGACCCGGTTTTGAGCGAAGCCAACGCCCAGATCAGACGCGCAAAAGCGGCCGGATCGCCGGTCGTTCAGTCCTTCTTTGATGAGCCTACCAACACAGCGACCTACGTCGTTTGGGACGTGGCGACGAAAAAGGCTGCGATCGTCGACAGCGTCCTCGATTTTGACGCCGCGGCTGGCCGGACCAAAACCGCGTCGGCGGACGCAGTGATCGCTTACGTGCGGGATCAGGGACTGACGGTCGATTGGCTGCTGGAAACCCATGCTCATGCCGATCACCTGTCTGCGGCACCTTATCTTCAGCAGGCGCTTGGCGGGCAGCTCGCGATCGGTCGTGAGATCATCCGGGTTCAGAACGTGTTCGGCAAAATCTTCAACGCCGGCACCGATTTTGAGCGCAACGGTTCCGAGTTCGACCGGCTGTTCGAGGACGGCGACCGCTTTGCCATCGGCAACATCGACGCCATTGCGCTGCACGTGCCCGGCCATACGCCGGCGGACATGGCCTATGCGATTGGGGACGCGGTCTTCACCGGCGATACGCTCTTCATGCCCGATTACGGCACCGCGCGGGCAGACTTCCCTGGTGGCGACGCACGCCAGCTATTCCGCTCGATCCGCCGGCTCATGCAGCTGCCGGACGAGACGCGCCTGTTCCTCTGCCACGACTACAAGGCGGTGGGTCGCGACCAATATGTCTGGGAGACGACTGTAGGCGCACAGCGTGTCGGCAACGTGCATGTCCACGAAGGGGTCAGCGAAGACGACTTCGTCGCGATGCGGACCAGTCGCGACGCCACCTTGTCGATGCCGAAGCTCATCCTGCCCTCGATCCAGGTGAACATGCGCGGTGGTCATCTGCCGGAGCCGGAAGCCAACGGCACCCGCTACCTCAAAATTCCGCTGGATGCGCTGTGATGCCAGGCTTTCCCCATGCCATGCCGCTCGAAGGCTTCATCGGCGGGCTGATGATCGGTGTCGCCGCGGCGATCATGCTGCTGGGCAACGGGCGCATCGCCGGTGTCAGCGGCATGTTCGCAAGAGTTTTGGGTCTTACCGATGGAGGTCCACCATGGGCCCTCGCGCTGCTCTTTACCGCGGGTCTGCCCTTGGGCGCGGGTATTGCTGCGGCCAGTTTGGGCGTGAAAGCCAGCTTTCCGGCATCGCTTTCGCTGATTGCCGTCGCCGGTCTGGTCGTCGGTATCGGAACGCGGCTTGGGTCCGGGTGCACCAGTGGTCACGGCGTATGCGGCCTGTCCCGCCTGTCGCCCCGGTCCATCGCCGCGACCGTCACGTTCATGGCGACCGGCGTCGTCACGGTCACGATCATGCGTCTGTCCGGGGTGATACTGTGATGCGCCAGAACCTCATTTCACTCGCTAGCGGGACGCTGTTCGGCGCCGGCCTTGCCATCTCCGGAATGATCGATCCGGCGCGGGTGCGCGCGTTCCTCGATGTCACCGGCGCGTGGGACCCGACCTTGGCGTTCGTCATGGCAGGCGCGATCCTGCCGATGGCGATAGCCTGGTTCGTCGTGCGGCGTCGCTCGACCCCGATCGCGGCCGAACAATTCCACACGCCCGCCACCTCGCCGATCGACCGGCGCCTCATCGGCGGTGCGGCCTTGTTCGGCATAGGCTGGGGCATCGTCGGATTGTGCCCAGGTCCCGCCATTGCCGCACTGGCGATCCAGCCTCTGCCGGCACTGGTCTTCATCGCTGCAATGGCCCTCGGCGTTGCCGTCCACCGCTTTGCATTCACTTCCCGCCGTTCGGCCTGATCAGACAGGAGACATCACATGGCTTTCAAGCAGATCACCTCGTCCTTCTCTGCCGCCCCCCAGCTGACGCAAGACGACCTCGCCGCTGCCGCGAAGGCAGGATATCGCTCGATCATCTCAAGCCGCCCGGACGGCGAGGAGGCGGGCCAGCCAAGCGCGGAAGAAATGGCCCGAATGGCAGGCGACCACGGTCTCGCGTTTGCCCATGTCCCTATCGTACCGGGCAAGGCGACTGACGCCGATGCGGATCGCATGAAGGAGGCGCTAGCCACGCTGCCACAGCCGACGCTCGGCTTCTGCCGTAGCGGGACGCGCGCGGCGACCTTGTGGGCGTTGGCCGAGGCCGATCGCGCCGACCCGGCGACGATCGTCGACCAAGCAAAGGCAGCCGGGTACGACCTTGCCGATCTCACGCCTGCGCTGAAGCGCCGTTCCGAAAGGGCTGATCAATGACCTACGACATCGTCATCATCGGGGGCGGTGCCGCCGGCATCGCGACCGCTTCCAGCATTCTGAAGCGCAACGCCAAAGTGACGATCGCGGTCGTCGATCCGGCGACCGACCATTATTACCAGCCCGGCTGGACGATGGTGGGGGCCGGCGTCTTCACTCCCGAACAGACGCGCAAGGCCGAATCCGACATAATGCCAAAGGGCGTTAAGTGGGTACGGTTGCCCGCCGTTGCCATCGACCCCGACCGTAACACGGTCGAGCTCGAAGACGGTGACACATTGACCTATCGCGTTCTGGTCGTCGCGCCCGGGCTGCGCCTGGCGTGGGAGAAGATCGAAGGGCTGCCTGAGGCTCTCGGCCGCAACGGCGTCACCTCCAACTATCGCTACGATCTGGCACCCTACACCTACCAGCTCGTCAAGGAATTGCGGCAGGGGCGGGCGCTGTTCTCGCAGCCACCCATGCCGATCAAGTGCGCCGGCGCACCGCAGAAAGCGATGTATCTCTCCTGCGACATCTGGCGGGATAGCGGCGTTCTCCCAGCTATCGACGTCGAGTTCCATAATGCCGGCGCAGCCCTGTTCGGGGTCCCGACCTACGTCCCGGCGCTGATGGAATATGTCGAGAAGTACGGTATCGATCTCAGGCTTGAGTCCAACCTGGTCGCGGTCGACGCCGATCGCCGCGTCGCCACGTTCGAGCGCAAGCAGGACGGCGTCTCCGAGCGGATCGAACGTGAGTTCGATATGCTCCATGTCGTGCCACCTCAGGTGTCACATGCGGTCGTCGCAAATAGCCCGCTTGCGGCTGCGAGCGGCTTCGTCGAGGTCGACGAGACTACGCTGCGGCACAAGCGATTTGAAAACATCTTTGGCCTTGGCGATGCCGCTGGCACCAGCAACGCCAAGACCGCCGCTGCTGCTCGCGTCCAGGCGCCCGTGGTCGCAGTCAACGCGCTGGCCGCGCTCGACGGCAGACCCCCCGTTGCCGATTATAATGGTTACGGCTCATGCCCGCTCACGGTCGAACGCGGTAAGATCGTCCTCGCCGAGTTCGGCTATGGCGGAAAGCTGCTGCCCAGCTTCCCATCCTGGCTGCTGGACGGAACGCGTCCGACGCGCACCGCGTGGTTCCTGAAAGAGCGGATGCTGCCCCCGATCTACTGGCAGGGCATGCTGAAAGGCCGTGAGTGGATGGCCGCTCCACACGAGATCGGCAAGGCGGCATGATCCTCGAACCAATCCAGTATCTGCTTGGCGCCTTGTCCGGCAGCCTGGTCGGATTCACCCTCGGGCTCGTCGGTGGCGGTGGCTCGATCCTCGCCGTGCCGCTCATGGTGTATCTGGTGCGCGTTCCCGACGCGCACCTCGCCATCGGTACGAGCGCGTTTGCCGTGGCGGCCAATGCCGCGACCGGTCTGATCGGTCATGCCAAGGCTCATACCGTAAAATGGCGGTGCGGCGGCATGTATGCGACTGCCGGCGTCATCGGTGCGCTACTCGGATCCACCGCGGGCAAGGCCGTCGATGGCGGCAAGCTCCTCTTTCTATTCGCGCTCGTCATGATCGTCGTCGGCGTTGTGATGCTGCGCGGGCGGGGTGACGCTGGTAATCCCGGTGCAGAATGCAACCGGGAGAAGGCGCCCAAGGTGCTGGGTTATGGCCTCGGCACCGGACTGTTTTCAGGCTTCTTTGGCATCGGTGGTGGCTTCCTGATCGTTCCCGGACTGATTGGATCGACGGGCATGCCGATCCTCAACGCCGTCGGCACGTCGCTGATCGCCGTCACCGCGTTCGGGCTAACGACCGCTGCCAACTACGCGTTCTCCGGGCTTGTGGATTGGCCGCTCGCCTTCGCCTTCATCGGCGGTGGAGTTATCGGCGGGTTGATCGGCACGCGGATCGCTAAGCGTCTGGGCACGGGCAGTACGCTCACCACGGTTTTCGCAATGCTGATCTTCGTGGTCGCAGCCTATATGCTCTGGAAGAGCGCAGGCGCGTTTCTGTGATGGGCAGCGCAATTGCCATCGGGCCGCTGATGATGGCGGTCGATCGCGGATTGGCGGTTCTGTGCGTCGCCGTGTTCCTCGGTTTGACGGCGCTGGCGGGACGGTTCCGCTTCCCGCGAGTGTCGATGGTCGCGACCAGTGCTATTGTCGTCGGGCTGGTGACGGCCCGGATCGGCTATGTCGCGACGCATTGGGCGAGCTACGCCGATGCTCCACTTTCCATCCTAGCTATATGGCAGGGAGGCTTCTCGGCCGTCGCCGGCCTCGCCGGCGCTGCGGTAACGCTGGCGTTCCGGCTCGGCCGAACGCGCGCTCTGGCGATAGGCTGGGCAGCGCTTGCCGTAGCTGGCGGCCTCTGGTTCACGCTTCAGGCGCTGATCCCGCCCGTGACCTACGGCCCCTTTCCCTATCATCTCGCCCTAACGACGCCATCCGGCGCTCCGCTCCCGCTTGATCGTTTCCGGGGTCGTCCCTTCGTGGTCAATCTGTGGGCGACATGGTGCGGCCCATGCCGGCGCGAGCTGCCGATGCTCGATGCTGCTGCGTCGCGCCGTGGAGAGGTTCCGATTCTGCTCGCCGATCAGGGTGAGGCGCCGGCGACCGTTACCCAGTTCCTTACCCGCGAAGGCATCGGTGCCGGCAACGTCGCGCTTGATCCCGACCGTAGGCTTTCCCGAGCCTTCGAAGTCGCCGGCTATCCCGCAACCGCCTTCGTCGCCGCGAATGGCACGATCGTGCAGCTTCAGCTCGGAGAGTTGTCGCGCGCCGCGCTCGCCGATGGAATTGATAAGGCAAGGAAACACCGATGAACCGCCGCAACCTTCTCTTTCGCGGCGCTCTAGCCGCGCTTGCTTTCGCCGTGCCGATGACACCTGCGGTCGGGCAGCAGCAGCCTGATTTGTCGCGCAAGGCAGTCGTCGACGATCCCGTAGCCCCCAAGCGGGCCGGCACCGCCTATGACGTCACCGTTGTCGAGTTCTTCGACTACAACTGCCCCTATTGCCGTCGCATGGAGCCGGTGCTGAACGCGCTGCTTCGCTCCGACCCGAAGGTCCGGATCGTGTATCGGGATTGGCCAATATTCGGACCCGCCTCCCGTGAGGCGTCCCGGGCGGCCGTCGCGAGCCAGTGGCAGGGCAGGCATGCCGCCTTCCATGGAGCGCTGCTTGCCTCGCCGGCGCGGCTCGACAGCGCCGGTATCAGGGCAGCTGCTGTGAAAGCCAAGGTGGATTGGCCGCGTCTGCAACGTGACCTGAAGACGCGTGGCGCGGAAATCGATGCGCTGCTCGCACGCACCAATGCGATTGCCGAAGCGATCGGGTTCAATGGGACGCCGGCGCTGATCGTCGGCTCGCAGGTCGTGGCCGGCGCGGTCGATCTGCCGGCGCTCCGCCGCCTCGTCGCCACGGCGCGCAGCAAGCCCGGAGGGCGTTGAGCGTGCCGGGGCCACTCAGTCGGAGGCAGGCGGTCGGGCTCGGCGCTGTAGTCGTGGGGGGCTGGGCGGTCGGACAGGTGCTGCGGCGCACCGCCCCGATTGGGCGTGACGTTGGTCCGACCGCCGACCTGATCCTGACAGGCGGCAGTTCGCCTGAGCACGGTCCTGCCGACGCGACGTTGCGGCTTGCCGTTTTCACCGATTATCGTTGCCCGGCCTGCCGTCACGCCTTCCCCGCGTTGGAAGAGGCCGTGCGACGCGATGGCAAAATTAGGGTCATCTACAAGGATTGGCCGATCTTCGGTCCACCGTCTGAACGTGCCGCGAGCGTTGCGCTCAGCTGTGCCGAACAGGGCATCTACCCGGTCGTCCATCGCCAGCTGATGGCCGACAACCGTACGATTGACGACGACATGCTGCGGGACGTCGTAATCGGCGCTGGCGGTGACTGGCTGAGCGCAACGACGTGGCTTGCTTCGCATGCACAGGCTGTCGCGGCGCGCCTGCGTGCGAACGGCCAAGAGGCCTATTCGATCGGCTTGGCCGGCACCCCGGGCTTTCTTGCCGGACGCATGCTGGTGATGGGCGCGATCGATCCGGGTGATTTCGAGCGGTTGTTCGCGCGGGCGCGGGCAGAAAGCTAACAGAGCGAGAGGATGAAAACATGATCGAGTATAAGCACGATGGTATGACCGTTGCGTCGCTCCATGATGAGCGCACTGGTAGCTTCCAATATGTTGTCGTCGACGACACTACGAAGACGGCTGCGATCATCGATCCAGTTCTGGATTTTGACCCGCGCGCTGGTGCGACCGCGACCCGAAACGCGGATCTTATCCTCGACTATGTGCGCGAAAAGGGGCTAACCGTCGAATGGGTGCTCGACACCCACCCACACGCCGATCATTTTTCAGCCGTTCCGTACCTCACCGGCAAGACCGGTGGCAAAACCGCGATCGGCAACAAGGTCGTGGAAGTGCAAAAGCTGTGGCGGGACATCTACTGCCTGCCCGATCTCGCCGTCGACGGCAGCCAGTGGGACCGGTTGTTTGCGGATGGCGAGCGTTTCCGGATCGGCACGCTCGATGCTCATGTCATGCTGTCGCCGGGCCATACGCTTGCCTCGATCACTTATGTCGTCGGTGACGCCGCGTTCGTTCACGATACGCTGATGGTTCCCGATAGTGGCACAAGCCGAGCGGACTTCCCGGGTGGTGATGCTCATTCGCTGTGGTGCTCGATCCGCGCCATCCTCGATCTGCCACCCGAAACCGCAACCTATGTTGGGCATGACTATGGCAAGGATGGCAGGGACGTACTTGGTCGCTCGACCGTCGCCGATCAGCGTCGCGACAACATCCATGTTCACGATGGCATCGACGAAGCCGAGTTCGTCGCGACCCGCGAGAAACGCGACGCATCGCTCCCACTACCCGACCTGATGCTCGCCGCGCTTCAGGTGAACATACGTGGCGGCCGGCTGCCGGATGCGGACAAGTGTGGGACGGCGTTTCTCAAGGTGCCTCTGAACCGGTTTGGACCTGGTGCTTCATAGCTCAGTCCGCGCTAGGGCAGCTGCTGTTTCAAGTGTCAGAACCGAACGGTTATGACCCTCGGAGGGAGGGCGGCGGTATTCGACCATGCCGGCTCGGAAAGCTGCCCGGGCGCTAACCACCGCTTTTTGCCGTCCGTAAGCCAACGGATCAGCATTGCGCGTCGGTCGCACCGAATGTGGTTTCTGTCTCACGGAGCGTGCGTTCCCCGCATCGATCCGTCTCACGCAATGCGAGCCGAAAACCGCCCTATATTGCAGTTCCGGGCGATCATCATTGCGAGCCGCTACAGCTAGCGTAGTGGAGGCCGCCCCGAACGGATGGCCGCGTCTTTGTCCCACCCACCCACCCACCCCTGGCCGGGCCTTGCGGCCCGACCTGGGCGCGGAGCACCGTTCAGGTGAACAGGTCGCCGACCGCGCGCAACCGGAAGGCGTTGCGCCAACGGCGCCGGCGATGCTCGGTCGCATCGTGGACCATGTGGCAGCGTTGGCAGAGCGCGGCGAGGTTGCGCGGCCGGTTATCACCCGGATCGTGATTGAGGTGCGCGCTGGCGAGGACGACGCGCGTGACCCGCATCGAGGGGGGCGGGTCGATACCCACGAACCCCGGTTGCGCGCGCACCAGCTCGTCCGGCGACGACAGGCGACGAATCTCCCTGCCCCGCCCGTCGCGCCAGCGCGCGGCGTCCTCGTCCCACCAGATACCATTGCCGAGGTGCAGCACGTCGCGGCCGTGCGGGCGACGGCAATGCTCGCAGCGCCCTTTGGCGCGGCCGAAACGGATGAAGGCGGACAGCTCGCGCCAGTCGATCGGGTAAAGCCAGCGATGCTCGCGCGCGATCGGCATGACGATTTCTATGAGTCAAGATGGGCGAGAACGAAAGCAGAAAACGGCTCTGATTCAACAATATCATCAAGACTAAGCGACTAAGCGAATCTGCGAATAAGTTGCCGCCGAGGAAACCGACCTAGCTTTATGTCTGTTCCCGCTGTGTTCTGGCCGTTCAGGCAGGACGAAGAATCGCATGAGCATCACCGTCACCCGGCTTTCCCCAGGCGCCTAGGCGTCACCGGCGACGTTGGGATGAAATTGTGCGTCCCCTTCGACGGCAACGAGGACCACTTTCATCTCGCGATCAGCGACGGGGCGCTGATCGCTGGCGAATACGACACCGAAGATCGAGGACGGAGGGATCACGCGCATCGCCGGCGACACGGTGACGGTCGATTGGCCGCCGGAATGGGTGACGATCGGCGTCTATCAGCCCGTGCCGGCGCGCGCGATTCAGCCGCTGCCCTTATTCGAGACCGCTTGACGCGCTCTGCCCTGATTATGCCAATGCCACCTTGCGTGGCCGACCGCCCTTTTGGCCGTTCGCGCGCGACGCGGCGACCTTGACGGCCGAGCGCGCCCTGCCCCCGGCCGCCCCGAGCTGACGGGCCATCCACGTCTTCGAGCCGAACACGCCCTGGAGCAGCGCCGGCACATAGAGGTCCGCATCGAGCTTCGGCCAGTGCAGCCCCAGCCCGGCCGGACTGATTTCAATGTCGGCGAGGTTGTCGGGCGAGGCATCGGCCAGCCCTTCGGCGAGCTGCGTCGGGAAGGTCAGCTCGATCCCGGTGTTGAGGGCAACCACCACGCGCGAACGGCGGCGATCGTAGCGAGCGGACACGGCATGGCCCGCGGCGCGGGTTTCCGCCATGCGCGCTTCGGCTTTCGCCAGTTCCTGCTCAGTAATCGCCATGTATGGTCCTCCATTCCTCGCACAGCATCGGCACCACGTCCGCCAGCGCCGCTTCGATCCGGTTCACGTCCGACAGCTTGAAGCCGAAGCTATCGCGCAGCTCGGGCGGACCGGCGGGGCAGTTTAGGTTGAACACCGCTTCTCCGTCCGCGCCCTTCACATGAACGTGCGCCGGGCGATGATCGTTGGGCCAGATAACGACCCGCAGGCCACCGATACGGAACACGACAGGCATAGGCCGGTGTAGCATAAACCCAAGCGCTAGGGAATAGTTGCATCGGCGCGCGCACCCGTGACGGGCCGCGCTCTATCTCCGCTCGCGCTCCGATCGAGCCTCCGTGGCGGCGTCTCGCCCCTGACGGGCAACGATCGCTCGCGCGGGCGGGGTGCGCCCCGCCCAGGCGGACGCCGGCGATGCCGGCGAGATCTCCATCAGGTGGGGAAAGGGAGCGCCGCCCCCTCTCCCCAGCAACGGCAATCAGCCGGGCCGTGGCTCCCTCGCTTCACTCACTGCGCCCGCACCACCCCGGCAGATTCCCATTGCCCCCTCTCCCCCGCTGTTCGCCACGAGGCAGGGCCGATGGCGAGGCCGTCGCCAAGGGCGATTTGAAGGGAGAAGATCATGGAGCAGGACAATCGCGAGAGCTGGTTGAACCGGGTGGCGATCGGCATGGCCCCGCTGTTCGACGCGCTGGACACTCCCCTGCCCGCCCGCGTGCGCGTCGCGATCGGCTTCACCAGCCGGGGCGCGAAGGGCAAGGCGATTGGCGAGTGCTGGGATAATCGGCGCAGCGGCGACGGCCATTTCGAGATATTCATTCGGCCGGACTTAGCGCACGCCCCTCACCCATGCCCGGCTCGACACCGGTGGCGAGACCATGGCACCCAAGAAGCAGGCGACGGGGATGCCCAAATGCGAGTGCGCGGCGTGCGGCTATACGGTGAGGACCGCGCGCAAATGGCTGGAGACGACGGGCGCGCCCCTATGTCCGATCGCCGGACATGGGCCGATGCAGCACGATCCGCTCGATCCCGACGACGAAGCCGGCGATAGCTAAGCGACTAAGACCCTTTACGACTAAGCGGTTAAGCGGCATAAGTCGCTTAGCCGCTTAGTGGGAGAACAGCGATGCAGGTATGGGCCGTGATCGCGCAGAAGGGTGGGCAATCCAAAACCACCCTTTCGACCGGGTTCGCCGTCGAGGCGGCGCGGGAAGGGGCATCCGTCGTGATCCTCGACGCCGACGATCGGCAAGGTTCGGCGCTCTATTGGTCGGAACGCCGCGACGATGACGACGTGACGGTGAAGGACAGCAGCGTCGCCGGCCTGCCGCTTCACGTCTCGCGCGGGCGCGGCAGCGGCAAGATCGACCTCATCATCATCGACACGCCAGCGAACTCCAAGGATATCGCCATGCTCGCGGCCGAGCAGGCGGATTTCGTCATCATCCCCGTGGCACCCCGCGGGCTGGACGTTCATTCGGTGTTGCAGACCGTCAAGCAGGTGCAGCAGGCCGGCACCCCCTTCGCCGTCATTCTGACCCAGGTTCCGCACCAGGGCGGGGAGGGGCAAGAGGCCCATGCCGGGTTCGCGGCCAAGGGCGTGACGATGTTCGACAGTCGCCTTCACTTCCGCAAGGACTTCTACAAGGCCACCCCGCTCGGGCGCACCGCGGCCGAGACCGAGCCGGACAGCAAGGCCGCCGCCGAGCTGCGCGCCGCTTATGCCGAGGCTAAGCGACTAAGCGGCTTTACGACTAAGCCAGTAAGCGAGGCTGCATAATGGCGAAGAAGCCTTCCGCGCTCGCCGGCATCTTCGACGACGAACCCGAGGAGATGGTACCGGCTTCCGCTTCCGACGCGGCCCCCGAGCCGCAGCGGGCGGCAGCGCCGCGCCGATCGCGGCGATCGGCCGACACGCCCGCTCCGGCGACACCGGCGCGGCGCAGCAGCCATCCGGGCAAGAAGCCGGTGCTGATCCATATCCCTGAAGACATGCACCGTGCGCTTCGCCAGCTTAGCGTCGAGGAGGGCGGGGAGCCGCTTACCGTCATCACTGAACGCCTGCTCCGCCAGTATCTGGTCAAGCGGGGCCACACCAAGTTCGCGCCGTGAGCAAGCGGCGCGATCCCAACCCCGAGTTCGACCTGTTCATTCCGGCGCTGGGCGACCTTCCGCTCCGCGACCAGCGCGAGGTCATGGAGCGGCCGTTCTTCTCGCTCCAGAAGCGCAAGCGGTTGAAGCCGATCGAGTATCGCAGCCCGGACGGCGAGGCATGGGTGCGGGTGCAGGCCATCCCCGACTACGGCATGGCGACAATATGGGACGCCGATATCCTGATATGGGCGGCGTCCACCCTCAACCGCATGAAGCAGCAGGGCTTGAACGACCTGCCGCGCACGCTGACCACGACGCCCTACGACCTGTTGCGGGCGATCAAGCGCAGCACCGGGGGCAGGGACTATCAGGAGCTGCAGGCGGCATTGCTCCGGCTCCAGACGACTTCCATCACGACCTCGATCCGCGCATCGGCGCGCCGGCAGAAGGCCGGGTTCAACTGGCTCGATAGCTGGACCTTCGACACCGACGCCGAGACCGAACAGCCGCGCGGCATGACGCTGACCCTCTCGGATTGGGTTTACGAGGGGATCGTCAACGAGAAGTCGTTGCTCACCATGCACCCCGATTACTTCCTGCTGTCCGGGGGGTTAGAGCGGGCGCTGTATCGCATCGCGCGCAAGCATGTCGGCTCGCAGCAGGGTGGGTGGGTGTGCCGGGTGGAGCTGCTACGCGACAAGACCGGCAGCGACGCCCAGCCCAAGGAGTTCAATCGGATGCTCCGGCGGGTGATCGAGGCCGACCAGCTCCCCGACTATACGATGGAGACGACCGAGACGGCCGACAAAAGCGCGGCCGTCTTGTTCAGACGGCGCGGCGAGGCCGAGGCGCTGGCGCTTGCCGAGCGGATGCGGGCCGAGGAGGAGCGGCGCGCCCGCTTCGACGCCGATCGCCGGCGCACCGAGGAGGTGGACGCCCGCATGGATCGGCTTGCCGGGCGGCGCTGACTATCGGGGTTTCACCCACCGCAGCCCTCCCTATCGGGGTTTCACCCACCGGCCCGAGTCGACCGACCGGCCGCGGCGCGACGCGATCGGGGCCGAACCGCCCGCCAGCTTGTGGATAACCGGCCCGGAAAGCCGCTTTTCAGGATCGGCGGACTCGGGGGATCACCCACCATCGCTTCGGGGGATCACCCACCGCACTATCGGGGGATCACCCACCGAATCACGGGGTTTCACCCACCAGCCCCATTCGCAACCACCTGATAACAAAGCGGAGATTCCGCTTCGCGCAGCCCTTAACCTTCTTAACGATTCCTCTTTAACAGAATCACTTAACCCCCAGCGGCACCGCTGGACCGACAGCAGCTTCCACCATCAGCGGCATCACGCGTCCGAAAGGGGAGGGGGCAAACGGAATCGGCCTGACGGCCGATGCGCTTTGGTTGCGTGCCGCCTTCGGCGTCACCAGGGCGGCGCAAGCGCCGCAGGCTTTCCGCGAAAGCCAAGCGCGACCGGCGGCGCTTCGACTTCGAGCGACAGTGACCGGCAAATCGATCGTAGGGGCGGATTTCCGGGCCGTGGAGCGCCGATCGAGAGGCGAGGGGAGGGCGGAAGCCCTACCAGGCTAGGGCAGCGCCAGCGCGGTCCTCGCGCTACCCGGCCAGATCGACTATGACGTGCGAAGCGAACTGCCCAGCAATCGCGACCGGACCCGCCGCGGCTGCTACCCGTGGCGGGTCCAACTTCCAGCCCGGCGGTGTGTGGACTTCGTGCTTTCGGCGACCGTTCAGGCCGGATCGAACATGCCAGCGAACTCGCGCTGGTCGTAATACCGGATTTTCTCGACCGCGAGCGGGTGTTCGCCCTGGCGCAGCAACAGAACTTGGTCAGGCCGCATCCGCATGATTTCATCGGGCGTGGCGAGCCGCCGGGCGGTGACGTGCGCGCTGACGCTTTCCGAGGGACCGGCGCGATTGTCGCCCCAGCCGATGCCGCGTGACGTGCTGACGGTGTCATATTCCAGCGTTGTGTCGCCGATCGTGCGCGAGAGCATGTCGGCGGTGGCATGATCGTTGACCCCGAACGCCTGGATGACGCCGGCGTTGGACATGAACGTGCCGGCGCGCTCGCCATAGTTGGCGCGGAGCTGGTGCATGTCCTGGAGAATCGGCCAGAGCTGGAGGCCATAGCCCGCCATCAGCCCCATCGCGCGCTCGACCGGTTCGAGGCGGCCGAGGGCGGCGAACTCGTCCAGGAGGAACAGCACCGGGCGGGCAGGGCGGGCGGTCGATCGCGCCATGTCGGTGACGGCTTGCGACACGAGGAGGCGCAGCCAGCGCGCATAGGTATCGAGCCGATCGGGTGGCAGACAGAGGAACACCGTGGCGCTTGCGTCCTTCAATCCGGCGAAGGTGAAATCCGACGCGGCGGTGCTGGCGACGATGCGCGGGCTATCGAGAAAGTGGGTGTGGCGCTGGGCCGAGGACAGCACGCCGGCCGCTTCGCGATCGGACTTGCCGAGCTGGCGATTGGCGGCGCGCGCGACCAGGCCACCGGCGCTCGTGCTGTCCTGCATCGCGGCGAGCAGTTCGGCGAAGCGGGCAGGGGCTAGCGTCAGGTAATCGCGCACCATCGCGAGGACGCGGCGATCGGCGGGTTCGGTGGTGACGACATGAAGGATCAGCCCGGCGATGAGCGCCTTGGCTTCCTCGTTCCAGTGCGCTTCGCCAGACTGCCCCGGCGCATCATGGACCAGGGCATCGGCGAGCGTGTTGGCATCTTCCGCGAGATCGAGGCTGGCGGGATCGAGCCGATCGAGCGGGTTATAGCGGGCAGGGGTCCGGCCCGACACACCGAACGGATCGAGGCACCAGACCGGCCCCTTGGCGGCACGGGCGCGGGCGGTGACGCGGGCATTCTCGCCCTTGGGGTCGATGCAGATCACCGAGCGATCGAGCAGCAGCAGGTTGGGAATGATCGTGCCGACGCCCTTGCCCGAGCGGGTCGGGGCCATCGTCAGCAGATGCGCCGCGCCGTCATAGCGGAGCAGCTTGCCCGACTTGGCGGAGCGGCCGATCAGGAGATCCCCGCTCGCTTCGAGCTTTCGCACGTCGGCACGGTCGCCGAAGCGGGCCGACCCCAGCAGCTCGTTTTGCCGGTTGGCGGCGCGGCTGTTGATGCGCCAGGTCGCCGCGATCAGCCCGACCAGGACCAGGAACGACACCGTGCCGGAAATGTCGCCTTGGCCGAAGATGCCTTCCAGCCAACGGGCGGTCGCATAGGCGGCAACGAACGAGACGACGATCGCGAGCCGCCAGCTTATCGGCCGACGCCCGCCGATGAGCGGCCCGGCCATCAGCGCGCCGCCGCGACTGGCGTGATCGGCAGGGATCGGTCGGCGTCGGGATGATCGAGCAGCCGGAGCAGAATTTGCGAGACAAGGGGAGGGGGCACGGCCTCGTCCAGCATCATGTCGAAAAACGCATCCTCGTTGGGCGTCGGGATCATGTTCTCGATGACGAGGTTGGCGCGCGAGTCCGCCATGTCCTCGCGCCACATGGCGACTTCGGCGACCGATCCGCGCTTGAAGCGCAGCGCGCGGATTTCCGCCCGGATCGCTTCGATATTGAAATCCGCCATCAGCTCGCCTCCGTTGCTTCCTCTCTCGCATCGAACGCCC
>NZ_NWMW01000003.1 GCF_002351485.1 Sphingomonas spermidinifaciens | reverse complement strand
AGACGGTGAACGTTCGACAGGGAAAACCCATTCACTTTGTTCGTTGGCCTCAGGCGCCGGCAGCTGCATTCGCAGCTTTGGCTATCGCGGCATAAGCCGCGGCGGCCAGTCGGCCTTGCGGAGCCTCACGGCTCCGGCCCGTACCGCCAACGCCGCCGTTCCCGAATTGGCGCGGGGTGGAGCAGCCCGGTAGCTCGTCAGGCTCATAACCTGAAGGTCACAGGTTCAAATCCTGTCCCCGCAACCAACTTGACTTGTTCAGTCTCGAACGCATCAGCGTTCGGGGCCTTTCGTTTGCGACGCCAGCACAAGCATCGTCGCCAGATCGCCTTCACCTCGGCATGGCGGAGGCCGTCCACCGGCGTCACCACCACCGCGTCGATTAGGCTGCGGATGATCTCCTGCGCCTCGCTTCGGCTACCCTCAGCCTCGTCTGCCGGCTTAGGCGCTCGGTACTGCCCAAGATGGTATGCGGTCCCACGATATGCATTCGTCCGGCGAGCTCATTGCCTATGGCTCGACCTCGAAAGCACGGCGTTGGCCCAACAGGCGCGGCTGGCCTAAAGGCGATGAAATTAGAGCGGAGTGCAGGGTGTGGGTGACGTTTCGAAGCCGATCGGATTGGAACGATCAAATCGGCCCGTGCCCAAGGTGGCGGTGCTGATCGTCAATGCTCATTCCCGGAAGGGTGAGGCGCTGTGCAGCGCGGCCAAGCAGAAATTGGAGGCGGCGGGCATCACGCTCACCGCCGCTCATGCTGTAAAGGATCCCGGCAAGCTCGACGCGATTGTCGCGGGGGCCGTTCGGAGCGGTGCGCCGATGGTCGTGATCGGCGGCGGCGACGGCTCGCTGGCGCGGCTCGTTCGCCATGTCGCCGGCACCGATTGCGTGTTCGCGGTCCTGCCGCTCGGCACCGCCAACAGTTTCGCGCGAACGCTCGCGCTGCCGCTCGATCTTGACGGCGCTGTCGAAACGATCGCGGCGGGGCAGCTGCGACGCATCGACCTGGGCAGGATCGAGGATCATTATTTCGTGAACGCCGCCGCGCTCGGGCTGTCGCCGATGATCGGCGACACCGTGCCGCACAAGCTGAAGCGCTATCTCGGGCGGTTCGGCTATCTAGGCTGGGCGATTTGGTGCCTGACGCGCTTTCGCCCGTTCCGCCTGACGGTCGAGGACGCCAAGGGCGAGCACCGGACCTGGGCAAGCGAGGTCCGCATCTTCAACGGCCGCTTTCATGGCGGCGTTGAATTGATCGAGACGACCGACGTCGACAGCGGCGACCTTGTCATTCAGGCGGTGACAGGACGCAGCCTGTGGCGGCTCGCCTTCGACTGGTATGCCAAGGTCGTTCGGCTGAAGTCGAGAAGCGCCAACACGATCGAGTTTCGTGGGCGCGAGCTGCGACTGCGGACGCGGCCGAGGCAGAAGATTTCGATCGACGGCGAATGCCTGGCGCGAACGCCGGTCACGATCCGCGTGGCTCAGGCGGCGGTCGACGTCGTCGTACCCTCCGCCCCCTCGATGGCGTGACGACGCTGCAGGTTCGCGGCCACCCAAGACGCCGCGACGGCCCAAGCGATCCCCACTGCCCAGCCCGCCATCACGTCGGTGGGGAAGTGGACGCCGAGGAAAACGCGCGAAAAGCCGATCGCGAAGGTCAGCAGCAGCGCGGCGACGATCAGGAACGCGCGGACGCGGCGGCTCGGTTCGGCGCTCGCGAGCAGCACCGCCCCGGTCAGATAGACCATCGCCGAATTCATCGCGTGACCGCTCGGGAAACTCGCCGAGCTTACCTCGACGAGATGGGGAACCACGTCCGGGCGCGCGCGCGCAAACGCCAGCTTGAGCAGCGCCGATGCGATGCCACCCCCGGCGATCGACGCGGCGACGAACATCGCCAGCGCGAGCTTGCGACGCGCTGCGAGATAACCAGCCACGAAGATGGTCACGAGCGTCAGCACGGTCCCGCCGCCGAGCGCCGTCAGGTCGAGCATCGCCCGCGACAACCAGGAAGGGCCGATCGACAATGCAGGATCCGCCACGCTTCGAAACCGCAGCAGCAACCAGCGGTCGATCGCCAGGGGTTCGCCCTCGACCACTTCCGACGCGACATACGCAAAGGCGAAAAGCCCAGCGGTGACGATCAGAAGGGTCACGAGAATGCGGGTGTCCAGCCGATGGGCCCAAATGCGGTTGGCGGTGCGATTCAATGGCGCTTCCCTTGGCTGCAGCTCGCGATCGATCAGGTCCGAAATCTGGAACGGCGGATGTGTTCCAAGGCGACAAAGGCGCGGTCCGCGACGTTCCCGGTACGATCCGCGGCGGTGCGGCCGGCGGCGCCGGACCGTCGAATTTGGCGACCATGCCGATGACCGTCATCGCAAGCTCGCCCTTCATGTGACTGAAGAGATTGCCCCGGATGCGCTTCGTTCACGTCCGGTCCAGTATCGTCAGCGGAATGCCGGTCCGCGCCGACAACTTGTCCTTGAGCCGTGGTCGGGCTTCGCGGCCATTCCGGCGTTTGGGGGGGGGCGGCAATGGGTTTAGGCGGGTCGATCGATCATGGCCGCGAGCTTCGTGCATTTTGTCTGATAGGGGTAGCGATCCGGAAGCGTTCTGCAGCGGCCAAATCCTGTCCCCGCAACCAACACACCCAGCCGCCCCCCGCAGCTCACGCCGCGGGGGCAATTTACCTCTCCGCTACAGCAAGGCCAGTCACCGAAAACTCCTCAGCCCACCCGGCGTGACGATCAAGTGGGCCACTAGCTTCAATCCAGCATCCCGGCGGGTGGAATGATCGTGCTCGTGATCGGCCACCATCCGCACCGCCCGCTCGCGGGATTCCAGCGCAAACTTGTTCATCGTCTTGCTCAGACAGGCTCGACCTTCTCAGGAGTTGAAGCCTCCGGCGCACACGGCGCGGTTCAAGGTGTCGGGTTTGCCAGTCGCCGGGCAGTTCCGTCGTAGTCCTGCCTTATAAAGAGTCGGGCGCTTTAACTCTGATGTATAAACTGGATTTGCCATCATAAACGATCTAAGTATTTGAAACATAACGGATGTATTTGCGTCTTCCTGAGAGGAGGATGCTCATGCTGGCGATGGATTACCGCGGCCCTTATCGGGTCCGCACCACCGACAAGCCGATGCCGCGGGTCGAGCATCCGCGCGACGCGATCGTTCGGGTGACACGATCGTGCATCTGTGGATCGGACCTGCACCTCTATCACGGGATGGTGCCCGACACGCGCGTCGGCATGACGTTCGGGCACGAGTTCTGCGGCGTCATCGAGGAAGTTGGCGCCGAAGTGGAGAACCTGAAGGCCGGCGACACGGTACTCGTCCCCTTCAACATCGCGTGCGGGCAATGTCATTTCTGCCGGCAGGGCCTGTACGGCAATTGCCACGAGGCCAATCCAGCGGCCACCGCGGTCGGCGGCATCTACGGCTATTCGCATACCGCCGGCGGCTATGACGGCGGACAGGCCGAATATGTCCGTGTGCCCTATGCCGATGTCGGCCCGGTAAAGATCCCCGACTGGATGGATGCCGACGATGCGGTGCTGCTGACCGACGTGGTGCCGACCGGCTATCAAGCGGCGGAGATGGCGGGCATCCAGCGCGGCGACACCGTCGTCATCTTCGGCGCGGGGCCGATCGGGATCATGGCGGCGCGCTGTGCGTGGCTGTTCGGGGCGGGGCGGGTCATCGTCTTCGACCATCTCGACTATCGCCTCGACTTCGTGCGGCAATATGGTCCGGCCGAAGTCTACAACTTCAGGGAAGTCGACGATGTCGTCGTCTTCATGAAGAAGACCACCGACGGGCTCGGCGCCGACGTCGCGATCGATGCCGTAGGCGGCGATGCCAAGGGCAATGCGCTCCACACGCTGTTCGGGGTCAAGCTGAAGGCCGAGGCGGGATCGGCGATCGCGCTCCACTGGGCGATCAATTCGGTCAAGAAGGGCGGGATCGTCTCGATCGTCGGCGTCTATGGTCCGACCGGCAACATGGTCCCGATCGGCAACGTACTGAACAAGGGGCTGACGATCCGCGCCAACCAGGCATCGGTGAAGCGCCTGCTCCCACGGCTCATCGAGCATGTGCGCGAGGGGCGGATCGATCCCAAGGCGATGATCACCCACCGCGTGCCGCTGGAGGAGGTGGCTGATGCCTATCACCTGTTCGCCGCCAAGCTCGACGGGTGCATCAAGCCCGTGCTGATCCCCAATGGGGGGCGCTGACATGGCCGTTCCCGCTCGCCGTCCCGCCGCCCCGAACCGCATCGTCCCGGCCGAGGTGCTCGGCTGGGGAGTCGATGCCGAGCCCGACAACGATCCCACCTGGCCGATGCGCGACCGCGCCGGCGACCCCGGCCCGCACTGGCCGCGACCGGCGTTGCAACGCACCGAGGTCAAGATCCTCCAGTCGATCGAATATGCCCGCCGCCCGGCCGTCTTCGGCACCGCGGTGCCGCCGCGCGGCCTGAGCGGTGTCGTCCGGCGTGCCGCGTTCCGCTGGAGCGAGTCCAGCTGGCTGCACTGGTTGCTCCTAATGGGCGCCGACCGCGTGAATGTCATCGAGGGCGTTGCAGACGACCTGGCGAAGGCCCGCATCCCGAACATTCCCGCCGAAATGGGCGCCCGCGCCGAGTGGGCGCACAATCGCGGCGGTCTTTTTCGGAAGATTGCGGTGGCGGGCGCCGCGGCCGCCGTGATCGCGGCGGCAATCCGGCGACGCCGCGTCTGAACGCTCGAACCCGGAACGAGGCTTATGCAAACCCAATCGCTATTTGCCGTCCTGTCGCCGAGCGCCAGGCACGCCGCGCTGCTCGACCTGCTCGCCCATCTGGACGCGACGGGCTATGACTTCCTCGCGCCGACACCCGCCACCCAGGCCAGGGTAATGGGACGCGCAAGCCGGAAGGTCGACGAGGGCGTCGAGGATCTGCTCGGCTGGAGCCTGCCCGTCAGTGGATCGGCCGCGGGGCGGATCGCCGCCTTCCTCGATCGCGCGGGCCTGCTTGAACAGCTGGGCGACGGGCGTGTCCGATCGGCGGTGCGCGTGTCGCGCGTGTTCGACAATCTGTTCGTCCACTCGGCCTATCCGACCGAGGCGCAGGATGCGGTGTTTCTGGGACCCGACAGCCACCGCTTCGCCGACTATATCCTGCGCAGCATGGCCGATCTGCCGCGGGCCGCGCGTATCCTCGACTATGGCGCGGGTGCCGGCGTCGGCGGGATCACCGCGGCGGTCCATCACGGCACCGCGCACCTCACACTGGCCGACCTTAACCCCAGGGCGCTGGCGCTAGCCTCGGTCAATGCCGACCATGCCGGGGTCGAGCATGTCGCGCTGCGGGTCGAGCGTCCCGACGACCTCGAGGGGCCGTTCGACCTCATCGTCATGCATCCGCCCTTCATGATCGACGCTGCGCGGCGTGCCTATCGCGACGGCGGCGATCTCTATGGCGGTCGGCTGAGCGTCGACTGGGCGCTGGCGGCGCTGCCGCTGCTGGCTCCTGGCGGCCGGCTGGTGATGCATACGGGCGTGTCGATCGTCGGGGGGCGCGACGTCGTCCACGATGCCCTGCGCGGAGAGCTGCCGGCGGTCGGCTATTCGCTCGACTATCGCCTGCTCGATCCGGACATCTATGGCGACGAACTCGTCAGTCCCGACTACGCAGCGCTCGATCGCATCGCTGCGGTCGGGCTGACGATCGAGCGCACACTGACGCTAGCCGACGCAAATGGATGAGAGGCGCGGCGCGACGCCGACCATTTGCGAAATCCTCACTTAAGTCATTCAAATAAAGGCGTCCGGTCGTCGAACATCTGCTTGTGCACCGGGTTGTCTGTCCAGGCTTCAGGAGCATCGATCATGGGCGACCGACGGACCGGCATGCCGCCAGAGGCGGGCAGCAATCGCGACAAGCAGGCGCAGGGTACCGAGGGGATGCGCGGCGAGCGCACCGTCGATCCGGGCGTGGCGAGGCCCGGGCAGCGCAGAACAGTGGATACGGGCGAGCGCGATGTCGTCGTCGAGGAGCATTCGGGCATCGCCTTTGCGGAGGCAATGGCGCCCGAAGAGAAGGCGCCGCCGCGACCTCGGCGGGCGGACGCCCGGGGGAGCGGCGTCTATCTGATCGCTCTCGCGGCGGCCGCGGTCGCCTTCGCCTGGATGCTGCGGCGACCCGCCCCCGAGCCCGAGCCCGAGCGCCAGCCCGTGCCGCCGTCGCCGCCGACCCGGAATGCCGGTCCCGCCTTCATGCGCGACGATGATGGCAATCGCTGGGACCGCGTCGATCAGGCCGGCGACGAATCCTTTCCGGCGAGCGACCCGCCCGCCTTTTCCGCACTTGAGCATGAGGAGCCCCCACGCATGACCGACAAGCAGAAGATGCAGGCCGATGGCACCGGCACCCGGCCGAACCCCGCCGACGAGAACGGCGAAGTGACCAGTCGGCGCGGCGACGATCAGCCCGGCGAGTCGCAGGGCGGCGCCTATGACAACCCGCACACCGGCAAGGAGGAGAGCGGCAACGGCCCGGACCACTGGCTTGGCCATGGCGGCCAGACCGAGCAGGCCTATCACGGCACCGGCCAGTTGGGCGAGCAATCGGTCGGCGAGACCGAGAATGCGCCGTCGCGCGAACCTTAAGTGATTGATCTTTGATGGGTTGCCAACCTGCTTAGGCGCGGGGGCGGGGGCGATGGGGTCAGCATTGGACCACCCCTTCAGGAGCCGAGGCATGACCGACGCCGCCGCGCATGTGAGCGCCTTCACCGACGCCAACGACGATCATGAGGCCGATCACCGCCCGCGCTTCTTCGCGCGCTGGTTCATGTCGACCAACCACAAGGATATCGGCACGCTCTACCTGATCTTCGCGGTGATCGCGGGGACGGTGGGCGGGTTGTTCTCGGGCATCATCCGCGCCGAGCTGGCGCAGCCGGGCATCCAGTATCTCCACCTCTATGCCGACGTGACCGGCGGCGACCCGGCGGGCAGCGCGCATCAGCTCTACAATGTCGTCGTCACCGTCCACGGACTGGTGATGATCTTCTTCACCGTCATGCCGGCGATGATCGGCGGGTTCGGCAACTGGTTCGTGCCGATCATGATCGGTGCGCCCGACATGGCGTTTCCCCGCATGAACAATGTCAGCTTCTGGCTGCTGGCGGTCGCCTTCGTCCTCATGATCGCCGCGCTCTTCGTGCCGGGGCACATGAACGCCAGCACCGCAGTCGGCTGGACGATGTATCCGCCGCTCTCCACCTATGGCTCGCCCGGCGCGGCGATCGACATGGCGATCCTCGCGCTCCATCTCGCGGGGGCGAGTTCGATCCTGGGGGCCATCAACTTCATCACGACGATCCTCAACATGCGCGCGCCCGGCATGACGCTGCACAAGATGCCGCTGTTCGTTTGGGCGATGCTGGTGACATCGTTCCTGCTTGTCCTGTCGCTGCCGGTGCTGGCGGCGGCGATCACGATGCTGCTGACGGACCGCAATTTCGGCACCACCTTCTTCGATCCGGCGGGCGGCGGCGATCCGGTGCTTTACCAGCACCTGTTCTGGTTCTTCGGCCATCCGGAGGTCTACATCATGATCCTGCCCGGCTTCGGCATGGTCAGTCAGGTGGTGGCGACGTTCAGCCGCAAGCCGGTGTTCGGCTATCTCGGCATGGCCTACGCGATGGTGGCGATCGGCGTTGTCGGCTTCGTCGTGTGGGCGCATCACATGTTCGCGACCGGCCTCAGTGTGAACACCTCGATGTACTTCACCGCGGCGACGATGATCATTGCGGTGCCGACGGGTATCAAGGTGTTCAGCTGGATCGCGACGATGTGGGGCGGCACGATCGAGTTCAAGACGCCGATGCTGTGGGCGTGCGGCTTCATCTTCCTGTTCACGCTGGGCGGCGTGACCGGCGTCGTCCTCGCGAACGGGGGCGTCGATATCTATATGCACGACACCTATTATGTCGTCGCCCATTTTCACTACGTGCTGTCGCTGGGCGCGGTCTTTGGTATCTTCGCCGGCTTCTATTACTGGTTCCCCAAAATGTCGGGCCGCATGTATTCAGAATGGTTGGGGAAGCTCCATTTCTGGATCTTCTTCGTCGGCGTGAACCTCGTCTTTTTCCCGATGCATTTTCTGGGGCTGCAGGGGATGCCGCGGCGGATCGTCGACTATCCCGACGCCTTTGCCGGCTACAATCACATCGCCAGCATCGGCTATCTGGTGGCGGTTGCGGGGCTGGCGGTGTTCTTCGTCAACATTGCCTGGTCGCTGCTGCGCGGTGCCCGCGCACCCGACAATCCGTGGGGGGAGGGGGCGACGACGCTCGAATGGACGCTGTCCAGCCCGCCCCCCTATCACCAGTTCGAGACGCTGCCTCGGATCGGCTGACCAAGAGTACACCGCCGCGAGCGGCGTCATTCGTCCCGAGCCGCGTGCGCGCAGGCGGTCGGCAGGTAGGTTCGAGCCGGAGCATCCCTGCCGACCTCTCCCCGACCGGCACTGAAGCGTCTTCGAGGCCGCCCAAGGAAGCTCGCAACAGAAAGCCCAACATCAATCAGGACGATTCCCGGGCTGCCGACCCGCCGGCCGTGCGTTGACGCCCTCAAGAGGAGCGAGACGATGACGGACGATGATCGGCAGGCTAGAGATCGGCGGGACGGGGCGTCGCCGCCCGGCAATGGTTACGGCATCGCGGCGGCGACAGCTCTCGGCGCGCTAGCCGCCACCAGCGTATTCAATCACCTGGCGGCCCGGCGAGCCGAGCGTCGTCATCCGCCGATCGGACGACTGATCGACATCGACGGCGTTCGTGTCCACGCACTCGACGGCGGAACGGGGCCGCCGGTCGTCCTTCTTCACGGCAGCGGCTCGCTGGTTCAGGACTTCATCACCAGCGGGCTCGTCGATGCGCTCAAGCGGACAAACCGCGTCATCGTCTTTGACCGGCCCGGATACGGGTACAGCGATCGGCCGAGGGGGCAGCTCTGGACGCCCGAGCGGCAGGCGCGGTTGCTCGTTCGCGCGCTCGCTGCGCTGGGAATCGAGCGGCCGGTCGTGTTCGGTCACAGCTGGGGCACGCTGGTCGCGCTCGCCTGGGCGCTCGACCACCCGGACGCTGTTTCTCGCCTGGTCCTCGCATCAGGCTATTACTATCCGACACCTCGAGCAGACATGATCCCGACGGGGCTTACGGGGATGCCGATCGTCGGCGACATGATCGCCAGCAGCTGGGCACCGATCCAGGCGCGCCTATTTGGACCGCTCGGCAACAAGGCCATCTTTTCGCCGGCCAAGGTACCGCAGGCATTTCGCGACAACATGCCTTTCGGCTTGATGATGCGACCGAGCCAGCTGCGCGCGACCGGCGCGGACAGCGGCCAGATGCCGATCGCCGCTGCCCGACTGGCAAAACGATATGCCGAACTGGCGCTGCCGATCGCTGTTCTGTGGGGTGAGGGCGACAAGCTGGTCGATCAGCATGGCCAGTCGCGGCGCTTCCACGCCTCGCTTCCGGCCGCGGCGGGGGGCGAACTCGCAGGCGCCGGGCATATGTTGCATCATGTTCACACGCAGGCGGTCGCGCGGTGCATTGCGGAGGGCAGTGTTTGAGCATGCCGCCGTCGGATGAGGACAAGCGCGCCGGACGCGCTGCGTCACTCGAAGACGGACAGCCGCCGCGTATCGTCATCATCGGGGGTGGCTTTGGCGGACTGGCGGCAGCGCGTGCGCTCACCCGCACGCGGGCGTCGATCACGCTGATCGATCGACAGAACCACCATTGTTTTCAGCCGTTGCTGTATCAGGTCGCGTCCGCCACGTTGAACCCGGCGGACGTTGCGTGGCCGATCCGCTCGCTGCTCGCCAGCCAGCGCAACGCGACCGTCCTGACGGCCGAGGTGACGGGGATCGATACCGCGCAATCGGTCGTGCAGACCGACGGTGGCATCTTCCCCTACGATCATCTCGTCGTCGCGACAGGCGCAACCCATGCTTATTTCGGTCGGGACGAATGGGCGCGCCATGCCCCTGGGCTCAAGCGGATCGAAGATGCCATCGAAATCAGGCGCAGGATCCTCCTCGCCTTCGAGCACGCGGAGATCACGACTGATGCCGACGAGAAATGTGCTCTGTCTACCTTCGTCGTCATCGGCGGCGGTCCGACCGGCGTCGAGATGGCCGGGGCGATCGCGGACATGGCGCAACATGCGCTTGCGCGCGATTTCCGAAACATCGACCCCGCGGCGGCACGGATTATCCTCATCGAAGCGGCGCCGAGACTGCTGGCTGCCTTCCCGGAAGAGCTTGGCGACTATACGCGCCGCGCGCTGGAGAAGCGCGGCGTCGAGGTGCGGACAGGAGCACGGGTAACCGCGATCGAAGACGGCGTGGTGAAGGTTGGCGACGCGACGATCGTGGCCGGCGCGATCGTCTGGGCGGCGGGGGTCGCAGCCTCTGCGGCGGCCGACTGGCTGAAGGCGGAGCACGATCGCGCCGGCCGCGTGCGCGTCAATGCCGACCTCACCCTGCCGGACCATCCCGACATCTTCGTTATCGGCGACACCGCAGCGGTTCTTGGGGCAGACGGTCGTCCCGTTCCCGGCATCGCTCCAGCCGCAAAGCAGATGGGCCGGTTCGCCGGCGAGTTGATCGCCGCGCGGATCGGCGGCCGCGTCACACAGACACGCTTCGTCTATCGCCACGAGGGCAATCTTGCGACCATCGGGCGCAAGGCCGCCGTTGTCGATCTCGGGCGGATCAAGCTGACCGGCCTGATCGGCTGGCTGTTCTGGGGATTGGTCCATGTCTATTTCCTGATCGGCGCGCGGAGCCGGATCGCGGTGACGTTCAACTGGCTATGGGACTATGTGACGTTCGGCCGCCGCGCCCGATTGATTACCCACCCCTCGACAACGCCATTGGGAGGCGCCTTGGCGGCGCGGCCCACGGTCGATGCGGCGGCAGCGGCGGGTGACTCCGCCGGATCTTCCACGCGGTCGGCCGAGGCGTCATGGCGATGATCGACCGGGCGGAGGTGCGCCCTGCATGACGCCGGCAGCGCAACGCATCGGACGACCGATGCCGGCATTCTGGGTCGGAACCTATGCCACGCGCGGCGGGGCGGGGCTCACGCCGCTTATACGCGCCAGCGGGTACGAAATGGGCGCGCCGATCCCGGCCGTGCAGAATGTTTCGTTCGGCGTGAGGTCGCGGCGGCGTACGCTGCTCTACCTCGTTGATGAACAAGGTGGGGCGATTGGCGTGTTCCGACGCGATGCGCAACTAGCGCTGTGCGCGCGGGTCGCGGCAGGCGGCGAGGCACCTTGCTACATGGCGCTCGACGCCAACGAACGTCGGCTCGCGGTCGCGCATTACGCCAGCGGGAGCGTCGCTCTTTTCACGCTCGACCCGCAGACCGGACTGCCGCGCGGCGAGCCGGTGCTCTGGCGGGCTTCAGGCCACGGGCCGGACCCACACCGACAGGAGGCGCCGCACATCCATTGCGTGTGCTTCGGTCCCGACGGTCGGCTCTTTGTCGTCGATCTCGGGACCGACCGGATCATCGCGCTGGACCCCGCAGACCTCGGCAGGCCGAGCGTCGCCTTTACCGCCCCGGGTGGCAGCGGGCTGCGGCACCTCGTCTTTCATCCGCGCAGCGCCATTGCCTATTTGATTAGCGAACTTGCCAGCACCGTGACGGTTCTAAGCATCGAGGGGGCGACGTTTGGGGAGCGGCAACGGCTTTCGACACTGCCGCCCGGTACCTCGGGCGAAAGCCTGGGCGGACATCTCGGGATCAACGCCGCGGGCGATCGGCTGTACGTCACCAATCGCGGGCATGACAGCATCGGGGTCTTTGCGATCGAGGGCGCTCGGCTGTCGCCGCTTCAGCACGTGCCGAGCGGCGGTGCGTCCCCGCGCTTCTTTCACCTCGACGAGGCAGCGCGCGAGATGCTTGTCGCGCATGAGGAGCAGGGCGGCGTGACGCGCTTCTCGATCAAAGACGACGGCACGCTCGCGCGCCAGCCCGGTCGGCTCGACATTGCAGGCGCGGTCTTCATCGTCGCCGCGTAAGCGCGGAACCGCGCTGATGCTGCTACCGAGCCTCTCGGCCAAGATAGAGATAGGCCGGGTCGAACTCAGCCACCGATCGCAGCCGGTCGCGATCGATCACATGCGCGCGCCCGCTGCGGAAGGCGAGGAGGCCCTCCTGTTTCAGGTCACGCAGTGTCCGGTTCACATGTACATTGGTGAGGCCCATGCACTCGGCGAGATCGGTCTGCGTGAGCGGCAGGTCGAAGTACGGCCCCTCCGTCAGCCCCACGATTTCCAGCCGCACCTGAAGCTCGCAGAACAGCGCCGCGAGCCGCGCGCGCGCGGGACGCCGGCCAAGCGAAACCGCCCATTCGCGCTGGATTGCGGCATCGAGGTTGGTGGCGAACCAGTAGATGCGCGCCAAGCCCGGAAATCGCTCGGTGATCGCGCGGAGCGCCTCGTGCGGCACGATCGCCGCCCGGCAGCGCGTCAACGTCAACACCTCGTGATCGAGATATTTGAGCGTGAAGCTGTGCAGGTCGGCGAAGTCGCCCGCGACATGAAGCTCGGTGATCTGCCGTTCACCGTTCAACAGCGCCTTCGACCGGCACATGATACCGTCGAGGAGGAGGGTACTGTGATCCAGCGACCGGTGCGAGGGCACGACGATCCGGTCCGCAGGATAATCCTCGATCCGCGCAACACTCGATCGGATCGCTTCCTCCTCTTCGCGGGACAGGACGGAGCGGGCTCTCAACTTGGCTAGGTGATGATCGATCATCCCCGTAGACCTAGCCGGCGCCGCGTCGCGACCCAACGCCAATCAACATAACGTGCGTAAGGAATTAAACAAAGGTAAGTCACTCAAGTGGAATTGAGAACCGCTGCCCATTTTCGGTTTAAAGTGCGTTCAAAAGTCGAAACGTACGTATACCGGTCGCATTGACGATCTATGCCTGTATACTATTTTCGCGTTCGCACCGCCGACAGCATTCCTCATCTGGTTCAGAACCGGGATCTGCCAGACCTTTATGCGGCATTGGCTGAAGGCCAGCGTCAGGCGCGAGCCCTGCTTCCACGGCGACCGTCGCGGACGGAAGGTCCACTTCGCGCGCATCTCGATATCGAGGACGAATGCCATCGGCCGGTCGCCAGCCTCGCGCTCGCTGACGTCGCTCGCGCGGTTGGATGAGCGATTTGCCCGGCCCCTGCAGCCTCTGGTCCGACGCCGCGCTTACCTCGATCCCTGCACCGGCCGATAGACCCTTTCCGGGACGCATCGGCCTGCATGTCGATGTCACGGACGTTGAGCGCCGTATTTTCGACGTGCGCGAGACCATCCCGGTGGTGTGCGCCGGACCGATGGTGCTGCTTTTTCCCGAATGGCTGCCGGGTTACCATTCGCCGCAGGCGCCGATCGAGTTGCTCGCAGGGCTGACCTTTACCGCAGACGATACGAAGCTGCGCTGGACGCGCCACCCGGTCAACGTACATGCCTTCATGGTCGACGTGCCTGCCGGCGTGACCGAGATCGTCGCCGGGTTCCAGTTCCTGTCGCCCACCGATCCGTCGCAGGGCAGGGTCGTGGTCGGCTCGGCGATGCTGATGCTTCAGTGGAACACCGTCATCCTCTATCCAGCGGGCCATCACGCCAGCTCGATCGAGGTGGCGCCTAGGCTTAGGTTGCCCGTTGGCTGGGCGTACGGGTGCGCGCTTAGAGGTGTCGCGGATCGGTGTAGTACGCTGTGCTTCGAGGCAGTGTCGCTCGACGTGCTGGTTGACTCACCGGTGCTCGCGGGCAGGCATACGCGGCGCTGCATCCTCGACGAGGATGCAGCGGTCGAGCTGTTGGTCGCGGCGGACAGCGAGGACCTGCTCGCGATCACTCCCGATGGTCTCGCGCCGCATCGCGCGCTTGTCGAACAGGCCGACCGCCTGTTCGGCAAGCGGCACTTCGATCGGTACACGATGCTGCTCGCGCTCACCGACGAACTCGACAGCAACGGCGTAGAGCATCATCGCTGCTGCGAGGCGATTTCCGTCCCCGGCTATTTTCGCGATTGGGACGCCGTCTTCTCTCGCCGCGACACGCTGCCGCACGAGTTCATCCATAGATGGAACGGCAAGCATTTGCGCGGGTCGGACTCGGCGACGACCAGCTTCGACCAGCCGATCCGTAACAGCCTGATGTGGGTCTATGAGGGGCAGACCCAATATTGGGACCGCGTGCTTTGCGCGCGTTCGGGCCTCTGGACGCGCGAGCAGGCACTGGCCGCACTGGCGGTGACGGCCGCGATCCAAGACGTGCGCGCGGGTAGCCGCTGGCGACCGATGAGCGACACGACGCGCGATCCCATCATCGCCGCCCGGGCGCCGCTTCCCTGGCCGAGCTGGCAGCGAAGCGAGGATTATTATTCCGAAGGCTCGCTGCTCTGGATGGACGTGGACACGCGCATCCGCGACCTGTCGGGTGGCGAGCGCTCACTCGACGATTTTGCGCGCACCTTTTTCGGGGCGGGCGAAGCTGGCGATTGGTCCACGCGGACCTACGTGTTTGACGATGTCGTCGCCGCGCTCGAGGCGCAGGCGGAATTCGACTGGCGAGCGCTTCTCACTGACCATGTGTGCGGAACGCATCAGGGGCCACCGCTCGATGGCATTGAACGAGGCGGTTATCGCCTCGTCTATCGCGAGCGACCAACTGACTACATGGCTAATCTGGAGCAGCTGTCGGGCGTTGCCGATCTCACCTTTTCGCTCGGGCTGAAGGTCGATCGAGCAGGTCGGATCGTTGACGTACTTTGGGAAAGCCCGGCGTTCACTGCAGCGCTCACCAGTGGATGGTCGATCGTCGGCGTGGGCGGCATGCAATTCTCGATCGAGACGCTGAAGGAGGCGGTCGAGGCGCGGCAGCAAATTGCGCTTGCGATGGAGAACAAGAGCAGGTCCCGAACGGTCACGATCGATTACTGCGGAGGACCCCGATATCCATGGTTGGATCCGATCGGCGATGCGCCCCGGCTGCTCGACGCAGTTCTCGCGTCCCGGGGGTCCCGCTGACCAACGGTCCGCACAATGTCGGCCAAACAAGCGGCAACGATGCGCCGCACGCTGCGAAAGCCAGCGGCACGTCGTGACGTCAGGCGCGACGGGGCAATTTCGGCCGAGCAGCGATCAAAGCTGCGAATAGGTCGTCGGGACGAGGATTTGGTTGTCGATGCCCGTGGTGATCTCCGGATCGGTCAGACCCGGCGTTGCGATCAGCTTGCGCCATGCCGGATCATTGCCGAAGGCGCGCCAGCTTCGGTCGCGTGCCGCGTGATCGGGGAACGTCAGGAGATAGGTGAGGCTCGGCAGGCGATGCCCCGTGAGATCCTGTGCGAAGAAAACGGGCGTCAGTCCGTTCCGCCGAAAGATCTCGATCTCGCCGCCGGTGTCGAACATCTCGATCTTGGTCGCGCCCGCCCGGTCGCTATGGCTGAAATAGGTCCTCAGTTCGAAGATGCGGGCCTGATTGCCAAGGGCCCCCCGCGGCACTTCGATGCGTGAGAAGCGGGGGAAGGCGCGCATCAGCTTGACGTCGAGCGACGCATAGGGTGGCGCCTCGGGCGGCGTGCTCAGAAAGGCTTCGCCGGCCTTTGCGTAGGTCGCATCGGTTAAAAGCTTTGCGGGCAAGCCGACGAAGTCTTCGATCGAGCGGTGAGGAACGAGCACATGGACGCTCGGACTGCCCGGCCCGATGGCCACCGTGAATGCACCGATCGGGCCGCAACCCGCGCGCCGCGCCGCGGGAATGAAGGCCTCGCGAAGATAGGTGTCGAGGCGCGCTCGCATCGGCCCGTTGACCAGACGATAGCTTCTCAGCTCGTAAATTTCGCGGGCCGCGACCGCGTCGCCCGGCTGCGCCTGGACCGCGCCGGCAGCAAGTGCAGCACCGCCGCTCGCCGCGCTCGCGAGCATCGAACGCCGGTCGATCTTATTCATCATGACAGCCCCCCGCGGCGATCGCGTGTTCGAGAGAATATGGTTCCACGAAATAACCGGTTGGTGGCGCGATCAGAGCCTCACCAGCGCTGATGCACAAAGGGAGCAATGCGCTCATCGTAGATCGCCTTGGCTGCCTTCATGACGTCGGAGGACAATGGCTCAAGATTCGCGGCTGCGGCGTTCGCATTCGCCTGTTCCGCGGTCTTGGCGCCCGGGATCACCACCGACACCGCATCGTTCATGAGGATCCAGCGGAGGGCGAACGCCGCCATCGTCGCATCGTTCGGGACCAGCGGCCTCAATGCCTCAACCGCATCCAGTGCGACTTCATAAGGAACCCCGGCAAAGGTTTCGCCGACATCGAACGCCTCGCCGTGGCGGTTGAAGGCGCGATGATCGTCTTCCGCGAACCGGGTGTCCGCGCGCATCTTGCCTGTCAGCAGACCGCTCGCCAGCGGCACACGCGCGATCACCGCAACGCCGCGGCGCTTGGCTTCGTCCAGGAACAGGTCCGCCGGACGCTGTCGGAAGAGGTTGTAGATGATCTGGACCGAGGCGACGCCCGGATACGCCATCGCCTTCAGCCCCTCCTCGACCTTCTCGACCGAGACGCCATAGCGCGCGATCGCGCCTTGCTCGACCAGGCGATCGAGCGCCGCGAAGACGTCCGGCCGATAATAGACATCGGTGGGCGGGCAGTGCAGCTGGACGAGATCGAGGGTGTCGACGCCGAGATTGGCCCGGCTCCGATCGACGAAGCGCCGCAGATTGTCGGCGGTATAGCCATCCGCGACGTGCGGCGAGAGGCGGCGCCCGGCCTTGGTCGCGACGAAAGGGCGCGGGCCATCCCGCTCGGACAGGACCGCGCGGATCCGCTGCTCGGAGCGGCCATCGCCATAGACATCCGCCGTATCGATGAACGTCATGCCCGCGTCGAGCGCGGCATGAAGCGCAGTGCGGGCTGCGTCCTCGCCGACCTCGCCCCAGCTCCCGCCGATCGCCCAGGCGCCGAAGCCGATCGCCGATACGTTCGTTCCCGTTCGGCCGAAAGGACGCTGTTCCATGCCGATGCCATCTCCCTTGGGCCGCTAATCTCAGGCGGCGATGCCGCCATCTGGCGCGGCCCGGCGCCATTGTCGAGCCGGACTGACGGCGCGGGCCAGATCAGCCGGGCGGCTGAAGCAGCGAAGCCATCGAGCGGGTCAAAGTAAGCTTTGCTGAGACTGAACGCCAACGGTTGCGGCCAGAGGCCTCGGCTTGCCGACGGTCTTCCCGTGAAAGGCCTTTATGGCTGTACTTGATCGGGGAGTGTCCCGACACGACCCGAGGCACGAGCGTTGACGTCCTGCGTGCTTGGGTTCCTGATAAAGGTGAACGATCGGGAACGGCAGGGAATGCCTTCTGTTGCTGGTACGTCCGCGTTCGGCGGCACCCGGAAGAGGATGTGCAATGACCAAGGTATCCGCGTATTTCGACAGCCATGCAGAGGCCGAACGGGCCGTGTCCGAGCTCCGCTCGCTCGGCATCCAGGACAGCGAGCTTTCGGTGATCGCGCATCACGGAAACACCACCACCGCACGGTCGGGCGACGGCGAGATCACCGACGAGCATCACCGCAACGTGCTTCGCGGCATCCTCGGCGGCGGCGCGCTGGGCGCGGGGCTGGGCGTCGCGGCGCTAGCGATCCCGGGCGTCGGGCCGTTGGCCGCCGCCGGCGCCATCGCCGCCTCGGCGGTGCCCGAAGCCGTCGGCATCGGCGCCGTCGTGGGGGCGCTCGGTGGCACGCTCAACGAAACGCTCACCAAGCACGGCGTCAGCGAGGAAGATGCCAGCTATTATGGCGATCGGCTGAAGAGCGGCGGTGCGGTAGTGACGGTGCCCGCGAGCGGCGGGACCGACCAGGCCGTCGAGGACATCCTCTACCGCAATGGCGGACACAACGCCTCGCGGTCGCGCGCGACGATCTGACCCGAGTCTGGCCCGGTCTCGAGCGAGCCGGGCCAAGCCCGTTACCTATCGGCGCAAGGTGCCGTCAGCCCCAGCCCGTGGAGGATCAGCGAAAGCCGCCGCTCGAGCGTCTCGCCGCGCGATTGGCCGTGGTCCAGCCGCCAGTCCGAACCGGCCATGCGGCAGGCGACGAGCACGTCGTCCGGTGTGATCGCCGCGCGGATCAGCCCCAGCGCCTCGGCGCGTTCGAGCGGCGGGGCGATCGTCGCGAGGATCTTGGCGGTGCTGGCCTCCGACTGGGCAAACTCGGGCAGGGTGGGCAGCGCCATCAGGTAGCGGTCATAGACCATGATCATGTCAATCAGCGCGCGCAGGAAGGCGAGGGGCGGCGTGTCGGGATGGGCGAGCATCCGCTCCATTTCCGCCAGCTCGTATTCGAGCACCGCCATGTGCAGCGTGGGCCGATCGGCGAAGTGGCGGTAGAAGGTGGCGCGGGTGACGCCCGCCGCCTCGCAAATGCGCTCGATCGGGGCCGCGCCATCGCCGTTTCGCAGGATCTGTACGACTGTCCGCTGTCGACAGCGACCAGACAAAGTCGCGAGCAGGAGATAGCCGCGGGACGCACGGGCGACATTACGACGATGCGGCGCGATTGACCGCTGGAATGCACAGCGGCGACGGGCGCATTGAACAATCCGACAATTCCGATATAGCCGAATCATGGAAATAAGATCGGCAGTTTCCGCTCTTTCGGCTCTCGCTCATGCGGGGCGCCTCATCACCTTCCGAATGCTGGTTCAGGCGGGACGTGAGGGGATTGCAGCCGGTGAGATCGCTCGCCGGCTCGAGATCCCGGCGAACACGCTCTCCGCGAACCTCAACATCCTTTCGCATGCTGGTCTGGTCGATAGCCGCCGCGAGGGGCGCTCTGTCATCTACACGGCGCGCTATGAGCAAATGACCGAGCTTCTGGATTATCTGATGCAGGATTGCTGTGGCGGCTCGCCCGAGATCTGTGCGCCACTGGCCGATCTGGCGCTGCGCGCCCGCTGCGCCGCGACGGGCAACGCATGAGCGTGCGGCCCGTCAACGTGCTGGTGCTCTGCACCGGCAATAGTGCCCGCTCGATCCTGGGCGAAGCGATCGTCAACCGGCTCGGTGAAGGTTGCTTTCGTGGATACTCAGCCGGCTCTCAGCCGAAAGGCGCGGTACACCCCGGCGCGCTGCGGCTGCTCGCGCGGCACGGCTATTCGACCGAGGGCCTGCGATCGAAGAGCTGGGACGAGTTCAGCGGGCCGGATGCGCCGGAAATCGACGTGGTGGTCACGGTCTGCGACAATGCGGCCGGCGAGGTCTGCCCCGTCTGGCCGGGGCATCCGATCAAGGCGCATTGGGGTCTGCCCGATCCGGCGGCCGTGACCGGCGACGAGGCGACGGTCGATACGGCGTTCGAGGCCGCGCACGATGCGCTTGTCCGGCGCTTCAGCAAACTGGTCGAGCTGCCGATCCTGGATCGCGAGGTGCCGGCGATGGCTGTCCGGCAGCGGCTACAGGCCATCCACGACCAAGCCGACGACGCGGCCTGACCGGCCGCCGATCTCTCGACGTGAAAGGCCGAAATCCATGTCCGCTGATATCGTCATCTACCATAATCCGGCGTGTGGCACGTCACGCAACACGCTCGGCCTGATCCGCAATGCCGGGATCGAACCGCATGTCGTCGAGTATCTGAAGACGCCGCCCGCCCGCGCGCTGCTCGTCGAGCTGATCGAGCGCGCCGGGATCACGCCCCGCGCACTGCTGCGCGAAAAGGGCACGCCCTATGCCGAACTCGGGCTTGGCGACGCATCGCTGTCCGACGAAGCCCTGGTGGACGCGATGATGGCGCATCCGATCCTCATCAATCGTCCGCTGGTTGTCTCGCCGCTGGGCGTGAAGCTCTGCCGGCCTTCGGAGGTGGTGCTCGACCTGCTGCCCGCGCCCCAGCGCGGCGCGTTCGCGAAGGAGGATGGCGAGCGGGTGATCGACGATACCGGCGCGCGCGTCGCCTGATGCTATCTGCGCTCGCAATCTTCGCCGTGACGATCACGCTCGTCATCTGGCAACCGCGCGGTCTGGGTATCGGCTGGAGCGCGATGGGCGGCGCGATCGTGGCCCTGCTGCTCGGTGTCGTCTCGCTCGGCGACGTGCCGGTGGTCTGGAACATCGTCTGGAACGCGACCGCCGCGTTCGTGGCGATCATCATCATCAGCCTGATCCTCGACGAAGCCGGCTTCTTCGAATGGGCGGCGCTGCACGTCGCACGCTGGGGCAGGGGAAGCGGCGTTTGGCTCTTCGCGCTCGTAGTTCTCCTGGGCGCGGCGGTATCCGCGCTGTTTGCCAATGACGGGGCGGCGCTGATCCTTACGCCCATCGTCATCGCGATGCTGCGCGCGCTCGGCTATGGCCCCAAGTCAACGCTGGCCTTCGTCATGGCGGCGGGGTTCATCGCCGATACCGCCAGCCTGCCGCTGGTCGTCTCGAACCTCGTCAACATCGTGTCCGCCGACTTCTTCGGGATCGGCTTCGGCGAATATGCCGCGGTCATGGTGCCCGTAGATCTCGTGTCGATCGCGGCGACGCTGGCCGCGCTCTTGCTGTTCTTCCGACGCGACATTCCCGGCCGCTACGACGTGGCGGCCTTGCAAGCGCCGGGTGCTGCGATCCGCGACCGCGCCACGTTCCGCGCTGGCTGGGTCGTGCTCGCGCTGCTGCTCGCGGGCTTCTTCCTGCTCGAACCGCTCGGCGTACCGGTGAGCGTCGTTGCGGCGACCGGTGCCGCGTTGCTGCTCGTGGTGGCGGCACGCGGCCAGGTGATCCAGACGGGCAGGGTGGTCAGGGGCGCGCCGTGGCAGGTCGTGATCTTCTCGCTCGGCATGTATCTTGTCGTTTATGGCCTCAGGAACGCCGGGCTTACCGATCAGCTCGCCGCCGTGCTCGACCGCACAGCGCAAGGCGGCGTCTGGGGCGCCGCCTTCGGCACCGGGATCATCGCCGCCCTTTTGTCGTCGGTCATGAACAACATGCCGACCGTTCTGGTGGGCGCACTTTCGATCGAAGCCACTGAGGCGACCGGTGCGGTGAAGGACGCGATGATCTACGCCAATGTGATCGGCTGCGACCTCGGCCCCAAGATCACCCCGATCGGCTCGCTCGCGACGCTGCTATGGCTGCACGTACTCGGGCAAAAGGGCGTTCGGATCGGTTGGGGCTATTATTTTCGGGTCGGGATCACGCTGACCGTGCCCGTCCTGCTTGTAACGCTGGCAGCGCTCGCGCTGCGGATCGGACTTGCCTGATGCCTCTTCGCGACATTGCCGACCCCGATCATCTGCCCGCGCTTGACCGGCGCTATGTGTTTGAACGTCCCGCCCTGGGCCTGGGGGCCGGCGATCCGCCCCCGCGTATCCTGCTCCTCTACGGGTCGCTTCGGGAACGATCCTATTCGCGGCTGTGTATCGAAGAGGCGGCGCGGTTGCTGCGCTTCTTCGGCTGCGAGACGCGCATTTTCGACCCGTCCACCCTGCCGCTGCCGGACCAGTATCCCGGCGACGATCATCCGGCCGTGCATGAGCTGCGCGAACACTCGATGTGGTCGGAGGGGCAGGTGTGGTGCAGCCCTGAACGTCACGGGCAGATTACCGGCATCATGAAGCTGCAAATCGATCACTTGCCGCTGTCGATGGGCGGGATGCGTCCGACGCAGGGACGCACGCTCGCTGTCATGCAGGTGTCGGCCGGTTTGCAGTCGTTCAACAGCGTCAATACGCTGCGCGTCCTGGGTCGCTGGATGCGGATGTTCACGATTCCCAACCAGTCATCGGTCGCGAAGGCGTTCAACGAGTTCGACCATTTCGGTCGCATGACGCCGTCGAGCTATTACGACCGGATCGTCGACGTGATGGAGGAGCTGGTGCGCTTTACAGTGCTCCTGCGTCCGCACACCGCCCAGCTTGTCGACCGCTACTCCGAGCGAAAGGAAGCCGGACTGCCGATCGATCCGGCGACGGACCTGTCGAGCATCGCAACCGCTCGGCAATCCTGACCCGCCTTCGGTCATCCGGTCAGGCTTGCGCCGAGCCCAAGACGGGTCGTGCCTAACCTTGCGTCGCGGTGTTCGCAGTCGATGTCGTCGGCGACTTTGCGTCAGGTTACCTTCTTGTAGATCGTCAGTCCCAGCACACCCAGCAGGACAGCAATCGCAACCGCAATCCAGAACAGGATCTGGGCGATGTCCCACGCAAAACCGGCGATCCCGCCGAAGCCCAATACGGCCAGAACCAATGCGATAATTGCGAAAAGCGCGGCGCCTTTCAGCATAAAAATCCCCATTCAATCAGTTAGCTGACTAGGGATACCGATGGTCGATACGAAGGTTCCCCTCGAACTTCCTAATCCAAGTGGGGATCGATGCTGTCTTCAGCGCGCTTCGGGCTGAGCAGTGGTCCAGGTCGCCAGCGTCTCCTCGCGCACAGGATTGATGATGGCCACTTCGTCGATCTTCACCGCGATGACGCATATCGGGCGCTGCTCCGATCCGGCGGGCTGTCGACAGGCGATCGGCGAGCCATCCGGCGTCTCCGCGACACGCCCGCTGATTCGCAGGTGAAAGCCACGCTCCGCTTGGACATCCTCCGGGGCGACGCGCGTGACGCTCTCAAACGGCTTGTCGCCGCGTCTCGCCTGACGCGAATCTGAAGCATCAAAGAACTGCGCGAGCGCCAGGGTCTGGCCAGGGAGCGTTACTGCCTCCGCACCGGTAATGGTTGCCTGCCGCCGCGGCGGGCACGTCTCGCTGCTCGTCCAGGGTCGAGGTACCCAGTAACCTTCGACCGCTTCCGCATCATCGCGCTCGTCAGCCTCCGTCGTTGCCGGGCGCGTTGACCAATCGCCGGGCTGCCAGACGACCGGTCGGACGCTGACCCGCAAGGTTTTTTGCTCCGCATCGTATCGCCATCCCATCGGCGCGTTGCTCTCGGCCGAAGTTGGGCCGTCGCATCCGAACGGCAGATCAAGGCGAAAGCGCCGGCCCACGGCCTCTCCCACATCGGCGGGAACGCGCGTTCCCGCCGCCACCGCGTCGGCCGCCAGTCCCGCAAGCGCGATCAGGTCGCGGCGACCCAGCACGTCGTCGCGAGGGTCGTCGTCTGCCGTGGGCGTCGGAAGCGCCGGCGCGATGACTGTCGGCACGGATTTTGGCGCTGGCGGCTCGGGATCGACACTGGCTCGCCCGATCAGAAAACCGCTTCCGCCAATCACCGCGACAGCGGCCAAGAGGGCGGCAAGCGTCAGACGGCTCTTTCGTACGCTCGGCTCCTGCATGACCTTAGCGATAGCAAATCTCCACGCCTGTTCCAAAGGTTGGAGGAAAGGGATTTCCGCGGCCTGACCGGTGCGCCGCTTGGCCATGCAGCCGGAATGCGCCATCCTGTCGCGGTGACAATCGAACAAGTTTTGACGCTAGTGGTGCTCGTCGCCGTGGTTGGGGCACTGATCTGGGACAAGGTTCGTGCGGACGTCGTCGCGCTGACCGGTGCGGCGGTGCTGTTGATGACGGGCGTGGTTCGGCCGGTGGAGGTGCAGGGCGCCTTCGCGAGCCCCGCAATCATCGCACTCGCGTCGCTGTTCGTGATCGCCTACGCGCTCGAACTGTCCGGGTTGCTCGATCGAGCGATCGAATTGGCAGTCGCGATGTGCCGGCGGCTCGGCGCGACCGGCATCTGGCTGATGCTCGGGGCGATCGGGCTGCTTTCGAGCTTCCTGAACAGCACCCCGATCGTCGTTCTGGGCGCGCCCGTCGTTCGCGATGTCGCCAAGACGCTCGGCCTGCCGCCGAAGCGTTATCTGATGCCGTTGTCCTATCTGACGGTGCTTACGGGTTGCTGCACGCTGATCGGCACGTCCACCAACCTCCTCGTCGACGACATGGCACGGGTCGCCGGGCAGCCGCGCTTCGGCATGTTCGAGATCACGCCCGTCGGCCTGCCGATGGCGTTGGCGGGCGCGCTGTACCTGTTCCTGTTCAGCGGCAAGCTGATGGGCAAATCGATGACGCGCCCCGCGCCGGATGCCGCACCGTCTGAAATCGACGTTCCCGGTGCGCAGATCGGCAACGCCAGCCTGTTTGCCGAACCGCGCCCCTTTCAGCCGGTCAAGGCCATGATCGCTTCGGCCGTGTTCGTCGGCGCGATCGCGCTGGCAGCGGGCGGCATCGTGCCGATCGCGGCGTCGGCCTTTGCGGGTGCCGTGTTGCTCATCCTGCTGCGCGTCATCAGTCCCGACGAGGCCTATGGCGGCTTGCGCCCCCAGATCCTCATTCTGATCGCGGGCATGGTCGTGATCGGCATCGCCATGGAGGAAAGCGGCCTCGCCGCCGATGCCACCGACGCCCTGGTGGGGTCGATGCGCCACGTCGGACCGCTGACGGCGCTGATCGTCCTCTATGCCCTGACGATGGTGCTGACCGAACTGTTATCGAATGCGACCGTGGCGGTGCTGGTGACCCCGATCGCCGTCGCATTGGGCGAAAGCCTTGGCGTCAGTCCGCGGCCGTTCCTCGTGGCGGTGATGATGGCCGGCAGTGCCGCCTTCGCCACCCCGTTCGGTTACCAAACCAACGTCATTGTCTATCAGATGGGGGGCTACAGCTACGTCGATTTCGTGAAGGTCGGCCTGCCGCTCAATCTTCTTACCTTCGTCGTGGCGATCCTGGCGATCAGAGTGTTCTTCCCGTTCTGACTGCGTGTCGACGATCATCGCACCGACCGCCCGTCCCGCTGAAGACCGCCGGGCTTCGCCGCGTCAGTTTTGGTCGGAAGCGAATGGCGCTGGGACGATGCGGACATCGCGTTGCGGAACAGGCAGCGTGACCCCGTTCGCCTTGAACAGGTCCCAGATGCGGAACAGCACCTCGCTGGTCACGTTGCCGACCCCGGCCTCGGGGCTGTCGATCCAGATGCGCAGATCGAACTCGACGCCTCGATCGCCGAACTCCTTGATCCAACAAACGGGCGCGGGACTGCGCAGCACGCGCGGGGAAACGTCCGCCGCCTCCACCGCCAGCCGCTGCGCAAGCCGTAGATCGCAGTCATAGGCCACGTGGAAGCCGACATGCACGCGGACGTCGCGGCTCGAATAGGACCAGTTCTCGACCTCCTCGGTCATCAGCTTTTCGTTCGGGATCAGGTGTTCTTTGCCGTCGCGGGTAAGCACCGAGACGGCGCGCACGCCGATCTTGTTCACCCAGCCGAACGTGTCCCCCACCGCGATCACGTCGCCGGGCTTGATCGACCGGTCCAGAAGCAGGATCAGCCCGGAGATCAGGTTGCCGAACGTCTTCTGAAGCCCGAAGCCGATCGCCAGACCAAAGGCGCCGGAAAAGACGGCCAGCGCGGTCAGGTCGATGCCGAGCAGGTCGATGCCCAGAAAGATTGCCACCGCGACGATCGCGATTTGCGCCAGTTTCTGGAACAGCACGCGCTGCGCACCATCGAGGATGCTGACATGGTCGATCCAGCGGGCTGCCAGGCGAAGCAGCACCCTCACGGCAAAGAACAGGAGAAGCGACAGTCCCGCCGCAGTGAACAGGTCCAGGAGCGACAGGCGGCGCTTTCCGATAGTTACCGCAGCCCCTTCGAGACCGTCGACGAGCGGCTCAAGTCCACCCAGCCGTCCGGCCAGCACGATCACGAACGCCGTCGCCGCCGCCGCGAACGCCGCTCCGCCCCGCTGTCCGACGACGCGCGTGAGTTGGTAGGCAAGGCTGGCAACGGCCAGCGCCAGCCCTGCCGCCAGCAACAGGTCGGCGCCCGGCTCCAGCCCCCGCACACCGGCGAAGGCGACGAGAGCAAGTGTTGCAGTGGCCGAGCGCACCAGGGCCGACATTCGCGGCATCACCCCGGCCGCCCATCGCGGCCCCGACGCCGAGTAGAGATAGCGACAGGCAAGGCTGGCGGTAACGGCGCCCAGCAGCACCGAGAAGCCGAGGATCGCCGCGGCGGCGATCAGATCGTGCGACGGGATCGCCGCCCATCGCGCGGATGCCGCCTGCCAGAACTCGGTCAACTGCACATATCACCCCGCTCCGACCGCTTTCATCATCATCTGGCGCATGTTGGCAACGGAAAGCCACCCGCTAACGAACAAATCGGAATGTGGAATGAAGTTCAGGCGCATGGCGCCGAGCCGCAGAAGGCTGCCTGAGCACACCACTGACGCCCTACACCGCGCAGGGCGAGGGTTTCGCGCTAACATCGGCGCCGATGTGACCGGCGCGATCTTAGGTCCCGAGACGAGCCGGTCGAGGAAAGTCGGCGTCAAGCGGGCTGCCCTGCGCGGGCGGCGGAGTGGCGGCGATGCCGGGCCAAGGGGAGAGCCCCCGAACCGGCATCGCACGCTCTCGTCATTTCAGGCGCGACAGCATCCGGATGTACGACGCCTGATAGCCGTTGGAGTTTTCGGAGATCGGCCACGACTGGAGTGGCCAGCCGTCGTTGAAGTCCTTGTACGATTTCTGCGGCGGCTGGCCATAGGGCGGCCGCGGGCGCTCGGTCCCGCACGCCGCGCTGATCCCCGGACAGCGCGAGTCCCAGTCCCACTGGTTGTAGTTTGGCCCGCCCACCAGGATGCCAGGCGGCGGCCCGTAGGTCGAGTTCTTGGCATCGTCCCACTTGGCCGAGCCGTCGGTGAACCAGGCGTGGAAGATCTGGTTGGTCGAATTGGTCGCGCCCAGGCTGTACATGTTGGTCAGGTACACCTTGCCGAACGGGTTCACGCCGTGGAGGTAATGGGCATAGCCGCCCGCCGCCGCCATCACGTCGGCCTCGCTGCGATTGCCGACGCCGAAGCGCCGCAGGTCGAGATAGAGATTGGCCTCCACGCCCTTGATGGCGTTGCTGCCCCAGATATAGTCGGGAATATAGGCCATGTACGGATCGGCCTTGCCGGTGATCTTGCCCCACAGATATTGGGATTCCATCCCGCTGTTGTAAGCGTTGCGGATCGCCGTCGCGGTCGATGCCGTTGCGCCGGACAGGCTCGAATAATAGAGTAGCGCCAGCTGCATGTTCGCATCATAGGGCGAGACATAATTGTACCAGCGGATCAGGTTCGCCTGATTGTAGTTCGCATCGACGAAATCTCGGTACACGGTCTTGCCCGTCGCATCGTAGAGATAGATGGCAGCGATCAGCTTTGCGGTGAAGCGGCCATAGTCATCGGTTTCCTGCTGGCCAGCGCCCAGCCCCTCCGAACCGTTGGCGGGATCGTTGTTGCGGAAGGTGACGTTCGGGTTGGCGACCGCCCAGTTCCACGCATTCTCGGCCCGCGTGCGCATCGTCGCGGCATAATTCGAATGCGCCGGGAAGCCGCCCAGCACCTTCGAACCGATTGCATAGGCCGCGGCGGCGTTGAGCGTGGCCGAGGTGCTGGCCGGCCCGTAATAGCTGGGGCCGGTCGCCGACGAGGGCGGGCTGGCGTGGCTGACGCCGACGATCGACAGCACCGATCCGTTCGACTGCTGCATCCGGCCCAGCCAGTCGAGGCCCCATTTGGCTTCATCCACGATGTCGGGCACGCCGTTCCCCGATTCGGGGATGTTGTAGTCGTCGGTCCAGACCGGCTTATTGCCCAGATACGAGTGGAGCAGATCGACGACATAGCCGGCGGTCCAGCTGGTATACTTGTTCATGTCCCCGGCATCGTACCAGCCGCCCGACACGTCGCGCTCGGTCGCGGCATTGGTCTTGGCGCTGTAGAGGCGGGCGTTGCGGTCTTGGCCCGGCCCGACATGCGATGCGCCGTCGGCCCAGCCGGTGCCGGCATTCGCCGCCGTCTTCACCTGTCCCGCGCGCTGATAGAAGAAGGTGCGCACCGCTGCCTTCAGCACCGGGGTATAGAGGTTGGTGCCGATTTTGAAGCGCGGCGACACCACCCCGCGGTCGCGATCGCGCACGAAATAGGTGCCCGCCGCGGTGAGGCCGCTGAAGTCGAAATGCCAGACCTTGTCGCCTGACGTGCTGTCCTCGGCACCGTTGTTCCAGGCCACCGGCGATCCGGTGAAGACCACCGCGTTATTGGCGGCGTTCACCACTTGATAGGTGCCGCCGGGCGTCAGCGAATCGCCCGCGTCGTATCCCGTCTGCGGATCGCGGATCACCGCGACCTTCTGGTGCGAGGGGAGGTAGCCGAACTGGTCGATCACGATCCCCGGCCCGAGCGTCATTGCCGACGATCGCGCAATCGGGGTCGGCGCGCTGCTGACCGGGGCGGTCGAAGATGCCGATGGTGAAGGCGTGTCGCTCGTCGGGCTGCCGACGGTCCATGCCAGCGCCGACGCGCTGACCCCCGCGACCAATACCCACGCCAGACGTCGCCCCGCGAACCGGTTAAGTTTCATGTTCATGCACTCCTCTCCACCCGCACCGACCGGTCGAGGCGCCGTTGGGGGTCGCATCGCCGGCTTTCTCTTTGCGCTTCGCCTGTTCGTCCGCATGGAGCGGTTCGCCGTCCGGGCCGGTCTTCCGGCTTCCGGCGGCGGCATCGGCCGCGCTTGTTTGTCGGTGTTATCGGTCCCGATCGCGGCGACTGACAAGCAAGCCGTCCGGCCGCGACCCGGAAATGTTACCGGCCGGATCAAGCAGATGATGAAGCGGACGGCGCGGCGATCGGCCCGGTCGAGGCGCCGGCTTTCGAGCGGATCGACCAGTAAGTCCCGCTTGCCCCGTTGGTGCGGCCGCGCGACAAGCCGCGTCGCCGGGCAACGGCCGAGGGGAGGGGCATGCGGTTTTCATGGGCGCTGTGGCTGGTCGCGCTGCTCATTCTGACGACCTCCGCCGCCAGAGCGGCGGACAAACGCAGCACGACCTCGCTCGACGCCGGCTGGCGCTTCCAGCGGGGCGAGGTGCCGGGCGCGGCGGCGCCGGCGACCGACCATAGCGATTGGGCGCAGGTCACGCTGCCGCACAGCTTCAACGGCGCCGACGGCGACGATGGCGGCGGCTATTATCGGGGGCCGGGCTGGTATCGCCGGGTGCTCGACCTCGCCGCGGTGCCCGAGGGGCGGCGGCTGTGGCTCCAGTTCGACGGCGCGGCGCTTGCGACCGACCTGTGGGTCAACGGTCGGCATGTCGGCCGGCACGAGGGCGGCCACGCCGCTTTCCGCTTCGACGTGACGGGGGTGCTGCGCCCCGGGCGGAACCTGATCGCCGTCCGCTCCGACAATAGCCGGCTGCCGCACGTCGCGCCGCTGGGCGGCGACTTCACGGTCTTCGGCGGCCTCTATCGCCATGTCTGGCTGGTCGAGGTGCCCGAGCTGCATGTCGACCTTGCCGATCATGGCGGGCCGGGGGTTTCGGTGCGCACGCTTTCGCTCGGCGACGCGGCGGCGACGGTCGGCGTGACGGTGCGCGTGCGCAACGACGGCGACCGCGCGCGCCGCGTGCCGGTCGGCGCAGCGGTCCTCGAGGCCGGTGGCGCGGCGGTCGCCGCAAGCAGCCGAACGGTGCGCATCCCGCCGGGCGCGACCGTGCCGGTCACCCTCGACCTCAGGATCTCTCGCCCCCGACGCTGGAACGGGCGCGCCGACCCCTATCTCTACACCATCGCGGCGCGCGTGGCCGGCGCGGACGAGGTACGCGTGCCGCTAGGGTTGCGCAGCACGGCCTTCGACCCCGAGCGCGGCTTCCTGCTGAACGGCCGGCCCTATCCGCTACGCGGGGTCAACCTCTTCCATCCGGGGCGGCCGGGTCGCGGGCTTGCCGTCACCGATGCCGAGATCGTCGACGATATCGCGACGATGGAGGAAATGGGCGCGACGGCGCTGCGCTTCGTCCACTTCCAGCATCCGCCCGCCGCCTATGAGGAGGCCGACCGCCGCGGCCTGATCGTCTGGACCGAGATCGGGCTCAACGGGATCGTCGATCCGGGCGAGCCCTTCCTCGACAATGTGACGACGCAGCTGCGCGAGCTGATCCGCCAGACGCGCAACCATCCCTCGATCGCCCTGTGGGGGCTGGGCAACGAGGTCTATGCCACCACGCCGGAGGTCACGCGCATCCTCCGCGCGGTCCAGGCAGTCGCCCGGGCAGAGGATGCGAGCCGCCCGACCGTCTATGCGCATTGCTGCCAGGCGGACGACGACGATAAGGCGCGGATCAGCGATGTCGCCGCCTTCAACCGTTATTTCGGCTGGTATCCGGGCCAGGCGGGCGACATCGGCAGTTGGGCCGACGGTTATCGAGCGGCAAACCCCGAACGCCCTTTTCTCGTCGGCGAATATGGCGCGGGCGGCAGCATCCGCCACCAGCAACTGCCCCCGCCGGCCGAGAACCGGCCCGAGAGCGGCTGGCATCCCGAGCAGGCGCAAACGGCTTATCATGTCGCGAACTGGCGCCAGCTGGCGGCGCGGCGCTATCTCGGCGGCAGCTTCATCTGGGTGGCGTTCGATCTTGCTTCGGACGGGCGGGGCGAGGGCGATCGGCCGGGGATCAACGACAAGGGGCTCGTCACCTATGATCGCGCGATCCGCAAGGACGCCTATCACTGGTATCGGGCCAACTGGTCGGCCGCGCCGATGGTGCACCTCACCGATCGCAGGCTTGATCGCCGGGCCGAGGCAGCGACCGATCTGCGCGCCTTCACCAATGCGGCGACGGCGATGCTGAAGGTGAACGGCCGATCCGTCGGCACGGTCGCGGTCGAGGATCATATCGCCCGCTGGCCCGGCGTCGCGCTGGCGATGGGCGCCAACACGATCGAAGTCGAGGCCGGCGGCGTGCGCGATCGCATGACGATCATCCGCATCTCTCCCTCGAAGGCGGGCGCCAGTACGGTGCCGTCGGTCGTGCCCGCCAGACCCAATCCGCCGGGTGATAAGCCCCCCGGCCAGTAGCCGAGCCCGGCGCCACGTCGCCGGTCGCGTTGCGGATCTATCTCTTTAGGGTCGATGCCAGCGCCCGCGCCGATCGCTTACGCGCTCTTTACGGCTGCGCCGCTAGGCCGTTCGATCATCTCGGGAGAGGCGCGCATCGATGATCGAAGCCAAGCAGTCGGGGGTTCGTTACGAGCAGATGCTTGCCCGCTCGGCGACGGCGGCGATCTGTGCCGGGCCGGACAACCGCATCGTCGCCTGGAACTCGGCGGCCGAGGCGCTGTTCGGCTATCCAGCGGCGGCAGCAATCGGCCAGCCGCTCTCGATCATCATGCCCGATCGTTTCCGCGCCGCGCACGAGGCGGGTCTGGCGCGCGCGGCGCGGGCCGGCGAGGCACGGCTGGCGGGGCGCTCGGTCGAGATCCTCGCGCGCCATGCCGACGGACATGAGTTCCCGATCGACCTGTCGCTATCGCTGTGGTTCGAGAGCGGCGCGCCGATGTTCGGCGCGCTGATCCGCGACGTCACCGACCGCGCGCGGGCGCAGCGGCGGCTCGAGCATCTGGCACATTGCGACACGCTGACTTCGCTGCCCAACCGTCATGCGCTGAAGGCCCGGCTGGAGGCCGCCTTCGCCGCGGGGCCGTGCGCGCTGATGATGCTCGACCTCGACGGGTTCAAGCATGTCAACGACACGCTCGGTCATTCGCAGGGCGACGCGCTGCTCGCCAAGGTCGCAGCGCGCCTTGATGCCGCGGTCGGGAAGGAGCATTTCGTGGCGCGGCTTGGCGGCGACGAGTTCGCGATCCTGGTGACCGGGGAGGGCGATCCCCTCGCGCTCCATGCGCTTACCGAACGGACGTTGGCGGCACTGCGCGAGCCGATCGACCTCGGGGGCCAGTCGGTGTTTGTCGACGCCAGCATCGGCGTTGCCCTGGCCCCGCAGGATGCCGGCCATGCCGAGGAACTGCTCAGCCATGCCGATCTCGCGCTCTACAGCGCCAAGGCGGAAGGCGGGGGCAATCGCGCCTTTTTCACCCGCACGATGCAGAGCCGGTCGGAGCAGCGTCACCGCCTCGGCATCGACCTGCGGCATGCGCTCCGGCGCGGCGAATTCGAGCTTTGGTACCAGCCGCAGGTGCGCGTCGGCGACGGCGCGCTGGCGGGGGTCGAGGCGCTGCTGCGCTGGCGCCATCCCGAGCACGGACTGCTGCAGCCGGGCGCCTTTATCGACGTGCTCGAACACAGCGCGGTGGCGGGCGCGGTCGGCGACTGGATCATCGATCGCGCCTGTGCCGCGGCGGGCGCGTGGCCGGCAGCGGGGCTGGGTACGGTCCGGGTCGGCGTCAACCTGTTCGCCGAGCAGCTTCGCGCCGACCGGCTGCATGCGGTCACGACTGCGGCATTGGCGCGGCACGGGCTCGATCCGACCCGGCTCGAGCTCGAGATCACCGAGACGACGGTGCTCCAGCACAACAGCCGCTCGACGCGCGCGCTGCGGCGGCTGAAGGCGCTGGGGGTGCAGGTCGCGTTCGACGATTTCGGCACGGGCTTCGCCTCGCTCAGCCTGCTCCAGCGCTATCCGCTGACGCGGCTCAAGATCGACCGCAGCTTCATCGCCGCGAGCGACCGCCGGGCGGGGGATGCGGCGATCGTCGGGGCAGTAGTGACGATGGCGCACAGCCTCGGACTCCATGTCACCGCGGAGGGCGTCGAGACCGCGAAGCAGGAGGCGCTGCTACAACGGCTCGGCTGCGACGAGGCACAGGGCTATCGCTATGGCCGGCCAATGCCCGAGGGCGAGCTGCTCCGGCGCTTCGGCATGCCGCTGGTCGGCGCCCGCGCTAGCTAGCGCCGCTCGTCGCGCAGGTCTTTCAAGTCGATGCCGAGGCGCTTGACCCGGTAGTAGAAGGTCTCGCGCGGGATGCCGAGCAGACGAGTGGCCGCCGCGACCTCGCCGCCCGTGCGGCGCACAGCATCGACGATCGCCGCCCGCTCGAACGCCCGGACGCGCTCGGGCAGGGGCAGGTCGGCCGCGGACAGCGCCTCGCCGTCGCCGAGGCCGAGGACCAGCCGCTCCGCCGCCATTTCGAGTTCGCGGACATTGCCCGGCCAGTCGGATCGCGCGGCGAGTGCCGCCGTGGCGGCATCGGGCGGGCGCACGAGCTTGCGCGCCTCGGCAATCGTGGCGACAAAATGTGCGGCGAGGAGCGGCACGTCCTCGGGTCGCTCGGCGAGCGGCGGCAGGCGCAGCGCGACGGCGGCGAGGCGGTGGTAAAGCGCCGGCTCGACCCGCTCCCTCGCACCCTCGTCGATGGCAGCGATGATGCGCACGTCGATACCGAGGGGCTCGCGGCTGTCCAGCGCGACGGCGCGTCGCTCGGCGAGTTGGGCAAGGCGGTGCTGAAGCGCGGGCGAAGCGCGGTCGAGATGGTCGAGGAACAGCGTGCCCCGGTCTGCGCCGGCAATCGGGCCGCGAGCCTCGAACAGCGCATCGGCGTCGGCGACCGTCGCGCAGTCGATCGTCGCGAAGCGATGCCGCCCGCGCTTGCCCGCGCGGTGAATCAGCCGCGCGACCAGCCGCTTGCCGGTACCTGTCGCTCCCTCGATCACGATGTCGAGCCCCGCGTCGGCGAGCGTCGGCAGGGTGGCGCGCAGCCGCGCGATCGCGGAGCTGCGGCCGATCAGTTCGTCGCCGACCGATGGCGCGCTCCCGGCGCGCAGCCGGCGGTTCTCGATCGTCAGCGCCCGCGTGGCCGCCGCGCGCGAAACTGCGGCAAGCAGCGCGTCGGGGCCGAACGGCTTGGCGAGGAAGTCCCAGGCCCCCGCCTTGATCGCGGACACGGCCATGTCGACATCACCATGCCCGGTGACGAGGATCACCGGCAACTCTGCATCGCGGGCATGGAGGGCGCGGAACAGCTCGAGTCCCGACATGCCGGGCATGCGGATATCGGTAACGACGATACCCGGGAAACCGCCGTCGATCGCCCCGAGCGCCGGTTCGGCCGCGGCGAAGGTGCGCACCTCGTGCCCCGCCAGCGTCAGGAGCTGCGCGGTCGCGCGGCGCAGGTCGTCATCGTCGTCGATCAGTGCGACGAGCGGGGCGCCGGTCATGCGCGCACCATCTCGATCTCGAACCGCGCGCCCGCGGGCGTGGTGACGTGGCGGAGGGAGCCGCCCATCTCGACCATGATGTCCTGAGCGATGACGAGCCCCAGACCAAGGCCCTCGGCACGACTGGTGACGAAGGGCGTGAACAGCCGCTCGGCGAGGTCGGCTGGAATGCCGGGGCCATTGTCCTCGACCGCGAGGACGACGCGCTGGGGTTCGTCATCGACCGTCAGCGTCAGGCGCGGGTCGGGCCGGTCGCGCAGCGCCTCGAGCGCGTTCTGCATCAGGTTGACGAGTACCTGCTCCAGCCGGACCCGCCCCCCGATCACTTGCAGCTCAGTGTCGATTGCCGGGGCCCGATAAGTGACGCCGCGCAGCTGTTCCTTGAGGATCAGCGCCGCGCCCTCGACCACCTCGGCCAGCGGTACCGGGCGCAGTGGGCCGGGACGCCGTCGGGCGAAGCCGCGCAGCCGCTCGGTCGCGGTACCGATCCGGTCGGACAGGCGCGCGATCGTCGCCAGATTGTCGCGCACCGCCTCTGTCTCGCCGCGGTCGAGCAACGTCGCGCTCGTCTGCGCATAGGTGCGGATCGCGGCGACCGGCTGGGCGGTCTCATGCGCAACGCTCGCGGTCACTTGGCCCAGCGTCGCGAGGCGGTTGGCCTGGCGCAGCCCCTCGCGAAGCTCGGCGGCGCGCGCCTCGCTGGCGGCACGCTCCTCGATCTCGCGGGTCAGTGCCGCGGTGCGGGCAGCGACGGCAGCCTCCAGCTCGGCGGTACGGCGACGGGCGAGCGCGGCGCGTTGGCCGAGGCCCCAGGCGAGCGCGCCCACGGCAAAGACGGCGAGCGCCGCGCCGATCGCGGCGATGCGCACGCTGGGCCAGACGAGCGGCGCGGCGGCGCGGCGCAGCGTGAGCGTCCAGCCCGGCTGCGCGGCGGGCACGCGCGCGGTGATGGAATCGCGCATCGCGGGCAGGGGGCGGAGCGCCGCGTCGGACAGGCTGGCGTCGGCGCGCAGCTCAGCCAGGTGGCGGGCGTCGATCGGGCGCGTGCGCGTGAACACCCATTCGGGTCGACTCGACACCATCACGATGCCCTCGCGGTCCTCGACGAAGGTGTCGCCGCCCGCGCGCGCCCAGTCGGCCTGGATGCGATCGAACTCGAGCTTGACGACCACGACGCCGCCCGCCGACGCGCGGCGCGCGAAGAACAGGCCGGGACGGCCGCTGACCGTCCCGCGCGCGAATTGCGCCGCCGATCCCGTCCGCTGGGCCTCGCGCACATAGCGGCGAAAGCGATAGTCGTTGCCGACGAAGCTGACCGGCGTGCGCCAGTTGCTGGCGGCGATGGCGATGCCGCGCGCGTCGACGACATAGACGACCGAGGCGCCGGTCGCGGCGGCGAGCGCCTCGAGCTTGCGGTCGAGCGTTCGCGCCGCGCCGGCCGTCCCCACGAGCGCGGCCACCACGTCGCGGTCGTCGGCAAGCGCCAGCGGCATCAGCCGGTATCGCGCGAGCTCGCTGTCGAGCAGTGCGGCGCGCAGGCGCGCATCGGCCATCACGCTTTCGGCAAGCCCGGCACGCACACGCTCGCGCGTCACCAGCCCGGCGATCAATGCCGCCAGCGCCGCAGCGAGCGCGACGGCGATCAGCCAGCCAAAGGTCGTCCGGGCCGCGCGAGTCATGACGTCGCTTTAGCTATAGCCGGGGTCTGTGCAAATCCTTGCACGATCGGCGTTGGAGCTGTGCAGTTGTTTGCACCACATTGCCCGGCCACGGCCGGAACAATCGGCGGATTTCCGGGCTTCTGGCGGAGACGCTTTATTGTTCGTCGCCGCAACTGGCAGTGGCTCAGGCTGGGCACGTCCAATGGTCCGCCCCGAGAGCGGCAAGGAGAGGTAAGATGATCGCCCCTGACGCCACCCCGCCCCCGGCGCCCAAGCCCTGGTATCGGCACCTCTATGTTCAGGTGCTGGTGGCGATCGCCGCCGGCGTGCTGCTCGGGCATTTCTATCCGGCGACGGGCGAGGCGATGAAGCCGATCGGCGACGGGTTCATCAAGCTCGTGAAGATGATCATCGCTCCCGTCATCTTCCTGACGATCGTCACCGGCATCGCGGGGATGCGCGACCTCGCCTCGGTGGGCCGCGTCGCGGGCAAGGCCTTCGCCTATTTCCTCTTCTTCTCGACGCTGGCGCTGATCGTCGGGCTGGTCGTTGCCAATGTCGTCCAGCCGGGCGCGGGCCTCAACATCGATCCCGCCAGCCTCGACGCCGGCAAGGTCGCCGACTACGCCGCCAAGGCGCACGAGACGACGCTGACGGGCTTTCTCCTGAGCATCATCCCCGATAGCTTCGTCAGCGGCCTCGCGGCAGGCAACATTCTCCAGACGCTGTTCGTCGCAATCCTGTTCGGCATCGGTCTCGCTCTGATCGGCGAGCGGGGCGAGCGCATCACCAACGCACTCGAGGATCTGTCGCTCGCGGTGTTCAAGGTGGTGGCGATCCTGATGAAGGCAGCGCCCGTCGGCGCGTTCGGCGCCATGGCGTTCACGATCGGCAAGTACGGCGTCGGCAGCCTCGCCAACCTCGCCGCGCTGGTCGGCACTTTCTACCTCACCAGCCTGTTGTTCGTGATCGTCGTGCTGGGCGCGGTGTCGGCCTGGGCGGGCTTCTCGATCTTCAAGCTGATCGCCTATCTCAAGGCCGAGCTGCTGCTCGTCCTTGGCACCTCCTCGTCCGAGAGCGCGCTGCCGAGCCTGATCGAGAAGATGGAGCGGGCGGGCTGTCCCAAGTCGATCGTCGGCCTCGTCGTGCCCACGGGCTACAGCTTCAACCTCGACGGGACCAACATCTACATGACGCTGGCGGCGTTGTTCATCGCGCAGGCGGTGGGCGTCGACCTGACGCTCGGCCAGCAACTCCTGCTGCTCGGGGTGGCGATGCTCTCGTCGAAGGGGGCGGCTGGCGTGACCGGCGCGGGCTTCATCACGCTCGCGGCGACGCTGTCGATCGTGCCGACGGTACCGGTTGCTGGCATGGCGCTGATCCTCGGCGTCGATCGCTTCATGTCCGAGTGCCGCAGCCTCACCAACTTCATCGGCAACGCGGTCGCCACGATCGTCGTCTCGCGATGGGAGGGGCGGCTCGACCGCGAGCAACTCGCCGCCGCGCTGGCGGGGCGCAGCCCCCGCGTCGATCAGATGACCGCCGACGCCGTCCCGGCCGAATAAGGAGGCTTCCCATGATCCGCACCATCCGCGCCCGCTTGGGCGCCACGGCCTCGCTCTGCCTGCTTCCGGTGGCACCGGCCGCCGCGCAGACCGGCCCCTCGCCTGAGGCGGCGACTCCCGCGCAGGATCGCACCCGCCAGCAGCTGGCGGCCCCGCTGTCGGAGTCCTATCCGGAGGCCGCGGTCGGCGACGGCGTCACCAGCGGCGGCTACAACCAGTCGCGCTGGGCCGAGGACTGGAGCCGGATGCGCAATCCGGCCAACCGCACCAGCGCCATCGACCGGCTGAAGTTCCTACCGCTGGCGGGCGACGACGTCTATGTCACGTTGTCCGGCGAGCTTCGGCTCCGCACCAACCTGACCACCAATCCAGACCTTCGCGAGCGGGAGGCGCAGCGGCAGGACATCAACCGGGTCGTCGCTGGGGCTGACTTGCACATCGGCAAGCATTTTCGCGCATTCGGCGAGGTGGCGCATGCCGGAATCAGCGGCCCGAACATCGGCGCGCCCTCCGGCTTCCTCAGGAACGACCTGGTCATCCAGCAATCCTTCGTCGAGGCCGATGCCGAAGTCGGCGGCGTCGATCTGGGCATTCGTTACGGGCGTCAGACATTTGCCGACGGCCCCAACCTGCTCGTCGTGCCGCGCGACAACAACACGATCCTGTTCAGCTTCAACGGCGTGCGCGCCTGGGCCCGTGGCAAGACCGCGCGCGTCGACCTGTTCGACTTCACTCCCACGCGACTGGGACAGGGCGGCACGGGCGACGACCTCAACGAGGACGGCCGACGCTTCTCGGGCGTGTCCGCCGGTTTGGTCGTACCCGAGACGCTGTTCGGCAACTCGAAACTCTATGTCGACCCCTTCGTCTGGCGCCTCCGCAACCGCGCCGCGGTGTGGGGCGGGCAGCCGGCGCGCGAAGTGCGCAATTTCTATGGCCTGCACGTCTGGGGTGATGCGGGACCGGTCACCATCGACTGGACGGTCAACCGTCAGACCGGCGATTATGACGGCCGTGACATTTCCGCCTGGCTCCTGCTGTTCGCGCAAAGCTACCGCATCGGCAAGGGGGCGACCGCGCCGCGGGTGGGCTTCCATGCCGACTATGCCTCGGGCGGCGGGGCCTATGGCGATGGCACGCTGCGCACCTCGCTCGCGCCGTTCGGTAACAACATCTATTACAGCTACCAGCTCTTTGCGACGCCGACCAACCTGATCGCGGTTGCGCCCAACGTCAGCTTCACGCCGGCGAAGAAGGTGCGTGCCTCGCTCGAATATCAGCTGTCGTGGCGCGACGACGTGCGCGACGCCGTCTATCGCGCCAGTGGACAGGCATTCGCCGGCACGCAGAACGCCGACGGGCGCAAGATCGCCGACACGCTGCGCGCGCAGATTGTCTGGACGATCACGCCCCAGCTATCCTTCACCGGCCGGTACGAGCATCTGATCGCGGGGCCGGCGCTGCGCAATGCGGGCTATTCGAGTTCGGATTTCCTTGCCGGCTGGCTGAGCTTTCGCTTCTGATGGCGTCCGTGGAGAATGCAATGACCAATGCCACCACCAGCGATCGCCGCCACCGACTGAAATCGATCATCGGTGGATCGACCGGCAACATGGTCGAATGGTTCGACTGGTACGTCTATTCGGCCTTCACCCTCTATTTCGCGCCGCATTTCTTTCCGAAGGGCAGCCAGACCGCGCAGCTCCTGAGCGCCGCTGCCGTGTTTGCGGTCGGGTTCATCATGCGGCCGGTCGGCGCGTGGATCATGGGCATCTACGCCGACCGGCATGGGCGCAAGGCGGGCCTCACCCTGTCGGTGACGCTCATGTGCGCGGGCTCGCTCATCATCGCGCTGACGCCGGGCTACGAGACGATCGGGCTGGCGGCACCGGCGCTTCTGGTGCTCGCGCGGTTGATGCAGGGGCTGTCGGTCGGCGGCGAGTACGGCGCCTCGGCGACCTACCTGTCGGAAATGGCGGGGCGCGACCGGCGCGGGTTCTTCTCGTCCTTTCAATACGTCACGCTGATCTCGGGCCAGCTCCTTGCCATCTCGCTGCTCCTCATCCTCCAGGCGAGCATGTCTCCGCAGGCGCTCGAGGCGTGGGGCTGGCGCATTCCCTTCGCGATCGGTGCGGTGCTGGCAGTCGTCGTCTTCCGCATCCGTCGCGGGCTGGCCGAGACCGAGAGCTACAAGAACGCGAAAGAGAGCGGCGCCGAGAAGTCGGGGGCGCTGATGCTGCTGCGGCGGCACCCGCGCGAGTTCGCGCTGGTCATGCTCCTGACGGCGGGGGGCACGCTCGCCTTCTACGCCTATTCGATCTACATGCAGAAGTTCCTGGTCAATACCAGCGGCTTCAGCCGCGAGGCGGCGAGCCAGATCAATGCCGCCACGCTGTTCGTGTTCATGTGCCTTCAGCCGCTGGCGGGCGGGCTGTCCGACCGGGTGGGGCGCAAGCCGTTGATGGTCGGCTTCGGGATTGCGGGCGTCCTGTTCACCTACCCGATCTTCGCCGCGCTGGAGCAGACACGCGACGTGTGGGTTGCGGGATCGCTGGTGATGGCGGCGCTGGTGATCGTCACCGGCTATACCTCGATCAACGCGGTGGTGAAGGCCGAGCTGTTCCCCGCGCATGTCCGCGCGCTGGGGGTGGCGCTCCCCTATGCGCTCGCCAACACGATCTTCGGCGGGACGGCGGAATATGTCGCGCTGTCGTTCAAGAACAATGGATGGGAACGCGGCTTCTACTGGTATGTGACCGCGATGATCGGTGTCTCGCTCATCGTGTACCTGCGCATGCGCGATACCCGCGCGAACAGCGCGATCGGCGAGGACTAGACAGGGCGGGGCAGCGATACCAAAGAAGGGGTGCGCGACGCCCGGGAGAGCCGCGCCCCTTTTCACAGTTCGAGAACCGCCCCATGTCCGCCGCGCCGCTTGCCGTTGTCCTCGTCTCCGGGGGGCTCGATTCGATGGTCGCGGCGGGGCGGGCGCGCGAGGCGGGGTTCGACATCCTCGCGCTGTCCGTCGACTACAACCAGCGCCATCAGGTCGAACTTGCCGCCGCGCGCCGCATCGCCCGCGCGCTGGAGGCGAAGCGCCACGTCGTCCTGCCGCTCGACCTGTCGGCCTTCGGCGGCTCGGCGCTGACTGCCGAAATTGAGGTGCCTAAGGGCGGCGTCGGCGACGATATCCCCGTCACCTATGTGCCCGCGCGCAACACGATCTTCCTCAGCCTCGCTTTGGGCTGGGCCGAGGCGGCGGGCGCCCGCGACCTGTTCATCGGCGTCAACGCGCTCGACTATTCGGGCTATCCCGATTGCCGGCCCGAGTTCATCGCCGCGTTCGAGGGGCTGGCCGAACTCGCGACCAAGGCGGGGGTCGAGGGCGAGCCGTTCCGCATCCATGCCCCGCTCCAGCACATGACCAAGGCCGATATCGCGCGCGAGGCAGCGCGGCTTGGCCTCGACGCGGGCATGAGCTGGTCCTGCTATGACCCCGCGCCCGGCGGCATGCATTGCGGCCTGTGCGACAGCTGCCGCCTGCGCTCGAAGGGCTTCGAGGAAGCGGGATTACCCGACCCGACGATCTACGCGGCGCGGCCATGAGCTACGCCGTCAAGGAGCTTTTCCTGACGCTGCAGGGCGAGGGGTTCCATGCCGGGCGGCGTGCGGTGTTCGTGCGCTTCGCCGGCTGCAACCTCTGGTCAGGGCGCGAGGAGGACCGTGCAACCGCGATCTGCAAGTTCTGCGATACCGATTTCGTCGGCATGGACGGCGGCGGCGGCGCGCGCTTCGCCGATGCGGGTGCGCTGGCGGCGGCGGTGGTCGAGGCTTGGGGGCAGGGGGCCGAGCGCCGCTTCGTCGTGCTGACCGGGGGCGAGCCGATGCTCCAGGTCGACGACGCCATCGTCCATGCGCTCCACGATGCCGGTTTTACGATCGCGATCGAGAGCAACGGCACGTTGCCCGTCCACCCCGGCATCGACTGGGTGTGCATCAGCCCCAAGGCGGGGAGCGAGGTCGTCCAGCGGTCCGGCGACGAACTGAAGCTCGTCTGGCCGCAGCCGGGCACCGATGTTGCCGAGATCGAGCGGTGGGACTTCCGCCACTTCCTTGTCCAGCCGCTCGACGATGCTGCGGGTCAGGCGAACTGGGACGCGGCGACCGCGTTCGCGATGGAACGGCCGAAATGGCGATTGTCGCTCCAGACGCACAAGCTGCTGGGCCTTCGATAGTCGCATGCACATCGACGCCACCGCGATCGTCCTCTCGGTGCGCGCGCATGGCGAGCATGGCGCGGTGGTGCGCGCGCTCACCCCCGCGGACGGGGTACAGCCGGGCTATGTCCGCGGCGGGCGGTCGCGGGCGCTTCGACCAGTGCTCCAGCCGGGCAATCTCGTCCGCGGCGACTGGCGGGCGCGGGCGGATAGCCAGCTCGCCGCGCTGACGGTCGAGCTGATCGAAAGCCGCGCGCCCCTCTTTGCCGAGGCGCTGCCCGCCGGCGCGATCGAGTGGCTGACCGCGCTCACCGTTGCGACCTTGCCCGAGGGGCAGGGCTATCCGCGCCTCTATGCCGCGCTCGACGCCGTCATCGCCGCGGTCGAGGCGGCGCCTGCGGCGCGCGGCTGGGCGGGGCTGGTCGCGCGCTACGAGCTGTTGCTGCTCGCCGAACTCGGCTTCGGCCTCGCGCTCGACCAGTGCGCCGCGACGGGATCGCGCGAGGATCTCGCCTTCGTCAGTCCCAAGAGCGGCGCGGCCGTCTCGCGCGGCGCGGCGCACGGCTATGAGGCGCGGCTGTTCCCGCTGCCGCCCTTCCTGGTCGCGGGCGGCGAGGCGCCCGACTGGCCGGCGATCTTCGGCGCCCTCGCCATCACCGGCCATTTCCTCGAACGCGATCTTGTGACGGGCCGCGCGGTCGAGGCGCTGGCGGCACGAGCGCGGCTGATCGACCGGTTGCGGCGCGCCGCGGGCTAGGGCATTGGCGGGCCTCAAGAGGGAGGGTTCATGCCGCATCTGATCGCCGTGTTGCCGGGGGACGGCATCGGCCCCGAGGTTGCCGCCGAGGCGCGGCGCGTGCTCGAGGCGACTGGCCTCGACCTCGTCTTCGAGGAAGCGCCCGTCGGCGGCGCCGCCTATGACGCGGCGGGCCATCCGCTGCCGCCCGCGACGCTTGATCTCGCGCATCGCGCAGATGCGATCCTGTTCGGAGCGGTCGGCGACGCGCGCTACGACGGGCTGGAGCGGGCGCTGCGGCCCGAGCAGGCGATCTTGGGACTGCGCAAGGAACTCGGCCTGTTCGCCAATCTGCGTCCGGCCAAGCTGTTCAACGGGCTGGAGGATGCTTCCGCCCTCCGGCCCGAGATCGCCGCGACGATCGACCTCGTCATCGTCCGCGAGCTGACCGGCGACGTCTATTTCGGGCTCAAGTCCCGCGGCACCAGCGCCGAGGGGCTGCGCGAGGGCCGCGACCTGATGCGCTATGACGAGGCCGAGGTGGCGCGCATCGCCCGGGTGGGGTTCGAGACTGCGCGGACAAGGGGCTCGCGGCTGTGCTCGGTGGACAAGGCGAATGTCCTCGAAACCTCGCAGCTGTGGCGCGACGTGGTGATCGAGGTGGCGGCCGACTATCCCGACGTGGCGCTCACCCACATGTATGTCGATAATGCCGCGATGCAGCTGGTGCGCGATCCGGGGCAGTTCGACGTGATCGTCACCGGCAACCTGTTCGGCGATATCCTCTCGGATCAGGCGTCGATGTGCGCGGGGTCGATCGGGATGCTGCCCTCCGCCGCGCTCGGCGCGACCGGCAAGGGGCTGTACGAGCCGATCCACGGTTCCGCGCCCGACATAGCGGGACAGGGCAAGGCCAATCCCTGCGCAGCGATTCTTTCGGCGGCGATGCTGCTGCGCCATTCGCTGGGCGAGGCCGCGGCTGCCGACCGGATCGAGGCGGCGGTGGCCGCGGCGATCGCCGGCGGCGCCCGCACCGCGGACCTCGGCGGCAACCTGTCCACACGCGGGATGGCCGATCGCATCCTCGCCGGGCTCTGACACGCCCGATGCTCGAACTCGCGGTCGTCGTGCCCGTGTTCAACGAGGTGAAGAACGTCGCAACGATGGTCGCGCGCCTCGATCAGGTGCTCGCCGGGCGGATGTGGGAAGTCATCTTCGTCGACGACGACAGTCCCGATGGCACCGCTGAGGTCGCACGCGAACTCGGGCAGGTGGATCCGCGGGTCCGGGTGATCCAGCGGATCGGCCGGCGTGGGCTGTCGACCGCGTGCATCGAGGGGATGTGCGCGACCGCCGCGCCGCTGGTCGCGGTGATTGACGGCGATATGCAGCATGACGAGTCCCTGCTGCCCGCAATGGCGGACGCGCTGGCGGGCGACCACACCCTCGACCTCGTCATCGGCTCGCGCTTCGTCGAGGGGGGCGGGACCGGCGACTGGGACCGTGACCGCGTGGCCAAGTCCGAGTTCGCGACCCGGCTCTCTCGCCGCGTCCTCAACGCGGACCTCTCCGATCCGATGAGCGGCTTCTTCATGATCCGTTCGGACCTGCTCCGTACCCTGGTGCCCAAGCTGTCGGGCATCGGCTTCAAGATCCTGCTCGACATCATGACCGCGAGCGAAAGGCCGCTCCGGTTCAAGGAGTTGCCCTATGTCTTTCGCACGCGGACCGAGGGTGAGAGCAAGCTCGATCACGTGGTGGCCATGGAATATCTAATCGCGCTCTACGACCGGATGTTCGGCAAGATCGTGCCCGTCCGCTTCGCGATGTTCTCGGCGATCGGCGCGCTGGGGGCGGGCGTCCACATGACGATCCTGTCGGCGCTCTATGTCGGGCTGGGCGCGAGCTTCATCCTCGGGACCATCGTGGCGACGGTGGTCGCGATGACGTTCAACTTCTTCCTCAACAACGCGCTCACCTATCGCGACCGGCGGTTGAAGGGGGCTAGGGCGCTGTTCGACGGCTGGGTGTCGTTCTGCGTCGTCTGCTCGGTGGGGGCGGCAGCCAATGTCGGCGTCGCAGCCTTCCTCCATGATGTGCGCGCAGGGTACTGGGCGCTCTCGGCGATCGCGGGGATCGTGGTGGGGGCAGTGTGGAACTTCGCGCTGTCGTCGCGCTTCACTTGGGGACGGTACGGGCGAAAGGCGTCGGCCTGATCCTCAAGCTGCCGCGAGAGCGGGAGCCAAGGCTTCGACACGCTGTCCTGCTCGGCCTTGGGCTCCCGCTTTTGCGGAAGCACAGGGCTCACAGATCCACCCCCGCCGCAATCGCCTCGAGCTTCTTGATCCGCTCCTTGAGGTCGGCGATCTCGATCCGCTGCGTGGGCGAGGGGCCGGGCATGTCGCTGGGCATGTGATTCCCGGCAAGCGCCATCTGCTGCTGCTTGAGCGCCAGCCAGCCGCGCCATGCGGTGAGCATGCCCGCCGTCACCATCGCCAGCGCGACGAGGCCCGCGGCAGCCATCACGAGATAGAATTGGGGGTCCTGCATCGCAGCTTCTCCCAGCTTGAACACGGGCGCCATCAGGCGCGGTTGTCGTCGCGCAGCCGCGCGATCTCTCGGTCGAGGCGGACGCTGTCCTCGCTGTCGGTGACGACGCGCTCGAGGACGGCGACGCGCTCCTTCAGTGTGCGAATCTCTTCGCGCATCCGGATTGCGTCAGGGTGGTCGGCGGGCTGGCTTCCCTGAGCCTTGACCTTGGCCTGGACGATCTTGCCGATCGTGACCACCGCCACGATCCCGACGACCATCGAAAACGGGTCCATCTCTTCAACTCCCTTCCGTTCTCGTTCAGTTGAGCGGCGCGTCCCGCAACCGCTCGATCTCGTCGGCAAGGGCCATGCCGCGATCGGTGACGATCCGCTCGAGCACCCGCACTCGCTCCTCCAGCCGCTCGACATGCGCCGCATATTGCGCGGCCTTTTCGGCGGTCTGGGCATTGAGCGCGGTCGTCATCGCTTCCTTGTGGCGAAGCCAGCGCTTGAACATGTCCCCGCCGACGCCGGCGCTGACGGGAATGCCCACGACGATCATGAAAAAGGCGATTGCGGTCATGTTCATCGCCGGTCCTTTCTCAGTTCGAACGACTGCCGCGCAGCTGCTCGATCTCGCGGTCAAGGCTGTGGGCGCTGTCGGTGACGATCCGCTCGACATTGGCGAGCCGGTCCTTGATCGAGCCCAGCTCGGCGCGCAGTTGCGCGTTTTCCTGACTCAGGAGCTTGATCCGCTCCATCGCCTCGTCGTCGCGCTTGGGATAGATCGCCTGACCCCAGGCGCCGTCGAGCGGGTAGCCGTTCTTGATGCGCAGCCAGGTGGTGAACATCCAGGCGATCAGGCCCAGCGCGCCGATGCTCATGCCGCCAGCGATAATCCAGGGCAGGTTCGGAATGATGACGTTCTCGGCCATGTCTCGGATACTCCCTTCAGCGCAGCGCGTCGATGTCGCGGTTCAGCCGCTCGGCGGGATCGGTGGCGATCCGCTCGAGGACGGCGATACGCTCCTCGAGCCGGCCGATCTGGCCGACCAGCCGCTCGTTCTCGCTGGTCAGCAGCTCGATCTTGCGCTCGGCATCGGGGCCGCCGCTCTTGTGGACGGTCCGGCCATTGTCATCCGTCAGCGGGTAGCCATGCTTGGCCTTTACCCAGGTGCTGAATGCGATGCTGATGCTGATCGAGGCGACAATAAGGACGGGGACCAGCCAACTATACTGCATCAGTCTTCTCCCTTTTGACCTGCGCGCCTCAGCGCAGCCGGTCGATCTCGTCGGCGAGGCGGGTGTTGCGCCCCACATAGAAGCTCTCGATTTCGGCGAGGCGCCGATCGATGTCGCGGAACTTCGAGCGGACCTCGGCGGTCGAGCGCTTGGGGTTTGAGCGGACGCGCTGCCAGAACTTCTCGTCCTCGGGGCTCTCATAGAGGCCGTAGGGCTTGGCCGGCGCCATCCAGGCGATCATGCCATAGGCGACCAGCGTCCAGGGAAAGCCCCCGAGCAGCGTCAGCATCACCGCGCCGACGCGGACCCAGATCACATCGACCCCGGTATAGTCCGCGATGCCGGCGCAGACACCCATCCACTTGCCGTTCTGCTTGTCGACATAGAGCTTGGTGCGGCTGGCAGACATCAATTCCTCCTCGAGAAATCATAGTTGGACCGCTCGTCCTCGTCGCGCGGACGCGGCGTGCTCGGACGGAAGTCGGGGTTGTCGGCGGCGACGATGCGCTCGATCGTCTCGAGCCGCTCGTCGAGCCGGCGGGCGAGGTGGTGCAGCTCGTCGAGCAGCTTCTCGTCCTCGCCGGTCATCGTCGGCGCCTGTTTCCACTTGGTCAGATAGTGGAGGATGATCCAGGGCATGCCGACGAACAGGATGCCGCAGATCACGATCGGCAGGAAAACGTCTTCCATCGATCAGCCCTCCTTGTTGAGGCGGGCCTTGAGCGCGGCGAGCTCGGCATCGACCTTCTCGGCCGACTTGAGCTCTGCGATCTCTTCCTCAAGGCTCTTCGGCCCGTTCATCCCTGCGGCATCGGCGCGGCCCTCGGCCAGATCGACGCGGCGCTCGAGCGTGTCGAAGCGCGAGAAGGCGTCGGCCACGCGCTCGCCGGCATACATCTCGCGCAGGCGATAGCGGTTCTCGGCGCTTTCCAGCCGGGTCGCGATCGAGTTCTGGCGGGCACGCGCCTCGCGAAGCTTGTTCTGGAGCTTGGCGATGTCTGCCTCCGACGCCTTGAGCGCATCGTCGAGCACGCTGATCTCGGCCTGGAGCTGTTCGGCCATGTCGGCGGCCTTCTGGCGCTCGATCAACGCCGCCTTGGCCAGGTCCTCGCGGTCCTTGGACAGCGCGAGCTCGGCCTTCTCGGTCCAGCTTTCCTGCAGCTTCTCAAGCTTCGAGATGTGCCGACGCATTTCCTTCTGGTCGGCGATGGTCCGGGCGGCCGACGCGCGTACCTCGACCAGCGTCTCCTCCATCTCGAGGATGATCATACGGATCATCTTCGCCGGGTCCTCGGCCTTGTCGAGCAGGTCGGTGACGTTGGCGGCGATGATGTCGCGCGTCCGGGAGAAAATGCCCATTTAAACGAACTCCTTGCGTGTAATTCTAAAAATCCGGGGCGAGGATGGGGGCCTCGCCCCGGCCAGGGGCCGGTCAGCCCTGGGGCTGGCCGGCGGGAACCTCTGCATGAAACTTCTGGATGCGCGCCGCCAGGTCCAGCGCCGTCCGGCGAACCTGGGGGCGGGCCCGATTGGCGCCGGGCGTCGAGAAGAACACCTCGACCGGCACCACCCGCACACGGCCGCGCATCGACGCGGGCATCGGCGGGAAGGCAGTCGCATTGACCGCGCGCAGCGCCTCGTCGTCGAGGATGCGGTTGCCGGTCGGCACGTCGAGCGAGGTGGCATAAAGCCGACCCTCGCGGTCGAAATGCGCCGCGACGATCGCTGCCTTCTGGGTGCGGATCGCGGCGGGCACCGACGGCACATCGCGAACCTGATTCTGGAGCGAGCCGCTCACGCGGGCCGTCCATTCGCGGCGCTCGTCGCCCGTGGCGCGTGCCGGCGCGACGGCGAGGCCCAGCGCGAGGGTTGAGGCGGCGACGGCGCCGAGCAGCGACAGGATCGGTTGGCGAACATTCTGGCTGGCCTTCGCAAACATTGGGGGTTCTCCCTGAACCTTGGCTGTTCTTCCTGCCACTCTGCGGTGGTCGAAGCATGCTCTGCACGGGGCGTGCCAGTTTCGCCGGCGAGCAATTTCCCTCGCATTTCTGTCGATCGGTTCAGCAAGTCTGCGATTTCGGTTGCCAAGCATTGGCAAAATCCACCATCAAGCGGTGCATGGAACGTGCAGCTCCGGTCATTGGCCAGTCGACCGCCTTTCTCGACGCGCTCGAACGCGCCAGCCGCGCGGCACCTCTCGATCGCCCAGTCCTCGTCATCGGCGAGCGGGGGACGGGCAAGGAACTGGTGGCAGAGCGCCTGCACCGCCTGTCAGGCCGCTGGTCGCAGCCGCTCGTGATCATGAACTGTGCCGCGCTGCCCGAGACGCTGATCGAGGCGGAGCTGTTCGGGCACGAGGCAGGCGCCTTTACCGGCGCCTCGAAGGCCCGGGCGGGCCGCTTCGAGGAGGCGGATGGCGGTACCTTGTTCCTCGATGAACTGGGAACGCTGTCGATGGCGGCGCAGGACCGGCTGCTGCGCGCAGTCGAATATGGCGAGATCACGCGCATCGGTTCGTCGCGCCCGCTGCGCGTCGATGTGCGCATCGTCGCGGCGACCAACGAGCATCTGCCCGACCGCGTCCTCAAGGGGACGTTTCGCGCCGACCTGCTCGACCGCCTGAGCTTCGAGGTGGTGACGCTGCCGCCGCTCCGGGCACGCAGCGGCGATATCCTCGTCCTTGCGGACCATTTCGGGCGCCGCATGGCCGCCGAGCTGGGGCGTGACCGCTGGCACGGTTTCGGGCCGGAGGCGATCGAGATGCTCGAGAACCATCGCTGGCCCGGCAATGTCCGCGAGCTGCGCAACGCGGTCGAACGGGCGGTCTATCGCTGGGAGCGCGACGGGCCGGTCGACATGATCCAGATCGACCCGTTCGATTCGCCCTGGCGCCCGGCGTCGAGCGGAGGCATCAACCCGCCCGCGGCCGCTGAGCAGGGCGAGGTTTCGACGCCTGCGCCGAGCAAGCCGTCGGAGCCGCCGATCGAGGGCGATTTCCGCACCCGCGTCTCGACCTACGAACGCCGCCTTCTCACGCGCGCGATGGCCGAACACCGCTACAACCAGCGCGCGACGGCCGAGGCGCTGGGGCTTACCTACGACCAGCTGCGCCACGCGCTGAGAAAGCACGGCTTGTTGTCGGGCTGATCCACGCGCGGCCATGTTTCGGCTATTGCGTTACCCCGGACTTGAAGCTGGGTCCCTTGCTTCCCCTCAAAGCAGGGCAAGAAGAAAGAAGCGAGATCGCGGGTCGCGCCTGCGGTGGCGGGACGTGCGGGGGGCTATGCTTGTCGGAAAGTTGCGATAGGGTGCCGCCTCAACCAGAAGGTGGGCGGGTGACGGATCGGAAGCTAAAGGGGGTCGCGCTGTTCCGCGCGGCGCTGACCAATCGCAAGACGGCGGCGATGCTCGTCCTCGGCTTTGCCTCGGGCCTGCCGTTCACGCTGCTGATCGGCACCCTCAATGCGTGGCTCGGCGAATTGAAGGTCAGCCTGGCGACGATCGGCGTGCTGTCGTGGATCGGTCTCGCCTATGCCTTCAAGTTCCTCTGGTCGCCCGTTGTCGATCGGCTGCGGCTGCCGTTGATCGGCGCGCTGGGGCGACGGCGATCGTGGCTGGTGCTGTGTCAGGGGCTGCTCGCCGTGGCGCTCTGGGGCCTCGCCGCCACCGATCCGCTGACGTCGATCGGGTCGTTTGCGGGAATCGCCGTGCTCGCTGCCTTTCTATCAGCGACGCAGGATATCGCCATTGCTGCGTGGCGCATCGAATCGGCCGACGAGACCGCCTCGGTCGAGTTCCTCGCCGCGGTCGAGCAGCTCGGCAACCGGCTCGCGGCCCTCGCGGGCGGGGCGCTCGCCCTGGTGCTCGCGGCGCGGCTCGACTGGCCGAGCGTCTATGTCGGCTTCGGTTTCGTCATGCTGGTCGCGGTCGCGGTGACGCTGTTTCTGCCCGAGGCGAAGCTCGACGCCGCCGATGCCGCACAGCCGCTGGCGGGCCACGCCGTGCCCGATCGCGCGAAGCGCCGCGTGGCGCTCGCGATCGTCGCAATCTGCTGGACCTGGGCGATCGTGACGTTGGGCGGCTTCATGATCTCCGCGTTGCAGCCGCCGGTGCCGGGCGTACCTGCGCCCTCGGCGAGCGACTTCACGCGGATGACCGGACCGTGGATCATCGTCGCTACCGTCATCATTCCCGCGCTGGTCGCCGGCTGGACCCGCCGCCTGCCCCAGCATCAGGGCGGGGGCGAGCCGATGGGCGGCGCACGCGCCGCGGCCGACCACAGCTATCGCGCGCTGATCCTGCCGCTCGCCGAGATTGTCGACCGGCTGAAATGGGGTGCGATCCTCGTGCTCGCGGTGATCCTGCTCTATCGTATCGCCGATTCGATCTGGGCGCCGTTCGCCTTTCCCTTCTATCTCGACTTCCTCGGCTATTCGAACGACGAGGTGGCGTTTGCCTCGAAACTGTTCGGCGTCTGGATGACGATCGGCGGCGTGGCGCTGGGCGGTTTCCTGCTCGCGACATGGGGGCGGATGCCGACGCTGGTGGCGGGCGGGGTGGTCGCTGCGCTTTCTAACCTTCTCTATGCCGACATGGCGCTGGGCGGGGCGGGGATCGACGGCTTCGCCCGGCTGGTGGGTCTCGACAGCGTGGGCGTCGATCCGCGGCTGATGCGGCTCCTGATCGCCATCTGCGGCGAGAACATCGCGGGCGGGCTCGCGGGCACCGCGTTCGTCGCTTACATCTCCTCGATTACCGCGCGCGAATACAGCGCGGTCCAATATGCGCTGCTGTCGTCGATGACCTTCCTGGTCGGCGCGCTGGGACGAGCGGCGACGGGCGAGGCGATCGACGTCTATGGCTATGCCAACGTCTTTTTCGTGACCGCCGGGCTGGGCGGGATCGCGGTGCTGCTGGTGCTCGCCGAATGGTGGCGCGGGGCGGCGCGCGGGCCCGTGCTCGCCGACGAGCCCGAGGTCAGTCCCGCCTGATCGGCAGGCCGAGATCGGCAAAGGCGCTTACCACGGCAGCGAGCGCGCAGACCGCCGCATCCGCCTGTCGTACGCCGATCAGGTCGGCGATCAGATAGGCGGATCGGCCGGGATTGGCGTCGAAGCCGCGAAGCGCCTCGATCAGCGTCGCTTCGGCCGCGGTCATGCGCGGGCAGCACCACGGCGCGATCGGGATCGGCCGGGCGGCGGACACCGACAGCTCGTGCATCAGCACGCGCAGCAGCATCAGCGGCCGACGGAAATCGACGCCAAAGGCGGTGAGGAAGGCGTTTGCGGCCGTCGCCTCGTCAAGGCCCTGCGCGCCCATCTGGCGGATGCCGAACAGGATCAGGCGCGCGGCGGGATCGCCGGGCTGGAGATGGGGCAGGGGCGCCGACAGGGTTTCGAGCGTGCGCGTCAAGGCGGGGTCCTTTCGCTGACCCGCTCCTTGTCGCCGCTCAGTTATTGATAGTCAATATCAATAAAGGATCAGCTTGGCGCTTCGTCGTTCATCTCGAGCACCCGGCCGGCAAGATAGAGCGAGCCGAGGATCAGCACGTCGCCGGGCCAGTCCGACAGGCTGTCGACCGCAGCGAGGACGTCAGTCGCCGATTGGGCCTCAAGCCCGCGTTCGCGCGCCATCGCGGCGAGCGCCTCGGGCGAATGGCAGGGATGCGAGGGGACGGGCACCGCCCGCACCGGCCCGACATGCGCGGCCAGCGCGTCGAGGATGCCGCCCGCGTCCTTGTTCGCGAGCACGCCAAGGATCAGGGCCGGCTTGGCGGGCAGCATCGCCAGATGGGCGGCCGCAGCATCGGCGGCGTTGCGGTTGTGCGCGCCGTCGAGCAGCATTGCGCCCCTGACCCGGCTCGCGAGCGGGCCGGGCCGCAGCCTCTGCATCCTCGCGGGCCAAAAGGTGCGCGTCGCGGCGGCCTTGATCGCCTCGTCAGGGACTCGGATAGCGTCCTGCGCCCGCAGCATCGCAGCGGCGAGCGCCAGATTTTCGTGCTGGTGGACGCCTGGAAGGTTCGGTGCGGGTAGCTCGAGCGATCCGCGGGCGTCCTCGAACCTGATTGAATCACCCTTGGTCCACGACCGCCATTCGACGCCGCGTTGATGAAGCACCGCGCCCGTCCGCTCGGCTACGGCCTCGATCACTGCGGCGCAGCTCTCCGGCTGGTCGAGTGTCACCAGCGGCACGCCGGCTCGCGCGATGCCCGCCTTCTCGCCTGCGATCGCCTCGATCGTGTCGCCCAGGAATGCCTGATGGTCGATCCCCAGCCTTGCAATCGCGCCGACCAGAGACACCGGGATGATATTGGTCGCATCGAGTCGCCCGCCGAGCCCCACCTCGATCACGCAGGCGTCAGCAGGCGCACGCGCGAAGGCGAGAAAGGCGGCCGCCGTCGTCACCTCGAAAAAGCTCGCGCCGATTTCGCCGCCCGCATCGAGCACTTCGGCCATCAGCGAGGCGAGCGTCCGGTCGTCGATCAACGTCCCCGCCACCCGGATCCTCTCGTTGAAGCGGACGAGGTGCGGACTGGTATAGACATGCACCCGATAGCCCGCCGCCTCCAGCGCGGTGCGCAGGAAGGCACAGGTCGATCCCTTGCCGTTGGTCCCGGCGACATGGAAGACGGGCGGCAGCGCGCAGTGCGGATCGCCGACGCGCGCGAGCAGTCGTGCGATCCGGTCGAGCCCCAGAGTGTCGGCGCCGGGGCCGAGCGCATTCAGCCGGTCGAACTGTGCCTGGACGAACGGATCGTCGGAGCGGGCGTGATCGGCCATCAACCGATCGCCGCGACGATGCGCGATGCGGCCTTATCCGGAGGGACGTTGCCGGTGTCGATTGTCAGATCGGCGGGCGGCATTACGGCGCCACAAGCGGCCATCTCGGATCGCAGCCCGCGCAGCAGCTCGACATCCGTCAGCTTGCCGAACGCCCGGCGATCCGCCTCGACCAGGCGGCGCTCCTGCTCTGCCACGTCAATCGTCAGCGCGACAACGAGCGTCCTGCGGCCTGCCTTGTGCCAGGCTTCCGCCAGGGTCGGGATGAACGCCTGCGTCACGGTCGGTTCGGGCGCGAAGGTGAAGATCGTGTCGCGTCCCGCCGCTGCTGCCTCGCCCAGCAGGGCGAGCCACGTCGCTTCGCGCAATCGCACGAACGGCTCGCTGCCGAACGGGAACAGCGCGGTCACCGCGTCGACGACCAGATGATTGTGGAACAGCGCGAATCCGGTCCGCTCGGCGACGATCCGCCCGATCGTCAGCTTGCCGCTGGCCGGCGGGCCGTGCAGCAGGAGGAGCGTCAAGCCGCCGCCCGGTCGTGCGCCAGATAGTCGATCAGCGTCGCCAGGCGCCCGCGCAGGTCCTTACGCTCGACCACCATGTCGATGAGGCCATGGTCGCGATAATATTCGCTGGTCTGGAAGTTCTCGGGCAGCTTCTCGCGGATCGTCTGTTCGATCACGCGGCGGCCGGTAAAGGCGAGCGTCGCCTTGGGTTCGGCGATCTGCACGTCGCCGAGCATCGCATAGGCGGCCATGACTCCGCCCGAGGTCGGGTCGGTCAGCACGACGATATAGGGCAGGCCCGCATCGTGCAGCATCTCGATCGCCACGGTGGTTCGCGGCATCTGCATGAGGCTGAGGATGCCCTCCTGCATCCGCGCACCGCCGCTCGCGGTAAAGACGATGAAGGGCGCGCGGGCGGCGATCGCCGCCTCGACGCCGGCGATGAAGCCTTCGCCCACCGCCTGGCCCATCGACCCGCCCATGAAGGCGAAGTTCTGGACGCCCACGACAGCGCGCCGACCCTCGATATTGCCGCGCGCCGACACAAAGGCGTCCTGGTCGCCGGTGTCGGCCCGGGCCGCCTTCAGCCGCCCGGCATAGGGCTTGGTATCGCGGAACTTGAGCGGATCCTCGGCGACGCGCGGAGCGGGGAGGAGCTTGCACGTCCCCTCGTCGAACAAATGCGCGAAGCGTGCCTTCGGCCCGATGCGGCCGTGATGGTCGCACAGGGGGCAGACCGACAGATTCTCCTCATATTCCTTGTTGAAGATCATCTGCCCGCAGCCCTTGCACTTGTGCCACAGATTGTCGGGCGTCTCCTTGGTCGGGACGACCGAGGCGAGAGCGTTGCGGACACGGTTGAGCCAGCTCATGCGGGAATCCTGGAGGTTTCGATCGCGTCCTTCAGCGAACGCACATAGTCGGTAACGTGGGGGGCGGCGGCGCTGCCGTGCTGCGCGACGATCTCGACGATCGCCGAACCGACGACGACGCCGTCGGCAACGCGCGCGATCGCGGCGGCCTGATCGGGAGTGCGCACGCCGAAACCGACTGCGATGGGAAGGTCGGTCCCGGCCTTAAGATGCCGCACGGCGTCCTCGATCGAAGCCTGCGCGGCCTGCTGAAGCCCGGTAATGCCCGCGACCGAGACGTAATATACGAAGCCCGATGCCCCCTCGAGCACCGCTGGCAGTCGCGCCACGTCGGTGGTCGGGGTAGCGAGACGGATCAGGTCGATCCCGGCCGCGCGGAGAGCCGGGCCGAGCGCGTCGTCCTCCTCGGGCGGCACGTCGACGCAGATGACGCCGTCGACGCCGGCTTCGGCGATGGCGCTGGCGAACCATTCCGGCCCGCGGCGCAGCATCGGGTTGGCATAGCCCATCAGGACGAGCGGCACGTCCGGGTGCCTGTCGCGAAAGCCGCTTGCGATCGACAGGATGTCGGCCGTCGTCGTGCCCACGCCGAGGCTGCGGATGTTCGCCGCCTGGATCGCGGGACCATCGGCCATCGGATCGGTAAACGGCATCCCAAGCTCGATAACGTCCGCTCCGCCCGCGACGAGCGCATCGAGGATCGCGGGCGTCGCAGCGGGCGTCGGATCGCCCGCCGTCACGAACGCGACCAGGGCGGCGTGCGGCTTGGCAAAGGCGGCGGCGAGGCGGGTCAAATCGCCACCCCCAGCGCGTCCGCCACCGTGAAGATGTCCTTGTCCCCCCGCCCGCACAGGTTGGCCAGGATGACCTTATCCCGCGGCATCTCGCGCGCACGCTTCGCCACCGCGGCAATGGCGTGAGCGGGTTCGAGGGCGGGAATGATCCCTTCGGTCCGGCAGAGGAGCTGGAAGGCGTCGAGCGCCTCGGTATCGGTGATCGATGTATACTCGACGCGGCCGATCTCTTTCAGCCACGCGTGTTCCGGCCCGATGCCGGGATAGTCGAGGCCCGCCGAGATCGAATGCGCCTCGGCGATCTGGCCGTCCTCGTCCTGAAGCAAATAGGTCTTGTTGCCGTGGAGCACGCCCGGCGCGCCGCCGGCGAGGCTCGCGGCATGCAGCTTGTCGAGGCCATGGCCCGCCGCCTCGACGCCCAGCATCTTGACGTCGGCATCGTCGAGGAAGGGGTGGAACAGCCCGATCGCGTTCGACCCGCCGCCAATCGCCGCGACGAGCAGGTCGGGCAGGCGGCCGGTGCGGCGCAGCATCTGCTCGCGCGCCTCGCGCCCGATCACGCTCTGGAAATCGCGGACGAGCTCCGGGTACGGGTGCGGGCCGGCGGCGGTGCCGATGATGTAGAAGGTGTCGTGGACGTTGGCGACCCAGTCGCGCAGCGCCTCGTTCATCGCGTCCTTGAGCGTTGCCGAGCCCGAGGTGACGGGGCGCACCTCCGCTCCCAGCAGCTTCATGCGGAACACGTTCGGTTGCTGGCGCGCGGCGTCGGTCGCGCCCATGAAGATGGTGCAGGGCAGGCCGAAGCGCGCGCAGACGGTGGCGGTGGCGACGCCGTGCTGGCCCGCGCCCGTCTCGGCGATGATGCGCGTCTTGCCCATCCGCATCGCGAGCAGGATCTGGCCGACGCAATTGTTGATCTTGTGCGCGCCCGTATGGTTGAGCTCGTCGCGCTTGAACCAGACCTCCGCGCCCATGCCCGGCTCGGCGCTTTCCCGAAGCGCTTCGGTCAGTCGCTCGGCATAATAGAGCGGGCTGGGGCGGCCGACATAATGTTCGAGCAGGTCGTCGAACTGCGCGGCGAAAGCGGGATCGGCCTTGGCCGCGCGATACTCGCGCTCGAGGTCGAGGATCAGCGGCATCAGCGTCTCGGCGACGTAGCGGCCGCCGAACTCGCCGAAATGGCCGCGCTCGTCGGGTTGCTGGCGCAAGCTGTTGGGGGCGTTCATGGCCGCCACTTAGCGACGACGGGCCGTGAACGGAAGCCCGCGGGTCAGGCGGCGGATACCGCCTTGAGGAACGCCCTGATCTTGGCGGGGTCCTTGACGCCCGGCGCGCTTTCGACGCCCGAGGACACATCGACGATCTCGGCGCCCGTCCCGTGGATCGCCTCGGCGACATTGCCTGCGTCGAGCCCGCCCGACAGCGCCCAGGGGGCAGGGTGCGCGATCCCTTCGAGCAGCCCCCAGTCGAAGCGCACGCCCATGCCGCCGGGCAGGGTTGCGCCCTCGGGCGTCTTGGCGTCGTAGAGGATGCGGTCGACAAGGCCCGCGAGCGGGCGCGCGGCATCGAGGTCGGCGCGCGCCTTGACCGCGACCGCGGCCCAGACCGGCAGGCGGTAACGCGCGCGGATCGCGGCGATCCGCTCGGGCGCGGTCTTGTGAAGCTGCAGCACGTCGAGCCGTCCGGCGCCAATGGCGGGTTCCAGCAGGTCGTCGGCCGGATCGACGAACACGCCCACGCGGCCAACATGCCCCGGCACCCGCGCCGCCAGCCCCGCCGCCGCATCGAACGACAGGTGGCGGGGGGAAGAGGCGAAGAAGACGAAGCCGACATGGCTCGCTCCACCGCTGATCGCCGCGTCGAGCGTGTCGGGCGCCCGGAGGCCGCAGATCTTGGCAGTGGTCATGTGGCCCGCGTTAGCGGCGCTTTCCGCCCCGCGATAGGCCCGGTTCATCCTGCGTTAGCGTAGCCGTGCTATACGGCGGGAAAGAGGAGGTTCGTGATGCGGTTCAACCCCATCGTCCGCGCCAAATCGCGTGGGTTCGTCATTGCCATGGTCGTCGGTGCGCTCTTGCTCGCCGGGCTGCTGGTCGGTGCCGGTCAGGCGCTTACCAACTATGCGACGGCGGTCTGATCCCGACCCGTATCGTCGGTGGGGCTAAGCTTCTCGAAGCTCTGCCTCTTCTTCTGCATCTTGGTAGAGAAAGGCAGCGTTTCGACAAGCTCAGCGCGTACGGAGCGATTCAGGCGTCGATGCTGACGCCCAGCGATGCGTTCACCAGTCCGCCGTCGACGGTCAGTGTTTCTCCCACGACATAATCGCCCGCGCGGCTCGCGAGGTAGATCGCCGCCGCGGCCATGTCCTCCGCTTCGCCGATGCGGCCTGCGGGAATTGCCTTGGCTACAGTCTCACCATGGTCGCGCGCCGCCTTGTTCATGTCGCTGGCGAAGGCGCCGGGCGCGAGCGACGTGACGGCGATATTGTCGCGGATCAGCCGCGCGGCCATGCGGCGAGTGAGGTGGATGAGCGCCGCCTTCGACGCCTGATAGCTATAGGTTTCCCAGGGGTTGGGCCGCTGGCCGTCGATCGAGGTGATATTCATGACCTTGGCCGGCCGCCCGCCCGCGCCGCTCGCCTTCAGTAGGGAGTGAAGCGCCTGCGTCAGGAAAAAGGGCGACTTGACGTTCAGGTTCATCACCTTGTCCCAGCCCGTCTCGGGGAAGGTGTCGAACGCCTCTCCCCACGCCGCGCCGGCATTGTTGACGAGGATGTCGAGCGCCCCCTCGCGCTCTCCGATCGCGGTGGCGAGTGCGCGGCAGCCCTCGACCGTCGAGACATCGGCGGGCAGGGCGATGGCGTTCTCGCCTAGCTCGCCCGCAGTCGCCTCGCACGCGTCGGCCTTGCGCGAGCTCACATAGACGCGCGCACCCATGCCGACGAAGCCCGTCGCGATCATCCGGCCGATGCCGCGCGACCCGCCGGTGACGAGCGCCACGCGACCGTCGAGGCGGAAGAGGCTGTTGGTATCCATGCGTGCTCCTGTTCAGCGCTGGCGCGCGGCGTCGTTGACCTCGATCCGGTGGCCATCGGGATCGCGGATATAGACCTGTCGCACGCCGTCGGTGCGCAGGCGCTGGATGGTCGAGGGCTTGTCCTCGAAGTCGGTGAAGGGGATGCCGTCACGCACCAGCATCGCGACGAAGCCGTCGAAATCGGCGACCGCAAAGGCCAAGTGGTTGCCGCGATCCACTCCCACCGGTGCGGTCCTGTCGGGGATCAGGTGCATTGCGAACCCTCCGCCCAGGTCCAGCCAGCGGCGGTTCCTCACCGGCGCTTTCAACTCGGGAAAGCCGAACACGCGCGTGTAGAAGTCGGCGCTCCGGTCGAGGTCGCTGACCGAGATTGCGACGTGATCGCCGCGAGCAGCCACGGGGACCGGGCGGTCCTGCGCCAAAGCGGGTGGTGTCAGGACAAGTGCGGCGAGGACCAGCTTATGAATGATCAACCTCCCCGCTTCATCGTTTCGCGCGCGACGATGATCTGCTGGATCTGAGTCGTCCCCTCATAGATGCGGAAAAGCCGCACATCGCGATAGAGCCGTTCGATCCCGTAATCAGCGATATATCCCGCGCCGCCATGCACCTGCACCGCGCGGTCGGCGACGCGGCCTACCATTTCGCTGGCGAACAGCTTGGCCGCCGCGCTTTCGAGCACCACGTCGTTGCCGCAATCCTTCGATGCGGCGGTTTCGAGGACGAGTGCGCGGGCAGCGAGCGCCTCGGTCTTCGAATCGGCGATCATCGCCTGCACCAGCTGGTGCTCGGCGATGGGCTTGCCGAACTGGCGGCGTTCGGCGGCATAGGCGACGGTGTCGGCGATCAGCCTCTCGGCAACGCCCACGCAAACCGCGGCGATATGCAGCCGCCCGCGGTCGAGCACCTGCATGGCGATGCGAAAGCCCTCGCCCTCTTCGCCCAGCCGATTGGCGGCGGGGACGGGCACGTCGTCGAAATGGACGTCGCAGACATGCGCGCCCTTCTGTCCCATCTTCTTCTCGGGCGGCCCGACGCGAAGGCCGGGCAGGTCGCGGGGCACGAGGAACGCGCTGACCCCGCGTCCGCCCGCCGCCTCGCCGGTGCGCGCCATGACGGTGAACAGGTCCGCCTTGTCGGCATTGGTGATGTAGCGCTTGGTCCCCGACAGCCGGTAGGTGTCCCCCTCCCGCACCGCACGAGTCTTCACGCTCCCCGAATCGCTGCCGACATCGGGTTCGGTCAGCGCGAAGCTGGTGACGATCTCGCCGCTGGCGATGCGCGGCAGCCATTCGGCCTTCTGCTCGGGCGTGCCGGCGATGACGAGACCCTGGCTGCCGATCCCGACATTGGTGCCAAAGGCCGAGCGGAAGGCCGGGGTGGTGCGCCCCGTCTCCATCGCCACGCGCACTTCCTCGATCATCGACAGGCCGAGGCCGCCATATTCGGGAGCGATCGACAGGCCGAACAGGCCCATGTCGCGCATCTCGGCGACGATGTCGGGGGGAATCGCGTCGTCGGCCTCGACCTGTGCTTCCAGCGGGCGCAGTCGCTCGGCGACGAAGCGGCGCACCGCCTCCAGCAGCGTATCGAAGGTTTCGGCGTCGAGCGCCATGGGCGGCATCCTCTCCGTCGGGGCTGGACCGGGCCGATGGAGCCGGTACGCACCCGTTTCGTTATGCGTGTCGAGCGCTAGGACAAAGCGGGGCGAGATGGCAAGTCCGAATACATACCCGATCTTCCAAAAACGGCTTGATCGGCTCACCTCTCGATGAGCGATACGGTACCCGATATGCGAAGCGGCGACGCACATGCGCTGCCGCCCGTCCGCCGCATCGCCGCCGCGACGACGCTCGCCTATGGCTTCGGCGCGGTCGCCTATGGGGTGAAGGACAATGGCTTCGGCACTTTCCTTCTGCTCTTCTACAATCAGGTGGTGGGGCTTCCATCCGCGCAGGTCGGCTTCGTCGTCATGTGCGCGCTGCTGCTCGACGCCGTCATCGATCCGATGATTGGCGTGGCCTCGGACCGGACGCGCAGCCGCTGGGGGCGGCGTCATCCCTGGATGTACGCCGCGGCGCTGCCGATCGCGCTCGGCTGGGTGGCACTCTGGAACCCGCCCGCCTTGAGTTCGGGCTGGACGCTCGCCTGGCTGTTCGGCGCGGCCGTAGTCGTGCGGACGGCGGTGTCGGCCTATGAAGTGCCGAGCCAGGCGCTGACCCCCGAGCTGACCGCCGATTATGACGAGCGTACGCGGATCACCGCCTATCGCTATATCTTCGGCTGGACGGGCGGCCTGTTGATGCTCCTCGCCGCCTATCAGCTGTTCCTCGTGCCGGAGTCGGGGCAGACCAACGGCCTGCTAAACCGGGACGGCTATCGCGGCTTTGCCATCGCGGGCGCGGCAGCGATGTTCGTCGCGATCCTCGTTTCGGCGATCGGCACGCACCGCGAGATCGCCCGCCTGCCCAGGCCGGCGATCGAGCCGGGCGGCGTCGGCACCGCCTTTCGCGAGCTGACGGGTGCGGTGCGCAGCCGCCCCTTCCTCATCCTCATGGCGGCGGGGCTGTTCGCCTATACGAACCAAGGGATCAGCTTCGCGCTGTCCAACTATCTCTACACCTTCGTCTGGCGGTTCGAGACGGCGACCTTCGCCTGGCTGGCGGCGGTGCTGTTCGCGGGCGTCGTCATCGCCTTTGTTGGCGCACCGGCCCTCGCGCGCGTCATTGGCAAGCCGCGCGCCGCCGCGTCGATGATCGCCGCCGCCGGCGTGCTTCAGGCAACGCCCTTCGCGCTTCGCCTCGCCGAGCTGTTCCCCGAGCCGGGCGAGCCGGCGATGCTGCCGATCCTGTTCGCGATCTACACGCTCAACACCGCGGTCAGCGTCGGCACCGCGATCCTCGGCGCGTCGATGATGGCCGACGTGGTCGAGCATAGCGAGGTGCGCACGGGCAAGCGCAGCGAGGGCGTGTTCTTCGCCGGCGCGTTCTTCGTCCAGAAATGCACCAGCGGCATCGGCATCTTCGTCTCGGGCCTCATCCTGGCCGCGGTCGGGTTTCCCGAGGGGGCGAAGCCGGGGCAGGTAGGGGCGGCGACGCTCGACTGGCTGACGATCCTGTTCGCGGGGACCTATCTCGCCCTGTCGCTGACGGCGGCGTGGCTGTTCCTGCGCTTTCCGTTCGGCGCGGCCGAGCACCGGGCGCGCGTGGAGGCGCTGGCCGCCGCCGATTGACCCCATTGCCGCCGCGTCGGTGACGCAATAGGGCTCATGGCCATGTCGAGTGCCGTCCGCCGGCGATGCTGGCCCGTTGCCGCCGCCGGCCTGATCGCCCTGTCGCCCGCGTGTGCATGGGCACAGGAGCAGGCGCGCCCAGCCGACGAAGGGTTGCTCGATTTCGGCGATCCGCTGGCACCGATGCCCGAGCTTGGCCTCGACTGGCCCGACCTGAAGGCCGATCCCGCCCAGATTGCCGACAGCGTGCCACAGGTCGCGGCGGAGACGCGCTATCGCTATCGCGTCGAGGGAATGGACGGCGTCTGGACCGACCTGATGCGCCAGCGCTTCAACGAGGCCTCGACGCTTCGGGCGGGCGAGGACAAGCCCGCAAATGCCGCCCAGCTTGACCGCCGCGCGCGCGAGGACGCGGGGCTGCTGAACGAACTGCTCCGCGCCGAGGGCTATTACGATGCCGAGGTGCAGACGCGGGTTGAGGCGGTGACGGGCGACGTGACCGTGCTACTGACCGCGGTGCCTGGCGACGTATATCGCTTTGCCGGAGTGACGCTAGAGGGCCTCGAACCCGCGGGGGCCAAGGCCGAGGCGCTGCGCAAGGCGTTCGCGGTCGAGCCGAGGGACCCCGTCAACGCCGACACGATCGCCGCGGCCGAAGCGAACCTCAAGGAGCGGATCGGGCGCGAGGGCTTTCCTTTCGCCGAGGTGGGCGAGAGCCGCATCGTCGTCGATCACGCGACGCGCACGGCAACGTTGGCCGTGAAGGTGACGCCGGGCGAGGCGCTGCGCTTCGGCCGGATCACCACGCGCGACAACCGCGTGTTTGACGGCGATCATGTGCAGGACATCGCCCGCTTCAAGCCGGGCGAAAGCTTCGACCAGGGGTCGGTCGATGACCTGCGCCGTGCGATCATCCAGACCGGTCTGGTCAGCGCCGTCCGGATCGAGCCGGTCAAGGGCGCCGAGCCCGGCACCGTCGATCTCGCCGTCCGCATGGCCCCCGCGCCGCCGCGCACGATCGCGGGCGAGATCGGCTATGGCACGGGCGAGGGTGCGCGGGTCGAGGCGAGCTGGACGCATCGCAACCTGTTCCCGCCCGAAGGCGCGCTGACGCTGCGCGGCGTCGCGGGCACGCGCGAGCAGCTGGCGGGTGTCTCCTTCCGCCGCAACAATTTCCACGAACGCGACCGCGTGCTGACGCTGCAGGCGACCGCGGCGCATCTGGAGCGCGACGCCTATTCGGCGGACACGCTGCTGCTGGCGGGAACGATGGAGCGACAGACCAACATCTTCTTTCAGAAGGCCTGGATCTGGTCGCTTGGTGCCGAGCTCGCCGCCAGCCGCGAGCAGGACGTCATCCTCGCGACCGGCGAGCCGCGCGAGCGCACCTATTTCATCGGCGCGCTGCCGACGAGCTTGACCTATGACGGCACCGACGACCTCTTGAACCCGACGCGCGGGTTCAGACTGGGCGGGCGGCTGTCGCCCGAGGTGTCGCTGTCGGGCGCGACCTTCGGCTATGCACGGACGCAGCTCGACGCCAGCATCTATCGCCCCATTACCGATCGCGTCGTGCTCGCGGCGCGCACCCGGCTCGGCACGATCGTCGGTGCGCCGCGTGACGCGATCGCGCCCTCGCGGCGCTTCTATGCGGGCGGCGGCGCGTCGGTGCGCGGCTACGGCTTCCAGTCGATCGGCCCGCGCGACCTCAACAACGATCCGATCGGCGGGCGCAGCCTGACCGAGTTTTCGATCGAAGCGCGGGTCAAGGCGTTCGGCAATTTTGGCGTGGTGCCGTTCATCGACGCGGGCAACATCTATACCTCGCCCTTGCCCAAGTTCACCGACTTCCGCGTGGGGGCCGGGATCGGCGTGCGCTATTATTCGAACTTCGGCCCGATCCGCGTCGATGTCGGCACGCCGATCAACCCGCAGCCAGGCGATTCGCGCATTGCCGTCTATGTCAGCCTGGGGCAGGCATTTTGAACGACGAGTCCGCGCCGCCCGCGCCGCGCAGGCCTCGCCGCTGGTGGCGCTGGCTGCTCGGCCTCGTCGCCGTGCTGCTGCTCGCGGTCGGCGCGGCGCTGCTGCTGATCGATACCCAGCCCGGACACCGCTTCATCGCCGACCGGATCGCCGCGCTTAGCCCGCGCGACGGGATGAAGTACCGCGTCGGGCGGATCGAGGGCTCGATCTACGGCCGCGCGACGCTGATCGACGTGACGATCCGCGATCCGAGGGGCCTGGTCTTCAGCGCACCGCGCGCCGAGCTCGACTGGCGGCCGCTGGCGTGGGCGCGCAACACCCTCGACATTCGCAGCCTGATCGTGCCGGTGGCGACGCTCCACAAGCTGCCGCAGCCCAGCCCGACGGGACGGCGCGGGCCGATCCTGCCCGGGTTCGACATTCATGTCGGCATGTTGCGGGCCGAGCGGCTCGAACTCGCGCCGGCGGTGGCGGGGCAGCGGCGCGTGGCGAAGCTGGTAGGGCGCGGCGCCGTGCGCGATCGGCGCGCGCTGATCGACCTGACCGGGCTGGTGCAGGGAAGCGATTTCGTCCGCCTGAAGCTCGACGCCGCGCCCGACCGCGACCGCTTCGACCTTGCCGCACGGGGCAGGGGGCGCAGTGAGGGCGTTCTGGCGCGAATGATCGGCACGCGCGCGCCGGTGGGCTTCGCGGTCGCGGGTGACGGCAGCTGGTCGCGCTGGCGCGGTGCCGCAAGGGCCGAGGTCGGCACCGCGCGTATCGTCGATCTGCGGCTGGGCGCCGATGCCGGCCGCTATGCGCTGAACGGCACGCTCGCCCCCGCCAGCCTGCTTAAGGGGCGGCTCCAGCGCCTGTCGCATCCCTCGATCCGGGTCGCGGGACAGGCGACGCTTGCCGAACGCCGGCTGACCGGCACCTTGTCGCTGCGCACCGCGTCGCTTGCGATCGACAGCCGGGGCGGCGTCGATCTGGCGACCAGTGGCTGGCGCAATCTCGTCACCGATATCCGCCTGCTGCGCCCGCCCGCATTGTTCCCTAACATGACCGGCCGCAACATCCGCGCGCGCGTCACGCTGGACGGCGCGTTCGACCGGGCGAGCTTCGACTATCGCCTGACCGCCGACCGCGCGGCGTTCGACCAGACGGGGTTCGAGGTGGTGCGCGCCGCCGGCGGCGGCCGCCTGTCGAAGACACCGGTGACGGTGCCGCTGTCGCTCACCGCCGCGCGCGTGACGGGCGTGGGCGACGTGGCGGGCGGCATCCTTCGCAACCTAAGCGTCACCGGACCGCTCAAGGTGACGAGCACCGCCGTCACCGCAGACGCGCTTCAGGTGCGGTCGGACCAGCTGAACGGCCGGGTGATGCTGTTCCTCGACCTGCGTACCGGCCGCTACGAAGTCGGTCTCGCGGGCGGCCTCCGCCGCTACCGCATCCCCGGCCTTGGCCTCGTCGAGGTCGATACAAGGCTATCGGTCGTGCCCGGCGCAGGCGGTCGGGGGACGCGGATCGTCGGCACCGGTACCGCGCGGATGCTGAGCCTTGAGAACGCCTTCTTCCGCTCGCTGACACAGGGGTTGCCGCGGATCGTCACCCGGCTGGAGCGGGGGCCGGACCGTATTCTCCGCTTCGTCGACCTGCGCCTCGTTTCGCCGGGGCTCAACCTGCGCGGCAACGGCTATCGCCGGATCGACGGGACGTTCGTCTTCGCGGGGGAGGGGGTGTCGCGCCAATACGGCCCGGTGGTGCTGAGCCTCGACGGCCGGATCGAGCGACCAGCCGTACGCCTTCGCCTCGCCCGGCCGCAGGAGACGCTGGGCCTCGCCGACGTGACTGCTGCGCTCGATCCGGTGGCAGAGGGCTATCGCTACAGTGCCGCGGGCGGCTCGCGGCTGGGGCCCTTCACCGCGAACGGCACGATCCTGCTGCCGCGCGGGGGGCAGGCGCGCGTGGTCGTCGATCGGCTCGACGTGGCGGGCACGCGCGGGCAGGGCGCGCTCGACATCGTGCCCGGCGGCTTTTCAGGTGCGATCCAGGTGGCGGGCGGCGGGCTGTCCGGCCGCATCGGCTTCGTGCCCGAGGGCGAGATTCAGCGGATCGAGGGCGACCTCGCCGCACAGGGCGCAGCGATTGCCGGCGCGCGTGTCCGCTCGGGGCGGCTGCGCTTCGCGGTGCGGCTCGACCCCGACGGCACCGACCTCACCGCCGACACGCAGGTGCGCGGGCTCAGCCGCGGTGCCCTCAGCCTCGCGCGCCTCAACGGCAGCGTCGCGCTGCGCGCCGGGTCGGGCAGCGGAAAGGTGTCGCTGGCGGGTGCCCGCGGCCGCCGTTTCGCGCTCGACTTCGATGTGGGCGTCGCACCCGATCGCTACACGCTGTCGGGCGGCGGGCAGCTCGACGGGCGGCCGCTCAAGCTCCTGAGCGCCGCCGAATTGAGGCGCGCGGGCGATGGCTGGACGCTCGCCCCCACCAAATTCGCGTTCGCGGGCGGCGAGGCGCAGCTCTCCGGCCGGTTCGGCGACGCACTGACGATCGACGCGAGCCTGACCCGGATGCCGCTCGGCGTGCTCGATATCGGCTATCCTGGCCTCGGCCTCGGCGGATCGGCTTCGGGCAAGCTGAGCTACGCGAGCGTGCCGGGCGCCGCACCCACCGGCAGCATCGACATGACCGTCCGCGGCCTCAGCCGCGCGGGCCTCGTCCTCTCGGCGACGCCGATCGACGTCGGGCTGCGCGGCGTGCTCCGTGCCGACCGGGCGGGCTTCCGCGCGGTCATGGCATCGGGCGGGCGCATCGTCGGGCGGGCTCAGGCGCGGATGAGCCCGCTGGGCGGGGGCACGCTGGCCGAGCGGCTCGCCAATGCACCGCTGTTTGCGCAGCTTCGCTATGGCGGGCCGGCCGACACGCTATGGCGGCTGACGGGCATCGAGCTGTTCGACCTTTCCGGCCCGGTGCGGATCGGTGCCGACGTGTCGGGCCGCCTGTCCGATCCGCGCATCCGCGGTCTCGTCCGCAGCGACAATGCCCGGATCGCCAGCGGGGTCATGGGTACCGTGCTGACGGGCGTGAAGACCGCCGGCCGTTTCGACGGCTCGCGCCTCGTCATCGAGCGGTTCGAGGCGAGTGACGGCAAGCAGGGGACGATCAGCGGCAGCGGCGCCTTCGACCTCGCTGCCGCGCGCGGCTTCGGCATGGACCTGAGGCTCGAGGCGCGGAATGCGCTCGTCATCAACCGCGACGATATCGGCGCGACGGTCAGCGGCCCGGTGACCATCAGGAGCGACGGCGCGGGCGGCACGATCGCGGGCGAGGTGACGCTGGATTCGAGTCGCTACCGCCTTGGACGCGCGACGGCGGCGGCGGCGATCCCGCGGCTCAACATCACGGAGATCAATCTGCCCGAGGGCGAGGAAGAGGTGTCCGTCGCCACACCCTGGCAGCTCGACCTGCGCGCGCGGGCGCCGGGCGGCATGTCGGTAACGGGCCTCGGCCTCGACAGCGAATGGTCGGCGAACCTGCGCATCGACGGCGAGCCGACCAACCCGCGCATCCGGGGGCGCGCCGACCTGATCCGCGGCGATTACGAGTTCGCCGGCCGCGACTTCGACCTCGAGCGCGGGGCGATCCGCTTCGACGGCTCGGTCCCCGCCAACCCCGCGCTGGACATTCAGGCGAACGCCGACACGCAGGGCCTGAATGCAACCATCCGCGTGACCGGCACCGCGCTGAAGCCCGAGATCGGCTTTTCGAGCGTGCCTGCGTTGCCCGAGGACGAACTTCTCTCGCGGCTCCTGTTCGGCACCTCGATCACCAGCCTGTCCGCGCCAGAGGCGCTGCAACTGGCGGGCGCGGTTGCCGCGTTGCAGGAGGGGGGCGACGGGCTCAACCCGATCAATGCACTGCGCCGTGCGGCTGGGCTCGACCGCCTGCGCATCCTGTCCGCCGATCCGCAGACGGGGCAGCAGACCGCGATCGCCGCGGGCAAGTTCATCACTCGCCGCGCCTATGTCGAGATCATCAGCGACGGGGCGGGCTATTCGGCGACGCGCGCCGAGTTCCAGTTCACGAGGTGGCTGTCGGTGCTCTCGACCATCTCGACGATCGGGCGGCAAAGCGTCAACGTGCGCGTCTCGCGCGATTACTGATCGGAGTCGTCCCATGCAGACCCACGTCCAGCGCATCGAGAAGACCGGCGGGCCGGAGGTGTTCGGCTTTGTCGGCACCATGTTGCCCGAGCCAGAGCCAGGCGAGGTTCGGCTGCGCGCAACGGCGATCGGGCTCAATTACATCGACACCTATCACCGCTCGGGACTTTATCCGATCGAGCTGCCCGCGGTGCTGGGGTCCGAAGGTGCGGGCGTGATCGAGGCGCTGGGCGAGGGTGTGACCGGTTTCGCCGTCGGCGATCGGGTCGGGACCTTCACCACCCGCGGCGCCTATGCGACGCATCGGACCGTGGCCGCCGATCAGCTCGTGCGCCTTCCCGACGACGTGAGCGACGACGACGCCGCTGCGCTGATGCTAAAGGGCGCGACCGCGGCGATGCTGGTCGAGGATTGCGCGAAAGTCGAGGCGGGGATGACCGTCCTCGTCTGGGCCGCGGCGGGCGGCGTTGGGCTTCTGCTGACCGGCTGGCTAAAGGCGGTCGGTGCGAACGTCATCGCGATTGTCGGCAGCGAGGCGAAGGCCGCGCGTGCGCGCGAGGCGGGCGCCGACCACGTCATCCTCCACAAGTCCGAGGACATCGCCGCGCGCGTCCGCGAAATCACCGGCGGCGCGGGCGTGCCGGTGATCTTCGACAGCGTGGGCAAGGCCAGCTGGAGCGCGTCGCTCGACAGTGCCGCCCCGCGCGGGCTGATCGTCAGCTTCGGCAATGCGAGCGGCCCGGTCGAGGGCGTCAACCTCGGCGTGCTCGCAGCCAAGGGCTCGCTGTTCGTCACCCGGCCGACCTTGTTCCACTATGCCACGACGCCCGAGGCGCGACAGCGTTATGCTGACAAGGTGTTCGCGATGCTGCGTTCAGGGGCGATCGGCGCGGAGATCGGCCAGCGCTTCCCCTTGGAAGCGGTGGCCGAGGCGCATGAGGAACTGGAGGCGGGCACGACGATCGGGAGCACGGTGCTTATCCCGTGACCTGCACCGTCGCCCCGGAACAGGGTCCGGGGTGACGGTGAGCCGGGCGCTATCCCGGATAGGGCGCGTCCTTCAGCAACCCGGCCAGATGCGCGGCGTTCGACGCCACCATCTTCGCGGTCTCAGTCACCTTCTCGGGGGTTTTGTCCAGGTCCTTGAAGTCGACTGATCCCATCGCTTCGCCAACCCAATAGCAGGCGGCGACCGCGGGAATGGTGAAGCCGACGTCGTTGAGCGACTGGAACAGCTGCGCCGAGGAAAAGTGGGCGCCGTCCTCGTTGCCGACGATCGCGGCGACCGCGACCTTCGAATAGCTCGGCATCCGCCCCTGATCGTCGGTTTCAGAAAGGAAGGCGTCGAGCCGTTCGAGCACCCGCTTGGCGACGCTGCCGATCTGGCCCATCCAGATCGGGCCCCCAAAGATCAGGATATCGGCGGCAAGGATCTTTTCGCGGATTGCGGGCCAGGCGTCACCCTCGCCCTCGTCGCTGCTGACGCCGGGCTTCACGTCATGCGCGGCGACGCGGATCGTCTCGGTGATCGTCACGTCGTGTACTTTGAAGGCATCCGCCAGCACCGCGATCATCGCGTCGGTAGAGGATTCTCCCGAAGGCTTGAGCGTACAGTTGAGCGCGAGCGCGGTGAGGGCCATCCAATGTTCTCCTGAGATAGATCAGGAAGACAAATCAACGGCTTCGCGGTTCCTTCGACAGGCGCGTCAGGAATACGGCATTTCGGATCGCCTGCCGCGGCAGGCTGGAGAGGTCCACCCACTCGCCCTCGGCATGCGCCTTGCCGCCGACCGGCCCCAGTCCCGCGAGCGTCGGCACGATCGCCGCGACCCAGCCTGAATCCGCCGCGCCGCGCTTGGCGGGATCGTATTCGGGCATTTCAGGCAGCTTCAGGTTGCGATTGACCGCGTTGAGCGTCGCCAGCAGCGCGCGGTTGCCTTCGCTCGGCGCCATCGGCGGCATCCCGTCGAAGAAGGTCAGCGTCGCGCCCGTTTTCGGCAGGTGCTGCGCGACGATCGCCGCCATCTTCGCCCGCACCCGCGCATCCTGCTCGGGCGTCAGCGTGCGCAGGTCGCCGCGCGCGATCGCAGTCTCGGCGACGATGTTGGTCTTGCCGCTGCCGCTCGCGGCGACGCCCGCCGCGTCGAGCGCCGCCGGGGTACCGCCCGCCATTACCCCGACATTGTAGGTCAGGTTCTTCTCGGGCAGCTCGCGCCGGAACCCGTCGAGGATCCGCGCCATCTCGTAGATCGCGCCATAGCCCAGGCTCTCGCCGAAGATGCCGCTCGAATGGCCGGTGACGCCGCTGGTCTTGAGCTCCCAGCTGGTCGAACTGCGCCGTGCGACGGTGCCGTATTCGACCCCGTTGTCGGTCGCGAGATTCTCATATTCCAGGGCGATGTCACTGGCGCGCGCAGCCGCGACGAGGCCCTCGCGCGCCTTCTCGGGCGGCTCGCCGGTGCGTTCCTCGTCGCCGGTAAGATAAACGGTGATGTCGGCATTCTTGAGCGTTCCCGCCGCCTGCATCGCCCGCAGCGCCGCGACGATGATAACGACGCCGCCCTTGTCATCACCCACGCCCGGCCCGATTGCGCGCCCGCCCTCGCGCCTGAAGCCGGTAAAGGACGAGGACGGTTCGAACACCGTGTCGAGATGACCGATCAGCAGCAGCCGCTTGCCGCGCCCGTCGCCCTTGTGCCGTGCGACGACGTGCCCCGCGCGGCCCACTTTCGCCTGCTCGACCCATTGCACCGCAAAGTCCAGCGGTTCGAGCTCGGCGCGCACGATCTCGCCCGCCGCCTTGACGCCCGGCAGGTTGAGCGTGCCCGAGTTCTGCGTCACCAACCGCTCCAGCAGTTCCTCGTTGCGGTGCGCATCGGCGGCGACCGCCCGTCGCATCGCCTCGACCTGCGGAGGTGTCTGAGCGAGCGCGGGCAGGGGCAGGGCGGCGAGCGCGAGGGCGAGCTTGCTCATGACCTGCAGGCTAGGCCGCGGCGACCCGCGCTGCCAAGTCCTCAAGCGTGTTTCGGTCGGTCGGCAAGCTTTTCCATCACCAGCGCCGTCACGACCGACTGGATCACATGCACCGCCCAGCGCTCGGTCGCTTTCTGCGGGCCGGCCTTCGCCTCGCCCTCGGTAATCCCGATCAGCGGCGCAATGCCGGCAATGTTGACGAGATAGAGACCGGTGCCGAACAGCGCGCCGAGCGCGGCGGGCGGCACGTCGGGAAACGCCTCGCGCATTTTGGCATAGAGGCCGGCAAAGGCCGCCGACGCGCCCAGATGATTGCCGAACTCGACGAGGCTCGTGCCAGTGTCGCCGATCCGCGAGCGCGAGCCCGTGGTGTCGTCGATCCAGTCGACCGCATCGCGATCAAGCGTCTTGTGGAGGACGCCGGACTTGCGGCCGGTCCACATCGCCGCAGTCGTGACGACACCCGCCACCAGCCCGCCGATCATCGCTGCGTTTCCTGCCCTCATGCGCTGTCCTTTCACGCTGCCGACAGCGGGAATGGCGGGCAGGGCAATGGGTTCCGTCGAACGCGAAACGGGCGCCCGGTGATGCCGGACGCCCGCTCCTTTCACGTCGCCTCGCGGCGAGCTTGCCTCGCCGGTCGCCTGCGTCGGCCGACCGCGCCTGTCGTGCTGCGACGGGCGCGGTCGCAGCGCGGATCAGGCGCTGTAGTACATGTCGTATTCGACCGGGCTCGGCGTCGTCTCGAAGCGGATCACGTCGGCCCACTTGATCTCGGCATAGGCCTCGATCTGGTCCTTGGTGAACACATCGCCCTTCAGCAGGAACTCATGGTCCTCCTGCAGCGCGATCAGCGCCTCGCGGAGCGAGCCGCAGACGGTGGGGACGTTGACCAGCTCGGCGGGCGGCAGGTCGTAGAGGTTCTTGTCCATCGCCTCACCCGGATGGATCTTGTTCTGAATGCCGTCGAGGCCGGCCATCAGGAGCGCTGCGTAGCAGAGATACGGGTTGGCGAGCGCGTCGGGGAAGCGGAACTCGACGCGCTTCGACTTGGCGCCCGTGCCATAGGGGATGCGGCACGAGGCCGAACGGTTGCGGCTCGAGTAAGCGAGCAGCACCGGCGCCTCGAAGCCCGGCACCAGCCGCTTGTAACTGTTGGTGGTCGGGTTGGTGAAGGCGTTGAGCGCGCGCGCATGCTTGATGACGCCGCCGATGAAGTAGAGGCACGTGTCGCTCAGGCCCGCGTAGCCGTCACCCGCGAACAGCGGCTTGCCGCCATCCCAGATCGAGATGTGCGTATGCATGCCCGACCCGTTGTCGTCCTTGATCGGCTTGGGCATGAACGTCGCCGACTTGCCATAGGCATGCGCGACCTGATGCACGACATACTTGTAGATCTGCATGCGGTCGGCGGTGGTGACGAGCGTGCCGAAGGTGAGGCCCAGCTCATGCTGCGCGGCGGCGACCTCATGGTGGTGCTTGTCGCAGGGCAGGCCCATTTCGAGCATGGTCGAGACCATCTCGCCGCGGATATCGACGGCGCTGTCGACCGGCGCGACGGGGAAATATCCCCCCTTGGCGCGCGGGCGGTGGCCCATATTGCCGCCCTCATATTCCTTCGACGAATTACCCGGCAGCTCGACATCGTCGATCTTGTAGTAGCTCGACGAATAGGTGTTCTCGAACCGAACGTCATCGAACATGAAGAACTCGGCTTCGGGACCGACATAGACGGTATCGCCGATGCCCGTCGTCTTGACATACGCCTCGGCGCGCTTCGCGGTCGAGCGCGGGTCGCGGGCATAAAGCTCGCCCGTCGAGGGCTCGACCACGTCGCAGAAGATGATCATCATCGGCGTCGCCGAGAAGGGATCGATGTATACTGCGTCGAGGTCTGGCTTGAGCACCATGTCGGACTCGTTGATCGCCTTCCAACCCTCGATCGACGAACCGTCGAACATCAGGCCGTCGGTCAGCTGGTCCTCATCGAGCGCCGAGGCGACCATCGAAAGGTGCTGCCACTTGCCCTTGGGGTCGGTGAAGCGCAGGTCGACCCACTCGATCTCCTCGTCCTTGATGCGCTTGACGATCGTGCCGGCGTCGGTGGCCATTCAGAGTCCCTTTCGTTTCAAAAAGTCGGTTGCGCGAATCGCGCAACGAAATGTCGCGGTCTAATTGACCAAAGCGTCTTTGCTGCGTCGCGTCAAATGGCGTCGTCGTTGCGCTCGCCCGTGCGGATGCGCAGCGCCGTTTCGACGGGGATGACGAAGATCTTGCCGTCGCCGATCCGCCCGGTCTGCGCGGCCGCGGCGATCGCCTCGACCACACGGTCGGCCAGGCCATCCTCGACCACCACTTCCAGCTTCACCTTGGGCAGGAAGTCGACGACATATTCGGCGCCGCGATAGAGTTCGGTGTGGCCCTTCTGGCGGCCGAAGCCCTTGGCCTCGGTCACGGTGATGCCCGAGACGCCGACATCGTGCAGCGCCTCCTTCACCTCATCGAGCTTGAACGGCTTGATGATGGCTTCGATCTTCTTCACGCGACGAATCCCCGCCTGTTGGAACAGATGTGTCCAACATCCCTCGCGCGGGGCTTTGCATCAAGTGTGCCAGCCAAAAAACCGCGCGTTCTCGCGATTGCCGCCGCTTGCATTGCCGTAAAAGCAGGCATCGGGCGGGTCGATGCCCGCTTGGCGGGCAGGCTCAGCCGTAGGGCGGCTGATGGAAACCGGCGGGCGACAGGGTGAAGATCTCGCAACCGTCCTCGGTAATGCCGATCGAATGCTCGAACTGCGCTGATAGGCTGCGGTCGCGCGTCACCGCGGTCCATCCGTCCTCGAGCAGCTTCACGTCGGGGCGCCCGATGTTGATCATCGGCTCGACGGTGAAGATCATGCCGGGACGCAGCTCGGGACCGGTGCCGGGCTTGCCGACATGGACGACCTCGGGCGCGTCGTGGAACAGGCGGCCCACGCCATGGCCGCAAAAATCGCGCACGACGCCGTAGCGGTGCTTCTCGGCATGGCGCTGCACCGCATGGGCGACGTCGCCCAGCGTATTGCCGGGCCGCGCCTGCTCGATCCCGAGCATCAGGCATTCGTAAGTGACGTCGACCAGCCGCCGCGCCTTCAGCCCGACATCGCCGACCAGGTACATGCGGCTGGTATCGCCGTGCCAGCCGTCGAGGAGCGGGGTCACGTCAACATTGACGATGTCGCCGTCCTTCAGGATGCGGTCCGACGGAATGCCGTGGCAAACGACATGGTTGATCGAGATGCACGAGCTGTGCGTGTAGCCGCGATAGCCGAGCGTCGCGGGCACGGCGCCCGCCGCCAGCATCTTGGTGCGGATCGCATCGTCGATCGTCCGCGTCTCGGTGCCCGGCACCATCAGCGGCACGATCGCGTCGAGGATTTCGGCCGCAAGCCGGCCGGCGCGGTGCATCCCCTCGAAGGCCTCGCGCCCGTAAAGGTGGATCGCGCCGCTGCGCGAGAGTGGCTGGTCGGGGGCAACGGTCACATACTCGGTCATGCCTGCGACATAGCCCTTTGGCGGGGGATTTGCGAGGGGGCGGGCGCGCGCTATGGCCCGCGTCATGAGCGAGCGTATCTGGACCGCCGGCATTGTGGTGATCGGCGACGAAATCCTGTCGGGCCGGACGCAGGACAAGAACATTGCCCAGCTTGCGACCTGGCTCAACGTTCAGGGCATCCGCCTGACCGAGGCGCGCGTGGTCGCCGACCGCGAGGCGGCGATCGTCGAGGCGGTGAACGCCATCCGAGACCGCTGCGATTATTGCTTCACCACCGGCGGGATCGGGCCGACGCATGACGACATCACCGTCGATGCGATCGCAGTGGCGCTGGGCGTCGAGGTCGTTATTCATCCCGAGGCTCGGGCGGTGCTAGAGAAATATTATGAGACGCGCGGCGGCCTGACCGAAGCTCGGCTTCGGATGGCGCGGGTGCCGGCGGGGGCCGAGCTGATCGTCAATCGAGTGTCGGGGGCGCCGGGGATCCGCCATGGCAACATCTTCATCCTGGCCGGCGTGCCGCACATCACCGCGGGGATGCTCGATGCGCTGACGGGGACGCTCGAGGGCGGCCGCCCGGTAATCGCGCGGACGATCGGCTGCTGGGTGGCCGAGAGCGAGGTCGCCGACCTCCTCCGCCAGACCGAGCGCGGCTTTCGCGGGAACGGCGAGGAAGCGGCCGTCGCGATCGGCAGCTACCCCTTCTTCCGCGAGGGGCGGACCGGCGCGAACTTCGTCGTGCGCGGCACCGATCCGGCGACGGTCGATGCCTGTGTCGCGGCGCTGACGGCGGGACTGGAAGTCGCCGGTCACGACGTGACCGACGGCGGCATATGACTATTCGGCGGCGGCAGCGAGCTTTTCGCCATCCTCGTCCTGTGGCCGGCCAATGCTGACGTAACGAAGCCCCTCCGCAACGACATTCTCCGCGCGGTAGATGTTGCGCAGATCGACGAGCAGCGGTTCGGCCATCAGCGACTTCAGGCGCGCGAGGTCGAGGGCACGGAAGGCATCCCATTCGGTGACGATCACGACCGCCGCCGAACCCTCCGCCGCGTCATAGGCCGACCTGGCGTAATGAACGTTCTCCAGCATCGGCCGCGCCGCCTCCATCCCTTCGGGGTCGTAGGCGCGAATCGTGGCGCCGGCGTCCTGCAACGCCTGGATGATCGAGATCGACGGCGCCTCGCGCATGTCGTCGGTGTTGGGCTTGAAGGTCAGCCCGAGCATCGCGATCGTCTTGCCCCGGACATCGCCGCCCATGGCGGCGACGACCTTGCGGGCCATCGCCCGCTTGCGCGTGTCGTTGACCGCGACAGTGGTCTCGATCAGCCGCAGCGGGCTGTCGAAGTCCTGCGCAGTCTTGACCAGCGCTAGCGTATCCTTGGGGAAGCAGGAGCCGCCATAGCCGGGGCCGGCGTGGAGGAACTTGGCGCCAATCCGGTTGTCGAGGCCGATGCCGCGCGACACTTCCTGCACGTCGGCGCCGACCTTCTCGCACAGGTCGGCAATCTCGTTGATGAAGGTGATCTTCATCGCGAGAAAGGCGTTAGCGGCATATTTGATGAGCTCGCTCGTCCGACGGCGAGTGAACAGGACGGGCGCCTTGTTGAGATAGAGCGGGCGATAGACCTGCTCCATCGGCGCGCGGGCCCGCTCGTCCTCGATGCCGACGACGATACGGTCGGGACGTTTGAAGTCCTCGATCGCGGCGCCCTCGCGCAGGAACTCTGGGTTCGAGGCAACCGCGAACTCGGCGGCGGGATTGGTTTCGCGGATGATTCGCTCGACTTCATCGCCGGTGCCGACGGGGACGGTCGACTTTGTAACGACGACGGTGAATCGCCGGAGCGCCGCCGCAATCTCGCGCGCGGCGCCGTAGACATAGGAGAGGTCGGCATGGCCATCGCCGCGGCGCGTCGGCGTGCCGACGCCAATGAACACGACCTCGGCCTCGCCAACCGGGCCGGCCAGATCGGTAGTAAAAGACAGCCGGCCGGCCGCCACATTCTTGGCAACGAGATCATCGAGGCCGGGCTCATAGATCGGGATGCCGCCGGCCTTCAGGCGGTCGATCTTGCCCGCATCCTTGTCCACGCAAACCACGTCATGGCCGAAATCGGCCAAGCACGCGCCCGACACGAGGCCGACATAGCCCGAACCGATCATCACAATGCGCATGTCGAACCCTTGCTGCCGCCGCTCGGCCTGAGCGCCTAAACTTGGGCCACTGCCAGTGGCAAGCCGGAGGGTCAACCATCGCCACGGCAACGAGAAAAGGCACCCCTCGGGATGCCTTTGTCGAGATCAACTCGGAAGGAAAGGCTCGGATCGATCCGCAGCGCGCATCGATCCGAGACCGTTTCAGGATTTCAGAAGGGGCGAAGCGTGTCGCCGTAGATTTCCCGGAACAGGACGTCATGCATCATTTTTCTCCAGCGGGGTCGTTTGGCCCCGGCGCGCAAATTAACGGAAAGTTAACGATTTCTCAAGCCGATCTGATCAGCATAATGGGTCATTGTGGGACATCGAGTCGGTTAACCCGATTGCAACGGCTTGGCTTCTATGTCGGATGGAGATGCCGTCCGACGCTCTCAACCCGGCCGACGTGCCGTCCGTCCCTTCGAGCGGGACCGTGCCGTGCGCCTTGCCGGCCTGGCAGCTGTTTCTGCTTGCCGAGATCGTCAATTTCGGGGCGCTGCGCCGCCACCTCGGCCGCGCGCGCGCCGATCTGCTGGCTGAGGACGTGGCGTCGGTGATGGCGCGGCAGCTTCCAGCCGCGCGGGTGCGCATTGTGGGGCGCTCGATGCTGGAGATCGCGTTCGAAGGCGCGCTGCCCACCGCCGCCGATGCGGCGATCCGGTGCCTGCGCGAAAGCTTCGTTCGCCCCCTCGATCTCGACGGCGAGCCCTACACGATCGAGCTGCTGCTCGCGGGGGCGGCGATGCCGAGCCACGAACGCGATGACGTCCGCCTCGTCGAGGCGGCCGAGGCTGCCCTCGGTCAGGCTCGCGCCGACCAGCGGGACGTGGTTCGCGACCTCAGCCGTGCCGATCATGCCTTTGACCGCCTGTCGCTGATGCGCGACCTGTCGAAAGCGATCGACAATGGCGAGGTCTTCCTCCAGTACCAGCCCAAGGTTCATCTGCGCCGACAGGAGATTACTAGCGTCGAGGCGCTGGTCCGCTGGCAACATCCGCAACGCGGCCTGATCCTGCCGGGAGACTTCATCCCGCTGGCCGAGGAATCGGGCAAGATCGGCGCGCTCACCTTGTGGACGATCCGGCAGGCACTCGCCGATCAGCAGGTGCTCGCCGACAGCGGCCACGACATCCCGGTCTTCGTCAACATTTCGGGCCTGCTGCTCGCCGATGCGGAGTTCGTCGATCAGGTCTGCACGATGGTACGCGGCGTCTCCGCGCGGATTGGGTTCGAGATCACCGAAACTGCGGTCATCCGCGATCCCGACAGCGCGATCCGTCATCTTCGCATGTTCGCCGATATCGGTGTGACGCTGGCGATCGATGATTATGGGGCAGGGCTTTCGAGCCTCGCCTATCTGAAGCAGTTGCCCGCGCGTGAGCTCAAGATCGACAAGATGTTTGTGCTCGAACTGACGAGCAGTAACCGCGACCCCCTGATCGTCCGTTCGACGATCGACCTCGCCCACGCGCTCGACATGGAAGTCACTGCCGAAGGTGTTGAAACGCCCGCCGCGATGGCGCTGCTCAGCGTGATGGGCTGCGACATGGCGCAGGGTTTCCTCATCAGCCGTCCGATCGCGATTGGCGCGCTGCGCCAGTTCCTGGCCGAGGACCGGCACCTCACCGCCGCCGCGGCGATGCGGCCGAGCTTCGGTCGGCCCGAGAGCTTCTGGAAGCGCGCCTAAGCGCGTCGTTGACGCGATCGAAACGGTTTGCACCTTACACCTCAAGCGTGAGAAGATGCCGTTCCATCTGGTTGGCTATAACCTTCGCGCTTTGGAGCGTAACTCCGGCTGCTCCCGCGAAGGCCCAAGTCGCGGATGATGCGCCTGCCCCGATTCGGCAGTCGATCGAGGCGGCACGTGCGGCGATGCTCACGAACCCCGAGGCTGCTTTTGGCGACGCACTTGAAGCCGAACGAGTCGCGGTGAAGCTGCCAAGTCTCGGCGACCGCCAGCGCGCTCTTGCCTATTCGCGCTGGCTGGGCGGCGAGGCATTGTTGCGTATTGGCCGTGTCAAAGCGGCCGCGATACTCAACGCCAGCGCCGAGCGATTGGCTCGGCGCGCGTCGCCCACCAAACTCCTTGGTGACATACTTTTGACCAAAGGCGGCATTTTTAGCGAACAGGTCAAATCAGCCCATGCGCTCAAGGCATATCAGGCTGCGCACCGCGCATTTCTATCGTCCGACTATCCGAGGGGGCAGGCAATCGCCCTTCAGAACATCGCAAATCTATATATCGATGGCGGTGATTTCGAGAACGCCGACCGATACTACTCGCAGTCGGAAGCGATTGATGTCGGCGATCCTATCCTTCTGCTCACCTTGTACAATAATCGGGCCACGGGCCTGCTACTTGATGCGCGCTACAAAGATGCCGTCGCCGAATTCCAGCGCGCCCTAAAAATCGCGGTCGATCAACGAAGCGAAATATTCGCTGTACGAATACTTGGCAATATCGCGAAGGCGCAACTTGCACTCGACAATTACAACGCGGCTGCTGCAAGTATCCGCCGCGCTTTTTCTATCGTTCGTCGCCCAGAAGCGCGTGCGCAATATCGGCAAATCGCGGCCATTGCCGGGCAACTCGCGCTCCAGCGTGGGGACGGGAGGCGTGCCCGCTACTGGATTGATGCAGCCTTCAAAGATGTTGATACCGCTCAAACCAACGCCAGCTTCCGCGATGCGCATTCCACCGCATACGAAGTTTATCGAGCGAGCGGCGACACGTCGCTTGCGCTCGCGCATCTTCAGGCGCTTCGGCGGTTGACCGATGAGGAGACGCGGCTCGCGGCCTCAACCAACACCGCCCTGATGGCGGCACGGTTCGATTTCGCCAACCAGGAATTGCGCATCGCGCGCCTGAAGGCCGAGGAGCTGCGCGCGAGCGTTGCGCTCGAGCGGTCGCGCGCGCGATTCCAGCGGGCGCTGACGCTCGGCGTTGTGGGCGGCGCGATCATCGTCGTCGGGCTGCTCAGCTTCGGCATCGTGACGCTTCGCCGCAGCCGCAATCAGGTGCGCGACGCCAATGTCGAGCTCGAGGCGTCGAACGCGGCGCTCGGCAAGGCGCTGGCCGCCAAGACCGAGTTTCTTGCGACGACCAGCCACGAAATCCGAACCCCGCTCAACGGCATCCTCGGTATGACCCAGGTGATCCTTGCCGACCGGACGATGGCGGGGACACAGCGCGACCGTATCGAGGTCGTCCATGGCGCCGGCCTCGCGATGCGCGCGCTGGTCGACGACATCCTCGACGTCGCCAAGATGGAAACCGGCCATCTGACGATCGCGCCCGAGCCGGTCGACCTGCGTGCACTGCTGTCCGGGGTGGCGCAGATGTGGGCCGAGCAGGCGCGAACCAAGGGGCTGAGATTCGAGCTCGACCTTGCCGGAGCACCAGGCTGGATCGTCACCGATGGCAGCCGCGTTCGTCAGATCGCCTTCAACCTCCTCGGCAACGCGCTCAAATTCACCCACGCGGGCGCGATCGGGCTGGCAGCGCGTGTAACGGACGACGGCAAGCAATTCACTCTGTCGGTCAGCGACACCGGCATCGGGATCCCGGCGCACAAGCACGGCGAGATCTTCGAGTCGTTTCGCCAGGCCGACTCGACGACCACGCGGCAGTTTGGCGGCACCGGTCTCGGCCTGACCATCTGCCGTAATCTCGCCCGAGCCCTGGGCGGCGAGATCGCCGTCGAGAGCCGGGAAGGGCAGGGGTCGACCTTCACGGTCACGCTGCCACTGGTTGCGGCCGAGCCGCCGGCAGAGGTCGTCGCGCCGACAGCGGGCGGCGGCCTCGTCATTCTGGAGCGGAATCCGATTGCCCGCGCGATGTTGCGGACCCTGCTCATGCCGCGCGCGGGCGAGATCGTCTTTGCCGACGACGTCGACGATGCTCGGACCAAGCTTGCCGGTGCGGCGCGATTGCTGGCCGACGTGGCGGCGCTCGGCGAGGATGACATCGCGCGCATCGAGGCACTTCGGCATCTTGCCCTGGCGGCGGCGGAACACGGGAAGCCCGCCTTTGTTCTCTGGAAAGAACCGGATGCCGAGAGCGTCCGGCAGGTGACGGAGATGGCAGCGATGACGCTGATCGAGAAGCCGATTTCCGGCCCCGTCCTCACGGAGCGCCTATTTGGGGTGCAGTCCACGCATCCACCCCTTGTCACCGAAGCGGCTTAGGCAGATAGCACGCTCATGGTCGCAAACCGCCCCCGTAACGTTTTTCAGCCGGAGAACCGGCGATGAACGTTCTCTTCATCGAAGACGACGCCATGAACCGACGGGTCGTCAGGGATATGCTGGACGTCGCCGGCGCGCAAATGGCGGAAGCGGACCGAGCCGAGGCTGGGCTCGCCAGGATCGAGGCCGAGGATTTCGACGTGATCCTCGTCGATCTGCGCATGCCCGGCATGGACGGGTTTGAGACAATCGAGCGCATCCGCTCGCGCGACGATGCCAAGCGATCGTTGCCGATCATCGTCGTGACCGCCGACACCGCGCCCGATCTGACAGAACGGTGCAAACGGCTGGGCGCCGACGAGGTGTTGTTCAAGCCGGTCGCGATGGATTCGCTGTTCGATGCGATCGGCCGGATCCTCGTTCGCCGTACCAACGCGGACGACGTGATCTTCTGACGCCGACGTCCGGGCCGCGCGACGCGGGACCCGGACGCCCTGTCACGTCGATCAGAGATCGAGCGTCGCGATGAAGTCGCGAACTGGCGCGCGAAGGTCTTCACGCGCTAGTCCGAGTGCGATGTTGGCGGTGAGCCACCCTGCCTTGTCGCCGCAGTCGTAACGCTGTCCGTCGAAGGTGAAGCCGTGAAACGGTTGGTCGCCGATCAACTTGGCCATGGCGTCGGTCAGCTGGATTTCGCCGCCGGCGCCGGGGGCCTGATTGTCGAGGACTCGCATCACTTCGGGTTGAAGGATGTAGCGCCCCGGAATCATCAGGTTCGACGGCGCCTTTCCCTTGGGCTTCTCGACCAGCGCCCGAACCTCGGTCAGCCGGCCATCGACCTTGCCGGGCGAGATGATGCCGTACTTGTCAGTCTCGCTGTCGGGCACTTCCAGAGCGCCGATGACGTTGCCACCGACCCGATTGTAAGCTTCGACCATCTGGCGCAGGAACCCGCCGACCATCAGCTCGTCGGGCAGCAACACCGCAAAGGGCTCATCGCCGACGATCTCGCGCGCGCACCAGACAGCGTGGCCAAGGCCAAGGGGCTCCTGCTGGCGAACATAGACGGGCGAGCCGGGCTTTTGCCGGATGCCGTCGATCGCGGCCATCGACTTGCCGCGCGCCTTCATCGTCGCCTCGAGCTCGTAGGAGACGTCGAAATGATCCTCGAGAGCGCCCTTGCCGCGGCCGGTGACGAAGATGATCTGCTCGATGCCGGCTTCGAGCGCTTCCTCGACGGCATATTGGATCAGCGGCTTGTCGACGACGGTCAGCATTTCCTTCGGCATCGCCTTCGTCGCCGGCAGGAAACGGGTGCCGAGGCCCGCCACAGGGAAAACGGCCTTGCGTACGGGCTTGATCGTCATCGGATTGTCCTTTCGTGGTCGGCCCCAGTGCCGCAGCGGCGGCGTCGCAGCTCTCTTACTGCGGTGCAGCAAGCTTGGCCAAGAGGGCATGCTATAGGTGTGAAGCTCGATCGGATGATTGCGATGAAACGTTGGACTAAAGCGACAACCGGTAAGCTTTTCCTAAGCTCGTTCATGCAAATCGGAGTCGCCATCCCCCGCTTCCTCGAAAGGGCCCCCGCTCGTGACGCTCGCGCTGCGCAAGACAGACTTCGATTCCGCACCGGAAGATGTCGTTGCCGAGCGGCGACACGACACCCGTCAGGCGATCGGCCGCACGGGGGTGCTTCGCCTTGCCGACGGTCTGCCGACGACGATCGCGATTGCCGATCTGACGCGTGAGGGTTGCCGCATGGTTTCGCCGACGCTCCACAAGGCGGGCGACATCGTCATGCTTGGGATCGCCGGCGTCGGCTCGATCGAGGCGGAAATCGTGTGGCAGCGGGGCAGCGAGCATGGCGCCCGCTTTCTCCGCCCGCTCCCGCCCGGCAGCGTGACTGCCGCGATGTCATCCAAGATCGAGTTCGGCGAGGATGGAGTTCCCGTCCTGCCCTCGCTCGCAGTGCCGTCGTTGAAGCAGGCGCCGCGTAGTCGGATCGCCACGCTCGCGCTGCTGGCGGCGTTCGCCTGGATTCCCGCGCTTGGCCTGTTCTACGCCACCCGTTGACCTGAACCGGGCGTCGCAGCGCTCTTAATAGGCGTTGCGATGTACGAGGACGTTGAGCGTTGCGAACAGGATCGCGATGTCCCGCGTCAGGCTCCAGCCGTTCAGATACTCGATATCGGCCTGGAGCCGGTTCTTGAGGTCTTCCGGCCGATGCGTCGCACCGCGGAAGCCGCGCACCTGGGCAAGGCCCGTGATGCCCGGCTTGAGCGCGTGGCGGTACCAATATTCGCGATCGATCTCCCAGAACAGCCGATCGCCCGCGAGCGAGCCTAGCGCGTGCGGGCGCGGCCCGACCAGGCTCATCTGGCCCAGCAACACGTTGAACAGCTGCGGCAACTCGTCGAGGCTGGTCCGGCGGATGAAGCGTCCGACGCGCGTGATGCGGTCGTCGTCACGCCGCGTCGACGTGGCGCCACGCCCGTCGGAGAGATCGGCGCGCATGCTGCGGAACTTGAGGATGTGGAAAATGCGATTGCCGCGGCCGATCCGCTCCTGCTTGAACAGAACGGTGCCCGGCGAATCGAGCTTGATCGCGATCGCGATGATCGCCAGCAGCGGTGCGACGGCGATCACGATCGGAATCGTTAGCGCCAGGTCGAGCGCCCGCTTCTTCGCCATGTCGCTGTAACTCAGCGGCCCACGCGCGACGAGCAGCGAGGGGCGATCGCGGAACTGCTTGAGCCCGAGCACCGGGATCGAGCCGAAGCCTGCGATGATAATCTCGCCGATCACGTTGGCGCCGCGTAGGACCAGTGCCCAGTCCGCCTGGCGATCGGCGCTGCAACGGACCACGATGCGCTCATACTTGTCGCACAGTTCGGCAAAGCGATGAAGCATGTACGGGTCGCTGACGTCGGGATTGAGGCCAATGCGATCGGCATAGATCACGTCGCCCTCGATCGGCCATGACCAGTCGGCATTGTCGATGATGAGGAGTTCGGAAACCAGGCTGTTGGCGACTGTATCGCGAACGACCCGGACCACGCCGTAACGCAGCGCGATCATCAGCGCCGCGCTGGTGCCGATGCTGAAGACGAACGCCAGGCGCGATACTTCTGCGCTGACGCGGAACAGGAACAGCGTCGTCAGGATCGCCAGCGCGGTGATCATCAGCGGCCATAGCGACAGGCTGATCGTCCGCCGGCCGCTGGTCACGGCGGGCCGGCTATAGGCATCGCTGCCGAGCGCGAACATGAAATAGACCGGCACGGTCGCCATCAACAAATCGACGCCACCCGGCGACAGCCACTGCTGGTCGCGAACGACATTGGCAAGCGTGAAGCCCGTGGTCAGCGAGAACAGGTCGATGACGATCAGCAGCACATAGAGGCGCATGCGCAGATTGCGGCGATGCAGCGCGTCGCGAAGGGCGGTCCGTGCGCCACTGTCCAGTCCGATGTCGAGCATCGTGTCTCCTGCGATCATCGCGAACTCCCCCTATCGCCGGAACCGGCGATCCCCTTCGCACGCGGCTGCTGCACTGCACAATCATACCCGCGAGGATAGCTGCGATGCAACGACGTTGTAGAGCGTGAGTCGGAAACCATGTTTGATCCAAATCGGCGCCAACGGCACTAAACAAGAGCGTAAGAGAAGGGGCGGACGTGACCAGCCGATGAACAATTCGACGAAGTGGACGGCCGCTGCGGCCACCTGCGTGCAGTTGCGAACGCTTGCGGCGATGCAGCAATAATGGTTGACAGGTCCGACGGTCACTTCGTCGGCAAAGCGGGAGCGCCAAGATCATGAAAAAGAGGCGTGTCTTCGTCGAACTCGACGGCCTGCGCGGAGTCGCGGCGCTTGCCGTGCTCACCCGGCATGCGCCCGACGGGCTGTTCCGCGACTGGCTCCCGGGTTCGTACCTGGCGGTCGATCTGTTTTTCGCCCTGAGCGGCTTCGTAATCGCCCATGCCTATGCCGACAGCCTAACGGTCGGAATGTCGACGGCGCGTTTCGCGCTGCTGCGGGTCATTCGCCTTTATCCGCTGTATCTTCTTGGGACAGCGCTGGGCCTGATCGTCCTGCTGCCCAAGCTGGCGGCGGAGGGCGGGATTCAGGCTGGCCCGCTGCTCGCCGCATTCGGGCTCAACGCGCTGTTCGTGCCGGTGCCGCCCGAACTGGCGATCGGTCGGGGCGAGACTTTTCCGTTTAATTTCCCCAGCTGGTCGCTCACCTTCGAGCTGATCGTGAACATCGTCTATGCCGCGCTGATCCTGTGGCTGACGGGATGGCGGCTCGGGCTGTTGCTGGCAGCCAGTTTCGCGGGGCTTATATGGGCGACGGCCGATCACGGCAGCCTGGACATGGGCTGGACCTTTGCGACGCTGCCTGGCGGTTTCGCGCGGACGATTTTCTCCTTCTACGTCGGCACCGTCATCTACGTGGCGAAGGATCGGCTGCCATGGCTGCGCGCGCCGTTCTGGGTCCTTGCGCCGCTGCTGCTGCTTTCGTTCATGATCGATCCGGGGCCCGGTGCGCGGGCCGTCACCGACCTGCTGCTCATCACCACGCTTTACCCGCTGATGATCATCGCGGCGGCCAATGTTCGAGAGAATGCGGGCGGCGGTGCGGTGATGCGCGAGCTCGGTGTCGCCTCCTACGCCATCTACATCCTGCACATGCCGATCATCGCGCTGGTGCGAGGCATCTTCCTCAAGGGACTGAACTATCCGTATCAGAATCTGGGCGGCTGGGGGACGATCGCGCTGGCCGGCGGAATTCTTCTTGCTGCATCCATCGTCGATCGTCTGTACGACCGGCCCGTGCGCCGCTTCCTGACACGCATCACGAACGCGCGTCGGGTAACCGCGGTTCAGAGCTGACTGGCTCTCTGCGGCGAGTGCGAATACGGGACAGTTAGTGGCCGTTTCAGGCGTCCCTCTTGCACTGCAGCATCGGCAGTGTAGAGGACGAACGCTGGACTCTATTGAGGGGCGACTGGCGTGGGCTTGACGCATCGGGACACCGGCAATCAGCGAACGCGCATGCGATTTCGTGGCGGCCGTCTTCTGATCGCCGCGCTGGCGTCGGCCTTGCCACCGACCATGGCCGCTGCGCAGACGTTGCCGAACCTGAAGGCGTCGCCGCAGGATCAGGCCGACCTGCAATATATGCAGCGGAACGGGCTGAATGTGCGAACTGCGGTCCTCACCACCTTCGATTCGAACATCGTCCGCACCGACGCGGACCTGGTGCCCTCGGCCGCGGACCTGATCGTCTCGCCCACGCTCGAGGCGCGCTTCAACCGCACCACGCCGCTTGCGTCGTTCTCGTTGTCCGGTCTGGTCGCGTACGACCAGTATGTCGATAACAGCGAGCGCAGCCGCCCGCGCTTTCTGGGCGGCGTGGATGGCGACGTCCGCGTGTTCGGGACGTGCAGCGTCAAGCCCACCGCCTCCTTCCGCCGCGAGCGCGCCGATTATGGCGACCTCAACGTGCAGGTCGAGAACCTGCAGTCTTTCTCGACGCTGGGGGCCACGGTCGAGTGCCCCCGATCCTCGGGCTTCTATCCGTCGTTCGGCTATCTGCGGTCGACGAGCGACAATGATCGCGACTTCGATTATGCGGACCAGCGGACGAACAGCTATTCGGCGGCAATCGCCTATGCCAAACCGTCGCTCGGGGTCGTCCGGCTGAGCTATACGCGCGACAACTCGACCCGGCCCAATGTCGGCGTGCGCACGCAGGTGAACAAGGCCGGCGTGATCTTCGATCGTGCGATCTCCTCGATCCTGGCCGCGCATATCGACGTCCATGCGCTGTGGACCGACAGCACGCCCGCGGTCATCGACCGTTATGAGGGCGCCGGCTGGGACATCCGTCTGACCACGCGCGCGGTGCCGCGGTGGCTGCTGTCGCTGCAATCGTCGCGAAAGATCACCAACGACACGCTGGTCGCATCGGGCTACGCGCTCGAAACCAGCTATGGCCTGGTGGGGCGCGGCGCGCTCAGCGAGTTGTTCTCGATCGATGCCTCGATCGAGCGCCGCGACCGGCGGTTTGAGCAAAATCCACTCGCCCCGGCGCAGCGGATCGGTTCGGACAACCTATTCATCGCCAACGCCCAGGCGCGTCGCCGCGTTTCCGAACGCTTCGCGATCATCGCTGGCGGAACCTATATCACTCGGCAGACGAACAACGGCCTCGCCGAATATAACGACGTTCAGGGCAGGTTGGGCTTCGAGGCCTATTTCTGAGCATGGAGACGATCATGCCGATCAAGAACACGATCCTGCACGGGGCGCTGGCCGCCTCGCTCGGGCTGGTCCCCGGCGCGGTGCTTGCGCAGACGGCGCCCGGCCCGGCCGGTAACCCTGCGCGCGCCACTGCCAATCGACCTGCCACGGCGCCGGCCGGCTATGTGCTCGGGTCAAATGACGAGATCCAGATCACCGTGTTCGGTCAGGAGGGGCTGAGCGTCAAGACGCGGATCAAGGATGACGGGACGGTCAACCTTGCCTTTGTCGGGCCGATCCAGGCGGCAGGCAAAACCACGCTGCAGCTGGGGCAGGACATTGCCCGTGCCTATGCATCGGGCGGCTATCTCGCCTCGCCCTCGGTCAATGTCGATGTGACCGACTTCATCAGCAGCCGCGTGACCGTGCTGGGGTTTGTTCCAAACCCGGGTAATTACGCGCTCAACCGCGACTATACGATTGCTTCGCTCGTAGCCGAGGCTGGCGGCGTCAAGGAGAACGGCGCCAATTTCGTTATCCTCACCCCGGGCGACAAATCGCCGCCCGTCCGTATTTCGCTGGCCGATCTTCAGGGCGATGCGAGCCGACGGGTCAATCCGGGCGACCAGATCTTCGTGCCCCAGGTCGAGACGGTCTATGTCTATGGTCAGGTGAACAAGCCCGGCTCGTTCCCGCTGCGGCCCGACATGACCTATCGCCAGGCGATGGCGGAGGCCGGTGGGCCGACGCTGGCCGCCTCAAAGAAGATCGAAGTGCGGCGCAAGGGGCAGAAAGTCGACAATGTTTCGCTCGACGACCTCGTGCAGCCCGACGACGTGCTGGTCGTAAAGGAGCGCATTTTCTGACCTGACCGCGGGCGTGCAGACGCCGGCCAGTACCGGGAGAAGCAGGCATGGTCTACTGGACGAAAATGGCAGGCCGGGCGCGGCGATCGCGCGCGGCGAAGTCGGCGTTGACCTTGGCCGGCGCATTGCTTGCCGCCACCGGATGTAGCGGGGCTGCGGCCGATCGAACGCCGGGTGCGATCGTGCTCGATCCTGCCGCCATGCGGGCGCGGCCGGCACCCCTGATCGTCGGTGTCGCAACGCATTTCGGCATCGGCGGCGAGTATGGATACGACATCGACAAGAGCGCTCGCGCGATTGCCGAGATCGGCTTCGACTCGTTTCGTGACGATCTCGGCTGGCAATGGTTTGACACCCACGGGCAGCAGCCGCTGCCCCGGCTCAGTCAATTCATCAAGGCGACGCGCGCCCGGCCGCTGATCATCCTGGGGGCCGAATATCCCGATCGCGCCGACCTCGACCCGCCGCTGACGCCGGCGGCGCGTCAGGCCTATGCCAAGTTCACCGCCGCCGCCGCGCAGTTGCCCGAACTGAAGGGCGCGATGTTCGAGATCGGCAATGAGTGGAACCTTCGCGCGGCGAAGGGGCGGCCGCTCATGCAGGATGCCGGGCAGGCCGGTGATCCGCGCGCGGCGACCGCATATGTTCCCGCCGCCATCGCCGGCGCGCGCGCGGTCCGTTCCGCGCAGCCCGGGGCGACCGTGCTGGTCGGCGCGGCGGGTATCGATCCCGGCTGGAAGTGGATCAGTGCGGTGTCGCGCAGCGCTGCGCCCGCAGCGACCGGGGTATCGGCGCATTACTATAACCAGTGCGAGCCCGGCCCGCGCCGCACCGGCGACGATACGATCCGGCAGATCGAGCGGCTGCACACATCGCTGGCAGGACCGAGCGGCAAGGCGCCGCCCATCTATGTCACCGAGTTCGGTTGGCCGACCGCGCGAAACTGCCCCGTGTCGCGCGATCAGGCCGCGAACAACGCGGCGCAGTTCATCCTCTGGGCCGGAGCCACGCCGTGGCTGCGCGGCGTCTGGATATATCAGCTGAAGGACCAGGGACGCGATCCGGTCGATATCGAGGCCAATTTCGGTATCTACGACTATGATTACCGTCCCAAGCCCGCGGCATGCCTGGTTCGCGAATCGATCGCGATCGTGCGGGCGATGAAGGGCGCGTCGGTGCAGCGCGGGCCGATGGGCACGATGCTGGTGCTGACCCGCGGGGCAAGCGGCCGGCGGCTGATCGCCTGGACCGGGGATGTCGGTGCCCAGGCGACGCTGGCGATTCGCGGCCAGCCGAGCCTGACGGCGCAGCCACTTTGCGGCCAGCCGGGGCGGGGCGCCACGGCGGCGCTGGGCAACCGGCCCGTCGTCATCGATCTGCCGCCCGGCGATAATGCGCTGCAACTGACCGTCGGATGAGGGGCGCGACGCCCTCACCCTTGCCTCGCGAGGACACGGCCCGTGCGAAGATCGCGTCGCTTCAAGGCCTTCGCTTCTTCGCGGCACTGCTCGTCGTCGTCGGCCATGCCCAGCATGAACTGCGCGAGGCCCGGCCCGATCTGGCGGCGAGCTGGGGCAGGGTGCCGTTCGACTGGGGCTTGGGCGTCGATATCTTCTTCGTCATCAGCGGCTTCATCATGATGCACATGATGGCCGACCGCTTTGCCGAACCGGGCGCGCCCGGCCGGTTCCTCGTTCGCCGGTTGATCCGGATCGTGCCGCTCTACTGGCTCGCGACGACGGCGACGCTGCTGACTGCGCTCGGCCTGTACCGGACGCCGGATGGCGCCGTGCATGCGCTTGCATCCTATCTGTTCCTGCCTTGGCCGCATCCCGATGGACGCGGCATTTTCCCGGTGCTGTCGCTGGGCTGGACCCTCAATTTCGAGATGCTGTTCTACCTGATCTTCGCGGCGGCGCTTGGCCTGCGGCGGAGCGCGGGGCTGGCGCTGATCGGCGCGACGTTCGTGATCCTGATCGCGCTGGGGCGATTGGGGCCGGCGGTGCCAGCGCTCCGCTTCTGGGGCGATACGATCATCTTCGAGTTCCTGTTTGGGATCGCGCTGGCGCTTGCGATGCGCCGCGCACCGCGGATCTCGCCCGGTGCTGCGTTGGCGGTGATCGCCGCCGCGCTGGTCGCCGCGACGATCAACTATCAGACGGACGCCTATCAATGGATGTCACGCGCGCTTACAGGGGGCGTGCCGGCGGTCGCGATCGTGGCGGCGGTGTTGATGGGGCTCGAGCCGCGTCAGCCGCGACAAGGGATCGTGCCGGCGCTGGTGCTGGCCGGCGACGCCTCTTACGCGCTGTACCTCACCCATCCGTTCGCGTTGAAGGCGATCGCGGCAGTCGCCGCCAAAGTGGGCCTGTGGGCGACCTTGCCGCTGCTCCCACCGGTCCTGATGATCGGTGCGGCGGTAATCGCTTCGATCGGCTTTTACCGGTGGGTCGAAAAGCCGATGCTGGCGATCCTGCTGCGCCGCATCGAGCGACGCCCGGCTGCAACTACTACGCGAGCGGTCGATCAAGTCTATCAGGGAAGTAATGGCCCATGAATGCTGAAACCCCGGTCCGGCGCTGGCGGGTCACCGTGCCCGACGCGCAGCAGCCCGAATGGTTTTCGGGTTGGCAGTTCAAGTTCCTGATGGCGGCATTCCTGATGTACGCCCTGCGCGATGCGTTGACGGGATCGCTGCGCTTTTATCTGGGCAAGGTCGGCCTGTCGCCGATCTGGTTCGTTCCCGACCTGATGGCGTTCGTCATCTTCGGCTTGTTCGTGAACCAGATGATCCTGCGCAACCGATCGCTGCCGGCCACGCTGTTCGTCGCCAACGTCTTCGTATCGATGGGGATCGGCATCGTGTTCATGCGGATGTCGCCCGCCATCGCGACGACCGCGGCCAAGGCGATCGTTCCGCTGTTCGTGGGCATGGCGTTTTCGGGGCGGACGCCGACGGAGCACTGGTTCCCGCGCGCCTTCCTCTATGTACTGGTCGTGATCTCTTGCATCGGCATCCTGCTGTCGCCGCACGTCGCCTTTCCCTGGATCGGTGCCGAGATCGACACGTTCGGCGTGAAGAAGGTCGTCGGAAAGCTCTGGTGGGCCGAAGGCGCGGTACGGCACGGTGGTTTCGCGGGCGACAGCACCATGGCCGCCTTCATGACGTTCTTCCCGTTCCTGCTGATCTTCCGATATTTGCCCAAATGGCTCAACATCGCCACGATGGCGCTGATCTATTCCGCGCTCGCCCTGACGACGAGCAAGACGGCGATTGGCCTGTTCTGGATGTTCGCGATCTTCTACGCGATCTTCTACATCTTCCCGGTGAAGCAGCGGTTCGAAGTACTGTCGCGGGCGGCGCTGGCGTCTTATGTCTTTGTTCTGGCGCCGGCGATCCTGATCATCGCGTTCGGCGGCGTCGATTTGACCGAGATCAGCCGGTCGCTCTTCAGCCTGGGCGACCGCATCAACCGAAGCTGGCAGATGCCGTTCGTGCATCTCAACAATCTTTTCCCGGCGGGCATCCTGCTGGGCTGTGGTGTCGGATGCTTCTCTTACCCGATGGGATATAGCCCACTGGCAAGCTACGCGGTGCCGGTCGACAACTTCTACCTGACGACGTACCTGTTCCTCGGCTTCCCCTTCGTGCTGTTCATGATCGCGCAGATCCTGTCAGTGCGGCGCGTGAAGGAGGAGGGTAAGCTGCTCGTGATCGTGGCGATCAACATCTACACGATCACCGTGGCATGTTACGGTCCGTCTTTCGCCACGATCATCGTCGGCTATACGTTCAGCGACCTGTTCCTGCGCAATCACGAGCACTGGACGCGGCGTTTCAAACGGGATCAATCGACCTCCGCGGCACCGCGCCCGACGCCAGCGGAACGGGAAACGACAGGCGTGCTGCAGGGCGCTTGACCGGCCGCGCAAATGAAAGGGGCGACCGGCCCGGCGCCGGTCGCCCCTGTCATGTGCGCATTTCGTCTGACCGCCCGCGTGATCGGCCCGGCATAACTCGGCCGAATGGAGCCCGCTCAAACGAGGACGGTCGCCGCCGCGGTCACTCTCTCGCTGTCGAGCACATCGACCGCCCGGCGCGTGTCGGCGACGGTCGCCCGATGCTTCTTGGCGACGATCACCGCGCCGTCGAAGCCGCGGATGGTCTGCGCGAACGACATGGACGAGATCGGCAGCGACAGGATCGCCAGCTCGGCCTGGATCGGCCAACGCTCGATCATGTCGAGCATCGGCGCCTGTTCGAGAAGGTGGGCGGCCGCAGGGGCCTGTTCGCCGGCGGGCATCACCGACAAGCCTTCGACCGGGCCGGGATAGGCGGCCAGCATCGCGGCGCTGCCGTCATAATGGTTCACCAGGCCCGCCTCTGCCGGCATGCCGAACAGATGGTCGATCATCGGCCTCTCGAACGCGCCGTCGATCAGCAGGGTGGGGGTCCCCAGCCGCGCGAGCACGATCGCCAGATTGGCGGCAAGTACCGCCAATTCGGCCTCGCAGTCGATGCCGACGAGCACCCAGGACTGGACGCGCCCGTGTGGACGGTCGGAAAAGGTGCTGAGCAGGGTGTCGCGCAGTGCCCTGATCTTCAGGGCATCCGGACTGCCGAGCTCATGCAGCGCGATCAGCTCGGGTCGCGGCGCCATCTGCGGCGCGCTGCGAACGCCGGGCGTGACCCGCGCGCCATCGCGTCCCGGTGCGCCGAATGCGGGATTGGCGGCGTGATCAGCGCCGCCGGCGGCGGATGACCTGATCCTCATTGCGTCGAACCTCCAAAACCGAGCCGGCGCGTTTCGGTGCCGGGAAGAAGCGGAACCGTGAAGTCGAGGACCGTCGGCATGTCGATCGCTTGCGCGGTCCCCGCGATCGAGCGGAGCCGGGGCCGCAGTACTTCGCGGACGATGATCGGCAGAATGCCCGCGACCGCGCCGAGCGTGATCGCCAGCAGGAACCAGAGCACCAGATTGGGTTGCGACGGAAGCATCGGCACGGACGCTCGATCCAGTCGGGTGGCGCTCGCCTGCGAGATCTCACCCTCCAGCGCCGCTTCGTTAAAGCGCTGGCGAACGGCGTCATAGGTCTGGCGCGCCGCATCGACGTCGCGCTGAAGCACGGCCAGCTGGTCCTGTACGCCCGAGATGGCGAGCAGCCGCTGCTGTTCCTGCGCCAGTTCCGCCTGAATGGTGGCGACGCGCCGGCTGGCGGCGACGCTGCCGCTGTTGAGCGACTGGGCCTGCGACGATCGCGCGGCCCCCAGCGAGGCGCGAAGCTCCGACAGCGACGCGCGTGCCGCGATCATGTCGGGATGATTGGGGCCGAGCGTCTTGCTGAGGTCCTGGACCTTGGCGGCCTGGGTGGCGACGTCGCGCTGCAGATCCTGGACCACGGCGGACGAGGCGACGCTGGGCGCGTTGCTCATCCCCGCGACCGATGAGGCTTGTGCCTGCGCGGCCTGCGCGGCGGTCAGCTCGGCCGAGAGCGTCTTGACCCGGTCGCCCTGAAGATCGAGGCGGTCGATGCCGACGATCCCGCGCTCGCGCTGGAACTGGGAGAGCCGCGCCTGAGCGGCTTCGAGCCGGCCGCGCACCTCGGCGATCCGGTCATCGTACCATGCCGCGTTCCGGCGGGCGGGGTCGGCGCGCAGGGCAACCTGTTCGGCGAGGAAAGAGTCGGCGATACGATTGGCGATATCGGCCGCCTGCTCTGGATCGGGCGCGTTATAGAAGATCTTGACGACGTTGCTGCCGGGCACGGTGACGACGCCGAACCTCTTCTGCATCGCGATCACTGCGTTCCGGAGCTTTTCGGTATCGTTGTCGCCCGGCTGTTCGGCCACGAGGCCCGCCTCGCGCGCAACTCGCGAAAACACCCGATCGCTCTTCAGAATGTCGGTCTGCGTACCGATCACCGTGTCGATCACCTGCGGACTCGGGGCCGCCTGATCGGCGACGGGATTGCGCTCGGTCACGTCGATGAGAAGCGACGAGGCCGCCGTGTAGCGACGCGGCTGCAGAAGGCCGAGGATCATGACCGCGACAAAGACTCCGCCGCCGACCAGAAGGACAAAGCGCAAGCGACGGGACAGGGCATGGACCAGGTCGGTGACGCGGATCATCTGAATCCTTCCTTCAACATCGTCATCGCGGACCCCAGCTGATCACGCTGTTCGATCCCGACCCTCCGGGCGTCGCCGCCACGGCGAAGCATCAGCACGAAGAATTGCGGTGCCAGCGTATCGCTGAAGCTGTAGCTGCCGGGAGACGGCTGGATCAGCGCCGGCTGCAACGCGCGGATCGTCTGTTCGACGCGATCGTCGATGCCGGCCGGCTCGAACCCGTAGTCCATCAGGGCGCTGCGCAGCGTCAGTGCGTCGAACAGCGGAACGTAACAGTCGAGGATCGCCGCGACGCACATTGCCTCTCGCGCCTGCGGGGAGGCGGGGATGAGGGCGCGCAGCGTCTCGCTGCTGTCGCGGCTGATCCGCTCCCACTCGCCCAGCGCTTCCCGAAAACCCGCTTCGGCATCGCGCATCTCGATCTGTCGGCGCTGCTCGCCCGCCGCAGACAGCGCGGCGTGAAGACCGAACAAGCGAAGGTGATAGGGCGAACCCGATGCCGCGGTGGCGATATAGTCGGCCACATCCGCGTCGATCGTCATGTCGACCTGTTGGCAGCAACGGTCGAGCAGCGCGATCAACTCCTCCTTGGCGATCGGACCGATGTACAGCGACTCGAGGTGGCGGCGCAGCGAAGGGTGCCCGCTGATCAGGTGATCGATGTCCGAGGCGATACCGACGAGCACCAGTCGGATCGGCGCGCGGATGTCCGACAGGAACTTCATCAGGCTCGATATGTCGGCCTTTGTCTGCTGGCTGGCGATCCGGTCGAACTCGTCGAGGACGATCAGGATCGGTCGGTCGAAATGATCGATCAGCCACCCGCCGAAGTTGCGTGCGTCCATCGACTGGAGCGGCGGCGGCGTCAGGCTGCGCTGCGCCGCGGAGCCGCCAAAGCTTGCGAGTTCAACGGCCACCGGATGCATCAGTCCGGCAAAATCGCTGTCGCCGCTGGCCGAATGGTAGAGGACGAGATTGCCGTGTTCGTCCGCAAAATCCCCGAACACGCGGGAAAGCGACGTTTTCCCCGACCCGCGCGCGCCATAGATGATGCCATGGCGTCCCTGATAGAGGACGCTTGCCACCAGCCGCTTGAGTTCCGCCCCGCGACCCCACAGGCCATTGCGGTCAGCGACCGGCATGCTTGAGTTGAATACCGAGTGGATGTTGCTGATCAGCGCCATGTCATCGGTGATCAGCATACGGCCAGCGATAGGTCCCTCGACAAGATTGGTCTCGGGCTCGACCCGGATAGGTAAGGGCGCCTCGCGCGGCGCAACGGCGCTCAGGTTTCGGGCAAGACCCTGATCGCCGAACAGGCCGGAGTCACTCGCAATGCGCGGCGGTCGGCGTTCGCCGCCAAAAAGGCGCAGCAGCCAATCGAACACCCACACACTCCCTGGTCAACAGACGAGCCATCGTTGAGGCCACCCGTTACCGATTCGCCACGCCGGTACAAGTCTCTGCACTGGTACGCCCAGCCGGGTCAGTGCCGAGCTGAAACATGCCGCAACCGAACACCCGCAACTGCCGCAGCAAGGACGAACGCACAGGCGCACCGTCCACTGCTGCGGTGCACCATAACAGCTTGCGGATTGTCGTCTAGAGGGCGCGTGCCTGAAGCGCCATCAGCTGGAGCGTGGGTACGCTGACGACCACGGGCATCACGCCGACCTGCACCAGGCGATCGGCCGAACCGGCGACCGCAGTTCCGCAAAGCGGCCGGGAAGTGTAGCCGATGGTCCCGCCGACGCGCACGCTGCCCGTCTGGCCCGCCCGACTGGTCCAGGCGATCAGCTTGGTATCGGTGGCGGTGCGAAGCGTCAGGACGAACAGGTCGGGGGAGGGGCGATGGAGAGTGGCGGCCTCAGCCTCGGCCAGCAGGGCATTCGCCTCACGCGGGGCGCACGCGCTCGGCTTCTCGCGGTATTGCGCGTCGTACAGGCCGAAGTTCATTTCGAGATCGGCTGCATCGGTCGCCTGATCGCGCAGCTGATAGCTCCATGTGCCGCGTATCCAGGGCTGTGCCGCGGCATAGAGCGTGAATTGCGCCGTATATGCGCCGACGGTAGCCGCATCGAATCCGCAGGCGACCGACGTGTTGGGCCAGCCGAACTCGGTGACGTAGATCGGCACCTCGCGTCCGCCATTCGCCTCGTTCAGCGCTGCTCGCGCCCGCTCGAGCCGGCCGATGAGCGCCGTCGCATTGTTCCAGGGTGAGACATTGCAGTGGGCGTAGAGGTGCAGGCCGAAGCCATCGGCATTCTCCAGCGCGCCGCCGCGCACGACGGCCTTGCTCCACTCCCAGTCGGGATCGTCGGCGGGAGTGCCGACGATCACCGTCGCCTGCGGATTGGCGGCGCGTACGGCGGCGGTCGCTGCCTTGGCGAGCGGCACATAATATTGCGCGGCGCGCGCATCGCCCGCCTCGCCAGCGCCAACCAGCTTGTTGAAGCGGTCGCCGACGCGCAGATTCCACTCATTGAAGATCTCGTAGATGACCGGGCGCTGGCCGACCGCCCTGACCGCGCGGCCGGCGAACTTGGCAAACTCCTGGCGAGCCGCTTCGGTGATCGGCGGGTTGGTGCCCTCGATCGCCGGATTGCCGTTGTTGAGGATCAGCACCGGCATCATGTCGGTCCGGTCCAGCGCCGCCTTGAGCGCGGGCTCCAGATGCGATCCCTGCGGGTCCCAGGACGGCGCGAAGGCGTTCCAGTAGATATCGTCGCGGAAGCTGTTGTTGTTCTGCGCCGCGATCAGGGCGAGCGTGCGCTCGGGATCGATGGGGTAGAGGCCGGCCTGAGCAAGATGAACGCCGATACCGGTGATCCGGCGCGGTTGCGGTGACATCGCGCTCGCCGCAAAGCTGATCGTCGTGGCTGCCGGGTCGGCGGGCAGCGTCGTTGTATCGACGGTGGTCGGCGGTGAGGTTGGCGACGGCGCGGGGGTGGGGACGGGCGTGGGCGCCGGTGCGATGGGCGACGGCGTGACGCTCGCTTCGCCGCCGTCCCCCGACCCGCCGCACGACACCAGCAACAGCGCCGCTGCGCTTACGCCCAGCCACTGCGATGCGTGTACAACCCGCCTGAAAACGCTCACCCGACAAGCCCCGAAGAACGCAATTGTTCTCGGCGCTTTTATTCAGATCAACTTGTTAGCTGGTTATCGAACAGGGTTAGCAAACCCTTACCGGGCGGCAAATTGCCCCTTCCAGGCGGCGATTTCGTCGAGCGGCAGGGTAAGCTGTACCGGGTCCGATCCGTCGATCCACTGATCGATCCGCGCCAGTTCCTCGCGCTTCACCACTGGCAGGCCAGTGTCGCGGCCGATCTCCGCCGCGCGATTGTCGACGATGACGATTAGCGAGCGCACGCTGTTCTGAAGCGCGAGGACGCCGCAGTGGAGGCGCAGGCCAACATAGTCCATGTCGCCCGAGCGCAGCGTCTCGTTCACCGCCTCCAGCGTGGGTTCGACGATCTCGACCTTGCCGCTGGCGAGATAGTCGGCGCCGATTTCCTCCAGATACGCCATGTCGTCGTACATCTGCGGCCAGAAGAAGACCTTCGAATAACGCTTGGCGAGCAGGTCGAGGATCGCGCGGTCCGCCTTGTCGTCGCGCAGATAGGCGGTCAGCGTGAAAAGCACGCGATCGGCCTTGGTCGTCGGGATCGCCGCGACATGCGTCGGCGACAGGTCCCACATCGTCGGGCAACCGGTATAGACGACGTTGTCGAAGCCCGCGCGCTTCAGCTTGTCGTGCGTGTAGCGGTCGCGCACCGAGTGCAGCATCGTCCGGTCAAAGATCTTGCCATAGATGGCGCGCGTGACCGGGTCGGGATCGCGCTGGTACTTGTGCCAGCCCACGCCCATCAACAGGAAGGGCTTGACCGAGCCCAGGTCGCGCAGCCGCAGCTTCAACTGATGATAGCGCAGCCAATGGCTGGCGATCATGTTGGTGCCGCCGATAAAGGCATAGTCGCACGCCTTTGCCTTGGCGAGGCCGACCTTGCCGGGATAATCGTGCGACGGGATCGAGGTAAAGAAGCCATAGGGAAACACCTCGCGCAGATGCTTGCGCACCGCGACCATGATGATCCCGTCCCCCAGATTGTCGGTCGTGACCGACGAGTCGTACAATGTGATCTTCTTGATGTCGGACATCGGTTTATCTCCTGAAGGGGTGGGGGCCGGCGTCAGCGAGCGACGCTTTCCAGCACGGCGAGCGCCTTGCGCCCCAGATAGTCGCGGTCGAACTCAAAGGTGGCGGCCGCCGCCTCGGCGCGGAGCGGGGTCAGCCGCTCGGGCGCGTCGAGCACGCCGGCGATCGCGTCGCGCCACGCCGCCACGTCGCCAGGGGCGACGAGCAAGCCGTTGACCCCGTCGCTGACCAGCTCTGGAATGCCACCCTTGTTGCTGCCCATCACCGGCAGGCCGAGGCCGAGCGCCTGGATGACGACGCCGGGCGAATTCTCATGCCAGATCGAGGGGACGAGCAAGAGGTCGCTCTGGTTCATCACCTCGGCCACCTGTTCCAGCGTCACATGGCCGTGGAAGCGCAGCCACGGCCGGTCGCCATAGGTCTCGCGCCAGCGCGCTTCGTCGGGACCGGCGCCGAGAATGTCCATCGTGAAGCGGTAGCGCTCGCTCAGGCTGTCGAGCGCCTCGAGCACCACTTCGACGCCCTTCGAGACGTGCAAGCGGCCGACATAAAGGAGGCGGGGGACGTCGCTCTCGACCCGCGGCTGCTCAGGCAGGGGATAGCGATTGGCGTTGAGGACGCGGTGGCAGGGATAGTCGTCGATCGGCTGGAACTGGCGCAGCTTGTCGAAATTGGCGGTCGAGGGCGAGATGAAGGCCAGCCGCTCGATCGAGCGGAGATAGCCCGTCTTGACCTTGCTCGACAGCGCGCAGGTCGTGCACTGGCCCGCACATTCCTTGCCGTCGATGAACATCGCCATCTTGACGCAGGCAAGCCCCAGGTCGTGCAGCGTGTAGACAACGGGCAGGTTCCGCTTTCCGAGCGCCTTCAACGCGTTATAGCCGATCCCTTGCAGAATGTGGATGTTGACCACGTCGGGCTTGACTGCGTCGAGCACGCGGCCGACCACCGCCTCGTTGCGCGGGTCGAGCAGGTCCTGTGCGTGCCAGATCGGCTTCTTCCAGACCGGCGCGCGGCTCGCCTCCAAAGGCGTGTAGGCGCGCGGGATCGACACGCGATAGATGCGATAGCCGTCCTCGACCGTGCCCCAGGTCTCGTCCGCGGGGGTCGGGGCGGTGGCGAGCACCGACACCTCATGCCCGTTCTCGACCAGCCAGGTGGCGAAATAATGCGCCGAAATCTCGGCACCGCCCTCGAAAAATGGTTTGAAGAGCGTGGCGATCAGCAGGATGCGCATCGGGGCTGTTCCTATTCGGGCAAGCGGTGCGGAGCGGCGGCTGCCGGACGGCGATCGAGGATACGGGCGGGCGCGCCGACGGCGACCGTGCCGGCGGGGACGTCGCCCGTCACCACCGAATTGGCCCCTACCGTCGCATCGTCGCCGATCGTCATGTTGCCGACGATCACCGCGCCTGCGGAGAGATAGACGCGGTCGCCGATCACCGGATGACCGCCCGCGGTCGCCGATTTCTTGCCGATGGTGACGTTCTGGAGGATCGTCACGCCGTCGCCGATCCGGCACACGCCGACGACGATGCCATAGGGGTGGGGAATGTGGAGCGCGCGGCCGACCTCTGCACCGATCGCGATCTCGGCGCCGAAGCTGCGCGTCGTCCACCACCAGAAGACGCGGCGCAGCCCGCGGCCGATGACGGGCACCCGGTACAGCCGGTCCTGGATACGGCGGCAGAGCACGAACTGGAAGCCCGGCATCAGGAAGATCATGCGCAGTGCCAGCTGGGGCGTGACCGGCAGCCCCTCTGACAGGGCGAACCTTTCGAGATCGCTGCGCACCAGCGTGCGGAAGCCGGGGTAAGACGTGCCGGTCATGCAGCGTCCACGTTGCGAAAGACGTCGAGCGTCTTGATCGCGCAGTTCCGCCAGTCATATTCGGCGGCGCGTGCCCGGCTGCGCGCCGACAGGTCGGCGTGAAGCAGCGGATCGTCGAGAAGGCGCGACAGGGTCGCTATGATGTCGGCGCGGTCGCTCGCGTCGCAATAGAGCGCCGCGTCGCCGCACCGTTCCTCAAGTGCGGGGATACGCGAGGCCACGACCGGCACGCCGCACGCCATCGCCTCCATCGGCGGGAGACCGGAGGATTCGTAGAGCGACGGAAAGAGAAAGGCGGCGGCGCCGTTGTACCAATCGACCAGCCTGTCGGTCTCGTTGACCTGACCGGCGAACAAGATGTGCTCGGCGATGTCCGGCGGGACGCTGCGATCCGATTGTTCGAGCGAAGCCTCGGTCCCGCCGACGAACACGAAGCGGGTACCGCGGCTGGCGGCCATCTCGCACGCGACGTCGAACATCATCGGGAAGTTCTTCCGCTTGCTGAGGCTGCCGACGTACAGGACATAGCCCGGTGGCGGCAGATCTGCGGGGCGGGGGCGGTCGATCACGACATCCTCGGCCAGGCCGCCATTCTGGATGGCGACCAGGCGCGGCGCGACAACCGGATAATGCTCGATGATCGACCGGCGCTCGGGCTCCGATACCGTCAGCACGGCGTCGGCGCGGCGCAGGATCATCGGCGTCATCAAATTGTAGACGAGGCGATAGGCGCGGCTGTAGGCGCTCGGGAAATAGCGGTAGGAGAGGTCGTGAACAGTCACGACGGTCTTCGTCCCGCCAAGCAGCGAGCGGATCGGCGCCGTGTTGCCGGGGCAGAACAGGATGCCGTCGCCGACCGCGCCCGGCAGGCTCGCCTGCTCCCAGCGATGGCCGCCGCCGCTGCCGATCCGGCGCACCGGAATATTGCGATAAACGGGCAGGTCGGTGGTCGCAGGCGGACACACCAGCTCCATCGTCACGTCCGACCGGGCGTCGAGCAGACGGTCGAACGCATGGACGATCTCTCGGGCATAACGCTGCACGCCCGTGATCGATTGGGTGAGAAAGCGTCCATTGATGACGATGTGCAGCACAGCCTACCCCGTTGCCGAGCCGGGCTTATAGCCCATCTATGCTGCGCTGCAACAGCGAGGCACTTTGTGACCAGGAAAACTTCGCGACACGCGTCGCGGCAGCGGCGGTCAGCTGATCGTGAAGCGCCGGATCGTCAAGCACGCGGCGCATCGCTGCGGCTATCGCGTCGTCGCTTTTCGGGTCGAAATAGAGCGCGGCATCGCCGCAGACCTCCTCCACCGGTGCGATCGACGATGCAAGGACCGGCCGACCCAGCCGCATCGCTTCGAGCGGAGGGATGCCGAACCCTTCGTAAAGGCTGGGAAAGACCAGCGCGTGCATCGCGCGGTAGAGGGCGACCAACTCGGCATCACCAACCCGCCCGGCAAGCACGATGCGGTCGCTGTGGCCGCGGAGCGCATCGTTGGCGAACGATGCGACCGCCCCGCCGACGATGACCAGGCGCTCGTCATCGCGCGCCACCCGTTCGAACGCGCGAATCGCGGCCGGCAGGTTCTTGTTCGGGGCGAACGACCCGACCAGCAGAAGAAAGCGTTTGCCGCCCAGTTTCAGTCGCTCGACGATCGCAGTGTCGGGAGTGATGCGCGCCACATGGTCGGCGGCGTTGGGAATGACCGGCACGCGCGCGGGATCGAGGCCGAGAACCTCTGACAATTCGCGCCGCGAAAACTCGGATACGGTCGCGATGCGTGCCCGCCGTGCAAGCAGACGGTCGAGCCGCTGATGGAACAGTCGATAGCCACGGCTGAAATGATCGGGGTGACGAAAGACCCAGGCGTCGTGGACGACCACCAGCGAGCGGCGGTGCGCGACCGGGCCCGAATTGCACAGGTTCACCAGCACCCCGTCCTGCGCTGCGCGGGGCAGGTCGATCTGCTCCCATGCATGACCGCGCAGTCGCCCCACGGTGCGAAAGCCGAGATGCCCCAGCGCGGCCGGCTGGTCGATCCCGGCGGGTGCCAGGAGGGTGACGGGCCCTCCGCCGCGCTGCTGATCAAGCCCCTCCAGAAGGCCGAGCGCAAAGCGTTCCACCCCGGTGACCGGCCGCGCCAGAAAGCGGGCGTTTACGTAGACGGGCGTGTTCATTTCGCGGTCGCCGCCTGGCGCTGGGCGACCTCGAGGCGATAGACGCGCCGGACATAGGCCGCGCGCGCGATCACCAGCAGCGTCGCCGTGACGAGCGCCGATAGGCCGCTGCCGATCAACCCGAACTCGCTGATGAAGAAGATGCCGAAGCCCAGGGTCATCGCGACGCCCGCGACGTTGGTGATCGCATAATAGCGATCGCGGCCCGTGCTGGTGATGGTCGTGTTGAGCAGGTCGGATCCGGCCCGCGCCACCGCGGCGATCATCATCAGCGCCAGAAGGCCGGTATAATGGGGAAAGCGGCCGCCCGGATCGAAACGGATGACGATCTCCACCGCCACGAAGATCGCCGCAGCGAGGCTGGTGGCGAGGATGCCGGTCTTGACGATCTCGCCGCGCAGCGCGCGCTGCCAATTGTCCAGCGTCGGTTCGCGGAAGCTCTTGAGAAGCCTGGGCAGGGCGAGTTGCACGACCGCAGTCTGCATCATCGTCTGCAGGGCGTTGGCGATCGACCAGTAGAAGGTATAGACGCCGGTCGCGCCGATCCCGAGGATCCAGTTGACGATGTACCGGTCGAGAAAGGCGAGCCCGACGATCCCAAGGTCGCTGAAGTAAATATACCAGGATTGGCGAAGCCGCGCCGCGATCCAATTGCGGTCGATCGGCGCGTTGAGCTCCGCCATCACCGGCCAGCGTCGCAGGAAGAAGCCCATCAGCACCAGGCTGAGCAGATGGCAGACGATCCACGCGACGAACAATGCTTCGAGCGTGCGCAGGGCGGGCACGTAGATGCCGAGCACGATGATGACCGGGACCCACACGGCCGATCGGACGAAGACGATGACATTTGCCTGGGTCGCCAGCTCAAGGCCGATGAGCGGCAGGTAGAGGTCGAGCGCGATCGTCTCAAGCCAGAGAAGGACGAGGATCAGGAGAAAGATCGGATCGGTGAAATTGCCCGTCGCGAGCCCGAAGGCCGCGAGGCCGAGGCTGCCCAGCGTCAACGAAACGAGAGTCACGAACAACCGGCTCTTGACGAGTGCGACAACCTTGTCCGGCGTCCGGCCGACGACCTCGCGCGCGGTGAAATAGTTTAGACCCCAGCCGATAGCCGCCGGTGCGACACCCACCGCGCCGGCCGCGAGACCGTAGATGCCGGCCGCTTCGAGCCCCAAAAAGGCGACGATGTAGAAGCTGAGGCCGAAACGAAAGCCGAGCGTCAGCGCCCGCAGCATGAGATTCAGGCCGCCCCCGGCCATCACGCGCCGCAACACGCCGCGCGACGAAGCCGCACCCGTCACCGTTTCTGGTTCTGGACCCAACGCTTACTCCTCAAGGTGTCGAGCGGCCGTACGCCGTGGCGCGTGGACCCATTGCATTGCGGTGCTGGGTCCAATACCGGCACTTTTTGTGCAGCGCCACATAAGATAGCCCTGGGTGCGAAAGAACCAGGGCCGCCAGCTATCGCGAGGTTGAAGATGGCCCGAATTCTGATCGTCGGGAAATTCTATCCTCCCTTTATGGGCGGTATCGAGGAAGTTACCCAGACAGTTGCCGAGAAAGCGGCTGAGCGGCATGATGTCACGGTGCTCGTCAACAACCATGAGCCCGGATCGAAGCGCGAAATGATGAACGGGGTCAAGGTCCTGAGGCAGCACGCGGTAGTGAATTACAAGGCGCAACCGATCAGCTTGCGCATGTTTCGCGGGATCGATCTTGCGCAGTTCGATCTCGTCAACTTCCATTCGCCCAACCCGTATGTGAACGCGCTGTTCGTGCTGCGCCGGGCGCTGCGCGGCGGGCCGCCGGTCGTGGTCACGCACCACATGGACATCTATGGACGCAAGGCGCTGCGCGCGATCTCGCTTCCGTTCATCCGCCACCTGATCCGCTCGGCGACTTCCGTCATCATCACGTCGCACAAGAACTTGCTGGTATCCAACGACCTGCCGCGCGACGCCCATTATGAAGTCGTGCCGCTCGGCCTAAAGCGCGAAGCGTTCGACCCTGACGATGCCCTTCGTGCGGAGGCGCGGCAATGGCGGGCCGGACTATCGGGTGACGCGCCGCTGGTCGGCTTTGTCGGCAGGATCGCGCGCTACAAAGGCCTCGACGTGCTGATGCGTGCGCTCTCCAAGCTGGATGGCGTACATGCGGCGATCGGCGGTGGCGGCGAGTATCTCGCGGCGACGAAGCAAGCGGCGATCGACGCCGGAGTAGCGGACCGCGTTCATTTCGTCGGCCGTATCGATCATCGCACCAAGCTGAAGCTCCTGTGCTCGATCGACGCCTTCGTCTTTCCCTCGACCGAGATCACCGAGGCATTCGGCCTGTCGCAGTGCGAGGCGATGCTGTGCGGAACGCCTGTCGTCGCCAGCGACCTGCCCACTGGTGTCAGCGATGTGTCGATCGACGGGAAGACCGCGCTGTGCGTGCCGCCGGGGGACAGCGATGCACTGGCCGGTGCGATCCGCACGATCATCACCGATCGCGCGCTTGCCGATCGGCTGGCGGCCGCCGGACGCGCGCATGTGTTGGAGAACATGACCTCCGACATCATGGCGGCCCGGACCCTCGACGTGTTCGAGCGGGCGATGGCGCGTCAGGCTAAAGCGGCCTGAATGGACGCGGGGGGCAATCCAGCAGCCACCGGATTGCCCGCCATGCGGGTGCTGCATGTCTGTGACAGCATCGCCGGCGGCACCGGTACCTATCTGACCGAGCTGATCCCCGAGCAGGTACGCCGGCTGGGCAGGGGCAATGTCTGCCTGATCGCGCCCGACAGCCAGACCGACTATTTCGAGGCTGCGCTGCTCGACAGCGGCGTACGAATCGAGACCTTTCGGCGCCCATCGCGCGCCTCCGGTCTATATTTCCTGCGCAACGCGATTGAGGGCATCGTATCCGACTTCCGGCCCGACATCGTGCATGCGCATTCGACCGGTGCCGGTATCGTCACGCGCCTTATCCCGGCGAGGGGCGCCTATAAGCGCATCTACTGTGCGCATGGCTGGTCCTTCGACATCCCGGGCAGCCGGATGCGCCGCTCGCTCATCAGTTTCGCCGAGCGGATGCTCGCCTATCGCGCCGATCGTATCGTCGCCATCTCGTGCTTCGAACATGATCGGGGGGTGGCGATCGGCATACCGCCCGAGAAGATCGTGACCATTCCCAACGGTGTCGCCGATCGACCGCCGGTCGAACGGCCCGCGGAATGGCCGACCGACCGGCTCAAGATTCTGTTCGTCGGCCGCTTCGATCGCCAGAAGGGCCTCGACATCCTCCTCGATGCGGTCGAGCCGCTGGGTGAGCGCGTATCGGTCCGCGCCGTCGGCGCCCCAGTGGTCGACAAGGACTGGGTCCACTATCCGCGGCTGCCCTTCGTGAAATATCTTGGCTGGCTGCACCGGGATGAGGTGGCGGCACAGATGGCCGCCGCCGACATTCTCGTGGTTCCGTCGCGCTGGGAAGGATTCGGGCTGGTCGCGGTAGAGGCGCTGCGGGCGTCGCTGCCCGTGGTCGCGGCATCGGTCGGCGGGCTGACCGAAATCCTAGACCACGGGCAGTACGGCTTCCTTTTTCCCGCGGGCGACAGCCTGACGCTTCGGCGCCTGCTCGACGAACTCGCCCCTGAACGGCTGGCGGCAATGCGCCGGGACATTCGAGCGCGGTATCTCGAACTCTACACCGCGGATCGCATGATCGACGAGATCCACGAGCTGTACGAAGCCGTCCTGAAGGAAGGTCGCGGCGAGCGACCTGCGATGGTCAGTACGGCGTCTCCCGCCGCCGAACGCCCATTTGGGTCACCGTGACATTGGCGGAGCCCGCACCGGCACCCATGATGACGAGGTAGGCGCTGAGCCAGTTCTTGAACGCGATCGTCGGAATGACGAACGGCCGCGTCTTGAGGGTGAGGAGGCATGGCTCATCAGGCCCGAGCTGGCCGGTACCCGCTGGCGAGACGAGGTCGTAGCAGTCGCGCGCCATCCCCGTATTCACCTGCAGCTGAAGATAGATCGCGGCGAGGTTGGTGGGTACGCCGTTCAGGCGCACTTGAGCGAACGCCTCGACCACATCGCCCGCCTGCCAGCGTTGCAAGCGGTTGCCCGACCCAATGACCGGGTCGGCAGCGCCATCGAGCGACTGCTGCAGGCGCCCGTAATCGCCCTGCGCATCGAAGGTACAGGCAAGCGTTACTTCGTTACCGAGCCCGTCGCCGGCAGCGGCAACCGAGACGGTAGTCGTGCCGCCCTGCGCGCGCACGATCCAGTATTGCGGGACGGTGCCCGTCGCGCCGTTGGCTAGCGTCCCGCCGGCACCCACCTGGAACACCGGATTGTCGAGCAGCTGCCGCCGATTGGCGAGGTCGAACAGATCCGCGCCGCTCCGAAGCAGCGGGACGGGCCTGGGCGGGACAATTCGATCGATCAGCTGGGCCAGGCTCTTGCCCCAGCGATAGCCACCGCGGGCGTTGGGGTGCAGCCCGTCATAGGTAAGCCCGGCGCGCATGCGGATCTCGCTGTCCGACGCGCCGCCGTCCCACATCGCGCCGCGCGCATCGTGGACGAACAGATCGGGCGTTGCCTCGGCATATTCGATCAGCCGCGCATTGAGCTCGCGAACCTGTGCGACACGTGCTGTGGGATAGCCGTGGCCGCCCAATTCTAGCTCGAGCACGACCTGCATGCCTGCGGTAATCGCCTTGTCGATCATGGTTTTGAGGTTGGCGAAGGCGGTCGCGCCGCTGGTGGCGAGCGTCGGATAGCTGATGCCGATGTCGTTGGCACCGCCCATCAGATAGAGGAGCCCCGCCCGCGTCGCGGTCGCCGCGTCGATGCGCGCGAGCATCTGGTCGGTGCGATCGCCCGAGGTGCCGAAGGTCTGGCCGATCACCAATCGCTGGCCGAGCAGCGCGTTCGCCCAGTTGAGCGCCGAGCCGCCGCCCCGCGCAAAGCCGTTGGCATTGTCGTTGTAAAGCGCGGCGATCCGGCTGTCGCCGATCGCGGTGACGACGTGGGGTAGCCGGCGTGCCGATCGCACGCCCATGCGCGCCAGGTTGCGCCGTGAGATGCCGCCGAGGGCGCCCGAGGTCCGGGTCATGCTCAGGCCTCCGCGATCAGGTCGGTCGCGGTGGTACCGGTGGCACGCACGTACTGCGCGGCGACGGCGATATAGCTCGCGTCCGGCAGGTTGCGATAGGTGACGTCCTGATCGGCATCGATGCCGCGGAGCACGACGTCGCCGCCCCCGCCGACGTAGATGCCCTTGGGCAGGCGGGCGAGCGGCGCCGCGTCGTCCGGCACGATGCGAAAAGGCGCCGCGGCGGGCGCGAGCGGGGATTCGACGTAATCGCTTCGCATAGGTCACCTCCGTTCGAGAACGGCAGGCGACCTATATGAAAGCCGATCGTGTAGGACAGCGGTTTAACCGCTCCGGTTATAATCCGATCGATGCAGTCGTCTGGAGGCGATCGTTCGACCGGGACGCGATCGTGGTGATTCCGAGCCCCAGACCGGAGCTGGACGAGGACGCGACCGAGAAGTCGGTGACGGCGGCGGCATTCACCCCGAAGCGCGCCGCGTCCATCAACGCGATCGGCGTGCTCGCGGTCGTGGTGGCGAGCAATGCGCTCGCCGCGCTGTTCTGACCGCTCGAAGGCGTGAGGGCGAGGGCCGCCGACGTCACTTTCGTCTCGACCGGTTTTCCGGTCAGAGGGTCATAGGTCGTCAGCGTCTGGGTGCCGGTCGCGTCGGTGACCCGCGTACTGATGCGGGCACCCTTGGCGGTGTAGCTTTCGAGCGTGCTGCCGCCGTTCGCGAAGGTTTCGACGCTCCAGTTGCCATCGGCGAAGCGCGAGGTGATGCTCGACAGCACCCCGCCTTCATAGCGGCTAGTGATAAAATCGCTCGTCGCCGTCACTTCCTGCTTGCTCAGGAGCTTGCCTGTTTCAGGGGCGTAGGTGAGGGTCGTGCGGCTGCCATCGGCCATGGTGCGCAGCGACGTGACCAGTCGGCCGCGGGCGTCGTAATTGCTCTCGGCAACCGCGTTGCTTCCCCGATTGAGCGTGAAGTAGAGCGTCCCGTCGGCGCGATACTGGACGAGCGCGACCGTCTTGCCGTTCTTGTCGAGATAGGTGGACGACTTCGAATAGGGCTGGTTCGTTACGTTGAAGAGGTGGCTCTCGCCCGTTCCATCGGGATTGTTCACCAGCCGGCTGAGCATCGATCCGTCATAGCTGTAGCGCGTGATGGTGGTGACGCCGTTCTCGTCGACGGTGGTGCGAGCGACGATCCGCCCCGCGGTGTCGTAAGTCAGCGTTTCGCGTGCGCCGTTGCTCTCGATCCGCGCCGTGCTCGTCTTGCGACCCGCCGCGTCGTACATCGTCATCGCACGCGCGCCGCTCTGGTAGTTGTTATTCTCGGTGTAATCGAGCGTGCCGTCGGCGTGATAGCGGGTCAGCGACACGGTGCGGCCGGCGCTGTCGAGCACCGACGTCTGCCGGGTATAGCTGCGGCCGCTGATGCCGAACACGTTGATCTCGCTCGACCCATCGGGACGCTGAACGGTCTGTTGGCGCAGGGCGCCGGTTTCGGGATCGTAGGTTTTGTTGGTCGTGACGCCGTTTGCCGCGACCTGGCTCCAGGAGACTGTCGCGCCATTGGCGGCGAAACTGCGTGTGTCGCGAGTGCCATCGGCGGCAGTGCGGGCCGTCGTCGCGAGCTTGCCCGCCGCGTTATAGGTCGCAAAAGCCTTGCCGCCATCCGCCGCGTAGTTCTCGGTTGAATGCATCGTCCCGTCGCCGCGATAGCGCGTGACGGCGGTCACCTTGCCCTTGGCGTCGAAATACTGGTGCTGCTCGGCATAGCCCCGGCCGGTCAGGCCATAGGCGACCTGCTCGACGCGCCCATCGGCATAGTTGATCGTGCGCCGGCTGAGCTGACCCGCCTCGTCGATGACCGAGTGGCTCGAATCGCCGCTCGGCTCGTACACGTCGCGCATGGCCAGGCGCGTGCCCTCATACTGCTCGACGATCTTGCGCCCGCTCTTCTCGATGACGGTGAGCGACTTGAGCAATCCGCCTTCATAGGCGGAGGAGCGGCGCGTGCCGTCGGCATTGTCTTCGGTGACCCACTGAAGGTCGCCCGTCGCCGCGTCGTAGCGCTTGACCGTCCGATCGCCGGCCGCCGAGACGGTGATGTCCTCGACGAGCTTGCCGCCAACATAGCGCAGCTTCTGGTCCGACCCGTCGGCACCGATGACGTGCTGCGACACCAGCACACCCTTCGAGAAGCCGCTGTCGATGGTGGTGACCAGCGCGCCCGTCGAGTCGTACTGCTTGTCCTCGCGCCAGTCGTCGCCCAGCACCGTGGTCACGAAGCTGTAGCCGCCAGCGATCTTGCCCAGCACGTCACCATAGTTGGCGATCATGTCGACGATCGCAGCCTTGGAGGAGACGCGCAGCGCCTGACCGTCGGTCAGGGTCACGCGGCTGAGGTCGGGCGACTGCGCCAGCTTGTCGATCGAGGCCACGAACTGGCTCGCGGTCATTGCGACTTCGGCGTCGAAGTCATGACTGATCTTCGCGACGGCGGCACCCGCACCAACCTCGACGATCAGCGGGCTGTCGCCGACCGACAGGCTGATTCGGTCGACATCGTGATAGACCGCGACGGGGTCGAGCCCCTTCAGCGGGTCATAAACATAGACCGTCTTCTGAACGCTGCCGAAATCGAGCGTCATCGTCGCCGGCGCGATCTCGATCTCTTTCTTGGCCTTGCCGTCCCAAAGCACCGCGTCGCGCCACACCGCGATGTCGAACACACCCTCGCCCTTTGACAGGGTCATGCTGTGCGTGTCCTTGGGCGCGCCGGTCAGCGAAAAGGCGGTTTCGTCCATCACCGCCGACCGGTCGCCCGCAGCCGTCCGGGTGTCCGAGAAAATGGCGTTGAGATTATGAAGCGCCGTGGCCGCGAGCTTCGGCGTGCCGTCGGCCTCGAACAGCCCGAAATGCTGCTCGCGCTCGGGTCGGCCATTGTCGAGGTTGCTGTCGAGCAGCTCGTAGAGGAAAGTCTGCGCCGCGCCGTTTTCGAAGGCGTGAAAAACCGAGGTCAGCGTCAGTTTGGCTTGCACCGCGTCAGTCACGCCCAGCGCGACGGCGCTCGGCAGCGTTGTGAAGCCCGTTTCGGTGATCCAAACCGGGTCACCGCTCGATCCGGTCTTGGCCAGTGCGATCGACTCTTCCATCTGCCGATCGCCCGACGCGCCGGTCGGCGTATAGGCGTGCGAATTCGCGAAGTCGGAGTAAGCACCGAGATCGCCGAGCGCCTGATAGGTCGCCTTGTCCTCGTTGCCGACGGTCAGGTTGATGACCGGAATGTCGCTCAGCGCCGCCGACCCCTTAATCGCGGCGTAGAGACCCCGCTGCACTACTGCCGCGGCGTCGAGCCCGCTCACGTCGAGATGCTTGATCTCGCTGAGATTGACCTCGTTCAGCCCCTCGACCGCAAGCAGGCCGCCTGGATGGTCAGCGCGGAACTTCGTCAGTTCGGTGACGAACCGGTCGAAGCCCTCATTCCCCTCCAGCGCGCGCTCGCGCGAGTAGATGAAGTCGAACTTGATCCCCGCATCAGCCAGCGCTGTGACCGTGGCGCCCCCGACGCCGTTCACCGCGAAAGCGTCGCGAACCCTGTCGATGCCCAGATAATTAAGACTGCGCAGGACCATGCTGCTGTTGGCATAGCCATCGAGCCCCGGTCCCGAGTGGATGTTAACGCCAACATGCGCAAGAAACCCCGCAGCCGAAGCCGCTTTTTGCCCGACGCTCATCTAACAATTTCCTGAGATTGCCCCGCCTCACGTATGTTGCGAGACGCGAAAGATATTGTTGCCAGATGAACCTAATTGGGCGGCAACCAAAAGTGTTTCGCGACCATGTGGGCGGGAGGGACGACCAATGGCTTTACGTGGCCTTAGGGATTGCGCGGCTACAGGCTATGTCCGCTCGGAAGGGTCGATCGAGCGGCGGGGGCCGCGGTCGTCCGATCCGGCGCGCGAGGGCGCTTCGAGTGGTTCAGATGCTGAAATCAATCGATGTTTGAAGGGCGTATCGCGGACGAGAGCGGACTGGAGTCGCTCGTCGCTCTGCTCGCTATCCATCATGTCTCGGCCAGCGCGGAGCAATTGCGCCACGAGGTGGGTCATTTCAATTCGCTGAGCGGGGACGATCTGGTCCGCATCGCACGCCGCATACAAGGTGTCCGGGCCAAGCGCGTTCTCGCGCGCTGGGACGACCTTGACCGTCTGCCATTGCCGGCGATCGCCGATGGTCCGGGCGGTTGGTTTCTGGTCGGGCGGGTCATCGACGACGAGGTGCTCGTCCAGCGTGCCAGTGAGGACGTGACGAAGGTCAGCCGCGCGGCGTTCGAGCAGATGTGGAACGGTGCGCTCGTCCTCATCACCACACGCGAGAGCGGGCGGCTGGCGCAGCGCGGCTTCGACGTGTCGTGGTTCCTGCCGCAGATCGTGCGCTATCGCCGGTTGATCGGCGAAGTGCTGCTGATCACGCTTGTCCTTAATCTGCTCGGCCTCGCCGCGCCGCTGTTCTTCCAGGCCGTCGTCGACAAGGTGCTGGTGCATCAGGCCGTGTCGACGCTGACGGTGCTGGCGATCGGCTTCGTCGCGGTATCGCTGTGGGAAACGGCGTTCGGCTGGCTACGAACGCGACTTTATTCCGAGACGAGCCAGAAGATCGACGTCGAGCTCGGTGCCCGCCTGTTCCGCCATCTCCTCTCGCTGCCGCTGGGCTTTTTCGAAAAGCGCCGCGTCGGCGATACGGTGATGCGCGTCCGCCAGCTGGAGACGATCCGCGAGTTTCTGACCAACGCCTCGCTGACGGTGCTCGTCGAGCCCCTCTTCGCGATTGTCTTCCTCGTCGCGATGGCGCTCTATTCGCTGAAGCTGTTCCTCATTTCGCTGATCGCCTTGCCTGCCTTCTTCATCGTCGCGTTCGCGCTGACAGGGCCGCTCCGCCGGCGCATCGACGAGAAGTTCGAACGCGGCGCCGCCAACAATGCGCTGCTGGTCGAGAGCATCGGCGGCATCCAGACGATCAAGGCCGCCGCTGTCGAGCCGCAATGGCGTGAGCGCTGGGAGCAGCAACTGGCCGGCTATTCGACCGCCAACCAGCGCGTGATCGACCTTAGCAACACCGGCAGCCAGGCGATCCAGCTGATCTCGAAGCTCAATACCGCCGCGCTCCTCTATTTCGGCGCGCTTGCGGTCATGAACAACGAGTTGACCGTCGGCGGGCTCGTCGCGTTCAACATGTTCGCACAGCGGGTCGCCGCGCCGGTCATCCGCATGGCGCAGCTGTGGCAGGAGTTTCAGCAGGTCCGCATGTCGGTCGACCGACTTGGCGACATCCTCAACCAGCCGGCCGAGCCCGTGGCGGCGAGTGCGGCCGCGCTGCCGGCGCTGCAGGGCAGCATCCGTTTCGAGCAGGTGCGCTTCCGCTACGACAGAGAGGGACCCTATACGCTCGACGGGATCAGCCTCGATATCGCAGCGGGCACCACGCTTGGCATTGTCGGGTCGTCGGGATCGGGCAAGTCGACGCTGACCAAATTGCTCCAGCGGCTCTACCTGCCCGAACAGGGCCGGGTGCTGGTCGACGGGATCGACATCGGTCAGATCGACCCGGCCTGGCTGCGCCGCCAGATCGGCGTGGTGCTTCAGGAGAACATCCTCTTCAACCGATCGGTGCGCGACAATATCGCCATCGCCAATCCGGCGATGCCGATCGAGCAGGTGATCGCCGCGGCCGAACTGGCCGGGGCGCACGAGTTCATCGGGCGGATGCCGCAGGGCTATGACACGCTGATCGAGGAGCGGGGCAGCAACCTGTCCGGCGGCCAGCGCCAGCGGCTCGCGATCGCACGCGCACTCTCCACGAGCCCGCGCGTCCTGATCTTCGATGAGGCGACCTCGGCGCTCGATGCCGAAAGCGAGGAGATCGTGCAGAACAATCTGCAGGCGATCGCCAAGGGGCGGACGGTCATCATTATCGCCCATCGCCTGTCGGCGATCCGCCAGTGCGACCAGATCGCGGTGATCGAGCGCGGCTCGATCGTCGACATGGGATCGTGGCACGAGCTGGTGCACCGCGAGGGGCGCTTCCGCGAACTGCATCAGCGACAGATCGGCGTTGCCGCCGGGGTGGGCGCATGAACGCGATCAGTCGCAGCGCCGTGATGATCCGGTCGGCCATGTTGGCCGAACGCGAGCGCGAGCGGGCGTATCGCATGATCCGCGAGCCCGAGTTCCTGCCCGCCGCGCTCGAGGTGCTCGAGCGGCCAGTGTCGCCCACGGCGCGGGTGACGGCCTGGCTGCTGATCGCCGCGCTGCTCGCGACGCTTGCTTGGCTGGTTTTCGGCCGGGTCGACGTCGTGGTTTCGGCGCCCGGCAGCACATCGCCGCAGGGCAGCGTCAAGCTGGTGCAGGCGCCCGATGGCGGCATCATTCGCAGGCTGCTCGTGCGAGAGGGCGATCCGGTGCGGAAGGGCCAGCTGCTGATCGAGCTCGATCCGACGCAGGCGCGGGCCGTGGTGGCGCAGAGCCGTGCCGAGCTGCAGGGCGCAGCGCTCGCCTATGCGCGCGCTCAGGCGGTGGTGGACGCGCTGACCACCGGGCGGGTGGTGTTTCGCGCACCGGCCGGCGTCGCGGCAGAGGATGCGGCCGCGCAGCGCCGACTGGTCGAGGCCGACCTCGCGGCCCTTCGCGCGCAGACCGCCGAGTTCGAGGCCGCGCGCGCCGCCTCCTCCGCCGACGTGGCGGCCGCGAACGCGCAACAGCGCGCCTCCGCCGCGGCGCTGCCCAAGCTCGACGAACAGATCGCTGCGATCCGCAAACTGACCGAGCGCGGCTATGCCCCCCGGCTCCGGCTGGTCGAGATGGAGCGGCAACGTGCGATCGAGGCGGGCAACGCCCGCGCGCTCGCCGCGCAGGCGGCACGAGCCCGTGCGGAAACCGCGCGCGCGGCCAGCCAGCTCGCCAAGACCGGCGAAGGGGCCAGACAATCGGCGCTCGCGTCGTTGGCGGAGGCACGGACCCAGCTCTCCGTCCGCCAGGCGGAACATCGGCGCGCGGTGGAGATGGAGGCGCACACGCGCCTGCGCGCGCCCGAGAACGGCACGGTCCAGCAGCTTGCCGTGCATACGGTCGGCGGCGTCGTCGAACCGGCCAAGCCGCTGATGGTGGTCGTGCCGGAAGACGCCTTGCTGATCGAGGCGCAGCTCCCCAACCGCGATATTGCCGCGGTCCGCGCGGGCAGCATCGCCGATGTGAAGTTCGACGCCTATCCCTTTACCCGTTACGGCTCGGCGCGGGGCAGGGTCGTGTCGGTCAGCAAGACCTCGGTCGCCGACGACAAGGGGCGGTCATTCTACATCGTCCGCATAGCGCTCGATTCGCGCCATCTGACCCATGACGGACAGCAGGTGCTGCTGACCTCGGGCCTTGCCACCACCAGCGACATTCGCGTCGGCAAGCGGCGGCTGATCGACTATCTGCTCGAACCGGTGCTCGACCTGTCGGGCACTGCGGGGCGGGAACGCTGACGTGATTGCGCTTGTATCGGCGGCACGCAACGCGTAAGGCGGTGCCAACGTTCGGAGGCATTCCTTCGACGACCCTTGTCATTTACACGATTTGGACCGGAGTTCGGCGGCTTTATGCAAATCATCGTTCGCGACAACAATGTGGATCAGGCGCTTCGGGCGCTGAAGAAGAAGCTTCAGCGTGAGGGCGTCTATCGCGAGATGAAGCTGCGCCGCCACTACGAGAAGCCGAGCGAGAAGCGCGCGCGTGAGCGCGCCGCCGCGGTCCGCCGCGCCCGCAAGCTGGAGCGCAAGCGCCTGGAGCGCGACGGCGCCCGGTAAGTCCGCCGGCCGGTCGCATGCGGCCGGCTTGCCGATGAGGTTGCGACAGGGCGGCGGCAATCGCCGCCCTTCTCTTGTGCAAAGGCCCCTGTTTCATGTCGATTACCGCAGTTCCGATTGCCCCCGTCAAGCGCGGCTATCTCGTTTGGCTGTGGATCGGGATCGCGGCGGCGCTTCTTCTCGGCTTTGCGCTTGCCTGGAAGGGAACGGCAGCGGTCATCGCCGATCGGGGCTCGAACGCGCAGTTCCTCAGCTACAATGCGGGTCAGCCGGGCGTTGTGCAGACGGCGAGCGGCCTTCAGTACCGCGTGCTCGAGAAGGGGACGGGCACCGCCAAGCCGACGGACGAAGACCTGGTGCTTGTGAACTACAAGGGAACGCTGCGCGACGGCACCGTCTTTGACGAGAGCCGCCAGCCGACCCCGATGAGCCCCAAGGGCGTGGTGCCCGGCTTTGGCGAGGCGGTGAAGCTGATGCCCAAGGGGTCGAAGTACCGGTTCTGGATCAAGCCCGAACTCGCCTACGGGGCCGAGGCGCGCACCGACCCGCGGACGGGCCAGGAAGTGCTGCCCGCCAACTCGCTCCTCATCTTCGATGTCGAGCTGGTTGACTTCGTGCCCGAGGCGATGGTCCGCCAGATGCAGCAGCAGCAGATGATGCAGCAGGGCGGCGGGGCACCGGGCGGCAATCCTGCGGACGCCGCGCCGCGCCCCTGACGCGCGCGGACGTCACAGCCGGGCGTGATATGCCCGGTACCAATCGACGAACCGCGTGATTCCTTCGGCCAGCGAGGTCTTCGGCGCAAAGCCGTTATCACGCGCGATTGCGTCGATGTCGGCGTAAGTGGCCGGCACGTCACCCGGCTGCATCGGCCGATTGTCACGAATTGCCTTCTTCCCGCATGCCGCCTCGATCAACTCGATAAAGGTGCCGAGCTGTTCGGGCTGGTTGTTGCCGATATTGTAGAGGACGTGCGGCGCGTGGCTGCCACCGGCCTTGCGCGCGCCGTCGTCGGCGGGCGGCCGGTCGAGGCACCCAATCACCCCAGCAACGATGTCGTCGATATAGGTGAAATCGCGCTGCATCCGTCCTTCGTTGAAAACCTGGATTGGGCGTTCCTCTAGGATGGCACTGGTGAACAGCCACGGCGCCATGTCCGGCCGGCCCCATGGGCCATAGACGGTGAAGAAGCGCAGGCCGGTCTGCGGGATGCGATAGAGATGGGCATAGGTCTCGCTCATCAACTCGTCCGCGCGCTTGGTCGCGGCATAGAGCGAGACGGGATGATCGACCCGGTCCTCGACCGCGAACGGCAGCTTGGCATTGGCGCCGTAAACCGAAGAGGATGAGGCATAGACGAGGTGGGCAACGCCGCGGTCGCGGGCCAGCTCGAGCATGTTCACGTGCCCGACCAGGTTCGAGCGAACATAGGCATGCGGGTTTTCGAGCGAATAGCGGACGCCCGCCTGTGCGCCGAGATGTACGATCCGGTCGAACTGGACCCCGGCGAGCGCCGCGCCGAGCGCAGCCTCGTCGGCGAAATCGAGGCGAAGGAAAGTGAAGGCGTCGCCGTGCCGGTCCGCCAGATGCTGAAGTCGGGCGGTCTTGAGCCGCGGGTCGTAATAGGCGTTGAGGTTATCGAGGCCGATCACCTGTTCGCCGCGCGCGAGTAGCGCATCGGCGACATGCATTCCGATAAACCCCGCCGCACCGCTGACCAGAACCGCCATTGCTTCCCCGAACACTAGACACGTGTCGCTTAGGGCAGGAAGCTTTGCAAAGCGTCAAGGAGGGTGCGGCCTGGCGAAGTTCCACTCGGGGCCGAACTAAGCGGCTGGCGCGGTACCCCCCGCCAGCTTCGCTTCGAGCGCGTCGACCCGCGCCTTGAGCGCGTCGTTCTCGTCGCGAGCCGCTGCCGCCATTGCCTTCACGGCCTCGAATTCGTCGCGCGAGACGAAGTCGAGACCGCCGATCCACTCACGCGCGCGTTCACGCGCGGCCGACTCCGCTTCGCGGCCCATGCCGGCGATCGTGCCCGCGGCGCCATTCAGGATCTTGGCGAGGTCGTCGAACAGGCGGTTTTCGGTCTGCATGGGTCGGATATCCAATCGGTTCGAAGCTGAATCTGGGTGGTCGCGCCGGCCGGCACAAGGGTCTCGCCCTCGGGATTGCGCCGGTCGATGTCGAAGGCGAGGATCGAGGCGAAGCTGAGCCAGGCGAGATAGGGCACCAAGAGCCACGCCGCCTGCCGCCGCACGCGCGCAAAGGCGAAGGTGGTCGCGATCGCGAGCGCGAGGATGACGATGATCTGGACCGCCGCGACGCTCACCAGATGCATTCCGAAGAACACGATCGACCAGCTGAGATTGACTGCGAACTGCGCCGCAAACAGGGCGATCGCGATCCCGCGTCCCTTGGCGCCGCGCGCATCGAGGATCATCGCGAGCGCAAAGCCCATCAGCGCGTAGAGGATCGACCAGACGATCGGAAAGGCGGCGCCCGGCGGCTGCCAGCTCGGCTTCGACAGCGCCATGTACCAGGGATTTGCGTCGCCCGACGGCACCACCGCGCCCGCGGCAAATCCGAGGAACAGGACCAGCGGCACCGTCACGAACGACCACCTGGCGAACGACCAGCGGAGTTGTCCCTTCGAGGCGATCTCGCGCATTCCCATCCCTTGCTTCAGGTCAGCCGACTCGGTGCCCTAGCGGGGCGTGCCGCCGCCATCAATCGGGCGAAGGACCGGCACGGCGTGCCGAAATCAGAAACTCGACATTGCCCTCGGGCCCGGTGATCGGGCTTTCGACGATCCCCTCGACCGTCCAGCCGATGCCGGTCAGCCATCCGGCGACCTCGTCGCAGACGCGGGCATGGACGGCGGGATCGCGCACGACGCCGCCCTTGCCGACCTCCTCGCGCCCCGCCTCGAACTGCGGCTTGATCAGCGCGACGAGGCGGCCGCCGGGGGAGACAAAGGCAAGGGGGCGTTCGAGCACCTTGGCGAGGCCGATGAAGCTCGCGTCGCAGACGACGAGATCGACGCTCTCGGGAATGTGCGCGTCAGTGAGGATGCGCGCGCTCGTCTGTTCGTGAACGACGACGCGGTCGTCCTGGCGCAGTTTCCAGGCGAGTTGGTTGGTGCCCGAATCGACGGCGTACACGCGCGCCGCCCCGCGGGTCAGCAACACGTCGGTGAAGCCACCGGTCGACGATCCCACGTCGATTGCCACCATGCCAGTCACCACGATGCCGAAATGCGTAAGCGCATGGTCGAGCTTTAGTCCCCCGCGCGAAACCCAGGGATGATCGCGCCCGCGCACCTCGATCGCGGCATCTTCGGGCAGGGCGGTGCCCGGCTTGTCGAGCTTTCGCTCGCCCGAGAAGACGAGCCCCGCCATCACCAGCGCCTGCGCACGCGTGCGGCTCTCGGCAAGGCCACGATCGACGATCAGCTGGTCGAGGCGCTTCTTGGGCATCGGCCGCGCCTACCCGGTAACGGCCCGACGCAAAAGCCCTGCGACGAGCCGCATGGCCATTGTACACCATAGAAGTAGGAATTAAATCGGGGGTGACGAGGCGGTGGTCTGCCGGCCGTACCCTAGAGCGACTTTGCGGCGCCGCCTCGTCACCTGACTTCAAGGAGAACGGCCATGACGATCTTCTCCGAAACCGCAGCGCGGCCCGCCGTGCTGACGGTGCCCGGCCTCGGCAACTCGGGGCCCAGTCACTGGCAGAGCCTGTGGGAAGACTCGCTGCCCGACACGCATCGGGTCGAGCTCGGCATGTGGAACAAGCCGCATCGCAACGCCTGGGTGACGAAGCTCGACCAAGCGATCCGCACGACGCGCGCGCCGGTGGTGCTGGTGGCGCACAGCCTTGGCTGTCTGGCGGTTGCATGGTGGGCGACGCTGTCGCCGCAGCCCTATGGCTGGCCGGTCGCCGGCGCGCTGCTGGTGGCTCCCGCCGATGTCGATCGTCCCGACGTCCACCCCGACATCGCCGCGTTCAAGCCATCGCCGCGCCAGCTCCTGCCGTTCCCGTCGATCCTCGTCGCCTCGACCGACGATCCGTGGATCGAGAACGAGAAGGCGCGCAGCCTGGCGGCGCAGTGGGGCAGCCATTTCGTCGATGCCGGCGCGCAGGGGCATCTCAACGCCGCCAGCGGGATCGGCAGCTGGATCGAGGGGCAGGAGCTGCTCGAACGCGTGATCGACGCGGGCGCCGACCGGCGCGGCCAGCCGCGCAATCCGGGCGAAGCGCGCCAGGTGCTGTCGGTCAATGCCACCGAGGCGGCCGAGCGGCATTATTTGCGCTGACTCTCTCTACGTCACCCCGCCCCCCGAGCCGAGGTGACGGTGTGGTCAGGGTTAATCCGGCAAGCCCGCGCGCAATTCCTCGATCCACACCCGCGCATTCCCGTCCGACGGCGCGCGCCAGTCGCCGCGGGGTGACAGCGCCCCCGCCGCGGCCACCTTCGGTCCGTTGGGGATTGCCGAGCGCTTGAATTGGCTGGTGCGGAAGAAGCGGTCGAGGAACGACTCCAGCCACTTGGCGATCGTGGCGAGGTCGTAAGCACCCCGCGCCGCCTCGGGCAGGTTCGCCGGCCAGTGCCCGGCATCCGCATCGTTCCATGCGTGCCAGGCGAGGAACGCGATCTTCGACGGCGACAGGCCCAGCCGCACGACATGGTGCAGGAAGAAGTCGTGCAGCGCATAGGGGCCGATCCGCCCCTCGGTCGACTGCATCGCGCCGCTTTCGTCGGCGGGGACCAGCTCGGGACTGATCTCGGTACCGAGGATCACTTCCAGCACCCGGTCGGTGCCCTCGTCATACTGCCCGCTCGCGATCGTCCAGCGGATCAGGTGCTGGATCAGCGTCTTGGGCACGCCGGCATTGACGGCATAATGGCTCATCTGGTCGCCGACGCCGTAGGTACACCAGCCGAGCGCGAGCTCGGACAGGTCGCCGGTGCCGAGCACGATCCCCCCGCGCTGATTGGCGAGGCGGAAGAGATAGTCGGTGCGCAGCCCCGCCTGCACATTCTCGAACGTCACGTCGTACTGCGGCTCGCCCGCGGCGAAGGGGTGGCCCATGTCCTTGAGCAGCTGGTTGGCGGCGGGGCGGATGTCGATCTCCTCGCCCGTCACGCCCAGCGCGCGCATCAGCCCCCAGGCGCTCGCCTTTGTGGTGTCGCCAGTCGCAAATCCCGGCATGGTGAAGCCGAGGATATCGCCGCGCGGATAGCCGAGCCGGTCGAACGCCTTGGCGGCGACGAGCAGCGCGTGCGTCGAATCGAGCCCGCCCGACACGCCGATCACCAGCCGCTTCGTCCCCGTCGCGGCGAGGCGCTGGCGCAGCCCCTCGACCTGGATGTTGAACGCCTCGTAACAGTCGGCGTCGAGCGTCTCGGGGGTGTCGGGCACGAAGGGATAGCGGCGCACGATCCGCTTCAGTCCCACGTCGGCGAAATCGGGCTGGTGGTAGAAGGCGATGCGGCGGAAGCGCGTTTCGGGATGCCCGTTCGCCGCCGCACAGTCGTTGAAGGTGCCCGTCCGCGCGCGCTCGAGCCGCAACCGGCCGGCATCGACGTCGGCGATCACCAGCTCGCTGGCGAGATCGAAGCGGTCGGAGATGGTGAGTAGTTCGCCGAGCTCATGCACCATCCCCTGACCGTCCCAGGCGAGGTCAGTGGTGCTCTCGCCCGGCCCGCTCGCCGAATAGACATAGGCGCTCATCGTCCGCGCCGAATGCGCCGCCGAGAGCAGCATCCGCTCGCGCGCCTTGCCGACGACGATGTTCGAGGCCGACAGGTTGGCGAGGATCAAGGCCCCCGCCATCGCCCCGGCGGTCGAAGGAGGGAGCGGTGCCCAGTAATCCTCGCAGATCTCTGCATGGAAGATGAAGTCGGGCAGGTCGGCGGCGGCGAAGATCAGGTCGGGGCCGAAGGGCGCGACCTGTCCGGCAAGCGCGATCTCCAGACCCGACAGGCCGACACCGGGCGCGAACCAGCGCTTCTCGTAATATTCGCGATAGTTGGGCAGGTAGCTTTTTGGCACCACCCCCAGGATGCGGCCGCGCGCGACGACGATCGCGCAGTTGTAGAGCCGCCCATTGCGTCGCACCGGCGCGCCGACCAGCAGCACGGGCCGGATCGCCGCACTCGCCTCGACGATCCGCGCGATCCCCGCCTCGACGCCTCCGAGCAGCGCATCCTGCATATGGAGGTCGTCGATCGCATAGCCGCTGAGGTTGAGTTCGGGGAACACGACCAGATCCACCGCCGCGGCATCGGCCTCGTGTGCCAACCGGACCGCATGCTCGGTCGCCGCCGCCGGATCGGCGACGACACCCGGCGGCGTCGCGGCGGCGACGCGGACGAAGCCATGGGCATGGTGCGACCAGAAACGGTGCGTCAAGAAAGCGCCTCCTCGAACATCTTCAGCGCCACGCGCACCGCGGCGATCCGCGTGGGTCCGCGTCCGATATCACCGAAATGTTCCGCGCGGTGCATCGTTTCGCCGTCCACCCGGGCGCAGCCGAAGTGGACGAGGCCCGTTTCGTCGTCGGGGCCGCCCGCGCCCGCAAAGCCGGTGATCGCGACGGCGACCTGTGCCCGGCTCGCCGCGAGCGCGCCATCGGCCATTGCGACGGCGACGTCATGGCTGACGGCGTTGCACCGCTCGACCATGTCGCGGGCGAGATGGAGCAACTCGCATTTCGCCTCGATCGAATAGGTGACGAAGCCGCGCTCGAACGCGCTCGACTTGCCCTCGACATCGGTCAGCAGCGAGGCGAGCAGGCCGCCGGTGCAGCTTTCGGCGGTAGCGAGTCGCCAGTCACGCGAATCGGCCAGATCGAGCACGCGGGCGGCCAGCGTTTCGACATCGTCGGGAAGGGCTGGGGAGAGTTCGTCGGCTTCGCTCATCCGCCGGAACGTAGGGCGGACAAAAAAACCTGCCCATAAAGCGTATTAGCTCTTGGCGGCGTAGACCAGCGCACCCTCGCCCAGATGGTCGAACACCCGTTGCAACTCGGCTTCGCCGACCGCGAAACAGCCCTGGCTGCGGCCGAGCTTGCCGTGCGTCGTCAGCATGTCCTTGTTCGCATACCAGGCGGCGTGAATGACGATAGCGCGGGCGAGCGCGTTCGAATTGGTGGGATCGAGCCCGACCAGCCGCTGCGACCGCCCGTGCTGACCGACATAATAGTCGCTGGCGATGAACGCGCCTTCGCACGTCGCCTCGGACCCGTCGTCGTTCGAGAAACGCTGGAGGAAAGAGGTGTGGCCGGGGTCAGATCCGATGCCGTGCGCCACCAGGAGCTTGTCGACGCGTCCATTGGCGAGATCGACGAGGGCGAGGCGCGAGCGGTACGAGGCAGGGGTGAAGTCGATGATCGCGATGCGGTCGCGCTGGCGAAGCTGGCCGGCATTGGCGTCGCGCGCGGCGACGGCGCGCTCGACCAGTGCCTGCGCGACGCCCGGCACGCGCGGGAGCGGGGCAGGGGCGGCAGCGACAGGAGTCGGCTGGGGCACCGGCGCAGGCTGCGGCACAGGCTTGGCGCCGAGGCTGCTTACCGACTGGAGCGGCTGGCGCATGCAGCCCGGCACGAACAGCGCGGCAGCGGCGATCCCGCCCGCGCGCAGCATCCCTCGCCGGGACGCGGTTCCGGTTAACAAATCGTTCACGATGAGCTAAGCCCCAACATTGGTCTTGGCATATGCGAGCGTATAGCATGATGGGGCTGCAAAAGCGGGGACTTGACTTGGCCTCGGCTGCGAGTTCGTCCCGCTGTGACCACGACTCGCCGACATCGGCACGAAGGTTGCGGCGCACCGGGGCGTTGATTGCGGGCCTGCTGATCCTGATCACTGGGGGTTCGTTGCCTGCATATGCGCAACTTCCCGACCTCGAATCGCGAGCGCAATCGCTGCGGAATGGCGAGCATGTCTGGGCCGATCGTGGGGGCGCGGGCGCCGTTGCGATCGTCATCAGTCTCGCGGACCAGGTTGCCTATGTCTATCGCGGCGGCGCCCTGATTGGAGTCTCGACCGTCTCCACCGGCAAGCCGGGCAAATCGACGCCCGTGGGCGAGTTCACCATTCTTCAGAAGAAGGTCTTCCACCGGTCGAACCTCTACTCGAATGCGCCGATGCCCTATATGCAGCGGCTGACGTGGACGGGCATCGCGCTCCATGCGGGGCAGCTGCCGGGCTATCCCGCTTCGCACGGCTGCATCCGCTTTCCGGCCGCATTCGCCAAACAGCTCTATGCGATCACCGACATGGGCGGGGCGGTTCGCGTGGTGGCAGACCTGCCGGGCGGGCCCGCGCGCCAGCAGCCGCGCGAGTTGCCGCCGGTGCAGGTGGCGCGGGCTTCGCGACCCGCAGCACCCGTCGCGCCGGTGCTGGTGGCCGATGCCGGCAGCGCCCTGCGCCACGACGATGCCGCGCGCGCGGGCGATGAAAGCGCCGCGCCGCGGATCGAACTGGCGGCGGAAACCGCGTCCTTTGTCTCCTATGACGCCGTCTTCGCTCAAGGCTACGGCGCCCGCGGCGCGAACTAGGCCGCCTCTGGCTTTTGTCCCGGCCAGTCGTCGGGCGCCAGGGCAGGCAATGCGCAAAGATCCTCGCGCCGTCCCTCGAAGCGCAGTGTCTCGCCGAAGCTCAGCCGGTCGGGTGCCACCGCGTGCAGCGTCTCGCCGACCCCGCCGACGCCGCCGCAGCCGATGACGAGATAGGCGATGGCGTGGTTCTCGCAGCCGAGCATCGCGTCGGCGACATGGCCGATCGCGGTCCCGTCGCGATCGACGACGCGCGCGCCGACGATAGTGCCGAGCGCGATCTTGGTTTCGGCATCGGTGTCGCGGCTGTCGCGCTGTGCCCGCTCGCCGCCCTTGTCGTAGCGCGCCTGCCGCCCCAGCCAGCGCCAGATGCCGACCAGGTTGACGATCGTGAGGAAGCCATTGGTGAGGAGCAGGTTGGTCTGCCCGGAGGAGAGCCCGACCAGCGACCAGGCGACCGATCCGACCGCAAACACGACAAATCCCCAGCCGGTGACGCGCGCGCCCAGATTAGCCGCGGTCATCATTGCCGCGATCATCGTCGCGGCCGGGGCGATCCATCCGGCGAGGTTGCTAAGTGTCTCCATCTGACCGCGAAACGCGGCTGTTGAAGGCGCGTTCCTTTAGCTGGCGAGGCGGATCGAAGGCACCTCGTTGACGCTCGGCTGCGGCTGGTCAGGCCAGATGCCGCGGGTGTCGTAGACGTGCTTGCTGGCGCGCTCCTCGAGCGGGACCGAGCGGAAGACGTCGTGATCGACGAGCACGATCAGGATCGGGCAAGTCTCGAGCGCGGTATCGATGTCGATCAGGCTGGCGCCGCTGCCGTCGAATGCCTTGGGCAGCGCGTCGGCATAGGGCTCGACGATGCGGACGCGCTCACCGAAACGGTGGGCGAGGGTGGCGGCCACCTTGAGCGCCGGGCTTTCGCGGAAATCGTCGATATTGGCCTTGAACGCGAGGCCGAGGCACGCGACCGGCACGGCCGGCATCGCCTCGATCAGCGCCTCGGCGCGGCCGATCGTATAGCCGGTCTTCGCATCGTTGACCTCGCGCGCGGTGCGGATCAGCGGCGTGTTCTCCGGGTCGCCGTGGACGAGGAACCAGGGATCGACGGCAATGCAGTGGCCGCCAACGCCCGGGCCGGGCGACAGGATATTGACCCGCGGGTGCCGGTTGGCGAGGCGAATGACCTCCCAAACGTCGATGCCGAGATTGCCCGCGACCACCGACAATTCGTTGGCGAAGGCGATGTTGACGTCGCGAAAGGCGTTTTCGGTGAGCTTCGTCATCTCCGCCGCGCGCGCGGTGGTGGTGACGCACGCGCCGCGCACGAATCGGCGATAGAATTGCAGGGCCTTGCGCGCGCATCGCGGCGTGATGCCGCCGATGACGCGATCATTGTCGATCAGCTCGACCAGGATGCGGCCGGGCAGCACCCGCTCGGGGCAATAGGCGATGGCGATGTCGGGCGTGCCCGGTCCCATGCCCGGCACCTTCAGGTCGGGGCGGAGCTTCGCCAGCAGGTCGCGAACCTTCTCTGTCGTGCCGACGGGCGAGGTCGATTCGAGGATGACGACGTCGCCGGCCTTCAACGCCGCGGCGATCGTCGTCGCGGCCTTGAGCACATAGCCGATGTCGGGCGCGTGATTGTCGCCGAAGGGCGTCGGCACCGCGATGACGAACACATCGGCGGGTTCGATCAGCGTCGAGGCGCGCAGATTGCCGCGTGCGACCACGCCTGAGACGAGGCCGTCGAGGTCGATTTCCTCGATATGCACGCGCCCCGAATTGACCGTCTCGACGACCGCTTCGCTCACGTCGATGCCCAGCACCTGCGCGCCCGTGCGGGCGATCACCGCGGCGGTGGGCAGGCCGATATAGCCGAGCCCGAGAACCGCGACCTTCAGTTCAGCGTCGGTGGGCATCCGCGACAAGCTCCGATATCCGTGCCGCGGCATGGCCGTCGCCGAACGGATTGTGGGCGCGGGCCATCGCGGAATAGGCCGCCTTGTCGCCGAGAAGGCTGAAGATTTCGGAAACGATACGCGCCGGGTCGGTATCGACGAGCCGCGCGGTGCCGGCCTCGACCCCTTCGGGCCGTTCGGTCGTCTCGCGCATGACCAGCACCGGCTTGCCGAGTGCGGGCGCTTCCTCCTGCACGCCGCCCGAATCGGTGAGGACGATCGTCGACAGGTCGAGCGCGCGGATGAAGTGGGGATAGTCGAGCGGATCGATCCGCGCGATGTTGGGCCGGTCGCCCAGCATCGCGTCCATCACCGACACCACATTGGGGTTGGGGTGACAGGGAAAGACGATCGCCGTGTCGGGCCGGTCGGCGATCGCGGCGATGGCGCGGGCGATATTCTCCATGCCGCCCCCGAAATTCTCGCGCCGATGGGTGGTGACGAGGACGATCCGCTTGCCCGCGAACCGTGCCGCGAGGTCGTCCAGCCCGGCGGCAAGTTCGGGCCGCGCCTCGATCCTGGCGCGGGTCCAGTGGAGCGCGTCGATCACCGTGTTGCCGGTGACGTGGATCGTGGCGGGGTCGATATTCTCCCGGCGCAGCGCGTTTGCCGCGGTTTCGGTCGGGGCGAAGTGCAGGTCGGCGATCGGCGCGACGATGCGGCGGTTCACTTCCTCCGGCCAGGGATGATGGATGTCGCCCGAACGCAGCCCCGCCTCGACATGCGCGACGGGGATCTTGCGGTAATAGGCGACGAGCGCGCCGACCATCGCGGTCGCGGTATCGCCCTGCACGATCACCCGGTCGGGCCGTTCGGCATCCATCACCTCGCCAAGACCCGTCAGCAGCCGCGCGGTCAGCCGATCAAGGCTCTGGCCCGGCTCCATCAGGTCGAGGTCTATGTCGGGGGTCAGCCCGGCAATCTCCAGCACCTGGTCCAGCAGCCCGCGATGCTGTGCGGTGACACAGGTTGTGACGTGCAGCCCCGGCTGGTCGCGCAGCGCCGCGACGACGGGGAACAGCTTGATGGCTTCCGGCCGGGTGCCGAAGACGGTGAGGACGCGGGTCATGGCCCCCGCTTTAGCGTTGCAGGGTGAAGCAAGCGCTAACCCGCTTCACGCGAACAAGTCGGGCTCGCGCAGGCGCAGCGCCTGAAGCAGCACCATCAGCTTGCCGTCGATACCGCCTGGATCGTGGGTGAGCGCCCACAAATCGACAAGAGAACGCTCGTGGACGACGATGTGCTCATCTTCGTGCGCCAGACCGCCGCCCGTGCCGATCCGGTCGGCAGCGGTATAGCGGGCGAGGAAATAGTCGAGCCGCTCGGTCGTCGCGCCCGGCGTTGTCCAGACATGGCCGACATGCGCCAGATCGTCCAGCCGGACGCCTGCTTCCTCCAGCGCCTCGGCGCGGGCGACCGCCTCGGGCGCGGCGTCGCGATCGATCGCGCCGGCGATCGCTTCGACCAGTCCCGGATGCCCCATGTGGAGCAGCGGCGCGCGCGGCGTCTCGATCACCAGCGCCGTCTGCCGCTCCGGATCGTAGGGCAGCACCGAGACCGCGTGCCATAGCCGAACGACATGGCGCACAAATGGGGTGCCGCCGTCGATTCTGAGATGCAGGCGCACAACGTCGAGCCAGGCCTGGTAGGGCGTGTCGCGCCCGACGATCTCGATGTGCGCTTGTGAAGAATTGACTTCGCTCAACCTGCCCTCCAGCCTCTGCCGCGACAGGGAAGGACACAGCCGATGGCCGAACGCAAGCTGATCGCAGGCCACGCCGTCCGCCGCGTGCGCCGGCAGCTGGGCCTCACACAAGCGGCGATGGCGGAGGCGCTCGACATCTCGCCAAGCTATCTCAACCTCGTCGAGCGCAACCAGCGGCCCATCTCGGCTACTTTGCTCGTGCGGCTGGCCGAGCGGTTCGACTTTGACGCGCGCACGCTGGCGGCGAGCGAGCCGGGCGGCGGCGCGGCGGCGATGCGGCGGCGGCTGGCCGATCCGATGTTCGCCGACCTCGACATCGACCGCGGCGAGCTCGAGGAATGGCTGGCGAGCGCGCCGGGCGGGGCGGAGGCGTTCGCGCGCGCTTTCGATTCGCGGGGCGCCGCGGGGGCGGGGCTCGACGACGGACACGACCGCGTCGCGCGGGAGGTGCGCCGCGCGATCGAGCATTGGCGCAACCATTTCCCCGATCTCGACGCGGCAGCTGAAGCGCTCGCCGACGAGCTTCGCCTCGCAAACGGCGACCTGGGCCAAGCGCTGGCCGAGCGGCTGCGCACCCGGCACCAACTGTCGGTGCGCATCCTTCCGGTCGAGGTGATGCCCGACCGGCTGAAGCGGCTCGACCTCCATGCCCGCCAGCTCCAGTTGTCCGAACTGCTCGATCCGGCCAGCCGCATCTTTGCCATGGCCGAGCGGCTGGCGGGCGAAGTGCAGGGGGAGGTCGATGCGATCGTCCGCGGCGCCGGGTTGTCGGACCGTATCGCCGATCGGCTGCTTCGCCGCCATGTCATCGGCTATTTCGCGGCCGCGGTGATGATGCCCTATGCTCGTTTCCTGCGCGCGTGCGAGGCGACGGGCTATGACGTCGAACTCCTGCAACGCCGCTTCGGCGCGGGGTTCGAGCAGGTGGCGCACCGGCTGACGACGCTGCAGCGGGTGGGCGCGCGCGGGCTCCCTTTCTTCATGCTCCGCGTGGATCGGGCGGGACAGGTGTCGAAACGCTATGCCGGGGCAAGCGTGTCGCCCTTGGTCGAGGGCGGGCTCTGTCCGCTGTGGGACGTGTTCGCGGCGCTCGCGCGGCCGGGCGAACTCGTGACGCAACTGGTCGAGAGTGAGGATGGCGGCCGCTGGCTGACGATGGCCCGGAGCGTGCAGCCGCATGCCGGGCCGGTGGGCGGCGTGCGCGGGCGGTTCGCCGTGGCGATCGGCGTGGCGGCGGCGGAAGCAGGCGGCCTCGCCGCGGCGCGCGGCGTCGACCTTGCTGGCCGGGCGATGCCAATCGGCCTCGGTTGCACCGCCTGCACCCGCCCCGACTGCTCGCAGCGGAGCGCCCCGCCGTCAGGAAGGACCCGCATCGTCAGCGATCGCGAGGCGGGCATGACGCCGTTTGCGTTCGGCGGGGATTAGCCAGCAAACGTCTGCGCGAGCAGCGTCACGTTGAGACCGATGACGATGAAGCAGATCGCCCAGGCAACGACCTTGAGCACTGGCCCGTTGACGAAGCCACCCATCAGCTTTCGATCGCTGGTGAAGCGAACGAGCGGCCAGACCGCGAAGGGCAATTGCAGGCTCAGTACGACCTGGCTGAGGATCAGGAGCTGCGCGGTGCCGCTCTCGCCATAGAGCGCCGCGACTACCGCCGCGGGCACGATCGCGATCAGCCGGGTGACGAGGCGGCGGAGCCAGACGGGTAGCCGGATCTTGAGGAAGCCCTCCATCACGATCTGGCCGGCGAGCGTGCCCGTCACCGTGGAGTTCTGGCCCGAGGCGAGCAGCGCGACGGCGAACAGCGTGCTGGCGAGGCCGACGCCAAGCATCGGCGTGAGGAGCTGATACGCCTCCTGGATCTCGGCGACTTCGGTGCGGCCGGCGGTGTGGAAGGTGGCGGCCGCCAGGATCAGGATCGAGGCGTTGATGCAGAAGGCGAGGGCGAGCGCCACCGTCGAATCGATCGTCGCAAGCTTCAGCGCGTCGCGGCGTCCGGCCTCGTCCTGCGTAAAGGAGCGCGTCTGCACGATAGAGCTGTGGAGATAGAGATTGTGCGGCATCACCGTCGCGCCGAGGATGCCGATGGCGATGTAAAGCATCGCCGGGTTGGTGACGATCTGCGGCGAGGGGACCAGCCCCGCCGCCACTGCGGCCCATTCGGGCTGCGCGAAGATCAGCTCGGCGAGGAAGCACCCCGCGATGATGACGAGCAGCGCGACGATGAACGCCTCGAGCTTCCTGAACCCGAAGCGCTGGAGCGCGAGGATCAGCATCACGTCGACCGCCGTGATCGCGATGCCGGCGACGAGCGGAATGCCGAACAGGAGTTGCAGCGCGATCGCGGTGCCGATCACCTCGGCCAGGTCGCAGGCGATGATCGCCAGTTCGCACAGCGCCCACAGGACATAGCGTGCGACCGGACCATATTGCTCGGCGCAAGCCTGGGCGAGATCGCGGCCGGCGACGATCCCGAGCTTGGCGGACAGCGACTGGAGCACCATCGCCATCAGGTTGGAGAAGAGGATGACCGACAGGAGCGTGTAGCCGAACGCCGACCCGCCGGCGATGTCGGTCGCCCAGTTGCCGGGGTCCATGTAACCGACCGCGACCAGATAGCCCGGCCCCGCGAACGCCCCCAGCCGCCGCCAGAACGAGGCAGCGGGCGCCGGCACCGCAATGGTGCGATAACTTTCGGGCAGGCTCTGGCTAAGCCCTGCGTCCATCGTCGCGCTGGCCGGCGGCGGTGGTGCCATCCCTTTATTCCCCTTGGCGGTTCGATCGCACCCGCACCCCTAACGCAAAGGCGGTCGCTTGGCTGCATCCTTCGTCCGGACCGATCGTTGAGGGTACGGAAAGATCGGGGGCCTATGCAAAATCTCTGGTTCGTCACCAACCCCAGCTCGGGATCGGCCACGCGCGAGAAATGCGATGCGATCGAGGCGGTGTTCGAGGAGCGCGGGCTGAAGCTGGTCGGCCGCACGGGCTTTCCCGACGAAGCGCTGCCGGATGGCGAGGCACTCGATCGCGTCGGCGCCGACACCGTCGTGCTGTTCGCCGGCGACGGCACGATCAACGCGGCGCTGTGCAAACTGGCCGACTGGGAGGGCGGATTCCTGATCCTGCCGGGCGGCACGATGAATCTGTTGGCGCGCGCGCTGCACGAGAGCCTCGACCCGCACGAGATCATCCATGCCGCGCATGAAAACGATCGCAGGCTCGCCATGCCCTATATCGAGGCGGGACCGCACCGCGCCTTTGTCGGCCTCATCATCGGCCCCGCCGCGCAGTGGTTTCGTGCGCGAGAGGCGGTCCGCCAGCGGCGCTTCCTCGCGCTTTTCCGGGCGCTGCGCCATGCCTGGGGGCGCACCTTCGGCAAGGGGGTGCGGGTGTCAGGGACGGTGCGGCTGCGCCGCCGCTATCAGGCGGTGCTGGTCAAGCCCGATCCCCAAGGCCTCGACGTGGCGGGGATCGATGCGCGCGACTGGCGGTCGATCGCGGCGCTTGGCTGGAACTGGGTGACGGGCGAGTGGGTCAACGCGGACGCCGTCACGCACGCGCTGTCACGGCATCTGGTGATCGAGGGCCGGCGGCCCGTGCTGGCGCTGTTCGACGGCGAGCCCGAGCGGCTGGAACCCGGCACCCGCATCGTCGGCGGCATGAGCGCCGAGCGTTTCATCGCCACGCGGAAGGAGGCGGCATGATTCGGCTGTTCCATGTCAGCGATCTCCATTTCGGCGCCGAGGACAAGGCCGCGCTCGACTGGTTCTCGGGGATCGTGCGCGACGAGGTGCCGGACGCGATCCTGATGACCGGTGACCTGACCCAGAGCGCGCGGTCGGAGGAGTTCGCGGCGGCGGCGGCGTGGCTCGAATCGCTCGGTCGGCCGACCACGGTCGAGGTCGGCAATCACGACCTGCCGGTCTACAACCCCCTCGCGCGGCTGTTCCTGCCTTATCGCCGCTACAAGGTTCTCGAGCGGATGATCGAGCGGCCGCTTGAAGTGCGCGGCGTGACGATCGCGCCGCTGCGCACCACCGCGCGCTTCCAGTTTCGGCTCAACTGGTCAAAGGGGTTCGTGACGCCGCAGCGGCTGGCGCACACCGTCCGCCTGGTCGAAACGGCGGGCGAGGGCGACCTCGTCTTCGTCACTGCGCACCATCCGCTGATCGAAGCGGGGACCCGGACCGAGGCGCGCACGCATGGCGGCGAGCGCGCGCTGGCCGCGCTGGCGAGGGCGGGCGCAGACGCGGTGTTGACGGGCCATGTCCACGACCCGTTCGATGTCACGCATCAGATCGAGGGCCGCACCGTCCGCCTGATCGGCGCCGGCACGCTGTCGGAACGGGTTCGCGAGACGCGGCCCTCGTTCAACGAGATCCGGGTCGAGGGACGCGCGTTCGAGACGATTGCGCGGGTGATGGACGGACCGGACCACCGGGTGTGACCGCCTGTACCTTTACCTGCGACTTGATTCGGGTTCCGCTTCTTTTCTCCTAGAGCGCTTAGAGCGGATGATTGGGTTCCCCGATCAAGTCCGGGGCCGAGAGAGGTTATCGCAACCGCCGCCCGATCAGCGTGCCCTTGGTGCCGCCCAGCTCCAGCCCGAAGTCGAACTGCGGCCATTTGCGCCGCCACCGTGCTGCCACTACCCGCTCGCCGGGCCGCGCGCCGTCGTCGAGCATGACCGCGCCGCCGACCGAGATCCGATCGAACAGCACCTCGGCCGCGCCGCGGACGAAGGGGTGGAGGGTCCAGGGCGGCCCGTCGATCAGGAGGAGGTCGATCCGGTCGGGCAGGTCGCTGACATCGTACCAAAGGCCGGGCCAGCCGGCGGGCGCGGGGATCAGCGGGGCGGCACGCATGTCGGCGTCGAGGCCGTGCTCGCGCAGCCAGTCGCGAGTCGCCGCGACGAAATCGCCATGCTGGTCGAGGCTGACGAGCCGCCCGCCGCCATGAAGCTGAAGCGCGCGCGCGACGATCAGGCTCGAGGCGCCGGCGCCGAGTTCGACGACAACGGCGGGCCGGCGCGCCTCGATCTCGTCCACGACGAGGTGGAGGAGGCCGGTATCGGCCTTCCAGCTGCCCAGGTTGGGGAGCGCGTCGGGCGCGAGGTCGAGGCGCTTCAGCAGCGCCGCCTTCTGCGCCTTGCGCCCGCCCGACAGGCTCTTGGCAAGCCAGGGCCACTGGATCGCGCCCCACGCGATGGTGAAGGCACGGTCGGCCAGCGTGTGACGCCAGTCCTCCGGCCCGAGGCGGACATCGTTGCGGGGGAGGAAGCCCGTTACCTCGCGCGTGGTCATCGCGCGCCGGTCAAGCCGTTCGGCCGGCCGGGGTCAAGCGCGCTGCGACCAAAATGGGCGGCCGAACGCCGAAACCGCCACGAAAAAGGGCGGCCCGTCGCCGGACCGCCCCCTTCGTTCGATCGAAATCCGATCAGCGCTTCGAGAACTGGAAGCTGCGGCGGGCCTTCGCCTTGCCGTACTTCTTACGCTCGACGGCGCGCGGGTCGCGGGTCAGGAAGCCCGCGGCCTTGACCGGCGGACGCAGCGCCGGCTCGTAGCGGGTCAGCGCCTGGGCGATGCCGTGCTTGACCGCGCCGGCCTGGCCCGACAGGCCGCCACCCTTGACGGTGCAGACGACGTCGTACTGGCCCTCGCGCTCGGCGACCTGGAACACCTGGTTCATGACGAGGCGCAGCGTCGGACGCGCGAAATAGACTTCCTGATCGCGGCCGTTGACCGTGATCTTGCCCGAGCCGGGCTTCAGCCACACGCGCGCGACGGCATCCTTGCGGCGGCCGGTCGCATAGGCGCGGCCATAGGCGTCGATTTCCTGCTCGCGCAGCGGCGTGGTCGGCACCTGCGGCTGGGCGGGGGCGGCGCCCTCCGTGCCCTCGGCTTCGGTCGAGGTCTGCGCCGGCTGCGTCTGGCCCGAGGTCAGCGCGGCCAGGTCGGACAGGGACTGGCGGTTGTCGGACATTATGCGCCCACCTTGTTCTTGCGGTTCATGCCCGCGATATCGAGCACTTCGGGGTTCTGCGCGGTGTGCGGATGCTCCGCGCCCTTGTAGATGCGCAGGTTGCGCATCTGCTGGCGACCGAGGGGGCCACGCGGGATCATCCGCTCGACCGCCTTTTCGAGCACGCGCTCGGGGAAGCGGCCGTCGAGCACCTTGGCCGCGGTCACTTCCTTGATGCCGCCGGCATAGCCGGTGTGCTTGTAATAGGTCTTCTGTGCCAGCTTCTTGCCGGTGAACCGGACCTTGTCGGCGTTGATGACGACGACATTGTCACCGCAATCGACGTGCGGGGTGAAGCTCGTCTTGTGCTTGCCGCGCAGGACATTGGCGATAATCGTCGCCGCGCGACCGACCACCAGGCCGTCGGCATCGACGATATGCCACTTCTTTTCCACCTCGGCCGGCTTGACCGACTTGGTGGTCTTCATGAGCGCCTTCATGGCTCTTCGACCTTTATGGGTAGAGGAATACCGAACGCCGCCCGTTGCGGGGCGGCGTGCTGGCGCGCTCAATGTCGCGCCGGGCGGGCAAAGTCAAGGTTGGCGGCGGGTTTGCTGACGGGTATCTTGATACCGTAGCCGATAATGCATCTCGCGAAACTGGCCAAGCGTGCCGTCGCTCATCCGGCTCTCGACCCGCTCGCGCCGTTCGTCGAGCAGGCCTGTCGCCGGATCGATCCGGGTCGTGCGCTCGATCGAGCTGGTGGCGCCGGCGGGAAGGGCGAGCGGGCCTGCAGCGGCGAGCCGGACCACCAGCCGGTCGCCCTCGATCGCGGCGCTCCGCTTGCCCGGGAGCATCGCCGGCGCGCCGCCGCCCGCGACGGGCGCCGCGGGCAGGTCGATGGGCTCCTCGGCAAAGGCGCCGTCCCCGGCCGCGCGCGCCTCGATCGCGTCGCCGATCAGGCTGGCGAGCATCCCCGGCCGCGCGGCGGGTGGCAGCGCGACGAGCGGAGCAGAGGCGCGATCGCCCGCCGCCGCGTGCATCGCGGCGACCAGCCGCCCCCAAACCGCCTCTATCTCGTCGACGCCGACGACGGCGCCCGCCTTGTCGATGCGGAAGACGATCGGCTGCGCGAGCGTCGCCGACAATGCGCGGGCAAAGGCGTCGCCCGGCGCATCGACGCTCGCCCCGCCGTGCGTCAACGTGCCCCGCCAACCCGCACCATCACGTTCGAAGACGATTCGGCGCGCCGAACGATAATGCCTTTCGGGCCGCCCCGCCTCGACCTGGCGATGGTCGATCTCGAGCGTCAGCGGCACACCCGGCGGCGGCGCGAACACCGGCGTCCCTGCCTGTGCCAGCAGCGCCGCGGCAAGCCACTCAACGGGCAAGCGTTTCCTCGATCCAGCGCGCGCCGTCCTCGGTCGCGGCGGCGGGCCACAGCTCGATCATCGGCAGGTCGTAGCTGTGGAGTTCGATCAGGCGATCGCGCAGGGCCAGTGCCCGCGCCATGCTGGTCTTGAACAGCACCGGCGTCTCGACCTCGGTTTGGACCGCGTCCTTCCAGTGGAAGATCGAGGTGCACGACGCCATCACGTTGACGCAGGCGGCGAGGCCTTCCTCCACCAGCACGCGTGCCACCGCCTCGGCCTCCTCCGCCGTGCCGAAGGTCGTCTGGAGGAGCGCGATGTCGCTCATGCGCGCCGTCCGGCAGCATGCGCGCCCGCGGCCGCGGCCGCGACGAGGAGGGCGCCGACGATCTGGTGGGTCAGGGCGGGTTCGAAGCGGACGCCCGACATGACCGTGACGATGCCGAGCAGGACCTGAATGCCCACAGCGACATGGATCGCGATCGACGCGCGGCGGTCGCCGGCCCGCTTCGCGGCGCGTGCGAGCAGCATCATCGCGGCAAAGGCGGCAAAAGCCCACCAGCGATGGATGAAGTGGATCGCGAACGGATCATCGAGCGCGTCACTCCAGGCGGCCTGCGGCACCACGCGGCCGTTCATCAGCGGCCATTCGGTCGTGACATGGCCAGCGTCGAGCCCCGCGGTGAAGGCGCCGAACATGATCTGCACGGCGAGGATGCCCAGCGCGACGAGCGGCAGCAGGCGGAGGGTGGACGCCTTCGCGCCGGGATCGCGGGCCAGCGCCGAAAGGTCGCGCGCGGTCCAGACCAGCCCGCCGAGGATGAACAGCGCAAGGCACAGGTGCGCGGCCAGCCGATAGTGGCTGACATCGGTCCGGTCGACGAGGCCCGAGGCCACCATCCACCAGCCCACCGCCCCCTGCGCCGCGCCGAGCGCCAGCAGCGCGACCAGCCGCGGGCCGTACCCCGATGGAATCTGCCGCCGTACGGCGAACCACAGGAGCGGGAGCGCGAAGGCCAGGCCGATCAGCCGGCCCAGCAAGCGATGCGCCCACTCCCAGAAATAGATGAACTTGAAGTCGGAAAGGCTCATGCCCGCATTGATCTGCTGATATTCGGGCGTTTCCTGATACTTGGCGAACTCCGCCTGCCAGTCGGCGGCGTCGAGCGGCGGGATCGCGCCCGAGACGGGCTTCCATTCGGTGATGGACAGCCCCGATTCGGTCAGCCGGGTAATGCCGCCTACCGCCACCATCAGCACGATCAGCAGCGCGACGGCATAGAGCCAGGCGGCAATGGCGCGCGGGCGCGGCGTTGAGGCAGCGGGAAGGGGCGCGGCGGCGAGCGATCGGGCCATGGCAGCGCCTATGCCGCGTCGGCGGGGGACGTTCAACCGGGACGATGGGGCGGGTGCGTCGGGATAGGAGGGGTCGCCGGGGGCGAGGGAGGGGGGCGGGGAAAAACATCATGTGATGTTGTAACCTCGTGCCGGAGCCTCTAGATGGCGGTCGTGGCCATCAATACCGCCTCGACTCAACCGCCGCGTGGCCGGCTCGATCGGATCGCGATCGCGCTGTCGGCGCTGTGCCTGGCGCACTGCCTGGCGAGTGCGGTGGTCCTGGCGCTGTTCGCCTCGTTCGCGGGGCCGCTGCTCGACGACCGGGTGCATGAGGTGGGGCTGGGCATCGCGGTCATCCTTGGCGCGGTGGCGCTGGGCCGGGGGCTTCGCACGCATGGGCAGCGGCTGCCGCTCGTTGTCGGCTCGGCCGGGCTCGTGCTGATGGCGCTCGACATCCTTCTGCCGCATGGGCCGGGCGAGGTCGGGGTGACCGTCGCGGGGGTCACGCTGCTGGCGATCGGCCACATCCTCAACCAGCGCGCCGCCCGCGCCTGAAACTTGCCCGCCGCGCGGCGGGCGCCTAAATCCAGATCATGGCCCAGGCATCGGTATCGCACCGCCATCATGACAGCCGCGGCGAGGCGCTGACCGCCGCCGCGCGCACCACACTCGAGGAAGCGGGCGAACAGTGGACGCCGATGCGCGCCAGCGTGTTCGAGGTGCTTGCCCGCTTTGACAAGCCCGCCAGCGCCTATGACATCGCCGAGGCGGTATCGCAGGAAGTCGGCCGCCGCGTCGCCGCCAACAGTGTCTATCGAATCCTCGACCTGTTCGTCGCCGCAGACCTCGCCCGCCGGGTCGAGAGCGTCAACGCCTATGTCGCCAACACCCATCCGGGCTGCCTCCACGACTGCATCTTCCTCGTCTGCGATCGGTGCGGCGAGGCGCGGCATCTCGACGCCGACCGCGTGACCGCAATGGTACGCGAGGTGGCGGGCGACCGCGGCTTCGTCGCGCGGCGGCCGATCGTCGAGGTGCGCGGGCTCTGCGCCGATTGCGCGCAGGCGGAAGGCTGAATCACCGTCCAAAGTCGGCCCGTCCGACAATCGACACGCCCGGTTCGATACGGTAGACACCGGAAATGTCACAATTGCCCGACACGCCGCTGCTCGACACGGTCCCGACCCCCGCCGAACTCCGTCGCCTGAAGCCTGCCCAGCTTCGCCAGCTCGCCGACGAACTGCGGGCAGAAACGATCTCCGCGGTGGGCACGACGGGGGGGCATCTGGGCTCGGGCCTGGGCGTGGTCGAGCTGACGACGGCGATCCATTATGTGTTCGATACGCCGCGCGACCGGCTGGTGTGGGACGTCGGCCACCAATGCTATCCGCACAAGATCCTGACCGGACGGCGCGACCGCATCCGGACGCTACGCACCGGCGGCGGCCTCTCCGGTTTCACCAAGCGGACCGAGAGCGAATACGATCCTTTCGGCGCGGCGCACAGCTCGACCTCGATCTCGGCGGCGCTGGGTTTTGCGATCGCCAACAAGCTGACGGGCTCGCCAGGCAAGGCGATCGCGGTGATCGGCGATGGCGCGATGTCGGCGGGCATGGCGTATGAGGCAATGAACAATGCCGAGCAGGCGGGCAATCGCCTGGTCGTCATTCTCAACGACAACGACATGTCGATCGCGCCGCCAGTGGGCGGGCTGTCGGCCTATCTCAGCCGGATCGTGTCGAGCCGCGAGTTCCTGGGCCTGCGCGAAACGCTCAAGAAGTTCGCGCGCAAGCTGCCGCGTCCGATCCACAGCGCCGCCAAGAAGACCGACGAGTTCGCGCGCGGGATGACGATGGGCGGCACGCTGTTCGAGGAGTTGGGCTTTTATTATGTCGGCCCGATCGACGGCCACAATCTCGACCACTTGATCCCCGTGCTCGAGAATGTGCGCGACGCGGAGGAAGGCCCGATCCTCGTCCATGTCGTGACCAAGAAGGGCAAGGGATACGCCCCCGCCGAGAACGCTGCGGACAAGTATCACGGCGTCCAGAAGTTCGACGTCATCACCGGCGCGCAGGCCAAGGCGCCGCCGGGGCCGCCCTCCTACCAGAACGTGTTCGGCGAGACGCTGGCGAAGCTGGCGGAGACCGACACGCGCATCTGCGCCATCACCGCGGCGATGCCCTCGGGCACCGGCGTCGACAAGTTTGCGCAGGCGCATCCGACGCGTGCCTTCGATGTCGGTATCGCCGAGCAGCACGCCGTCACCTTCGCCGCAGGCTTGGCCGCACAGGGGATGCGGCCGTTCTGCGCGATCTACTCGACCTTCCTCCAGCGCGCCTATGACCAGGTCGTTCACGACGTGGCGATCCAGAACCTGCCGGTCCGCTTCGCGATCGACCGCGCCGGGCTGGTCGGCGCGGACGGGGCGACTCACGCGGGCAGCTTCGACGTGACTTACCTTGCGTCGCTGCCCAATTTCGTCGTGATGGCCGCGGCGGACGAGGCCGAGCTGGTCCACATGACCTACACCGCGGCCGAGCATGACAGCGGGCCGGTCGCGGTCCGCTATCCACGCGGCAACGGCATCGGCATCGACCTGCCCGTCGTCCCGGAGAAGCTCGAGATCGGCAAGGGCCGCGTCGTGCGCGAGGGCAAGAGCGTCGCCATCCTGTCGCTCGGTACGCGGCTGGGCGAAGCGCTGAAGGCTGCCGAGGCGCTCGAGGCAAAGGGGCTGTCGACCACGGTCGCCGACCTGCGCTTCGCCAAGCCGCTCGACGAGGCGCTGATTCGCCGCCTGCTCACGACGCACGAGGTGGCGGTCACGATCGAGGAGAATGCGATCGGCGGCCTTGGCGCGCATGTGCTGACGATGGCCAGCGATCAGGGGCTGATCGACGCGGGCCTCAAGCTGCGCACGATGCGCCTTCCTGACCGCTTCCAGGACCAGGACAAGCCCGAGCTGCAGTATGACGAGGCGGGGCTGAACGCCGCGCATATCGTCGATACCGTGCTGAAGGCGCTGCGCCACAACAGCGAGGGACTGGTGGACGCGCGAGCCTGATCGGTCGGGCGGGGAGGTGATCGCTTCGCTTCCCCCAACAAATCCTTGCTCCCGATGGGTGGCCCGTGTGCCTATCTCGCGGTCACCATGTTGCCGACCGACCCCGCCCGCCTGACGCATCTCCAGCGTCTCGAAGCCGAGAGCATCCACATTCTGCGAGAGGTGGCGGCCGAGGCCGAGCGGCCGGTGATGCTCTATTCGGTGGGCAAGGATTCGGCGGTGATGCTGCATCTCGCCCGCAAGGCCTTCTACCCCGCGCCGCCGCCCTTTCCGCTGCTCCATGTCGACACGACGTGGAAGTTCCGGGCGATGTACGATCTGCGCGACCGGATGGCACGCGAGAGCGGGATGGAACTCCTCGTCTATCGTAACCCGGAGGCGGAGGCGCGGAGCATCAATCCGTTCGATCACGGCGCGCTCCACACCGACCTTTGGAAGACCGAGGGGCTGAAGCAGGCGCTCGATAAATATGGCTTTGATGCCGCGTTCGGCGGTGCGCGCCGCGACGAGGAGAAGAGCCGCGCAAAGGAGCGCGTGTTCAGCTTCCGCTCGGCCAATCATCGCTGGGACCCGAAAAATCAACGGCCTGAGCTGTGGAACCTCTATAACGCGATGAAGTCCAAGGGGGAGAGCATCCGCGTCTTTCCGATTTCGAACTGGACCGAGCTCGACGTGTGGCAGTACATCCAGCTGAACGACGTGCCGATCGTCCCGCTCTATTTCGCCGCCCCGCGCCCGACCTATGAGTGGGAGGGCCAGCTGTTCATGGCCGATGACGAGGCGCGATTGGAGCGGGTACTCGGCCGCAAGCTGCCGATCACCGAACGGTCGATCCGCTTCCGCACGCTCGGCTGCTTCCCGCTGACCGGCGCGGTCGAGAGCGAGGCGGCGACGCTGACCGACGTGATCCGCGAGACGTTGCTTACCACCACCAGCGAGCGGCAGGGGCGGGTGATCGACAAGGATGCCGGCGGCGCGGGGATGGAGAAGAAGAAGCAGGAGGGGTATTTCTGATGAGGTGCATCCCTCGATCGTCACCGCAGCGAAAGCTCGGAACGCGTGCCACCAGTGCGCCGCAAAAGATCGGTGATCTCAGCTTGCGCCGGGATGAAGGGATTGGCGCATGACCGCCTACACCCCGGACGCGCTCATCGCCGACGATATCGAGGCGTACCTCGCACAGCATCAGAACAAGTCGCTGCTGCGCTTCATAACCTGTGGCAGCGTCGATGATGGAAAATCGACGCTTATCGGGCGCTTGCTCTTCGACTCTCGCACGATTTTCGAGGATCAGCTTGCCTCGCTCGAGGCCGACAGCCGCCGCGTAGGGACGCAAGGGCAGGAGATCGACTTCGCGCTGCTCGTCGACGGTCTGGCGGCCGAGCGCGAGCAGGGGATCACCATCGACGTCGCCTATCGCTTCTTCTCGACCGAGCGGCGCAAGTTCATCGTCGCCGACACGCCCGGTCACGAGCAGTACACGCGCAACATGGTGACCGGCGCCTCGACCGCCGACCTCGCCGTTATCCTCATCGACGCGCGCAAGGGCGTGCTGACCCAGACGCGGCGGCACAGCTATCTCGCGCACCTCGTGGGCATCCGTCACATCGTGCTGGCGGTGAACAAGATGGACCTGGTCGGCTATGACCGCGCGACCTTCGACGCGATCGTTGCCGATTATCGCGAGTTCGCCGCGAAGATCGGGATCGGCGAGTTCACCGCGATCCCGCTGTCGGGCTTTCGCGGCGACAATGTCGCGGGCGCGAGCGAGAACACGCCCTGGTATGCCGGACCTAGCCTGATCGAGCATCTCGAAAGCGTCGAGGTCGACGCCGCGCGCGATGCAGCGGGGTCGTTCCGGATGCCGGTGCAGTGGGTCAATCGCCCTGACCTCGACTTTCGCGGGTTCGCCGGGCTGATCGCGGGCGGCGTGGTCCGGCCGGGCGACCGGGTGCGCGTGCTCCCTTCGGGCAAGGTCACGAGCGTCGCGCGGATCGTGACGCTCGAGGGCGACCTGCCGCAGGCGGTGGCGGGCCAATCGGTCACGCTGACGCTGGCCGACGAGGTCGACTGCTCGCGCGGGGACGTGATCGCCGCTGCCGATGCGCCCCCAGAGGTCGCCGACCAGTTCGAGGCGACGATCGTGTGGATGGCCGACGAGGAACTGCTGCCGGGCCGCGCCTATTGGCTGAAGCTCGGCACGCAGACCGTGAGCGCGACGGTTCAGGCGCCGAAATACCAGATCAACGTCAATACGTTGGAACAGCTTGCTGCGAAAACGCTGGAGCTCAACGCGATCGGGGTCGCGACGATCGCGACCGACCGGCGGATCGGGTTCGAGCCCTATGAGGCGTCCAAGACGCTCGGCGGCTTCATCCTGATCGACAAGTTGACCAACGCCACCGTGGCGGCGGGAATGCTCAACTTCGCGCTCCGTCGCTCGCAGAATGTTCACTGGCAGGCGACCGACGTGACGCGCGAGACGCGCATCGCGCTCAAGAACCAGCAGCCCGCGGTGCTCTGGTTCACCGGCCTGTCGGGAGCGGGCAAGTCGACGATCGCCAATCTGGTCGAGAAGAAGCTGGCGCGGATGAACCGCCACACCTTCCTGCTCGACGGCGACAATGTGCGTCACGGCCTCAACAAGGATCTGGGCTTTACCGATGCCGATCGCGTCGAGAATATCCGCCGGGTGGGCGAGGTTGCCCGGCTGATGACCGATGCCGGCCTGATCGTCATCACCGCCTTCATCTCGCCGTTCCGCGCCGAGCGCGAGATGGTGCGCGCGATGATGGCGCCGGGCGAGTTCGTCGAGATCCATATCGACACGCCTTTGGCGGAGGCGGAGGCGCGCGACGTGAAAGGCCTCTATGCCAAGGCGCGCGCGGGCGCGCTTAAGAACTTCACCGGCATCGACAGCCCCTATGAACCGCCCGAGGCGCCCGAGATCCGCATCGACACGACCGCGATGACCGCCGAGGAAGCCGCCGAGCTGATCGTGGCGAGGCTGGTGCCATGACCGACGGCGACCTTGCCGCGCATCTGGCGGAGGTTGCGGGGCGTCTCTTGCTCGAAGTGCGAGGTTCCGGCGTGTTCGCGGGCAAGGCGCTGGGCGCGGCGGGGGATCGCACGGCCAACGAGTTTCTCGTCCACGCGATCCGTGCCGCGCGGCCCGAGGATGGTCTGTTGTCCGAGGAAATGAAGTGCGATGGCACGCGCCTGGCGAAGTCGCGCGTCTGGATCATCGATCCGGTGGACGGCACGCGCGAATATGGCGAGGCACGCGCCGATTGGGCGGTGCATGTCGGGCTGGCGATGGACGGCGTGCCGAGCGTCGGCGCGGTGGCCCTGCCGGGGGCGGGGCGGGTGCTCCGGTCCGACCGGCCGCAGCCGCTGCCGCCGGTCCCCGCCCGCCCGCGCATGGTCGTCAGCCGCAGCCGCCCGCCGGCCGAGGCGCTCGCCGTGGCCGAGGCTTTGAACGCCGAACTCGTACCAATGGGGTCGGCGGGGGCCAAGGCGATGGCGGTGGTGACGGGAGAGGCCGAGCTCTACCTCCACTCGGGCGGGCAGTATGAGTGGGATTCGATGGCGCCGGTCGCCGTCGCGCTCGCACACGGGCTGGTCTGCACGCGGCTCGACGGCACGCCGCTCACCTACAACAATTCCGACGTCTATCTCCCTGACCTGATGATCGTCCGGCCCGAATTGGCGGACGCGGTGCGGGCGGCGCTGGCCTGAACCTTTACGGAGCAGGATTGCGGTTTCGCTTGGAATGTGACGAAGTGAAGTAACGCTCTCGACGAGCCGTCACGCCTCCGTCATCATATTGCAGCGCAGCGTTCACGCACCGCGCGCAACGCGCCCCCGAACCATAACAAGGGGGTTTTTATGAGATTGCGCCTTTCCACGGCCACGCTGCTCCTCGCCTCGGTCGCCGGCCCCGCGCTGGCCCAGTCGCCGGTTCAGGATGCGGCTGCGCCCGATGCGCGCGCCGACGGCTCGAACGACATCCTCGTCACCGCGCAGAAGATCGAGCAGCGCGCCGTGGACGTGCCGATCACCATCTCGGCGGTGTCGGGCGAGCGGATCCGCGAGCTGGGCGTCGGTGACCTCGACGAGCTGTCCAACTATATCCCCGGCCTCAACATCCAGGAGCAGAGCGCCAACAACCCCGGCATCGTGATCCGTGGCATTACCTCGGACTCGGGCTCGGCGCAGCAGGGGCCGCGCGTCACGCTCTATTACAACGGCGTCGATATCTCGCGCTCGCGTGGGTCTTATCAGGCGATCTACGATCTCGAGCGGGTCGAGGTCATCAAGGGGCCGCAGGCGACGCTGTTCGGCACCGCGAGTGCGGTCGGCGCGATCAGCCTGACCTCCGCCCGGCCGAAGCCCGGCTTTTCAGGCGCGCTGACCGGTGGCTATGGCAATTTCGATCAGGCGCTGGTGTCGGGCTTCCTCAACGCCGGCAACGACAAGGTCGCCGGACGCATCGCCTTCGAATGGCGGCAGCGTGACGGCTATGTCGAGAATCTGTCGCCGCGGCAGGAGGATGAGCTCTATGCGCAGGACCAGCTCGGCGTCCGCGCATCGCTGCGCTTCACGCCGACCGAGGACCTGACGATCGACCTGATCGGCACCTATGACCGGCAGCGCAACGGCGGCACGCCCTTCGTTTCGCGCCGCCTGCCGACCGAGGCGGGGCCGGGCAACCCTTTCGGCGTCGCGCATCTCGGCGGCTCGCCCCTGTCGGCGGAGGTGCTGGGGCAAGATCAGCTGGGGCTCAAGCGCGACGTCTATGACGTGAACCTCACCGCCTCGTGGGATTTCGCCGACGGCTGGAACTTCACCACGGTCAACGGCTATCGCAAGTTCGACAGCAACGAGGTGTTCGACGCCGACGGATCTGCCGCCTGGTTCCTCGAGTTTGCGGAAGATTCGCGCGGCTGGCAGGCGAGCCATGAGGGCCGCTTCAGCTATCGCGACCCCAGCTGGCGCGCGCAGTTCGGCTGGAACGTGTTCGTCGAGGACAATTTCCAGCGCGTGCCCTTCTCGAGCGAGGAAGGGACGTTCCTGCAATGCTCGACGGCGCTCGCCGGGGCGCCACTCGTCCGCACGCTCGGCTGCATCAACGCGGCCGGCGTGGTCGAAGCGTCGCTGGCGACAGCGGCGCTGACGGGCGGGCGACTGACGCAGGTGCCCTACAGCTCGGAGTTCAAGAATATCGGCGAGAACGACGCCTATTCGATGTTCGCCGACGTCACCTGGATCCCGGTGCCGGCGCTCGAGCTGACCGCGGGTGCGCGCGTGCTGATCGAGCAGCGCAAGTCCGGCTTCAATGCGCGGGCGCCGCGTCCGCAGCTCAATCCGACCGCGTTCGCGCTGATCCCGACGCAGATCGACACCGCGGGCCAGACCTTCTGGCGACAGGAAAGCTATGCCGCGGTGCTGCCGCGCTTCAATGCGCTGTTCCGCCTGTCCGACGCCGTCAACGTCTATGCGACGGTGTCGAAGGGGCGCCGCTCGCCCGTCGTCCAGGTCGATGCGCAGCGCGCCCCGACCACGCCCGGCAGCTTCCGCGTCAGTCCGCGCGTCCAGCTGGTCCCCGAGGAGACGGTCTGGAACTATGAGGGCGGGATCAAGGGGAGCGTCGGCCCGGTGTCGGGCTCGCTCGGCGTCTACTATCAGAAGTACGATGACTTCCAGGTCAGCGTGGTGCTGCCCAACGGATCGACGCAGACGCAAAGCGCCGGGACGGCCAGCAATCTGGGCGTCGAGGCCGAGCTGACCGTGCGGCCGACGTCGTGGCTCAGTCTGTTCGGCAATGCAGGCTATATCGACGGCGGGATCGACGAGGATGCGGCGAACGGTCGCTTCGCGGGCAACCGCTTCCGCCTTCAGCCCGAATGGCAGGCGGCCGCGGGCTTCACGATCGACGCGCCGCTGGGGGGCGGCATGCGGCTGTTCGCGACGCCCAGCGTCACCTATCGCAGCCGCATCTTCTTCGAGCTGCCCAACAACCCCGCGCTGTCACAGGGGCCGGTGACGCTGGTCAACGCGCGTGCGGGCGTAAGTTTCGCCGAGGAGCGGTTCGAGCTCGCCGGATTCATCCGCAACGCGACCGACGAGGATTATCTGCTCGACGCGGGCAATACCGGCGGCGGGTTCGGCATCCCGACCTTCATTCCGGCGGAACCGCGCTTTTACGGCGGCCAGATCACCGCGCGCTTCTGATGTAAAAAGGCCCCCGTCGCGGCGTGCGGCGGGGGCCTTTTCGTGTTCGGCGCGAACGGTCAGTTCGGTGTATAGGCGCCCGGCGGCGGCGGCTGCAGGTCGTTGTCTACCTCCGGCACGTCGACGATCCCGCGGCCGACATGGCTGCGCGACCGGCTATAGGCGAAGTAGACGGCGAACCCGATCGCTGCCCAGATCGCGAACAGCATGATGCTGTGCGAATCAAGGCTGAAGAACAGGTAGATGCAGCCGAGGATCGATAGCGGCGCGACGATCCAGACCAGCGGCGTGCGGAACGGCCGCTTGCGGCTGGGGTCGGTCCGGCGCAGCACCAGCACCGCGAACGACACCGCGGCAAAGGCGAACAGCGTACCCGAGTTCGAGATGTTGGCGAGCGCGCCCACCGGGAAGAACGCCGCGAATAGCGACACCGCGATCCCGGTCAGGATGGTGATGACGTGCGGGGTGTTGAACTTGGGGTGGATGCGGCTGAACATCGCCGGCAACAGGCCGTCGCGGCTCATCGTGAAGAAGATGCGCGTCTGGCCGAACATCATCATCAGGATGACCGAGGGAAGCGCCAGGATCGCGGCCAAGCCGACGAGATTGCCGATCTGGGGCCAGCCGATCTCGCGCAGCACATAGGCGAGCGCCTCCTTCGAGCACACCACGTCCTTTGCACCCGCCGCCGCGCGGGCGGCGCACTCCTGCGCAAGCTGCGGGCTGCCCGGCTCGAGGATGCCGCCGATCGCGCTCATCACCGGCTGCGCGCTGATGCCAGGGGCGCCGATGACGCCCGCGGACACGAGGATGTAGAAGATGGTGCAGAAACCAAGGCTGCCGATCAGGCCGATCGGCATGTTGCGCTGCGGGTTCTTGGTTTCTTCGGCGGCGGTCGACACGGCATCGAAGCCGACATAGGCGAAGAAGATCGACGCCGCCGCGGCCGAGATGCCGCCGAAGCCCAGGGGGGCAAAGGGCTCGAACTGCTCCATCTGCATGACCGGGATGGCAAGGATGATGAACAGCGTCAGCGCGATGACCTTGATGCCGACGAGGATCGCGTTGATCGTCGCCGATTCCTTGGTGCCGATGACGAGCAGCCAGGTGACGAGGCCCGCAATTACCATCGCCGGCAGATTGATGAGCCCGCCGTCGAGCGGCCCCAGCACCAGTGTATTGGGAATATCGATGCTGAAGGCATGCTCGATATAGCCGATCATGTAGCCCGACCAGCCGACCGAAACCGCGCCGGCGGCGACCGCATATTCGAGGATCAGCGCCCAGCCGACCATCCAGGCGATCAGTTCGCCCATCACCGCGTAGCTGTAGGTGTAGGCCGAACCCGAGACGGGCACCATCGCCGCCATCTCGGCATAGCAGAGCGCGGCGACCGCGCAGACAAGGCCGGCGATGATGAACGAGATCATCATGCCCGGCCCGGCTTTTTGCGCGGCCTCAGCCGTCAGCACGAAGATGCCGGTGCCGATGACGGCACCGATGCCCAGCATGGTCAGCTGGAAGGCGCCCAGCGAGCGATGCAGTGATTTCTTTTCGGCGGTCGCCAGAATGGCGTCGAGAGGCTTCACGCGCCCGAATAGCATTGAGCTGTCCCCTAGGGTGCGGCTTGTGGTCGCCGCGGATTAGAACGCGCGGAGCCTAGTGGCAAAAGTTACGCTTGCAACCGGCAAAAGCGGACTTGTCCGGGCGTTGTGGCCGTGGCGCAACGCGGGCGCGGAGCCGGGAAGGAGGACGGGAACGCGCAAAGACGCGATGGACAACTCGCCTCGCCTATCGCGCCAGCATCGGGCCGAGCGGCGCGCCGGCGAAGATGTGAACGTGAAGGTGCGGCACTTCCTGCCCGGCATCGGAGCCCGTGTTGGCGAGCAGGCGGTATCCCGAACCGACATGCTCGCGCGCGACATGGCCGATCGCGCGGGTGAAGCCGGCGATCTCGGCCTCGCTCGCACGCGCGCTGAAATCGTCCCAGCTCACATAGGCGCCTTTTGGGATGACGAGGAGGTGGACGGGCGCCTGGGGCGCGATGTCGTAAAAGGCGAGGGCGAATTCGTCCTCGTACACCCGCCGCGCCGGAATCTCGCCGCGCAGGATCTTTGCGAAGACGTTGGCGTCGTCATAGGGGCGGGTGGCGTCGATCGGCATCAGAAGCCTCCGGTGGCGGAAGGAAGCGGGCGCGGGCGCCCGGTTTCGGCGGACCCCGACTGGAGCGGTGCGGCGGTCGGCGCCCCCTCGTCCTGCCCGAGCGGCAGGGGGACTGCGGCAGGGGGCGGCGGTTCGACCGGAGCGGGCGGCGGCGGCGCGGTTCGCGCGGCCTTTTCGACGAGGCCCGACAACCCCTCGCGCCGGGCGAGCTCAGCGCGCACGTCGTCGAGGCGAAGTCCGGCATCGACGAGCAGCACGATCAGGTGGAAGAGGAGATCCGCCGCCTCGCCCTTGAGCGCGGCGCGGTCGCCCTGGACGGCGGCGATCGCCGTCTCGACGGCTTCCTCGCCGACCTTCTGCGCGATCTTTGCACGGCCCTTCTCGAACAGGGCGGCAACATAGCTTGCGCTGGCATCGCCGCCGCGGCGGCTGCGGATGACGGCTTCGAGCGCGTCGAGCGGATCGCTGTTGGTCATGCCCCTCGCTGGCGGGGACGGGCGTCGCTTGTCAACGCCTGCCGCGCCGGCGAGGGGCGCGAGCCGATCAGCGGCGGCGGCGGCGCGCGAGCGCCAGCCCGGCGACGCCCAGCGAGAACAGGCCGAGCGCGGCCGGCGCGGGAACGGGCGTCGGCTTGCCGGTGCCGCCCGACGACCCACCGCTGCTGCTGCTCGGCGGCGGGGTCGGCTTGTCGTCATAGGCAAGCGCGGCGGCTGGCATCGCGACGAGCGCGGCGGCGATCAGGAACTTGGTCATAAGCAATCCCCCGTTTGTGGTTGCCGGAGGATTAAGCAACGACCGTGCCGATCGCGGAAATGTGCGGCCCGGCGAGGACGCCAGACCCGAAGCTGTCAACTCAGCCGACAGGCGAGCGGACGGGAATGCCGGCGTCGGCGAGCGCACGATGAGCGTCAGCGATGCTCGCCTCGCCGAAATGAAAGATCGACGCGGCGAGCACCGCGCTCGCCCCGCCGTCGCGGATCCCGGCCACGAGATCGCCCAAGCCACCGACGCCCCCGCTCGCGACGACCGGCACGGGTACCCGGTCGGCAATGGTGCGGATCAGCTCGATGTCGTAGCCGCTTCGGGTCCCGTCGCGGTCCATCGAGGTGACGAGCAGCTCGCCGGCGCCCAGCTCGACCAGCCGCAGCGCGTGTTCGACGGCGTCGATGCCGGTCGCGCGGCGGCCGCCATGGGTGAAGACTTCCCACCGATCGTCCACCCGGCGCGCGTCGACCGAGGCGACGACGCACTGGCTGCCGAAGCGCTCGGCGATATCGGCGACCACTTCGGGCCGTGCGACGGCGGCCGAGTTGACCGCCACCTTGTCGGCTCCGGCGAGGAGGAGGGCGCGCGCGTCCTCGGCCGATCGCACCCCGCCGCCGACGGTCAGTGGCATGAAGCACACCTCCGCCGTCCGGCGCACGACGTCGAGGATCGTCCCGCGCGCCTCGTGGCTGGCAGTGATGTCGAGAAAGCAGAGCTCGTCGGCGCCCGCCGAGTCATAAGCGCGCGCCTGCTCGACCGGATCGCCCGCATCGATCAGGTCGACGAAGTTGACGCCCTTGACCACTCGCCCCTCGGCGACGTCGAGGCACGGGATGACGCGCGCGCAGACCGTCACGCCGCGGCGACCCGGATCGCTTCGGCGAGGTCGAGTCGCCCGTCATAGAGCGCGCGACCGGTGATGACGCCGGTCACGCCGCTCTCGACATGCGGCCGGAGGGCATGGATGTCCTCGATCCCCGCGACCCCGCCCGAGGCGATGACGGGGATCGACACCGCGCGGGCCAGCGCCACCGTCGCCTCGACATTGCATCCCTTGAGCAGCCCGTCGCGGCCCACATCGGTGAACAGCAGGGCGGCGACGCCCGCATCCTCGAACCGGCGGGCGAGGTCCTCGACCGACACGTCAGACACGTCGGCCCACCCCTCGGTCGCGACCATGCCGTCGCGGGCATCTACCGCAACGATGATCGCGTCGGGATGCGCGGCGGCAGCTGCCTTGACGAAATCGGGGTTCTTGAGCGCGGCGGTGCCGATCACGACGCGCGCGACGCCGAGCGCCAGCCAGCGCTCGACCGCGGCCATGTCGCGGATGCCGCCGCCTACCTGCACCCGGCCGGGAAAGGCGGTGACGGCGGCGCGCACCGCCTCGCCATTCACCGAATCGCCGGCGAACGCACCGTCCAGATCGACGACGTGAAGATGGTCCGCACCCGCCTTGGCAAACAGCGCCGCCTGCGCCGCGGGATCGTCGCCATAGACGGTCGCGCGATCCATATCGCCCTCGGCCAGCCGCACCACCTGCCCGCGCTTGAGGTCGATCGCCGGGAAGATCGTCAGGGCCGCCATGCAAGGAACCTCTCGAGCAGCGCGATGCCGTAGCGCTGGCTCTTTTCGGGGTGGAACTGGATGCCGATCAGGTTGTCGCGCCCGATCGCCGCCGTGACCGGCCCGCCATGCTCGGTCGTCGCGAGCACCGAGGCGCCGGCAAAGGCATAGCTGTGGAGGAAATAGGCCTCGCCCGGCTCGATCAGCGGATGGTTCACGGCGGGGACGACGGTGTTCCAACCCATGTGCGGCACGCGGACGCCGGGGGCATCGGGGATGCGCGCGACGGTCCCCTCGATCCAGCCGAGGCCAGCATGGACGCCCATCTCCTCGCCGGTCGTCGCCATCAGCTGCATGCCGACGCAGATGCCGAGAAAGGGGACGCCACCGTTCAGCGCGCGCGACTCCATCGCTTCGATCATCCCGTCGAGCGCGGCAAGGCCGTCGCGGCAGGCGGCGAAGGCGCCGACGCCGGGCAGGACGATGCGGTCCGCGCGCGCGACGACGTCAGGGTCGGCGGTGATGGCGATGTCGGTGGCGCCCGCGGCCTTGAGGGCGTTGTGGACCGAATGGAGGTTGCCGGCGCCATAATCGATGAGCGCGGTGGTCACCTTAAGCGCCTGGCCTTGAGGGGAGGGGTGAAGAAGGAGCCCCGCTCACCCCAGCACCCCCGCCAGCGCATCGGCCGCGAGGTTCGCGGGAAAGCCCACCAGCTCGATCGTCGCGCCGCCGCCGGTCACGAAAGGGTCGCTCTCAGCGACGGGCCGAACATGCTCGGGCGTGCCGCGGAACAGGAGGACGCCGCCCGCCGCATCGTCGCGCCGCCCCGCGAGCAGCATCACGCCCGCGTCGATGGCCTCACGGATCCATTCGACATGGGCGGGGCGCAGTCGCTCGATCGCGTCCATGTCGGTATAGGTGATGAGGACGAGCGTCAGCGGCGTCGCGGGACGGATCATGTCAGAGCACACCTTTGGTCGAGGGAATGACGCCCGCCTTGCGCGGATCGATCTCCACCGCTTCGCGGAGCGCGCGGGCAAGGCCCTTGAACGCGCTCTCGGCGATGTGGTGGTTGTTCTCGCCGTAGAGCGTCTCGACGTGGAGCGTCAGGCCCGCGGTCTGCGCGAAGCTGTGGAAGAAGTGCTGGAACAGCTCGGTATCCATCTCGCCCAGCCGCGTCTGGCTGAACGCCGTCTTCCAGACGAGCCACGGGCGGCCGGAGATATCGACGGCGACGCGCGTCAGCGTCTCGTCCATCGGCGAGTGCGCGTCGGCATAGCGGCGGATGCCGCGCTTGTCGCCCAGCGCCTTCGCCACCGCCTCGCCCAGCGCCAGCGCCGAATCCTCGACGGTGTGATGCTGGTCGATATGGAGGTCGCCATCGCACTTCAGGCGAATGTCGATCAGCGAATGGCGGGCGAGCTGTTCGAGCATGTGGTCGAAAAAGCCCACGCCCGTCTCGATCGCATAGTGGCCGGTGCCGTCGAGATTGACCTCGACCTCGATCCGCGTTTCGCTGGTGTGGCGGCTGACGGTGGCGGTGCGCATGCGCGCCACATAGCGTTTCCCGGGGGCCATGCAACGCCGCACCCACCTTGACCCCGGCGGGCAGGGCGCTAGCTAAGGGGCATGAGCGGCACCATCCCCGACAGCCTGATTCCGTACGACGAAATCGTGCAGGAGGCGCTTCGCGCCGTCGTTGGCCGCGTGCTCGGTTCGGTGGCCCAGACCGGCGGGCTGCCCGGCAACCACCATTTCTACATCACCTTCAAGACGCAGGCACCCGGCGTCGACATTCCCCAGCGGCTGATCGACCGCTTTCCTGACGAGATGACGATCGTCCTCCAGCATCGCTTCTGGGACCTGAAGGTCAGCGACACGCGCTTCAGCGTGGGGTTGAGTTTCAATCAGGTGCCGTCGATGCTCGACATCCCCTTCTCCGCGATCACCGGCTTCCACGACCCGGCGGTCAATTTCGAGCTGCGCTTCCAGGCCTCCGATGTCGAGGAAAGCGAGCACGAACCCGCCGAGAACGACGGGGAGACGGCGCGCGCTGAACCCGTCGAGGACGGCTCGAACGTCGTCGCGGTGGACTTCAAGCGGAAGAAGTAGGGTCGTCGCCCCCGTCGGTCTGGCGCGGGCGGTAGTCGTGAAGCACCATCGGGCGCAGGCGCACGCTCAAGCTGATGACCAGCGGCCAGAACAGCGTGTTGCCGATGTCGGCCAGCGTGTCGTCCAGCCGTAGGCCATAGTGCAGATAATCGAGCAACTCGTTGCCGAACTCGGCAACGACGACCGCCGCGAACGGGATGAACGAGCCGAGCGACCTGCGCGAGGCGAGTCGCACGATCAGTAGGATCGCCAGCCCCGCATGGATGTGCAGGATCGCATCGGGAAGGCCGGTGCCGTCGCCGATCCAGATGATCCAGTCGTGGTAAATGCCGGGAATGTCCATTTCCCGCTCATGCCGTGATCAGCGGCGAGTGCAAGGGCACCTGGCCCCGATCAATGGCCGTGACGCTTGATCCCCCGACGCCGAAGCTTGTCACGCCGACGCTTGTTGAAAGTGATTGCCAGCCAGGGAAGGCCCAGAACGAGGATCGCCGCGATCAGGCCATAGGCGACGAGCTCTCGGGTGGTGTCGAACAACATAAACTCCGGTGGGGACGTGTACTGTTCAGAAGCAACAGCATGGTGCGACGCAGCGTGCAAGGGGTCGATGACCGGTATCGGTCCAATCGCCGTGAACCAACGATCGGGCGTGTTGACCCGATGCCGCGGCCGGGCGTTGTTGGCGCGCGCCGCATCGTCTGCGGTGCCTCGAAAAGGAATGTGCATGAGCCACACCCGTACCGAAACTGACTCGATCGGCGCGATCGAGGTGCCTGCTGCCGCCTACTGGGGCGCGCAGACGCAGCGGTCGATCGAGAACTTTCCCTTCGCCGCGGCCGAGCGGATGCCGATCGGTATTGTCCATGCGCTGGCGCTGGTGAAGCAGGCGGCGGCGCGGGTGAACCGGCGGCATGGGCTGGCGGTGGAAAAGGCCGACGCGATTGAGGCAGCGGCGGCCGAGGTCGCCTCGGGCGCGCTCGACGACCAGTTCCCGCTCGTCATCTGGCAGACGGGCAGCGGCACCCAGACCAACATGAACGTCAACGAGGTGATCGCCGGCCGCGCGAACGAGGCGCTGACGGGCACGCGCGGCGGCAAATCACCCGTCCACCCCAATGACGACGTCAATCGCGGCCAGTCGTCGAACGACAGCTTCCCGACCGCGCTGCACATCGCCGCAAGCCTCGCCGCGCACCGGCGGCTGTTCCCCGCGCTCGATCGCATGCGCATCGCGATCGAGGCGAAGGCGGCGGCATGGGATGGGATCGTCAAAATCGGCCGCACGCATCTTCAGGATGCGACGCCGCTGACGCTGGGGCAGGAGTTTTCGGGCTATGCCAACCAGCTCTATCGCGCGGGGCGGCGGATCGAGCCGGCGATCGAGCACGGCACGAACCGGCTGGCGCAGGGTGGGACGGCGGTCGGCACCGGCCTGAACGCGCCGCCCGGCTTCGCGCGCAATTTCTGCGCCGAAATGCGGGCACTGACCGACATTCCCTTCGCACCCGCCGAGAATGCGTTCGAGGCGCTCGCGTCGAACGATCCGCTGGTTCACCTGTCGGGTACGCTCAACACGCTGGCCGTCGCGCTGACGAAGATCGCCAACGACATCCGCCTGCTCGGTTCCGGCCCGCGCTCGGGGCTCGGCGAGCTCGACCTGCCGGCCAACGAGCCCGGCAGCTCGATCATGCCGGGCAAGGTGAACCCGACACAGTGCGAGATGCTGACGATGGTCGCCGCGCAGGTGATGGGCAATCACGCAGCGATCACCATCGGCGGGCTGCAAGGCCATCTGGAGCTCAACGTGTTCAAGCCGCTGATCGGCGCCAATGTGCTGCGCTCGATCGATCTGCTCGCGACCGCGATGGAGAGCTTCGCCGAGCGCTGCATCGAGGGGCTGGAGGCGAACGAACGACGGATCGCCGAGCTCGTCGAGCGCTCGCTGATGCTGGTGACGGCGCTCGCGCCCGAGATCGGCTACGACAATGCGGCCAAGATCGCCAAGCACGCACATGCCGAGGGCCTGACGCTGAAGGAGGCGGGTCTGGCGCTCGGGCTGGTCGACGAGGCGACGTTCGATCGCGTCGTCCGGCCGGAGGCGATGGTCGGGCGTTGACGGAACCCTCGCCGGACGCCGCCGTTTGCAATCGCGAGCGAACGCAAGGAAGGGCTTTTCACATGGGTGCCACCACCATCGGTGCGGTCGTCGGCGCGGCGATCGACGGGATGAGCGGCGACGACGGTGTCGGCGACGGCGCGATCATCGGTGCCGTCACGGCCAACGTGCTTAAGGTCGCGGTGCCGGTCGTGCTGACCTATGCCGTGGGCTGGGCCGTGCTGCGCGGGATCGGCCAGGCGTTCGACACGATTACCGGCAAGGAGCAAAGGGCATGATCAAACAGATTATCGGTGCGCTGGTTGGGCGCGAGATCGACCGGCGCGACGGGCGCGGCGGTGTGAAGGGTGCGGCGATCGGCTATGCCGCGGGCGGTCTGCTCCGCCGAATGGGGCCGCTCGGTACCGTGCTTGGCGCGGCCTATGTCGGGAAGAAGATGTACGACCGGCGCAAGGGCCGGCGGCCCTACTGATGTCGTGCGGACGGGCAGGGGATTGACCTTGCCCGTATCGCCCCGCCAATGGCGGACATGGCGCATTCCACCGAGTCCGACCCGCATGGCATGAAGCGCAGGGGCGTGCTGTTCGTCCTCTCCTCGCCCTCAGGCGCGGGAAAATCGACAATCGCGCGAAAGCTGCTTGCCGAGGATGCCGACCTTCAGATGTCGGTATCGGCGACGACGCGCGCGATCCGACCGGGCGAAGTCGATGGGCGCGACTATCATTTCGTAGATCTCGAACGCTTTCGCGCGATGGTGGCGAACCACGAGTTCCTCGAATGGGCGCACGTGTTCGACCACCGCTACGGCACGCCGCGCCAGCAGGTCGAGGACATCCTCGCCTCCGGCCGCGACGTGCTGTTCGACATTGACTGGCAGGGCGCGCAGCAGCTGTTCCAGATCGCCGGGGGCGACGTGGTGCGCGTGTTCATCCTGCCCCCCTCGATGGAGGAACTGCACCGCCGCCTGATCGCGCGCGCGACCGACAGCGAAGCGGTGATCGATGCGCGTATGGGCCGCGCCGCCGCCGAAGTCAGCCACTGGGACGGTTATGACTATGTGCTCGTCAACGACGATGTCGAGCAGTGCTACGAGTGCGTTCGCACGATCCTCGCCGCCGAGCGGTTGAAGCGGTCGCGCCAGACCGGCCTGATCGGCTTCATCCGGTCGATGCTCAAGAATTGACGCGCGTCGCCGCGTGCGCCTGTGCGCGGGCGATGAGCTGGTCGAGATCCTCGCGGGCGATGTCGAAGCTTTCGTGCATTTCCTCCAGCGCGGCGTCGATGTCGGTGGCGAGAATCGCGGGCGGCCGGGTTGCGGGGGCCGGCGCAGCGGGGCGGTGCGGATAGGCGCGCCGTGTCAGCCGGTGAAAGGCAAGGCCCGCCAGGACCAGCGCCGCCGAATTCAGCGCCACGGGCGCCAAGGCGAAGGCATAGCCCGCTTCATGCACCGCGGCGCCGCCGATCACCGCTGTCAGCGCCGCGGCACCGCCGGGCGGGTGGAGGCAGCGCAGCAGTGACATGGCGAGGATGGCCGCACCCACCGCCACCCCCGCGGCGACCGCCGGATCAGGCACCAGCCGCCACACCGCGACGCCGACCAGCGCCGAGATGGTGTTGCCGCCAATGACCGGCCAGGGTTGCGCCAGCGGGCTCGCCGGGACCGCGAAGACGAGCACCGCCGAGGCGCCGAGCGGCGCGACGATCGCGGGCAGCGTGCCGTGCGGGGCGAGGAGGCCCGCGAGATAGGTGAGCGCGAGGCCAAGCCCAGCGCCGACACAGGCGACAAGGCGCTCGGACAGGGTCGCACCCGCGAGCAGCGGCTTGAACAGGCGAAGCGGCATGGCGTGCGGATCGCCCAATCCACACGGCACCGCAAGCAAGCTTGGCTAGGCGGCGCTCAAGTCAGTCGCGAAGCGCATCGAGAAAGCGGACCGCCGCGTCGAACTCCGCGCGCCGGGCGTCGCGCGCCTGTGTCGCCAGCGTGTCCTCGCCCCATTGCTCGGTCTGCCAGTCCTCGTCCACCTGCGCCGCGGTCCAGATCGCATCCGCATCGAACGCCCGCTCGGCGAGCGCCAGCGCCATGACGAGCGAGCCGGTGATCGTGGTGACGATCGACAGCGGCGCGAGCTCGAAAGGGTCGCGCGCGGCAATCGCGTCGCCCAGCCGCGCGATCGTCGCGGTGGGCTGGGGCACGTGCATGACCCCTTGTGTCACCGCAAAATGCACGTCGTAGCGGCCGCGTGCCCAGTCGAGCAGCTTGTCCCATGCCGCCGCCTGCCGCGCGACCAGCGCCGCGGGTCCGTCGGCGCGGTAGCAGGTGAGATCGCTCTCGCCGTATCGGGCAAGGCCCGCGGCAAAGGCCACCGGGTCGGGCGCGATCCGGTCGATCGCCGCGTTGGCGAGGCCGGTGAGCGGCATTGCGCGCGGATCCACCTCGCCCTCGACGCGCCGCCACTCGTCGGCGACTGCCTCGGCCAGCGCGCGTGTCGGCAGCTCGAGCGGCGTGCGGCCCGGCGTGCGCACCGGCCGCGCGTCGAGGGTGATGCCGAACCCCGGCACCACCGCCACCTCCGTCCAAAACCGCTTCATGGCGCCGGCGGCGTCCGCCATTTGCGCGCGAGCGCGCGCGGCAGCGTGGCCATCACCCACAGCGCCGCGAGCACGATGGCGAGGCCGAGGATCTGCTGCGGCAACTGCGTCGCCCGCCCCATGATGACGAGCCCGAACAGCGCCCCCGCCACCGGCACGATCCGCGCAAGCGTCATCAGGTAATAGCGGCCGATCGCCGGATCGCGGGGCGGGGTCACGGGACGAGGCGGGGGTGGGTCATGGGGCGAAGATAGGCGGGCGGGGCTGGCGGCGCCAGTCGGGGGGAATGAGCAATAAGTCGAACTCCGCCGGCATCGTACGATTGCGACCGCCGCACGTGAGGGAGCGTCGCTGAAGAGGCCATGAAGAAGTGGCCGATACGAGGCGGAAGCGGAGTCGTAAGTTCGAGCCACTCAACGAATGGAAATCGGTCCCGCGATTGTCCTGCAAACACTTCATCCATCGCCATAGATTAGTTCTACCCTATCGAGCAGGCTTGATGAAAGGCAGCTAGCAGACAATATCCTTTTTACTTCGATCGCCGGTTCGGGGGGCAACCAATCGACCGCATCCGCGAACCCGCCGCTCAGTACGTCCCCGCCGCCAGCCGCGCCAACTCGCCCGCATGGTCCGCCACCACCAGCGCGCCGGCGTCGCGCAACTCGTGTGCGTTGTGATAGCCCCAGGCGACGCCGATCGGCCTGACGCCGGCTGCCACGGCCATCGCCATGTCGAAGCTGGTGTCGCCGATCATCACGCTGCGCTCCGCCGCCGCGCCCGCTTCGGCAAGGGCGGCGTGGAGCATCGAGGGGTGGGGCTTTGAGGGGTGGCGGTCGGCCGTTTGCAGCGTGACGAAGCGGCCGGTCAGGCCGTGATGCGCGAGGATCAGCGACAGGCCGCGGTCGGACTTGCCGGTGGCAACGCCCAGCCGCCAGCCCGCCGCCTCGAACGCGTCGAGCGCCTCGGCCACGCCGTCGAACAGCGGCTCGTCGGTGAGGCCGCCATTGCCGCGCAGCGCCTGGAAGGCGTGCTTGTAATCCTCGGCCATTGCGCGGTGCTGCTCGGGCGGGGCATCGGGCAGCAGGGCGGCCATCGCCTCGATCAGGCTGAGGCCCACGATCCGGCGTATTTCAGCGCGGGCCGGCGCGGCCAGGCCGTGTCCGGTGAAGCATTGCTCCATCGCGAGGCAGATGTTCGCCTGGCTGTCGACCAGCGTGCCGTCGCAGTCGAAGACGGCGAGGCGGGCACTCAAGTCCGGCCCCGTCCGCGCCGCTCGCCGCGGCGCTCCTTACGGATCGTCTTGGCATGCGCGCGCGCCTTCGCCTTCTTCATCTCGCGCGTGGCGGGCGGGGGGCTGTCATCGACGCGAACGTCGCCGAGCGCCGGGTCGAAGCCGAGCATCTCCATCGATTCGGCGAAGTGCGTCGGCAGCTCGGCCGTGACCTCCAGCTTGCCGCCATCGGGATGGTCTATGCGGATGCGGCGGGCGTGGAGGTGCATCTTTCGGCTGATCCCGCCGGTCAGGAAGCTTTCCTGCCCGCCATATTTGCCGTCGCCGACGATCGGGTGGCCGATCGCCGCCATGTGGACGCGCAGCTGGTGAGTGCGGCCCGTCTGCGGCTGAAGCTCGACCCATGCGGCGCGGTTGCCCGCGCGCTCGATCACGCGGTAGCGGCTGGTCGCGGGCTGGCCGTTCTCCTCGTCGACATGCATCTTTTCGCCGCCGGTGCCCGGCTGTTTGGCGAGGGGAAGGTCGATCAGGCCGTCGGCGATCTCGGGCACGCCGACGACCAGCGCCCAATAGATCTTCTTGGCCGAGCGGCCCGAGAAGCGCTTGGAAAAGAACGCCGCTGCCCGCGGACTGCGCGCGATCAGGAGCGCGCCCGAGGTGTCCTTGTCGAGGCGGTGGACGAGCTTGGGCCGGTCCTCGCGCTCGAACGACAGCGCGTCGAGCAGGCCGTCGACATGGTCGTGTGTCTTGGTGCCGCCCTGCGTCGCGAGGCCGGGCGGCTTGTTGAGGACGAGCGCCTGCGCGTCGCGGTGGATCACCATCGCCTCGGCGGTCGCGATCTGGTCGGGGGTCAGCGGACGCTTCTCGCGCACGGGCCGCGCGGTGGCGGCGGCAGGCTCGGCGGGGGGGACGCGGAGGATCTGTCCGGTGGCGAGCCGGTCGCCGGGGTCGGCCCGCGCACCGTCGACGCGAAGCTGCCCCGTCCGCGCCCAGCGCGAGACGAGGTTGAAGCTCGCCTCCGGCAGGTGCCGCTTGAACCAGCGGTCGAGGCGAATGCCGTCGTCCTCGGCGTCCACCGTGAACTGGCGAACCTGGCCCTTTTCGTCGCTCATGCAAGCGTCCTGACGGCATAGAGCCCCGCGAACAGCGCCGCCGCCGCGCCGATCACCGAGAGCACGGCATAGCCGATGCCGGCGAGCGCCTGACCGCGCTCGATCATGCCGACGAGCTCGAGCGTGAAGGCGGAGAAGGTGGTGAAACCGCCCAGAAAGCCGACGCCGATCAGCAGCCGCCAGTTCTCGCCGCCGGTGCCCGCCCGCGCGAGCAGGCCTGCGAGCAGCCCCATCGCCAGCCCGCCGACGATATTGACCGCCAGCGTGCCGAACGGCCAGTTCGGGCCGAAAGCGCCGGTCGCCGCTCGCCCTACGGCGAAGCGCGCCGCCGAGCCGGCCGCGCCGCCCAGCATCACCAAAAGATAAGCCATGCCGCTCCCCTAGCGCGGGCAGGCGGATTTGGGAACTCAGCGGCCGGTGATGAGGTCGATGTCGGTACCGCCGTCGCCGCGGTCGGTAAGCACGACGAGATAGGTGAGGCCTTCGCGCCGCCCGCCGCCCAGCACATGCGTCGCGCCATCGGCCTGATGTTCGGCCGAAAAGCCGGCCCGGACGGCGCGGGTATAGTACCAGTCGACCAGCAACGCCGCCGGCTTGGCGACGAAGAAGCTGGCGACGCGCATCGAGCAGCCATTTCCTTCAACCCCGCCTGCCTCGGTCACGCGCGCGTCGGGATGGAGCGGCAGTTCGGCGGGCAGACGGTTGGCCCAGTTCGCCGAATAGGCCAGCCGGCCGTTGCAGGCCGCGGCCTTTGTCCGCCGTGACCCGGCAAGCGAGGCGAGGGTGATCGACTGGCGGATCGAGGCATCGGTGAGCGGCTTGGGCGCCGGCGCTGCGAGCAGCTTCTCGTCGGGCGCGGCGCTGCCCGCGGCGACGCCGGGGTGCGGCACGGGCGCGGCATAGGGTTGGGGCGCCGGGCGGATGGCGTCGGCATTGCTCTTTGCGCCGAGTTGCGGATCGACCATGATCGGGTCGTTCAGCGTCGCCATCACTTGCGGATCGGCGCCGCTCGCCGACTGGCCTTGGGTCAGTTCGGCATCGAGGGCGGCGAGGTCGCTCTCGTTGCCGCTGCCGCCATCCGAACAGGCGGCGAGCGAGACGCAGATCAGGCCGATCGACAGATAGCTACGCATCCGCGCGCTCTAGACGAGCATCGGTTAAGATCGCGTTGGTCAAATGACGAGGAGCCGGGCGTCGTCTTCAAGCTCAGCAAGCAGTGTGACGAGGCCGTAGCGCTCGGCCTCGGGCACGGGCGGCGGGTCGATCGCGGCGTCGGCAAGGCCGGTCGGACAGAGCGAGACTGCCACGCCAAGTGCCGCTGCCTCCTCGAGTGCGGCGACTAGCGCGCTGTCCGCAAGCAACGAAATGGCAGGCGCGTCTATATGAAGCCGGCTTGCTGTGCCTAGTGCCGCTTGCGCGGCGGCAAGTCCGATGGCGCAGCTCGCGCGCGAACGGTCAGACGAGGCGAGTATCAGTGTGAGCGCGCGCATGACAACAGCTGCTGCTGGTGCTTCTGGTTCAACGGTCAGCCCCGGACGCACGGGCGCCTTATACCCGGATTGAGCCGCCCGTCCGCCCTGCGGCAGACAAAAAACGGCGGCCCCGAGGGACCGCCGTTTCCGTAGCCTGGCTGACGCCGGAAAGCTTAGTTGCTGTCCGAGTCGTCGCCGTCGGCCGCGATGATGATGCCACCGATAACCGCGGCAGCCGCCACGACACCGATGATCACACCCGAGCCAACCGCCTTGTTCGCGTCGCGCGAGTCGCTCGACGCGCGGACGGTCTTGGCCTGCGCAACCGAGAGCTTCGACGCACTGTTCGCGGCAATCGCCGGAGCAGCGGTCATCGAAACCATAGCCGCAGTTGCGAGGATCTTTGCAACACGCATCAGAAACACTCCCTTTGTAAAAGTTGCGTCACCGGTTGGCCGCAGACGCATTAAATCATTCAAGACGGCCAACCGCCTGTGATGGCAGCCGGCTCTAGCGCAACTTGTGCGCCGCGGCAAGCCGGCAACGCGCTCGTTGAAGGGGCTAAGTCGCCTTTTGTCGCGTTTGTTCCACTAAATATCTAGCGTGGAGGAAGTCTGCAGGAACCAGCGTGCCCGCTCCTCCAGACCGATCGCCGTCAGGCGGCCGCTCTCGTAGGCACCTGTATCGATACCGATGCGATTGGCGCGGATGTCCACGTCGGGCGTAATTGTGTGGCCATGAATGACGAAGCGACCCAGATCGCCGCGGTGCTCCAGAAATTCGCGTCGAATCCATCGCAGATCTTCGGTTTTCTGCGCGCTAAAAGCTATGCCGGGTCGAATACCGGCATGAACGAACAGATAATCCCCAATCTCAATCATGTCTTCGAGCGCGTCAAGATAGGCAAGATGCGCTGGCGGCACGATACGCTGGGCCGCCTCGACCAGTTCAGGATAGAGATACTCGTTATAGTCGCTCAGCGACATGCCATAGGACAGCAGGGTTTCGCGTCCGCCGAACTGGGCGAAGCCGCGCATCGCCCGCTCGTTGCCCGCCAGTGCCGCGAGGAACATCTCTTCGTGATTGCCCTTCAGTCCGCGGACGGTACGCCCCTCGCGCGCCAGGGTCATCGCCCGTTCGACGACACCCGCCGAATCGGGGCCGCGGTCAACGAGGTCACCGAGGAGCACGATCTGTGTGTCCGCAGGTCCACGTGCCGCGTCGTCGGCGTCGATCATCGCGAGCAGCGCATCGAGGCAGTCCAGACGGCCATGCACGTCACCGATCGCATAGACACGCATGCCGGGTGGTATCGCGGCATCGGGGCCAGCGGGCTTTGACGAAACCGCTTTAATCAGGCGCTTCAACATGTTGACGAGAAAGGGCTCCGTCGGGGTCCGGCACTTCAGTTCGCGGCCGTGCCGGGCTAAGGCGAGGTAGATGAACCAGCCTGCCCCTATGGTGCGCCTCAGACGCCTCTGCAAGCTTGTGGCGGCGGTCGCGCTGACGCTGATAGGGCCCCCATCGGTTGCGGCCGAGGACTATCGTCCGGTCTTCGAAACGCTGCGTGCTGCCGACACCCGGCTGCAGACGCTTGGTGAACGACTGGCCGTCGCGGCCGCGCCGTGGTGCCGCACCGTGCAGCCTGCGCTGGGCATCGCGATCCACGGGCCGGATCAGTATCTCGGCGACGCGCGCGCCGCAGCGATCGCTCATTTCGGATTCACGTCACCGATCGGCGTTGCGGGCATCGTGCCGGGTGGTGCAGCTGCCCGTGCTGGCGTGAGGGCCGATGATTCGATCGGGTCGATCGGCTATCGATCGACCGCGACGCTGGCGCCGCTGCCGAGCGACACAAAGGCGACGGCGCCGCTGGCGGCGTTCGACCGGTTCGCCGCCACGCTGCCGCCAAGCGCCCCGCTCCGGCTCGTGCTCGAACGGTCGGGTGCAACGCTGTCGGCGACGCTGGCCCCTGTGGCGATGTGCCGCGCCCGCTTCGAACAGCGGGATTCCGACGCGGTCGAGGCGAGCGCCGATGGCATCCTGGTCCAGATCAGCGCCGGCTTGATGAACGAACTGGACGACGACGGTGTGGCCGTGCTGCTCGCGCACGAGCTGGCGCACAACGTTCTCGAGCATCGCCGCCGGCTCGACTCGGCGGGGGTGCGCCGCGGGCTGCTGTCGGGGATCGGTCGAAACGCGGGATTGTTCAAGCAGACCGAGGTCGAGGCCGATATCCTCTCCGTCCACATCCTTGCGAAAGCCGGGTACGATCCGGCGCTGGCGGGCCGGTTCTGGCGGACGTTCGGGCCAAAGCGGGCCGGTGGGCTGAGGTCGGCGACGCATCCGGGCTGGCGCGACCGCGCGGCGACGATGGCGGCGGAAGCGGGGCGGGTGGCCGAGGCGGGACGGCTCGACACTTTGCTTGCCGCGCGTGAGCGGCCGGCTGACGGAGACTGGCAGGCGATTTTGGTCCGGGCGCGATAGCTGGCCACGATTCTCATCCCAGAGAAAGCTGAGGTCACGAGCAGCTCTCGCTACATGCGGGGCGTTCAGCCGCAGTGCCGGCAGCCGGGATCCTTTGGCACCAACAGCGTGCGAAAGCGCATCGTCAGCGCGTCGGCGATCAGCAGGCGGCCGGCCATGTCCTCGCCGAAGGGCACGATCGCACGAATTGCCTCGAGCGCGGCCATGCTGCCCATCACGCCCGCCATTGCGCCGAGCACGCCGACCTCGGCGCAGCTTGTCCCCGGCCGCTCGGGCGCGTCGCCGACGACGCAGGCATAGCAGGGCTTGCCCGGTTCCCACCCGCGATAGACGCCGAGCTGGCCGTCGAACTGCGTCACTGCCGCCGATACGAGCGGGATCCGCGCAAGGTGCGTCGCATCGGCGACGGCGAGGCGCGTCGCGAAGTTGTCGCAGCCGTCGAGCACGACGTCGGCGCCGGCGATCAGCTCGGCGGCGTTGTCCGCGTCAATTCGCGTGGAGAGGGGTGTCGGGCGCACATCCGGGTTGAGCCGGATCGCCGCCGCCGCCGCGCGCCCGGCCTTGGGCGCGCCCAGATCGGCTTCGGTGAACAGCGTCTGGCGCTGGAGGTTCGAGCGATCAACCGCATCGTCGTCGATGATGGTAAGCCGACCGACCCCCGCGGCGGCGAGATACTGGATTGCCGGCGACCCGATGCCGCCTGCGCCCACCACGACGACATGCGCCGCCAGCAACCGCGCCTGACCGCCGCCGCCGATCTCGCGCAGGACGATGTGGCGGGCGTACCGATCGAGCTGCGCGTCGTTCAGCCCGGCCATCGGAACCGCAGCGTCGCGCGATACCATTGCGGCACCATCGCCCGCGGCGGCAAATTGTTGCGCGCGAAGCTCAGGACCAGGCCGGCGGCATATTGCTCGACCGTCGGACAATCGATCGCACGTGGGATGGTCAGCCTCGGCCCCATGTCGGGCGTCACCAGCATCGCCACATCGACCACCACCTCGCCGCGGGCAGCCGTGGCGCCGGCGAACCGGCAGCGGTTGGACCCGACCTCGCCCGACACGAACGCCATCATCTCTGGCAGCATCACCGGTGGCGTGCGGTACGGGACGGGCGGCAGCGTGTCCCAGGCGATCACCTGACCCCGTCTCGATGGCAGCGGCAGCGGCGGGGGCGCCGCCTGTTGCGCCACAGCCACCGCGATCATCAGGGGCAGCGCACCGCTCACTGTCCCGTCGAGCCAAACCCGCCCGCGCCGCGCAGCGTCATGTCGAGGCGCTCGACCTCGGCGAAGTCGGCGCGCTGGACCGGGGCGGGGACGAGTTGGGCAATCCGTTCGCCGCGCACGACGACGAAAGGCTCGCTGCCGAGATTGGCGAGGATTACCTTCACCTCGCCGCGATAGTCGCTGTCGATCGTCCCCGGCGTGTTGAGGCAGGTGACGCCGTGCTTGAGCGCGAGGCCCGATCGCGGGCGGACCTGCACCTCATAGCCCTCTGGAATGGCGATCGCGAAACCGGTGGCGACGGCGTGACGCGCGCCGGGCGCCAGCGTTACGTCCTCGGCGGACACGATGTCGAGGCCAGCGGCACCCGCCGTTGCATAGGCAGGAAGCGGCAGGCCGTCGCCATGCGGCAGGCGCTGGAGCGCGATGCGGATCGGGCCGGTGCTCATGTCCTCGGCTCCGTCTTTGCCGCGCTGTCCGCAAGCCGCGCAAGCAACTGGGTTACTTCGTTGTTGCTGAGGAGATCGGCCCCGTCCCCCTCGACCACGCGATACTCGACGGCGATGCCGCGTAGCGTCAGCGCCTCGGCATAGAGGCGGGCGATGCGGGCGGGGACGCGCGCCTTGTCGCCGCCAGAGACGAGGGCGATGCGCGCGCTGGGGGCGATGCCACCCACCGTCTGCAGGGGGTCGAGGCTGTCGACCTCCTCGGCAAAGCCCGGATTGCGCCGCGCCATGTGCTTGCGCCATTCGGGCAATGCGCAGGGACAGCCGACCAGCAGCATCGAGCCGACGAGCGACGGTCGCATCGCCGCGACGTTCGCCGCCAGCACCGCGCCCCCGCCATCGCCGACGAGGATCGTGCGGGCGTTGCGGTAGCGCGCCGCCAGCGCCTGCACGCTCTCGCCGACGAGGCGGATCTGCTCGGCCGAATAGCCGTCGCCGATCCCGCGCGCGCGCACCCCGCCACTCATATGGCCGTTGGCATCGGCATAGCCGGGACGGAGCAGGACAACGGCAGCACCGGCAGGCACCGTCGCTGCGGCGCGTGCGGCGAAGGCCGAATAGTCGACGGGCGTGCCGGGCGCGAGGTCGTCGTGAAGAACGATGACGAGGTTGCGGACCTGCGCGGGTCTCAGCGCGCCATAGGTCTCGACCGCGAGCGGCAGGGCGGGAGCGCTTGTCTGTTGCCGCGCCGTCGTCGTCGCGCAGCCCGCGAGGAGAAGGGCAGCGGCGAGGGACAAGCTAGAGCGCATCGGCAATCCTTTGGGCGAGACGGCGGGCGACCACGGCCTTGGGCGCGTGTGGCCAGCTTTCGACGCCGGTTTCGGTCACGAGGTGGACGGTATTTGCCTCGCCGCCCATCACGTCGCCCGACACGTCGTTGGCGACGATCCAGTCGGCGCGCTTGGCGGCGCGCTTGGCGGCGGCGTGGTCGAGGACGCGCTCGGTCTCCGCCGCGAAGCCGACGAGCAGGCGCGGGCGGTGGGGCGAGGCGCCGAGATCGGCGAGGATGTCGGGGTTGGGGACGAGCGACAGGGCCGGGGCGCCCGCGCCTTTTTTGAGCTTCTGCCCCGCGGCCTCGACGCGCCAGTCGGCGACGGCGGCGACCATGACCGCAACATCGGCGGGGAGCGCGGCGCCGACCGCGTCAGCCATCTCGCGCGCGGTCTCGACATCGACGCGGGTGACGCCGGCCGGGGTGGGCAGCGCGACGGGGCCGCTCACCAGAGTCACGCGCGCGCCAAGCTGCGCACAGGCGTCGGCGATGGCGAAGCCCTGCTTTCCCGAAGAGCGGTTGGCGACGTAGCGGACGGGATCGATCGGCTCGTGCGTCGGGCCGGCGGTGACGAGAATGTGCTTGCCCGACAGGCGTTGGTCGGGCGCCAGCGCCGCCTGAATCGCGGCGAGGATCTCCGGCGGCTCGGGCAGGCGACCGGGGCCGTATTCACCGCACGCCATCGACCCCTCGTCGGGCTGGAGCACGGTCACGCCGTCGGCCTTGAGGGTCGCGACATTGCGGCGGGTGGCAGCATGCCCCCACATCCGCACGTTCATCGCCGGCGCGGCGAGTACGGGCTTGTCGGTGGCAAGAAGGAGCGTGGTGGCGAGGTCGTCGGCAATGCCCGCCGCCATCCGCGCGATGAGGTCGGCGGTGGCGGGCGCGACGACGACGAGGTCGGCCTCGCGGCTGAGCTGGATATGCCCCATCTCGGCCTCGTCCTTGAGGTCCCAGAGCGTCGTGTGGACCGGGTTCTCGCTCAAGGCCGCCAGCGTCATCGGGGTCACGAACTGCGCGCCGCCCTCGGTCAGGACGCAGGTCACCTCGATCCCGGCGCGGCGGCAGAGGCGAATGAGCTCGCACGCCTTGTACGCGGCGATGCCGCCGCCCACGATCAGCAGGATCCGCTTCATCGCGTGATCCTCTGCACCCGCACGCGCCGCGTGTCCATTGTCGCCACGATGAGGTCGCGCAGGGCGTCGGGCAGGAACGTCAGCCCGACGAGGATCAGCGGGGTCGCCATGAGCGCCCAGTAGAAGGTGTCGAGGCGCGCGAAGAGGCTCATGACGATTGCATAGGCGGCGATCGTCATCGCGACGCGCTTCGCCGCCGGGTCGGCCCAGGCGCTCCAGCCAAATGCGGCGAGCGCGACGATCGGCGCGGCGACGCCAAGCGGCAGCAGTTGCAGTGCGCTCGACTGCCACACCGCGCGGACGAACAGGCCGGGGCCGTTGAGCCCCGCCCAGCCCGGCGACTGCGCATCAAGCGGCCCCACCGCCTGGCTCGCCGCCCAGGCATGAAAGCCGAGCACGATCGCGAACAGGCCGATCGCCGTGCCCCATCCGATTGCCTCGCGCCGATCGCCCTCGATCCACGCGCAGGCCGCCATGACGAGGAGATAGAGCGCCGCCGTTTCGCGGATCAGCGTGGCCGCCAGCCCGATCGCCGCGGCGCTCAGCCACAGGCCGGGGCGGCGTATCGCGAGCGACAGCGCGATCAGCGGCGCGGCCCAGAACTCGTGAAAGGGCCAGAGCGGCCACTGGACAAAGGCGACGAGCCCGCCCGCGAGCAGCACCGCCGCGGCAACCAGCGGGGCAGGGCGGGTAAAGGCGCGCGCCATCAGCGCCGCGAGCCAGGCGAGGCCCGCGGCGACCGACAGCGCCAGCATCAGCGCCAAAACCGCGAGCGGCGGCAGCGCGGCCTGCACGACGGCCAGCGTCGGCACGCGAAAGGTCAGGAACGGACGGAGCGGATAGTCGAGCGCGCGCAGCTGATCGGCGGCGACGTCGTAGTAACCGCCCCCGGCGCGCATCCCCGCAACGATCCCTTCGTAGAGTGCCAGATCGCTCGCCCCCGCGCCGCCCGATGCAGCGGGGGCTTCGCCCAGCAGCAGCGACTGGAGGGAGGCGAGCACGAGCAGCGCGACGCCGGCAAGGATCATTCGCGCGCGCGCGCGTGGCAGACCCGCGAACCGGCTGGGGCTCGCCAGCCAGATCGGCGGCCGCGCCCTCACGTCAGCAGCAGCGTCGCGGCGATCCCGGCCCCCGCGCCGAGCACCGCCATCGCCGCATAGCGCCAGCCGCCGCCGACACGGATTACCTCGATTTCGCGGAGCGGCGGCGCGGGGGGCGCCCCGCCCGGATCGGGAAACTGCCGCTCGATATTGCGGATCAGGCGGGGCAGGCGGGCGAGGGTGTGCAGATCCTCGACCAGTCGATCCGCCACCGCTGCCTCCGGCCCCAGCTCGGTCCTGATCCACTCGCCGATGAAGGGGGCGCCCACGTCCCACAGGTTGACGTCGGGATCGAGGCTGGTCGCCACCCCCTCGACCATCACCATCGTCTTTTGCAGAAGGAGCAGGTGCGGCTGCGTCTGCATGTCGAAGTCGCGGGTGATGTTGAACAGACTGTCGAGCATCATGCCGACCGACATGTCCTTGGTCGCGAGGCCGCGGACCGGCTCGCCCACGGCACGCAGCGCGGTCGCGAATTCGGCGACACTGTGGTGCGGGGGGACATAGCCCGCTTCGAAATGGATCTCGGCCACGCGCCGGTAGTTGCCGGTGATGAGGCCGTAGAGGATTTCCGCCAGCCAGACGCGCGCGCGCCGGTCGATCCGGCCCATGATGCCGAAGTCGATCGCGGCGATCCGCCCGTCATGCAGCGCAAACAGGTTTCCCTGGTGCATGTCGGCGTGGAAGAAGCCCTCGGCGATCGCCTGTCGCAGGAACGCGCGCACGAGCTTGGCGGCAAGCGCAGGCAGGTCGTGGCCCGCGGCGATCAGCGCCTCGCGGTTCGACAGCTTGATGCCGTCGATCCACTCGAGCGTCAGCACCTTGCCGGTCGTACGCTGCCAGTCGATCGCGGGGACAACGAAATCGGGCTCGGCGGTCATCCCCTGTGCGAGTTCAGAGGCAGAGGCGGCCTCGCGTCGCAGGTCGAGCTCGCGGAGCGTCCAGCGCTTGAACGTGTCGATGACGAGGCGGGGGCGAAGGCGCGCGGCCTCCCCGCCCATCTGCTCGACCTGCGCCGCCGCCCATTCATAGGTGTCGATGGCGCGCGTGAATTCGGCCTCGACGCCGGGGCGGATGACCTTGATCGCCACACGGCGGCCATCGGTAGTGGTCGCGCGGTGGACCTGCGCGATCGAGGCGGCGCCGATCGGGACAGGCTCGATCTCGGTGAACAGGCTTTCGAGCGGCTTGCCGAAGCTCGCCCGCATCACCGCGCAGACATCCTCGAACGGGACGGGCGGCAGCGCGTCCTGAAGTCGGAGCAGGTCGTGCGCAGCTTCCTCGCCGACGAGGTCGGGGCGGGTGGCGAGCGTCTGGCCGAGCTTGATCGCCGCGGGTCCGATCGCCTGGAAGGCGTCGGCATAGGCCGGGCGCTTCGGCACGCGCGCGCCGAAGCGGGCGATCCGCGCGACGCGGCGGACGGCGGGCGGCGTGTTGGGGTCGCGCTCGATCCCGGTCAGCGCGCCATGGCGGGCGAGCGTGCGGCCCCATTTGAGCAGGCGCCAGAGATGGATGGCGGGGGCGGTCATATCGGCAACCCACTCCGCTCTCTTGCGGGGAGGGGAGAAAGAAGGCCCGTCAAATCTTCCACCCGCTGTGGATCGCGACCAGCCCGCCGAGCATCGGCTCGACCGACGTGCGCACGAATCCCGCCTCGGCGATCATCGCCTCGAACCGGGCCATGTCGGGGAAGCGGCGGATCGATTCGACGAGGTACTTGTAGCTGTCGGCATCGCCCGCCAGCGCCTTGCCAAGCTTGGGCACGAGGTGGTGCGAATAGGCGTCGTACACTTCTGCGAAACCCGGCCAGAGCGTGGTCGAGAATTCAAGGCAGTAGAATCGTCCGCCGCGCTTGAGGACGCGATGTGCCTCGCGGAGCGCCGCCGGGATGTCGGTGACGTTCCGGATGCCGAAGGCGATCGTGTACGCATCGAAGAAGCGGTAGGGGAATTGCAGCGTCTCGGCATTCGCCTCGGTCCACACGAGCCCGTCGATACCGCGCTTCGCCGCGCGGCCCATGCCGACCTCGAGCATCGCGGGGTTGATGTCGGCGACGGTGATTGACGCGCCCGAGGGGGCCATGCGAAAGGCGATGTCGCCGGTGCCGCCCGCCATGTCGAGGATGTGCTCGCCGCCGCGCGGCTTCACCCGGCGGACGAACACGTCCTTCCAGACACGGTGCAGCCCGCCCGACATCGCATCGTTCATCAGGTCGTAGCGGCTGGCGACGCTCTTGAAGACCTCGCCCACGCGGGCGGTTTTCTCGGCGGGGGCGACGTCTTCGTAGCCGAAGGAGACGGTGTCGGTCATGGCATCGGTCCATGGCCGCAAAGCGTGTCGCTGCCAAGTCTTGCGGGGCGGGGGGCCGCGTCCTAGCTCCAAAGCCTGTATGCCCGAACTTCCCGAAGTCGAGACGACCGTGCGCGGCCTCGCCCCAGTGCTGGCGGGGCGGCGGATCGCGCGCGTCGTCGCCAACCGGTCGGACCTGCGCCGCCCGCTGCCCCCCGACCTCGGCCAGCGGCTGACCGGCGCGCGGGTGACGGGGCTGGGGCGGCGGGCCAAGTACGGGCTGATCCATACCGATCGCGGCGACACGATGGTCTTCCACCTCGGCATGTCGGGGCGGTGGCGGGTGGACCCGTCGGAGGCATTGACGCACGATCATCTGCTGATCGAGACGGACGAGGGGCGGCGGCTGGCGCTCAACGACCCGCGGCGTTTCGGGTCGGTCGATCTGGTGCCGACCGCCGAGGTCGAGGACTGGGGGCCGTTCGGCGCGCTGGGGCCGGAGCCGCTGGGCGAGTCGTTCGGGCCAGGGCATCTGGCGGCGCAGTTCGAGGGGCGGATCGCGCCGGCGAAAGCGCTGCTGCTCGATCAGCGCGTGGTCGCGGGGCTGGGCAACATCTATGTCTGCGAGGCGCTGCACATGGCGGGGATCGCGCCGTCGCGCGCGGGCGGACGGATCGGAACGAAGCGGCTGGCGCTGCTCGCCGACTCGGTCCGATCGGTGCTGCTCGCGGCGATCGAGGCGGGCGGCTCCACGCTTCGCGACTATGCGCGGCCCGACGGCGAGCTCGGCTATTTCTCGAAGCAGTGGCGCGTCTATGGACGCGAGGGGCAGGCATGCGGGTGCGGGACGGTGATTCGCCGGCGCGTCGAGAGTGGAAGATCGACCTTCTGGTGCCCGAAATGCCAGCGTTGACGGTTGACCGTTCGGACCGCCTTCGTTAAGGGGCGCGCTTTCCCGAGTGCGGCCGTCGGCGGCGCTCTTTCACATCACAGGTTTCGAGGACGGGCATGGCGAATACGCCGCAAGCGAAGAAGCGTATCCGGCGCAACGAGCGCCGCGCGGAAGTCAACGGGGCGCGGGTCAGCCGCATCCGGACCTTCGTGAAGAAGGCCGAGGCGGCGCTCGCGTCGGGTGACAAGGCGGCAGCGACCGCGGCGATGGCCGCGATGCAGCCCGAACTGGCGCGCGGCGTCGCCAAGGGCGTCGTCCACAAGAACACCGCGGCACGCAAGTTCTCGCGCCTGACGAAGCGTCTCGCGGCGCTCGCCTAATCGCTTGATCGAACCGTTTAAAGGCCCCGTCGGCAGTCGCCGGCGGGGCCTTTTGCGTGCCCGCTGCATCCCAAATGGGGAACGAATCGAGAGCCAAGGAAAGTCCACGAGTCGGGCGGCGGCAAATGTTCCGGTAACCTCAAATATAGCCCTAAGAACAGTTACTTAGCGGCATTGAACGAGCTACCCCGCGGCGTTTCGAGTCAAGCGTTTTATATTTCATTTTGTTGACGTGCGGGCCTTGATCGGATGCCCCGACCCTTTCAAAACGAGCGTCCCGCTGCGTCGTCGTACGCACTCTGGCTCCGTCGGAAAGCGGGACTGCCGGGTTCTTCGGACCCGGCGGGGGGCAACCGATCGCTGGTTATAGGCAGGGCTGCAAAGCAGGTGCTTTGCGGAACGTGGGAGATTTGCGCGCGTGCACGGCAACGAACCGCTTCGATCCATGCCGGCGATCGTCGATGCCTGGGACTTGGTGCGCCGCAACCTGCGTAGCCAGTCGGGCGCGAAGGTCTTCGATCAGTGGCTGAAGCCGGCGGTGCTGGCGGCGGGCTCCGATGAGGAGACGGTGCGCATCGGCCTGCCGTCGCCATTCATGACCAATTATGTGAAGAGCCATTTCGGCGACCGGCTGCGGCTCGAGTTCCGGCAGCTGATGCCGAGCGTGCGCAGCGTCGTCGTCGAGACCTCGACCAAGGCGCTGGTGCCGCCGAGCGCCAACGACGAATCACCCGCCACCACTGCCGCGCCAGCGCCGTCGGTGCCGCGTGTGCTGGGCGCCGATCGCCCGCTCGCCGCGGCGCCCGCCAAGCCCGCACGCGAGGGCGAGCGATTCGCGTTCGACCCGCGCTTCACGTTTGACCGATTTGTCGCCGATGCGACCAATCAGGTCGCGTTCAACGCCGCGCGGCTGCTCGCCGCGGAGGGACCGGTCCGGTTCAGCCCGCTCTACCTCCACGGCGCGACGGGGCAGGGCAAGACGCACCTCGCCCATGCGATCGGCCACGCGTTTCTGGAGGCGCATCCCGCGGGCACCGCGATCTACATGCCGGCCGAGCGCTTCATGTTCGAGTTCGTGAAGGCGGTGCGCGAGCGCGATACCTTCGCGTTCAAGGCGCGACTGCGCAGCGTCGACCTGCTCGTCATCGACGACCTCCAGTTCATCGCCGGCAAGGATTCGACGCAGGAGGAGTGCTTCCACACCGTCAACGAGTTCATGACGATGGGCAAGCGACTGGTCATCTGCGCTGATCGCAGCCCGCGGATGCTTGAAGGGATCGACCCCAAGCTGGTCGGCCGGCTCGCCTCTGGCCTCGTCGCCGACATCCGTCCGCCCGAATATGCGCTTCGGCGGGCGATCCTCGCCGCGAAGCTGGCTGACATGCCGCAGGTGAGCGTGCCCGACGAGGTGCTCGAGCTGCTTGCGATGCGAATCACCGCGAACATCCGCGAGCTGGAGGGGGCGCTCAACCGCCTCGTCGCCTATGCCCAGCTCATTGGCGAGGCGGTAACGATGGACTTCGCGCTCCAGACGCTGGGCGAGGTGCTGAAGGGCCCGCAGCGCCGCATCACGATCGACGAGATCCAGAAGGCGGTGTCCGCGCATTTCGAGGTGAAGCAGCTCGACCTCGTCTCCGAGCGCCGCGCCGTCGCGATCGCGCGGCCGCGCCAGATCGCGATGTACCTCGCCAAGAAGCTGACGACGCGTAGCCTGCCCGAAATCGGCCGCAAGTTCGGCAACCGCGACCATTCGACCGTGATCCACGCGGTCAAGCGGATCGAGGAACTGCGCGACAAGGACCGGGAGATCGACACCGCGGTCAGGGGGCTGATGCGCCAGCTCGAAGGATAGGGGCGCTGTTCAACGCGTTGACCCAGCCATAGCCTTTGTGCCTCACAGGTGCCCCTGTTGAGGTCGTCATCCACCGCACGTCGATCGGACTGGTTGCCATTGGCATGTCGGGGTCGCATCGGCCCAGATTTCACCGCAGGTCACGCCGGGAATGGTATCGGGCGCAGGACTTCCCGCGATCGGCAACAGCTTCGGCCACGATCCCGATCCGCGAATCGGGGCTTCGAACCGGGAAGAATAGCAGCGCCTTCGCCGCGACCGGATCAATCGCATCCTCGCAGCCAATCCGAACGCCGAAGCCGAACTGCGCGCGCTGCCGACGCGCAAGGCGCGCGTCGCTTATTTCCGCAAACTGGACAATGCGACCCCGCGTTATTGAGGCGGCGGGGCCTCAGTCCACCTGAAGCCCCATTGCGTCCTGAGCCGCGCGAAGCATAGGCGCGGCCAGCGCCTGCGCCTTGGCCGCGCCCTTGCGGAGTTGCGCCGCCACCTCGCCTCGGTCGGCCAGTAGCTGCGTCAACCGGTCGCGGATCGGGCCGATCTTCGCCACGGTGAGGTCGGCCAGGCGCGGCTTGAAGGCGCCGAAGCCTTGCCCTGAAAACTCGCCCAGCACTTCGGCCGGGGTGCGCCCTTCGAGGGCGGCGTAGATCGTCACGAGGTTGCGGGCCTCGGGCCGTTCGGCGAGGCGTTCGATCGTCTCGGGCAGCGGTTCGGGGTCGGTCTTGGCCTTCTTCACCTTGCCCGCGATCGCGTCGTCATCGTCGATCAGGTTGATGCGGCTCATGTCGCTGGGGTCGGACTTCGACATCTTCGCCGTGCCGTCGCGCAGCGACATGATTCGCGGCGCTTCGGCCGGGATGATCGGCTCGGGCAGCGGGAAGAGCTCGACGCCGAAGTCGAGGTTGAACTTGGTCGCGATGTCGCGCGCGAGTTCGAGGTGCTGCTTCTGGTCCTCGCCCACGGGCACGTGGGTCGCCTGATAGACGAGCACATCGGCGGCCTGAAGCACGGGATAGGTGAACAGGCCGACGCTCGCGCCTTCGCGGTTCTTGCCCGCCTTGTCCTTCCACTGGGTCATGCGGTTGAGCCAGCCCATACGCGCGGTGCCGCCGAGCAGCCAGCAGAGCTCCGAATGGGCGGGGACGCGCGCCTGGTTGAACAGGATCGCGCGATCGGTGTCGATCCCCGCCGCCATCAGCGTCGCCGCCATCTCGATCGTCGCGGCGGCGAGTTGCGCCGGCTCCTGATGCACCGTCAGCGCATGCAGGTCGGCGAGGAAGAACAGGCAGTCGTCGCCCGGCGCCATCGCGTCCTGCATCGCCACCCAGTTTCGGATCGCACCCAGATAATTGCCGAGGTGCAGATTGCCGGTGGTCTGAATACCCGAGACGATACGCATTTGTCTGGTCCTAGTCGGTGGAACGGCGGCGGATGAGCGCCTTGATGTCGGCAGGCCGGAACGCGCCCGTCGCGAAACAGGCGACCGCATAGATGGCAACGCCGATCCCGACCAGCACCGCCAAGGCGGGCAGCGTCATCAGCAGCGACCCTTGCGTATAGGGCACGAACCACGGCTTGATGAAATAGAGCACGCCGCCCATCGCCAGCGCGGCGACCGTGAGGCGTGGGATGCGGCGGCGAAGCTGCGCGTCGGCGGTGAAATGACCGCGCTTCCGAAGCGTCGAATAGAGCATTGCGACGTTGAGGCTCGACGACAGCGCAGTCGACAGCGCCGAGCCGATGATGCCGACGGTCGGGATCAGCACGAGGTTGCCGGCGATGTTGACCGCGATCGAGATCATCGCCAGCCGCACCGGTGTCTTCGTGTCGGCTCGCGCGTAGAAGCCCGGCGTCAGCACCTTGACCAGCACATAAGAGGGCAGGCCGATCGAAAAGGCCGACAGCACCCAGCCGGTGCGGATCGTGTCGGTCGCGTCGAACTGGCCGCGCTGGAACAGGCCCTGCACGATCGGCTCGGCGGCGAAGACGAAGGCGGCAGCGGCGGGCAGCGTGAGGAACAGCGCCAGTTCGATGCCACGGTTCTGCGTTTCCATCGCCTGCGCGTCATCGCCCTTGCGAAGCAGCCGCGTGACGGTGGGGAGCAGGATCGTCCCCAGCCCGATCCCGATCATGCCGAGCGGCAGCTGATTGACGCGATCGGCATAGTTGATGGCGGAGATCGACCCTTCGGCCAGCAGCCAGCCGGCGAGCGCGGTCGAGATGGCGAGGTTGATCTGCGCCGCGCCGGCGCCCGCGGCGGCCGGAACGATGAGCTTAAGGAGGCGCTTCACATCGTCGTCGAGCTTGGGCAGCCGCAGCCGCAGCTTCACGCCCGCCGATCGGCAGGCGAGCACCAGCCAGCCGAACTGAAGTGCACCGCCCGCCGTGACCGCCCACGCCTGCACCCGCGCGGTCTCATAGGGATCGCCGTGGAGGAACCACAGCGCGCTCACCATCGACACGTTGAGGAGGATCGGTGCCGCGGCGTTGACCCAGAAGCGGTCGAGCGAATTGAGGATGCCGCCGAGCAGTGACGCGAGCGAGATGAGGAAGAGATAGGGGATGGTGATCCGCGACAGCGTCACCGCGAAGGCGAAATCGCTGGCCGAGGGCTGCTGTCGCTCGAACCCGCCCGCCAGCACCCAGGTGAGCGGCCAGGCGGCGAGGATCATCAGCGCGGTCATCGCGGCGAGGATCGGGAACAGCCAGGCGAGCGCCCGCTCGGCAAAGGCGATGGCGGGGGCCAGGTCGCCGTTCTCGCCCACCTTCTGGTTGAACAGCGGGATGAACGCCGAGGCGAACGCCCCCTCGGCGAACAGCGCGCGAAACATGTTGGGCAGGCGGAAGGCAACGAAAAAGGCGTCGGAGGCGAAGCTCGCGCCGATATATGCCGCCTGAAGCGTGTCGCGGACGAGCGCGAGCACGCGGCTGGCCAGCGTCAGACCGCCGACCGATCCCAGCGCGCGGACGAGGTTCATGGCTTCACTCGCACCCGCGCGCCGGCCGGCTGGTCAGGCGTTGCCGATGTCGCCGCTAATCTCGCCCTGCTCGGCGGCGGCCTGTGCCTGCGCGAAATAGAGCGCGCCGAAGTCGATCGGCTCGAGCAGCAGCGGCGGGAAGCCGCCGTCGCGGACGGCGTCGGCCAGCACGCGGCGGGCAAAGGGGAAGAGGATGCGCGGCGCCTCGCCGAGAAGGAACGGCTGAAGATGCTCGTCGGGGATGTTGCGCAGGCCGAACAGGCCGGCATAGCTCAGCTCGCACAGGTACATGACGCGGCCGTCGACCTCGCCGCGCGCCTCGATCTTCAACGTCACCTCGTGCACGTCCTCGCCGACCAGCGCCGCGCCGATGTTGAACTGGACGTCGAGCTTGGGCGCGCCCTGCGACTGGTAGATGGCGGGAGCGTTCGGGTTCTCGAACGACAGGTCCTTGACGTACTGCGACAGGACATTGGCGACCGGCGCGGTATCCTCGCCATTGGGAAGGGGCGTGCCCGCATCGAAGGGCTGGTCTTGCTGGTCCATCATGTCCTCGTCGAAAAGGCCGGCGCGGCCTGGGCTGGCCGGTCCGGGAAAGCGCGGCGACTAGCAGCGGGAACGGACCAGTTCAACGATCGCTTAGGACAGGGTCGCGCGATCGTTTGAATCATCGGGCGCGCGCGCCTATGTTGGGCCAGAATTCGATCGGAGGTCCGGTGCTTCTATACGTCATCGTCCTGGCCATGATCGCGGGTTTCCTCGCGCTTCGGCTTTACTCGGTTCTCGGTAAGCGGACGGGGCATCACCAGCCGCTGCCTAAACCGGCCGAAGAGGGCGGCGCGATCGTGCGCCCCCAACCGCGCACGATCGATGCCGAGTCCGCACCGCGCGAAGCTGCCACGCGCGCGATCGAGGGTCGCGCCGAGCAGGGCATCCGCGCGATCGTCGGCGCCGATTCGAACTTCGACGTCGTCCAGTTCCTCGATGGGGCCAAGGGCGCGTACCGCATGATCCTCGAGGCGTTCTGGAAGGGTGACCGCGATACGCTCGATTGGCTGACCGAGCCTGACGTCAAGGCGGCGTTCGTCGGCGCGATCGACGCGCGCGAGGCCGAGGGCCACACGCTCGACAACCGGTTGGTGTCGATCGAGCGCGCGGTGATCGCCGACGCCGCGCTCGACGGCCAGACCGCTCGCATCACCGTCCGCTTCGACGCCGACATCGCTGCGGTCACGCGCGATGGCGAGGGCAATGTCGTCGCCGGTTCGCTGACCGACGCGGTCGAGACGCACGACGTCTGGACCTTTGTCCGCCGGCTGCGCAGCGACGATCCGAACTGGAAGCTCGCCGAAACCGACGAAGCCTGAGAGAGGGGCGAATGCGCGCTCAGGGGGTGTGGCGCGTCAGCGTCATCGGCTTGCCGCTATTTCTGCTGGCAAGCGCCTGTTCCAACGCGATCGTGCCCGCGGGGATCGACCGCGGGACGTCGCCCACCTGGCCACGCGTCCCGGTTGCATCGACAGGGCAGCCCACGCGCTACACGCCGGGCGTCAAGCTTGGCACGCCCGCGACACCGATGCCGGCGATCCCGGCCGCTGCCGCTCCGGCGGATGCGACGAGTGCGGTCGCGGCCGGGTGGGTCGCCGGACCACCGATCGCGTCGCTGCCGATTGACGCGGCGGCCGCGCGCCGGGCGCTGGCGGCGTTTCGGCTGTCCTGTCCGTCGCTCCAGAAGCGCGCCGACGCGACCGGGCTGACAAAGGGGCCTGACTGGGTGCCGGCATGCGCGGCGGCGGGGCAGGCGGGGGACGCCAACGCCTTCTTCCGTGACCGGTTCGAAACGGTGCAGATCGCCGATGGCCGTGCCTTCGCGACCGGCTATTACGAGCCCGAGATCGCCGGGAGCCGTTCCCGGCGCGCGGGTTACGAGACGCCGATCTACGGCGTGCCGAGCGATCTGGTCGAAGTCGATCTCACCCCCTTCGCCACCGACCTTGCCGGCCGCAAGATCCGCGGGCGGGTCGAGGGCAGCCGCTTCGTCCCTTATCCGGACCGTACCGCGATCGAGGAGGGGGCGCTGACGGGCAAGGCGCCGATCATCGCCTGGGCGGCCGATCCGGTCGAGCTGTTCTTCCTCCAGGTCCAGGGCTCGGGGCGGCTTCGCCTGCCCGATGGCGGCGTGATGCGGATCGGCTATGCCAGCCAGAACGGCCGCGCCTATACCGGCATCGGCGCGCTGATGCGCGACCGCGGGCTCGTCCAGCCGGGACAGGCGTCGATGCAGGGGATCATGGCGTATCTGCGCGCCGATCCGGATCGGGGCCGCGCGCTGATGCGCGAGAACAAGAGCTATGTCTTCTTTCGCGAGCTGACGGGCCCGGGGCCGCTTGGCGCGATGGGGTTGCCGGTGACTGCAAATGCCAGCGTCGCCGCCGACCCGCGCTTCGTGCCGCTCGGCGCGCCGGTCTTTCTGTCGCTCGACCGGGCGGAGGCGAGCGGGCTGTGGGTTGCGCAGGACACCGGCGGCGCGATCAAGGGCGCCAACCGCTTCGACACCTTCTGGGGCGCGGGCGAGGATGCCCGGGCGTTTGCGGGCGGGCTGACCGCGCGGGGCACGGCGTTCCTGCTGGTGCCGCGGGGTACGCTGGCGAGGCTGGGCAATGGCCGGGCGCCGGCTCGCCCCTGACGAGTCCGCGCTCTGGGCGCGGGTGATGGCGTCGGTGCAGCCGCTGCCCGGCCGCAGTCGCCCGCCCGTGCCGCCCGAGCCGGCATCACTGACGACCCCCGCAATCACAGTGACGCCGCTTGCGGCGAAGCCGCTCGCTCGCCGTACGGCCATGCCGGGGGTGACGCTCGACGGCGGCTGGGACAAGAAGCTCGCGAGAGGGCTGGTCAGCCCGGAGAGCAGCATCGACCTGCACGGCCATACGCTGGCCAGCGCGCATGCGATGCTCGACCAGGGGCTTGCGCGGGCGATCGCGCGCGGCGACCGGGTGCTCCTTCTCGTCACGGGCAAGCCGCCGCGCCCCGAGGCCGAGCGTCCCTATGCCCGCGGTGCGATCCGGGCGGCGGTGGGCGACTGGATCGCCGCCTCGCGCCATGCCGACCGGATCGCCGCGGTACGCGCCGCGCATCCGCGGCATGGCGGGGCGGGGGCGCTCTACATCGTGCTGCGGCGTCCTAGGTAAGCCGTGCTCCGCTTCCGCGGGAGCGCGAGCTAGGCCAGCGCCCGCGCCACGATATCCCGGTAAATATCCGCCAGCGCCACCAGATCGGGGATCGCCACCGCCTCGTCCGCCTTGTGCATCGTCGCGTTGAGGAGGCCGAATTCGACCACGGGGCAGAGCGCCGACAGAAAGCGCGCGTCCGAGGTGCCGCCGCTGGTCGATAGTTCGGGCCGCAGGCCTAGCCGCGCCTCGATCGCGTCGCTGACGAGGGTGGAAAGCGGCCCCGGCTCGGTGAGGAACGCCTCGCCCGAGACGACCGGCCGCACCACAGCGTTGGGCGCATGTGCGCGGACGATCGCCGCGATCCGCTCACCCAGCTCGGCACCGCGATGCTGGTCGTTGAAGCGGATGCTGAGCCGCGCCGAGGCGAGGGGCGGAATGACGTTGGTCGCGGGATTGCCGACGGCCAGGTCAGTGATCTCGATGTTCGAGGGCTGGAACCAGTCGGTGCCGGTGTCGAGCACCAGCGCGTCGATCTCGGCCAGCGCTGCCACCAGCCGCGGAATCGGATTGTCGGCGAGGTGAGGGTAGGCGACGTGCCCCGCCTGGCCGGGGACGTCGATCCAGATATTGACCGACCCCCGCCGCCCGACCTTGATCGTGTCGCCCAGCCGATGCGTGGAGGTCGGCTCGCCTACTAGGCACATGTTGGGTTGGAGTCCGCGGACACGCATCCGGTCGATCAGCGCGCGGGTGCCGTGGATTGCTGGGCCTTCCTCGTCCCCGGTGATGATGAGGCTTAGCGTCCCCCGGTCCTGCGGGGCAGAGGCGGCCGCGACGAAGGCACCGATCGCGCCCTTCATATCGACCGCGCCGCGGCCATGGAGCAGGTCGCCGCGCACGACGGGCTCGAACGCGCCCGCGCTCCAGCCCGTCCCGGCGGGCACCACGTCCACATGGCCGGCAAAGGCGAAGTGCGGCCCGCCCGTGCCGCGCACGGCGAGCAGGTTCTCGACCGGTCCTTCGGGCGCCTCGCCTGTCACGAAGCGATCGACCGCGAAGCCGAGTGGCGTGAGCATCGCCTCGAGCACGTCGAACACGGCCCCTCGCGCGGGCGTCACGCTCTCGGCGGCGATCAGCGCCTGGGTCAGGCGCACGGGAAGGGGCGGTTCGCCGCTCATGTCAGGCGGTTGCGGTGTCCTGCTCATATTGCTCGAGCACCCAGTCCTCTTCCTGCGCGCCGGCGATCCAGTCCTGCATGTGCGGGTGGCCGATAACCGCCTGGAGATAGCCGCCCGCAAAGCGCGCGATCGGGAGCGAATAGGTGACGATCCGCGTGACCACCGGCGCGAACATCATGTCGGCGGCGCTCCATTGGCCAAACAGGAAGTCGCCCTCGCCGCCGAACCGCGCGCGTGCCTGTGCCCACAGTTCCATGATGCGGGTGAGGTCGGCGATCACGTCATCGTCCGGGCGCTTGGGCTCATAGACCTGGCGCACGTTCATCGGGTGCTTCTTGCGGAGGGCCGCATAGCTCGAATGCATCTCGGCCGCCATCGAGCGCGCCATCGCGCGGGCGGCGGGATCCGCGGGCCAATAGCGGTCGTCGCCGGTCTTCTCGTTCAGATATTCGATGATGGCGAGGCTGTCCCAGACCACCACGTCGTCGCCGTCCCACAGGATCGGCACCTTGCCCGAGGATGGCGCGAACTCGTCACCCTCGCGCCGCGCTTCCCATTCGGCGTCGTAGAGCGGCACGACCACCTCTTCGAAGGGAAGTCCCGAATGCTTGGCGGCGAGCCAGCCGCGCAGCGACCATGAACTATAGGCCTTGTTGCCGAGGATGAGCTTGAGCATGGCCGGGGCTTAGCGGCGGCGGCCCGGCCCGGCAACGCGCAACTCGCCTTTCGGACAGTGGCGTTTCGCACAAAGCCGCGATAGACAAGAGACATCGTGCTGCACGCTTATGCCAACCCTGCCCGTTTCCTGAAGATCGCGCGGCCGTTGACGCCGATGCTGATCTGGACGGGCATCGCCTTCGCAGCGTTCGGTGCCTGGGCAGGCCTCACGCAGACGCCGCCTGATTATCTTCAGGGCGAAACCGTCCGCATCCTCTATCTTCACGTCCCCGCCGCTTGGCTCGGCATGGGCGGATGGAGCGGGATCGCGATCGGCAGCATCGCCTATCTCGTCTGGCGTCACCCGCTCGCCAGCCTGTCGGCGCGCGCCTGTGCGGTGCCGGGCGCGCTGTTCGCCGCCATCTGCCTCGTCACCGGCTCGATCTGGGGGCGGCCGACCTGGGGGACGTGGTGGCAATGGGACGGGCGGCTGACGTCGATGCTGCTGCTGTTCTTCGTCTATCTGGCGTATATCGCCCTGTCGCGCGCGGATGCGCAGCGCGGTGGCGACGGGCGGATCCCCGCATTGTTCGGGCTGGCCGGCACCGTCTTGCTGCCGATCATCCGCTATTCGGTGGTGTGGTGGAACACGCTCCATCAGGGGCAGAGCCTGACGCTGACCAAATCGACGATCGACAATGCGATCCTGTGGCCACTCCCGTTCACGCTGGTCGGCTTCACCCTCTTGTTTGCAGGGATCGTGCTGATGCGGATGCGCGCGATGCTGGCCGCGGGGAAGGTCGAGGCGCGGATGCGGCGGATGGCGGCGGCATGAACCAGTGGAGCTTCGTCATCGCCGCTTATGCCGTGACGATCGCGGGCGCGGTCGGCATCACGCTTCACAGCTGGCAGACGATGCGCCGCGCCGAGCGCGCCGCCGAAAAGCTGAGCCGGCGATGAAGGCCAAGCATCAGCGCCTCGCGCTCGTCGGCCTCGGCCTCGTCGCGGTGATGGGGGCGAGCGGGCTCGCGCTCTCCGCACTCAAGGACGAGGCGGCTTTCTTCTATGCCCCCGCCGATGTCGCGGGCAAGGCGCCGCCGGTCGGCCGCGCGGTACGGCTCGGCGGGATGGTCGAGGCCGGATCGATCCACCGGCAGAACGACGGCGTGACGATCGCCTTTACCGTTACCGACGGCAAGGCGCGCGTGCCCGTCACGTTCAGCGGCATCGCCCCCGACCTGTTCAAGGAACAGTCGGGCGTGGTGGCCGAGGGGCAGTTCCGCGCCGATGGCAGCTTCGCCGCCGACAACCTGCTTGCCAAGCATGACGAGCGCTACATGCCGCCCGAAATGGCTGGCAAGATGGCCGCGGCCAAGACGCTCCAGCAATGATCGCCGAAACCGGACTGGCCGCGCTGTGGCTCGCCGCGGCGCTCGCGCTCCTTCAGCTGATGCTGGCGGCGGGGGGACTGTGGAGCGCGCGGCCGGGGCGCGCCGACCGGCAGGACCGCGCAAGCGTGGCCGCAGCGGCGCAGTTGATGGGAGGCGTCCGGCCGGTCGCGGTGGTGCAGGGGCTGCTGGCGGCGCTTTCGTTCGCGCTTCTGATCCTCGTCTTCGTGCGATCGGACATGTCGGTGCTGCTGGTCGCTACCAACAGCCACTCGATGAAGCCGCTGATCTACAAGATCGCGGGGGCGTGGGGGAATCACGAGGGGTCGATGCTCCTCTGGGTCACGATCCTCAGCCTCGCCGGCGGCGCGATTGCGATCCTCGAGCGGCGGCTGGCCGAGCGGACGCTGGTGGCGACGCTGGGCGCGCAGGCGCTGATTGCGCTTGGCTTCTATGCCTTCCTCCTGTTCGCCTCGAACCCGTTCGCGCGGGTCAGCCCGGCGCCGGTTGACGGCAACGGGCTCAATCCGCTGCTTCAGGACCCCGGCCTCGCCTTCCACCCGCCGACGCTCTATTTCGGCTATGTCGGTCTGTCCGTCGCGTTCAGCTTCGCGGTCGGAGCGCTGGTGACGCGCGACGTGGGCGCGGCGTTCGCGCGGGCGATGCGGCCGTGGGTACTGGGTGCCTGGGTGTTCCTGACGATCGGCATCACCGCGGGAAGCTATTGGGCCTATTACGAACTGGGCTGGGGCGGCTGGTGGTTCTGGGACCCGGTCGAGAATGCATCCTTGATGCCGTGGCTGGCGGCGACGGCGCTTCTCCATTCGGTGACGGTGCTGGCGACACGCGACGGGCTGCGCGCCTGGACGGTGATGCTGGCGGTGGTCGCGTTCTCGATGTCGATGATCGGCACCTTCCTCGTCCGCTCGGGCATCCTGACCAGCGTCCATGCCTTTGCCGTCGATCCGACGCGCGGCAGCTTCATCCTCGCCCTGCTCGTCCTTTACATCGGCGGCGCGCTGGCACTGTTCGGCGCGCGGATCGGGACGGTGAAGCAGGGCTCGACGTTCGAGCCGATCAGCCGTGAGGGCGGGTTGGTGCTCAACAACCTCCTTCTTTCGGTCATCCTCGGCATCGTCCTGATCGGGACGCTTTATCCCATACTGGCGCAGGCGATGGGAACGCAGCTGTCGGTGGGGCCGCCCTTCTTCAACAAGACGATCGTGCCGATCACGCTCCTTCTGATGATCGGCATCGCGGTGGGGCCGATGATCCGCTGGCGGCGCGACGACGGGCAGGCGCTGCTCAATCGCGTCACGATCCCGCTGGCGGTGGCGGTGTTCACGGCCGCGGCGTTCTTCGTCTTCGCCTGGGGCGCGGGAGCGTTCGCGATCCTCGGGCTCGGTCTTGCTGCGGGGCTTGCGGTGGCGAGCGTCGCGCCCTTGTGGAAGCGCAATCTGCGCCGCACGCCGCTATTCACCTGGGGCATGGTCATCGCGCACCTTGGCGTCGCGGTGAGCATCGCCGGGATGGCGAGCGAGCGGGCCTTCACGATCGAGAAGCTCGTCGCCGCGCGCGTCGGCGATGCCTTCTGGGTCGGGCCGTATCGGGTCGAAATGCGCGGCATCCGCCCGGCAATCGGCCCCAACTGGTCGGCGATCGAGGCGGCACTGTCGGTCCGGCGCGGGCAGGGCGATCCCTTCTGGATGCATCCGCAGAGCCGCTATTTCTCCGACCCGCCGACCAACACGAGCGAGGCCGATATCCTGACCGCGGCCGACGGCCAGCTCTATACCGTGATCGGCCAGCCCGACGGGCAGGGGCGCTGGCAGCTACGCCTTTGGTGGAAACCGTGGGTGACACTGATCTGGGCGGGCGGCGGCCTGATCGGCTTCGGCGGCCTCCTCAGCCTGATCGGCCGGGTACGGCGTGAGCGAAAGGCGCCGCGGCGCGAGGCGCTGGCTTGAACCGGCGGCTGCTGATCTGGTTGCCGTTCGCCGTCTTCGTCGGGCTGGCGGGGCTGGTGCTCTATGGGCTTTATCGGCCCGACAATACGGTCGTGCGCTCGGCTTTGGTTGGCAAGCCGCTGCCCGAATTTCGCCTTGCCCCGATCGCGCCGGGCAAGCCCGGGCTGGCGGCGGCGGACATGAAGGGCGGGGTGCGGCTGCTGAATGTCTTCGGCAGCTGGTGCATTCCCTGCATCGCCGAAGCGCCGCAGTTGATGGCGCTCAAAAATCGCGGGGTCGAGATCGACGCCATCGCCATCCGCGACACGGGGCCGGCGGTGCAGCGCTTCCTGACCGAGAACGGCGATCCCTATGCCCGCGTCGGCGACGATCCGCGTAGCCAGGTGCAACTGTCGCTAGGCTCCTCGGGCGTGCCCGAAACCTTCGTCATCGATGCCGAGGGCCGGATCGCGCACCAGCATGTCGGGCCGATCAACGCCAACGAGGTCGACGACATCCTGAAGGCGATCGAGGACGCGAAGTGAAGCGAACCGCACTCGCGCTGCTGGTCGTCGCCGCGCCCGCGCTCGGCCAGTCGAACCAGGCAGCGGCGCCGATGGCGAACGTCCAGCTGCCCGACCCCGCCAGGGAACGCGATGCCAAGGCTCTGATGGAGACGCTGCGCTGCATCGTCTGTCAGGGCCAGTCGATCGCCGACTCGGATGCCGAGATGGCGGGCGACATGCGCTCGCTGGTGCGCGAGCGGATCGGCAAGGGAGAGGCGCCCGACGATGTCCGCCGCTGGCTGATCGAGCGATATGGCGATTATGTGAGTTACGATCCGCCGCTGAGCGGGGCAACCGCGCTGCTCTGGATCGCGCCGCTCGCGCTGTTGGTGATCGGCGCGCTGATCGCCGCGCGCAGCTTCCGGCGACGGCGACGCTAATTCCTCTTCCTAGCGGAAGCTGGGATCGCTTGACGATCGTACGCCGCACCTGCCGCCAGCGACGCCGGCTGCACTGGGTTGACGGATTTCAAGAACGCGGATCAGCTCCAGCGGCCGGCTGCAAGGTATCGGCGCTGACCCGCGGCGCAACTTCGCCCGCCGTTTCGGGGACGCCCGCCCCAAGTGCGAGCAGCCGTTGCGGCTCGAACGGGCCGGGCAGCCGCCATCCGCCGGTCCGCTCCGCACTGAACCCGAAGAAGCGGCCATAATAGTCGGGATCGCCGATCAGCATCATCGCGTCGCCCCCTTCGACCTCGGCAGCCCGCTCGATCGCCGTACGGGTCAGCGCCCGGCCGATGCCGATATCCTGATGCGCGGGGCTGACTGCGATCGGTCCGACGAGGATCATCGGCACCGACCCGCCCGCGTCGCGGATCAGGCGGACGGGCCAGCATTGGATGCTCCCCACCAACTCCTCGCCAATCACCGCCGCCAGGCTCATCGCCGTAATCGGCGCGACGCCCTCGCGCAGGCGATAGGCGGTGCGTCCATGCCGGTCGGTGCCGAAGGCGGCGTCGAGCAAAGCCTCGACAGCGGCGGGCGAAACGGCTTGGATGGGGACGAGATCGAACACGGGCGTCGGCTTTCCTGTCCGCGAACAGTGCGGGCGGCGGGCCATAACGCTCCAACATGACAAGACAAGCGTCGATTTCTTGGGGAGAGAAGCATGCGCCTCTACGATTCGCCCTGGGCACCCAGCCCGCGCCGCGTGCGCATCTTTGCTGCCGAGAAGGGCATCGCGCTCGAACTGGTCGAAGTCGACCTGCCCGGCGGCGAGCACCTGCGCGAGCCTTTCCTGAAGTGCAATCCGCGCGGTGCGGTGCCGGTGCTGGAAACCGATGACGGCGCCTGCCTGACCGAAGGGCCGGCGATCTGCCGCTATCTGGAGGCGCTGCAGCCCGATCCGCCGCTGTTCGGCGCGTCGCCGATCGAGGTAGGCCGCATCGAGCAATGGACGAGGCGGATCGAGGGGGAGGGCTATGCCGCGGGCGTCTATGCCTTTCGCAACAGCGCGCGATCGCTGGCGGGCCGGGCGCTGGTCGGCGCCGCACCCTCTGTCCCGCAGATCCCCGAACTCGTGGAGCGTGCGCGGATTATGTGGACGGCGTTTGTCGCCGATCTCGACGCGCACCTCACGGACCGCGAATGGATCGCGACCGACGCCTACAGCTTTGCCGACATCACCGCGCTGGTGACGCTCGATTTCTGCGGACGGGCGAAGCTGGCAGTGCCGGAGGATGCGGTGAACCTGCGCCGCTGGCACGCGGCGGCGGGCGCGCGGCCCAGCGCCGCGGCCTGACTGGTCGCGGCCGCGGCGCTCTGCTACCGGCCGCGGCGTTTCAACCATCATCAAGGCACGAGTCTTGCCCGACAGCCTCAAGCTACAGGTCCGCGATCTCGAGGTCGACGTCCTGACCGGCGTCTATTCCGAAGAGACGCACCTGCCCCAGCCGCTGCGTATCTCGATCACCGTCGATCTGAGGATGCCCGAGCGCTTCGACCCCAATACGCCGCTGTCGGCGTCGAAATCCTATCTCGACCTCAAGTCCGCGGCGCAGAACCTGCCCGCGGGTGTCCATTTCACCCTGATCGAGGCGGTGGCCGAGCATATCGCCGACACGCTGTTCATCGGTGACGAGCGTGTGACGCGGGTGGAGGTCGAGATCGTCAAGCTCGCGATCGCCGAGGCGGGCGAGCGGATCGGCATCACGATGGTGCGGGAGCGGCGATGAGCGAGCGCCCCCTCGCGCTCGTCACCGGCAGCTGCCGCCGCCTTGGCGCGCATATCGCCGCGGCGCTGGGCGAGGCGGGCTATGACCTCGCGCTCCATGCGAGCAGCCGTGCCGAACCCGAGAGGTGGCTCGCCGATCGACTGACGATCGCGGGTGCCACGTTCATGGCGCTCCCCTGCGACCTTGGCGATCTCGCCGCGGCCGAGCATCTGGTGCCGCGCGTGGCGGCGTCGTTCGGCCGGGTGCCGGTGTTGCTCGTCAACAACGCCTCGCGTTTCGCTGCCGACGAGCAGGGGCTGCCCGGCGGCGACGCACTGGTGGATCATTTTCGCGTCAACGCCGCAGCGCCGGTGCTGCTCGCCAAGGCGCTGGCGCAGATGCTGGGCGAGGGCGAGGGGGCAGTCGTCAATATCCTCGACCAGCGGATCGCGCACCCGCCCGCCGACCAGCTCGCCTACACGCTGTCGAAGCAGGCGCTGGCCGAAGCCACGCGGACGCTCGCCCGCGTGCTCGCGCCGCGGGTGCGGGTGAATGCGGTGGCACCCGGTCTTACCATCCCGACGCAAGATTACGGCGATGCGCAACTCGCGCGTCTGACCGCCACGATGCCGCTCCGCCGCCTGTCACAACCCGAGGATGTCGCCGCCGCCGTCGTCTATCTTGCGGGCGCACGTGCCAGCACGGGACAGACGCTGTTCGTCGACGGGGGCGCCGGCCTGCACGACTTCGCCCGCGACTTCGTGCATCTCGAGCGCGACTAGGCCGGCTTACCGCATGGCCCCAGCGCGGCGATCACGAAGGCATAGTCCTCCGCCGCAATGCCGGCGCGCGCGGGCTCTTCGTTGGCGACGGCGCTGTCAGGGAGCACACGCGGCAAACCGCAGGCGAGCCGATACCAGAGCAGCGTGTCGCGCGCCGGCGGACCCGCGGCCTCGTCGACAATCTCGCCGAGCGACACCGCCCAGCGGCGCTGCTCGCCCGGGCGGCGCAGAATCAGCAGCGAAACGGGGTCGCCGCTCGGCGTCTGGAGGAAGACCTGGGTCTCGCCTTCGCCGGGCAGGCTGCCGGGGACGTGGAATGCGTTGCCGATGCCGGTGATCGCGGGCGGCGCGTCGGGGGCAAGCACCTCGCGTACCGCGCGCTTGATCTGCGCGTCGTCGGCCGGCGTCCAGGCGATCTGCGCCTCGGGCGATATGAGCTGGATCTGGTCGGCCCGACCGGCGACCGGCCGCGCAAAGGCGATAACGCGCGCCTTTCTGAGCCGGGGCACCCGCCCGCGAGCATCGAGCGGCACATCAGCAAGCCAGCCAAGCCGGGACGCCGCCGGACCGGGCGCGCGAATCAGCTGGCCCAAGTCGGCCTCGACGTAGAAACGTGCATATCCGGTTGCCAACCCGGCCGCTTCCGCTCCTTTTATCCTGACGGCGCTTCGGATCGTCGCATCGACGATCATGGGTGATTGCAGCACTCGGCCCATTGTGTCGGCATAACCGAGCGTGGGCGACGCCGCTTGCGGAGCCTGCCCGCTTTCCGCCACGATCTGTTGGTTTTGCGCCCCGATGGGGCTGGCCGGGATCGCGACGGTAACGCATGCTACCGCTAGCAAGGAGGTCGGTTTCATGGGCTGGCTTCCTATGCGAACGGGGCGGGGGGTTACAGAAATAATTCTGCCATACGTCGTTTATACGTTTGTTGCGTCCGACAAACCGTTTGCGTCACGTCGGATGCAACGATAACAATCCGGGCTCCGGACAGGCCGCGTGCCGCAGCGGAGCAGCGGGCTTGGCGTGCCGCCGCATTTTGGGCACATTGTGCAAGAGCACATGGGCCCGGAGCCGCGGCGCCGGATGAGCTACGCGCGGGAATTGAGGAGTGTCGTTACTGAATGGCCTATGCTGACCAAAAAGCAGGCTCCGGCAGGATCATCGCGATCATTATCGTCGCGGCGATCCACGCGGTGTTGGGCTACGCCTTCGTAACCGGCTTGGCGTTTCAATACATCAAGCAGGCGACCGAGAAGATGGATGTCTTCGACGTCCAGGAAGAGCCGCCGCCACCGCCGGACGAGCCGCCACCGCCGCCGCCGGAGCAGCCGACGCAGCCGCCCCCGGTTGTGACGCCGCCGCCGATCGTCAAGACCAACACGCCGCCGCCGGTGGTGGTGCAGTCGGTCAGGGAGCCGCCGCCGGTTTATGTGCCGGTACCGATCGCAGCGCCGCCGGCCCCGCCCGCGCCCGTTGCTCCGCCCGCGCCGCCCGCGCCCGTCATCAGCAAGAAGGCGGGCCCAAAGGGTAATCTCGGTCAGTATTTCGGCCGCGACAACTACCCGCCGTCGGCCATTCGTGATCAGGCCCAGGGCCGCGTTCGTGCGACGCTGACCATCGGGACTGACGGCCGCGTGGCGAACTGCGTCGTGACGTCGGGCTCGGGCAACAGCGCGCTCGACGAGGCGACTTGTCGCGGTGCCCGACGGGCCCGGTTTACCCCCGCGCAGGACGACTCGGGGAGGCCGATCCAGTCGACCTATCCGCTGTCGATCACATGGCAGCTTGAAGACTAGCGGTTTCAGGGTCCGGACCGTCATGGTCCGGGCCGGCCCCCATACCCTTTCCAGAGGATCTACCTGAACATGCTCACCACCATCCTTGCCGCCGCGCCGGCGGCCGAAGGCGAAAACCCCTACGGCCTGATGGCCGCTCTCGAGCAGGGCGGTCTGATCGCGCAGGGCACCTTCGCGATCATGGTCCTGATGTCGGTCGTGTCGTTCTACATCCTGTTCACCAAGCTCTTCGAGCAGCAGAAGATCATGAACCAGGCGAAGCGCGTCCGCGCCGAGTTCTGGCGCTCGAACAGCCTGCGCGAGGGTGCGGCGAAGCTCGAGAAGAACTCGGCCTATCGCCAGCTCGTCGACGACGGCATCGACGCGCAGGAGCAGCACTCGAAGCTGACCGATCCGGTCGAGGCGCATGACTGGCTGCACGGTTCGCTCGCCCGTTCGGAAGCGGCGATCAACTCGAAGCTGGGCGGCGGTCTCGCCTTCCTCGCGACCGTGGGTTCGACCGCGCCGTTCATCGGCCTGTTCGGTACCGTGATCGGCATCTACCGCGCGCTCATCAAGATCGGCATGTCGGGGCAGGCGTCGATCGATGCCGTTGCCGGTCCGGTCGGTGAGGCGCTCATCATGACCGCCCTCGGTCTTGCGGTCGCCGTCCCGGCGGTGCTGTCGTACAACTGGCTGCAGCGTCGCAACAAGGCGATCGCCGAGGAGCTGTCGGCCTTCTCGACCGCCGTGCTCGGCTATCTCGCCTCGAACGGCGCGGTGCGTCCGTCGATCGCCACCGCCGCCGGCACGCCCAAGGCGCAGCCCGGTGCCGCGACCAAGGCCGCCGCTCCGACGACGACGGCCGGCCAGGTCGGCGGCGCGCAGACCCGCTGATCGATCGGGTTGGAGCGATGCCGGGTCCTGCGGGATCTGGTATCGCTCCACCGGCCGCTCAAGCCGGACATGAGACTAGGATAGGAATTCGCATATGGCGATGAGCGTAGGCAACGGCACGGAAGAGCGGGTGATGTCGGACATCAACACCACGCCGCTCGTGGACGTGATGCTGGTGCTCCTCATCATCTTCCTGATCGCGGTGCCGGTGGTGCTGCAATCGGTCGATGTGCAGTTGCCCAAGGTCGAGTTCGAGCCGACCACGACCAAGCCCGAAAACATCAACCTTGCGGTTCGCGGCGCGCCCGACGGCAGCTGCGAGGTCTATTGGAACACCACCCGCGTCAACAGCCAGGAACTGCAGGACCGCGCCGTCGCCAATCTGAAGGGTGTGGTGGACCGGTTCGGCGCCAATCTGACGCCTGAAGACATTCCCGAAGTGCATATCCGCGGCGACGTGACCACGCCGTACCGGTGCATCGGCGGAACCGTCTATCAGATGCAGCAGGCGGGCTTCATCAAGGTCGGCTTCATTTCAGAGCCGCCCGCGGGCACCGGCGGTCGCCGCGCGTAATTGCCGGCGACCCGACAGGAGACTGAAACATGGCAATGAGCGGTGGCACCGAAGACGGTGAACCGATGGGCGAAATGAACACGACGCCGTTGATCGACGTCATGCTCGTGCTGCTCATCATGTTCATCATCACCATCCCCATCCAGACGCACGCGGTGAAGGTCGACCTGCCGCAGGACTCGTCAACCAATCGTCCGCAGGAAGTCGATCCGGTCAAGAACAAGATCGTGATCGATCCGCAGGGGAACCTGAGCTGGAATGGCGCGCCCGTGAACGAGGTGACGCTGACCCAGTATCTGGATCAGACGGCGCAGATGAGCCCGCAGCCCGAGCTGCATTTCCAGCCCGACGCCGAGGCGAAGTATGACCGCGTCGACCAGGTGCTGGCGATCATCAAGCGGGCGAACGTCACGAAGCTGGGCTTCATCGGAAACGAGCAGTACCGCGAGTTCTGATCCGTTCGGATGAGTCTCGTTTCAAGAGGCGGCTTCGGCCGCCTCTTTTTTTGTGTCGATTGCGAAGCTTGCAATCGTCGGCTCGAGCGACCGCTCGCTTAAACAGGCTATTGCGTCATCCTAATGAAACGCGCATGTCATATAAGTGTCACGTAAGCGACACGTAACAGACATGTGAAGGATGACGAAATGCGTGTGATCAAGGCAATCATTGTCACGGCGATGCTGGGCGTCCCGGCGGCGTCGGCCGTGGCACAGGACCGGGCCGACCCCTATGCCCACAACGCCATCGAGGCGGGCGACTTCACCGAGGCCGAGACGTCGCTGCGCGCGCAGCTCGCGCTCGAACCGACAAAGCCCGAACTGCTCATCAATCTCGCGGCGATCTATGCGCGCACCAACCGGCTCGACGCAGCGCAGGCGATGTATGCGCGCGCCATGCAGGCCGAAAACGTGTCACTGCTGCTGCGCCCCGACTTCGCGCAGGATTCGCATGTGATCGCCAAGCGCGGAATGATGAAGCTCGAGCGACAGCGGATGGCTGCTCGCTGACGCCAGGGCAGGGCGCGCCCGCTATAGGCGCGCTCTGCCACAGCGTTGCGGGACGGCGCCGCTGCATCTTCTCGGCGCGAGGGGCCAAGCCAAAGCGCCGGCTATCACGTGCCTTACTTCGGAGTTGATCGGCATCCGCGCCTACGCGAGGTGACGCTTAAGCAGTGCTCCGGATCAAGTCCGGGCTGACGAGTAGCCGGAGAAGGAGGCTGACAGCCGGGCCCTCAGTCCTCGTCCTCGGCGTCGAGCATATCCATGAGGTCGCGTGCCGCCTCACGATCCTCGGCTCGCTTGAACGTCGCCTCCAGATCGGGTGCCGCGCCCAGCATGTAGAGCATCGTCCAGAGCGCGAAGCGGTGCGAGGCATCGGTGGTGAGCCCCAGATCCACCCGCATCCGCTCGATCCCGGCGAGCAGCGCGTCCTGCGGCACGCTGCCGAGGTCATCGGTGCCGAAATAGTGGCGGGCCTGATCGTCGAACTGCACGTCTTCGGTCACCGCCGTCAGAGCCGCGGCAGCGTGACGCCGCGCTGACCCATATATTTGCCTGCGCGGTCGGCATAGCTCGTCTCGCACGGCTGCTCGCCTTTCAGGAACAGGAACTGGCAGGCGCCTTCGTTGGCATAAATCTTGGCCGGCAGCGGCGTCGTGTTCGAGAATTCGAGCGTCACATGCCCCTCCCATTCGGGTTCGAGCGGGGTCACGTTCACGATGATCCCGCAGCGCGCATAGGTCGACTTGCCGAGGCAGATGACGAGCACGTCGCGCGGCACCCGGAAATATTCGACCGTGCGGGCCAGCGCGAAGCTGTTCGGCGGAATGATGCATACGTCGGTCTTGCGATCGACGAAGCTGTTGGCGGCGAAATCCTTGGGGTCGACCACCGCCGAATCGACGTTGGTGAAAATCTTGAACTCGTCGGCAACGCGCGCGTCATAGCCATAGGAGGACAGCCCATAGCTGATGCAGCCCTCGCGACGCTGACTCTCGACGAACGGCTCGATCATGCCGCCCTGCGCCGCTTCGCGAATCCACCGGTCCGACAGGATCATTCGAACTCCCCTTCACTCGAGCGGCGCTTGTCGCGGGTCGTGGGCGCGGCGGCAAGGGGAGAAGTGCCCCGCCGCGATCGTGCACGGCGGGGCCAAGACAACTACTTGCTGCGCTCGACCTGCTCGAAGTCGAGTTCGACCGGGGTCGCGCGGCCGAAGATCGACACCGCGACCTTGACCTTTGCCTTGTCGAAATCGAGTTCCTCGACGAGGCCGTTGAAGCTGGCGAACGGGCCGTCCAGCACCTTGACCGAATCGCCGATCTCGAAATCGACCTTGATCTTCTGCTTAGGCGCAGAGGCGGCCTCTTCCTTGGAATTGAGCATCCGCGCGGCTTCGGCGTCGCTCACCGGCTGCGGCTTGCCCGACGAGCCGAGGAAGCCCGTCACCTTGGGCGTGTTCTTGACGAGGTGATAGACGTCGTCGTTGAGCTCAAGCTTGGCGAGGACATAGCCGGGCATGAACTTGCGCTCGGACTGCACCTTCTTGCCGCGGCGGACCTCGGTCACCTGCTCGGTCGGCACCTCGATCGCCTCGACCAGCCGCTCCAGGCCCATGCGGTTCGCTTCCGACATGATCGAATCGCGGACCTTGTTCTCGAAGCCCGAATAAGCGTGGATGATGTACCAGCGCGCCATCGTCGAATTATCCCTTTTGCGCGAGCGAGAGGAGGAACTTGACCAGGGTGTCGAAGAAGGTGTCGACGCCCAGGAAGAAGATCGCGAGCAGCGAGGTCATGATGACCACCATCACCGCGGTCATCACCGTTTCGCGCCGCGTCGGCCACACCACCTTTGCGGTTTCGGCGCGTACCTGGCGGATGAACTCGGACGGACTGGTCTTGGCCACTTCACTGATCCTCGATTGATCGGCCGCCAACCGGGCATGGGCCTGCTGCCCGTTTCCCTCGGGGAAGTCGGTGCAGTCCATCCAGATTGTCGGATTGAGCGCCGGACATAGCGCTGGCAAGGCTGCGGGGCAAGGGCTGGATCGTTCCGGAACCGGCGGGATGGCGCGGCGTTAGCCGGGGCAAACCGGGGTTTGGAGTGGATGATGAAGAAGAGCGCCTGGCTTGCAACCGCGTCGCTGATGCTGGCGGCGCCCGTCGCGGCACCTGCGCAGCGCGCCGATCTTGCCGCCGGACAGGCCGCGGCGATCACCCCGGCCGAGCGGCAGCAGGGGGCCAGGGCCAATGCCGGCATCGTCGCCGAATATGGCGGCCGGATGAGTGGACGGGCCGCGACCTATGTCGAGGGCGTGGGCCGGCGGATCGCGACGCAATCGGGGCTCTCGTCAAATCCCGGCGCGTTCGACGTGACGCTGCTCAACAGCCCGGTCAACAATGCCTTCGCGATCCCCGGCGGCTACATCTATGTGACGCGCCAGCTGCTCGCGCTGATGAACGACGAGGCGGAGCTGGCGGCGGTGCTGGGACATGAGGTCGGCCATGTCGCCGCGCGGCACAGCCAGTCGCGGCAGCGGGTGGCGCAGCGCAACTCGATCCTCGGCGCGCTCGGCCAGCTGGCGGTAGGCGCGGTGACGGGTAATTCGGGATTCGGCCAGCTGCTCGGCCGCGGCGTGGGGACCGGCGCGCAGCTTCTCACGCTCGGCTATTCGCGCAAGCAGGAGACCGAGTCGGACGATCTCGGCATCAATTACCTGCGCCGTGCGCGCTACGATCCGGAGGCGATGGCCTCGATGCTCGACGCGCTCGCGTCGCAGACCGCGCTCGAGCAGCAGTTGCGCGGCGATGCCCGGGCGACGCCCGCCTGGGCGAGCACGCACCCCGATCCGGGCGCCCGGGTCGAGCGTGCCGCGCAACAGGCCGGGCCGGCGACGGGCATGCGCAACCGCGACGCCTTTCTCGCGGCGATCGACGGCCTTCTCTATGGCGACGATCCGAAGCAGGGCGTGATCGAGGGGCAGAGCTTCCTCTATCCCCCAGGCCGCGTCGCCTTCACCGTGCCCGCGGGCTATACGATGCAGAACGGGGCCAAGGCAGTGAGCATCAGCGGGCAGGGCGGCCAGGCGCAGTTCGCGGCGGGCGCCTATGACGGCAATCTGGAACGCTATGTCGGCGCGGTGCTGCGCGGCCTCGGCGCGACCAACGCGCAGCCGGCGGTCGAGCGGATGACGATCGGCGGCTTTCCCGCGGCGGTGACGACGGTGCGCGGATCGAGCGGGCAAACGCAGGTAGACGTGACGATCGTCGCCTATGCGACTGACGCGCGACAAGCCTATCATTTTTCGATCGTCACGCCGGCCGGACGCGGCGTGGCGGCGTTCGCGCCGATGATCGACTCGTTCCGCCGAATGACCGCCGAAGACAACCGCGCCGCTCGCCCCCGCTACCTGCGCGTCATCACGGTGAAGCAAGGTGAGACGGTGCAGAGTCTCGCCCGGCGCATGGCCTATACCGACGCGCCGGTCGAACGCTTTCAGGTGCTCAACCGGCTGGGCAGGGGCGATGCGGTGCGCGCGGGCGACAAGGTGAAGATCGTCACCTACTGAGCCTGGCTCCCGATGTGCGCACCCCGGCGAAAGCTGGGGTCGCTGGCGGCATAGGTCGAGCGGTTCCCCGCTTTCGTCCGAGTAACGGCTTGTGACGGCGGAGTGGCCCTAAAGCACGCCACCCCGCAGCAGTGCGATCAGCAGCGGGTCGCGAGTGCGCTCCGGCTCGGCGCGGATCGCCGCTTCCTCGCGGCCGATCGCGCGGAAGATCGAGTCGCTCGCCTGGCGCGAGATGGTGTTCGCGACCGCGCCGATATCGAAGCCCGACTGGGCGGCGAGCGCGGCGGTCAGGATCTCGAACGCATCGCCGCGCAGCCCCGCGGTGAACTCGGGAAACATCGCCTCGACCAGCGCGCCGCCTGTCTCGCGGCGAAGCAGGTCGGTCGCCGCGGTCGGGCCGCCGCGCAGGATCGAGACGGCGTCGGCGAACGACATGCGGCGGATCGAGTCGTAGACGATCGGTGCTGCCCGGTCAGCGGCATCAACGGCAATGTCGTTGACCGCCATCGCCAGCCGCCGCTGCACCGCCTGCGTCCTCAATACCGCCGCCAGCACCGCCCCGCCGCGCCCCTCGCCCGGCGTCGGCAACGCCAGCCGCGTCAGCTGATCGTCGTAGAAGCCACCCGGCTGGATCAGACGCGCGAACGCCGCCTGGCTGGCGGCGGTCAACAGCCGCTGGACACCCTCCTCGGGAGAAATGCCGCCGAGCGGGGTCGCGCAGGCGGCGAGTGCGGCGATGGGCGCCGCCGCGATCAGGCCGATCAGCGTGCGGCGGGTGGGGGAGGGGGTGGGTTCGGACATGGCTTGCTCCCGACATGGTCGGGGCCGCTCATGGCGCGGATCGGCTTTCGCCAGTTTGAACGGGAAGACGCCGTCGATGGGGAGACGGCTGGCAGGAGTGCACGGACTCGAACCGTGGGCCCTCGGTTTTGGAGACCGATGCTCTACCAACTGAGCTACACTCCTGCAGCCGGAGCGCGGCTTTAGCGCGCGACCGGCCCGGCGGCAAGCGCGCTTTCGCGCTCAGGCGGCGGCGCTGTTGCCGCCCTTGCTGTTCGTGGCAAGCGTGCGCGCTTCATTGAGCGGCAGCGGGCGCCCGAAGTAAAAGCCCTGTGCCTTGCCGCAGCCCAGCGCCCCGACCACCCGGTGCTCGTCCTCGGTCTCGACTCCCTCCGCCGTCGTTGTCATGCCGAGCGAGTCGGCCAGCGCAACGACGGCGCGGATGATCGCCGTCGCCTCGCGCCCGCCGTTCGCCGCCGCCTGCACGAAGCTGCGGTCGATCTTGATCGTCGAGAAGCGCGTGCGCGAAAGATAGCCGAGCGAGGAATAGCCGGTGCCGAAATCGTCGAGGCTGAGGCGGCAACCGAGCTCGAGGATCTGCTCGAGCACGCGCACCGCACCGGTCCCCTCACGCAGGAACACGCTTTCGGTGACTTCGAGTTCGAGCCGCTCGGGACGGAGGCCCGACTGGCCGAGCGCCTGCGCGACGACCGAAACGAAAGCGGGGTTGTGCAACTGCTCGGACGAGACGTTGACGGCGATGCGGATCGACTCGTCCCAGTGCGCCGCTTCGGCACAGGCGCGGCGCAGCACCCATTCGCCGATCGGCGCAATCAAGCGCGCATCCTCGGCGAGAGGGATGAACTTGGACGGACTGACCGGGCCGAAATCGGGATGCGTCCAGCGCAGCAGCGCCTCGAACCCGGTGAGCGAGCCCGCCGCGGTATCGACGACGGGCTGGAAATTGAGATGAAGTTCGTCGTTCTGGAGCGCACTGCGCAGCGCGATCTCGAGAATTCGGCGTTCCTCCGCGGCGACGTGGAGCTGCGGCTCGTAGGAGTGGAAGACGCCGCCGCCCGCATCCTTTGAGCGATAGAGAGCGAGGTCGGCCGAACGAACGAGCATCTCCGCCGTGCGCCCGTCACGCGGGCCGACGGCCAGGCCGACGCTGGCACCGATATAGAGGGTGTGCTGATCGACCTCATAGGGGCGCGACAGCTTGGCGATGATCGTGCGCGCCAGCGTTTCCAGCCGCTCGGTATCGCGCGCGTCGCGGACGACGACGGCGAATTCGTCGCCGCCCAGGCGGCCGATGATCTCGTTGTCGGTCATCATCTCGCGCAGCCGCTCCGAGACGCGACCGAGCAGGCGATCACCGACAGGGTGGCCGAGCGTGTCGTTGACCGCCTTGAACCGGTCGAGGTCGATCATCATGAAGGCGCAGCGCGAGCCCCACTTGTCGGCCTCCGACATGGCATGGCCCAGCGCCTCATTGATGAGCAGGCGGTTGGGCAAGCCGGTCAGCGTGTCGTAGCGCGCCATCCGCGCGATGCGGTCGGTCGATTGGCGCGCCTCTGTCACGTCCGAGCCGACGCCGCGAAAGCCGACGAACGCGCCGCCCTCATCGTGGCGCGGGTTGGCCGCGAGCTGCCACCAGCGTTTCTCGCCAGCGATATCGACCTGAACTAGCAGGTCGCGGAACGCCTCGCGCGCCTTGAGCTTGTCGGCCAGGGTGCGCAGGGTCGGGGCGACGTTGCCCGATTCCCAGTCGGTACCGGCGAGCACCTGAAGAAGCGGCAGCCCGTCGAGTTGTGCCGGCTCGCGACCGAGCGTCAGGCCGAAGCGCGCGCTCGCGCGGACGATCCGGCGCTGGGCGTCGATCTCCCACAGCCAGTCGGCGGTGCTCTCCTCGAACTCGCGGAGCAACAGGCTCACCGTCTCGTCGCGCTCGGCGAGCGCGAGATCCTGCGCGCGCACGAGGATCAGGGCGCGTGCGCGACCCACGCAGATCACGCCGAGCAGCGCCGCAAACACCAGCGCCGCAAGCGCGAGCGAGGGGTGTCCCGACAGGGCGAGCGACAGCGCCATCGAAGATCCGAGCGTTGCCAGAAAGGCGATGCCGGCCAGCGGCAGCGACACGATCGCCACCGTCGAAGCGGTCATCAGGATGACCAGCGTCATCCATAGGCCCAGCGCCGCATCACCCCTTGCCTGTCCGGCGAAGACCAGCGGCATAAGCGACCAGACCAGCGCGAGCAGCAGCCCGTCGAGCGCGGTGCCGCGAACCATTCCGAGCGTCGCCGTCACCAGCGTGCGGTTGCCGCTCGACAGCCGGCGAAAGGCGACGACCAGCGCGGCCGCGGCGACGGCGCTTGCCCAGGCGAGCAGTTGCCAAAGGGGGACCTGTCCCGACAGCAGCGCGACGAGCACGCCCGCGCACAGCGCGTTCGCCGCCAGCAATGGCATCGCGAAATGACCGCCCGTGCTCAGCTGGCTGCCGCGTATCCGGGCCCAGTCGCAGCCGTCCGCTCCATCGCGAAGGCCCAGCAGCGCGAGGCGATCGACCGGCAGGCGAACGGGCGGGGTCGGAGGATCGCTTTTCACGATCGCCTCGGTACCGCGTGGCTGGTTATCGATCGGTTAGAATCGACACGGTTTTGGAGGATATTTTAACGCTCAAGGCGCGCGAGGCGCTGGGGTAATTCGGCCATCACGGCGCGTCTGGCTGCGGGCGACAACCGCGTCCAGGAGGCGATCTCGTCGCTCGTGCGGCCGCATCCAAGGCACAGGCCGCTCGCGGTATCGAGCGTGCAGACGAGGATGCACGGACTTTCGATCGCGACCGTCGGCGTGCGCTCGAACGCGCGGGTCATCGCCGCGTGGCTCAGCGGCCGAGCGTGACGTCGAGGAACGCCGGGATCGGGCCGTTCCAGCCGCCATCGTCGCCATCCTCGTCGCCGCGCTCGCGGCGGCGATCGCGCCGGCCGCCTCGTTCGCGCTTGAGTTCGGGGGCGGCGTCGCGGCGCGCGTCGCGGGCGCCGATCTCGCGGTGGGGCTCGGGCTCGCGCGTGGCCGACGCCTCGACCGGCTTCTCGCGCCGCGGCGCCCGCTCGCGGCGCGGCCGCTCGGCGGCAGGCTCGTCCGCCGCCTCGCGGCCAGGCGCCGCGATGCGCTCGATCGTCTGGCCCGTCAGCTTCTCGATATTGGCGATGTTCTCGGCATCTTCGCTCGTCACGAAGGTGAAAGCCGCGCCCTTGGCGCCCGCGCGGCCGGTGCGGCCGATGCGGTGGACATAGTCGTCGGGGTGCCAGGGCGCGTCAAAGTTGAAGACGTGGCTGACGCCCTTGATGTCGAGGCCGCGTGCCGCGACGTCGCTGGCGACGAGGATGTTGACGTCGCCGCGCTTGAAGCGATCAAGTTCGGCGAGGCGCGCGGGCTGGTCCATGTCGCCATGGATCTCGCTCGACTGGAAGCCATTAGCTCGCAACGACTTGTTGAGCTCGCGCACCGTCGTCTTGCGATTGCAGAAGATGATCGCGGTGCGCACATCCTCGGCGTTCAGAAGCGTGCGCAGCACCTCGCGCTTCTTGTCGGCCCGAACAGGCACCAGGCGCTGGGTGATATCAAGATTGGTGCTCGCCGGGCGCGATACCTCGATCGTCTTGGGATTGCTCAGGAACTTATCGGCGAGCTTCTTGATCGGAGGCGGCATCGTCGCCGAGAAGAGCAGGGTCTGGCGCGTCTTGGGCAGCTTCGAGCAGATCGTCTCGATATCGGGAATGAAACCCATGTCGAGCATCCGATCCGCCTCGTCGATGACGAGGAGCTCGCAGCCGGTGAGCAGGATCTTGCCACGCTCGAACAGATCCATCAGCCGGCCGGGCGTCGCGATCAGTACGTCGACGCCCTTCTCGAGCGCCTTGACCTGGTCGCCCATCTGGACGCCGCCGATCAGCAGCGCCATCGAGAGCTTGTTGTACTTGCCGTACTTCTCGAAGTTCTCGGCCACCTGTGCTGCGAGTTCGCGCGTCGGCTCGAGGATCAGGCTGCGCGGCATTAGCGCGCGCGTGCGCCCCTGCGACAGGATGTCGATCATCGGCAGGACGAAGCTGGCAGTCTTGCCGGTCCCCGTCTGAGCGATGCCGATCAGGTCGCGCATCATCAGCACCGAGGGGATCGCGCTCGCCTGAATAGGCGTCGGCTCGCTATAGCCCGCCTCGGTCACGGCGCGCAGGAGTTCGTCTGAAAGGCCGAGATCGGCAAAGTTCATGCAATTGTCCGGAAAAGCGGCTCCAAAACCATGGCCGCGACCCCAAGGCCGCTTGCGGATTTGCGGCCGAAAGTCAAGTCCGGCGGCGGTTTCAGCGGGAGGGAACGAGCGTTCGAAGCCCCTCGATCCGGCATTCGCCGCCCGACCGCGACCGGATCGAGTCGCGCTTGGCGCAGATCTGGCCGTCGGCAGGCGGGCGCAGGTAGAAGCCCGAATAGAAGCCGAGCGCGGGACAGTCGTCATCAAGCCGCGCACGCATCCGGCGGCCGCCCGAAAGGACGAGATCGACGCTGTCGGGCCGCGTGATCGAAGCGCCCGCGAGCGCGCGGACCGGCACGCATTGCTCGGCGCGTCGCTCGCTCCAGCTGATCGGCGGCAGCGGCGCAGCGGCGGCGGTGGTGACGACGCCCGGCGCCACGCTCATGCGCGGTACGCGGACGATCACGTGCCGTTCGATGCGGATCTGGGTGCGGCTGCCCACCGGCGCCGTGCGTGCGACCTGCGCCTGAAAGCCAGGCGCCGATGACGACAGCAACGGCAGAAGGAGCAGATCGAACAACAAACTCACCATCGAAGCGGACATGTAGGGTTGCCGCGCGCGGATTGAACGGCCGATGAATTGGCGTCGGCGTTCACCCATGCTACCGCCGCCGCTACCATGACGCCAGCCCAGACCGAGCTTGTCGCCGCGGCCCGCCGGTTCGGCGGTGCGCGCGCGGCGGTGACCGACCCGACCGACATCGCCCCATGGCTGACCGACTGGCGTGGACGCTATCATGGACAGGCGCCGGCGATCCTGTCGCCCGCGAGTACCGCAGAGGCGGCGGCGATCGTATGCGAGGCGCGCGCGCTCGGCGTCGCGCTGGTGCCGCAGGGGGGGAATACCTCGATGGTCGGCGGCGCGACGCCGCCCGGTGACGGATCGGCGCTGATCCTGTCGACGCGGCGGATGCGCGCGATCCGCTCGCTCGATCCGGCCGGCGGACTCGCGGTGGCGGAGGCAGGGGTGATCCTTGCCGAGCTTCACGAGGCGGCGGGCGGGCGGGGGATGCGCTTTCCGCTGACACTCGGCGCGCGCGGGTCGGCAACGATCGGAGGGCTCGTCTCGACCAACGCGGGGGGCACGCAGGTGTTGCGCTTCGGGACGATGCGGCGGCTGGTCGCGGGCGTCGAAGCGGTGCTGCCCGACGGATCAATCCATGACGGCCTGTCCGCCCTCAAAAAGGATAATCGCGGCTACGACCTCAATCAGCTGCTGGTGGGGGCGGAAGGGACGCTGGGCCTTGTGACCGCCGCCGCGCTGACGCTGGTGCCCGCGGTGGCAGCGCGCGCGGTCGGCTGGGCAGGCGTCGCCAGCCCGGAGGATGCGCTGGCGCTGCTCCGCCGGATGGAGGCGCGCACGCCGACGATCGAGAGCTTCGAGATCATTCCCGGCGCGTCGCTGAAGCTCGTCGTCGAGCATATCCCCGGCACCCGTGCGCCGCTGGCCGGCGATCATCCCTGGCATGTCCTGATCGAGGCGGCGAGCGGCGACGCCGAGGCGCCGCTTGCCGAGACGCTGACCGCGCTGCTGGACGAAGCGATCGAGGCAGGGCTGGTGGCCGACGCGGTACTGGCGGCGAACGAGGCGCAGGCCGAAGCCTTTTGGCGCCTCCGCGATTCGCTGTCGGAGGCCGAGCGGGCGGCCGGGCCGGCAGCGCAGCACGACATCTCGGTGCCCGTGCCCGTCATGCCGCGCTTCATGGTCGAGGCGGCCGCCGCGCTCGAGGCGGCGTTTCCCGGCAGTCATGCGAGCGGCTTCGGCCATCTTGGCGATGGCAACGTCCATTTTCACGTCCGTGCGCCCGCCGGCATGTCCGCCGAGCAATGGTATGGCGACGTTGCGCCGCGCGCGACGCGGATGGTGCACGACCTCGTCGTGGCGGCAGGCGGCTCGATCTCGGCCGAGCACGGCATCGGCCAGATGAAGCTCGGCGAGCTTGAACGGCTGTCCCCGCCCGCCCATCTTGCTGCATTGAGGGGCATAAAGTCGGCGTTCGACCCGCAGGGGCTTTTCAACCCCGGCAAGCTGGTCAACCTTGCGCCCGGCAGCCAGCCGACCTAGACGCGCGCGTCGAACCGGGCGGTACGGGACCGCCGACTTTGCGAATACCAGGAGAGTATGATGGCCAGCGCGCCGCAGGGACAGCTTCCGCTTTTCTACAATCAGCTTGCCGCGCTCTCGAGCGTCGACCATGCCGAGTTCCGGGTGCGCCCGGCGAACACCGCGCCGTTCCTGGCAAATCATCACGCGGTGCCGCTGACGGTCGAGGAGTTCCCGCTGGTCCAGCGCCGTATGCCGATCGTCTTCTCGGTCGGCGACGACCCCGTGCCGCTGGCGCTGATGGGTCTGAACGAGGGGGTGAACACCTTCCTCGACGCCGACGGCAAGCTGCTCGACGAAGAGACCTACATTCCGGCCTATGTCCGTCGCTATCCCTACATGCTCGCGCGGCTGCGGCCGGAGAGCGAGGAGCTGTCGCTCTGCTTCGATCCGACGTCGGACACGATCGGGGCGTTCGAGGATGGCGAGAAGCTGTTCGAGAATGGCGAGCCGACCGAACTGACGCGCGGCATCCTGAGCTTTGCCGAGCAGTTCGAGCAGGCCGGTCAGCGCACCAGCGCATTCATGGCCGAGCTCAAGGGCCAAGGCCTGCTGATGGATGGCGAGATCTCGATCCAGCCCGAGGGTGCGCAGCCCTTCGTCTACCGCGGCTTCCAGATGATCGACGAAGCCAAGCTCAACGATCTGCGCGGCGACCAGCTGCGCAAAATGCAGCAGAACGGCATGCTTCCGCTCATCTATGCCCACCTCTTCTCCCTGAGCCTGATGCGGGACGTGTTCGCCAAGCAGATGCGCCAGGGCAAGATGCCGCAGCAGCCGGTGCCGCTCGCGACCAACTGAACGGGCGGGTGAGGAGCGTCTGCGTTCTGCCCGCCCGCTCCAAGAGTGGCTTCGGGCCTGTTCAAGCGGCTGACTTTCCACTCGGATCACCGAACGAACACACTTCGCCCCGGACCGGCAACGGTTCGGGGCGTTCGTTTTCGGACGCAAACTTTTTCCTTGAGCGTGCCTCTTGCGCCACAGGTCCGGGCGCCTATATTCGACTTGTACGGTCTGGTGTCCCCCCTTTCGCTGGGCCGTATGACACGCCTCCGGGCGTGTCTCCTCCCTGAACCTTGGCCAGCCGGTGCTTTCAGCATCGGCTGGTTTTTTATTGCGCGCTATTCCGCGGCGGCGAGGCGGGGAAGGGCGAGATCGGCGAGCGCGTCGATCATCGCGCGCAGCATCGCAGCCATACGGACGAGGCCCGGACCCGGCTCGAGCGTGAGCGGATCGAGATAGAGCAGCCGGTCGATCTCGACCTGAATGGCGTGCACGTCGCGCGCGGGCGCACCGTGCCGCTCGAGGATATGGCCGCCTGCGTAGGGCGTATTGAGCGCGGTGTGAAAGCCGTGAGCGCGTGCCGCCGCCTCGGCGATCGACACGATGGGACTCGCGGCGGCGCGACCGAACCGGTCGCCAAGCACGATTTGCGCGCCGCCAACCCCAAGCGTCGGCATGGAATGAAGGTCGATCAGAATCGCGATCCCGAAGCGTGCGCGCGCTGCCTCGAGCAACGCGCCGAGCGTTTCGTGGTAGGGCCGGTGGTCCTCCGCGATCCGTCGCTCGATTGCCTTGCCCGCGAACCGTCCGCGCCAAAGCTCGCCCGCCGGCGCCACCCGCCGCGGCACGAGGCCAAGGCCGCTGCGCAGCTTGATCGAAGGTTGCGGCGCGGCATGCGGCGTTACTCCGTCGTCGACCAGCGGATCGCGCTCCCGTTCCGACCGGTTGAGATCGATCCACGCGCGCGGCCGGCGCGCGACCATCATCGTTTCGCCGCGCCGCGCCGCATGGGCGATCGCGTCGACGTGCCGATCTTCGAGCGGCAGCAGCGCCGCCAGCGGGACGCGCAGCGCGTCGATCAACTCGCGCGGATAGTCGCGCCCGGCATGTGGCACGCTGAGCACCACGGGGCTGTCGGGCGTGGCGGGGCCATGAAGATCGAAGCTGCGCGAAGGGGCGTCGGTCACGGACAGCACGCTATGCGTCCTTGCCCGCCTCGGCAATCGGTCCGTCGCAGTCCGGGCGTCGTGGCTGGAAAATCTTAAGGGCTTTGGACATACACGAACGCCTCGATCGAAGGGGTGACGATGTACCGAATTCTGCTCGCCGAAGACGATACGGTGATGCGCGAATATCTGACGCGTGCGCTGGAACGCGCGGGCTACCTCGTCAGTGCCGTCGATCGCGGGACCGCGGCGCTGCCGCTGATCGAGGCGGAACGGTTCGACCTGCTGCTGACAGATATCGTGATGCCCGAGATGGACGGGATCGAGCTGGCGCAGCGCGCGGGCGAGATCGCGCCCGAGATGCGCGTGATGTTCATCACCGGCTTCGCCGCGGTGACGCTGAAGGCAGGCAAGGCGATGCCGCAGGCGCGCGTCCTGTCCAAGCCCTTTCACCTCCGCGAGCTGGTGATGGAGGTCGACCGGCTGTTCGAGCTGGAGCAGATACCGCTGCGCCCATGATGCCTCGACACTCGCGTCGATGGTACTGTTCGTAACGATCTTGGCCGGGCAGGCGCTTCGGTCTACATCCCGATCGGGAACCCGAACGAGTGGGATGTTCATGGGAAAGCTTATCCGTACCAGTGTGTTGCTAGCCTCGGTCTCGCTGGTCGCCGCGTGCACGACCACGGACCGCTCGGGGGCCGGCCCCGATCAGGCCAGTGCCGCCGCCGCCAAGCCGCAGATCGGCACCTTTGGTTTCGACGTGGCCGGCATGGACCGCTCGGTCGCGCCTGGTGAAGACTTTTATGCGTTCGCCAATGGCGGCTGGGCGGCGCGCACGCCGATCCCCGCCGACAAGTCGAATTATGGCATGTTCAGCGTGCTCGCCGACCTGTCGACCGAGCGGACCCGCGGCCTTCTGGAGGCGGCGCGGGCGCAGGGCAATTCAAAGATCGGCATAGCTTATGCCGCCTATCTCGACCGTCCGGCGATCGACGCGAAGGGACTTGCGCCCGTCCAGCCGTGGCTCGCCCGGATCAAGGCGCTTACCGACAAGCGCGGCTACCCCGCCCTGCTTGCCCAGGCCGATCGCATGGGCATCGCCGTCCCTGTGCGCAGCTATGTCGGTCAGGACGACAAGGCACCCGAAACCTATGTCGTCCGCCTGTCGCAGGGCGGGCTGGGGATGCCCGATCGCGATTATTATCTCTCGAGCGATGCCAAGCTGGTCGAGGCGCGCACGGCCTATCAGGCGCATCTCGCCCGTATCCTGACGCTGGCGGGGGAGGGTGATGCGGCGGCCCGCGCCAAAGCGATTCTCGACTTCGAGACGGGTATCGCGCGCGCGCACTGGACGCGGGTCGAAAGCCGCAACCGCGACAAGGTCTACAACAAGATGACCGTCGACGAGCTGGCGCGCACGGCGCCGGGCTTCGACTTCGCCGCCTATCTGCGCGGTATCGGCACGCCGGTAAGCGAACTGATCGTCGCCCAGCCGACCGCCCTCGCCGGCGAGGCGAAGCTGATCGCCGCGACGCCGGTTTCGGTCCTGCGCGACCAGTTGATCGTCCGCAGCCTCGAGGAATATGCCGACGTCCTGCCCGCGGCGATCGACGATGCGGTCTTCGCGTTCAAAGGCACCGTCCTTTCGGGCACGCCCGAGCAGGAGGCGCGGTGGAAGCGCGCCGTCGGCTTCACCAGCGACGCGCTCGCCGACGAGGTGAGCAAAGTCTATGTCGCGCGCTACTTTCCGCCCGAAACCAAGGCGGCGGCGGACACGCTGGTCAAGAACGTGATCGCCGCGATGGACCGGCGCATCGACCGGCTCGACTGGATGGCGCCCGAGACCAAGGCAAAGGCGCATGCCAAGCTCGCCGCCTTCACGCCGAAGATCGGCTATCCCGACCGCTGGCGCGATTACTCCGACCTTGAGATCGTCGCCGGCGACGCCTTCGGCAACAAGGTGCGGGCGGCCGAATGGGCGCACGCATGGAATGTCGGCCATCTCGGCAAGCCGCTCCAGCGCTGGGAGTGGGGGATGACGCCAATGACGGTCAACGCCTATGCCAATTTCGGCATGGTCGAGATCGTGTTTCCCGCCGCGATCCTGCAGCCGCCCTTCTTCGACCCCAATGCCGATCCGGCCGTTAATTATGGCGGCATCGGCGCGGTGATCGGCCATGAACTGAGCCATCATTTCGATGACCAGGGCGCCAAGTACAATGCCGAGGGGCGCCTGACCGACTGGTGGACGCCCGCCGACGTCGCCGCGTTCAAGCAGCGCACCGACGCGCTGGTGGCGCAGTACGACGCCTACGAACCGCTCCCGGGCATGAAGCTGAAGGGTGCGCTGACGCTGGGCGAGAATGTCGCCGACCTTGCCGGGCTGACGGTTGCACACGACGCTTATCTGGCATCGCTAGGCGGCAAGGTGCCGCCGACGGTGGGCGGCTTCACCGCCGACCAGCGCTTCTATCTCGGCTGGGCGCAGGTATGGCGGCGCAACTATCGCGAGGCGGACTTGCGCAACCGGCTGCTGACCGACCCGCATTCGCCTTCGCAGCAGCGCGCCTGGATCGTCCGAAACCTCGACCCCTGGTATCCGGCGTTCCAGCCCGCACCGGGCTCGAAGCTCTATCTCGCAGCGCCGCAGCGGGTGCGCATCTGGTAATGCGTGGCCGGGTGTGGACGGTCTTGCATTGACCCTCCGCACCCGGCTATGGCGCGCAAGCGTCGCGGGTGTAGCTCAATGGTAGAGCAGAAGCTTCCCAAGCTTACGACGAGGGTTCGATTCCCTTCACCCGCTCCAGCTTTACAGACCGTGTCTGCGACAGCCGGCTTCCGGCAGCCAGTGTGACGATGTTGGCAAAGCAGTCCTTGACCCGTATCGACACGGCGCGGCTGTCCGGGTGGGGCCTCCGTCCGTTTAGAATGACGTGCTTCCCTCGAAATTGACCGCGAGAACGTAAGCGTCCGCTTCGAAGGACCCGCCGGATATGAAGCCGGGCTGGTTCAGCGAAGCCCGGCTCATGATGGATCCTGTCACCGCGCAGGAACATGATTGCTTCCGAAAATGGAAGCATAGCAGCATGTTGTCCGCCCGCGCGGTACACCGGCATCGATCAAGATGCCGTTTCCCGACCGCGCCATCGCCTGAACAATCGACGATGAACCTGCGGCAGAGCGGCCAGAAGGAGGATTGCTCGTGCAGGCCGACCTCGTCAACAAGGCAACTGGCAGAACCACCGACGTAGCAATCGATGCGATCGCGCTCGACGCGCCGAGTATCGTTCGGCTCCAGATCGCCCGAGAATCGGTCGCTTCGATGACGCGGGATGGCAACGATCTCATCGTCCGCCTGATCGACGGCCAGGAGATCCGGATCGCCAATTTTTACGACACGACGGCCGGCGTGACGAGCGACCTTGTCTTCGTCGAGCCCGACCGAACACTGTGGCTGGCCGAAGCGCCCGGCAACGGCATTGGCCGCTATCGGCTTCTCAACGATATCGAGGAACTGCTCGCCAGCGCCGCCGCCCCGGCGGGCGGCAGCTCGGTCCTGATCCCGGCGCTGCTGGCAGGAGTGGCGGGCGTCGGCGCAACTGCGGCGGCGGGAGGGGGCGGAGACGATTCATCGGATGGCGTCGTTCCGCCTGGCAATGGCGGTGGCGGTGGCGGCGGCACGGCGGACACGTCACCGCCGGGCGCCCCGGTCGTGCAGGTGGCTTCCAGCGGGCAAGCCGTAACCGGTACCGGTGAGGCCGGCGCGACGGTGACGATCCGCGATGCCGCGGGTGCCGTCATCGCGACCGGTACTGTGGGCAGCGACGGGACGTTCAACTTGCCGCTCAACCCGCCGCGCACCAATGGCGAGAGCGTGTCAGTCACGCTGGCCGACGCCGCGGGCAACGTCTCGACGCCGACGACGGCGACGGCCCCGGATTCCACTGCGCCCGGAGCGCCGGTCGTGACGGTGGCACCGGACGGGCAAGCCGTCACCGGGACCGGTGAGGCGGGCGCGACGGTGACGATCCGCGATGCCGCGGGTGCCGTGATCGCGACCGGTACGGTGGGCAGCGACGGGACGTTCAACTTGCCGCTCAACCCGCCGCGCACCAATGGCGAGGGCGTGTCGGTCACGCTGACCGACGCCGCGGGTAACGTTTCGACATCGACGACGGCGACCGCCCCGGACCTGACCGCGCCCGGTGCGCCGGTCGTGGCGATTGACGCAGACGGCACTCGGCTGAGCGGGACCGGCGAGCCGGGCGCGACGATCGTCGTGCGCGGCCCGGACGGGGCGCAAGTGGGGACCGCTGTGGTCGGTGCCGATGGTGCGTTCGCGATCGCGCTCTCGCCGCTGCTGAGCAATGGCGAAGCGGTGGCGGTCGTGCAGAGCGATGGCGCGGGCAACGTGTCCGCGCCGACGCTCATCAATGCTCCGGATATCACAGCGCCGGGTGTACCGGTGGTTAGCATCGCGGCCGACGGCACCAGTGTCTCGGGTACGGGCGAAGCGGGCGCGACGGTGATCGTGCGCGATGCCGCCGGTGTCGAGCTCGCCCGCGGCGTGGTCGGCAGCGATGCCCGCATTATCTTGCCGCTCAGCCCTCCCGCGGCGAATGGCGGCACGCTTGCCGTGGTTCAGTCGGATGCGGCGGGGAACGTCTCGCCCGCGGCGTCGTTGGCGGCGCCCGACATCACCCCGCCGGCGATGCCGACGGCGGTCGTCGATGCGGCGGGCGGTGCCGTCGCCGGCACCGGCGAACCCGGTGCCCTCGTCGAAGTCCGCGCATCCGACGGGCGCGTGCTCGGCACTGCTACGGTCGCCGCCGACGGCACATACAGTGTCGCTCTGAACCCCGTTCAGGCCAATGGTGGAACGCTGTCGGTCAACCAGACGGACCCGGCGGGTAATCGGTCGGACGCGGTGGATGCAACTGCGCCCGACCTGACCGCGCCGGCTGCCCCGGTCGCAGCCGTCGATGTCGATGGCAGCAACGTGACCGGCACCGGTGAGGCGGGGACGCTGATCGTCGTTCGCAGTGCCGCCGGCGCGGTGATCGGGACCGCGATCGTTGCCGCCGACGGCAGCTTCACCGTGGCGCTCGTGCCGCCGCTCACAAATGGCGAGACGGTGACCGTCACGCTGACCGACGCCGCCGCCAACACCAGTGCGCCGACGACGCTGGCCGCGCCCGACCTGACCGCGCCCGATGCGCCGACGGCGACAATCGCTGCCGACGGCGGCTCGCTGACGGGCACGGGGGAAGCTGGCGCGACGATCATCGTCCGCGACGCCGCGGGTGTCGAGATTGCCCGCGGCGTCCCGGCGGCCGACGGCAGCTTCACCATTCCCCTGTCGCCGCCCCGCGCGGATGGCGCTGCGATCAGCCTTGTCCAGCAGGATGCAGCGGGCAACGTGTCCGCACCGCTGTCGCTGGCGACGCCCGACCTGACCGCGCCCGGTGCCCCCACCGCGGCCATCGCGGCAGACGGCGCGAGCGTGACCGGCGCGGGTGAGCCCGGCGCGATCGTCGTCGTCACCGACGCGACAGGAGTCGTGATCGGCCGCGCACCGGTGGGTGCCGACGGCACCTATTTCGCAACGCTCGCGCCGGCGCAGCGCGACGGCGAGACACTGTCGGTGCGGCAGGTGGACGAAGGTGGCAACGTCTCGCCACCAGTCAGCGTGACGGCCCCCGACCAGACCGCCCCCGACGCACCGGCCGCGAGCATCAATGTCGATGGGACTGTCGTCACCGGGACGGGGGAACCCGGCGCGACGGTCGAGGTCCGCGCCGCCGATGGCAGCTTGATCGGTCAGGCGACGGTCGGGGCCGATGGCCTCTATTCGGCGGTTCTGACGCCGGCACAGGTCGATGGCAGCGCCATCGGCGTGTTGCAGCGCGACGCGGCGGGCAACGCCTCGCCCACGGTCTCGCTGGCAAGCCCGGACCTGACCGCGCCAGCACCGCCGGTGGCGGCGATCGATGCGACCGGAACGATCGTGACCGGCACCGGCGAACCGGGCGCGGCGATCGCGGTGCGCGCGCCCGACGGCACGCTTCTCGGCACCGGCACGGTCGATGTGGCGGGCGGCTACACCGTCAGCCTAGTCCCCGCGCAGATCAATTCCGAAGCCCTCTCGGTCGTCCAGACCGATGCAGCCGGCAACGCTTCCGGTCAGACCGGCGTGATCGCCCCCGACCTGACCGCGCCCGCGGCTCCATCGGCGGCGATCGCAGCCGATGGTTCGCAGCTGACGGGCACGGGCGAGGCGGGCGCCACCGTCCGGGCGTTCGATCCGACCGGCCAGCTCATCGGCACCGGGATCGTCCAGCCCGGCGGCGACTTCACGATCGCGCTGGCGCCTCCGCAGGTGAACGGCGAGACGATCACTGTTCGTCTGATCGACGCGGCTGGTAACCTCTCGCCCGCGGCGACGGCGATCGCCCCTGATCTGGTCCCGAACGACTCACCGGTCGCCCCGATCGCTTCGATCAGCGCTGATGGAGGCGTCGTCAGCGGCACCGGCGAACCCGGCGCGGTGCTGACGATACGAGGACCGGACGGCAGCTCGGTCGGCACCGGCACGGTGCTCGGCGACGGCAGCTTCTCCATCGCGCTCACCCCTGCGCAGCGCGACGGCGAGGTGCTGAGCGTCGTGCAGGTGCGTCCCGGCGGTGCCGGTTCCCCCCCGGCGTTCGTGACGGCACCCGACCTCACCGCACCCGACGCCCCGACTGCAGCGCTGTCGCCCACAGGCGATGTCGTCACCGGCTCGGGTGAGGCCGGCGCGACCGTGACGGTGCGCGCGGCGGACGGCGCGGTGCTCGGCACCGGCACTGCAAACGCCAACGGCGCCTTCGCCATCGCGCTGAGCCCAGCGCAGACCAATGGCGAGGTGCTGAGCGTCGTTCAGGTCGATGCGGCGGGTAATCCCTCGGCCGCGACGCCGCTCACGGCGCTTGACACGACGCCGCCGGCCGCGCCGACGTTGACGATCGGTGCCGACGGTGCGGTCGCCACAGGCACCGGCGAGCCGGGCGCAACCGTGACCATCACCGATCCCGCGGGTATCGTGATCGGAACCGCGGTCGTGGGGGCCGACGGCGGCTACACCGCGGCGCTCGATCCCGCCCAGGTCGATGCCCAGCAACTGAGTGCGACCCAGAGTGACGGGGCCGGCAATGTGTCGCCGGTCGCGACCGCGACGGCGCCCGACCTGACGGCCCCGGAGGCACCGTTGGCGGCGGTGGCACCTGATGGTGCGCAGATCCTTGGTTCGGGAGAGCCGGGCACTGCGGTCAGCGTGACCGATGCCGGAGGCACCGTGATCGCGACCGGCGTGGTCGCGGCCGATGGCAGCTTCGCCATCGCGCTCGCGCCGGCGGTCGTGTCGGGCGAGGCCCTGACCGTGCGCCTGACCGATGCGGCCGGGAATGTCTCGCCCCCGGCCAGCGCAACATCGCCCGACCTTACCGCGCCCGACGCGCCGGTGGCGACGATCGCCGCCGACGGGGCAAGCGTGACCGGCACGGGTGAGCCCGGTGCCACGGTGCGCGTGCTCGACTCGAACGGGGTGACGCTTGGCAGCACGGTCGTCGATGCCGGCGGTGCCTTCACCGTTCCGCTCGCGCCGCCGGTTCGCGAAGGACAGGTGCTGTCGGTCGATCAGCGCGATGCCGCGGGCAATCGATCGCCGGCGGTCACAGTCACCGCCCCCGACCTTACCGCGCCCGACGCTCCGACGGCGGCGATTGCCGACGATGGCGCGACCGTCACCGGCAGCGGCGAGGTGGGCGCGACGATCCGCGTCGTCGATGCCGCGGGCGTCCTCTTGGGTAGCGCCATCGTCGATGCGGCGGGCAACTACACCGCCGCGCTTAGCCCGGCGCAGCGCAATGGCGAGCTGTTGAGCGCGACGCAGGTCGATGGCGCCGGTAACGTTTCCGCGCCGCTGCCGCTACGCGCGCCCGACCTCACCGCCCCCGATGCGCCGGTTGCCGCGCTGTCCGACGACGGCGCGCGCCTGACCGGCACGGGCGAAGCAGGCGCGCTGGTGCGCGTCAGCGATGCGAGTGGCAACGTGATCGCGTCAGGTACGGTCGATGCGGACGGCACCTTCTCGATCCCGCTTGCGCCGCCGCTCCTCTCGGCCGAAGTCGTCGGCGTGGTGCTCGTCGATGCAGCGGGCAACGTCTCGGCCCCGACCGCCGTCACGGCGCTGGATGCGACGGCGCCCGATGCGCCGGTCGCGCTGGTCGCCGACGACGGCCTGACGCTGGTCGGCACGGGCGAAGCGGGCGCGATCGTCACCGTCACCGACGCTGCGGGCACTGTGATCGCCAGTGGCAATGTGGGTACCGACGGGAGCTTCACCCTGCCGCTCTCGCCGCCGCTGCGCAACGGCGAAACGGTGGGCGTCGTGCTGACCGATGCCGCAGGCAACGCTTCGCCGTCGGTCAGCGCCGTCGCACCCGACCTGACCGCGCCGGGCGCACCCGTCGCCACGATCGCGATCGATGGCGGGTCGGTGTCGGGCACCGGCGAGCCCGGCGCATCGGTCCGCATCCAGGTCGATGGCGTCGAGGTCGGCAGCACCATCGTCGGTGCGGATGGAGCCTTTACGGCCACGCTGGCAGTGCCGCTGACCAACGGCCAGGCCGTCAGCGTGACGCAGGTCGATGCCGCCGGCAACGTCTCGCCGCCGACACCGCTCACCGCGCCCGACTATGACGGCCCGCCGGCTCCGACCGCCACGATCACCCCCGATGGCGCGACCGTCAGCGGCATCGGCAGCGCCGGTGCGACGATTAACGTGCTCGATCGAGACGGCAGCGTGCTCGGCACAACCATCGTCGCCGCCGACGGCCGCTACACCGCCACGCTGACGCCGCCGCAGGTGGAAGGCGACATCCTGACGGTGCAGCAGGCCGATGCAGCGGGCAATCCGTCCCCGCCGGTCAGCTTGGCTTCCCCCGACCTGACCGCACCCGATGCACCGACCGCGATCGTCTCAGGCGACGGCCTGACCGTCACCGGCACGAGCGAGGCGGGGGCGATCGTCACCGTCCGCGCGCCGGACGGCACCGCGCTCGGTACGACCACCGTCACGGCAGAGGGGAGCTACAGCGTCACGCTGGCGACTGCCCAGATCGCGGGTCAGGTGCTGACCGTCACGCAGGCCGATGCCGCGGGCAACGTCTCGGGCGCAGCCAATGCGCTCGCCCCCGACCTGACCGCACCCGATGCACCGACCGCGATCGTCTCGGGCGACGGCCTGATCGTCACCGGCACGGGCGAGGCGGGGGCGACCGTCACCGTTCGCGCGCCGGACGGTAGCGCGCTGGGTACGGCCACCGTCACGGCAGAGGGGAGCTACAGCGTCACGCTGGCGACCGCCCAGATCGCGGGTCAGGTGCTGACCGTCACGCAGGCCGATGCCGCGGGCAACGTCTCGGGCGCCGCCAATGCGCTCGCCCCCGACCTGACCGCGCCCGACGCGCCGACCGCGATCGTCTCGGGGGACGGCCTGACCGTCACCGGCACAGGCGAGGCGGGGGCGACCGTCACCGTTCGCGCGCCGGACGGCACCGCGCTGGGTACGGCCACCGTCACGGCAGAGGGGAGCTACAGCGTCACGCTGGCGACCGCCCAGATCATGGGTCAGGTGCTGACTGTCACGCAGGCCGACGCCGCGGGCAACGTCTCGGGCGGCGCCAATGCGCTCGCCCCCGACCTGACCGCACCCGACGCACCGACCGCGACCGTCTCGGGCGACGGCCTGACCGTCACCGGCACGGGCGAGGCAGGAGCGACGGTGACGATCCGCGACGCTGGCGGGAACGTCGTCGCCAGCGCAGTGGTGGCGGCGGGCGGCGCGTTCACCGCGACGCTCAGCCCGCCTCAGGCGAATGGCGAGATACTGACCGTCGTACAGGTGGATGCGGCAGGTAACCCGTCGCCGGGGATCACCGTCGCCGCGCCCGACATCACGCCGCCGGCCGTGCCGGTCGATCTGGCGGTAGCGGCCGACGGTGCGACGCTGACGGGCCTCGGCGAAGCGAATGCGCTCGTTCGCGTGACCGATCCGGGCGGAAACCTGATCGGCAGCGGTACGGTGGGGAGCGACGGCCGCTTCTCGGTTGCGCTGGTGCCGCCGCAGGTCGCGGGGCAGGCGCTGGGCGTCGTCCTGATCGACGCGGCCGGCAATAGTTCGGGTGCCGGCGATGTGGCGGCCCCGTTCGACATCATCGCCTTCGACAATGCCGACACGGCGCTGCTCGACCTGGTTCCGGTGACGACGGCGGTTGATCTGGGCGAGGCGAACTACACGCTGCTGCTGTCTCTCGGCATCATCGATCTCCAGGCACAGGTGCTGGCGGTCCCCGCGGTGAACTTCACCGTCGCCGCGGGGCACAGCCTGGCGGCGAGCTTCAGCTACGACGCGCTCGCCAGCATCGGTGTCGCCGCCGACTATCGCATCGTCGTCCAGCGCTTCGATGGAACGCAGTGGGTCTCATTGGCAGGCTCGCCGGGCGCCACGCTGCTCGAACTCGGCCTGTTGAACGGTGACCTGAACGCGGTCGCCGACCTGGGGCCGGGCCAGTATCGCGCCTTCGTCGCCTTTGAGGGCCTTGCCGGGGTCGGACTGCTCGGCGGGCTCGAGGTAAGCGGGATCGACAGCGATTTCACGCAGATCGGCGGGATCTTGCCCGAAGCCGCGACCGGCAACGTCATCACCGATGCGGGACCGGGCGGTGCGGTCGATGTGGTGTCGCCGGCCACCGTGGTGGAAACCGTGACGTTCGGCGGCACGGTCACGGTTGTCGCAGCCGGCGGCACCGCGATCCGCGGCGACCATGGCACGCTGACGATCAATCCAGACGGCTCCTATGTTTATGTCCCTGATGCCAGCGCGGCGGCGATCGGCCGGACGGACGCCTTCACCTACACGCTGCTCGATCCAAGCGACGGCGAACGCGAGAGCGCGGCGCTGACGATCGGGATCGGCAGCGGCGACGTCACCGGCCCGCCCCAGGCGGTCGCCGACAGCGCCGCCGTCTCGGTCGACTACGACTATCTGGTGACCAACCCGGCCCCGGTGAACGCGTTCAGCTTCGACACGCCGGGGGCGATCGTGTTGCCGGTCACGGCATCGCAGACGGGCAGCTTCGCGGTTGCGGCGAACGACATCAGCGACGTGACGATCAGCGCGATCCGCGGCGGCAATCTCAGTCTCCTGCCAAGCTATACCATCATAGTTCGGGACGATGCCGGTGTTCAGGTGGCTTCCGGCACCGGGGTCGCGATCGTCGGGCCGCTGGGTGCGGGGTTTTCGCTGACAGTGCCCGACCTGGCGCCCGGCAACTACAGCTTCACCGTCAGCAGCACCAACATCGTCGGCACCGGCTATACGACAACCGCGGTGGTGAGCCAGTCGATCACCAATCTCGACGAGTTCGTCTATGACGGCGCGGCGGACGTGAGCGGCAACATCCTCGCCAACGATGTCGAGGGCAGCACCTTCGCCGCGCTTCGCATCGAAACGCCGACCGGCTTCGTCAGCGTGGGATCGGCGCAGGTCGAGGTCGATGGCGAGTATGGCACACTTTTCATCGATGCCGATGGTAGCTACCGCTACGTCGTCGATGCCGGTCTTCCGTATAGCGCGGTCGATCGCGTCGAGAGCTTCGCCTACGAGATCGTGCAGCCGGGCGGGGCAACCGCCACGGCGACGCTGGACATCGCGATCGCGGCGCAAACGCCGGCCGGCGCGGCGAGCATGGCGTTCGCCGAGGACCCGGCGCTGTTCGAGGTTCATGGCGAACTGGAAGCAGTCCTGAGCGCCTATCTCGACGCGCAGGAACCGGAAATGGCGCCCGCCGGCCATGGTTTGCGGACCTCCGATGTGATGCCTTCGGCGGCGGCGGTCGGCACCACCATCGACGATCCGTTCGCCTTTATCGACGCCCGCCCGATCGAAGACGACCGGGATCGGCTCAATTCCATCTAAGCCCAGTAACAGACGATAATGTACCAAACTTCCGTTATTTAGTAATCGGTTAACCCGCTTGCGGTTTGCTCTCGCCAGGCGAGGAGTGTGCCACATGCGGCGCGTTTCGAGGACGGCGAAAGCAGTCTGCGTTCTTCTGGCCACGCCGGCAACGATGGCGTGGGCATCGGGCCAGCCTGTGTCCGGTCCGCTCGATCTGACTTCGGCCGTGCGTCAGGCGGTTGCCTGGCACCCCCGCGTGGCTGAGGCGTCGGGCGATCTCGAATCGAGGCTCGCCACGATCGCGATCGCGCGCGCGGGGTACCTGCCCAGGGTCAATGCCGGGATCGAAAGCGGTTACGACAGCCGCATCCGCAATTCCTGGCGCCCGCGTCCCACCGCGTCGATCGACCAGATGATCTTCGACTTCGGCAAGGTCGCGGGCGCAGTGGCCGCGGCCCGGGCCGACACGCGCGAGGGCGAGGCACGGCTGTTGCTCGCGATCGACGATCTGGCGCGCCAGACGGCGCATGCCGCGATCGAGCTGCAACGCGCCGCCGCGCTCCAGAAGGTTGCGGACGTGCAGTTGAAGCGCGTGGCGGAGATCAGCCGGCTGGTGGGTGACCGCGCCGATGTGGGCGCGACGACGCGATCGGACGCGATCCAGGCGCGCGCCCGCGTCGAGAGCGCGCGCGCCACGCTGTCCCAGATCGTCGCGAGCCGTGGACGCTGGGCCACGGCGCTCGCCTATCTCACCGGACGCGACGCGCCCGTCGATCAGATGATCGAGACCGCGCCCGCCTTCCTCGAAACGGCTTGCGCCGACGCCGTCGTCCGCCCCGAACCGGCACCCGCCGTCATGGCGGCGGAGGCACGCCGTGACGAAGCAGCGGCCAATCTGCGCCGCAGCCGGGCCGAACAATATCCGACCGTCTCGGTCGGCGGCGATGCGTCCACCGACATTACCTCGCTAGCGGCCGATCGCAGCATCTACAGCTTCGGCCTGCGCGCCTCTAGCGAAGTATTCGGCGGCGGCGCACGGCGCGCCAGAGCTCGGTCGGCCGAGTTGGCGCTGGGTGCCGCGGAGGTCGCGATCGCCGCCGCTCGGCTGGAAACGGACCAGGCGCTCGCCGAGGCCGTGACGCAGGTGCCGCAGCTGCGCGAGCTGCTGGTCACGCTCGACCGGCGGCTGTCCGACATGACCGAAACGGGCCGGCTCTACGAGATGCAGTATCTGCAGATGGGGACCCGCACCCTCGTCGATCTGCTGAACGCCGAGCAGGAACTGCATCAGGTCGCATTCGACATCGTCAACACGCGCCACGACCTTCGACGGATCGAGACCGACTGTCTCTACAACAGCGGTCGGCTGCGCTCCGCCTTCGGCATCGATCCGGCCGCGGCACGGGGAGGGCGCGGATGAAGATGCTGAGCGCGATCAGTGCCGATCCGGCGCCCTCGCTGGACGACTGGATGGTGATGCTGCGCAGCATCGCCCGCCACTATCGGTTGCCGCTGTCCGAGCAGAACGTACGGATCGCCGGGCGATGGCGGCAGGGCGATGACGAGTGCACCATGGTCAAAGCGCTGGCGCGCGCCAGCGGATTGTCGGTCCGTTTCCAGCCGGGTGGTGGTGTCCGCCTCACACGCTCGCGGCTTCCTGTGATCCTGCGCCTGACCTCGGGCGAGCTCCTGCTGATGACCGCAATCGATGCCGAGGGGCAGGCGGTCTGCGCGCCGGCGGGCGACAGCGGCCTCGAAACGCGCCTCCCGCTGGCCGAATTGGTGGCCGAGGCGACGCTGATCGTCGTGGCGCGGCCCGCCCGGTCGGCACCCGATCCGCGGATCGACGCCTATGTCCGGCCCTATGAGGAGCATTGGCTTCGCCGCATCCTGATGCGCGATGCCGGCGCCTATGGCCATGTCATGATCGCGTCGCTGGTGTCGAACTGCCTGGCGCTGGCGACCGTGCTCTTCTCGATGCAGGTCTATGACCGGGTCGTGCCGGCCAATTCGACCGCGACGCTCTACATCCTGTTCGCCGGCGTCCTACTGGCAATCCTCTTCGATTTCGCGCTTCAGCGATTGCGCAGCATCATCATCGACGTGGTCGGCAAGCGCGCCGATCTGCGCATTTCCGATCGTGTATTCGGCCATGCGCTTCGGGTCCGGGCCGAAGCGCGGCCACGCTCGACCGGGACCTTCATTGCGCAGCTTCGCGATCTCGACCAGGTGCGCGATCTCCTGACGTCGACGACGGTGGCGGCGGTTGCCGATCTGCCCTTCTTCGTATTGTTCCTGTTCATCCTCTGGTCGATCGGTGGCGCGCTGGCGCTCGTGCCCCTCGTCGCGGTCGTGCTGCTGCTCGTCCCCGGGCTGCTCGCCCAGCGCCGGATGCGCGCGCTGGCGACCGAGGCGATGCGCGAGAGTTCTCTGCGCAACGCCCTGCTGGTCGAGGCGGTGCAGGGGATTGAGGACATCAAGCTGCTCCAGGCGGAGGATCGCCTGCAACAGCAATGGAACCACTATAATGCCGTGGCCGGCGAGGCGCAGTTGCGGCTGCGCTCGCTGACCAACAGCCTGATCGGATGGACGCGCGCCGTGCAGAACGGCGTTTACGCGACGATTATCCTGATCGGTGCCCCGATGGTGATCGCCGCCGATCTGACGACCGGCGCGCTGGTGGCCGTCTCGATCCTCGGGTCGCGGATGATGGCGCCGATGTCGAGCGTGACGCAGCTGCTCAGCCGCTATCAGCAGGCGCGCGTCGCAGCCAAGGGGCTGGACGAGCTGATGGCGCTGCCCGTCGATCAGCCCGACTTCGAGAATCGCATTCCGCTGGCGGCGGCCAATGGCAAGTTCGCGGTGCGTCGCGCGGTTTTCACCTATGGCGTCGATCCGGCGACGAGGCCGGCGCTCACCATCGATGCGCTCGACATCGCGGCGGGCGAGAAGGTCGCGATCCTCGGTCGCAACGGGGCGGGGAAATCGACGCTGCTCCAGGCGCTGTCGGGGCTGATGCGGCCGACCGCGGGCGAATTGCTGCTCGACGACCTCGCGGTGCATCAGATCGATCCGGCCGACGTGCGGCGCGACATCGGCCTGCTGACGCAATCCAGCCGGCTGTTCCACGGCACGTTGCGGGAGAATCTGACGCTCGGGGCGCCGCAGGCGAGCGCGGAGGCGATCTGGGACGCGTTGACGATGGTGGGCGCGGCGACGTTCGTCCGACAATTGCCCGACGGGCTGGAGCATCCGGTGCTTGAGGGCGGGCGCGGCCTCTCGGGCGGTCAGGTCCAGTCGCTGCTGCTCGCGCGACTGATGCTGCGCGATCCGGTGGTCTTGTTGCTCGACGAACCCACGGCGGCGATGGACGAGACGGTAGAGCGCCAGTTCATCCAGCGCTTTCGCACCTGGGCCGAGCATCGCACCGTCGTCGTCGCGACCCACCGGATGCGCGTTCTCGATCTGGCCGATCGGGTCGTCGTCGTCGATGGCGGCCGCATCCTGCTCGACCAGCCCAAGGCGCAGGCGATCCGCACGATGCAGGGCGCGCGCGCACAAGCGATGGGCGCGCCCGTGGCCGCCGGCGGGCATTCGGTATGAGCGCTGCGGCGATTCTCGACGACGACCTCCTCGACGATGGCGAGCGGCGGCGGCTCGCCGTCTCGACCCAGTTGCTGTGGACGCTGACCGCGCTGTTCGCGGCGGCGCTGGTCTGGGCGTGGCTCGCCAAGCTCGACGAGGTTTCGACCGGCCAGGGCAAGGTCGTGCCGACCAGTCAGGAACAGGTCGTGCAGTCGCTGGAGGGCGGGATCGTGCGCGAAATGCGCGTGAAGCAGGACGATCTGGTCGAGCCCGGCCAGATTCTCGCCCGGCTCGACCCGACATTGGCGGGATCGACCGTCGAGGAGAGCGAGGCGAAGTATCAGGCGGCGCTCGGCGCGCAAGCGCGACTGTCGGCTGAGGTCGCCGACACCCCGCTGCGCTTTCCCGACGAACTCAGGGGCTTCCCCGCCATCGTCGCGAGCGAGACGCGGCTCTACAATGCCCGCCGTTCGGGCCTTGCCCAGTCGGCCGCACTGATCGACAAGTCGCTGGCGCTGATCGGCCGTCAGGTGGACATTGGCGAAAAGCTTACGGCCGTCGGTGCGGCGAGCACCGTCGAAGTCATCAAGCTGAGGCGTGAGCAGGCCGAACTGCAGCTCAAAAAGGCCGATCTTCGATCGCAATATCTGGTCGAGGCGCGGCAGGAGCTCGCCCGCGTCAGCCAGGATGTGAACGCACTCGCGCCCGTCGTGCGCGGCCGTTCGGACACGCTCCAGCGCCTCGTCCTGCGCTCGCCCGTGCGCGGCGTGGTGAAAAGTCTGGCCGTTTCGACGATCGGCGGCGTCGTGCCGCCCAATGGCGAGGTGATGCGAATCGTCCCGCGGGACGACCGGCTGCTGACCGAAGCGCGCATCTCGCCGCGCGACATCGCCTTCATCCACCCGGGCCAGCGCGCCAGCGTCAAGATCACCGCCTACGACTATTCGATCTATGGCGGACTGGAGGGCGTGGTGGTCAGCATCTCGCCCGATACGATCCGCGACGAGGTGAATCCTGACGTCTTCTACTACCGCGTCTATATCCGTACCACGTCCGACCGGCTGAGCAACGACAAGGGCAGGGCGTTTCCGATCACCCCCGGCATGGTCGCGACCGTCGATATCCACACCGGCAGCAAGTCGGTGCTGCACTATCTTCTAAAGCCGCTTAACCGTGTGAACGAGGCCCTGCGCGAGCGATGAGCCCGCCTGATCCGAAAGCGGCCCCCGGCGGCGGCGAGGCGGACCGGCCGGTCGAGACGCCGACGACCTTCGTGCCGCAGGCGACGCTGCTGGATCACGCCAGGCGGGCGCGCGCCGCCCGTGCACGGTATTCGGATCATTTCCCCAAAGACCTGTTCCGCGACCGTTCTTGGGATATCCTGATCGAACTGTTCATCGCGGCGGGCGAGGGGCGGAGCCTGTGCGCAAAGGACGCGATGCACATCGCCGAAGACAGCGCGGCGGCATCGGTGCGCCGCATCGACGCGCTTGAGGCGGTCGGGCTCGTCGAGCGGACGCATGACGAGAATGATCATCGCCGGGTGCGCCTCAGCCTCAGCACCAAGGGTCGCGAGGCGATCAGCGGATTTCTGCGCGACCTCTATTCGATCGAGGGGCCGATCATGAGGCTGGCGAAAGCGCCGGTGACGTTCAAGCCGGCGGGCAAGACTGATCCGCGATCCTGAGCCGTCAACTCGAACGGCCGTCAGTGGTCGTCAAGCATCTGCCATCAGCCAATTACGGCCATGGCCCGCTCGCTTTATCCGGCCCCCGAACGACGTGACTGCGGAAGCTCGGCGACGCCTCCGCGTCGGCTCGGCGTCTCGACTGACTGCGTAAGCATATGGCGTTCGCGCTGACGGCGCCGCGACCTCCACCGACCCGAAATCGCCGTGATTTCGCGGAACTCGTGCTGCGTATTCCTACGGATTCCCGACTCGATTCATCGATCGTAAAGGTCTTTCCGGCGCCGCGGGGGCAATATCCGCCGACGCCCCAGACAACATGGTCGCGCTTTCAACGATAGTGCAGCAGAAGCTGCAACGGAGAGGGTGTATGCGCATTGTTATTCGAGCGGCGACGCTCGTCGCGATGGCGTTCGTGCCGACCTCAGCCTCGGCGTCTGACATCGTCTATACGCCGATCAATCCGTCTTTCGGCGGAAATCCGTTCAATTCTGCACACTTGCTCGGGATTGCGGCTGCTCAGAATAAATACAAGGATCCAAGCGCGATCACGAACGCGAACCCTGCCGACCAGTTTCTGCGCACGTTGCAAAGCCGGCTGTTGTCGTCGCTCGCCACACAGATCACCGATCTGATCTTCGGCGACAATGCGCAGGAAAGTGGACTGATCAAGTTCGGCGATCAGGAGATATCGTTCGTGCGGGGGTTGGATTCGGTAACCCTGACGATCTCCAATCTTGCGGACGGCAGCGTTACCGAAATCGTCGTGCCCCTGCTGACGGGGGACGGATTGTGATCTTTTCTACGCGCCGCGTCCGAGCCGTTTCGCTTGTGGGGTCGCTGGCGATGTTGAGCGGATGCGCGGTTCACAACCAGGCCGTGTGGGACCCGGCGCAGGCGACGCGGCCGACACCGGCGTCCAAACGCCTCGCCCAGTTACCTCCGGCTGGCGAGCGGGTTGCGATCGCGGTTTACAATTTCGTCGATCAGACGGGCCAGTTCAAGACGAGCGACAACGTTCAGACCCTGTCGAGGGCGGTCACTCAAGGCTCGACATCGATCCTGATCAAGGCGCTACAGGAGGCCGGCAACAACAGCTGGTTTACGGTCATCGAGCGCGAGAAGCTCGACAACCTGCTGCGCGAGCGTGCCGTGATCCGCGAAATGCGTGCCGCCTATCTCGGCGAAAAAAAGGTCAATCCCCAGGCACTGCCCCCGCTTCTGTTCGCGGGCGTGCTGCTGGAGGGCGGAATTATCGGTTATGACAGCAACACCAAATCGGGTGGTGCGGGCGCGCGGTTCCTCGGGATCGGCGGCAGTACGCAGTATCGAGAGGATACCGTCACCATCTATCTGCGGGCGGTCAGTGTTCGGACCGGCGAAGTGCTGGCGACCATCAGTGTCCGCAAGTCGATCGCGTCGCTCGGCATCAACGCCAACGCGTTTCGCTATGTCGCGTTCAAGGACTTGCTCGAGCTCGAAGCAGGCGTCGCCTATAACGAGCCAGACGCGCTCGCGCTGCAATCGGCGATCGAAACGGCCGTGTACGGCTTGGTGATGGAAGGTGCCGCAACCAACCTGTGGTGCCTCAACACGACGCCGGCATTTGCCAGCGATACGCTCCGCCGATACTATGCCGACCGCGATAATATCGACGCCGACAAGGTGACGTTACCGCGCGACGCCAAGGGGTCGTCGGTCGATGGCTCCTGCGCCAGCGCTCGTTTGGCGGCGATGCCGCGAGCAACCGGCGCGCGACTTGCCGCCTCGGCTTCACCGGCCGCGAGGATCGTTCCGCCCCAACCCCAGCCACAGCGGCAGGCAATCAAGCCAGCCGTACCGGATACGGAGACCAACCGGCTGCGAAGAGGAGAGATGTAAGACCGGCATATCGCCGGAAAAGATCAGCGGGCCCGTCGACGCTCAGATTGGCGTCAGGACGCCGGCGAGCCCGGATCAGTTCGGTTACGGGAACCGAGCTGGCGTGAGAACAAGCTCACGCGAGCAATATGCGTGAAATTCTGCCGTCAGGCAAGTGTCATGCAGGCTCGCCGGCGATCTCCCGCGATGCCCCGTCGGCCGCGCCATGCCGGAACCGCGGCCGTCCTTAACCGGCAATGGAGCGGATGCCGGCAACCGGTATCCCCACAGTGGGAGACGAAGTCATGAAAACCGTAATGCTGGGCGCCGTATCGGCGCTCGCCCTCACCGTCTCGTCGGCCGCGTTCGCGCAGTCGACGAGCACCGTCAACCAGAGCAACACCGGCAACTCCGCGGTGGTCAATCAGGTGCCGTCCGACACCGGTTCGGCATCGCTGGTCAATCAGTCCGGCGCCGGCAACAGCGCGAACGTCAATCAGTCTGACGACGGCACGAACTTCTCGGGCGGATCGATCCCGCCGGCGAGCGATTCGACGATCGATCAAACGGGCGACGGCAATATCGCCAACGTCACGCAGACGACGTCGATCAACATCAATCCCAACGTCTCCGACGTCAATCAGTCGGGCAACATGAACACGGCCGACGTGGTCCAGCTGGACGATGAGAACAGCTCGACGATCGATCAGTCGAGCGACGGCAACGTCGCAAGTGTGACGCAGGGCGATGCAACGCTGGCGCTCAGCGACGCGAGCTGGGGCAACACCAGCACCGTCAATCAGGCCGGCACCGGTGGGCACAGCGCCACCGTGTCGCAGCTGGCACAGGGCAACAGCAGCAGCGTCGATCAGCTCGGCGATGCGGACAGCGCCTCGGTGCTCCAGACCGGCAACGACAACGGCTCCACCGTTCTCCAGACCGGAACGGCCGATGTCGCCAACGTCACCCAGTCGGGCGACTTCAACACGTCCGACGTCGTGCAGGATGGCGAGAATGTCCTTGCGACCGTCAACCAGTCGGGCAACGGCAACACCTCGCTGATCGACCAGACCTCGCCCGGTGGCATTCGGCCGATCGATTCAGCGGCCTATGTCAGCCAGGCGGGCGACGGCAACACGTCCAACGTGTTCCAGCGCGCCAACCAGGGCTATGCCGAAGTGTTGCAGAACGGCACCAACAGCAACGCGCTGGTCATGAACTATGGCAACCGTTCGGTGGCCTATGTCTGGCAGCTGTCGGGCGACGACAACAGCGCAACGATCGAACAGCGCGCCGAGGACAGCGATGCCTTCGCCTACCAGACCGGCAGCCGCAACACCGCCAGCATCGTCCAGCGTGAGGACAGCCCGCCGACCGAGAATTTCTCGGCTGCGATCTATCAGTATGGTGACGACAACATGTCGTCGATCGATCAGGACGGCGACAACCACGTTGCGGTCAACGAGCAGGGCGGCGACTTCAACGAATCGACGATCTTGCAGACCGGTTCGGGCAGCTATGCCGGTGTGGGCCAGTATGGCGACAACAACGACTCCGACGTGACCCAGTCGGGCAGCGGCCAGTATGCGCTCGTGCTGCAGTACGGCTCGGACAACCTGTCGAGCGTCAATCAGAGCGGCAACAACAACGCTGCCTACGTCGCGCAGACTTCGAACGGGGATATCTCGACCGTGCTGCAGAGTGGTTCGTTCAACACGGCGTCCGTTACGCAGTAACAAAGGTGCCGGCCCGGGGAATTCCCAGCCCCTCACGCGCCTCGGGCCGGTACTTCTTCGAAGGGAGCCAGATCATGCGCTACCCATTGCTATTGAGGATCGCCGCCACGGCCCTTGCCGGCGGCAGCGCGAACGCTCAATCGCTTTCGCTGCGACAGGACGGGGTTCGCAACGATGCCCGGATCGATCAGATCGAAAGCGCCGGCTCGATCGAAGCCGAGATGCGCGGTACCGATCAGCATCTGTCGGCACGGCAGGCAGGCGAAGGTCGGATCGCCGCAACGATCGAAGGCCGCGACAACGCCGTGGACGTTGTCCAGCACGGGTTCGCATCCGATGCCAATATCGCATTGGTGACGATCAACGGCGAAGGCAATCGGGCGGACGTGTTCCAGTCAGCGTCCGGGCCGGGTCACGCGGCATCCGTTGCTCAACAGGGCGCAGCCAATATTGCAGCACTCCATCAGGACGGAAGCGGCAGCACCGCCTCGCTGCTACAATTGGGCGACAACAATCGGGCGAGCCTGACCCAATCAGGTGATGCGAACGAAGCGAGCCTTGCACAACTCGGCAGTTCGCTCGCGATCGCCGTCAGTCAGGCGGGCGGCGCCGCGGTTGCGATTACGCAGTCGAACTGATGGGTGCGGCGATGTTCCCGATGCTGCTCCTGTCCGCGGCCATAGGTGCCAGCGCGTGTGCTCGTGCGAACCAGCGGGACACAGCCAGTGCGCCCGCTGCCCTGCCGGGGCAAGCGCGCGTCCGCAGCGACCAGATCTCCCCCCAGGCGGCGCGGACGGTTGCGCCGCTACCGGCGATTTCGCCGACCAATCGTTCGGCTGGGATCAACCAGCTGCCGGGCAATCTTGAGGCGCGCGAGGGTGCCGAAGCGCCCGAATCGGTGTTGAGCACGTCGGCGCCGACGCCTGATCGCGTGTTGCACGCCGAAGTGCTCCGGACGTGGAACCAATTGCGACAGCGGGGCCAGCAGCCGACCGCGGAACTGCTGGCAAAGGAAATCGGGCCGGAAGCTCTTGCCAGATTTCTGGCGACCTACCCGGGCGCCGAGCGGTTGTTCGAAACGCCGTCAATGCCGTTCGAACGGGCGCCGGAGCCTCTGGTCGACGAACCGAACAAATGAGCGTTTCGCCGCCGGTCGTGATCGTCATGGTCGCTGCGCTCCTTTTGATGGGACAGGAGATGACGGGTTTACAGGGAAGGCCGCTCGAACTGGATGTCGTCTCATCGGGCGAGACGGCCACGCTTGTCGTCGCGGGCAGCGCCCCGGCACGGCAGCGCGTTCGCTATACCCTTACGGTCGAAGGCCAATCCTATACGCGGCACGCCGGGTCGGTAACGCTCGACAACGAACGGCAGACCGTGTCCCGCGTCCGCGTGCCCGCGAAGAGCGGATGGACCGCCACGCTTTTCGTCGAGAGCGAGGCCGCGCCGCCCTATCGCATCACTCGAAAGAGTGAACACTGAAGCAAAGCGAGACATAAGTAAGGATTTTTACCAATGGATTGGTCCAAACTGGAATGATAAAGAATAAGTAAAAGGGGAGGAATGATCGTGGGCAACACGGCACTTAGGCATGATCGTGTTCGCTGTCGGTGGCGGCTTGTCGCGATGCAGTCGCTCCGAAAGTCCGCTTCCTGCGTTCGACAAAGCTGACGCTCGAATGAGGTCCGGAACACAAAGCATCCGCGTCGATCGTCGCCGTCCGCAGCCGCGGCAGCCTAGAAGCGACGCGGAACAAGCGCTCGCCGCTTTCGCTGCTAACGTGACCGATCGGGCGATACTGCTCGTCACTTACGATGGCACGATCTTCTATTCGAACACCGGTGCGGAGCGCCTGTTTGCCGGGCAGAGGCAGGCGATCCTAGGCGCCAACATCTCGGCGCTTGTCGACCGCGGGGTCAATGGATTCGGAGACGATCGCGCGAGCGTATTGCGCGGCGCGACGATGCGCTTCGAAAGCGAAGGGATGCGCTTCGATGGCTCTCGGTTCGCGGCCGATGTCACCGTCTCGCTTGCCCGCCCCAATGGTGATCGCAGGCTCAGCTTCGGTTACAGCATCTCCGATATCACCGAGCGGAAAGCAGCAGAGTGTGCGCTTGAGGCGAATGCCGCGCATATGCGGTCGGTACTCGCGACGGTCCCGGACGCGATGGTTGTCATCGACGACCATGGGTTGATCCAGTCGTTCAGCGCCGCCGCCGAACGCCTGTTCGGCTATACCCGTAACGAGGTGATTGGTCAGAACGTCCAGCTTTTGATGTCAGAAGAATGCCGGGCATCGCACGATGCCTATATCGCGCAATATCTCTCCACCGGAACGCGCCGCGTCATCGGCCATGATCGCATCGTTCTAGCCCGGCGGAAGGATGGAAGCACGTTTCCGATAGAACTTTCAATTGGCGAGGCGAAAGGCGCGTACGGCCGCATCTTTACCTGGTTTGTGCGGGACCTTTCCGAAAGAAGGCGACAGGAACTGCGTATCCGCGAACTGCAAAGCGAGCTGATACACGTCTCCCGCCTCAGCGCCATGGGGACGATGGCTTCGATACTGGCGCACGAAATCAATCAGCCTCTGACTGCGATCTCAGCCTATATTGATGCTGCCCGGCACATGATCGACACGATGCCTTCAGAGGCAGGCCGCTTATCCGATGCGCTCGCCGACGCAACCAACGAGGCGCTGCGCGCGGGTCAGATCGTTCGCGGGCTGCGATCGTTCGTCACGCGTGGCAAGGCCGAGCGACAACGCGAAGAACTGGGATCCTTGATCGAGGATGCTGCCCGTCTTGCACTGTTGGGACCGCATCCCCCGGGCATGCGCTACCGCCAACAGCTTGATCCGGATGTGACCCACGTCCTTGCGGATCGTGTGCAGATTCAGCAAGTGCTGGTGAATCTTATACGCAACGCAGTGCAAGCGATGCGTTCGTCGCCAGACCCCAAGCTTACGATCAGAAGTAAACAGTGTCGTGACAAAGTTCGCATTTCCGTATCTGACACCGGATGCGGTGTCTCGGATGACTGTCGCGCGGACCTGTTCAAAGCGTTTACAACGACAAAAGCGGACGGTTTCGGTATCGGTCTGTCGATAAGCCGAACCATCGTCGAGGCACATGGCGGTCAAATATGGCTAGACCCGGCCAAATCAACCGGCGCGACCTTTCACTTTACCCTTCCATTGCGTGACGTGAACGCGTGATGCCAATGAAGATCATCTATCTTATTGACGACGAAGAAAGCGTGCGTCGGTCCGTAGGGCTTCTACTCGAGACCTATGGCTACGAAGTCGTGCCCTATCCGTGCGGCATTGATTTCCTCCGCGAGAAAGTTTCGCTGCCTCGCGGCTGCATACTGCTGGACGTTCGAATGCCCGATCAGAACGGACTCGAGATCCAAAGTGCGCTGGCGGCCGACGGCGATAGCTGGCCAGTCGTGATCCTGACGGGGCATGGCGACGTCGTCTCGGCGGTGGCCGCCATGCGGAGGGGCGCGATCGACTTCATTGAGAAGCCTTTCGCAACGCATCAGCTTTTCGAAGCACTAGATCGTGCATTCGACAAATTTGCGGTCGACGAAGCCGTTCACACCGCGAAGTCGCGCATCGAGGCGCTGACAGGTCGGGAACGAGAGGTCTTTGACGCGCTGACCGAAGGCCTGTCAAACAAGCAGGTCGCTCGTAAGCTCGATATCTCCTCTCGGACGGTGGAGGCACACCGCGCGCACATCATGGAAAAGCTCGGCGCCAACAACCTAGTTGAAATGGTCCGTATGTCTTTGGCCTGCCGATAGGAGCACGGCGTCGCATTCGAAGCCTTGTCGCGACCTGCCGTACGAGCACGGCGGGCATTTTGGCTGCTCGATCTGAACGTCGGCCTTATCCCACCTACGATAATCGCGCGTTCCCTTCGTCCGCTCCTCGAACGCGGCATTGCTTGATCTGGCCAACCGGGTGATCCGCGAGCCGCGCTGTCGATCGGCCGCGGCCGGGACGCCTATCGGCAGCAGTACGGCCGGTCACGCCACACTCGCTGTTGTCGTGCAGCAAACCGATTGTTCGAACGCGGTCACGATTGACCGACATGGCGGACGGGTCCAACTCGTTGGGTCTGGTCATGGCAGCATGCGCCTTAACCTATTCGGAAGGCGGCTATCTTATTCCGATCCTTGGAATAGGCTGCCTGGAAAGACCGCAATCGATGCCATCGCCTTGTTTCCCCATGACTGCCCGCGAGGAACCAGGCCAGCATCGGGCGGGGTCTAGCCGCCCGGCCTATTGTGCGGTGGTGGTTGTCCAGCAATTCGACGAAGCGCGTGCCAGTCTCGGCTATCGCGTTGCCGAAGACCTGATGGCGGCTTGGGCGGGTCGAATTGCCTCGGCTGCGCCCAATGCTTCGCTTGGGCGCGTCGGTCGAAATGCGATCGAATTGAGCTTCGAGGCCGAAGACGATGTGGCGGCCAAGACCGTTTTGACGCGCGCGTTAAGCCAATTCGAGCAACCGCTTCATCACGCCGGGCTTCGGCTCAACTTTCGGGCCGTTGCCGGTTTTACACCGTTACCGTCACGGTCGATCGATGATGCCTCGATCGATCGGGCATCGGCCGGCGCCGCGCTGGCTGCCCGGCGAGCAGATCGCATTGGTTTTCAACCTGTCGATGTGCAGGCCGGATTGCCCGACGAGTTTGAACTTGCGCGCGCAATTTACAGGGCGATCGAGCAGGACGAGTTGCGCTCGATCTACCAACCGAAGCTGCATTGCCGTCAGGAGCGGATTAACGCGGTCGAGGCGCTCACCCGCTTTTCGCTGGCAGAACTGGCCGATGTGCCGGTCGACCGCGTATTTCTGATTGCAGAGCGTATCGGCGCGGTCGAGGCGCTGACCGACTGGCTCGTCGAGCGCATCCTGGCCGATCGGGTGCTCCTCGCCAGCGATGGCTTTTCGCCGACCATCGACATCAATCTGTCCGGCCGGCTCTTGTCACACCGAACGTATATCGACCGATTGGCAGTTCGACTTGAAGGTCGCGGTGTCGGAGTCGAGATCACGGAAACGGCCGTGCTCTTCGACCCGGAGGAGGCGATCCGCAACGTCAATCTTCTGGCCGAGGCGGGCATCAGGATTGCCATCGACGATTATGGTTCGGGATTCTCGTCGCTCGCCTATCTGAAGGATCTGCCGGCGCACGAACTGAAGATCGATCGGATGTTCATCAAGGCGCTGACCACGAGTCACCGCGATCCTCTACTTGTCCGCTCCACAATCGACCTCGCGCACGCGCTCGATATGGAAGTGACGGCCGAAGGCGTAGACGATCCGCTCAGCCTCTCGCTGCTGCGCGTGATGGGCTGCGATCAGGTTCAGGGCTTTCTGATCGCGCGTCCAATGGAGTGTGCGGCGCTGTCTGCATGGCTGGCGGACACGCGCAATTTTGTCGGCAAGGGGGCTGCGATCGTCGATCTTCCGGTCCCGGACGCCAAACAGGCTTAACGGCCGGCTAAGCTAGCATGTTGCAGAACTCGCAATCGTCCTTCCCCTAATGCGATCCTGTTAAAACGGGCTTCAGCGCCCGAAAAGGGGATCAAGGATGGTGTCAGTAAAAGGCCGGCTGGGGGCAGCCGCGCTTGCCGTTACCGTCAGTGCAGTCGCATTGACTGCACCGGCGGCCGCGCAGGACGTACCCGCGCCGAAGCCGCTTGAGGCAAAGACGACGAGTGCTCGCCCGCTCGCGTCACAGGCGGGCACCATTACCCCCACGCGCGGCATGATCCGCGCGCACATGGACGAAATCAGCCCGTTCTGGTCTGACGGGCCGCAGGTCGGAATCGACGTCGATCCGGAAACGGGCGAGCTCGAACCGTTCTGGGGCAAGCTTGAACCCTATCGCGGGATGATCCGTGCGCACGAGGGTGAGCTGACCGCGCTTGCCGGGATGATCCGTGCGCATGAGGGCGATCTCGAAGGCATGCGCGGCATGATCCGCGCGCACATGGGCGAACTTTCCGCGACCGCGCGCATGATCCGGGCGCACGACACGAGCGCCGTCGTCGATTACGCCGCCGCGCTTTCGGACTACAGGGCCTTCATCAGCCAGTCCGAGGCCTTCTGGGCGGTCCCCGTTCAGAAGGAAACCGGCAAGAGCTTTTCGACCGTCATTACCGATCCGCTGCTCAACAAGTACGGGATCGATTTGAACGATGCCCAGAGCCTAGCCAAGCTTTCGGGCGACCAGCGCGAGATGTTCTTCCTCGAATGGCATGACAACCTCATGCAATTCTCCGGCGCCGATCAGGTCGACCACTGGATGAAGAGCATAGGATGGTCGCCCGCGCTGACTCAGCAGCAGGGCAGCGGCACCCGCGCCGTGATCGGTCTGGTCGACTTCTTCGTCGCCAAGGACCCCGACATCGCCCAGAAGGTGATCTACTCGGGCGGATATACCGCCTTCACCGGCCATGGCGCGGGCGTCGGCAGCCTGATCCTGGCCAGCCACGACGGCAAGGGCGTGATGGGCATCGCCCCCAACGCGCGCGTCGCCGCCTACAACCCGTTCGATGCGACCCACACGGCCAGCTGGACCGACGTGACCAAGGGCATCATCGCGGTAAACAAAGCAGGCGCCAATGTCATCAACCTGTCGCTCGGCGTGCCGGGTCACACCTTTCATTCCGAATGGCGGAACGTCTTCAAGACGAGCGAGGTGAACAACTACAAGGACACCTCCCTTTACGTTATTGCGGCGGGCAACAGTGGTGTGACCCAAACCGCGAACGTCAATTTCAAGGACGCGTTTGACAACACGTTCCTGGTTGTCGGGTCGGTGTCGCCCGACAATGTGATCTCCGACTTCTCGAACCGGCCGGGCTTTGTCTGTCTGACCGATGACGGCACGTGCAAGAACACGATGCGCGCTGGCGTGGGCAGGACCGGCGATACCTTCCTCAAGTCCGACTACCTGAAGGAAAGCGGCCTGCTGATGAACCGCTTCCTCGTCGCGCCGGGGGAGATGATCCTGGTCGCCGACGGCGAGGGCGGCGTCACGCGGATGTCGGGCACCAGCTTCGCCGCCCCGCTGGTCGCCGGCGCGATCGCGCTGATCCATGACCGCTGGCCGTGGCTGAAGAAATACCCGCGCGACGTCGCCAAGATCCTGCTCGATTCGGCCACCGACCTGGGGGAGCCGGGCGCCGACCCGGTTTATGGCCGCGGGCTGCTCAACATCGAACGGGCGCAGGGCGTGCTCGATTTTGACCGGCTCAAATACGAGCTCTGGAACGGCAGCTCAAAGACCGATCTTACGGTCAGCACGCTGAAGACCAAGGGTTTTCAGCAGATCTGGTCCGACAAGGACATGTATTTCGCTGCGTTCGAAAAGATCGACAGCGCCGAACGCGACTTTTTGATCCCGCTATCGAGCCGACTGTTCGGCACGATGCGCAACGGCCAGTATTTTCAGGAGTTTGTCTACAATCATTTCGTCAACTGGTTGCAGACGGGGGTCGGTTTCACCGGCGTCAATCCGCAGCGCGGGTTCGGCTTCACGGATACGATGGCGACGCCCGATGCCAACCTTGGTAATGGCTGGTCGTTCAGCATGACCGGTCGTCTGGTTGCGGAGCATTATGGTGGCGGCGGCATCGGCGCGCCGCAGCTTCGTTCGTCGGTGACGGTGGCTGCACCGCAAAGCCGGGTGCGCTTCACCTTCGGCAGCGGCGACGGCGCGGTGAGCCTGGGCGGGCGGATGGGGCTCCAGACCTCGTCCGACTTCGATCCCTATACCGGCGGCGTCAATCCGCTGCTCGGCTTTGCCTCGGGCGGGGCGCATGTCGCCTCGACGCTGGCGGTCAGCCGCGATTTCGAGGTTTCGTTTGGCGCCACCTCGCGTCGGATGTCGACGCGCGAGATGACGCTGGGCATCGCTGACATCGACGATCGCGGGCTGATGAGCCGCAATCGCTACGCGGCGGACGCGATGACCGTGCGGGTCGATTATCGGCCGGCCAACTGGCTGGGCGTGTCTGGGTCGTTTACTCGCCTCGAGGAGGATCGCGCCTTCCTTGGCACGCTGTCGCTCGCCAACTCCGACTTCGGCGACGGCACCACCACCGACGGCATAACCGTGCAGGCCGATCTCAACCTCGACGAGGGCATGGTCGTGTTTGGGTCGGCGACGGGCGCGCGCACGGCGAACCGCGACGATGCCGCCGCCTTCCGCATGGCTGGACGCGGGGCGTTGGGGAGCGCCTATCAGATCGGCGCCGCCAAGCAGGGGCTGCTCGGCCGGAATGACCGGCTGCGCATGACGCTGGCGCAGCCGCTGACAATCGAGCGCGGTGCGATCGAGTTTACCAGCATCATGGTCATCGACCGCGAGACGGGAGACAAAGGACCGGTGACCCAGCGTTTCGACCTGGGCAACCAGCGGCGGCGTGCGGTGGCCGAGGTGCTTTACGGCACCCCGTTGATGGGCGGTCTGGCCGAACTGAGCATGTTCGGGCGCGGGGAGCTTCGCGCCGTAGATGCCGCTGTGCCGCGGATCATGATCGGCGCGCAGGGCAGTATGCGGTTCTGATTGGCGGGGCGGCAGGGCCGGTGCTTTGCTGCCCCTTAACCTTTGGGCGCTAGGCAAAATGTCATGATCCGCGCGCTCCTTATCCCACTGCTCGGCTGCCTTGCGCTCGCTGCTGGAGGGACGGCTCATGCCGATACCTTCCCCGACAAGGTAGAAAAAGTGGAGGCCGCGCTCATGGCGGATCCCGACGCGGCGCTTCGCCTCGCTCGGGAGGCCGCAGCCTTGCCAGAAGCCCAGGCGCCCGGTCGCGAGGCTCAGATCGCGCGAGCGACCGCCCTCCGGCTCGAGGCAGAAGCCTTACTGGGATTGAACCGCCTCGCCGAAGCCGAACCGCCTGCGCTTCGGGCAAAGGCGTTGATCCAGGGTGCGGCGCCGACCGCGAAGATCGCCGGTGATATCGAACGAACGCTCGGCGCGATCGCGGGAATGCAGGGCAGGGTGCAACGAGCCTTGGCCCACCACCAGAACGCCTATCGCATCTACACTGCGGCAAATGATCGACGAGCGCGATCGATCGCGCTGCTCGACATTGGTCAGATTTACTGGGACGCGGCCGATTACGACCGCGTCCTTCGCTATTTCACCCAGGCCGAGGAGTTGATGCCGCGCGACGATGCGTCGCTGCTGCTGGCGCTCCACAATGCGCGGGGCGAGGTGCTGCGGACCATGGGCCGGCCAGCGGACGCGGATACCGAATACGCCAAAGCATTGGACGCAGCGAAGCGCTTGAAGAGCGAAATGCTCGAGGCGCGTATCCTGACGAATCGCGCCGATGCGCAGATCGAAGCAGGTCGCCTTGGCGCAGCCGCACGAACCATTGCCGCCGCCTTTCACGCGTCGCGCCAGCCGGACGCGGCGGAGTGGCGCCCGTTCATTCACGCAGCCGCCGCTCAACTCGCCGAACGTAGAAACGACCTCGATCGCGCGGCAAGCCATATAAGGCTCGCCTTTGCCGGGCAGGATCTGACGTCGACGTCGATGGCTTATCGCGAAGCCCATCAGATCGCGGCGCGCATCTTCGAGCGCCGGGGCGAGGAGGCATCTGCGCTCGCGCACCTTCGCGCCAATCAGCGTCTGGACAAGGAGGCGCAGCGCCTGATCGCGACGAACAGCGCGCAATTGATGGCGGCCCAGTTCGACTTCACCAACCAGAACCTGCGCATCGCCCAGCTCAAGCAGGGGCAGCTCGAACGCGATATCGCCATCGAACGGCAGCGTTCGCGATATCGCACCAACTTGTTCGCGGGATTAGCGCTCGCGGGCGCGATAGTGCTCGGCGTGGCGCTCTACGGCTTCTTCTCGGTCAGGCGCAGCCGCAATCAGGTTCGAGCGGCGAATACCGAACTCGCCGGCACCAACATTGCGCTGGAAAAGGCGCTGAAGGCCAAGACCGAGTTCCTTGCGACGACCAGCCACGAGATCCGCACGCCGCTGAACGGCATTCTCGGCATGACGCAGGTCCTTCTCACCAATCGATCGGTGCCCGGCGACGTGCGCGAACAGATCGAGGTGGTGCACGGCGCGGGCGAGACGATGCGCGCACTGGTCGACGACCTGCTCGATGTGGCCAAGCTGGAGCATGGCGACCTGACGCTGGTGGAGGAACGCGTGGCAATCCGCGACCTTGTCAGCCGCGCGGTCACGCTATGGCGTAGTCAGGCCGAGGAGAAGGGGCTGACGGTCGACTGCGATCTGGCCGGTTTGCCGGAGTACGTTCTGACCGACGCGGGTCGGGTTCGGCAGATCCTGTTCAATCTGCTGTCGAATGCGGTCAAGTTCACGCCGGTCGGCTCGATCAGCGTCTCGGCCTTGCTGCGCGAAGAGGGGCCGGAACCGGCTCTGCGCCTTGTCGTCCGGGATACGGGCATCGGCATCGACGAGAACGATCAGGCGCAAGTGTTCGAAGCATTCAGTCAGGTCGATGGCGGCATGACCCGCCAGTTTTCAGGAACCGGGCTCGGTCTTTCGATCGTACGCCAGCTCGTCGAGCGATTTGGCGGCTCGATCGTGCTGGAGAGTGCGCTCGGCGAGGGAGCGACGTTCACAGTCGATCTGCCGGTCCGGACGGATGCGGCCAGCGAGGCGGCCGATGGCTCGTCACCACTGGCCGGTTGCTCGATGCTCTTGATCGATGCCGACCCAGATAGCCGCCGTGTGGCGCAAAGCCTGCTGTCGGGGCGCGGAGCGAAACTCTCGGTCGCTGGTTCGATCGCCGAGGCACTCGATGCATTCGACACGGCATCGCCGGGCATCGTCATCATCAACGCAAGGACATTGGCCGAGAACGAAGGCATCGAGTCCATTCGGCAGATTGCCGCGAGGGTTGCTCATGCAGGCGGTCGGCTTGCCGTTCAGCAGGGTATGCTCGGTGCACCCAGCATTGCTGAATTGATGATGCTTCGACCCGATCAGATCATCATGCAGCCCGTAGAGGACGGGCAGTTCGTTCGAGCCGTTCTGACCTTGGCGAGCGACGAACCCGCCGCGTTCGTGGACGCGGGTTGGTCCGGCGGAAAGCTGGCGGCGTGATCGTGCTTAATCATTCTGTAATTGCGTATCATGGGAGGCCTTTGTGAAGGTCCTGTTTGTCGAAGACGATCCGCTGAACCGTCGTGTCGTGCGTGATATGTTGAGCGTTGTGGGCGCCGTGATGTCGGAAGCTCACGACGCCGAAACCGGATTGCGGATGATCGAAGAGGACGATTTCCACGTCGTGCTGATGGATCTTCGCATGCCCGGCATGGACGGGGAGACCGCCATCCAGCTGGTTCGGGCGCGTCAGGATGCCAAGCGCAGTGTGCCGATCATCGTCGTCACCGCCGACACGGCCCTTAATCTCAAAACACGCTGCGTCGAAAGCGGCGCCGACGATTTCCTACAGAAGCCGGTCGCAATGGCGCCACTCTTGGGGGCGATGGGGCGGGTCATGGCGGCGCGACGCGCTGCCTGAATTTATCGTCTATACGTCGTTGGCTGCGCACTGTCTCAAGCGGAGGTCCGCTGCCGCGCCAAGAAGGTGCGCAAGGTGCGCGACTGGTTTGTGGACGAGCACAGCGAGCGCTTGAATATTGAAATGGCGATCGCCCGACCTTTGCAATCGTAACGCCCTCGCGACCAGCCACGTACGGCTACGGCTCGTTCCCTTCACCCGCTCCAATTTCTCGCCGGGATGCCTCGCTGGGCCGGGCGCCTGCGACTGAGCGGATATCGCGCTGGAGAGCTCGATCGCCCAAGTCGGCTTCCCTTCCCCGCGAGTATGCGGGGAAGGGGTTTGCCGTCAGTTGACGATGCGCCAGACCACGGGCGGCAGTCGCATCTGCGAAGCGATCGGATTCCCGGCGGCGTCGCGGGCGGGTTCGAACCGGCCGTTGCGGATTGCAAGCCGGCAAGTCTCAGCATCGAGCGCGGCGTTGCCGGTGCCAGACACGATCCGGCAGTCGGACACGCGCCCTTCGGCGGTGACGTCGAGCAGGACCGATGCGCGCCCCTCCGCCTCCGCCCGCAGCGCGGCCGCGGGATAGGCGTTCTGCGGAAACCACGCGCCGATGTTGCCGCGGGCGCTGGCGCCGCGTGAGAGATTCATCGGCGTGGGAGTGGGCGAGGGCAGCGAGGGCAACGGCGCTGGATCGACCTTGGCCGGCGGGATGTCGATCGAGATCAGCGGCGGGGCCGGCTTGTCTAGATCAACCAGCGGCTTGGGCGCGTCGATCACCGGCATCGTCGTCGTTCGCGCCTCGATCGTCTTCGGCGTCTCGGGTTTCTTCACATCGGGCGGCGGCGGTTGCCGGAGCGGCACGGAATAGGTTTCGAGGGGCTTGTCCACGATCTTCTCGACGAACTGGACGGCGAGGCCGGACACGAGCGCGGCAATAATGCCGCCCTGGATCAGCCCGACAAGGCCGATCGCCACGATCCGTTCCCGTCCCGAGCCGCTATTGGCATAGGACATGATGGGCATCCTCTTCATGACCGCGCCGCTTGATGCCGGCTGCGGTCACGTGATGCTATCACATAACTTTGATGCGCCAAGTGAAATCGAACGATTAGCCGATGCGGCGCGCAACCGCGCAAAACTCGGCGACGCTCACCGTCTCGGCGCGGCGGGTGAGGTCGATACCCTCCGCCTCTGCCGCCTCGATCGCGCCGGGCATGGCCTTCAGGCTGGTGCGCATCATCTTGCGCCGCTGGCCAAAGGCGGCGGCAGTCAGACGCTCGAGCGTCGTCAGGCGGACGCCTTCGGGCGCGTCCACGGGCACGACATGGACGACCGCGGACATCACCTTTGGCGGCGGGGTGAAGGCCGAGCGATGGACCGGCATGGCGATGCGCGGGACCGAACGCCATTGAGCGAGGACGGCGAGGCGGCCATAGGCGTCGGTGCCGGGCGCGGCGACGATGCGGTCCGCGACCTCGCGCTGGAACATCAGCGTGAGGCTCTGCCACCAAGGTCGCCATTCTGCGCTGAGCCAGCCGACGAACAACTCGGTCCCGACATTGTAGGGGAGGTTGGCGACGACGTGCGGCGCGCCCTCGAACAGGCTGGCATGATCGATTGCGAGCGCGTCGCCCTCAATCACCTTGAGCTGGCCGGGATAGGCATCGGCCAGCTCGGCGAGCGCGGGGATGCAGCGCCGGTCGCGCTCGATCGCGGTCACGCGCGCGCCGGCCCCGAGCAGCGCGCGGGTGAGGCCGCCGGGACCGGGGCCCACCTCGAGCACTTCGGCGCCCTTGAGGTCGCCGGGTACGCGCGCGATCCGGTCGAGCAGCTGCCCGTCGAACAGGAAATTCTGGCCGAGCGCCTTGCTCGCGGTGAGGCCATGCGCGCGGATGACCTCGCGCAGCGGCGGCAGGGGCAGGGCGGTCACGCGGGTTCGCAGAGACGACGGCGCGCGGCGGCTTCGGCGGCCATACGGATCGCGGCGATCATCGCGCCGGGCTCGGCCATGTTGGTGCCGGCAATGGCGAACGCGGTGCCGTGGTCGGGCGATGTGCGCACGATCGGCAGGCCGAGGGTCATGTTCACCCCCTCGTCGAAATGCAGCGTCTTCAACGGGATCAGCGCCTGGTCGTGATAGGCGCAGAGCGCCGCGTCGTAGGTGGCGCGCGCGCGGGCGTGGAACATCGTGTCAGCGGCCAGCGGCCCGATCGCGTCGATCCCCTCCTCCCGAAGGATGGCGATGGCAGGCTCGATCACGTCGATCTCCTCGGTCCCGAGCGCGCCGCCCTCACCCGCGTGCGGGTTGAGCCCCGCAAAGGCGAGGCGGGGGCGCTCGATGCCGAAATTGCGGGTAAGGCCGCGCACCGTGACGCGCGCCTTGGCCACGATGAGATCGACGGTGAGAAGGCCGCGCACCGCCGCCAGCGGCACGTGCGTCGTCACCGGCACCACGCGCAGCGTCGGACCGGCGAGCATCATCACGGTGTTGGCGTGGGCGATGCCGCACCGTTCGGACACGAACTCGGTCTGGCCGGGATAGTGGAAGCCGATCGAATAAAGCTGCGACTTCGACACCGGCCCGGTGACGAGCGCGCAGGCGGCACCCGCTTGCGTCAGGCCCATCGCGAGCTCGAGGCTCTGCAAGGCGCAGCGCGCGCCCTCAACATCGGGGCGGCCCGGCACGATCTCGCCTGCGTCGGCGACCGTCATCACCGGCAGTGCGTCGCCAAAGGCCGAGGCCGCGTGTTCGGGTGTGTCGATCCGGACGACAGGGCCGTGCCACACGCGCTCAACCGCGCGCGCGTCGCCGACGGCGAAGAAGGGCGTGAGCGCGTGAACGTCACGCGCCGCCCATGCCTTGGCGATGATTTCCGGCCCGATGCCCGCCGGGTCGCCCATCGATACGGCGATCGGGCGAGGGGGCGGGCGGTGGAGAGGGCCGCCCGCGGCCATGTCAGCGATACTCGACGATCGCGTCGCGGCGAAGGTCGCGCAGCATCCGTTGCGCGCGCAGGTTGACACGCTCCTGCTCAAGGCCCTGCTGGATCTGCTCGGCCGAAGGCTGGGCGGCGACGCGCGGATCGTCGCGACCGCACAGGACGAGCACGCGCACGCCGTCCTGGGGCGAGCCGAAGGGCGGCGTCGCCTGTCCCACCTGCAGCTTCAGCACGATGTCCTGAAGCTGGGGCGGCAGGTCGCGCACGCGGATCGAGTCGTTGTCGACGACGTCGGCGCCGATCGAGGTCGCGACCTTCTGGACGTTGCCGCAGCCCTGGATCGCCTGCGTTGCCTTGGCGAACTCGGCGGCGCGCGCCTGAAGCTGCGCATCGGCGAGGCCCTGCGGGAACTTGACCGAGACCTGACGCAGACTGAGCTTGGCGTCACGCGGATCAGCACCCAGCACGGTGCGCTTGTCGACGAGATAGAGCAGCGAGAAACCGCCGGGCACCGGTACGGGACCGGCGATCTGTCCGACCTGCATCTCGGCCGCGGCGCGCGCCAGCGGCTCCGGCAGCATCGCCGGGCGCACCCAGCCGAGATCGCCGCCGACGGCGCGGGTCGAGGCCTCCGACATGTTGCTGGCAAAATACTCGAAGGGCGTGCCGGTGCGCATCTTCTCGACCATTGCGCGCATTGCCTGAGTCACCTCGGCCTCGCGCTCGGGCGGGGCAGAGAGGTAGATTTCGCGAAGATTAAACTCCTCGGTCCCCTTGGCCTGCTCGAGGCGTTCGAGGATCGACTTCACTTCCTCCTCGCCAACGCTGATGAAGGGCTCGACTCGGCGACGTAGCAGCCGCTGCCAGGCGAGCTCGCCCTCAATCTGGCGCTTGAGCGAGCGTTCCGACGAACCGATCTGAGTGAGATAGGTGCGCAGCCCTGCCGGATCGCGCTGGAAATTGCGCGCGACGCGGTTGAAGCTCTGCTCGATCTCCTGCGGCGTGACGGTGATCTCGTTCTGCTTGGCTTCCTGGATCTGCAGCGTCTCGTCGATCAGCTGACGCAGCACCTGGAGGCGCAGCTGATCGCGTTCCTCGTCGCGGATCGTCAGGTTGCGCAGGCCGGTGATCATGTTCATCCGCTGATCGACGTCGGTGCCGGTTATGACGGCATCGTTGACGATCGCGGTGGGCTTGCGGATGTTGGGATCGGCCTTGCCGAAAATCTGGAGGTTCTGGGGCAGGTTGAGGCCCGCCGCGGGCGTCTGCGCCTGGTCGCCCACGGTCTGCGCAACCGCGATGCCCGCTGCGCCGGCGAGAAGCACACCCGCCACCATCTTCAACGTCGTTGCCAAATCGTCGTCCTCTTGCCGCGCCCACGCGCCGAACCGCGGACCAATAAGCCCGCCATCATGAACCGCCGCTTTAGCGCCCCAGGTTCGTGAGCGCCAGCGTCAGCAGGAAGCTGTTGCCCGCGCGCGCATCGCCATTGTCCTGATAGTCGCGGCGCCAGGTCAGGCCGAGGCGCACGCAGTCGTCCTCATACTGGACGCCGAGCCGGTGGCGGATCGGCTCGAACCCGTCAGACAGCGACAGCGGGTCCTCCTCGCGATCGGTGAGATCGACGGTCGCCGAGCCGAACGCCGACCAGAAACGCGCGAATGCGACGCGGCCGCCGACGCGCAGCTCCTCACGGTCGCGCAGGTCCTCGACGAGCTGGTCGTTGTTGCGATTGAGGCGGAGATAACCGACCAGCGCATAGGTCTTGCGCGAGCCCACGGTCGCATCGACCTCGTTCCGGCGCACTGCCAGCCCGTCCTTGTCGAGGCGGTAACGGTGGGTGAAGGCGACGAACTGGCCGACACGCACCTCGGTACGGCCGACGAAATCGGACCAGCGATCGGTCAGGCCCGTGCCCTCGGGAAAGATCGAGGTTCGCTGGTCCAGGCGATAGCTCTGGCCAATATTGGCGTTGATGGCGATGCCCGGCAGGTCGAGCGCATAATCGAGGCCATAGGTAATGCGCGTCGAATCCTCATAACGATCATAGCCGGGGAAGCGGTTGAGCGAGAAGAGGTTCGAGTCCTCGAGATCGACGGCGCGCGCATCCTCGTTCGAAATGTCGATGTTGCTCACCTTGGGTGAGGCAACGATCTGGACGCGCGGGGTGATGCGCTGGTCGCCGCCGAACGCCTGACCGATGAAGGGCCATTTTACGTCGACTGCGACCGCGCCGATCGCACGGGTATGGAAGCCCTCCTCGCCGCGATAGAGCGCGGCGGTGCCGGCATTGTCATTCGTGTTGTAGATGTCGCCGCGGGCGAAGGCGCTGAAGGTCATCTCCTGTCCCCAGCCGGTAATCCGCCGCAATTCCCAAAGCGCCGAGGCGAAGGCGCGCTGCGTATCCTGCTCGCCGTTGTTGCGCGAGATGGCGAGGCTGTTGAGTTGTATCGTCATCCTTCCGCCGAGGAGCGGATCGGTCAGACGGTGGCGAAAGTCGATCTCGGGCAGCGCGACGGGCTGCGTCTGGCCGGCATCGTCGAGTCGCAGCGACTGCACCGCCCAGCCCTGAATCGCGAAATAGGTGTTCTCGCTGATCCGCTGGACGCCGATATTGCTGCGCAGCCGGTCGTCGCGCGAGATGTCGTAGCGGCGCAGGAAGGTCTTGTCGGTGGCCACGCGGATCGACCCGAACGCGCTCCAATAGGGATCGAACTGCGCACGACCGGTGGCATCGACGTAGCCACGAAAGGCATTCTCGCTGGTGGGTGCGGTGCCTGTTTCGGTGATAAGGTCGTCGCTTCGCCGCGAATAGGTGCCGTAGGCGGTCACGTCGAACGCGCCGAGCGAGCTGTATTGACGGTAATTGCCCTCGATCATCGGCAGCGCGCCGGTGAAGAGGTGCGGCGTGACCGTCAGGTCGCGGTTGGGCGCGAGATTGAAGTGATAGGGGAGCGCGAACTCCAGCCCGTTGACGCGGCTGATGCGGATTTGCGGAGCGAGCAGGCCGGGCGCATTCTCGCCGCCCAGCGTGTGGCTGAACGCGGGGAGCGGCAGCGACAGCCCGAACAGGGTGACGCGCGCGCCCTTGTAGCGAATGCGCTTCCGGTCCGGATTGTAGACGACCTCGCGGGCGGTGATCTTCCAGCTCGGCTCCTTGGGACAGCCGTCGCTCGTCTCGACCGCGCAAGGAGTATAGGCCGCCCGCGTCACGCGCAGGACGCCGCCATTCTCGCGCACGCCGCGCTGGGCGGCGATTCGGCCGCCCTGTTCGAGGACGACGAGCATGTTGTCGACGACGCCATCCCTCAGCGTGTCGGTCAGCTCGATCCGGTCGCCATAAGCGACGTCGCCTTGCGGGTTGGTGACGGCGATGTCGCCCTCGGCCACGACCTGTCCGGTCTTGCGGTTCCACGTCACCTTGTCGGCGCGCAGCCGCTCGCCCTGGCGAAACAGGCGCACGTCGCCGGTCGCGTTCACGATTTCGGCGTCGAAGTCATATTCGAGCTGGTCGGCGCTGAAGTCGATCTGGTCGTCGGCACGGGGGGTGGCCGTCTCGATCGGCGGCGGCAGCGCCGCGTCGGGACGATCCTGAAGGTCCTGCGCCGCGGCGAGGGCGGGCAGGGCGAGCCACAGACAGACGGGCAGCGCGGCGGTACGCAACAGGGCCTGGCGCATGCGAATGGATCGTGTCCCCTTTGTCGCCCGAGAGCGAAACGCTGCCCCCGGACAAGCCGACCCTATCGCACCGCAAAAGCCGCCACGCAATCGAGGCGGGTTTTGCGGACGCCTGTTGGTCCCTAGATGGGCAGAATGACTCGTGCGACGCTTGGTTGCACGTGCGCAACGACAAGAAGCGAAAGGCCGCCGCCCCATGAAGATCGAGTTCCAGAACGAACTCCCCGACCTCGCCACGATCGCCATTGCCGTGCCCAAGGGCGCGACTCCCGCGCTCGACCGGCTGGATGCCGCGCGCACGCTGGTGACGGCGGCGGCGAAGGCGGCACGGTTCGAGGGGGAGGCGGGGTCGATCGCCGAGATTTTCGTGCCGAGGGGCGGCGATGCGGGCCGCGTCATCCTGATCGGCATCGGCGAGGGCAAGGACGTAGACCTCGAAAAGGCGGGCGGCGCGCTTGCCGCGAGGTACGAGACGGCGGGGATCGAGGCGATCGGCGTTGATCTGTCGGCTGCCGACGCATCGGGTGTGGCGCGCTTTGCGGGCGCGGCGGCGCAGCGCGGCTGGCGCTTCGATATCTATCGCACCAAGTTGCCCGAGGCGTCGAAGCCGACGCTCCAGCGCCTCGTCATCGGCGGCGCGCCCCACGGCAGCGAGGGCGTGTGGTCCGAGACTCGCGCGCTGACCGAGGGGCTCGAACTGACCCGAACGCTTGTCGCCGAGCCGCCGAACATCCTCTATCCCGAAACCTTCGTCGAGCGGTGTCGGCACCTTGAGGAACTGGGCGTCAAGCTGACGGTGCTCGACGAGGCGGCGATGCGCGGGCTCGGCATGGGCGCGCTGCTCGGTGTCAGCCAGGGCTCGGCGCGAGAGGCGCGGGTGCTGGCGATGCACTGGAACGGCACCGGTGCCGAGAGCGATCCGGCGATCGCGCTGGTGGGGAAGGGCGTGACCTTCGACACCGGCGGCATCAGCCTGAAGCCCGGACCGGGCATGGAAGACATGAAGTGGGACATGGGCGGTGCCGGCGCCGTCGCGGGCGCGATGAAGGCACTGGCTCTGCGCAAGGCGAAGGCGAACGTCGTCGGCGTCGTCGGACTGGTCGAGAACATGCCCGACGGCAACGCGCAGCGCCCCGGTGACGTCGTGACGTCGATGTCGGGTCAGACGATCGAGATCCTCAACACCGATGCCGAAGGGCGACTGGTGCTGTGCGACGTCATCACCTGGGTCCAGCGTGAGTATCGGCCGAAGACGATCGTCGATCTCGCGACGCTGACGGGCGCGATGATCATCAGCCTCGGCAACGAGCATGGCGGGCTGTTCTCCAATGACGATGCGCTGGCCGATGCGCTGCTGGCGGCGGGGCGCGAGACGGGGGACAAGCTCTGGCGCTTCCCGCTGTCGCCCGCCTATGACAAGCTGATCGACAGCCCGATCGCTGACATGAAGAATGTCGGCCCGCGCGGCGCCGGGTCGATCACCGCGGCGCAGTTCATCCAGCGCTTCGTCGATGAGGGCGTCGCCTGGGCGCATCTCGACATCGCCGGCATGGTCTGGGCCGACAAGCCGGGTTCGACGCACGACAAGGGTGCGACGGGCTTTGGCGTGCGCGTGCTCGACCGACTGGTACGCGACACGGTCGAGAACTGAGGCAAGGAGCGGGCACGGCGTGCAGGTCGACTTCTATCACCTGACGCTGCGCCCGCTTGAGCGCGCGCTGCCGCAGATCGCCGAGAAGGTGCTGGCGGGCGGCGCGCGGCTGCTTATCGTCAGCGGCGACGAGGGTCAGCGCGCAGCGCTCGACCGCGCACTCTGGACCTATGCACCCGCGAGTTTCCTGCCGCATGGCATCGCTGGCGAGGGGGACGATGCGGTCCAGCCGGTCCTGATCGCGGGCGAGGTTGCCGCCGGCAACGGCGCGCGGATGGTTGCGATCGTCGATGGGGCATGGCGCGACGAGGCGCTGACCTTCGATCGCGCCTTCCACTTCTTCGGCGAGGATCAGGTCGCTGCGGCACGCGCCGCATGGAAGGGGCTGGCCGATCGCGACGGCGTCGAGCGGCGCTACTGGAAGCAGACCGAGCGCGGCTGGGAACAGGCCGCCTGACGCGCTTGCACGCACGGCAAGCGGCGACTAAGGCGCGCGCCGATACATCCCACCGAACACAAGGAACACGTCCGTCATGGCCGTCACGCGCACCTTTTCGATCATCAAGCCCGACGCCACGCGTCGCAACCTGACCGGCGCGGTCACCAAGATGCTCGAGGAAGCAGGCCTTCGCGTCGTCGCCTCGAAGCGCATCCAGATGACGCGCGAGCAGGCCGAGGGCTTCTACGGCGTCCACCGCGAGCGGCCGTTCTTCAATGACCTCGTTGAGTTCATGATCTCCGGCCCTGTCGTGGTCCAGGTGCTCGAGGGCGAGGACGCGGTGACCCGCAACCGCGACGTCATGGGCGCGACCAACCCTGCCAATGCCGAGCCCGGCACGATCCGCAAGGAGCTAGCCGAATCGATCGAGGCGAACACCGTTCACGGTTCGGATTCGGAAGAGAATGCGAAGATCGAGATCGACTTCTTCTTCAAGCCCGAAGAGATCGTCGGCTGATCTCAGGCGGCATCGATTGACGGACCGGGTCGGGGGAAGCCTCCGGCCCGGTTTTTTTTTACTGGTGGAACGGGCAGGGAAGCCGAGACCCGCCCCAGCCGTTTGCCCGGACGAGCTTGTCGAAGGGCTGGCCATTTTCGCCGACAAGAGGAGCCGCAGTGCTTCGACGAGTTCGGCGCGAACGGCGTTGCTGCTGCAAACAAGAAAAGGGCGCCCCGAACGGGACGCCCTTTCCTTTTCGAAAAACATCACCGCGGCGCGCAGGGCGCCGCTCGCGATTACATCGCGTTGGTGAGGTTCATCTCGCCCATGTCGTCGGCGTTGTCGGCAGCCTCTTCGAGGTTGTCGGCAGCGTTCTCGAGCGCAGCGGCTTCGGCTTCGTTGCCGGTCATGTCGGCCATGGCCTCCATGTTGTCGGCCTCGGCCTCGAGGTTCGCCGCCATCGCGTCGCCGGCGTTCTCGGCGGGCGTGCCCTGATTGCACGCGGCCAGAGACATCAGGCCAGCGGCAGCAGCGACAAGAACGATCTTCTTCATTCGTTTGCTCCCAAGCAAATCCGTTTCGTAACCGGCCCGAATGCCGTCACGAAGCTGCCGCATTAGCGCCCGCTGCAGGTCCGTCAACGGTTAAATCCACTCAGCGCATGGGAAAGCGGCGTCATTTCGTCGCAGAAATCGGTTCGGGCGCGTCAGCGACGATCGCCAGCATCGCCGTCCAAGCCGCCACATTCTGCCTTAATTGAGCCGGATCGACCTTGTCGAGTGTGTCGTCTGGCGTGTGGTGCAGGTCGAAATATCGGGTGCCGTCCTGTTGCAGATCGACCCCCGCGACGCCAGCCGAAATCAGCGCGGCGACGTCGGCCCCGCCCCGTGCTGCCTCGCGCCCCGCCGAGATGCCGAGCGGCGCAAGCGCGGCAGCGAGGCGGTCGGCAAGCGGCTTGTTGGCGGGCGCGAAGTTGGTGTCGAGGCGCCAGATGCGGTCGGCGCCGAAGTCCGATTCGGCGGCGAGGACATGGTTGTCGCCCTTGTGCGCCTCGAAATAGGCACGGCCGCCGAAGACGCCGACTTCCTCAGACCCGGCCCAGAGGATGCGGATCGTTCGGCGCGGGCGGCCGGCGTCCATGATCCGCTTCGCCGCGGCGGCGACGATGCCGCAGCCCGCCGCATCGTCGATCGCCCCGGTGCCGAGGTCCCAGCTGTCGAGGTGGCAGGCCACGACGACGATGCCCGCGGCAGGGTCGCGACCCGGCACCTCCGCGATGACGTTGCCCGAGGTCTGCGTGCCGAGGATGCGCGGCGTCAGCGTCAGCGCGACCCGCACGGGGCCGCGCCCGATCAACCGCTCGAGTTGCTCGGCGTCAGGGATCGCGAGCGCGGCGGCGGGGATCGGCGCGGTCCCCTCGGGGAAGACGGTGCTGCCGGCATGCGGCATCCGGTGGCTGTCGGTGCCGACCGAGCGGATCAGGATCGCGGCGGCCCCCTTCGCTGCCGCGATGGCCGGTCCCTGGCGCCGGACCGCGCCATAATAGCCGTACTGGCTGCCATCCTGCGTCCGCGTCATCGCGTGACTGACGAATGCGATCTTGCCGGCGAGCGAGCCGTCTGGCGCCTCCTTGAGGTCGTCGAGCGTGGGGAAGAAGACGATCTCGCCCTCGAGCCCCGCTTCGGGCGTCGCGCCCGAATTGCCGAGCGCGGTGAGGGCGAGGGGCTGCGAATTGGCGCCTACGACCATCGCCTTTTCGGTGCCGCGAACCCAGGTGCGGAGAGGAAAGGGCTCGTCGTGGACGTTGCTGAAGCCCATCTTGGTCAGCGTCGCCACCGCCCATTTGCGCGCCCGCGCCTCCTCCGCGGTGCCGGCAAGGCGCGGGCCGAGCTCGGTCGTAATCGCCTCGGTGATCGCATAGGCGTAATCGTCATCGAGCGCCGCATCGCGCTGGGCGGCGACGCGCAGGTTGGCATCGTCAGCTTGGGGAGCGGGAAGGGCGAGCGCGGCAAGCGCGGGAAGGATGATGCTCGGCATGCCGCATTGGTAGCTCCTCAAGCGTCGGGGTAAAGGCCCCCTGATTGCCAATCCGCGCCGCCGTCGCTATCTCCCGCGGCGATTTCCCGTCCTTGCCGATCCCCCATCCCGGAGACCCGAAGTGGCCGCCCAGTACGCCTTCGTCATGAAGGACATGACCAAGACCTTCCCCGGCGCGCCCAAGCCGGTGCTGTCGAACATCAACCTGCAATTCTATCAAGGTGCCAAGATCGGCATCGTCGGCCCCAATGGTGCCGGCAAGTCGACGCTGATCAAGATCATGGCCGGCATCGACACCGATTTCTCGGGCGAGGCGTGGGCGGGCGAGAACATCACCGTCGGCTATCTCGAGCAGGAGCCGCAGCTCGATCCCACCAAGACGGTGCTCGAGAACGTCAAGGACGGTGCGCGCGAAACCGCCGATCTGGTCGAGCGCTTCAACGCGATCTCGGCCGAGATGGGCGACCCGAAGGACGACACCGACTTCGACGCGCTGATGGAGGAGATGGGCGAGCTTCAGGCCAAGATCGACGCGGTCGATGGCTGGGCGCTCGACAACCAGCTCGAGATCGCGATGGAGGCGCTGCGCTGTCCGCCGGGCGACTGGCCGGTCGAAAACCTGTCGGGCGGTGAGAAGCGGCGCGTGGCGCTGACGCGCCTGCTCATCCAGAAGCCCTCGATCCTGCTGCTCGACGAGCCGACGAACCATCTCGACGCCGAAAGCGTCAAGTGGCTGGAAAATCACCTCAAGGAATATGCTGGCGCGGTGCTGATGATCACCCACGACCGCTATTTCCTCGACAATGTCGTCAACTGGATCCTCGAGCTCGATCGAGGCAAGTATTTCCCGTACGAGGGCAATTACTCGACCTATCTCGAGAAGAAGGCCAAGCGACTGGAGCAAGAGGACCGCGAGGCCACCGGGCGCCAGAAGGCGATCAAGGACGAGCTCGAATGGATCCGGGCGGGCGTCAAGGGCCGTCAGACCAAGTCGAAGGCGCGTATCGCGAAGTTCGAGCAGCTCGTCGAGCAGCAGCAGAACCGCACGCCCGGCAAGGCGCAGATCGTCATCCAGGTGCCCGAGCGGCTGGGTGGCAAGGTGATCGAGGTCGAGAATGTCTCGAAGGCGTATGGCGACAAGCTGTTGTTCGAGAACCTGTCCTTCACGCTCCCCGCGGGCGGCATCGTCGGCGTGATCGGGCCGAACGGCGCGGGCAAGTCGACGCTGTTCAAGCTCATCACGGGCCAGGAACAGCCCGACAGCGGCAAGATCGAGATCGGGACGACCGTCCGCCTCGGCTATGTCGACCAGAGCCGCGACCATCTCGATCCCTCGAAGAACGTCTGGGAGGAGATCTCCGACGGGCTGGATTATATGAAGGTCAACGGCCACGACGCCTCGACCCGCGCCTATGTCGGTGCGTTCAACTTCAAGGGACAGGACCAGCAGAAGAACGTCGGCAAGCTGTCGGGCGGCGAGCGCAACCGCGTCAACATCGCCAAGATGCTGAAGCGCGGCGGCAACGTGCTGCTGCTCGACGAGCCGACCAACGACCTCGACGTCGAGACGCTGGGCGCGCTCGAGGAAGCGATCGAGAACTTCGCGGGCTGCGCCGTGGTCATCAGCCACGACCGCTTCTTCCTCGACCGCCTCGCCACGCATATCCTCGCCTTCGAGGGCGACAGCCATGTCGAATGGTTCGAGGGCAATTTCGAAGCCTATGAGGAGGACAAGCGCCGCCGCCTGGGTGATGCTGCGGACCGGCCGACGCGGCTTGCCTACAAGAAGCTGACGCGCTGACGTCCCGAGTGGCCGTGGTCGAGGAAGCCCCTGCCGATCCGTCGCCGCCGCCGGGCGGCGACGTCATCGAGTATCGCCTGCGCCAGCAGCGGATCCTTGCCGAGTTCGGCATGGTGGCGCTGCGCTCGCGCGATATTGGCGCGATGCTGCAGCAGGCGACCGAGCTGTGCGCCGAGGGCATGGGGGCACGCTACGCCAAGTTCCTGTCGGCGCCCGACGCCGAGCAGCGGATGCGGGTCGAGGCGGGTGTGGGCTGGGCCAAGGGCGTCGTCGGGGTGGCCACGATGGGCGGCGACACCGCCAGTCCCGCGGGCTTCGCATTCAAGACCGGCGAACCCGTTATCTCAAACCATCTGGAGGGCGAGGAGCGGTTCCGCACGCCCGACCTGATGGTCGAGCACGACATCCGCCGGGCGATCAACGTGCTCGTCGAGGCCGACGGCAAGCGCTACGGCGTGCTCGAGGTCGATAGCGAGGGCGAGGGGACGTTCGATGCCGACGATCTCGCCTTCATGCAGGGCTTTGCCAACCTGATCGGCGTGGCGATCGAGCGTCAGCAGGCGGAGGCGCGGCTCGCCGCTTCGGTCGAGCACCAGGAGCTGTTGGTCCGCGAGGCCAGCCATCGCGTCAAGAACAGCCTGGCGCTCGTGTCGGCGATGCTGTCGCTCCAGATGCAGGCCGACGAGGATCCGCGAGTCACCCGCCTCCTTGGCGACGCGCAGGCGCGCATCACCGCGATCGCGCAGACGCACGACCAGTTGTGGCGCGGCGCGCGCGTCGGCATCGTTGCGCTAGACGACCTCGCCTGCGGGCTGGCCAATGCGCTTGCCGAACAGTCGCCGCTGCACCGCATCCGCTGTCATGCCGAGCCGATCGAGTTGAGCGCCGACACTGCGATCCCCCTCGGCCTGATCCTGACCGAGCTCGTGACCAACGCGATCAAATACGCTTACCCGGAAGGCGAGGGCGGGGCGATCGACATCCGGATCGCGCGCGAGGACGGCCGGATCGTCATGACGATCGAGGACGAAGGCATCGGCCTGCCCGCCGATTTCGATCCGAAGGCGCACTCCAAGCGAAGTCTCGGTACGCGGATGATCGCCAGCCTCACGCGGCAGCTGGACGGCGAAATCGAGATGGGCGCGCGTGCAGGCTGCGCGGGCGCGCGAGCGGTACTTACCTTTCCGGCGCCCTGACGCCGGTCAGCAGGTCGAGGCAGCCTCGCCCGCCACTTCGAGAACGCCGTCGCCGTTCGCATCCACGGTCGCGGCGGGCGTCAGCGCGCGCCGGTCGCGCACCATCATCGACGCCGTCTCGACCATGTCGAGCGAAGGCGACCAGGCTTCCTTGACGAGCGGGCGATAGGTGTAGCTGACCTCGACCCACATCGTTGCGCCATCGGTCGGCGCGATGACCTGACGCCCGCTGGGTCCGACCCCGGCGAGGTTGGTCTTCGTGTTGTCATAAGGCGAGTCGTAACTCTTGCTGCCGCGGCAGCGCTGCCAGCGGATGCGGAACTTGCCGGCATTGGCGGGATCGTTCTCGACGCTCGAGATTATCACCCGGCCGCGCGTAAACAGGTCGAGTTCGCCCGCCTGGAGTCCCGCGCCGGTGAGCAGGTCGTTGATATCGACCTCGTTGATCGTCTTTTGCTGGAGCTGCGTGCCCGTGCCGATGCGCGCCGCGTTGTCGGCCAGATGCAGCGCCAGCTGGCTGATCCGCATCCGCGTAATGATGTAGTTGGTGATCTCCGCCCCCGACAGCCCCAGAAGCAGCAGGATGGGAAGATAAAAGGCATACTCGATGATGATGACCCCGTCGCGGGCGGCGGCGAGGCGTCGGAGGAAGTGACGGACAGGGCGAAGTGCGCGGGTCATGCCGGGCAGTTCCGGCGCGTCGGCGCAGCATAGCTGCCCTGATCCGAATAAGGCTGGTTCTTGAGTACCGTGGTCGCGACAATCTTGGCATTGGCTGTATTGTCGCCTAGCAGCTTCAGGAGCGGGAACATCCGCGGATAGGTAACGGTGACGGTCAATACGGTCGCGTCCTTGGCGCCGCCCTGTCCGTCATTGCCCCCATCGGCATCCCAGTTGCTGTTGTTGTTGGCGTCCTCATAGGGTTCGCCGGCGTCGCAACGGCCGTTGTTGTTGGTGTCGGTCCAATCCTCCGCGCTGGCCGCCGCCGCATCGGAGAAGGTGCGATAGTAGCGCCGCTTGAACTCGACCGTCGAATTGTTGGCCAGCGCCTTGACCTGCGCGCGCACGCGGGCGTCGAGAATCGCCTGCTGCCCCGCGGTCGTGTTGCTTTCGAGCGTTGAATCGCGCGCGCTCTTCTGAACCACCCCCTGCAGCGCGCCGCGCATGTAGAGCGTGTGGCCGAAGTCGAAGATCCCGAGGAGCACCATGCAGAAGGTCGGCGCAATGAAGCCGAACTCGACCGCGGATACCCCGCGCCGGTCGCGGGCGAGCGGAAGCGGGGCGCGGATCACCTGATGAGCCTCAAGGCGCTGATCTGGTCGGCGATCGACTTGAACGTGCGCTGGAGCGCGGCCGAGTCGTTTGCGAGGAAATAGCGACCCGGCGATGCGCAGCTCTCAAGGCGATCCTCGGTATCTTCAGAGTTGCCGCCGCCGAACGAGACGACCCAGAGGGTGATGTTCTTGTTCTTGACGACGTCACAAAGCGCTTCGAGCCGGCTGTTGATCTGGCTCGTCAGCGAACTCAGCGAGTCCCCGTCCATGCAGTTCGACCAGTTGCCGACATCGTCGGTCTGGCGGCGATCGTAGAAGTGAATGCCGTAGGCATTGTAGTCACAGTTGGTCGACACCGCGTCGCCGTCGGTCATGAAGATCATGTGCCGCTCGATCTCGCCGCCTTGGGGCGTGAACTCATTCTGCGCCCTGTACATCCCATCAGGCGACATCAGGCGAGCGCCCCAAATCATGCCGATATCGTGATAGGTGTTACCGACTGGTGTCAGGCTGCTGACGTAATTGTCGAAGGCGCTGGCGTCGGGCCATGTCTGAAGCAGACGCGCCTCCGTCGGGCAATAATACCTGCGGAGTTGGTCATAGCGGTAATAGGTCTGATCGGTGCTCGATACGTTGTCACGGCTGAGCTCGGTCCAGCTAGTCCGCAGCTGCCGCAGGTAGGTAATCTCGGGCAACGCCGGCTTCCACTGCGTCGCCGGATTACCAGGCGTTGGAGCGGTATCGACGTCAAGGTCGAGCGCAGTCGACGGGATCGGCGAATAGTCCGTCGTCTTCGCGGTCTGGCGCTCCTCGATGCAGCCGGTCCAGTTGACGCGGAAGGTTGAGGTGACGCCTTTGTTCGGTCCCGTCTGTACGTCGAACGAGTTGTTGTATCCCGTTCCGTTTTTCATGCCGCTCAAATTGACGGGCAGCAGGTCGTAGCGAAAGCGACCGCTGTTGCCGAGTTCAGCGCGCGTATTGTACATCCCCTCGTCGGCCATCCACGCGTTCGGCAGCAGCTTCCCGACATTGACGTTGGTCGAATAGGGGACGAAGCCGAAGCGTATCTGCACCTGGCTGCCGGTGCCGCCCGACGGCGCGCCGCCATCGCAATTCGCGACGGTATCGAGCCGCGCGACGATCTCGTAGAAGCACCGCACCGCGAGTTTCAGCCCGTCGATCTTCTTCATCGTGTCGCTCGAGCGAGCCTTTTGATCCATCGAGCCGGTGGTATCGAGGACGAACATCACGTCGGTGTTGGGCAGCCGCATCTCGGTTTCGCAGGTGACGCTCAGCGTTTCGGACGTCTTGCCCAGCACGCGCATCAGCGTCATCGGCAGCACTGCCGATGCCGTGCCCGAAACCTTTCCCGCATTCTCGGTAAAGGTGCGGGTGATCGTGTTCGAGCCATAGGCGTCGGCCTGGATATTGGCGTCGAAGAAGCGCTCGGCCATCTGGCGCGGCATATAGCTCGACTGTGCCCAGGTGCCGCCGCCCATCGACTTGCGCCCCGCCAGCGCGCCCGCGTCGCAGGCATGCTGAAGCCGGGTCTTGACGATGTACATGCGGCTCAGGTCGAAGCCGCCGCCGATCATGCCGCACAGCGGGATCATCGCCGCGGCGACGATCGCAATGGTGTTGGCGCGCGTGTCACGGGCCAGCCGCGCGAGGAACCCGCCGACTGCCCACGCCTTTAACCCCTGCCACCCCATTCGCCTGCCCATGCCCCGCCCGTTTGACAATCCGGTCCAGTCGGGCGCTATGCGCGCCCAAGCGATAAGCCGGATTGAAACAGCATGGTTAACGGCGGCGAAACCTTCGAACCCGGTGCGGCGGCGCGTGCGGCGGAGCGGCGACTTATCCTGTCCTATGCCCCGGAAACCGCGCGTGCGGGCGTGGCGGCGCTGCTCGACCTCGACGACACGCTGGCGGCGGTGATGCGCGGCGTGCGCGAACCGATGATCGCGCAGATGCGACTGACCTGGTGGCACGACGCCATGATGCGGCTCGACTCAGCGCCGGCGCCGGCGCAGCCCGTTCTGATGGCTCTCGCCGCATCGGTCGTCCCTGCGGCGGTGGCGGGTGCCGAACTGGCGACGCTGGTCGAGGGATGGGAAGCGCTTCTAGACGGCGAGCCCACCGATCCGGTGGCGCGGACGGCGTTCGCGGCGAAGCGGGGTGAACGGCTGTTCGCGCTCGCCGCGCGATTGTGCGGCGGCGACGCGCGGGCGCTTGCAGACGCGGGACGGGGCTGGGCGCTGGCCGACCTGTCGCGGTCTTTGAGTGACGTCGCGGCGGCGCGCGACGCGGCGACGGAGGCGCGCGCGTTCCTGGCGCCGGCGTTTGCGACGCCATGGCCGCGCCGACTTCGCGTACTCGGTGCGCTGGCGCGACAGGCGGCAATGGACCTGACGGCTGATCCAACGCTGCCGCTGCCCGCCGCCACGCCGGGGCGGATCGCGCGGCTCGCCTGGCATCGGCTGACGGGGCGCTGACCAAGCCGCTCGACCCGTCACCCGCGTTCGGTCTAGGCTTGGCCGAAACAAGCAGGAGTGGGAAGATGTGGCGATACTGGGCGGGCGCGCTGGCTGCGCTGTTGCTCGCAGGGGCGGCGATGTTCCTGTTCCGGTCGAGCGCGACCGCGGACGTCCTGCTGCCCCCCCCCGCCGCCGCTGACCGTTGCGGCATCAGCGCCGCAGAGCGGCGAGCCTGCGGACGAACCTGTGCCGGAGGCTGCGCCTAAGTCGCGCGAGGAGCGGCGCTTCAACCGCTATGACAAGGATCGCGACGATCGCATCACGCGCGACGAGTATCTCGCCAGCCGCAGGAAGGCCTTTGCCAGGCTCGATGCGAATGGCGACGGGCGGCTGAGCTTCGACGAATGGGCGGCGAAGACGACGACCAAGTTCGCAGGCGCGGACAAGGACCGCTCGGCCACGCTCGACCGTACCGAGTTCGCGACGACCGCGCCGAAGCGCAAGCCGCCGCGCCGCCGCGCCGACTGCCCGCCGACACCGCGCGAGGCGGAGGAGAGCTAGGCGGGCACCGGTTCGAGCGCGCGTGCCCATTCGCCAAACGCGACGCGGGCGCGGGCGGTGTACATGAGCTTGCGATCGGCCTTCTTCGTGCGGCCCTCGATCGGCGGGAACAGGCCGAAATTGACGTTCATCGGCTGGTAGGTCTCGGCCTCCGCCCCGCCGGTGATGTGGGAGAGTAGAGCGCCGAGCGCGGTCTCTCCCGGAGGCGTCGGCAGCGTGCGTCCGGCGAGTTCGGCAGCGGCGAAGCGGCCTGCGATCAGGCCGATTGCGGCGCTCTCGACATAGCCTTCGCAGCCGGTGATCTGACCGGCGAAGCGCAGATTCGGCCGCGCCTTCAAGCGGAGCTCGCGATCGAGGAGGATCGGCGAGCGGATGAAGGTGTTGCGATGGAGCCCGCCCAGCCGCGCGAACTCGGCATGTTCAAGGCCGGGAATGGTGCGGAAGATGCGAACCTGTTCGGCGTGCTTCAGCTTCGTCTGGAACCCGACGATATTCCAGAGCGTGCCCTGGGCATTATCCTGGCGCAGCTGGACACACGCATGGGGCCAGCGGCCTGTGCGCGGATCGTCCAGGCCCACGCCCTTCATCGGTCCGAAGCGGAGCGTGTCGAACCCGCGTTCGGCCATCACCTCGATCGGCATGCAGCCATCGAAATAGGGGACGTTCTCCCACTCGCGGAACTCGCTCTTCTCGCCCGCGAGCAGGGCGGCGTGGAAGGCGGCGTACTGCTCGCGATCAAGTGGGCAGTTGATGTAATCCTTGCCGTCGCCTGCGGGGCCCGCCTTGTCCCAGCGCGACTGTTTCCAGGCGATGCCCATGTCGATCGACTCGGCATGGACGATGGGAGCGATGGCATCGAAGAAGGCGAGCGCGTCGGCGCCGGTGGACTGGCCGATCGCCTCGGCGAGCGAAGGCGCGGTGAGGGGACCGGTGGCGACGATCGCCGGCGTGTCGGTCGGCAGCGTATCGACGCGCTCGCGTACGATCGTGATGTTGGGATGGCCGGCGAGGGTGCGCGTCACCTGTTCGGAGAAACGGTCGCGATCGACCGCCAGGGCCGAGCCCGCGGGCAGCTGATGCGCGTCGGCGGCGGTCATCACCAGCGAGCCCAGATCGCGCATCTCGGCATGGAGCAGCCCCACGGCATTCCGCTCGGCATCGTCGGAGCGGAAGCTGTTCGAGCAGACGAGCTCGGCAAGCCCGTCGGTCTGGTGCGCCGGCGTCATGTCGCCGCCGCCGCGCATTTCCGACAGGCGAACGCGGAAGCCCGCGCCGGCGAGCTGCCACGCCGCCTCCGATCCGGCGAGCCCGCCGCCGATCACATGGATGTCGTATTCGGTCATCGGGGGCAGATAGGCGAGGAGGGCGTCGATGGACAGGGGTCAGTCGGCGGACGCAAGCTGGCGAAGCAGCGTCTGTCGGGCGACAAGGGCGCAGAGGGCGGCGGTCGCCGCCAACGCAAATGCCTCGGGCGCGCCGAGTTCTTCGACGATCACGAGCGGCGCAATCGGCGCCGCGCCGGCGATCATCCAGACCGGCGCCAGACGGACAACCCCCGGCCGCCGGGCGAGCGGCGTCAGCAAAGTCGCCGCGATCAGGCAAGGTACGAACGCGATCGCCATACCGATCGGGGCCGCAACCACCATGATCCCAAGCGCAATCCAGACGCCGGCGGGATGCACCGCTCCGGGCTGGCCACCGGCCGCCGCGACCCCCATCGCCAGCGGATAGCTGGCGACGAAGATCGGGCCGGCCGCGGCCGATGCGGCGACTGCCGCGAAGACGCCGGTTGGCGCCGCATGATCGGCATAGGCCATGGCTCAGGCGCTCTGCTGAGCAGTGGGGCGGGCGGTGAACCAGCCTTCAACGGTCCGGCCGAAATGTGCGATCGCACCCATGTTGAAGAAGTGCATCACGCCGATGACGATCACGGCGAGGCCGACCTTGGCGCTGAGAAAACGGATCGCGCCGGCGATCGTGGAGGGCTCATCCCCTAGGCTAAGCGTCAGGGCGATGAAGCCGATGTTGACGAGGTAGAAGCCGACGACGAGCAGATGGTTGGTGGAACGCGCGAGGTCGGCGTTGTGGCCGAAGCACTGGATGAGGAACACCTCTCCGTTGCGGGCGAGCGTGCGCGCCACCCAGATGGTGATCGCCAACGTGATGGCGAGGTAAAGGGCGTAGGCGGTCTCGACGAGCATTGAAGTTCTCCCTTCTTCAGACGTTTCGGTAGAAACAGAAACTTATGGGCAAATGAAGAACGTTCAGGACTTCGCTTTCCCCTTCAGCGGCGAGACGAAGCGGGCCACCTTGCCGCCCAGCTTCATCAGCGCGACCAGCGTCGGCTTGGGCAGGCCCCGGACCTGTTCGTACCAGTTGCCGAGCGTCGAGATGAACTCGTGCATCCGGCCGATCCGCTCGCGAACCAGCTTCGGCGCGGTCTCGTCGTGGCGGAGGCGTTCGGCCAGTTCGCCGAGCAGCGCAATCGTCGGGTCGATCTCGCGCCGCTTGCGCTCGGCGGCGATGCGGAGGAGCATTTCCCACAGGTCGGTCTCGGCGACAAAATGGTCGCGGCGGTCGCCCTCGACATGGACGCGTCGGACGATCGCATAGCCCTGAAGCTCCTTGAGCGCGGTCGACACGTTCGAACGGGCGAGGCCCAGCGCCTCGGTGATCTCGTCGGCGGGCAGGGGGCGGTCGGAGAGGTAGAGCAGCGCGTGGATCTGCGACACCGAGCGGTTGACGCCCCATTGCGTCCCCATCTCGCCCCAATGGATGACGAAGGCCTTGACGTCGGGATGCTCGAGCAGCGTCTTCATAGCCATTTCTGTAATGACAGAAATTACCGGAGTCAACGCCAGCTATTCATCCACATCCAGTGGTTGAAGTCCTGCGGGTCCGAAAGCGCCGCGCCGCTGATGATCGGGTAGAAATAAAGGAACAGCCCGATCGCCAGCGCGGCGAATGCCCCTTCGATCCAACGCCATCGCGCCGGCAGCAGCGACAGCCCCGCGGCGCAGGCAAGCGCGGCGAAGATGCCGGAGAGGTGATAGTAGTAATAGAAGCCGAGGCTCTTCGGGATCGCCGCCCAGATCAGGATCGAGAACAGCCACAGCCCGCCGATCACCCGCGTCGGCCCGCGCACCCATAGGCAGGCGGCGATTGCGACCAGCCCGCCCCACATGATCGCCGGATTGCCGATCAGCAGCACCCCGCGCTGGACGCCCATATCGGGCTCGTAGAAATACCAGATCGGCCGCAGCATCAGCGGCCAGCTCCACCAGTCGGACTGATATGGGTGCGCCTGAAGGATCTGCGTCTGCGCTTCGTACATCCGGCGCTGAAGGTCGACGAGCGCGTCCGGCCGGACGGGATCGGCGGCGTAGTAGAAGCTGGGCACGAAGGTCGCGAAATAGGTGGCGATCGCGACGAGGCCGAGCGGGATCGCAAGGCCCAGCCCCGCCACCGGCCGCCGATCGAACGCGAGAACGGCCACGCAGGCCAGCGCCACATAGGGGGCGGCAGCCCACTTCACCGCGACCCCCGCGCCGAGCAGCAGGCCGGCGAGCGCGACCCGCCAACCCCGCGCGCCGGGCGGTGCCTTCATCGCCCAGAGGGTCGCGGCCAGCCCTCCGGTCACGAACGCGCCCAGGAACCCGTCGAGCATCGCGATCCGCGCCTGGATGAACACCGTCTGGTTGATCGCGATGAACAGCGCGCCAAACAGCGCCGTCCTTGTCGAGCCGACCAGCAGGAACAGGAACGCAAACCCCGCCGCAACCGTCACCGCCCCCGCCAGCGCCGGCACCGCCCGCCAGCCAACCGGATTGTCGCCGAATACCGCCATGCCGACCGCAATCAGTTCCTTGGCAAGCGGGGGATGCTCCGTGTTGGCGGGGTGCGACAGCGCCAGCATTGCGCGCGCGGCGGGGACGTAATGAACCTCGTCGAAAACCGGTTTGGCCGGCCGGTCGAGGTTAAGCGCGAACAAGAGGAGCGCCGCCGCCGCGACGATCAGGGCCAATAGCGTGGGTCGTTCGGCGAGGCGCATGCACGCCCGGCTTAGCGCGCCCCTTGCATCGCGCAAGGCCACGCGCCTAGGAAGCGGGCCATGAAGCGCACGACAGGCCAGGACCGCTCGATCACTTCCACGTGGCGCCCCGCGACGCAGGCGGTGCGCGGCGGGACGATGCGGTCGGAGTTCGGCGAGACGTCGGAGGCGCTCTTCCTGACCTCCGGCTATGCCTATGACTGTGCGGGCGACGCCGCCGCGCGGTTCGCCGGCGAACAGTCGGGCATGACCTATTCGCGGCTCCAGAACCCGACCGTCGAGATGCTCGAGCATCGCATCGCCCTGCTCGAAGGGGCCGAGGCGTGCCGCGCGACCGCGACGGGGATGGCGGCAATGACCGCGGCGCTCCTCTGTCAGCTGTCGGCGGGCGACCATGTCGTCGCGGGCCGCGCGCTGTTCGGATCGTGCCGCTGGCTGACCGACACGCTGCTCCCCAAGTTCGGGATCGCGACGACGATCGTCGATGCGCGCGACGCGCAGGCGTTCGTCGATGCGACCATCGACAAGACCAAGCTCTGGTTCTTCGAGACGCCCGCCAATCCGACGATGGACATCGTCGACCTAAAGGCCGTCTGCGACCTTGCCCGCGCGCGCGGCGTTCGGACCGTCGTCGACAATGCCTTCGCCACGCCGGCGCTCCAGCGGCCGATGGACTTCGGCGCGGACATCACCGCCTATTCGGCGACGAAGATGATGGACGGGCAGGGGCGCGTCCTTGCCGGCGCGGTGTGCGGGACCGAGGATTTCATCCTCAACGAGCTGCTGCCCTTCACGCGCAATACCGGCCCGACGCTGAGCGCGTTCAACGCCTGGGTGGTGTTGAAGGGACTGGAGACGCTCGACCTGCGCATCCGCCGCCAGTCGGAGAATGCGCTGGAGGTCGGCCGCTTCCTCGAAAAGCGCGTGCCGCGGATCAACCATCCGGGCCTGCCCAGCCACCCCCAGCACGACCTCGCGCTGTCGCAGATGGCGATGACGGGGCCGATCTTCTCATTCGAGGTCGATGGCGGGCGCGCCCAGGCGCACGGCCTGCTCGACGCGCTCGAGCTCATCGACATTTCGAACAATATCGGCGACTCGCGCTCGCTGATGACGCACCCCGCCTCGACCACGCATTACGGCGTCGCCGAGGAAAAGCGGCTGGAGATGGGCGTAACCGAGGGGCTGCTGCGGCTCAACGTCGGGCTCGAGGATCCTGCCGACCTGATCGACGACCTCGGCCAGGCGCTGGACAAGGTGGGGCTGTGAAGGCGCTGTTCACCGAGGAGGCACGGACGCGGGGCGTCGTCGTGCGCACCTCGGTCAGCTATCTGCCCGAACAGTCGGAGCCCGATCGCGGCCGCTGGTTCTGGGCCTATCACATCCGCATCGAGAATGAGGGCGAGATGGCGGTCCAGCTGCTCACCCGCCACTGGATCATCACCGACGGGCGGGGCGCGCGCCATTCGGTCGAGGGCGAGGGGGTGGTCGGCGAGCAGCCGATGATCGCGCCGGGTGGCAGCTTCGACTATGTCTCGGGCTGTCACCTCGCGACGCCCATCGGCTCGATGCAGGGCAGTTATCACATGCTGGGCGAGGACGGGTCGGGCTTCGACGTGACCATTCCCAAGTTCGGGCTGATTGCCCCGGCGGTGGCGGGATGAAGCGGACCCACCTGCCGCTCAATGGTCTGCGCGTCCTCGACGCCGCCGCGCGCCACCTGTCCTTTACTCGTGCCGCCGACGAGCTCGCCGTAACACCCGCGGCGGTGGGCCAGCAGATTCGCGCGCTCGAGGATACGCTCGGCGTCGTGCTGTTCCGTCGGACCACCCGCGGCCTGGAGCTGACGCCCGAGGGCGAGCGCGGCTTGATCGCGCTGCGCGACGGTTTCCTCCAGTTCGAGGAAGCGGTGCGGGCGATGCAGGCGGGGCAGTCGTCGCGGTCGCTGACGATCGCCGCGCCGCGCGACCTGACGCAGAAATGGCTGATGCCGCGCCTCGCCGAAATCGCGCGCGCCGAACCCGAGCAGCGCTTTACCCTCGTCGCCGCCGAGGAGGGGGTCGATTTTGCGCAGGCGAATCTCGACCTCGCCATCCGCTGGGGCGAGGGGCCGGGCGAGCATGAGGGCGAGGCGCTTGAATCGGACGGCATGGTGACGGTGGGCGCGCCCGGCGGCGGGGCCGACACGCGCATCTCGTGGCCCGGCTGCCTCAACGAGGAGTCGGTGTCGCTCGTCACCGTCGCGGATGCCGGCCTCGCGATCGAGGCGGCGGCGGCGGGGCTGGGGTTCGCGACGGTGCCGGAGCTGCTGGCGCGCGGCGATCTTTCCGCCGGGCGGGTGGTGCCGGTCGGCGCGCCCAAGCCTTACAGCCTTGGCTATTGGATGGTCGCCCCGCTGCCGCAATGGCGCCAGAAGAAGGTGCGCGCGCTGGTCGACGCCCTCGCGGCCTGACGGTGCGCCCGACCCCGACCCTTCGCACCGCGCGGCTGGTACTGCGCCGGCGCACCCCTGCCGATGCCGAGGCGCTGTTCCCTGCCTTCGCCGATGTCGAGGCGATGCGGTACTGGTCGTGCGCACCGCACGCCAACGTCGAGGAGACGCATGCCGACTTCGCCCGCAACGGCGGTGGCTGGCGCGTCTGGGCGATCACGCCTGCCGGCAGCGGAACCGCGATCGGCTTCGTTGCGGCGGGCGAGAAGCGCCAGGGAAATGTCAGCGAACTCGGCTATATGCTCGCGCGGGCGCACTGGGGCCGCGGCTTCGCGGGTGAAGCGGTGAGCGCGGTCATCGACCGAGTCTTCGCCGAGGGGCAGCGGCGCGTCTTTGCCGACACCGATCCCGACAATGCGGCGTCACGCGCGCTGCTCGAACGGCTGGGCTTCCGTCTGGAGGGGCTGCTGCGCGCCGAGTGGGAGACGCATATCGGCGTCCGCGACACCGCGCTCTACGGGCTGCTGCCCGCGGACTGGTCAGCGGCGCGTGCCGAGAAGGTCGAGCGCGCGCGCCGCAAGATTGGCGAGCGCTGAGGGCTCGACCGCACCGTCGTTGCGGTGCTGGCTGGCGGCGACGACATACCATTTGCCGGCGGCATCGCGGGCGAGGTGGTTGAGGCTCAGCACGCCGGGTTCAGACCCGCCCTTATAGCCGACATAGGCGAGGCCATGCCGGTCGGCGCGCGCGGTGGCGAGGATCGCCAGCGTCGTGCGATCGCCCTTGCGCGACAGCCAGTCGAGCGTCGTCGCCATCGCTCGCGGGCTGGCGAACCATTCGATGTCGGGCCGCACCGCCGCGTCGCCGAACAGCGCGGGGTCGAGCGGCACCGTCGCCAGTGCAGGGTCGGCGAGCCGCGCGCGCCGCTGCTCGGGCGTGAGCGCGGCCCAGCCGGCGGCGAGCGGCGCGGCGGCGGGATGCTTCAGCCGGAACGCTTCCGCCGTCGTCAGCACCGGCAGCTGCGCGGCGCCGAGCGCCTTTGCTCGCCCATCCACCGCCGCGCGGCCGAGCACGCCCATCAGCGTGTCGGTGGCCGTATTGTCGCTGATCGCGATCATCAGCGTCGCCAGCGCCTGCAGCGTCATCGGCGTGCTGGCGGGCCAGTCCTGTGTTATCCCGCTGGCGAGCGAGGGCCGGGCGAGCGCCACCACCTCGTCCCAGCGATGCCGGCGGTCGGCGATCTGCGCGGCGAGTTCGGCCAGTACCCAGAGCTTGAACGCAGAGCCGATCGGCGCCGCCGCTTCGCCGTGATGCTCTGCCAGCGCACGGGGGGCGGGATCCTCCAGCGCATAGACGCCGAAACCGACCTCGCCGGGCAGCCGCGCCGCCTCGGCGGCGATGACGGCGAAGCTATCCTGAAGCGGTGCGGTACCGATGATCGAGAAACCCGCGACCTGCCGCGAGCCGCCGGGCGCGAGCGTCAGTCGAACGCGGACTCGACCCCGCTCATAGTCGAGCAGCGCGTCGGCCTCGAGCGCATTGTAGCGCTCGATCCGCCAGACGCCGCGCGGCTTGCCGAGCCCGGCGCGAAGCTGCGCCGCGATCGCGTCGAAGCGCTGCTTGGGTATTTCGGTGCGGAAGCGCTGGGCAAAGGTCGCCTCGTAATCGCCGGCGCCGCTCAGCAGGGCGACGATCTCGCCCAGCCGCCGGTCGACATCGGCGGCCGGGGCTGTCTGGACGAACGGCGGGGGCGCGGCGGCTTGCAGCATCGCCGCACCCTCGCGCATCCGGCACGCGCGGGCAATCAGGGGGTGACGATCTCGCGAAGGATCGCTTCGAGCACCGGCATCCCCGTCTCGGTGGCGCGCAGCCGATCGCCCTGACGCGCCAGCAGCCCCTGCGCCGCGAGCGCATCGACGCGCGCGGTTTGAAGCGGCAGCGTGCCCGTCTGCGCGCCGATCCGCGCGAGATCGACACCCTCACGCAGGCGAAGACCCATCAGCAGGGCCTCGACCGCCTGTTCGGCCGGGGCTAGCGCGTCCTCGGCCTCGATCCCGTGGCCGTCACGATCGACCGCGGCGAGCCAGTTTTCCGGCTTCTTGCGGCGAAAGGTCGCATGGCCGCCGCGCCGCCCGTGCGCGCCCGGCCCGACCCCGACATAGTCGCGATAGCGCCAGTAGGTCAGGTTATGGCGGCTCTCCTCACCCGGCCGCGCATGATTGGAAATCTCATAGGCGGGCAGGCCCGCCGTTGCCGTCATCGCGCGCGTCACCTCGAACAGGTCGGCGGCATCGTCCGCGTCGGGGATGGTGAGTTCTCCCTTGGCGGCGAGCGTGGCGAAACGAGTGCCCGGCTCGATCGTCAGCTGGTAGAGCGACAGATGCCCGGTGCCGAAGCCGAGCGCGCGCGTCAGCTCATCCTCCCATGCGGCGAGCGATTGGCCGGGACGAGCATAGATGAGGTCGAACGACACGCGCGCGAACGCCGCCTGCGCGGTGTCGAGCGCGCCGAGCCCCTCCGCCACCGAATGCGCGCGGCCGAGAAAGGCGAGCGCATCGTCGTCGAGCGCCTGGAGGCCGAGCGACACGCGGTTGACCCCCGCCGCCGCCACATCGGCGAAGCGCGCCGCCTCGACCGAAGAAGGGTTCGCCTCCAGCGTGATCTCGCAATCGGTGGCGAGGCCCCAATGCCGGTCGGCTGCTTCGATCAACGCGGCGACGGTCGCGGGGGGCATCAGCGAAGGGGTACCACCGCCGAAGAAGATCGAGCCGACGCGCCGGCCGGGCGTCAGCGCCGCTTCATGCTCAAGGTCGGCGAGCAGCGCCGCTCGCCAGCGCTCCTGATCGACCGCGTCGCGGACATGGCTGTTGAAGTCGCAATAGGGGCACTTTGAGACGCAGAACGGCCAGTGGATATAGAGGGCGAGCGGATCGGCGGACATCGCCGCCGCCTATGCGCGCGAGAGCGGCGCGATGGAAGAGTTCAGCCCTCGTCCGTCGCGCGCAGTCGCCGTGCGAACCCCTCCGGGTCGGCCATGTCGGGCACCCAGCGCTTGCCGTCGTGGTCAAACTCGACGTCAATCTTGCCCGTCGCGCGATCGATTCGGGTCAGGCATTTTCGCCACGGGGCCTTGCCCGATACCTGCGTTGCCGCCTGAAGCTCCTGAAACAGCGTCAGCGCGCGGAAGCCGTCAGGCGTCGCCGCTTCCCACTGGTTGCCGTCCCAATAGACATAGCCGAACAGCCGCTTGCGGTCCGCAATTTCAGCGACGACGACGATCCGCTCCCACGGACGGCTCGCGAACTTCGATCCGCGCACGATCTCGCTGCCGATTTCCTGGATCAGCGCGTCGGCGCGCTGCTGGTCGAAGGTCGCTTGCTCCATCGCATCACCCGTCATGGCCGGTGCCTCGATCGCGATCACTGGCGGAGGATCCTCGCCATGTCCGCGGTCGGCACGCGGTCGAACACCTGTCCGGCGGCATTGTCGAACAGCTCCTGATTGTCAAAGACGCGCTTGCCCGCATCGTTGAACACTTCATAGCTCACGCCGACCTGAGCCGGACGCCCGCTGGTGCCGCCGATCAGCTCGATGTCGACCTTTACCGTGCCGCCCTTGTCGATCCAGGTCGCCCACTCATTCTCCAGGGTCTTGTAGGCGCTGCGGTTGAAGTTGAAGTTCTGCGGGAACATGTTGCGCGCGCCCTGGTCGCCCAGGAAGCGGTGGCCGATCACATGGCCGGCATCGTCGTCGGCGAGGCCGCGGCCGCGCACCGTATCTTGCGCGGCAAGTTCGTCGCGGCCGCGGGCGAGGCCGCTCGGCTGAAGCTCCGAAAGGGTGGCGGTGACACGGGTCGGCTGGCCAGCGGCGTTGACCGTCCACTCGGCGGTGTTGGCACCGACGCGCGCGGTGAGGTTCGTGGCGGTCGCGGCATCGGCGGCGACCGTGGGCGAGAAGAACTCGTCGAGCTGGCGTTTCGTCGCCTCGAGCGATTCGCGGGCGCTGGCGGGCAGAGCATTGAGCGCGCCTTCCGGAATGGCGCCGATCGCGTCCTTCACCTTCTGGAGCGCGGGGGCGAGCGTTTCGCGGAGCGCCGGGTCGTGCGCGACCGCGCTCACCGCGTCGCTGACGGTCTCCGCCCATTTGCCGATCTTGCCGAGCTTGGCGGTGTCGCCGAGCACCGGGAGCATCGACGCGCCGGAGATAAGGCCGTTGACGGCATGGCCGCCCGCCGCGCCCCAGTCGCCCGAGAAAAGGGAGCCGATCGCCCGGCCGGCCGAGACGATGCCGTTCGCCCCGTCGCTGATCGGCGTCGGATCAAACAGCCCGGCGACGTCGAGCGCCATCTGGCCGAGGTCGAGGCCGAGCTGCACCGGGTCGGGGCCGGCGCCGGGTGCGGGGGCATTGTCGTTGGCGGGCGCGTCCATCGCGCGGGCGAGCTCGCCGCGTTCGACGGGGGTCAACTGCGCCTCGACCTCGGCCTGAAGCGTCTGCGCGGCGGCGGGATCACCAGCGCCGAGTTCGGTCAGGCTTGCGGCGAGCGCGTTGGCGTCGAAGCTGCCGCTTGCGCGGGCCGTGGCCGCTAGTGCCGCGGCCTGATCGGGCGCGAGCGAGGTGCTATTGCTGCCCGAGCCCGAGATCGATGCGGTTTCGGCGACCATGCCATGCCTTTCCAAGCGACGTTCGACGTCACGGGTTAGAGCATGGCTGGCCGCCGACCGCGCTCGTCAGAGCGACTATTTGGCCTAGTCGATTCGACTAGGGCCTCAGTTCTGCGCGAGGCCCCCGTCGACGAACACCTCGCCCCCCGTCATGAAGCTGCTGTCCGACGAGGCGAGAAAGGCGGCGACGGCGCCGATTTCCGCAGGCTCGCCGACGCGGCCGAGCGGGGTGCCCAATCCCAGTGCTTCTAGCGCCTCGAAACCCACGACCTCGCCCGCCAGCTCGGTGCGCGTCGGTCCGGGCGAGAGGACGTTGACGCGGATGCCCGTCCCCTTGAGGTCGAGCGCCCAGCTGCGCGCAAGGTTGCGCACCGCCGCCTTGCTCGCGCTGTAGAGACTGAAGTTGCTGCCCCCCATCTCGCCTGTGGTCGAGCCGGTGAGGATGATCGAGCCGCCGGCGCGCATGAGGGGAAGGCCCTTCTGCACCGTGAAGATCAATCCTTCGACATTGCTGCCGAAGGTGGCGTCATAGTCGTCGTGGGTCAGCGCGCCGAGCGGCGCGAGGTTGCCCGTGCCGGCGTTGGCGAAAAGGATGTCGAGCGTGCCCCGCTCGTCGCGGACCGCCGCATAGAGCCGGTCGAGGTCTTCATCCGATCGTACCGATCCGGCAACCGCGCGCGCATTGGGACCGAGCTCGGCCACGGCGCGTTCGAGCGCGTCGGCCCGCCGCCCGAACAGATAGACGAACGCGCCTTCTTCGACGAACCGCCGCGCCGCGCCCAAGCCGATGCCCGTGCCGCCGCCCGTGATGATCGCCGTCTTGCCTTCCAACCGTGTCATTCATTGCCTCCTTGGATCAGGAGGCACGGAGCTGGCAGCGCACATACCTATCGACAAGTATGCACCTTTTGGTAAGTATCAAAGAATGAGCCACCCTCGACCCGATCCCGTCACCGGCTTCAGCTGCGGCCTCGATGCGACGCTTCGCCTGATCTCGGGCAAGTGGAAGCCGTTGATCATCTATTTTCTGCGGGACGAGCCCAATCGCTACGGCGAGCTGAAGCGTGCGGTGCGCGGCGTCAGTGACAAGGTGCTGATCCAGCAGCTGAAGGAACTGGAGGCCGACGGCATTGTCGTGCGCCGCGACTATCGCGAGGTGCCGCCGCGCGTCGATTATGCGCTGACGCCGCTTGGGCGCAGCCTGGCCGGGGCACTGACGCCGCTGTGCGAATGGGGCAGCGCCAATCTGGACGCGGTCGCGGCGTTGTTCGCCGAGCGGGCGAAGTGGCGCGAACGCGCCGGCTGACGGCAGACACAAAAAAGGGAAGCCATCGGCTTCCCTTTTCCGCTACCCCTTTGGACGAGGCGACGATGATCGGCGCGCGATCAATCGCTGTCAGGCACGTCCGAGTCGTTGGTCAGGCCGACAGCCAGAATGGCAATCACGCCGGCGCCGATCGCCAGGCCGAACAGGCCCGCGCCACCGATGGCACGGTTGGCGTTCTTCGTGGCGGTAGACGCACGAACATTCTTCGCGACCGACAGGCTGGCGGCCGGGTTGGCGGCCAGCGGCGCGGCGGCCATGGTGGTGGCGGCAAGCGCCAGGGCAATCTTTCCGAACATATCTCACTCCCTAAACATCAGCAGCCCGCAAGATGGCATCGCGTGCTGCCATCGATAACCCGTCGCGTTGAAATGCGTTGCACATGCCGGCCGCGATCAGGCGACTACGATCCTAGCTTTAAAATACCGTTGACACCAGTTGCCGGAATGCATCAGCCCGATGACTGGTCGCATGCTTTTGTTCCGGGTCCATTTCACCGTACGTTTCCGTACCGCCGTCGGGCAGGAACATCGGGTCGTAGCCGAATCCGCGGTCGCCGCGCGGCGGCCAGACAAGCGTGCCGTCGACGCGCCCCTCGAACCATTCGACATGCCCGTCAGGCCAGGCGAGCGCGAGCGCGCAGACGAAGTGCGCGGCGCGGGTGGGGGCGGGATCGATCGCGGCGAGCCGGTTCTCGACCGCCTGCATCGCGAGCGTGAAGTCCTTGGTCGGGCCGGCCCATCGCGCGGAGAAGATCCCCGGCTCGCCGCCCAGCGCCTCGACACACAATCCTGAATCGTCGGCAAGGGCAGGGAGCCCGCTGAGGTCGGTCGCCTGCATCGCCTTGAGCTCGGCATTGGCGACGAAGGTGGTTCCGGTCTCCTCGGGCTCGGGCAGGTCGAGTTCGCCCGCCGAGACAGGTTCGATGCCATAGGGGGCGAGCAGCGCGCGAATCTCGCGCACCTTGCCCTGGTTGTGGCTGGCGATGACGAGCTTGCCGGGAGCGAGTTTGCGGATCGCCTGGGGCTCTTTGCCCTCGCCGCTCATCGGCCGATTGCCTTGCGCTGCGCCTCGAAGATCGAGTTGCAGCCGATGCGCGCGAGGCGGAGGAGGCGGAGGAGGGACTCCTCGTCATAGCACGCGCCCTCGGCGGTGGCCTGCGCCTCGGCGATCTTGCCGTCGCCCAGCAGCACGAAATTGGCGTCGGCGTCGGCGGCCGAATCCTCGGGATAGTCGAGGTCGAGGACAGGCGTGCCGTTGTGGATGCCGCAGCTGACCGCCGCGACCTGATGCAGGATCGGGTCGGTCGTGAGCTTGCCCTCGGCCATCAGCTTGTCGACCGCGAGGCGCAGCGCCACCCACGCGCCCGAGATCGAGGCGGTGCGGGTGCCGCCATCGGCCTGGATCACGTCGCAGTCGAGCGTGATCTGCCGCTCGCCGAGCAGCTTGAGGTCGGTGACCGCGCGCAGCGAGCGGCCGATCAGTCGCTGGATTTCCTGCGTGCGGCCCGACTGCTTGCCCTTCGCCGCCTCGCGGCTGCCGCGGGTGTGGGTGGCGCGCGGGAGCATGCCATATTCGGCAGTCACCCAGCCTTCGCCCTTGCCGCGCAGGAAGGGGGGCACGCGTTCCTCGACGCTGGCGGTCACCAGCACGCGCGTGTCGCCGAAGCCGATCAGCACCGATCCCTCGGCATGGCGGGTGAAATTAGGCTCGATCGTGATGGGGCGCATTTCGTCGGGGGCGCGGCCGGATGGGCGCATCTATTCAGCTCCTATTGGGTTGAGGCGCGCGATAGACCGGGTGTGGCGCTGGCGCCAGCCTGACATAAGGGGATTGCCCGTGAAGCTTCGTTCGATTGCCGCCGTGTTGCCCCTGCTCGCCGCCGGCTGTGCGATGCAGCCGGGCGCCGCGCCCGACACGCCGGTGCCGATCGAGCGCGAGGCGGTGACCTATTCCACCGCCCCCTGTTTTGGCTTCTGCCCCGTCTATTCGGTGACGATGACGCCCGAGGGGGAGGGCGTGTTCACCGGGCAACGGCACGTCGCCGCGACGGGCGAGCGCCGCTTCAGCGTCGATCGCGCGACCGCCGCGCGCTTCATCGAGCATCTGGGCGCGGTGAAGCCCGTAGCCGGCGATCGCCGGATCGAGATGGGCAGCCCCGATTGCGGCGTCGCGCCGACCGACATGCCCTCGATCGACGTGAGGTGGGACGCGAACACCGGCGCCGCGCCGCAGTCGCTGCACCTTTATCTGGGCTGTCGGTCGGACGAGGCGAACCGGGTGCGCGCGGTGCTGGAGGCGGCACCGGCGCTGCTTCCGATCGATGCCTTCGTCGGAAAGCGTTGAGCGGGGGCGCCCGCGCGCCTAGATCAGGGGCATGACCCCGCCGATCCACGAAATGACCGACCGCGCGCGTGAGGTGTTCCGGATCGTCGTCGAAAGCTATCTCGACACCGGACAGCCGGTGGGTTCGCGCACGCTGTCGAAGATCTCGGGCCTCAACCTGTCGCCCGCCAGCATCCGTAACGTGATGCAGGACCTGGAGGAGTTCGGCCTGCTTGCCGCGCCGCACACCAGTGCAGGACGGATGCCGACCGAAAGCGGCCTGCGCCTGTTCGTCGACGGGATGATGCAGAGCCACGAACCTTCTCCCGAGGAACGCGCCGCGATCGAGGGCGGTGCGCGCGGCGGCGACGGCCCGGTCGAGACGGCGATCGCCAACACGACCGCAGTGCTTTCGGGTCTGTCGGCTTGTGCAGGCCTCGTCCTCGTTCCCAAGCGCGAGCCGCGGCTGCGGCAGGTGGGCTTCGTGCCCCTGAGCCACGACAAGGCGCTGGCGGTGCTCGTGGGCGAGGACGGGTCGGTCGAAAACCGGGTGATCGATCTGCCGCCCGGCCTTCCTGCCTTCGCGCTCGAACAGGCGGCCAACTATCTGTCGGCGACGCTCGCCGGCCGGACGCTGAGCGAGGCGCGCGCCGCGCTTGCCCAGCAGATCGCGCGCGAGCGGGCGGCACTCGACGTTGCGGCGCGCGATCTGGTTGAGCGGGGCCTCGCCGTCTGGAGCGAGGATGGCGACAGCCGCCCGGTGCTGATCGTGCGGGGCCAGGCGCGGCTGCTCGACACCAGTGCCGCCGAGGACCTCGACCGCGTGCGCCAGCTCCTCGACGAGCTCGAGGACAAGGAAGAGATTGCCCGCCTGCTCGATTCGGCACGCGAGGGGGATGCCGCGCGCATCTTCATCGGGTCGGAGAACAAGCTGTTCGCGCTGTCGGGCTCATCGGTGATCGCCAAGCCCGTGCGCGCGCTCGACGGGCGGGTGGTCGGCGTGGTCGGCGTCATCGGCCCGACGCGGTTGAACTATGCGAGGGTCGTGCCCATGGTGGACCTGACGGCCGCGACGCTCTCGCGGCTCTTGAGCTGATTGCTTGAACGAACGGACTGTACGACAGGGGCTTATGGAAAACGAAGACACGACGGCGGCCGGGACGGCCGATGCCGAAGCACTGCGCGAGGCGACCGCCGAGGCCGCGCCCGAGGTGGCCGAGGCCGACGCTCACGCCGCCCTGGCCGAGGAACTGGCCGAGGCCAAGCGCCAGGTGCTATATGCGCAAGCCGAGGTGCAGAATGTCCGGCGGCGCGCCGAGAAGGAGGCCGCCGACGCGCGCACCTATGCCGCGACGGCGTTCGCGCGCGACATCCTGTCGGTCGCCGACAATCTGTCGCGCGGCCTGTCGGCCATTCCCGACGAGGTCCGGGCCGAGGAGCGCTTCAAGGGGCTGGTGACGGGCCTAGAGGCGACGGGGCGCGAGCTCGAGAGCATCTTCGCGCGCCACGGCATCAGCCGCATCGCCTCGGTCGGCGAGGCGCTCGACCCAAATCGCCATCAGGCGATGTTCGAGGTGCCGAGCGCCGACGTCGCGCCGGGCACGATCGTGCAGGAAGTGCAGGCCGGCTACATGATCCGCGACCGCCTTCTGCGCCCGGCGCTGGTGGGCGTGGCGAAGGCGGCGGAGTAGATCGATCCAAGCACCTCCCCGAGCCGGGGAGGTGCTTGAGACGGTCAGTCGAAACGGCACGACAATCAGGCCTTCGCGCCTTATCTAGGCGGCCATGCCCAACCGCTTCGCCCATCTGCCCAGCCGCCGCGCGATTATCGACCGGCGCGTCGTTGCCGACCGGCTTGCGGTGGTCGAGGGGGGTAAGGGCACGGGCCTTCGCCAGGCGGGCACCGCGATCCTCAAGCAGGCGCTTGACGACGGGCGGGCCGAGATCGAGCGGCGCTTCGCCGAGCATCCGACGCGCGGGCTCGAGACGGCGAACGCGCATGCCTTCCTGACCGACCAGCTTCTGCGCCTGCTGTGGGACTTTACCGTCCAGCGCATCTATCCGAACACCAATCCGACCGCCGCCGAGCGGATGACCCTGATCGCGGTCGGTGGATATGGCCGCGGCGAGATGGCGCCGCATTCGGACATCGATCTGGGATTCCTGACCCCCTGGAAGCGGACCGCATGGTGCGAGCAGGTCATCGAATCGATGCTCTATGCCCTGTGGGACATGGGGCTGAAGGTCGGCCATTCATCCCGCTCGCTCGACGAGATGGTGCGGATGGCGAAGAGCGACGTGACGATCCGCACCGCGCTCCTTGAAGGACGCTATGTCTGGGGCGACACCGATCTGTATGACGAGGCGTCGCGGCGGTTCCGGTCGGAGGTCCAGTCGGACACCCGCGGCTTCATCGCGCAGAAGCTGGCCGAGCGCGACCAGCGCCACATCAAGATGGGCGACAGCCGCTACGTCGTCGAACCCAATGTGAAGGAGGGGAAGGGGGGGCTGCGCGACCTCCATACGCTGTTCTGGATCGGCAAGGACGCGTACGGCGTGCAACGCGCTGCCGAACTGGTCGAGAAGGGCGTCCTCACGCGCCAGGAGTATCGCCGCTTCCACCGCGCGGAGAACTTCCTCTGGGCGGTCCGATGCCACCTTCACCTGCTTGCCGGGCGCGCGGAGGATCGGCTGACCTTCGACATGCAGCGCGAGATCGCGGCGCGGATGAACTATGCCGACCGGCCGGGCAAGCTCGCGGTCGAGCGGTTCATGCAGTTCTACTTCCTGCAGGCCAAGACGGTCGGCGACCTGACCGGCGTGTTCCTCGCGCACCTCGACGAGACCTTCGCGTCGCGCGGGCGGCGGTTCGGCCTGCCGTTCATCCGGCGGTCCCCGCGCAAGCTCCACGGCTTCGTGCTCGATCGTGGACGGCTGGCGCTGCCCGGCGAGCAATTCTTCCGCGAGGATCCCGTCCGGCTGATCGAGATCTTCGCACTCGCCGACCAGCACGGGCTGGAGGTCCACCCCCAGGCGATGCGGCTGGCCGCACGTGATGCCAAGCTGATCGACGAGCACCGCGACGATCCCCGCGCCAATGCGCTGTTCATCGGCGTGCTGACCAGTCCCCGCGATCCCGAGACGGTGCTGCGCTGGATGAACGAGGCGGGGGTGTTCGGCCGCTTCGTGCCCGATTTCGGCCGCGTCGTCGCGCAGATGCAGTTCGACATGTATCACCACTACACGGTCGACGAGCACACGATCCGAGCCGTCGGGCTGCTCGCGCGGATCGAGCAGGGCAAGCTCAAGGACGAGCATCCGATCGCGACCGCCCTGTTTCCCCAGATCGTGTCGCGCCGCGCGCTCTATGTCGCGGTGCTGCTGCACGACATCGCCAAGGGGCGTGGCGGCGACCATTCGGTGCTGGGCGCGCACGTGGCCGAGCGCCTCTGCCCCCGCTTCGGATTGAGCGCGGCCGAGACGGAGGTCGTCGCCTGGCTGGTGCGCTGGCACCTTCTCATGTCGGCGACGGCGTTCAAGCGTGACCTTTCGGACTTCAAGACGATCCTCGATTTCGCCGGCGCGGTCGCCAGTCCGCAGCGGCTGATGATGCTGATGGTGCTGACCGTCGTCGATATTCGCGCGGTAGGGCCGGGGACGTGGAACGGCTGGAAGCGCCAGTTGATCGGCGACCTGTACGAGGCCGCCGAGGAAGTGCTGCGCCTGGGTCACAAGCAGCGCGGGCGCGGCGAGCGGGTCGTGGCGAAGCAGGAGGCGCTGGCGCGAGCACTCGGCTGGGACGCGCCGGCTTTCCAGCGGCTCGTGAGGAAGCTGCCCGAGAGCTATTGGGTGGCCGAGCCCCTCGACGTGCTCGAACGCAATGCCCGGCTGATCGAGCGCGCGGGGCACGACAAGCTGTCGGTGGATACCCAGCCGGACCGCGAGCGCGGTGCGACGCTGGTGACGATCTACGCCGCCGACCATCCCGGCATCTTCTATCGCATCGCCGGCGCGATCCATGCGGCGGGCGGCAACATCATCGACGCGCGCATCCATACGACGCGCGAGGGGATGGCGCTCGACAATTTCCTCGTCCAGGATCCGCTTGGCCGCAACTTTGACGATCCAGGCCAGCTCGAGCGGCTGAAGGCGGCGATCGGCGACGCGCTGCTCAACCGGGCGCGCATCACCGAGCGGCTGCGCGCCAAGCCGCTGCCGCGTCCGCGCGCCGATGCCTTCTCGATCGAGCCGGCGGTACTGATCGACAACTACGCCTCGAACCGCTTCACCGTGATCGAGGTCAATGCCCGCGATCGACCGGCGCTTCTCTTCCACCTCGCCAACGCGCTGTTCCAGTCGAAGGTGACGATCCATTCGGCGCATGTCGCGACCTATGGCGAGCGCGCGGTCGACACCTTCTATGTCACCGACCTGATCGGCGACAAGATCGACTCGGCCAGCCGGATGCGCGCGATCGAGCGGCGGCTGCTCGAGGCAGCGGCGGGCGAGGGCGCGATGGCCGAGGCGGCATGAATTTGGCGGGAGCTTGCTGACATGATCCGACCGACTCTGATGATGACGGCTGCCGCGCCGCTGCTAGTGGCCGCGACGGCGCCGGCGGGACAGGGGCTCGATACGCCGACGTTGCTGCTGGTGGCGACCGCGATCGTCGCCGTCGTAGTACTGCGCGGCGTGCTGCTCCGTCGCCATTTACGCAAGCGGCGGCCAATGAGGCGGGCGGACAGCGGATCGGCCTCTACGACGAACAGCGACACGGCAGCGAGCGACACGGGTTCGGCCGATTGCGGCGATGGCGGCGGGCGCGGCTGCGACTGATCCGCAATCTCCTGTGCGCTATTGAGAGTGACTTGCATCTTCTGTCGCCGACGTTAAAGCGCGCGGCAGAAGGAGACTTGTTACGATGCCCGCACCGTTGTTGCTCGCCGCGCTCACCCTCGCCGCGCCGATCGAGGAGGAGCCGCAGAGCGCGCAGGACATCGTCGTCACCGGCGTTCGTGACGTCACGGTGGACGATGACGAATATGGCGTCCGCGCCACCCGCTCGGCGAGCCGGCTGAATCTGAGCCAGAAGGATACGCCGCAGTCGATCAGCGTCGTCACCCGCGCGCAGATCGATGATTTCCAGCTGCGCGACGTCAACACGCTCTTGAGCACCACCACCGGCATCAACGTCCAGCAGGCGGAAACCGACCGCACCTATTACTCGGCGCGCGGGTTCGACATCACCAATTTCCAGCTCGACGGTGTCGGCCTGCCCTTCGCCTATGGGCTCCAGAACGGTGCGCTCGACACCGCCGCCTATGAGCGGGTCGAGGTCCTGCGCGGCGCCAACGGCCTCCTGTCGATGACGGGCAACCCTTCGGCGACGATCAACTTCGTTCGCAAGCGGCCCGGACGCGCGCTGACCGGCAGCGTGCTGCTGACCGGCGGCACCTACGACACCAAGCGGGTGGAGGGGGATGTGACCGTGCCGCTCGACGCCGCGGGCGACGTGCGGACGCGGATCGTCGGCGCGTATCAGGACGTCGGCAGCTATCTCGATCGCTACACCGGCAAGCGATCGGTGCTGTACGGTGTCGTCGAGGCCGACCTGACCCCGACGACGACGCTGTCGGTCGGCTATCAGCGGCAGGACAATCGCACCGATGGCGGCCTGTGGGGCGCGCTGCCGCTCTTCACGACCGAGGGGGCGGCGACGGACCTGCCACGCTCGACCAGCACCTCGGCCGAATGGACGCGCTGGAACACGCTCGACCAGCAGATCTTCGGCGACCTGACGCAGGAACTGAGCGGCGACTGGAGCGCCAAGCTGTCGGTGCTGCGCCGGGCGGTCGACGAGGATTCGAGGCTCTTCTACGTCTATGGCAATCCCGGCGAGGCGGCGAATGCCGGGCTGTTCGCCTTTCCCGGTGCCTTCCGCGGGCCGACGCGCGAGCTGACGCTCGACGCCTATGTCACCGGGCCGGTCAAGATTGGTGGGCGCACCCATGAGGTCGTGGTCGGCGTCAATCGCGGCACCAGCCGCCTGCGCCAGTCGTCGAGCTATCCGCCTGCAGGCGCGCCGCTTCCGGGCAACAGCGCCTTCGACGGCAGCATCGCCGAGCCCGACTTTCCACCCTTCGTCCTTCAGGCCGATTTCGAGACCAAGCGAAACTCGGTCTATGGTCTTGTTCGCCTGAACCCCGTCGATCCGCTCAAGATCATGGTGGGCGGCAACTATACCTGGATCGAGAGCGAGGGTTATTCGTATGGCGTCGATCGTGTCTATGACGAGCGCCGGTTCCTGCCCTTTGCGGGCGCGACGTTCGAGCTGACGCCGACGATCAGCCTCTATGCGAGCTATGCGAAGATCTTCAACCCGCAGTTCGAATTGAGCGAACAGCTGACGATCCTGCCGCCCGCCGAGGGCGACAATGTCGAGGCGGGGGTCAAGGGCAGCTGGTTCGACAACCGCTTCTACGCGTCGGCCGCGGTGTTCCGGGCGCAGCAGAACGGCATCGCCGAGGCGGGGCGGTTCGACACCACGATCGCCCAGCAGCTCTACACGACGATCGACGCGCGGTCGGAGGGGATCGAGCTCGATCTGGGCGGCCAGCCGCTCGCCGGCCTCAACCTGAGCGGCGGCTATACCGCGCTGCGCGTGCGCGACCCGGCGGATGGCGAGGCGGTGCGGACCTATGTCCCGCGTCACACCGCACGTCTCAACGCGACCTACACGCCGCCGTCGCTGCCCGCGGTCACCGTTGGCGCTGCCGTCCAGTATCAGAGCGAGATCGAGCGGTTGCAGCGCGACGCGGTGCCTGCGACCGATACGGCACCGGCGCGCGATGCGATCTTCACGCGGCAAGGCGGCTATGCGCTGGTCGACCTCATGGCACGCTGGTCGATCACGCCGGCACTGTCGCTGACCGCCAACGTGCGTAACCTGACCAACGTCAAGTACATTACCAGTCTCTATTGGGAGCAGGGCTTCTATGGCGCCCCGCGGACCGCGAGTGCGACGCTCGGGCTGAAGTTCTGACGATCCGAAAGATTGTCACCCCGGCTCGGGAGCCGGGGTGACGAGCCTCTGCTGAGCAACAAAAAAGGGCGGCCCCGATCGGACCGCCCTTTTTTGTTGCTCATCTGGCTTCGCTTACTTTGGCGACAGCACCATCAGCATCTGCCGGCCTTCCATCCGCGGATAGCTCTCGACCTTCGCATCCTCGGCGCAGTCGCCGGCGACGCGCTGGAGCAGCTGCATGCCGAGTTGGCCGTGGCTGAGCTCGCGGCCGCGAAAGCGGAGCGTCACCTTGACCTTGTCGCCCTCGCCGATGAACTTGTGGATCGCGCGCATCTTCACGTCGTAATCGTGATCGTCGATGTTCGGACGCATCTTGATCTCTTTGATCTCCTGCGTCTTCTGCGACTTGCGGGCGAGGTTCGCCTTCTTCTGGGCCTCGTACTTGTACTTCCCCACGTCGAGGAACTTGGCGACGGGCGGATCGGCGTTGGGCGACACTTCGACCAGGTCGAGGCCGACTTCCTTCGCCTGCTCCATCGCTTCGCGCGTGTACATCACGCCCAGATTCTCGCCGTCCTGGTCGATGACGCGGACGCGTGGGCTCTGGATGAATTCGTTGAAGCGGGGGCCGTTCATGGGCGGGGGCGCCATCGGGCGCCGCATCGGGGGACGTATAGCTGTTTCTCCTGAGGCTATTTCGATCGCCTTAGATAGTCGCTCGAACGCAAATTTGGAAGCGCCCTTGGCCCGCCGTCACGATCAATCGAGCGCGGCGGGCCACGGGTGATGCGGGGGCGCAACAGGCGCCCGCCCGATCAACGCAGATCGGGCGGCGTCGCTTCCGCGGTCAGCGTCGCGATCGCCTCTTCGATCGGCATCACCCGCTGCCCCTCGCGGCCGAGCGTGCGGACGGCGACCGTGCCTTCCTCGGCCTCGCGTTTGCCGACGACGAGCAGGTGCGGGACCTTGGCGAGGCTGTGCTCGCGCACCTTGTAGTTGATCTTCTCGTTGCGGAGGTCGGCGTCGGCGCGGATGCCCGCGGCCTTGAGCTTGCCCTCGACCTCGCGGGCATAGTCGTCGGCATCGGACACGATCGTCGCGACCACCGCCTGGGTCGGCGCCAGCCAGACGGGCAGGCGGCCGGCGAAATGCTCGATCAGGATGCCGATAAACCGCTCATAGCTGCCGAAGATCGCGCGGTGGAGCATGATCGGGCGGTGGCGCTCGCCATCCTCGCCGACATAGCTCGCATCGAGCCGCTCGGGCAGCACGCGGTCGGACTGGATCGTGCCGACCTGCCATGTCCGCCCGATCGCGTCAGTCAGGTGCCATTCGAGCTTGGGCGCGTAGAAGGCACCTTCGCCGGGAAGCTCTTCCCAGCCATATTCCTCGGTCGCCAGTCCCGCCTCGATCACCGCGTTGCGCAGCTCGGCCTCCGCCTGGTCCCACATCTCCTCGGTGCCGAAGCGATTTTCGGGGCGGAGCGCGAGCTTGATCGAATAGGTGAAGCCGAAGTCGCGGTAGATGCGGTCGGCGAGTTCGCAGAACCTGCGCACCTCATCGACGATCTGGTCCTCGCGGCAGAAGATATGCGCGTCGTCCTGCGTGAACTGGCGCACGCGCATCAGGCCGTGGAGCGCGCCGTGCGGCTCGTTGCGGTGGCAGCAGCCATTTTCGTAGAGGCGCATCGGCAGATCGCGGTACGACTTGATCCCCTGGCGGAAGATCAGGACGTGCGCCGGGCAGTTCATCGGCTTGAGCGCCATCCACTCGGCATCGTTCGACACGATCGGCCCGTCATCGTCGGTGTTCGGCACCTCGTCGGGGATGACGAACATGTTCTCGCGATACTTTCCCCAATGCCCGGACGCCTCCCACTGGCGCGCGTCCATCACCTGCGGCGTCTTGACCTCCTGATAGCCGGCGGCGTCGATTGCGCGGCGCATATAGGCCTCCAGCTCGCGCCAGATGACGAAGCCGTTGGGGTGCCAGAAGACCGACCCGTGCGCCTCGGCCTGAAGGTGGAACAGGTCCATTTCCTGGCCGAGCTTGCGATGGTCGCGCTTGGCCGCTTCCTCAAGCCGGTGGAGATGCGCGTCGAGCTGCTTCTTGTTCAGCCAGCCGGTGCCGTAGATGCGGCTGAGCATCGCGTTCTTCTGGTCGCCGCGCCAATAGGCACCCGACACGCGCGTCAGCTTGAAGGCGTCGGCCGCGACCTTGCCGGTCGAGGCCAGGTGCGGCCCGCGGCACATGTCGAGCCAGGCGTCCTCGCCCCTGCCCGCGCGATAGACGGTCAGCTCTTCGCCATCGGGCAGCTCGGCGGCCCATTCGGCCTTGAACGTTTCCCCTTGCGCGTTCCAGCGCGCAATCAGGTCCTCGCGGCGCCACACCTCCCGGATCAGCGGTTCGTCGGCGGCGATGATGCGGCGCATCTCGGCCTCGATCGCGGGCAGGTCGTCCTCTGTGAAGGGGCGGTCCTTGGGCGCGAAGTCGTAGTAGAAGCCGTCGTCGGTCGCCGGGCCGAAGGTGATCTGCGTGCCCGGGAACAGCTTCTGCACCGCCTCGGCCAGGATGTGTGCATAATCGTGACGCACGAGCTCGAGCGCGTCGGCCTCGTCCTTTGCGGTGATGAGCGCGAGCTGCGCATCACCCTCGAAGGGCCGCATGATGTCGCGCACTTCGCCATCGACGCGCGCCGCCATCGCCGCCTTGGCAAGACCCGGCCCGATCGCGGCGGCGATGTCCGCGGGGGTAGTCCCCGGCGCTACCTCACGAACCGAGCCGTCAGGGAGCGTGATCTTGAACATCGCAGACATTCGCGGGCTTTCGTCGCTGGGTTGGGGTGCGGGGCATATGGCGCGCCCGGCCAAGGCTGGCAATCGTTGCGGCTCGACCAAAAGCGGGATTGGGGCGGCGGCGACGCCGGCCTAGCGCAAGCCGATGATCCTCGAACCCACCCGCGCCGCCGCGCTCGCGCGCCTTGATGCCTTTTCGCCCCGCATGGGCCGGCGATATGCGGCCGAGCGCAACCACGACCATGGCAGCGCAGGCGCGTGGCCGGCGAACGTGTCGATGCTGTCACCCTATCTGCGCCACCGCCTGATCGACGAGCAGGAGGTGCTGGCGCGGGCGCTTGATAAGCACGGCCCCGACGCGGCGGAGAAGTTCGTCAGCGAGGTGCTGTGGCGCGGCTATTTCCGCGGCTGGCTTGAGCAGCGGCCGGCGGTGTGGGACCGGTATCTGGCCGAGCGCGATGCTGCGCTGGCGGCGGTGGAGGCGAATGGCGGCCTCGCGCGCGACTATCGTGCCGCGATCGAGGGGCGAACGGGCATCGACTGTTTCGATGCGTGGGCGGACGAGCTGACCGCCCACAACTGGCTGCACAACCATGCGCGGATGTGGTTCGCGAGCATCTGGATCTTCACGCTTCGCCTGCCCTGGGTGCTGGGCGCCGACTTCTTCCTGCGGCACCTGCTCGACGGCGATGCGGCGTCGAATACGCTTTCGTGGCGTTGGGTGGCGGGGCTGCACACGCGCGGCAAGGCCTATGCCGCGCGCGCGGACAATATCGCCCGCTACACCGGCGGGCGCTTCAATCCCAAGGGGCTGGTCGAGGAGGTCGAGCCGCTGACCGAGGATGAGGAGGCGCCGCTCATCCGCTTCACACCGCCGCCGCGACCCGAACCCGCGGGCGAGTGGTCGCTGTTGCTGCACGAGGGTGATCTCGCGATCGGGCACTCTTTGGCGACCCCACCCTCCGCGATCGTCGCACTGGTGCCGCGAGAGGAGCGGGTCGCGCCCGCGGTCGCGGCGTTCCGGCGAGGGGCTGTCGAGGATGCGGCGACGCGGGCGGGCGCGAGCTATGGCTGCCCGGTGCACCGGGTCGAGGATGCCGCAACGCTGGGCGATATCCGCGCGGGCCGGCTCGTCGCGGCTTATGTGCCGCTGGGAAATGCGCCGGCCTTGCCGCAGGTCGACACCTTCGTGCGTGACTATGACGCCGCTGTCTGGCCGCTCGCCACCGCCGGCTTCTTCAAGGTGAAGGCGGGAGCGCCAGCCAAATCGCGCGCTCTGGGGCTGCCGCTTTAGGCGATGCCGAACGGCACCACGCAATTGTCGGCGTCATGGCCGATCCTCGCGCGGCCGAGATACGGCACGCGCATCTCGCCGCACCAGCGCGCCATGATCTGGTCGAGCGTCTCGCCGAACGCTTCCGGCCCGTCACCGTCGGGCACGTCCGTGACGCTGCCGAGGCGGATGCCTGCAAGGCCGCGCAGCTGCGTCGCGTTCGCGAGCTGGAACATCATCCGGTCGATCCGGTAATAGCTCTCGCCCACTTCCTCGATCAGCAGCACGTGATCGGTGAGGTCCGGCACCCAGGGCGTGCCGAGCATCGCCGTCAAAATCGCGAGGTTGAATGCCGCGGCCGGCCGCCCGTCGAGCCCCGGCTCTAGCGCGCGCCGGTCCTTCGCCGTCAGCCAGGCGAGCGCGCGCCACGCCGGCCCGCCGCGGTTGCGCGCAGTCGCCTCGGTCGACATCGGCCCGTGGCACGGCCGCCCGATCCGCCGCGCATAAAGTGCGCCGAGCAGGAAGCCCATGTCGGAAAAGCCGAGATAGGCCTTCGCCCGCGCGGCGTCGTTCAGCTTCGGCATCACCTCGGCAAGGATGCGGTTCGACCCATAGCCGCCGCGCGCGAACCAGATGGCGTCATAGGCCGGGTCGTTGGCATAGCGCAGGAAGGTTTCGGCGCGCAGCGCATCGGGGCCGGCGAAATGTCCTGCCTCGGCAAAGCATTGCGGGTCGATGACGAGCTCGACCTCGGGGAATTCGAGCGCCGCGAACGCCGCGCCGCGGGCGGCCGATTCGGGGCGGGTCGAGCGGGCAGGGGCGACGACGGCGATCCTCATGCGCGCCTGTGTCGAGGCTTGCCCTTGCCAACGCAAGTGCCGATAGGCGGGCGCCATGCAGCAGCGTTATTTCTTCGTGGGCGTGGGCGGGTCGGGGATGATGCCGCTGGCGATGATCCTTGCCGGGCGCGGGGCGTCGATCGCGGGGTCGGACCGGACGCTCGATCAGGGCCGGCTGGCGCCCAAGTTCGACGCGCTGAGGGCGCTGGGCATCGACCTTTTCCCCCAGGACGGCAGCGGCATTACCTCGCCGCAACAGGTCGTCGTCGCCTCCGCCGCGGTCGAGGAGACGGTGCCCGACATGGTTGCGGCGGCGCGGGTCGGCGCGCCGAGGATGCGCCGCGCCGACCTGCTCGCGTCGCTGTTCAATGACAGCCGGGTGCGGATTGGCGTGGCCGGGACCAGCGGCAAGTCCACCGTCACCGGCATGATCGGCTGGATCCTTCACGCGCTCGGCCGCGATCCAACGGTCATGAATGGCGCGGTGATGAAGAACTTCGCCTCGCCCGACCGCCCCTTCGCCAGCGCGCTGGTGGGGCAGGGCGAGGCGTTCGTCAGCGAGGTGGACGAAAGCGACGGGTCGATCGCACTCTATTCGCCCGACATTGCGGTGCTCAACAATGTCAGCCTCGATCACAAGTCGCTCGACGAACTACGCGCGCTGTTCGGCGATTTCGCGGCAAAGGCGTCGCGAGTGGTGGTCAATGCGGGCGATCCGGAAGCGGCGGCGCTGGCCGCGACGATCGGCAGCGACCGGCGCACGACGTTCGCGATCGAGGGCGAGGCCGATCTGGTGGCGCGCGACCTGTCGCCCGAGCCGTTCGCGATCGCCTTCACGCTCGAAAGCGGGAGCAAGCGACTGCCCGTACGCCTGTCGGTGCCGGGTCGCCACAACGTCGCCAACGCGCTCGCGGCGATCGGAGCAGTCGTCGCCGCTGGCGTGCCGGTCGAGGACGCGGCGAGCGCGATCGATGGCTTCGTCGGGCTCAAGCGCCGGTTCGAGTTGGTGGGCGAGGTGGGCGGCGTCACCGTGATCGACGATTTCGGGCACAATCCCGACAAGATCGCCGCGACGCTCGACACGCTGATGGCCTTCCCCGGCGCGCTCAAGCTCCTGTTTCAGCCGCACGGCTACGGCCCGCTCAAGGTAATGCGCCGCGAGCTGGTCGAAAGCCTCGCCGCGCGGCTGCGGCCGGGCGACGAACTCGTCCTGCCCGATCCGGTCTATCATGGCGGCACGACGTCGCGTGAGGTGACGAGCGGCGACATCATCGCGGACCTGACTGCGCAGGGCGCGCCCGCGCGCCACATCCCCGACCGCGCCGCCGCCGCCGCGCACCTCGTCGCGACCGCCGCGCCCGGCGACCGCGTCGTCGTGATGGGCGCGCGCGACGATACGCTTAGCCAGCTTGCCGCCGACATGCTCGCCGCGCTTGCCACAAGGAACCCCGAATGACCGACGACGCCCGCATTGCCTTTCGCGTGACCGAGGGAGAAGGGCCGACAATCGTCTTCCTGCCCGGCTATGCCAGCGACATGAGCGGGACCAAGGCGCTGGCGCTGGAAGCCTGGGCCAAGGCACAGGGCCGGGCGTTCGTCCGCTTCGACTATCGCGGCTGCGGCGAGAGCGAGGGCGCGTTCGAGGACTATACGCTCGCCGACTGGCGCGACGATGCGCTGCTCGTCGTCGATCAGGTGGCGAAAGGGCCGGTGGTGCTGGTCGGATCGTCGATGGGCGGCTGGATCGCGCTGCTGGTCGCGAAGGCACGGCCCGATCGGATCGCGGCGTTGGTCGGGATCGCGCCCGCCCCCGACTTCACCGACTGGGGCTTCAGCCAGGCCGACAAGATGACGCTGCTGAGCGAGGGGCGGCTGGAGAAGCCATCGCCCTATTCGCCGCATCCGACCGTCACCACCCGCGCCTTCTGGACCGCGGGCGAGGCCAACCGACTGATGCATGGGCCGATCCCGCTCAAGCTGCCGGTGCGCATCGTCCAGGGGATGCGCGACCCCGACGTGCCGTGGGAGCGCGCGGCGCGCCTCGCCCAGCTGATCGAAAGCGACGACGTGCAGTGCTGGCTGGTCAAGGACGGCGACCACCGGCTGTCGCGCGATCAGGACATCGCGATGATCGTGCGGGCGGTCGAGGCGGTCGTCTAATCCTTCCCGTGTCGGGGAGAAGCTTCACCGCAGATAAAAGTCCACTGTCGTCACCACGCGCACCTTCTTGAACGGCGTGTCGGCGACGCCATAGCCGCCCTGGTCGCCGTCGCGCGGCTCGACCGAGAAATAGCCCTGCGTTGCGCTCTTGATCGCGCCGACGCCGGTCGCGCTGTCCTTGGCGAACTGCTCGGCCGAGGCGCGGGCGTCGCGGGTCGCTTCGGCCACCATCGACGGCTTGATGTCGTTCAATTTGGTGAAGCTGTAGCTGAGGCCCGACCCTTCCTGCAGCACCACGCCGTCGCGGACCAGGTCGAATTGCCGCGCCGCCGCGCGCTGCGCCCGCGCCACGTCACCGGTCCGCAGTTGCAGCCGCTGCGTCACGGTGAAGCGCTGTACGCCGTTGTCATAGCTCTGCATTACGCTCGCCCCCGCAGGCCGCAGCGCGTCGGCGGGAAAGCCGAGCCCGGCGAAGAAGCGCCGGATCGCGCCCGTATCCCCGTCGATCTGCGCGCGGACGGCGGCCAGATCCTCGCCCGAGCGGCTATAGTTGAGCGTCCAGACCGCAAGATCTGCTGTCACGTCGCGCTCGGCCAGTCCGCGCACCGTCACCGACCGGTCGGCGGCGCGCGCGCGGCGCAGGCCGTCGCCCAGCAGATAGCCGCCCAGCACTAGCCCCAGCGCCACCAGCGCCGCCGCGATCACCGCCCACGAACCCCGCTTTTCCATCGCTCTCGACTCCCCATATGCTGCGCGGCGATGCTGCGGCTGCGCCGATGAACCGTTGCTGACATACGACGAATGGAGCCGATTGGCGATGAACTACCTCCACACGATGATCCGCGTGACCGATCCTGACGCAACGATCGCCTTCTTTGAGCTGCTGGGGCTCAAGGAAGTGCGCCGCATGGAGAACAAGGCCGGCCGCTTCACGCTGATCTTCCTCGCCACGCCCGAGGACATGAACGGCCCCGGCGAGCGCGCCAAAGCGGAGGTCGAGCTCACCTATAACTGGCCGCCCGAGGACGGCAGCGCAGCCGAGGTCTATACCGGCGGGCGCAATTTCGGGCATCTCGCCTACCGCGTCGACGATATCTACGCGACCTGCCAGCGGCTGATGGACGGCGGCGTCACGATCAACCGTCCCCCGCGGGACGGCAACATGGCGTTCGTGAAGACGCCCGACGGCATTTCGATCGAGCTGTTGCAGGCCGGCGACGCGCTCGCCCCGGTCGAGCCCTGGGCGTCGATGCCAAATACCGGGACCTGGTAAGATGGACGGCCCGCTCGAGATCGTTCGTGTGCCCGTGCTCAGCGACAATTATGTCTGGCTGATCCATGACGACGAGAGCGGGGAGACCGTCGTCGTCGATCCGGGCGAGGCGGCGCCGGTGCTCGCCGCCGCCGACGCGCGCGGCTGGCGCATCGGTCAGGTCTGGAACACGCACTGGCATCCCGACCACACCGCCGGCAACCAGGCGATCAAGGACGCGCATGGCGCCGTCGTGACCGCCCCGGCGGCCGAGGGGGTGAAGATCCCGTCGGCCGACCGGCTGGTGGCGGAGGGCGACACGGTGACGATCGGGCGGCGGCAGGCGCGCGTCTGGGAAACGCCCGCGCATACCGCCGGCCATGTCAGCTTCCATTTCGAGGGCGAAGCATTGGTCTTCGTTGGCGACACGATGTTCGCGATGGGCTGCGGCCGATTGTTCGAGGGGACGGCGGCGCAAATGCATTCGGCGCTTCAGCGGCTGGCGGCGCTGCCCGAGGCCACGACCGTCTATTGCGCGCACGAATATACGCTCTCCAACGCGAAGTTCGCGGCCGCGGTCGAGCCCGACAACGCCGCGATCGCCGAACGGCTGGCGCGGGTCGAGGCGCTGCGCGCTGCGGGCGAGCCGACGGTGCCGACGACGATCGGGGAGGAGCGGGCGACCAACCCCTTCGTCCGCGCGGCCGATGCCGATGAACTTGCGGCCCTGCGTGCAAGAAAGGATAATCTGTAGCAGTCTTGCGCTGCTCAGCCCCCGTTCATGCGTTCAGGTGCGGAGTGTCGATAAGGAGGATGCAGGCCATGTCGCGAATCGCCATCGTCGCCGCCGCCGTGGCGGCCGCCGCGACGCTCTCCGGATGCGCGGCTACCCCGCGCGAGACGGCGGCCCGCGAAGCGCGCCAAGCGCGGTCGGCGGCCGAACTCGATCAGCGGCTTGCGGGTTTCACCGCCGGTAAGCCGACCACCTGCCTGCCCAACCGCAACGCGCGCCGATCCGACTATTTCGGCGACACGATCATTTACGAGGTCAGCGGCAACCTATTGTACCGTACCGACACCAGCGGGGGGTGCAGCCTGCGCAACGACGACATCCTCGTCACCCGATCGACCATCGGGCAGCTCTGCCGCGGCGACATTGCGCACACGGTCGATCGAGCGTCGCGGTTCCCCACTGGCTCGTGCGCGCTCGGCGAGTTCACGCCGTATCGAAAGACGCGCAGTTGATGCGAGCAGAGCTTGGCCTGATGCTCGGCGCGCTGGTGCTCGCCGGATGCGCGGGTCAGGACCGGACCGCCGAGCAGATTCGTGCGCGCGGCGAGCGCGAGTTTGCGGCCGCGATCGAGGGGCGCGTGCCGGGCAAGCCCGCGCGCTGCATCGACCCGCAGACAGCGGGCGGCCCGCAACTGGTGGCGCCCGACAAGCTCGTTTACCGCGATCTGAACGCTGTGTGGGTCACGCGTGTCGAGGGGTGCCCGTTCATCGATCGCGATTCGATCGTGATCGCCGAGGTGTTCGGCGGCCAGCTTTGTCGCAACGATCGGTTCCGGACCGCCCGGCGCGGCGGTATCGCGATTCCGGGGCCGTTCTGTCGCTATGGCGACTTTACGCCCTATCGCGCCCCCAGGTCTTGATCTTCAGACCCGCGTTATGACCCTCACCTGAAACGCGGGCGCCCGTGTCCGATCAGCAGGACGGGTCGGAAGTTGTCCTCAAGTCGCAGGACAGCTGATCGCCGAAGCGGAGCGGCAATGCGCCGCTCCGCCTCACAGCACGTAGCGGCTGAGATCGGTGTTGCGCGCGATGCCTGCCAGCTGCGCCTCCACGTAAGCGGCATCGACCGTAACGGTCGATCCGCTGCGATCCTCGGCATCAAAGCTTACTTCCTCGAGCAGCTTCTCCATCACCGTCTGGAGCCGGCGGGCGCCGATATTCTCGACCTCACCGTTCACTTGCGCGGCAATGCGGGCAACCGCGCGGATGCCGTCGTCGGTAAAGGCGACTTCCACACCCTCGGTCCCGATCAGCGCGCGATACTGTTCGGGCAGGCTCGCCTTGGTATCGGTGAGGATCGCGACGAAATCGTCTTCGGTCAGCCCCTTCAGCTCGACCCGGATGGGCAGGCGGCCCTGAAGCTCCGGAAGCAGATCGCTGGGCTTGGCGACATGGAACGCGCCGGAGGCGATGAAGAGCACATGGTCGGTCTTCATCGGCCCGTACTTGGTCGCGACGGTGGTGCCCTCGATCAACGGCAGCAGGTCGCGCTGCACGCCCTCACGGCTCACCGATCCGCCGCGCACGTCGCTGACCGCGATCTTGTCGATCTCGTCGAGGAAGACGATGCCGTTCGCCTCGGCGTCGGCAAGGGCGGCGCGGTTGACCTCGTCCTGGTCGAGGCGCTTGTCCGCCTCTTCCTCGACAAGCTTGGCCCAGGCGGCGTGGACGTTCATCTTGCGACGCTTGAGTTGCGGGCCGCCGAGGCCGCGCATCATCTCGCCCAGGTTGATCATCTGCGGCGCGCCGCCGGGGATTTCGAACGGCATCGGGCTGGAGGCTTCCAGCTCGATCTCGATCTCGGTGTTGTCGAGATGACCGTCGTTGAGCCGCTGGCGGAACGCCTCGCGCGTCGCCTGGCTCGAATCCTTGCCGGTGAGCGCGTCGAGCAGGCGTGTCATCGCCGCCGCCTCAGCCTTGTCCTTCACCGCGACGCGGCGGCGTTCCTTCTCCAGCCGGATCGCTTCCTCGACGAGGTCGCGGGCGATCTGTTCGACATCGCGGCCGACATAGCCGACCTCGGTGAACTTGGTCGCCTCGACCTTGACGAACGGCGCGTCGGCCAGCTTCGCGAGGCGGCGGCTGATCTCGGTCTTGCCACAGCCAGTCGGGCCAATCATCAGGATGTTCTTCGGCGAAACCTCGTCGCGCAGGTCGGGTGACAGCTGCTGGCGGCGCCAGCGGTTGCGCAGGGCGACGGCGACCGCGCGCTTCGCGTCCTTCTGACCGATGATGTGTGCATCGAGCGCGGCGACGATCGCCTTGGGGGTGAGGGTGTCGTTCATTTCATCCACTTCATCATCCCAGCGAAGGCTGGGATCGGGGGCCGCAAGGGCGCGCAGTTGGGGTGCGGTCCCAGCTTTCGCTGGGTGACGGTTATTGGGCGCTTTCCAGCGTCTCCACCGTCAGGCGGTCGTTGGTGTAGACGCACAGCTCGGCAGCGATGCCCATCGCCTTGCGCGCCAGCACCTCGGGATTAGGCTCATAGTCGGCGAGCGCGCGGGCGGCGGCCAAGGCGAAATTGCCCCCCGATCCGATCGCCGCGATGCCGCCCTCGGGTTCAAGCACGTCGCCGTTGCCGGTGACGACCAGCGTCACGTCCTTGTCCGCGACGATCAGCATCGCCTCAAGATTGCGGAGGAACTTGTCGGTTCGCCAGTCCTTGGCCAGCTCGACCGCGGCGCGCAGCAGCTGGCCCTGATGCCGCTCGAGCTTGGCCTCGAGCCGCTCGAACAGCGTGAAGGCGTCGGCGGTCGCGCCCGCAAAGCCGGCGATAACCTTGCCGTCACCCAGCGGGCGGACCTTCTTCGCATTGGGTTTCATGACGGTCTGGCCGGCGGAGACCTGGCCATCGCCCGCGATCACCACCCGGCCACCGCGGCGCACGGAAAGGATCGTCGTGCCGTGCCACGCATTGTCGTTGCTCATGGCCGCGCATATGGGGAGGGGCGGGGCGCTGCCAAGAGTGCCGCTATCTCTCCACGCCCTTGACCTTCCCCCATTGGCGCATCGCCGCATAGCCGAGATAGCCGGTGCCGAAGAGCGTGTAGAGCTCCTCGGGCAGCGCGCGGAGATAGCCGGTGATGCCGCGCGCGATCGCGTCGGCGGTGGCGGGGCTGGCCGCCGCGATCAGGCCCATCGGGATCGCCCACAGGAACAGCGCGTACATGACGTAGAGGAAGCCCGGGCGCGCGCGGCTGGTCCAAGGGTCTGGCGACTGCGCCTCCGCCACGATCGCCGAAAGCTGGGTGCGCAACACCTCAAGCTCCTGGCTGCCCTGCAGCCTGAGCAGTTCGAGCTTGGCCGCGTCGCGCGCACGGGGATCGGGGATCACCTTGTCGATGAGGCCTGCGAGCGGCCCGATTATCGCGTCGAGGATGCTCATCGGCCGTCCTCCATCGGGTCGGCGAGGCGGTTTGCGAGCCAGCCGTAGAGGAATGCCTCGTTTGCGGGACGCTGCTCGGCGAGGCGGAGATAGCGTTCGCCCTGCATCGCCTCGACCGCTTTGAGGAGGACGATCTCGCCCCGCTCGCCGCGCACGTCGAGGAACGCAGCGAGCGCGGCGAGCGTGCGCGGGCCGATGCGGCCGTCGACCGCGATATCCGCAAAGTCTCGCCCTTGCCGGTTGAGCGCGATCAGCGCGCGCTGAAGGAACCTTGCCGCGACGCCCGTCCCCATGTTGACGCCGGTGTCGAACAGCTCGGCCGCGAGCCTCGGTGCGCGTGCGGCGACTGCATCGAAGCGCGGCGCCAGCCAGTAGCGGCTGCGATAGAGTGAGGCGGCGGCGCTGCGCGGATAGTCGCGCATTGCCCCACGATAGCCCGCGGCGCGGGCCACGGCCTCGGTCACGCCCCAGCGCGTCGGTCCGCCGCGGTCGGCGGGGTGATCGACGAAGCCGCCCTCCCGCGCGATGAGATCGTCGATCAACGCCTCGATTTCCATGCTACCCTCCTGCCGAAACGAGTCGGCAGCTAACCCATATGGTTCGCTGTAGGACAGATGCGGAAGGTGTGCGTATGGCGGACGGGGCAAGTCAGCGGGCCTGGTTGATCGGCGGTGGCGTGGCGGGTGCGGCGGTCGCGGGGGTTGCCGCCTGGTGGTTCACCCGGACCGAGACGCCTGCCTATTCGCTGGTGCTGAAGGACGGCGCGATCGAGGTCCGTGCCTATGGCACCCTGCCGGTCGCCGAGGCCGTGCACGACGGCGAGCGCGACGCGGCGCTTGGCAAGGGCTTCCGCGCGCTCGCCGACTATATCTTCGCGAGGTCGCGCGGGGGCGAGAAGATCGCGATGACCGCGCCGGTGATCGCCGATCGCGCCGGGGACGGGTGGCGCACCCGCTTCGTGCTGCCGGCCCAGTATCTCGACCTTGCCCCACCAGCGCCCGCGACGGATGCGGTGCGTACGATGACGCTCGCGCCGCGTCGCGTCGCCGCGATCCGCTTCGCCGGCCGCGCCGACGATGCGCTGCTGGCCGAGCGCGAAGCGGTGCTGCGCGAGTGGCTGTCGGGCTATGGGCTCAAGCCAACAGGGCCGGCCGAATATGCGTTCTACAACGCGCCGCTCATGCCGGGACCGTTGCGGCGCAGCGAGGTGCTACTGCCGGTTTCCAGCATCTATTGAAGCCGGTGTTCTATAGGGCTATATCACCTCTATGTTGAATTTGCTCTCGATCCTGATCGGACTCGTCGCGCTGCCGTTCCTGCTGTTCGGCTTCATCCCGTTTCTCGGCTGGTCGCTGTGGTTCGGGTTGATGATCCCCATCGTCGGCGCGGTGGTGGGCGCGCTGTCGAGCAGCAATGCCGGCCGTAACCTCAACCTCGTCATCCTCGTGATTGGTGCCCTTCGGCTGATGCTTGGCGGCGGCATCATCTGACATAGGAAAAGGCCCGGCGATCGCTCGCCGGGCCTGTCCGTCGCTTCGTGATGATTTACCGGCAGCTGATCCCGCCGCGGTCGATCTGGCGGCCGAGCAGCGCACCCGCACCGCCGCCGATCAGCGTGCCGAGCAGGCCCGAATTGCCGTTGGTCAAAAGGTTGCCGAGCACGCCGCCGCCGACCGCGCCGATGATCAAGCCCGTCGTACCGTCGCTCCGGCGACAATAGTAGCGCCCGTCATTGCCGCGATAGATCCGGTCGTTGCGACCGAGGCGACGTGGCTGATAATAGCGCCCGTCCCGGTAATAGTTATCGGCATAGTAACGGCGCTGGCCGGGCGGCAGACGGTTCCAGTCATAGTTGCGCGCCTGACGCCAGTCGCGGCGATCTTCGCGCCGGTCGCGGCGGGCATCCCGCACCTCGTCCCGATATTCGCGCCGCGCCTCGCGCACGTCGCGGCGCGAGTCGGCCTGGCGCAGGTCGCGGCGATAATCGCGCTGCGCGTCGCGCACTTCGCGGCGATACTCGCGATTGGCCTGACCGGGGGTCTGCTGCGCCGCGAGCGGAACCGCGGGAATGGCAATCGCGGCGATCAGCGCGGTCAGGATGGGCGTACGCATCGAACTTCCTCCTAAGTTGGTGGCGGAAGAACGATGCGATTTGTCCGCAGTTGCGTGAACGTAAAACTACGTTCGGTTCAGCTTACAGACGGGTCATGCCTGGATAGGCGAAGAGCAGATCGGCGCTTGTTTCCGCCTCGACTTTCTCGCTTCCCGTGATCGACACGCATTCGCCCGCTTGCCATTCGACATCGGCGACCTTGCCACTGCCGCTGACGGGGACGAGCCAGCCGGTCGTGCCGGCCGGCAGCACCACGTCGTGCCCGCCGGTCCAGCGCTCGAGTACGAACTTCGGCCCTTCGACGAGGATCGTCCGTCCCGCCTCGACCTCACCCGGCGAGGCGTAGGGGACATAGGGCACCGGATCGCTGACCGCGACACCGTCGTCGAGGTGCAGCTCGCGCGGGCGACCATAATCGTAGAGGCGATAGGTGGTCTCGCTGTTCTGCTGGACCTCGATCAGGGTGATGCCCGCGCCGATCGCGTGGACAGTGTTCGATTCCGAATAGAGGAAGTCGCCCGCCTTCACCGGCTTCCAGTAGAGCAGATCCTCGATCGACCCGTCGAGCGCGGCGGCACGCAGCTCGTCGGCGGAGAGGGGGCGGACCGTGCCGACCGCGATCGTCGAATCGGGTTCGGCGTCGAGGATCAGCCAGCACTCGTCCTTGCCGCGCGGCAGGCCGCGGGCCTGTGCCTGCTCGTCATTGGGGTGGACCTGCACCGAAAGTTTCTCGCTGGTGAACAGGTATTTGATGAGCAGGTCCGGCGTGCTGTCGCCGGGTTGCTGGAACCAGACCTCGCCCACCGGCTCGCCGCCCGGCGCGGGATCGGGAAAGCCGGGGAAAAGCCGCGTGCGGCCCCAGGGCTTTTCGACGCGGTGGGTGGCAAGCTTGGTCGCGGGCAAGGGGCTTCTCCGTGGATTAAATGGCGTCGCTGCAACGCAGCGGTATCGCCAGCGGTGCCCCCGCGGGCAACCGATTTTCGCATCCCTAAAAATCCGTTGTTCGCGCCTTGCCCGCTCGGGTAAGGAGGCGCGATGCGTCGCTTTCCTCTCCGCCCGCTCGCGCTCGGCGCGATTGCCCTTTCCGCCATCGGCCTGTCGGGCTGTGCGCAGTCGAACAAGGGCGCGGACATCCCGTATGTCGCGCGTGACGTGGGCACGCTCTACACTGCCGCCAAGCAGCGGCTCGACCGCGGCCAGTACAAGCAGGCGGCGGCGCTGTTCGACGAGGTCGAGCGCCAGCACCCCTATTCGGTCTGGGCGCGCCGCGCGCAGCTGATGAGTGCGTTCAGCTATTACCTCAACAAGGATTACACCGAGTCGATCCAGTCGGCGCAGCGCTTCCTGTCGGTGCACCCCGGCAACCGCGATGCGCCCTATGCCTATTATCTGATCGCGCTCGGCTATTACGAGCAGATCACCGACGTGACGCGCGACCAGAAGATCACCAGCCAGGCGCTCGACGCGCTGGGCGAGCTGTCGCGCCGCTATCCCGACACGCGCTACGCTGCGGATGCGCGGCTCAAGGTCGATCTGGTCCGCGACCACTTGGCCGGCAAGGAGATGGAGGTCGGGCGCTTCTATGGCCGCCGCGGCCAGTGGCTCGCCGCCTCGATGCGCTATCGCTCGGTCGTCGACCAGTTTCAGACGACCAGCCATGCGCCCGAGGCGCTGCTGCGCCTGACCGAGGCTTATCTAAACCTCGGCCTTCGCGAGGAGGCGAAGAAGTCGGCGGCGGTGCTTGGTGCCAATTATCCTGGTACCGACTGGTACGAGCGCGCTTACAAGCTGGTCAACGAATATCCCGTCCTGCCGCCGCAGCAGGCGGTGAAGCCCGCGACTGAGATCGACCCGGTGGGCGCCTGACGCCCGCCGCGACGCTTCGCCCATGCTGAACGCGCTGTCGATCCGCGACGTCGTGCTGATCGAGGCGCTGGACCTCGACTTCGGCCAGGGTCTCGGCGTGCTGACCGGCGAAACGGGGGCGGGCAAGTCGATCCTGCTCGACGCTCTCGGCCTCGTCCTTGGCGCGCGCGGTGACAGCGGGCTGGTGCGGCATGGCGCGGGGCAGGCGGTGGTGACCGCAAGCTTCGAGACACCTGCGGCGGGCGGCACGATCGCCGCGCTGCTCGCCGAGAACGGCTTCGATCTCGAACCCGGCGAACCGCTGATGATCCGGCGGCTGGTCAAGGCCGATGGCGGCAGCCGCGCGTTCGTCAACGATCAGCCGGCCTCTGCCGGACTGCTGCGCGAGCTCGGCGCGATGCTGGTCGAGATCCACGGCCAGCATGACGACCGCGGCCTGCTCAATCCGCGCGGCCATCGCTCGCTGCTCGACGCCTTCGCGCGCGCCGATACCGCCGCGGTAAATGCGGCGTGGCGCGATTGGCGAGCGGCGCTCGCCCGGCTCGACGAGGCGCGGGCGTTACAGGACGTGGCTGAGCGCGACCGCGAATATCTGGCCCATGCTGTCGAGGAGCTGACCAAGCTCGCACCCGAGCCGGGCGAGGAAGCCCGCTTGGCCGAGCGCCGTGCGACGATGCAGCGCGGCGAGCGCGCAGCGGGCGAGCTTGCCGCGGTCGCCGACCTGCTCGACGGGTCGGACGGCGCGCTGTCGCGGCTGCGCCAGGCGGCGCGGATCCTCGAACGCACAGGCGACGCGCATCCCGCGCTCGCCGAGGCGCTGGCAGCGATCGACCGCGCGATCGTCGAGGGCGCGAGCGCGCAGGATCAGATCGACGCCGCGGCCGAGGCGCTCGCCTTCGACCCCGCGGTGCTGGAGGCCGACGAGACGCGGCTGTTCGAGCTGCGTGGACTGGCGCGAAAGCACCGTGTCCAGCCCGATGATCTTGCCACACTGGCCGCCGACTTGGCCGAGCGGCTGGCGCTGGTCGAAGGTGGGGAGGCGAGCCTTGCCGGCCTGACCCGAACCGCCGCCGCGGCAGAGGCGCGCTATGCCGAGGCGGCGCAGACACTGTCGGCGCAGCGAAGCGAGGCGGCGGCGCGGCTCGACGCCGCGGTCATGACCGAACTCGCACCACTCAAGCTCGATGCCGCCCGCTTCCGTACCGTCGTCGCGTCGCTCCCGCGCGAGGGCTGGGGTCCGGAGGGGAGCGACCGGGTGGAGTTCGAGGTCTCGACCAACCCCGGTGCCCCCTTCGCGCCGCTGATGAAGATCGCCAGCGGCGGCGAATTGTCACGCTTCATCCTGGCGATGAAGGTCGCGCTCGCCGAGGAGGGCGGGGCGCGCGCGCTTGTCTTTGACGAGATCGACCGCGGCGTCGGCGGCGCGGTGGCGAGCGCGATCGGCGAGCGGCTGGCGCGATTGTCGGGCCGCAATCAGGTGCTCGTGGTGACGCACAGCCCCCAGGTGGCGGCGCGCGGCGACCGCCACTATCGCATCGCCAAGTCGAGCGACGGCACCGTGACGCGCACCGGCGTGACGCCACTGGACGCCGAGGAACGCCGCGAGGAGATCGCCCGAATGCTGTCGGGCGAGGAGGTGACGCCGGAAGCGCGCGCACAGGCCCAGCGACTGCTGACAGTCGCGTAGACTCGCCTGGCTTTTCACCCTCGACTTGATCCGCGGTTCTGCCTCGTCCCTTTAGCGAAGGACAGAAGGTGGGTCATGCGGAGGCGCAGAGAGGTCACGCCTCTGACCGCGCGGGGCGGCCCCACCGAGCCCGTGAAGCATGCGGATCGGCGATGCGAACCACCGCAGACTAAAAATTCCGGATGAAGCCCGGGCCACGGGGGCGGTTAGAGTGTCGCCTCGATCGCGCGGGCTGCGACATCGGGATCTTCGGCCTGGGTGATCGGCCGCCCGACGACGAGGATCGACGCCCCCGCGTCCAGCGCCGTGCGCGGCGTCACCACGCGCTTCTGGTCGCCCGCCGGGCCCTCGGCGGGACGCACCCCCGGCACCACGAAGAACCCCTGCGGCCAGGCCTTTTTCGCGGCGGCGACTTCTGCGCCCGAGCAGACGATGCCGTCGACCCCCGCCTCATGCGCCAGTTCGGCCAGCCGCAGCACCTGCTCGTGCGGGTCGCGCTCGACGCCGATCGATCGAAGGTCCTCTCCGTCGAGGCTGGTGAGCGTCGTGACGGCCACCACCTTCGTGCCGGTCGGTGCCGCCGCCTTCGCATCCTCAAGCATTGCGCGCCCGCCCGAGGCGTGGACGGTCAGGATCGCGGGCTCCAGCGGTCGCAATGCCTGTATCGCCTTGGCCACGGTGTTGGGAATGTCGTGGAACTTGAGGTCGAGGAAGATCGGCAGTCCGATCTCCGCCATTTCCTTCACCCCCGAACGGCCATTGGCCATGAAGAATTCGAGGCCGAGCTTGATCCCGCCGACATGGTGGCGAACGCGCTTCGCGATCGCCGCCGCGCGATCGAGATCGGGGGTATCGAGCGCGACGTAGATCGGCGAACTCATGCGCGCGTCTCCACGGCCGTGTCGGCGGGGATCAGCGGCGGCGCGGCGGCGGGCTCCGACAGGATCAGGGTGTCCCCCGCGACCGGCGCCGCAGCGGGGGCGGCCTGAGCGGCGCGCAGCTCGTTGATCGTCCGTTCGGTGCTCGCCAGCCGCGACTTGAAACGCCAGCGTGTGCCGACATGCACCAGCCAAATCGGCAGGAAACCCAGCAGGAACATCAGTCCCATCAAGAGCGGCAGGTTGATGTCGGCGACCAGCCCGCCCCACAACTTCACCGGCACCGGCGCCCAGTTGTTGAACGAGAAGGCAACGACGATGCCGGCGATCAGCACCCATATCAACGTGCGCAGAAACTGCATTGCGACCCCTAGGGCTGTGAAGCCCCGATGCTAGGCGTTCGGGCGCGCGGGGGCTAGCCCTCTCCGGCGTCCACCGGCGGCCCCAATTCGGAGCGGACCGCCGCGATCAGGGCGGGGATGGCGGTCAGACGGTCGGCTTCCTCGTCGAGGATCGCGTGGAACAGCGCGCGCTTGATCGCCGCCGCGCGGCCGGCGCCGAGGCTTGTACCGGTGGGAAGCGAGGAAAGAACGATATCGACCAGCCGCTCGGCGCCGTGGAGGCGACCCCAGAGATAGTCGTTCTCCCGATAGGCCCGGCTGAAGAAGGCGCCGAAATTGTGGAACTGGATGCCCTTGAGGCACGCCGCCGCGCCGCCCCCGCGAATGGCGGTGGCGTCGTCGGGGCTGATCCGGTCCACGCGCACCGGATCGAACTCGTCGAGTCCCTCACCCTGCAGCAGCGGCAGCGTGGCAATGTCGAAGAAGGGAAAGCCGAGATAGGCGAGGAGCAGCGGCCGCTTGTGTTCGCGCGACAGGCCGCTGAGCGCCGCGGCCAGCGCGGCGTCGGTTTCGGCGTCGAGGCGCGTAAGGTCGAGCGTGCTTTCGAGGGAGGCGAGCGTCGCCTCCGCTTCGACCGGCAAGGCGCGCGCCGCCTCGCGCAGTCCGGCGTGCGTCTCGACGCGCTGGCGTTCGAGATAGGCCGCGAGTGCCGCATAGGCCGCCTCGCGGACCTCAGCGAGCTCCTCATCGCCGTCCTGCTCGCCGATCCGCCGGACGAGCAGGCGAAGGCGGCGGATGCGAAAGCTGATGTCGAAGGCGCGCAGGAAGCCGATCGCCTGGGGTGCGGCCCCGCCCGCATGCGCGGTCCCGATCTCGAACGCGCCGCGCGTCCGCGCCGCCGCCGCCACCGCCTCGCGGATGCGATGCTGCGGCTCGCCGCCATCATGACCGGCGAGCTGCGAGAGGAGCTGGGCGATGCGATCGATCACCCCCTCGAGCTTGAGGAGCCCGTAGGCCGCCTGGCCATAACCCGCGCGCGTCGCCGCCGCCGCCTGCGCTCGGCGCCGCCATGCGGCCAGTCGCTTGGGCGTTGGGTAGTCTAGGAGGAAGGTGTAGCCGAACAGCCGTTCGACCTGTCCCTCCACTTCCGGGCGGAGTTGTTCGAGGATGGCGTTCATCCGCTCGATCCGCGCCGAGCGGGCCGACAGCGTCTCGAGGCTGTCGCGGATCGGCTGCTGGCGAGGGATCTCTGACAGCGCGCCGATCAGCGTCTGAAAAAAGCCGGGTACCCCGTCGATCTCGCCGCTGAGTGCGAAGCGAAAGCCGGGCGCCGGGTCGATGACGACGAATCGCCGGTCGACCTGGCGCCGCGCCGGCCGTTCGCGCAGCGCCGCGATGGCGGGGCGGAACGGGGCATTGGCGAGCACCGATCCGTCGATCAGCACCGCCCGCTCGGCACCGAGTGCGCTGACATGGCGCGGCATCGCGCGGGCGAGGAAGGCGTCGCGCGACGGCCACGCCGCCCCGCGCGCGGCGATCACGCGGTCGAGTTCGGCGACGGTGAAGGGCGGAAAGGCGCCCGGGAAGCTCGACGTCGCGCGCGCGGCGAAGGTGAGGTCCGGTGCCGCGGCCAGTCGCTCGCCCGGCCGACCTTGCGAGGCGAACGACAGGACGAGGCGATGCTCGGTCTCGACCACTTCGGCGGGCGAGTGAAGCCGCAGCCGCTCGGGATGGCCGGTGAAATCGGTGACGGTGACGAACAAATCGAGCGGCTGGCCCGGGGGCAGCAGGCGCGGGCCGGCCGGCGCCGCCGCCATCGCGTCGAAGGCGTCGAGGATCAGGTGGCACAGCCGCTCGCCCCCGAACGGCGGCTCGAACCATCGCGAGCGGACGAAATGGTCGAGCTTGGCGTGAACCTCCTCGCGGGCGCCCGCCTCGACCGTCTCGTCGATCAGCTTGCCGCTTCCCGCCGCCAGCCAAGCGAGCGGACGTGCCCAGAACTTTGTCATCGCGTGGCCGGGCGCCTGTGCGGGGTCGATCAGCCGCTCGACATCGGCATCGCGCAGCCACAGCTCGGTCAGCGGGTCGAGGCTCTCGCCGGTATCGATCGCGCGGGCCAGGAACACGCTGTTGATCCCGCCCGCGCTCGCGCCGGCGAGGATGTCGGTCAGCACCCTCAAGCGCACGCCCGAAGCCGCCGCCACTTCCTCGAACAGCGCGCGGTAGATGCCCTGGCTGCCGCCCGCCGCCGGATCGCCGGCGCAAAAGGCGCGGCTGGCGCTCAGCAGCCGCCAAAGCTCCTTGGTGATGCCGTGCATGTAGACGGCGAGGCTGATGCCCCCGTAGCAGACCAGCGCAAGCCGCAGTTCCTTGTCGCGCATCAGCGAAGCAGTGCCCAGATCGGGAGGTGATCGGACGCGACGCGCGCCGCCGCGCTCATGTGCACGCCGCAATCGGCGATGGTCAGGTCCGGGGTGACCATGATCCGGTCGAGCCGGCCGACGGGGCGGCGCGCATGGAAGCTCGGCCCCGTCTCCGCGATCCGGTGCCCGCGCGCGAAATCCTGAAGGCAGCCGGCGGCCGTCCGCCATTCGTTGAGGTCGCCCATCATCACCGCGGGCAGTTTATGCTGCGCAGCATCGAGGTGGTCCAGTACCGCCTTGCCCTGGCGTCGCCGCCACAGGCCCGACAGGTCGAGATGCATGCCGACGACGCGCACCTCGCGCCCGTCGACGCGAACGTCGGCGCGGACGGCACCGCGGGGCTCGAGCGCCGGTAGATGGATCGGCTCGGCATCGAGAATCGTCGCCGACTTGCGCACGAGAAGGACGTTGCCGTGCCACCCCATGCTGGCGGCGCGGACGGCGACGGGTACCGCCTGATAGTCGCTGTGTTCGGCGAGGAGGTGGGGGGTGAGCACCGCCGCGCGCGTGCCGAAGCGGCGGTCGGCTTCCTGCAGGGCGACGATATCGGCGTCGATCTCGGCCAGCACGTCGAGGATGCGCTCGGGACGGCGGCGACGGTCGGTGCCGATCGCCTTGCGCATGTTGTAGCTCGCGACCTTCAGCATCGGGTCTTTGAAAGCCCCCGCACGCTGGCCGGTTCCCCCACGCTCACCGGTCGAGCTCGATCCGCGCGATCAGCCCGCCGCCATCGCGGTTCTGGAGCGTCACCCGCCCGCCTGCATCGCGCACGATCGCACGGGTGAGCGCGAGGCCGAGGCCGATGCCCCCCGTGTCGCGATTGCGCGAGCTTTCAAGGCGGACGAACGCGTCGAACACCGCGTCGAGCTTGTCAGGCGGCAAACCGGGGCCGCGGTCGCAGACGGCGATGACGATGCGGTTGGCCGCGACGCTGATCTGCACCTCCGCCGCGCCTGCATATTTGATCGCGTTCTCGATCAGGTTGCGGACGGCGCGCCGCATCAGGCTGGGGCGCAGGCGCATGCGGATGCGCTCGGCCTCGTCAAAGGCGACGTCGTGGTCGAGGTCGCGGAAATCCTCGACCACCGCGTCGACCAGCGCGGCGAGATCGACGTCGGCAAGCGGCTCCGACGGGCGCCCGAGCCGCGCAAGCGAGAGGATGTCCTCAAGCGTCCGCGTCATCTCGTCGACGATGTCGGCCATGCGCTGCCGGTCGGTATCGTCATCGACCGATTCGATCCGGACGCGCAGCGCCGCGAGCGGGGTGCGCAGGTCGTGGCCGATCGCACCGAGCATGCGATCCTTCTCGTCGAGCATCGCCGACACGCGGGCGGAGAGTTCATTGTACGCAACGATCAGCGCGCGCAGGTCGCCCGGCCCGCGCTCGACCATCGGTTCGGGATCGCTGCCGGGGGCGAAGGCGCGGGCGCGGGCGGTGAGCTCGGACAGCGGACGTGCGACGCGGCGGCCGATCCACAGGACGGGCAGCAGGACGACGGCATAAAGGATCAGCGTCTGCGCGATCAGCTGCCAGACCAGTCCCTGCTCGGTACGCGGCCAAGGGCCGTTGAGGCTCAGCCAGCGGCCATTGGGCAGTTCGACGCCGACGATCACCTCGGCGCCCAGGCTGGCGAGGCGGCGGGCACGGTCGGGTCGCATGTCGGCAAGCCGCGGATCGTTCGAGCTGAAGCGCCGGATGCCGCTGACCACGCGGCCATGTTCGACATTGCTGTCGGCGAGGCCCGCGCGGATGCCCGCCTCGATCTCCTCGGCATGGGGCAGGCCCGGCGGCACCGGATTGCTCGGAACGATCTTGAGCCGCGAGCGCGGCCGCTCGAACGGGGCGATGCGGCCCGCCTGATAGCGCTCGGCCGCGTCGACGACGCGCGTCACCGTCGGAACGACGATCTGGGTGAAGCGCAGTTCGCGCCGCTCGCGATAGAGGAGGCCGAAATTTATCGCCTGTGCGACGAAGAGCGCGACCGCGACGAGCAGCGCGATCTGGCCCGACAGGCTGCGCGGCGGCTCCAGCCGCAGCTTCACAGGCGGGTGACTTCGGCGGCGAGGGTATAGCCGCCGCCCCACACGGTCTTGATGATCGCGGGATTTTTGGGATCGCCCTCGATCTTCTTGCGAAGCCGGCTGACCTGGTTGTCGATCGCGCGGTCGAACGCCGCCGCCTCTCGCCCCTGTGTCAGGTCGAGCAGCTGGTCGCGCGTCAGCACCTGCCGCGGCCGCGTGACGAGCGCGAGGAGGAGGTTGTACTCACCGGTTGAGAGCGGCACCTCGACGCCCTCGCGATCAACCAGGGTTCGCTCGCCGGTCTTGAGCACCCAGCCGGCAAAGGCGTAGGCGCCTGCCTCCGGCGCATGTTGCCGCACGGCGCCGGAGGCGACCCGGCGCAGGATCACCTTGATCCGCGCGAGCAGCTCGCGCGGGGAGAAGGGCTTCACGACATAATCGTCGGCGCCCATCTCCAGCCCGACAATGCGGTCGGTCTCCTCGCTGCGCGCGGTCAGCAGGATGACGGGCGTCTCGCTCGTCTCACGGATATGGCGGCAGAGGCTGAGGCCGTCCTCGCCCGGCATCATGATGTCGAGAATGGCGAGGTCTATAGCATAGGCGGCGAGGCGCGCGCGTGCGCCCTCCGCATCGCCCGCCTGCGTCACGCGGAAGCCCTGCCTGGTCAGGTACTGCGCGAGCGGCTCGCGGATCGAGCGTTCATCGTCGACGAGGAGCAGATGCGGGATTTCGGCCATGTTGGGACCTTGGCAGGCGAGGGGTCGGCTTGGCTAGTCGGAAGGTTGCGCCGGGCGGGCGTCGGGGAGGAGGCTCGCCCGCCCGGCGCGCCGGCGTCAGGCGCCGGAGGGCGGCGGCGGCGTGCCGGGACCGCGGCGTGGGCCCTGACGGCGATCGGCGCGGGCCTGCATCTCGGCAGCGTCGATGCGGCCGTCGCCATTGGTGTCGATCCGCTGGAACCGCTGCTGCGCACCCGCCGCGAACTCGGCCTGGCTGATCGCGCCGTCGCGGTCGGTGTCGAGCCGCGCGAGCATGCCCATGCCGCCGCCGCGCTTGCCGCCTTTACCGCGCATCGCCTGGCGCTCGCCGGGCTCGATCGTGCCGTCGCGATCGGCGTCGACGCGGGCGAAGCGCTGCGCCGCGGCGGCGCGGAATTCGGCCTGGCTGACTGCGCCATTCTTGTCGGTATCGACGCGGCCGATCATCCGAGCGGCACGGCGACCCTTGAACTCGTCGGCGGTAAGCTGGCCGTCGCGATTGGCGTCGAGCGCGGCGAAGCGCTGGTCGGCGCGCGCCATCGCCTCGGCCTGGGTGGCCGGCGGGGCTGGGCGGGACGCGGGATCCTGTGCGGCGTAGGCGACGCCGGCAAGTGCGGCACCGCCAAGCAGGGGCGCGGCAATCCATCGGTACAGGGTGGTTCGGGTCATTGGGGGTAGCTCCAGCATAAGCGACGGGGGCCATTCCCGGCGTCGTGGCCATGTTATCGCCGCACGCTGTCGCACCGATATGTCGCCCGACCGACGTGTTTGTCGCGAAATGTCGCAGGCGCGAGTTGCAAAGTGCAACTTTTCGGAAGCCGGGTATGCTCAATTAGGATGATGACATGCGGGCAACACGTCCCGGAAAAGCCAGACGTAGACGTGCAGATACCGCTTGACGTCCGGGCGCAAGCGTCGCTTATTCGAGCAATGGGTACGCGCATCGATAAATGCGTGGCCCGGGAGGAGAGGATATGACCAAGCCGCAGTTGATGACCGCGTGCGGGCTTGCCGCGCTGGCGCTCGCCGGGGCATCGCCCGCCGCCGCGCAGACGGCCGCGACCGATCCGGCCGCCCAGCCGGCAAGCCCGACCGAGCAGGCATCGACGACCGAACAGGAGGCCGCCGACATCATCGTGACGGCGCAAGGCCGCGCACAGATCCTGACCGACGTGCCCGTGGCGGTGTCGGCGGTTTCCGCAGAGGCGCTGCAGCTGTCGGGCGCAACCGACATCCGCGCACTCAACCAGCTGGCCCCCTCGCTGCTCGTCAGCTCGACGGGGACCGAGGCGAACGGATCGGCGCGCATCCGCGGCATCGGCACGGTCGGCGACAATCCGGGCCTCGAAAGCTCGGTCGCGGTGTTCATCGACGGCGTCTATCGCTCGCGTTCGGGCATCGGCCTCAACGAACTGGGCGAGATCGACCGGATCGAGGTGTTGCGCGGGCCGCAGGGCACGCTGTTCGGCCGCAACGCGTCGGCCGGCATCATCAACATCGTCTCGAAGCAGCCGAGCTTCAGCGGCATCCACGGCATGGCCGAGGCGACCTACGGCAATTATGATTTCTGGCGGTTGCAGGGCGCGCTCAACGTGCCGCTTGGCCAGACGCTCGCGGCACGGGTCGACGGCGTCTATGTCAAGCGCGACGGCTTCTACAACGACGTCGCCAACAATGTCGACGTCAACAACCGCGACCGCTGGTTCGTGCGCGGTCAGATCCTGTTCGAACCGACCAGCGACTTCACCGTCCGTATCATCGGCGACTACACCAAGCGCGACGAGCGGTGCTGCGGCGCGACCTATGTCGATCGCTCCGTCGAGCCGTCGGTTGGCAACCTCAACAACCCGGCGACGCCGCTGACGACGGGACTGCCGGGCGGCAACAACATCATCAACGTGCTGCGCGACCTGGGCCAGCCGCTGGCGTCGTTCACGCCGGGCTACGACCGGACGATCTACTCGACGCCGGGCCGCAGCTTCGCCGGCGAGACCGAGGACAAGGGCATCTCGGCGCAGATCGACTGGGACTTCGGCGGGGCGAAGCTCACCTCGATTACCGGCTATCGCGACTATCGCTCGGATCAGGGGTCAGACACCGACTATTCGACGATCGACATCCTCTATCGCGCCGCCGACGGCAATTCGAGCCGCCGGTTCGAGACGTTCAGCCAAGAGCTGCGGCTGCAGGGCGAGGCGTTCGGCGGCACGCTCGACTGGCTGGTGGGCGGTTACTATGCCAACGAGGATCTGACCGTCACCGACAACCTGCGCTTCGGCAACCAATATGGGCGGTTCGCGACGTGCCGCATCATCTCGGGCGGGGCGCTCGCAAGCCTCTACTCGCCGACGAGTGCCGGGTGCATCAGTCCGACCGGCCGCGCAGTGCTCAACGGCCAGGTGCCGACCGTGCCGTCGCCGCTGGGGCCGGCGGGGCCGGGGGTCGTCCGCGCGCTCGACGTTCTCGACGGGATCAACAATCGCGGATCGATCGTCGACGTCTATGAGCAGAACAGCCGCAACTATGCGTTCTTCACGCATAATATCATCCATCTGGCCGACACGCTCGATCTGACGCTCGGCCTTCGCTACACCAACGAGCGCAAGCGGCTGAACGCTGCCTTCACCAACGACAATACTGCCTGCGTCCAGAACCAGCAGGCACTGGGCAGCTTCCTGACCAATCCGGCGCTGGCGGCGGTGGCGGGGGGCATCATCGGCCTGTCGTGCCAGGGCAATTCGACCAGCGAGATCAACGGCACGCAGATCGCCGATGAGCGCAATGAGGACGAGTTCACCGGCACTGCCGTCCTGTCGTGGAAGCCGACCGACGACCTGCTCGTCTATGGCAGCTACTCGCGCGGGTACAAGGCGGGCGGCTTCAACCTCGACCGCTCGGCTCTCAAGAACCCGCTTCAGAGCTTCGCCTCGCTCGGCGGGCCGCAGGCACTGACGCGCAACCTCCAGTTCGACCCCGAGATCGTCAACGCCTACGAAATCGGCGCCAAGCTGTCGGTGCGCAATTTCACCCTCACAGCGGCGGCGTTCCGGCAGGAGTTCAAGAACTTCCAGCTCAACACCTTCAACGGCGCGGTCTTCCTCGTCGCCACGGTCAACGCCTGCAAGAGCGACCTCAATGGCGCCGACCGCGATCTGAGCGCGACGACGGGGGCCTGCGCGCCCGACGACGTGACGTACGGCGTCGTATCGCAGGGCCTCGAGCTCGAGGGCAGCCTGCGGCCGACCCGCGACGTCAACCTCAATCTCGGCGTGACCTATGCCGACACGCATTACCGCGAGAATCTCGTCGGCAGCGCAAGCGGCGTGCCGCTCGACCCGGCGCTGCGCGTGCTGCCCGGCAGCCAGCTGTCGAACGCGCCCGAGATCGTGGCGACGGCGAGCGCGTCGTGGACGCCCGAACTCGGCAGCTCGGGGCTGCAGGGGCTGTTCTATGTCGACACGCGCGTGACGGACGACTTCAACACCGGGTCCGACCTGTTCCCGCAAAAGGCGCAGGACAGCTTCGTCCTGGTCAACGCGCGCGTCGGCATCCGCGGGCGCGACGAGCTGTGGGCGCTGGAGGTCTGGGCGCAGAACCTGACCAACACGCAATACGCCCAGGTCGCGTTCAACTCGCCGTTCCAGGCGGGGGCGACCAGTGCGCCCTTCGTCGATCCGCAATTCCCGGGCGGGCGCCAGATCTTCTCGCAATATCTGGCCGAGCCGCGCACCTATGGCGTGACGCTGCGCACCCGCTTCTGATCCGGGGGGAGGGGAGCGGGCGGGGGCTCTCGGGCCCCCGCCCGTTTTCTATTTGAAGACGATCACCGACCGCACGCTGTCGCCCGCGCGCAGCCGGTCGAGCGCGGCGTTGACGTCGGTGAGCGCGATCCGCTCCGCGACCATGGTGTCGAGGTCGAGCAGGCCATCGAGGTACATGCGCACCAGCCGCGGCAGGTCGATCGGGAAGCGGGTCGAGCCCAGGAGCGAACCCTGCAGCTTCTTGCCTGTGAGGAAGGACGGGCCGGGAATTGACACCGCCTGACCCGGCGCGATCATGCCGAGGATCGTCGCGGTGCCGCCACGCTTGAGGATCGTCCAGGCAAGCTCGGCGGTCGCGGGGCGCCCCACTGCCTCGATCGCGTAATCGACGCCGCCGCCGGGCAGCGCGGTCAGCTCGCGCGCGGCGTCCTCGGGCGCAAAGGCGTGGGTTGCGCCCATCTTCAGCGCAAGGTCGCGCTTGTCAGCGACCGGGTCGATCGCCGCGATCAGTCCCGCGCCTGCGATCCGCGCGGCGTTGATCGCAGCCAGGCCGATGCCGCCCGCGCCGATCACTGCAACGCTCTCGCCCGGCCGCACCCGGCTGTCGTTGAAGATCGCACCCGCGCCGGTGATGACCGCGCAGCCGAGCAGCGCGGCGCGGTCGAGCGGCATGGCAGGGTCGATCGCGACGCAGCCATTCTCGTGGACAAGCATCGCCCCGGCGAACGCCGACAGGTTGAGGAACGGGGCGAGCGGCGTGCCGTCGTCAAGGCGGAGGCGCGGCGGCGCACCCTTCGGCCGGCGCGTCGCCGGGCTGACGCAGAGCGAGGGTCGTCCGCTCGCGCAGAACTCGCACGCGCCGCAGAAAACGGTGAAGAAGGTGACGACGTGATCTCCGGGCTTCACGCTCGCCACGCCGTCGCCCACCGCGATGACGACGCCGGCCGCCTCGTGCCCCGGCACGGTCGGCATCGGGTGCGGGAAGGCGCCATCGACGAAGTGCAGGTCCGACCGGCAGACGCCGCACGCCGCGGTTCGGATCAGCACCTCGCGCGGGCCGGGCGCATCGACCTCGATCGGTTCGATCGACAGCGGCCGGCCCGCCTCGCGCAGGACCGCGGCGTCTACCCTCACGCGCCGTGCCGTCCGAACTCGGCGCGGGCGATCGCGCGATTGTGAACCTCGTCAGGCCCGTCGGCGAAGCGGAGCGTGCGCAGCCCTGCCCAGGCGGCGGCGAGCGGCGTGTCCTGCGACACGCCCATCCCGCCATGCGCCTGGATCGCGTCGTCGAGCAGCTGCAGCGCCATCGTCGGCGCCTGCACCTTGATCATCGCGATCTCGAGCTGGGCCGCCTTGTTGCCCGCACGGTCCATCATGTCGGCGGCCTTGAGGCAGAGGAGGCGCGTCATCTCGATGTCGATGCGCGCCCGAGCGATCCGCTGTTCCCAGATCGAATGGTCGGCGATGCGCTTGCCGAAGGCCGTGCGCGACATCAGCCGCTTCGCCATCAGCTCGATCGCCATCTCGGCGGTCCCGATCGTGCGCATGCAATGGTGGATGCGCCCCGGCCCCAGCCTTCCTTGCGCGATCTCGAAGCCGCGCCCCTCGCCGAGCAGCAAGTTGTCGGCGGGAACGCGGACATTCTCAAGCACCACCTCGCCATGCCCGTGGGGGGCGTGGTCATAGCCATAGACGCCTAGCATCCGCTCGATCCGCACGCCGGGCGTGTCGAGGGGGACGAGGATCATCGACTGCTGCTGGTGCCGCTTCGCCTCGGTATCGGTCTTGCCCATCACGATCGCGATCTTGCAGCGCGGGTCGCCGGTGCCGGACGACCACCATTTGCGGCCGTTGATGACGTAGCTGTCGCCGTCGCGGCGGATCGAGGTCTCGATGTTCGTCGCGTCGGAGGAGGCGACCGCCGGCTCGGTCATCAGGAAGGCCGAGCGGATCTCGCCGTGCATCAGCGGGCGCAGCCAGCGTTCCTTCTGTTCGAACGTGCCGTAGCGTTCGAGCACTTCCATGTTGCCCGTGTCGGGGGCCGAGCAGTTGAACACCTCGCTCGCCCAATGAAACCGCCCCATCTCCTCGGCGCAGAGTGCATATTCGAGGTTGGTAAGCTGCTCGCCCTCGAACCGGAAGCGATCGTCGACGGGATCGATCGCGGGGGCAGGGGGCATGAAGAGGTTCCAGAGGCCGGCAGCGCGGGCCTTTGGCTTAAGCGCCTCGATAACCGTAGAGGGCGCCCAGCGGTCGCCGCGCTCGATCTCGACATGATAGTCGTGGTCGCGCGGGGCGATCTCTCGCGCGATGAAGTCGCGCACGCGGTCGCGGAAATGTGTCTGGCGCGCGGTCAGCGTGAAGTCCATCGATCCCCTCCGGCAATCCGTGTGGCAACCGGGGTAGACCATACCCGATCTTCGGACAAGCGGCACCCGATGCGCGTTGCCGCCGCGTTAACAGCGATCGTCGGGCGAACCCAAAAAACACTGTATCTTCGAAAAGCATTCGCTAATCTCGATGCCATGAGCGCGACAGAGGGGGCCGCACGTGCGGCCGAGGGGACCAAACGTTTTCAGGCCAAGCGCGACGCGATCCTCGCGGCGGCGGCGGCGGCGATCAACGAGCAATCGGCCAAGGGCATGACCTTCGCCGACGTGGCGCGTCGCGTCGGGCTCAATACGACGAGCGTCACCTATTATTTCAAGCGAAAGGAGGACCTGGCCGCCGCGACGTTCGAGCAGACGATCGACGTGCTGCTCGCCACGCTCGACGATGCGCTCGAACAGGCGACGCCGCAGGACCGCGTGGCGCGGTTCGTCGCGCTCACCTTCGCGCGGCTGGCGCGGGTGCGCGAGGGGAGCGAGTCGGCGGTCGCGGTGCTGTCGGACCTGCGTGCGATGGACGAACCGGCCAAGGGTGCGCTGCTCGCCCGCTGGCGCGAGGTGTTCCGGCGGACGCGCCAGCTGTTCGGACCGATGTCGACGCGCGCGCAAACCGACCTCAACGGTGCACGCGCGCATGTGCTGCTCGAGAACAGCTTTTGGCTGACGGTCTGGCTCGACCGCTACGACCTCGATCAGTTTCCGCGCATCGAGGCGCGGCTGATGGACCTGTTCGCGAGCGGCGTCGCCGGACCGGGAGCGCGCTGGACCCCGGCGCTGCTCGATCTCACGCACGGTGCGCCGCGCACGAGCCGCGAGAATTTCCTGCTCGCCGCCACACGCCTCATCAACGAGCTCGGCTATCGCGGTGCCTCGGTGCAGCGGATCGCGAGCGAGCTCAACGTCACCAAGGGCAGTTTCTACCACCATCTCGACGCCAAGGACGATCTCGTCGCGCAATGCTATGCGCGCAGCTTCGAGACCATCACGGGCGCGCAGCGCGAAGGCGATGCGGCGGGCGGCAGCCACTGGCAGCGGCTGTCGAGCATGATCGCGACATTGCTCGACATCCAGTTTTCGGAAGCGGGGCCACTCCTGCGCACCACCGCCCTGTCGGGGCTGCCGACGGGCGTGCGACAGGTGATGATCGACCGCTCGAACCGGATCGCCCGCCGCTTCGCCGGCACGATCAGCGACGGCATCGCCGAGGGGTCGTGCCGCGCCGTCGATCCGCTGGTCGCGGCACAGGCGCTGATGGCGCTCCAGAACGCCGCCTTCGACATGCGCAACTGGGCACGCACGATGCCGCGTGAACGGGCGGTCGCGCTTTATGCCTCGACGTTGATGTTCGGGATGTTCGACGACCGGGCAATCGAGGGGGCGCGCTGATGCGATTTGCGGGGAAGTCGGCAATCGTGACGGGCGCCGGATCGGGGATCGGCCGAGTCACTGCGATCGGGCTGGCGGCCGAAGGCGCGGCGGTGGTCTGCGCCGACCTGTCGGGCGCGGACGAGACGGCGGCGGCGATCCGGGAGGCGGGCGGACGCGCGATCGGCGTGACCGCGGATGCGGGAGAAGAGCCGGCGGTTGCCGACCTCGTCGAGGCGGCGGTGGCGGCGCATGGCGGGCTCGATATCTTCCACGCCAATGCCGGCGTGTCGGGCGGGCTCGCCGGACTGTTCGAGCAGAGCGCGGCCGACTGGGCAGAGATCCTGCGGATCAACCTGATCGGCCCCTTTCTCGCAGTGAAGCACGCCGCCCCCCGGATCGCCGAGCGCGGCGGCGGGTCGATCGTGCTGACCGCCAGCGTTGCGGGCTTGCGGTCCGGCGCGGGCGGGGCTGCCTATTCGGCGTCGAAGGCGGGGGTCGTCAACCTTGCCCAGACTGCCGCGCAGCAGCTCACCGGATCGGGCGTCCGCGTGAATGCCGTTTGCCCCGGCCTGATCGAGACGGGCATGACGCAGATGATCTTCGACCGGGCGCGAGAGAAGGGCGTGGAGGGGAGGATCGGCGCGCTCAACCCGCTGAAGCGCGCGGGGTTGCCCGAGGAGGTCGCCGCCGCGGTCCTGTTCCTCGCCAGCGATGCGGCGAGCTATGTCAACGGGCAGGCGATCGTCGTCGATGGCGGGCTCTCTTCAAGCCATCCGTTCACCGTCCAGCGATACGGCCGCGTCGCCGCCTGACCAAGCGGGGCTTGGCTGTGCGCAAGGGAAAGGCCCTTCCATTCGCAGCGGGACCTTCTAAAGCCACCGTCGTTTTCGTGCCCCGACAAGGGCAATTCACGACAGGAAGTTGCGGACCATGGGTTATCGGATCGTCGTCGCGGGTGCCACGGGCAATGTCGGGCGCGAGATGCTCAACATCCTCGCCGAGCGCGAGTTTCCGGCCGACGAGATTGCGGTGCTCGCCAGCAGCCGCTCTGTCGGCGAGGAAGCCGAATATGGCGAGACGGGCCGCCGGCTGAAGATCCAGAACATCGAGCATTTCGATCCGACCGGCTGGGACATGGCGCTGTTCGCGATCGGCAGCGACGCGACCAAGGTGTACGCGCCCAAGTTCGCGGCGGCGGGCTGCGTCGTGATCGACAATAGCTCGCTCTACCGCATGGACCCCGATGTGCCGCTGATCGTGCCGGAGGTGAACCCGGAGGCGATCGACGGCTACAAGGCCAAGAACATCATCGCCAATCCCAACTGCTCGACCGCGCAGATGGTCGTCGCCCTTAAGCCGCTGCACGATGCGGCGGGCATCAAGCGCGTGGTGGTCGCGACCTATCAGTCGGTGTCGGGCGCGGGCAAGGCGGGGATGGACGAGCTGTTCGAGCAGAGCCGCAACATCTTCGTCGGCGACCAGGCCGAGCCCAAGAAGTTCACCAAGCAGATCGCCTTCAACGTCATCCCGCACATCGACAGCTTCCTCGACGACGGATCGACGAAGGAAGAGTGGAAGATGGTGGTCGAGACCAAGAAGATCCTCGACCCCAAGGTCAAGGTCATCGCGACCTGCGTTCGCGTGCCCGTGTTCGTCGGCCATTCGGAGGCGGTGAACGTCGAGTTCGAGCGCGAGATTTCGGCCGAGGAGGCGCAGAACCTGCTGCGCGAGGCGCCAGGCATCATGCTCGTCGACAAGCGCGAGGACGGCGGATACGTGACGCCGATCGAATGCGTCGGCGACTATGCGACCTTCGTCAGCCGGGTGCGCGAGGACTCGACGGTCGAGAACGGCCTCGCCTTCTGGTGCGTCAGCGACAATCTCCGCAAGGGCGCGGCGCTGAACGCCGTGCAGATCGCCGAACTGCTCGGGCGCCGGCATCTGAAGAAGGGGTGAAGCCGCTGGAGCGTTGATAGCAACCTGCTATCAACGCACGATGGAACAGGCGCTGATCCGCAAGCTGAAGCCGGGCATGCTGGCCGCCTATCGCGCGCTGGCATCCGGATGCGTCAGTTCGCGGAAGACCGAACTGCGCTGCGTGATCGAGGCGACTGCGCCTTTCGCCAAAAAGAACCCCTGCGACGCTGATGGCGCTTTCCGGTCGCGTGTGGCCGGAGGTTGCGAGTTGCCGACAGCACTCACGATCCACCATGACCGTGTTAGCAAGGCCGGCCGGTTGGACGGAGTGATGCTCGTTATCGATGCGGGCAATGCGGATGGCGGTCGATCTCAATCACGCGCTCGACGATTGTTTGTATCTTATGCTCGCGATTGAAACCGGCGCGACGCGCGTGACCGCCGACCGAAAGTTCCTCGCCGCCATCAGCGGGCGCGCGTTCCCCGTAGAGGCGTTGAAGCTATCATGACCGATCAATCCACCATCCACCACCTGACCGCGACCGACGGCACGCGACTGAGCTGGCACGAACTGGGGGAGGGGCGGCCGGTGGTCCTGATCCACGGTTACATGTCCGACGCCTTCACCAACTGGATGCGCTGGGGGCATGCGGGCAAGGTCGCGGCGCAAGGTTACCGCGTCATCATGCCCGACCTGCGCGCGCACGGGGGCAGTGACCGGCCGCACGACGCCGCCGCCTATCGCCCCGATGTGCTGGCCGAGGATGCCGAGGCGCTGATCGCGCGGCTCGGCCTGACCGATTATGACCTCGGCGGCTACTCGCTGGGCGCGCGGACGGCGATGCGGGTGCTCGACCGGGCGCGGGTGCCGACGCCGACGAAGGTCATCTTTGTCGGCATGGGGCTGGAGGGGCTTACCGACACCAACCGCCGCAGCGGGCATTTCCGGGGCATCCTCGACAATCTGGGCACGTTCGAGCGCGGGTCGCCGAAGTGGGTGGTCGAGGCGTTCCTGAAGACGACCAAGGGCGATCCGGTCGCGCTGCGTCACGTCCTCGACACCTTCGTCGATACGCCGATCGAGCGGGTGCGCGCGATCAATCAGCCGACGCTGGTGCTGGCGGGTGAGGAAGACGACGACAACGGCTCGCACCGCGAGCTGGCGGCGGCAATTCCCGGCGCGACGCTGGTGGAGGTCCCGGGCGGACATATGAGCGCGGTGACGAAGCCCGAACTGGGCGATGCCCTGGCGGCGTGGCTCGGCGCTAATTGATGCCATGTCGGGGCCCCGGACTTGTTCCGAAGTCCCGCCAACTTTTTGATAGAAGCAAAAGTGTGACCCCGGGGGCAGGCCCGGGGCCAGGAAAATGCGTTAGCTCGCCGCGACCGGCTCGCGCTCCGGAATTGTGCCTTCGTCCGCGATTCCGGCCTGCCATGAGGCGGTCGAATCCGTTCCGTCCGCCTGATGCGCGCGTCCCATGAGCGTCCCGTCGCCAAGTCGCGTGGGGCGGAGCAGCAGCCATAACGCCGCCGCGGCGCCACCGACCAACGCCGCGGTCGCAGCCGGGCGCATCTGTGCCTCGAGCGACAGGCTGGTGCGGCGGACATAGATGTCCTGGTTCGAGCGTTCACGCCCGTCCTTGCGCGGCTCGAGCAGATTGTCCTCGGTGCCGGGTTCGGGGGGCGTGTCGATCGTCTGGGCCGGTTTGCCGAACACCGTTTCGACCATCAAGTCGGTCATGCGCGGCATTGCGTTGCCGAGGCCCGAGATCATGAACCCGCCGCCGCCGACGGTCAGCTCGCGCTTCCGGTGCGCCGCCGCAAAGCAGATCGCCTTGGCGACGAGCTCTGGGTCGTAGACGACCGGCGGGATGCGCGCGGGCTTGTCGAGCTTGTTGCGCGCATGTTCGGGATAGGGCGTGTCGATCCCGGTCGGCTTGATCAGCGTGACCGAGATTGGCACGCCATCACCCTCCAACTCGGTGCGCAGCGCCTCGGTAAAGCCGAGCACCGCATGTTTCATCGCCGAATAGCTGCCCTGAAGCGAGATTGCTCGCTCCGACAGCACCGAGCCCAGATTGATGAGCGCGCCGCCGCGGTCGCGCAGCCGCTCGACTGCGAAGAGCGAGGCGCGGACGAGCGCGAAATAGCCGACCTCGAACACCCGTCGATGCTCCTCGAGGCCGGTCTCAGCGAGCGGGGCGTAGAGCGCGACCGCAGCGTCGTTGACCCAGGTGTCGAACCCGCCGAAGCGTTGGTCGGCGAGTGCCGCGATCCGCTGCGGCGCATCCTCGTCCGCCACGTCGAGCGCGATCCAGGCCGCCTTGCCGCCCGCCCGGCCGATCGCCTCGGCCGCCTCGCGCAGCGCCATCTCGTTGCGCGCGACCATGACGACGCGCGCGCCGGCGCGCGCCGCGCGGCGTGCCGTGGCGAGTCCGATGCCCGAGGAGGCACCGGTGATGACGATCGTCTGTTCGGCAAGCGGCTTCAGGCTGATCGACATGATGCGTTCTCCTGGAGGAAGGTCGAACGCTCAACGCCTTAGGCGGTGATCCTATCCGTCACCGGAACGGCGGCTCGTTGAATGCGCGCAGCTTGCGGCTGTGAAGCTTCGCGCCCTCGCGCCGCAGTTCCTCGACCGTCTCGATGCCGATCCGCATATGCTCGCTGATCGCCCGCTCGTAGAAGCGGTTGGCCTGGCCCGGCAGCTTGAGTTCGCCGTGCAGCGGCTTGTCCGAGACGCAAAGGAGCGTGCCGTAGGGCACGCGGAAGCGATAGCCCTGCGCGGCGATCGTCGCCGATTCCATGTCGATGCCGACCGCGCGGCTCAGAGAGAAGCGCAGCGCCGAGGCCGAGAAGCGCAGCTCCCAGTTGCGGTCGTCGGTGGTGACGATCGTGCCGGTGCGCAGCCGACGCTTCAATTCGTCGCCCGACTGGCCCGAGATTGTCTGCGCCGCGCGAGCCAGGGCCTGCTGCACCTCGGCGATCGCGGGGACGGGGATGGCGGGAGGCAGCACCTCGTCGAGCACGTGATCGTCACGAAGATAGGCATGGGCGAGCACATAGTCGCCGATCCGCTGGCTGGGGCGCAGGCCGCCGCAATGGCCGATCATCAGCCACGCCTCGGGCCGCATGACCGCCAGGTGGTCGGTGATCGTCTTGGCGTTCGAGGGACCAACGCCGATGTTGACGAGGGTGATGCCGCTGCGGTCGGGCGCGATCAGGTGATAGGCGGGCATCTGGTGCCGGCGCCACGCGCTGTCGGCGACGTGATCGGCCGGGTCGGCGTCCGCCTCCAGATAGAGGCCGCCCGCACCCGACAGCGCCGTGTACTGGCCCTTGCCGAGCTGCTCGGTGCCCCAGCGCACGAACTCGTCGACATAGCGGTGATAGTTGGTGAACAGCACATATTTCTGCACATGCTCGGTCGGCGTGCCGGTGTAGTGGCGCAGCCGCGCGAGGCTGAAATCGGTGCGCAGCGCATCGAACAGCGCGAGCGGCCGGGTGCCGTCGAGGCTGACCCACAGCCCGTCGGCGATCTCGTCGCCGATATGCGCGAGCTCGGTTGCGGGGAAGAAGCGCGCGAGTTCGGAAGCCGACACCTCGTCGAGCTGGAGCGCATGGCCGGGGTCGAGGACGTAGGGGAAGGGGATTTCCTGGCGCCCCGGCACCGCCTCGACTTCGACGTCGTAATCCTCGATCAGGAGCGTCAGCTGCTCGGTCAAATAGTCGCCGTACATCGCCGGCTTGGTCACGCTGATGCGATAGTCGCCCGCGGTGACGAGACGGCCGAACGAGCGCGTCGGCGTGGGGCGGTCGGGCCCACCGGTGTAGCGGACGCGGATTTCGGGATAGGCGAAGCTGCCGTCCTTGCGCGTCTCGGGCGCGGGCGCCTCGCCGGTGGCGAGATAAATCTCAAGCGCGGTCTTCAAGCGCGAGACGGAGGCGGTGTAGAGCCGATCAAGGTCGGCGACGATGGATTCTGCCTGTGTCATCTTTGACGGCTAATTCGCCGCGATGACGCTGGCAAGACGTGTCCGTGACGATCTCGCGGCGGCGCGGGCCAAGCGCCGCCGCGATCGATCGTCAGTCGGTGGCCGCGCCGTTCGGCTTGGCGGCCGGCTTCTTCGCCGCGGGCTTGCGCTTGGCCGCAGGCTTGGTGTCCTTGCGCTTTTCGACCAGCTTGCTGACGCCGAACGCCGCGCCGGCAACGGCGGCAGCGGTGCCGACCGCGATCGCGGCGGCGGCGACCGGGTGGCGCTTGGCCGAATCGACCGTCGTCTCGGTCGCCTCGTCGATGCGCTTGGCCGCCTTCTTGGCGACGGTGCGGCTTTTGTCGGCGGCATCGCTCGCCGCTTGCTTGACGGCGGCTGTCGCCTTAGCGGCCTTGTTCTTGGTCGCCTCGGCGGCGTCCTCTGCGGTGGTGGTCGCGGCTTCGGTGGTCATCGCGATATCTCCTTTCGCAGGAGCAACATTTTCGGAGCAGCAGGGTTCCGCGTCAAAGCCGTTCGAGGAGGTGATCGGCGGAGCTGACGCTGAACTCGCCCGGCTGATCGACATGGATCTGCTCGACCACGCCGTCATCGACGATCATCGCATAGCGCTGGCTGCGCGTGCCCATGCCATAGGCGCTGCCGTCCATCTCGAGCCCCGCCGCCCGCGCGAACTCGCCATTGCCGTCGGCGAGCATCGTCACCGCCTCCGCATCATTTGCCCGGCGCCAGGCGCCGAGCACGAAGGCGTCGTTGACCGAGGTGCAGGCGATCTCGTCGATGCCCTTGGCCTTGAGCTCCTCGGCGCGCTCGACGAAGCCCGGCAGGTGGCGGGCCGAACAGGTGGGGGTAAAGGCGCCCGGCACCGCGAACAGCGCGACGCGGCGACCCTTGAAGAAGTCGGCGGCGGCGACCGGCTCGGGACCGGCGTCCCCCGCCTTGATGAAGGTCGTATCGGGAATGCGGTCGCCTGCCTTGATCGTCATGCCTTGCTCCTCTTCGGTCGCACGCCAGCTTGGTTCGTTCCGGGCCTTTTTCAAGCATTGGCGGATCATAACCGGCCGCCTTAGGGTTTTGGCGTCATGAATGTGTCTCCCACTCCCAGCCCGTTCCTGACCGGTCAGTTCCTGCTCGCGATGCCTGGCATCGGCGATCCGCGCTTCGAGCGGGCGGTGATCGCGATGTGCGCGCACGACGCGGCCGGAGCGCTCGGCATCGGCATCGGCGCGGTGGTCGACGGGCTGACGCTCCACGACGTGCTTGCCCAGTTCGAGATCGCGACCGACGGCGTCCCCGCCGCGCCCGTGCATTTTGGCGGCCCGGTCGAGCCGCGCCGCGGCTTTGTGGTTCATTCAACCGACTGGAGCGGACAGGACACTGTCGATGTCGCGGGCCGCTGGGCCTTGTCGGGTACCGTCGACGTGCTGCGCGCGATTGCCGAGGACCGGGGGCCGGCGCGCTGGATCGTCGCGCTCGGCTATGCCGGCTGGGGCGAGGGGCAGCTCGACGGCGAGATGACGCGCCACGGCTGGTTCAACGTCGAGGGGGACGAGGCGCTTCTGTACGACACGGATGCCGACGATCGCTGGCACCGCGCCTTCTCGGCCGCGGGCATCGACCCGCGGATGCTAACGCCCTCGGCGGGAAGTGCCTGAGGCGGCGGCACATTAACCGCGCGGAAACGGCCCCTTGATAGCGCAGGGAGCGTTCACGCCGTTGTGGGACCGGCTGTTCGGCACCGCCTGGATGCCGCGCGAGGGTGAATGGCCCGACACCGGCATCGCCGAGCTCGACCAGCCGCGCACCGTCGGCGACTGGCTGTCGCTGCCCTTCCGCTTTCGCAATACCGACAAGGTCGACTCGAAGTCGGTGGCCAGCCACATATAAAGATATCTTTATATCGAGTTTGCGTTCCGCCTGGGAGTTCGCTAGGGGACGGCCACGCTATCGCGATTCAGGAGAATGATTGTGGCCACCGCCCCCGTCCTCGAGACGCAGGATTACGTCGTCAGCGATCTGTCGCTCGCCGAGTTCGGCCGTGCGGAGATCAAGATCGCCGAGACCGAGATGCCGGGCCTGATGAGCCTGCGCGAGGAGTTCGGCGCGTCGCAGCCGCTGAAGGGCGCGCGCATCACCGGCTCGCTCCACATGACGATCCAGACCGCGGTGCTGATCGAGACGCTGACCGCGCTCGGCGCCGATGTCCGCTGGGCGACGTGCAACATCTTCTCGACGCAGGACCATGCCGCGGCCGCGATTGCCGCCGCCGGCATCCCGGTGTTCGCCGTGAAGGGCGAGACGCTGGCCGATTACTGGGACTATGTCGGCGAGATCTTCGACTGGGATCGTGACGGTTCGGGCACGACGGCCAACCTGATCCTCGACGACGGCGGCGACGCGACCATGTTCGCGCTGTGGGGCGCGAAGCTCGAGGCCGGCGCGACGCTGCCCGAGCCCGAGAACGCCGAAGAGGTCGAGTTCCAGCGCGCGCTCAAGGCCTTCATCGCACGCAAGCCCGGCTATCTGACCGAGACGGTCAAGAACCTGAAGGGCGTCAGCGAAGAGACCACCACCGGCGTCCACCGGCTCTATGAGATCGCCAAGAAGGGCGAGCTGCCCTTCCCGGCGATCAACGTTAACGACAGCGTCACCAAGTCGAAGTTCGACAACCTCTACGGCTGCAAGGAATCGCTAGTCGACGCGATCCGCCGCGCCACCGACGTGATGCTCGCGGGCAAGGTCGCGGTCGTCGCGGGCTTCGGCGATGTAGGCAAGGGCTCGGCGGCGTCGCTCCGCAACGGCGGCGCGCGCGTGCTCGTGACCGAGATCGACCCGATCTGCGCCCTGCAGGCGGCGATGGAGGGCTATGAGGTCGTGACGATGGAGGAGGCCGTGGGCCGCGCCGACATCTTCTGCACCGCGACCGGCAATGCCGACGTCATCACCGCCGATCACATGAAGGCGATGAAGCCGATGTCGATCGTCTGCAACATCGGCCACTTCGACAGCGAGATCCAGATCGCGGCGCTGTCGAACTACAAGTGGACCGAGGTGAAGCCGGGCACGGACCTCGTCGAGTTCCCCGACGGCAAGCAGATCATCGTGCTGGCCAAGGGCCGCCTCGTGAACCTTGGCTGCGCGACCGGCCACCCGTCGTTCGTCATGTCGTCGAGCTTCACCAACCAGACGCTCGCGCAGATCGAGCTGTGGACGGCCGGCGAGAAGTACGAGAACAAGGTCTATGTCCTGCCCAAGCACCTCGACGAGAAGGTCGCGGCGCTGCACCTCGAAAAGCTGGGCGTGAAGCTGTCGAAGCTGTCCGAGAAGCAGGCAAGCTATATCGGCGTGCCGGTCGAGGGGCCGTTCAAGCCGGATCACTATCGCTATTGATTTGGTCGGAGCGGGGTGACCCGCTCCGGTTCAAGCAAGATGGGCGCGGCTTCCGATCGGAGGCCGCGCCCGTTTTGTTTGTCAGCTTGGCGGGACGGTCAGCCCGCCGCCTTCGCCAATCCACGACTGATCTGGAGCGCCGCGTTCAGGCGCGCCTTGGGCGTCGCGAACGGGCGATTGACCACCAGCCTCATGTCCGGGCGCAGCTTCGCCGTTCCCTCGAGGCGCCCGACATAGGCCATCAGCCCGTCGACGTTGGGAAAGTAATCCTTGGCGAAGCTGATGAGCGCGCCCTTCGGCCCCACGTCGAGCTTGGCGATGCACGCCTTCTTCGCGTTGAGCTTCGCCTCCATCAATATGAGGAGGTTCTCGGTCGCCTCGGGCAGCTTGCCGAAGCGATCGATGAGCTCGGCGGCGAACGCCTCGATCCCGCGGCGGTCCTCGACGTCGTTGAGGCGTCGGTAGAGGCCCATGCGCAGGTCTAGGTCGGGGATGAAGTCCTCCGGCAGCATGATCGGCGCGTCGACGGTGATCTGCGGCGAGAAGTCGGTGGGCTTGAGGTCGCCGTCGTCGGCGGTGCGGCCCGACTTGGCCTCCAGAATCGCCTCCTCCAGCATCGCCTGGTAGAGTTCGTAGCCGACTTCCTTGATGTGCCCCGACTGCTCGTCGCCAAGCAGATTGCCCGCGCCGCGAATGTCGAGGTCGTGGCTGGCGAGCTGGAACCCGGCGCCCAGCGAATCGAGGTCGGAGAGTACCTTCAGTCTTTTGTCCGCCGCCTCGGTCATCAGCCGTTCGGGCGGCGTCGTGAGATAGGCATAGGCGCGTGTCTTCGCTCGCCCGACACGGCCGCGCAGCTGGTAGAGTTGCGCCAAGCCGAACTTGTCGGCGCGGTTTACGATCATCGTGTTGGCGCTCGGGATGTCGAGGCCGCTTTCGACGATGGTGGTCGAGATCAGCACCTCGAACTTCTTGTCGTAGAAGGCGGACATGCGCTCCTCGACCTCGCTCGCCGCCATCTGGCCGTGAGCGACGACGTAGCGGACCTCGGGCACTTCGTTGCGGAGGAACTCCTCGATCTCGGGCAGGTCGGCGATGCGCGGGGTGACGAAATAGCTCTGCCCGCCTCGATAATGCTCGCGCAGCAGTGCCTCGCGCAGGACGACGGGGTCCCACGGCATGACATAGGTGCGCACCGCAAGGCGATCGACCGGCGGCGTCTGGATCACCGACAAGTCGCGCAGGCCGGACATCGCCATCTGGAGCGTGCGCGGGATCGGCGTGGCGGTGAGGGTAAGGACATGCACGTCGGCCTTCAGCGCCTTCAGCCGTTCCTTGTGAGTGACGCCGAAGCGCTGCTCCTCGTCCACGATGACGAGGCCGAGGCGCTTGAAGTCGAGACCCTTGGCGAGCAGCGCATGCGTGCCGATGACGACGTCGATCGTACCGGCGGCGAGCCCCTCCTTCACCTTCTTGATCTCGGGCGCGGGGACCAGGCGGCTGATGCGGCCGATGTTGATCGGGAACCCTTCGAACCGCGCGGAGAAATTGGTGTAGTGCTGGCGCGCGAGCAGCGTGGTCGGACAGATGACCGCGACCTGCATCCCGGCCATCGCCGCGACGAAGGCGGCGCGCAGCGCCACCTCGGTCTTGCCGAAGCCGACGTCGCCGACGACCAGACGATCCATCGGCTTGCCCGATCCCAGATCGCCGAGCACATCGTCGATGGCGCGATCCTGATCCTCGGTCTCCTCATATGGGAAACGATCGAGGAAGGCGGGGTAGCCGCCGGCATCGGGCTCGGCGACCTGGCCGGGGCGGAGCGCGCGCTTGGCGGCGGTCTTGATGAGCTCGCCCGCGATCTCGCGGATGCGCTCCTTCATCGCCGCCTTGCGCCGCTGCCAGCCCTCGCCGCCGAGCCGGTCAAGGCTCGCGCCCTCTTCGCTCGATCCGTAGCGGCTCAGCACCTCGAGGTTCTCGACCGGAACGTAGAGCTTATCGCCGCCGGCATAGGTCAGTGCGACGCAGTCGTGCGGTGCCTTTTGCACCGGGATCTGCGTCAGCCCCTCGTACCGGCCGATGCCATGATCGACATGGACGACGAGGTCGCCGGGCGACAGCGTGGCGAGTTCGGCGAGGAAGGCGTCGGTCGACTTCTTGCGCTTCTTTCGCCGGATCAGCCGGTCGCCGAGCATGTCCTGCTCGGTCAGCACCGCGACGCCCGGGGCAGTGAAACCGTGGTCGAGGGGCAGGACGATCAGGCTGACGCCGAAGCTTTTCGAGGTGTCGGCCTTGCCCAGTGCCTCCTGCCACGTGTCGGCCAGCACTGCGCCCTTCAGCCCGTGATCGACGAGCAGGCCCATCAGCCTCTCGCGCGCACCGCCCGAATAGCTGGCGAGGATCGGCTTGCGGCCTTCTTTCCGCAGTTTCTCGACATGCTCGGCCACCGCCTCATAGACGTTGGCCTGCGCGGTCCGCTCGGGCGTGAAGTCGCGCGGGCCGTCGACGCCGAAGTCGAGGACACGGGCGCTTTCGGGCTCGTGGAAGGTGGTGACGAGGTGCGCGGGGGCCTCCTCCACGCGCTTCGCCCATTCCTCGGCGAGGAGGTAGAGCTGGTCCTGGCCGAGCGGGCGATAGCTGCCCGGATCGCTCGACTGGGCGCGGACGCGGTTGGCCTGATAGTCGGCGATCCCCTCGAACCGCGAGTCCGCCGCCGACACGGCATTGGCGTCGCGGACGATGACGGCATCGGCGGGCAGATGGTCGAACAGCGTCTCCAGCCGCTCTTCGAACAGCGGCAGCCAATGCTCCATGCCGGCGAGGCGGCGGCCGTCGCTGATCGCCTGATAGAGCGGATCGCCCGTCGCGGTCGCGCCGAACCGCTCGCGGTATCGGGTGCGGAAGCGCTTGATCGTGTCCTCGTCGAGCAACGCTTCGGACGCTGGAAGAAGGGTGAAGCCGTCGATCCGGCCGGTCGTTCGCTGATCGGCGGGGTCGAAGGTGCGCACGCTCTCGATCTCGTCGCCGAAGAAGTCGAGGCGCAGCGCCTGTTCGGCGCCCGAGGGAAACAGGTCGACCAACCCGCCCCGGATCGCGAACTCGCCCGCGTCATGCACGGTATCGGTGCGGACATAGCCGTTGCCGGCGAGCAAGGCGGTCAGCTTGTCGAGCGAGATGCGCTCGCCGGGCGCGAGGCGGGCGACGAGCTGGCGGACGCGGAAGCGGGTCAGGACGCGCTGCGTCGCGGCGTTGACCGTCGTCAGGAACAGGCGCGGGCGCGTCGGCTTCTGCTGAAGCGTGTGGAGCGCCGCCAGCCGCTCCGACATGACGCGGAGCGACGGGCTGGCGCGGTCGTAGGGGAGGCAGTCCCAGGCGGGGAACTGCACGACCTCGATCTCGGGCGCGAAATAGGGCGCGGTCGCGGCGATCGCGCGCATTTCATTGTCGTCGGTCGCGACGAACACCGCGCCGCCGGACGCCGCACGGGTGAGGTCGGCGAGCAGCGAGGGAAGGAAGCCGCTCGGCACGCCCGCGAGCGTGAGGGGATGCTTTGCGGTGAGGATCTTCGAGAGGTCGGGCATCAAACGCCTTGATTGGTCACGTTAAGAGCCGTGCGTATTGGGCTTGTCGAAGCACTGTCCTTCTTGGCAATGGCCGGAAGGCAGGACAACGCTTCGACAGGCTCAGCGCGAACGGATTTTTGAGGTCACTCGCTGCCTATTCCGCGATCGGCACGTAGTTCAGCGCCTCCAGCGCCTGCATCATCGGCCCACGATATTCGGGCGGCACCGGCTGCGAGCCCGTCGCCCAGCCCATGATGTCGACATCCTGTTCCTCCACCAGCCGCTCGAACAGGTCGATCTCCGCATCGCCCCAGCCGCCATGATGCCGGTCGAAAAAGCCGCCGATCAGCAGGTCCGCTTCCTTGGTCCCGCGGTGCCAGGCACGAAAGCGCAGGCGCTTGAGGCGATGTTCGCGATCCATGGGCGATCCTCCAATGCCGAATGGCCGGCGGGCGCTGGCGGCGGCCGTCGGCTGGTGTATGGGGCGAAATAGGCATGCGACCCCAATTGCTCAATCCGCTGTTTGCAGAGATCACCGCGCTCAAGGGCGTGGGACCGGCGCTCGCCAAGCCGCTCGAACGGCTGAAGATCGCGCGCGTCGTCGACATGGCGTTCCACCTGCCCACCGGCTATGTCGATCGGGTGCGGCGCGACCGGCTTGATCCAGCCGACGCTGGGCTGGTGATCGCGATCGTGCTGACCGCGATCGACTATCGAACGTCCAGCGGTCGTGGGCCGACCCGGGCGATCGCCACCGACGGCGCGGGCAATGCCGTCGCGCTCACCTATTTCGGCGGCCATTCAGGCTGGGTGAAGAAGCTGTTTCCGCTGAACGAACCGCGCTTCGTGTCGGGCAAGCTCGAAACCTATGGTGAGATGCTCCAGATTGTTCACCCCGACATCGTGGTTGCGCCCGAAGAAGCCGAGACGGTCGGTGGGCGGGAGGCGATCTATCCGCAGTCGGAGGGCATCAACTCGAAGCGCCTTGCCGGGTTCGCCGCGCAGGCGATCGAGCGCGCCCCTGACCTGCCCGAATGGATCGAGCCGAGCGTGTTGGCACAGCGGCAATGGCCCGGCTGGCGGGAGGCGCTGGCGCGCATCCATGCCGACCCCAGCGACGGGCCGGCGCGGGCGCGGCTCGCCTATGACGAGCTGTTCGCCAACCAGTTGGCGCTGCTGCTGGTGCGCGGCGAGGCGCGGGCGAAGCGAGGGCGGGCGCTCGCCGGGGACGGGCGGCTGCGTGCGAGGCTGAACCTGCCCTACACGCCCACCGGCGCACAGTCGCGGACGGTGGCCGAGATCGAGGGCGACATGGCGCAGGCGCGGCCAATGCTCCGGCTGCTGCAGGGCGATGTCGGGTCGGGCAAGACGCTGGTCGCGACGATGGCGCTGCTGATCGCGGTCGAGGGCGGGGCGCAGGGCGCATTGCTCGCGCCGACCGAGATTCTCGCGCGGCAGCATTACGAGAACCTGTCGCGCACCCTGTCGGGCATCGCCCGCGTCGCGATCCTGACCGGCCGCGACAAGGGGCGGGTGCGCGAGGCGACGCTGATGGGGCTTGCGGCGGGGGAGATCGACATCCTGATCGGCACGCACGCGATCTTTCAGGAGGCGGTGACGTACCGTGACCTCGGCCTCGTCGTCGTGGACGAACAGCACCGCTTCGGCGTTGCGCAGCGGATGCTCCTCCAGGCCAAGGCCGAGCGGCCGCCGCACCTCCTCGTCATGACCGCGACGCCGATCCCGCGCACGCTGACGCTCGCCCAATATGGCGAGATGGACGTGAGCCGGCTCGACGAGATGCCGCCGGGGCGCGAGCCGATCGAGACGCGGGTGGTCTCGGAAGACCGGCTGGCCGAGGTGATCGAGGGGCTGGGCCGGCACCTCGCCGGCGGGGGCCAGGCCTATTGGGTCTGCCCGCTCGTCGAGGAGAGCGAGAAGTCCGACATGGCCGCCGCCCAGATGCGCGCGGAAGTGCTGCGCAAACGCTTCGGTGAGGACGCGGTGGCGCTGGTCCATGGTCGCATCAAGCCGCCCGAGAAGGATGCGGAGATGGCGCGCTTCTCTTCGGCGCGCGCGGGCGTGCTTGTCGCGACGACGGTGATCGAGGTCGGGGTCGACGTGCCCAACGCCACGCTGATCGTCATCGAGCATGCCGACCGCTTCGGCCTCGCCCAGCTGCACCAGTTGCGCGGGCGGGTGGGGCGGGGTGGCGGCAAGTCGATCTGCCTGCTGCTGCGCGGCGGCGGGTTGTCCGAAACATCGCGGGCGCGACTGGCGCTGATGCGCGAGACCAATGACGGCTTCGTCATCGCCGAGCGCGATCTCGAACTGCGCGGCGCGGGCGAACTGCTCGGCACGCGCCAGTCGGGGGAAGCGGCGTTCCGGCTGGCCGCCCCCGAGATGCTGGGCGAGCTGCTGCCCGTCGCCAATGCCGACGCGCGGCTCCTCGTCGATCGCGATGGGGGGCTCAGCGGGCCGCGGGGGGAGGCGGCGCGGCTGGCGCTCTATCTGTTCGAGCGTGATGCCGGCGTCGCGCTGCTGCGGTCGGGTTAAGCCCGTTTCTGTCCGCCAAGTCGGCTGCGGACCAATGTTTGAAGGTGAGCGCGCAACGTCTCGGCATTGCGCTCCCAGGAGAAGCGCGCCGCGGCGGCACGGACCAGTTCGCGGTCCGGCGGCGCGTCCAGTAGCTCATTGATCGCCGCCGCGAACGCCTCTGGCGTCCGATCGACGATCCGCCCGGCCTCAAGCCGGTCGACCACCTCGCGCGCGCCGCCGGCGTCAGGGATGGCGACCGGCGTGCCGCTCGCCAGCGCCTCGACCCAGGCATTGGCGAGCCCCTCCGACGACGATGCGAGGGCCATCACGTCTGCGGCGGCGAGGAGCGGGGGCAGGGCATCATGCGCGATCGGCCCCAGCAGCCGCACCCGGTTGCCGACGCCAAGCCGATCGATCTGCGCCTGAAGCGCCGCGCGCTCGGGGCCGTCGCCGGCAATGCGCAGCGACACGCCGGGCAGCCGCGCGACAGCATCGATGACGATATCGTGCCCCTTGCGCGGGATCAGCGCGCCGATCGAAGCGACGAGCGGCCCCTCGACCCCGAGCGCCTTCCGCGCCGTCGGATCGGGACGAAAGCGCGTCTGGTCGACGCCAGTGTGGTGCACGGCGATGCGGTCCGCGGGCATGCCCAGCGCGATCATGTCCTCGCGCATCGCCGCGCTGACCGCGAGCAGGCCGTCGGCCGCCTCGCCCGCCGCGTGCACTGCAGCGGCAGTGGCAGGCGATCGGCCCCAGTGGTGGATGTCGGCCCCGCGCGCCTTGATCGATACCGGCACCCCGAAGCGCCGGCCGAGCGCCACCGCGGCCGGACCGTCGGGAAAGAAGAAGGAGGCGTCGATCACGTCGAACGCAAAGTTGCGGCGGATGCGCTCGAGCGCTGGCGTCAGCGCTCGGGAAAGCATTGCCGCGTGGAAGCGGCCGCTCGTGGCGGGCAGGTTGAGGAAGCGCGGCCGCTCGACCGCAAGCCCCTTCCACATTTCGGCTCGCGGCAAACCCGCCAGCCCGCGATAGCTCGGGTACCGCGACAGCGGGAATGGCGGCAGGCCGACCGGCGCGACCACCCGCACCTCGGTCTCTGGCAGCGCCGCCAACCCGAGCGTCTGTCGCTCGACAAACACGCCGAAGTTCGGCCGCTTCGCGTCGGGGAACAGCGTGGATAGCGTAAGGGCGCGCAGCATCGCGCCCGTCTAGCGCGGGAAGGTTAAGCGATCCGCCACCTTCCCGCGCCGTGCATCACGCGTTGAGCGTATGCTCGAGCGTGATCTCGGCATTGAGCAGCTTCGAGATCGGACAGCCGGCCTTGGCCTCGCCCGCGATCCGCTCGAACTCGGCGGGCTCGATCCCGCCGACTTGCGCCGCAAGGGTCAGGGCAGAGCGGGTGATCTTGAAGCCGTCGCCGTCCTTGTCGAGCGTCACCTTCGCGGTGGTCTCGAGCGTTCCGTCCGTGTAGCCGGCGCCCGCGAGCGCGAAGCTGAGCGCCATGGTGAAGCAGGAGGCGTGGGCGGCGGCGACCAGCTCCTCGGGATTGGTGCCGGGCTCGTCGGCGAAGCGGGTGTTGAAGCCATAGAACTGGTCCTTGAGCACGCCCGACTGGAGCGAGACGTGGCCCTTGCCCTCCTTGCCGAGGCCTTCATATTTCGCGCTGGCGCTGCGGGTCGTCATCTCAGGCTTCTCCTTTGTGGGTGCGTCGCCCAAACGAAAAGGGCGGGCAATGGATGCCCGCCCTTCGTTACATCTTTTCGGATGATCGCGTCAGCGGCAGCGACGCTGGCCGCTGCGCTCGATCTCGCGGCCTGCCAGCGCACCCGCACCGGCCCCGAGCAGCGTGCCGAGCGTACGGTCGCCGCGCGTGTCGATCGTGCGGCCGACCAGCGCACCCGCGACACCGCCGACCAGCAGACCGGTCGTGCCATCGGGCTTGCGGCAGTAACGGCGACCGTCACGACCGCGCCACTCGCGGTACTTGTAGCGCTTCTGCGCCGAAGCCTCGGCCTTGGTGGTCGGGACCACCGCGGCGGCGGGAACGATCAGGCCGGCGGCGGCAACCGCCATCATCAGATTACGCATGGTTCAAACTCCCTAATTCTCAATCTCGCCCCTCTGAACGTCGGTTTCGGCAGAGAGTTTCATGAACGAAACGTTCAGCCGATCCGGCGTTCCCGGTGAAGCTGCACTAGGCCGATTCGCCTGAACGGGGCGTGGGCCGCTCGTTCATCTAACGCGCAGGTTCGGCGGCCAGCGACTTGAGCCTGTAGAGCGCGTCGAGCGCCTCGCGCGGGGACAGCGCATCGACGTCGATGGCGGCGAGCATGTCCCGTAGCGCATCGACCTCCTGCGCCTCCTGCTCCGCGGCGGCGGCAAATAGGGGCAGGTCGTCGAGACCCGCGGCCAGACCGCCGGTCTTCGCCCGCCCCGCCTCCAGCTTCGCCAGCACAGCCTTCGCCCGCGCGACCGTCGCCGGGGGCAGGCCGGCGAGCCGGGCGACGGCAATGCCGTAGCTGCGATCGGCGGGGCCAGGGGCGAGCTCGTGAAGAAGGACGAGATCGCCCTTCCATTCGCGCGCGCGGACATGGTGGAGGCGGAGCGCCTGGCACCGCTCGGCGAGCCGCGTCAGCTCGTGATAGTGCGTCGCGAACAGGCAGCGGCAGCGATTGACCTCGTGGATCGCCTCCACCACCGCCCAGGCGATGGCGAGCCCGTCATAGGTCGAGGTGCCGCGCCCCACCTCGTCGAGGATGACGAAGCTCTGGGGAGTCGCCTGAGCAAGGATCGCGGCGGTTTCGACCATTTCGACCATGAAGGTCGAGCGCCCGCGCGCAAGATTGTCGCTGGCGCCCACGCGGCTGAACAGGCGATCGACCAGGCCGATGCGCGCGCGGGTTGCGGGGACGTAGCTGCCCGCCTGTGCAAGGACGGCGATCAGCGCGTTCTGGCGCAGGAAGGTCGACTTGCCGCCCATGTTCGGCCCGGTGACGAGCCAAAGGCGCGAGTCCTCGCCGAGCGCACAGTCATTGGCGACGAAGCGCTCCGCTCGCTTGGCAAGCGCTGCCTCGACCACCGGATGGCGGCCGCCCTCGACCTCGAAGCAGGCGTGATCGACCAAGGCGGGGCGCGACCACCCGCCCTCGACCGCTCGTTCGGCAAGGCTTGCGGCCACGTCGATCCGGGCGAGCGCATCGGCGGTGGCGGCGATCGGCTCGCGCCGCGCCATCGCTTCCTCGATCAGCGTTTCGAGATGCGCGGCCTCGGCAGCGAGGGCATGGTTGCCCGCCTGAGTCACGCGGAGCGCGGCTTCATGCAGTTCGGGAGCGTTGAAGCGGACGACGCCGGCCAGCGTCTGACGATGAGTGAAGCCGCTCCCCTCGGCCATCAGCTTGTCGGCGGCGCGCGCGGGCACCTCGACATGATAGCCGAGCACGCCGTTGTGGCGGATCTTGAGCGCGGCGATGCCGGTACGGGTGCGATATTCGGCCTCGAGCGCGGCGATGACGCGCCGGCCCCCGGCGCCGGCCGCGCGCAGGTCGTCGAGCGCGGGATCGAACCCCTCGGCGATGTAGCCGCCCTGCGCCGTCTCGATCGGCGGCGCGGGGACAAGCGCGCGCTGCAAAAGGTCGATCAGTGCGCCGTGCCCCCGCAGTCGCGGGCCGAGGTCGGCGAGGAGCGGGGGCGGCGCGGCTATCTTCGACAGGCTCTCGCCGAGTTGCCACGCGGCGTCGAGGCCATCGCGCAACTGGCCAAGGTCGCGCGGGCTTCCGCGTCCGGCGACGATGCGGCCGAGCGCGCGGCCGATATCGGGCAGCGCGCGCAGCTTCGCGCGCACTCGCTCGCGGAGACTACCCTCGTCATGGAAGCGTTGGACGAGATCGAGCCTGGCGCCGATTGCGTCGCTGTCCATCAGCGGTGCGGAGAGGTCGGCGGCAAGCAGCCGCGCACCGGCGCCGGTGACGGTGCGATCCACGGCGTCGAGCAGACTGCCAGCCCGCGCACCGGCCTGCGTGCAGGTAAGCTCAAGGCTTTCGCGCGTCGCCGCATCGATCGCCATCGTCGCACCGCCGGCGTGACGGACGGGCGGGCGCAGGAACGGGAGCGCGCCCTTCGCCGTATGGTCGAGATAGGCGATGAGGCCCCCCGCCGCCGCCAGCGACGCACGGTCGAACTGGCCGAAACCGTCGAGCGTGGCGACGCCATACAGCGCCTTCAGCCGCGCCTCTCCCTTCGCGCTGTCGAACTCGCCGCGCGGGCGATAGACGGTGGCCTCGACTGGCGACCCCTCGGCGACGACGGTCTCCGCCGGCGACAGGCGAGCGAGCGTGGCGCCGAGTGCCGCGGCGTCGGTCTCGAACAGCTCGAACCGGCCGGTCGACACTTCGGCGGCGGCCACGGCGACCGCGCCGCCCGCCTCGCCCACCGCAACGCACCAGTTGGCGACGCGCGAGTCGAGCAGCGCCTCCTCGGTCAGCGTGCCCGCCGTGACGACGCGGACGATCGCGCGCGCGACCAGCGCCTTTGACCCGCCGCGCTTCTTGGCTTCCTCTGGCGTCTCGACCTGTTCGGCGATGGCGACGCGGTGCCCGGCCTTGATGAGCCGCTGAAGATAGGCGGTGGCGGCGTGGATCGGCACGCCGCACATCGGAATCTTCTCCCCGTCATGCTCGCCGCGCGCGGTCAAGGCGATGTCGAGGACAGCGCTGGCGACCTTCGCATCGTCGAAGAACAATTCGAAGAAGTCGCCCATGCGATAGAAGAGCAGGCAGTCACCCGCCTCTTCCTTCAGCGTCAGATATTGCGCCATCATCGGCGTCGGCGCGCTGGTTGTCATGGGCGGTGGAAGGGGGCGTCCGCGATCATCCCCGGCCTTTAGGCGGCAGCTAACCACTTGCCTAGCGGGGTTGCCCTTCGCGGCCCGAGCGGCCAAGAGCCGTAGCGTCATTCCCGTCCCCGGAGCGCTGCGCAGCATGACCGATGTACCCGCCGACCAGTTCACCGAGCGCGAGGCGCTGCGTTTCCATGCGGAGGGCCGGCCGGGCAAGATCGAGATCGTCGCATCGAAGCCGCTGACGACGCAGCGCGACCTGGCGCTCGCCTATTCACCGGGCGTCGCCTGGCCGGTGAAGGCGATCGCCGAGGATCCGTCGACCGCCTACGACTATACCGCCAAGGGCAATCTCGTTGCCGTGATCTCGAACGGTACCGCTATCTTGGGCCTCGGCAATCTCGGCGCGCTCGCCTCGAAGCCGGTGATGGAGGGCAAGGCGGTGCTCTTCAAGCGCTTCGCCGACGTTGATTCGATCGATATCGAGCTGAAGACCGAGGACGTCGATCGCATCATTGACGCAGTCGAGCTGATGGAGCCGAGTTTCGGCGGCATCAACCTTGAGGATATCAAGGCACCCGAATGCTTCATCATCGAGCAGACGCTGCGCGAGCGGATGAACATTCCCGTATTCCATGACGACCAGCACGGCACCGCGATCATCACCGCCGCGGGCCTCATCAACGCCTGCCTGCTGACGGGGCGGCGGCTCAGCGATATCAAGGTCGTCGTGAACGGCGCGGGCGCGGCGGCGATCGCCTGCACCGAGCTCGTCAAGGCGATGGGGGTTCGCCACGACAACGTTATCATGTGCGATCGCACGGGCGTCATCTATCAGGGGCGCGACGACGTGAACCAGTGGCAGTCGGCGCACGCCGCCGCCACCGAGGCGCGCACCCTGACCGAGGCGCTACACGGCGCCGACGTGTTTCTGGGTCTGTCGGCGGCGGGCGCGCTCAAGCCCGAGATGGTCAAGGACATGGCGCCCGCGCCGATCATCTTCGCGATGGCCAATCCCGAGCCCGAGATCCGGCCCGAACTCGCCAAGGCGGCGCGACCCGACGCGATTATCGCAACGGGCCGGTCGGACTATCCCAATCAGGTCAACAACGTCATCGGCTTCCCCTTCATCTTCCGCGGCGCGCTCGACGTGCGGGCGACGGGGATCAACGACGCGATGAAGATCGCTGCCGCCAACGCCATCGCCGAGCTGGCGCGCGACCGGGTGCCTGACGAAGTGGCGGCGGCCTATGGCGTGCAGCACAGCTTCGGCCCCGAATACATCATTCCCGCGCCCTTCGACCCGCGACTGATGGAGGTCGTGTCGGCTGCCGTTGCCAAGGCAGCGATGGACTCGGGTGTCGCGACGCGGCCGATCCTCGACATGGCGGCTTACCGCACCAGCCTGCGCGCGCGGCTGAACCCGACCACTGCGGTACTCAGCCTTGCCTATGAGGGCGCGCGCGCCCGGCCGAAGCGCGTCATCTTCGCCGAGGGCGAGGAAGAGGTCGTGCTGCGCGCAGCGATCGCCTTTCGCGACGGCGGCTACGGCACGCCGGTGCTGGTCGGCCGCGACGACGTGCACGATCGGCTCAAGGCGCTCGGCGTCGCCGATCCCGAGAGCTTCGAGGTGCATAACAGCCGCATCTCGCCGCTCGTCCCGGCGATGGTCGACTTCCTCTACGCCCGCCTTCAGCGGCGCGGCTTCTTGCGCCGCGAATGCGAGCGGATGGTTAACCAGGACCGCAACATCTTCGGCGCGCTGCTCCTCCAGCTCGGCGAGGGGGATGCGATGATTACCGGCGTCACCCGCGCCTATGCCCAGTCGATGCGCGAGATCAAGCGCGTGATCGACCCGGCGCCCGGCCGCACGCCGTTCGGCATCCATGTGCTGGTGGGCCAGACGCATACCGTCTTCATCGCGGACACGACCGTCAACGAGCGGCCGACCGGCGAGGAACTGGCGGACATCGCCGAGGCGACGGCGCAGGTCGCGCGGCGCATGGGCCACGAGCCGCGCGTTGCGTTCCTCAGCTACTCGACCTTCGGCAATCCCGAGGGCAAGTGGCTCGACAACATCCGCGAGGCGGTGAGCGCGCTCGACAAGCGCCAGCCGGGCTTCGAGTATGAGGGCGAAATGGCGCCCGACGTCGCGCTCAACGCCAAGCAGCTCGCCAACTATCCCTTCGCCCGCCTGTCCGAGCCAGCCAACGTGCTCATCATGCCGGGCCTTCAGTCGGCCAACATCTCGGCCAAGCTGCTGCGCGAGCTTGGCGGCGACCAGATGATCGGGCCGATGCTGATCGGGATGGAGAAGAACGTCCAGATCGCGCCGATGACCGCGACGGCGAGCGACCTCGTGACGCTCGCGGTGCTGGCGGCGGGGGGCATGGCGCGCTGACCTTGCTGACGCGGCGAGGGCTGATCGCGGGCGGTGCGGCGCTGCTGGCCGCCCCGCGCGCGGCCGCCGCGCGCGAGCCGGCCGTCGTGCGGGTTCGGATCGTGACGCCGGTGGGTGCGATCATCGTCGCGCTGGATGCGCGGCGGGCACCGGCGACGACCGCCAACTTCCTCGCCTATGTCGATGACGAGCGGTTCGACGGCACGCGCTTCTATCGCGCGGCGCGATCGAAGAAGATCCCCGGCACCGGTTTCATCCAGGGCGGGATCCAGACCGACGCGCGCCGCATCCTGCCGCCCTTTGCGTTCGAGCCGACGACCAAAACGGGGCTGCGCCATGTCGATGGCGCGATCTCGATGGCGCGGGGGGCCAATCCCAAGTCGGCGGGCGGCAATTGGGTGATCTGCGTCGGCCCGGCGCCACAGCTCGACGGGCGCGAAGGTTATTTGGGCTATGCCGCGTTCGGGCGGGTTATCGCCGGAATGGCAGTCGCCAAGCGGATCCTGGCGGTGCCGACCGGTGGCGGGTTCGATGCGATGAAGGGCCAGATGATCCTGAGGCCCATCCCGATCCTGCGCGTCGAGCGGATCGACGGTGTCAGGAAGCCGACCGGCCGCCCCAGAATGTGGCTTCTCTTCAAGAAGCGGTGACGCGGCTCATCGTTTGGGCACGCGCCACAGGAAGATGCGGCGGCCGCCGATATCGCGCTCGGCCTCGGGCTGCCAGTCGCCCATTCGGAAGGCGTGGCTGACGATCCGGGTGCCCGGCTTCAGCTGCATCAGCCGCGGGCGCAGCTTTTCATTGAGCGAATCGAGCAAATAGAGCGTGACCACGCTCGCGTCCGAAAAGTCGGTGGTGAAGATGTCGTCCTGTTTAAACGTCACCTTGCCCTCGACGCCTTGCGCGCGCGCATTCTCGCGGGCCTCGCCGATGCGGGTGGGGTCGATGTCGATGCCCGTCGCCTTCACGCGGTTGCGCTTGACCGCGGCGATCGGGATGCGTCCGTCGCCCGAGCCCAAGTCGTAGAGCACATCCCCGTCCTTAAGTTCGGCAAGGTCGAGCATTGCCGCCACCACCTCGGGCGGGGTGGGAACATAGATGACGTCGGGCAGTCGCTCGGGCGGGTTCTGTGGCGGGGTCTGGCCAATGGCGGGCGCAGCGATCAGGGCAAGGCAGAGCATCAGCGATTTCATGACGCCATCTCCGTCGCGGCCGGTTTCAGGAACAGGAGGAGCGCCGCGCCCGCCGCCAGCACCGCGCACCCCGCAAGCGCGCCCCAGCCGGTATAGGTGAGGCTCGACCACAGGAGATAAGCGGTCGTCGCGCAAAAAAGTGCCGGCGTCACCGGATAGAGCGGCACACGGAAGGGCCGCTCGATCGCGGCGTCGCGCCGGCGGAGGATGAACAGCGACAGGCCGGTAAGCAGCAGAAACAGCCAGAAGACCGGCGCGGTGTAGTCGACCACCAGCGCAAACCCGTCACGTGCGGCCGCCCCGGCGCCGACCAGCAGCAGGGCGATCGCCGCTTGCGTAAGCAGCGCATTGGCGGGCGTATCCCGCGCCTCGTTCCAGCGGCCCAGCCAGCGGAGCGCCGGATACTCGCGGCCGATCGCGCAGGTCGTCCGCGCGCCGGTGATCGCGGTCGCGTTGGCCGAGGTCAGCGCCGCGATCGCGACGGCGCCGGCGATCAGCGCGGCACCGGTGGGGCCGAACGCGGCGCGTGCGACCTCTGCCGCGACCGCCTCGCTCTTTGCCACCCCGTCAAGGCCGAGCGCGTTAACGAAGGCGAGGTTGGCGAGGACGTAGAGCGCGGTGACGAGCGCGAGCCCCGCGACGAGGACCGAGGCGATGCGCCGCTTGCTGCCACGCACCTCCGCCGACAGATACGCCGCCTCGCTCCACCCGCCATAGGTGAGGAGGACGTAGACGAGCATCAGCCCGACCGATCCGCCCCCGGCCGTCACCGGTGCGGGGGGCGCGCGATCGGCGGCATAGCCGGCGACGATCAGCAGCACGAGTCCTCCGACCTCGGCCAGCGTCAGCCAGCGCTGCACCGCCGCCCCCTCGCGCACGCCCAGCCAGTTGATCGCGGTGATGACGATGACGGCTGTACCCGCCCACAGACTCGAGCCGACGGGGCCGAGCGGCAGCAGCGCCTGAAGATAGTCGCCGCAGACATAGGCGAGGAGTGCCAGCGAGCCCGTCTGGATGACGGCCAGCCGCGCCCAGCCATAGAGGAAGGCGATGCGTGGGCCGTAGGCGAGGCCGAGAAAGTGATAGTCGCCGCCGACATGCGGATAGGTGGCGGCAAGCTCGGCATAGCAGAGGGCGCCGACGATCGAGAGCAGTCCGCCGGCGACCCAGACCGCGACGAGCGCGCCCTCGCTCCCCGCCATTCCCGCGACAAGGGCAGGGGTGCGAAAGATGCCCGCACCGATGACGATGCCGACGATCAGCGCGAGCAGGTCGATCGGCCCCAGCGTCGGCCGCGGCCGGCCAAGGCCGGCCTGTGCGGGCGTGCTCAAGCTTCAGCCTGGCGGACGCGGCGGATGCGCGGCTCGCGCTCGAGCCCGGCCGCGTCCTTGATCGTCTTGCGCATCTCGTCGCGCTTCTCGTGGATCGAGGCGATCACCGGCCCGACCGCGACGCCCAGATCGACGAGCAGTGCCTCCGACAATTGCAGCGAGCTTTCGAGCGTTTCGGGCACCGCGTCGGTCGCCCCCGCGCGATAGAGCGCGGCGGCGTGCGCGGCGTCACGCGCGCGGACGATGATCGGCAGATTGGGCACCCAGCCGCGCACCCGCCGCGTCAGCCGGACGCTCAACACCGGATCGTCCATCGTGATGACCAGCGCCTTGGCATGGCCGAGGTTCAGGCGATCGACCATGTCCGATCGCGCCACGTCGCCGAACTGGACGTGATAGCCCTCGGCGCGCGCCATGTTGACGACGTCGATATCGGCCTCGATCGCGAGATAGGGCTTGTCATGCGCGCGCAGCATGTCGGCGATGGTGCGGCCGACGCGGCCGAAGCCGACCACGACGGTGCCGTTCGACACGACACTGCCGAGGTCCGCAGGTTCGGTCGGCCCGCCTGCTTTAGCCTCGATCCGTCGGGCGATCAGGCGGCCGCCCTTGGCGAGGAGCGGGGTGATCGTCAGGCCGATCGCGGTAACGGTGGTCCAGAACGCCGCGGTCGACGGCTGGATCAGCCCCGCCGCGCCCGCCGCCGCGAGCACGATCAGCGTGGTTTCCGAGGGGCTGGCCATCAGCACGCCGGTTTCGGCGGCGACGCCCGGCCGCGTGCCCGACAGGCGAAGCGCAACCATGGTGACGAGCGTCTTGACCGCCATCACCCCTGCGATCGCCGCGAGCAGTTCGGGCCAGTACCGCGCGACGAGTCTGAGATCGAGCGCCATGCCGACCGAGATCAGGAACACGCCGAGCGCCAGTCCCTTGAACGGCGCGGTGATCGCGTCGACCTCCTCATGATATTCGGTCTCGGCGATCAGAAGACCGGCGAGCAGCGCGCCGACGATCGGCGACAGGCCGGCCGCCGCGGTGGCGAGGCTGGCGACGATGACGACAAGCAGGCTGGCGGCAAGGAACAGCTCGGGGCTTTTCGTCCGCGCCGCTTGTCCGAACATGCGCGGAAGGACAAGGCGCCCGGCGACATAGAGCGCGACGATGGTGATGCCGCCGGCGATCGCAACCTCCGCCAGCCCGTTCCAGCCCTCGTCCGTGGCGGTCGGCGCGAGCGCGCCGAGCATGAAGATGATCGGGACGAGCGCCAGATCCTCGAACAGCAGCATCGCGAACGCGCCGCGCCCGATCGCGCTGGTAGTGCCCGCGAGCGGGAGAACGAGCGCGGTCGAGGAAAGCGCGAGCGCCAGGCCCAGGCCGATGGCGCCGCCCCATGCCTGTCCCATCAGGTAGAGTGCAGTGCCGATCAGCAGACCCGAGATCACGAGCTCCGCCGCACCCAGCCCAAACACCTGCACGCGCATCGCCCAGAGCCGCCGGAACGACAGCTCGAGCCCGATCGAGAACAGGAGCAGGATGATGCCGAACTCGGCGAACGGCTCGATCGCCTCGGCGTTCGAGATGGTGACGAAATAGAGCCACGGATATCGGTCGACCATCGAGCCGAGCGCGTTCGGCCCCACGAGAATGCCGACGAGGATGAAGCCGATCACCGGGCTGATCTTGAAACGCGCGAAGGCAGGGATCACCAGCCCGGCGGAGCCGAGGATGACGAGGGCATCGGAAAGCCCGCTGTTCCGGATGTCGAGCGCCATGTCCGCCACTTAAGCCGGTGGGGGCGGTGCTGTCAGCCGCTAATACACCCTGAAAGCCATTATCTTTACGTCATCCCGGACTTGATCCGAGATCCCGCTGGCTTCGTCTTCAATCGGCTCGGACGAAGCGGGACCTCGGACCACGTTCGGGATGCCGGAATCAGGCTATCAACGCCCCAGCCGCGCCGCCGCGCCCGCCCGCGCTTCCACGTCGGCGAGCGCGCCGCCCGTTACCCAGCTGCCGCCGACGCACAGCACCGGGTCGAACGCCAGCCAGTCGGGCGCGGTCACTTCGGAGATGCCGCCGGTGGGGCAGAACCGCGCCTCGAAGAAGGGCGCGGCCAGCGCCTTCAGCGCCTTCAGTCCGCCCGAGGTTTCCGCGGGGAAGAACTTGAAGTGGCGGAGCCCCAGTGCGTAGCCGCGCATGATATCGCCCGCGGTCGCGACGCCGGGCAGATAGGGGACGTTCGAATTGACGATCGGCTCGGCAAGGGCTTCGGTCAGGCCCGGCGAGACGATGAACTCGCTGCCCGCGGCGATCGCCTGCTCGAACTGCTGGGTCGAGACGACGGTGCCCGCGCCGACGATCGCGCCCTCGACCTTCTTCATCTCGGCGATGGCGTCGAGCGCGGCGGGGGTGCGCAGGGTCACTTCCAGCACCTTGAGGCCGCCCTTCACCAGTGCCTCGGCCAGCGGGCGGGCGGTCGCGGCATCGTCGATCACCAGTACGGGGATCACGGGGCTGGTGCGCATGATGTCTTCGATGGTCATTGCGTATGCTCCTGCGCGAAGGCGGCGGCGGCGCCGTAGAGGCCCGGCTGCGGATAGGTGATGAGCTTGACGGGGATCGAGGCCATGAGGCCCTGGAAACGTCCCTTGGCGACGAAGCGCTGACCGAAGCCCGAGTTGAGCAGATGGTCCTTGAGCCGGAGGCCGAGGCCACCGGCGATCACCACCCCCTTTGGCCCGTGCGCGAGCGCGAGGTCGCCCGCTACCGAGCCCAGCGCCGAACAGAATCGGTCCATCGCCGCGGCGGCGAGGCTGTCGGTGCCCTCGAACGCCATCGTCCAGATCGCCTTGTCGTCGAGCTGGTGGATCGGGCGATGCTCGATCCCCGCCAGCGTCTCGTAGATCGCCTTGATGCCGGGACCGGAGCAGACGCGCTCGGTCGAGACGCGGGTGAAATCCTTGCGCAGCCGGGCGAGCAGCGCATCCTCGATATGATCGAGCGGGGCGAAGTCCATGTGCCCGCCCTCGGTCTCGATCACATGATAGCCGGTGCCGGTGCGGAAAACCTGTGCGACGCCCAGGCCGGTGCCCGGCCCGCAGACGGTGATCGACCCCCTGTCGGGCAGCCCGCCCTCGGGTCCGCAAAGGTGGACGAAATGTTCGTCGGGCAGCTGCGCCACCGCATGACCGACCGCGCCGAAATCGTTGATGAGCGTCCAGTCATCGACCTCCAGCCGCTCGCGGATCAGCGGCGGGCGGATGATCCAGGGATTGTTGGTGAGCTTGATGAGGTCGGGATTGATCGGCGAGGCGACGGCGATCGCCGCGGCGCGGGGCAGGGGGCGGCCCGCCGCCTCACCGAAGGCCTGCCAGGCGAGTTGCAGGCTGCCATGCTCGGCGGTCTTCTGCGTGACGGGATTGTCGATGCGTACGACGCGCCCGCCCTCGACCTCGGCGATGGCGAAGCGGGCATGGGTACCCCCGATATCGACTGCGACGACTTCCATCTGAAACTCCCTTTCCCCACCGTCATCCCAGCGAAAGCTGGGACCGCCATCCGCAAGCGCACGCTCGTGGCACGAGCCCCCGGCTTTCGCTGGGGTGACGGTTCTTACAGCCCCGCTGCGGCCAGCATCGCGCTGGCACCGCGTTCGGCCTCATCCGCGGCCTGATTCATCATGCGGAACAGCTCGCGGCCGGTGCCGTCGGCCATCGGCGGCGTCTGGGCATAGGGTCGCGCTTCCCATTCCGCGGCATCGACCAGCGCCTCGAGCGTGCCCGCCTCGGCATCGAGCCGCACCACGTCGCCGTCGCGCAGCTTCGCGACCGCCCCCCCCGCGAACCCCTCGGGCGAGAGGTGGATGGCGGCGGGCACCTTGCCGCTCGCGCCCGACATACGCCCATCGGTGACGAGCGCGACGCGGAAACCGCGGTTCTGAAGGACGCCGAGCGGCGGCGTGAGCTTGTGCAGTTCGGGCATGCCGTTGGCCTGCGGCCCCTGAAAGCGGACGACGACCACCACGTCGCGGTCGAGTTCACCCGCCTTGAACGCGTCCTGCACGTCCTGCTGCGTCGAGAACACGCGGGCCGGCGCCTCGATCACCCAGCGGTCGGGATCGACGGCCGAGGTCTTGATGCACGCGCGGCCGAGATTGCCCTGCAGGATGCGAAAGCCGCCTTCGGGCGAGAAGGGGTTCTCGACCGTGCGGACGATGCCGTCGTCGCCGGGCTCGGCGGGCAGGTCGCGCCACACCAGCGCGTCGCCCTCGATATCGGGTTTGCGGCCGTACTGGGCGAAGCCGCCCTCGGCGATGGTCAGGATGTCGTCATGGATCAGCCCGCCGCGCGACAGCTCCCGCAGGACAAACGGAGGCCCGCCGGCATCCTCGAACGCGTTCACATCGGCCGAGCCGTTGGGATAGACGCGGGTGAGGAGCGGCACGACCTTCGACAGGCGGTCGAAATCCTCCCAGTCGATGACGATCCCTGCCGACCGCGCGATGGCGGGCAGGTGGATGAGGTGGTTGGTCGAGCCGCCGGTCGCCAGCAATGCAATCGCCGCATTGACGATCGCGCGCTCGTCGACGCAGTGGCCGATCGGGCGATAATCGTCGGTGCCCCAGCCGATCTGGGGCAGCCGCTGCACCGCCGCGCGCGTGAGTTCCTGGCGCAGCTTGGTGCCCGGATTGGCGAAGGCGGCGCCGGGGATGTGGAGGCCCATCGCCTCCATCATCATCTGGTTCGAGTTCGCGGTGCCGTAGAAGGTGCAGGTGCCCTTGCCGTGATAGGCGGCGATCTCGCTGTCGAGCAGTTCCTCGCGCGTTGCCTTGCCCTCGGCATAACGTTCGCGGACCGCGGCCTTTTCCTTGTTGGGAATACCGGTGCGCATCGGGCCGCCGGGGACCATCACCATCGGCAGGTGGCCGAAGCGGAGTGCCCCCATCAGCAACCCCGGCACGATCTTGTCGCAGATGCCGAGCAGTGCCGCGCCCTCGAACGTCCGGTGGCTGAGCGCGATCGCAGTCGCGAGCGCGATCGTGTCGCGGCTGAACAGCGACAGCTCCATCCCCTGATAGCCCTGCGTCACGCCGTCGCACATCGCCGGCACGCCGCCCGCGACCTGCGCCGTCGCGCCCGCTTCAAGCGCCCATACCTTCATCTGTTCGGGATAGCGGTAATAGGTCGCATGCGCCGACAGCATGTCGTTGTAGGCGGTGACGATGCCGATGTTCATCGCCCGCCCGTCCTTCATCCGGTCACGCTGCTCGTCCGTCCCTGCATAGGCATGGGCGAGGTTCGCGCAGCCGAGCTTGGGCCGATCGAAGCCCGACGCGCGCTCCCGCTCGATCAGGTCGAGATAGGCGGTGCGGCCCGGTCGCGACCGCTCGATGATGCGGTCGGTGACGGCGGCGATGATGGGGTGGAGCGTCATGCGTCTGGCCTCTTGTCGCGGATCACGCGGCCCAGTGGATGTCGACGGGCAGTTCGGCGTCGGCGAGCACGCGGCCGATCGGATAAGGGGAGCCGGCCCCCTCCTTGATTGCCGCCTCGATCACGTCGCGCTTGGCCTGGCCGGTGACGGCGATCATCACCGCCTTGGCCGAGACGATCGAGGCGCGGGTCAGCGACACGCGCGCGACCGGCGCCTCGGGCGGCATCGGGTCGGGCATGACGCCGAGCGCGCGGCGATCCTTCGGCCCGTTCAGCGCCTCGTCGAAATCGGGGCCGGGGAAGATCGAGGCGGTATGCCCGTCGCCACCGACGCCCAGCAGGCAGAGGTCGAGCGGCCAGTGCAGGTCCTGAAGCCGCGCATCGGCGGCGCGGCCAGCGGCCTTGTAATCCTTGGCCGCCTCGCTGGTGATCGGGAAGACGCGCGCGCCCCTGGGCACGAACAGCTTGCCGAGCGCGGTCACGTTCGACAGCGGATCGCCCATCGGCACCAGCCGGTCGTCGGTGGGGACGATCGTCACCCGCTTCCAGTCGAGCTTCGCCGCGGCGAGCTTTTCGTAGGCTGGGAAGGGCGTCTTGCCGCCCGCGAGCGCAACGACCGCGCTGCCGCGCGCGTCGATCGCGCTTTCGATGACGAACTGGACGTCACCGGCCACGGCGTCGGCCAGCTCGTCCGCGTCATCATAGTCCCACCATTCAATCTCGGTCATGTACCCATCCAAATCCGCTTGTCCTGAGTAGCCGCCGGGCGAAGCCGAAGCGGCGTATCGTAAGGACAGTTTTCGATCAGGTGCGTCGATCCGGCGCTTCGACAAGCTCGGCGCCTACTCTGCACGAACGGGGGAGGTTGCGATGAGGTCCCCCGCAAAAATCACTCGTTCCAGGTCACGCCGTCGCGCTCGGTCAGAGCAATGCTGGAGGACGGCCCCCAGCTGCCCGACTGATAGCCCTTGGGCTTGACGTCGTTGGCTTTCCAGCCGGCGCGGATCTGGTCGATCCACTGCCACTGCGCCTCTACCTCGTCGCGGCGGACGAAGAGGGTCGGGTCGCCCTCGATCAGGTCGAGAAGCAGGCGCTCATAGGCGATACGGCGGCGGGTGCCGGCGAACTCGGTATCGAGGCTGAGGTTCAAGGGCACCTCGCGCAGCCGCACGCCCTCGCGGTCGAGGCCGGGCTGCTTCGCCATCACCAGCAGGCGGACATATTCCTCAGGCTGCAGCCGGATGGCGAGGACGTTGGGCTGTAGCATGCCGCCACGCTCGGCGAAGATCGAGTGCGGCACGGGCTTGAACTGGATGACGATCTCGCTGCGCCGCTCCGGCATCCGCTTGCCGGTGCGCAGATAGAAGGGCACGCCCTGCCAGCGCCAGTTGTCGACATGCGCCTTGAGCGCCACGAACGTCTCGGTCCGCGAATCCTTGCCGAGCTCCTCGTCATAGCTCTTGACGATCTCGCCCTTGACCGCGCCGGCGTCATATTGGCCGGTCACGGTGACGTGCGGGACCTCGTCGGCCGGAATTGGGCGGAGCGATCGGAGGACCTTCACCTTCTCGTCGCGAATGGCGGTACCGTCGAAGCGCGCGGGCGGCTCCATCGCGATCAGCGCCAGCAGCTGGAGCATGTGGTTCTGGACCATGTCCCTCAGCGCGCCGACCTCGTCATAATAGCCCGCGCGCCCCTCGAGCCCCACCGTCTCTGAGATGGTGATCTGGACATGGTCGATGCCGCGCGCATTCCAGATCGGCTCGAACATCGAATTGCCGAAGCGGAGCGCCAGGATGTTCTGGACCGTCTCCTTGCCGAGATAATGGTCGATCCGGAAGGTCCGCTCCTCCGGGAAGGCGGCGGCGACGATATCGTTGATCTCGCGGCTGGAAGCGAGGTCCTTGCCCAGCGGCTTTTCGAGCCCGATGCGGACATTGTCGCCGGCGAGGCCCGCCGATTGCAGCCCCTTGATCGTAGGGCCAAACAGCCACGGCGCGGTCGACAGGAAGATGGCCAGTCCACCCGATACGTCGCCGATCTTGGCCGCCAGATCGTCGAACCCCTCGATCGTCGAGGCGTCGAGCGCCTGGTACTGCAGCCGCGCGAGGAAGCCCTCGATCGCGGCCTCGTCCTTGCGGTCGTCGGGGAGGAAGGTGTCGAGCGCCTTACGGGTGAAGGCACGGAACTCGTCATCGCTCTGGGGCGAACGTGCGGTGCCGGTGATCGTCAGCCCTTCGGGCAGCAGGCCGTCGGCATGGAGGCCGTAGAGCGACGGCAGCAGCATCCGCTGCGACAGGTCGCCGGTGGCGCCGAACAACAGCAGCTTGCCCACCGCATCGCGCATTTCGTGCCGTCTCCCTTCATTGCCGCTGGCCGCGGGGTAGCGGATGGGGCGGCGGGCGCAACCCGTGCATAGCTATTCTAGCGCGATTTTGGTGGTCGTCGGAGGAAGGAAGCAGAAGAGGGACCCGGATCGGGTCCGGCGGTGACGCGGGGGGCGAGGGGAAGGGCCTACCCAGTCACGTCATCCCGGGCCTGGCTCGAAATCCCGCTTCTCTCCTCAACCGGCCCGCCGTGTCGTCTCCGGCGCATCCTCCCATCCGCCGCCAAGCGCACGGAACAGGGCGATCTGCGCCTCCGCCAGCGCCGCGTCGGACTGCGCCCGCGCCGCGCGCGCATCGGCGCGATCGCGTTCTGCCTGGATCAGCTGGAGGAAGCTCTCGCGGCCGGCGTCGAAGCGGAGGCGCGACAGCCGCGCCGCCTCGGCCGCCGAGCGCTCGCCGCGGCGGAGCACCCGGTTGCGATCGAGCTCGCCGGCATAGCGGGCCAGCGCCTGCTCGGTCTCTCGCAGCGCCGTCAGTACCGTGCCGTCGAAGCTGGCGAGGCTCCCTTCGGCCGTCGCCTCGGCCTGCCGCAGGCGGCTACGTGCCGCAGTCTGGTTGGGGAAGCTCCACGAAATGAGCGGCCCGAGCGAGAAGCCGACGCTGTCATTGTCGACCAGCGTGTCGAGCGTGGTCGAGGTGAGGCTGATCGAACCCAGCAGCGAGATCGACGGATAGAGCGCCGCGGTCGCCACGCCGACGCGTGCGGTGTCGGCGGCGAGCTGGCGCTCGGCCTGGCGCACGTCGGGCCGGCGGCGGAGCAGCGAGGCGCCGTCGCCCACGGGGATGAGCTGCGTCAGCTGCGGCAGCCGCGCGCACTGCGCAGCGGCGGCGTCAGTCTCCGCGGGCGGGCGACCGGTCAGCGTCGCCAGCGCGTATAGCGCCGCGCGGCGTTCGGCCTCCAGTCCCGGCAGCTGCGCCTGGGTCTGGGCGAGGAGCGTATCGGCCTGCTCGACATCGCGGCGCTGCCCGCGGCCGGCATCGAACAGCCGGCGGGTGAGGGCGAGCGTCTGTTCCTGAAGCCGCACCGTCTCCTGCGCGACGGCAATCTGCTGGGCGTTGCTGCAGACGAGCGCGTAGGAGCGCGTCGTCTCCGCCGCGACGGAGACGCGAGCGGCGTCGATCTGCGCCGCCGCCGCCTGCACGTCGCCGCGCGCCGCTTCGATCGCGCGGCCGACGCCGCCGAACAGGTCGAGCTCGTAATTGGCGTTGAAGCCCGTGGTGAACAGGTCGGTCTCGAACGAGGGGATCTGCTGCGTGCCCCCGAACTGCGCCCCGAAGCTGTTCGATCCGGTCCGCTGGCGCGTGTACTGGGCCGACAGCTCTGTGGTCGGCAGCCGCCGCCCGCGCGCCTCGTTCAGCACCGCCCGTGCGCGCTGGAGGTTGGCGGCGGCGACGCGGATGTCGGTGTTGTGCGCCAGCGCCTCACCGACCAGCCGGTCGATGTTCGGATCGTCGTAGAGCTGCCACCATTTGGGCGGCAGTTCGGCGGCGTTGACCGCCGACAGGCGGGCACCCTCCACGAACGCCCCCTCGGCATTGATCCCGCCGGGCGTCGCCGGCTTTTCATAGTCGGGACCGACCGCGCAGGCGCCGAGCAGCAGCGCGGCCGTCAGGCTGGCGAGTTTCTTCATGCCGGGGCTCCCGGTTCGGCGACAGGGGCGGGCGGCGTTGCCTTGGGCTTCCGCCGGAGGCGACGGCCGGCCCAATCGCCGAACTTCCTGCTGATGACGTAGAAGGCGGGGGTGAAGACGAGGCCGAAGAGCGTCACGCCGATCATCCCGAAGAAGACCGCCACGCCCAGCGCACGGCGCATCTCGGCACCCGGCCCCGTCCCGATCACCAGCGGCAGCACGCCGAGGATGAACGCGATCGAGGTCATCAGGATCGGGCGCAGTCGCTGCGCGGCGGCAAGGCGCGCCGCCTCGAGCAGTTCCTTGCCCTCCTCCTCGTTCTGCTTGGCGAACTCGACGATCAGGATCGCGTTCTTCGCCGCGAGGCCGATGAGCACGACGAGGCCGATCTGCGTGAGGATGTTGTTGTCCATCCCCATCAGGTTGACGCCCAGCATCGCCGCCAGCAGGCACATCGGCACGATCAGGATGACCGCTAGCGGCAGCACGAGGCTCTCGTAATTCGCCGCGAGCAGCAGGAAGACGAACAGCACCGCGAGGGCGAAGGCGATCACGCCGGTATTGCCCGCCTGCTTCTGCTGGAAGGCAAGCTCCGTCCATTCGTAGGACATGCCCTCGGGCAGCGTCTCCGCGGCGATCTTTTCGAGCGCGGCGAGCGTCTGGCCCGAGGAGAAGCCGGGCACCGTATCCCCCTGGAATTCGGCCGAGGGATAGAGGTTGTAGCGCACCACGCGGTACGGCCCGCTGTCGTCGCGGATCGTCATGACGGCATCGAGCGGCACCATTGCCCCCGACGCCGATCGCGTGCGCAGCCGGCCGATGTCCGACGTCTCGTCGCGATAGGGCGCGTCGGCCTGCGCCGTTACGCGGAACGTGCGGCCCAGCAGATTGAAGTCGTTGACATAGGAGGAGCCGAGATAGGTGCCCATCGTCGAGAAGATGTTGCTGACGGGGACGCCCAGCTGCTCGGCGCGCTCGCGATCGACATCGGCAAACAGGCGCGGGGTGCGCGTGTTGAAGAGGGTGAAGGCGCCGGCGATGCCGGGGGTCTGGTTAGCCTTCATCATCATGCCGAAGGTCGCGGCCTCGAGCGCCTGGTAGCCGCGATTCTCGCGGTCCTCGATCATCATCTTCCAGCCGCCGCCGGTGCCGATGCCCTGGACAGGCGGCGGCGGGATGACAAGCAGCAGCCCCTCGTTGAACTGGGCGAGCGCGCCGCGCAGCTGATTGGCGAGCGTGTCGGCGTCGGCGCGCTCGGCATGCGGCTGCATGGTGACGAACATCGCCGCGGTATTGGGCGCGGTCGAGAAGCTCGCGCCGTCGAGGCCGACGAACATCACCGTGTCCTTCATGCCCGGGATCTGGCGCGCGGTCTTCTCGGCGCGAAGCATCACCTCGGTCGTCCGCTGGAGCGAGCTGCCCGGCGGCAGCTGCGCCGCGGTGATGAGATAGCCCTGGTCCTGCGCCGGGATGAAGCCGGTCGGCGTCGCATAGAAGCGCCAGCCGGCAAGCCCGATCAACAGCACATAGGCGATGGCGATGACGCCCAGCATGCGCACCGCGCGCGCGGTGAAGCGGCCATAACGTTCCGCCAGCCAGTCGAACCCGCGGTTGAAGCCGCGCGCGAAGCGGCCGGGCAGGCCGCGCCAGCCGCGCTTCGGCTCGGCGTCATGCGCCTTGGGCTTCAGGATCAGCGCGGCCATCGCAGGCGACAGCGTGAGCGACACGATCGCCGAAATGGCGGTCGCCGACACGATCGTCAGCGCGAACTGCTGATAGAACTGCCCCGAAATGCCGGGAATGAACATCGTCGGCACGAACACGCCGCACAGAACCAGTGCGATTGCGATCAGCGCGCCGGCCACTTCATCCATGGTCTCGTGCGCGGCCTCGCGCGGCGACATGCCGCGCTCTTCCATCAGGCGTTCGACATTCTCGACGACGACGATCGCGTCGTCGACCACGATACCGATCGCCAGCACCATGCCGAACAGCGACAGGTTGTTGAGCGAATAGCCGAAGCCCGCGAGGATCGCGAGGCTGCCGAGCAGCGAAACCGGGATCGCGATGATCGGGATGATCGCCGCGCGCCAGCTCTGGAGGAAGACGAGCACCACCAGCGCGACGAGGATGATCGCCTCGACCAGCGTGTCGACCACCGCCTCGATCGAGGCAGAGATATACTCGGTCGGATTGTAGGGGATCGAATAGGTCATGCCCGGCGGGAACGACTTCTTCGCTTCCTCCAGCTCCTTGATGACGGCGTCGGCGGCGTCGAGCGCGTTCGAACCCGGCAGCTGGCTGATCGCGACCGCGGTCACCGGCACGCCGTTCAGATAGGCGTTGACGGCATAGGTCTCCGCGCCCAGCTCGATCCGCGCAACGTCGCGCAGTCGCGTCATCGCGCCATTGGCGTCGCGCTTGATGATGATCTCGCCGAACTGCTCGGGCGTGGTCAGCCGCCCCTCGGTCTGGACGCCGAGCTGGAAGGCCGAGCCCGAGCCTGCGAACGGCGGCTGGCCAACCGCACCGGCGGCGACCTGTGCGTTCTGACCGCGGATCGCGGTCGTGATTTCATCGACGGTCAGGTTGCGCGCGGCGGCGAGGTCGGGATCGATCCAGACGCGCATGTTATAGTCGCGGCTGCCGAACGCCTGCGCATTGCCGACGCCCTGCACACGCGCCAGCCGGTCGATGACCTGCGTCCCCACATAGTTGGAGACATATTCCTGGCTGAGCGACCCGTCGGGCGACGAGAACATCGCCACCATCAGGAAGTCGGGCGAGTTCTTGAGCGTCGTGACGCCGATCTGTCGCGTCTGTTCAGGGAGCCGCGGCTCGGCAGAAGCGACGCGGTTCTGGACGAGCACCTGCGCCTGGTCGGCGTCGGTGCCCTGCGCAAAGGTCACGGTGATCTGGAGCGCGCCGTCGCCGGTCGAGGACGAGGACATGTAGATCATGTTCTCGACGCCGTTGATCGCCTCCTCCAGCGGAGCGGCCACGGTCTCGGCCAGCGTCTCGGCGCTCGCGCCGGGGAACTGCGCGGTGACGACGACGGTCGGCGGCGCGATCTCCGGATACTGCGTCACCGGCAGCGTCGGCAGCGCGACGATGCCGAAGACGAGGATCAGAACCGAGAGGACCGCCGCGAAGATCGGGCGGTCGATGAAGAAATGCGGGAAGCGCATGTCAGTTCGCCTGGCTGGCGTCGGCGGCGGGGGGCGTCGTCACCGGCTGGGAACCCGGCGTGTCGCCCTTGGGCTTGGCCTGGATGCGGGTCAGCTTGGCCTGGACGGCCATGCCGGGCTGGAGCGTGGTCAGCCCCTGGATCACGACGCGGTCGGTGGGCGCCAAGCCGTCACGGATGACGCGCAGGCCATCGGCCGGCGGCCCGGTGACGACCGGGCGCGGCGCGACCTTGCCGTCCTGCCCCACGACATAGACGATCTTGCGCGCCTGATCGGTGACGATCGCGGTATCGGGGATCAGCATCGCCCGATAGGTGCCCGATCCCAGCAGTCGCGCGCGGCCGAACATGCCCGGCGTCAGGAAGCCGTCGGGATTGGCGATCCGGGCATGCGCGCGGATCGTGCCCGAATTGGGATCGATCGCGTTGTCGACGAAGTCCATCCGACCACGCCAGTTATAGCCGCTCTCGTCGGCGAGCTGGACCTCGACCGGATTGCCGGTGTCGCGTGACGAGCCGCGCTCACCCCGCGCATTCTGGCGGCTGTATTTGAGGTAGAATGCCTCGGCCCCGTCGAAGCTGAACCAGATGGGATCGACCGAGACGACGCGCGTCAGCACCGTCGTTCCCTCCTGGACGAAATTGCCCCGGCTGACCGACCGGCGCGACACGCGGCCGGCAATCGGCGAGCGGACGGTGGTGAAGCCGAGATTGAGCTCGGCGGTCTGCACCTGTGCGCGCGCCGCTTCGAGATCGGCGGCGGCGGTGCGGACGTTCGCGGTGTTCTGCTCATACTCCTCGCGGCTGACCGCCTGCGCCTTCAGGAGCGATTCGGAGCGGGCCGCCACCGAACGGGCGTTGGCGAGCGTCGCCTGCGCACGCAGCACCTGCGCCCGCGCATTTGCGAGCGCGGCGCGGTAGGGGCGGGGGTCAATCTGGAACAACGCCTGACCCTGCGACACGCGCTGGCCGTCGCTGAACAGCACTTCCTGGATCGTGCCCGACGCGCGCGGACGAATCTCGGCATCCTGGATCGCCTCGAACCGGCCGACATATTCGTCCCAGTCGTAGATCTCGCGCTGGATCGGGTTGGCGACCTGCACCACCGGCGGCGGAGGTGCCTGGGGCGGCTGTCCGCCCCCGCAGGCGGTCAGCGCCAGCAGCGCCAGCAAAGGAGTCGCGGCAGTGCTGCGCACGGCGATGCGGGCAGGGGCGGGGAAGGTTCGCATCTGGATGAATCCCTTTTGCAAGGCCGCGCTCTCACGGCGCTTGGGCAGCAGCTAAGTGCGAAGCCGTTCATCCGATTGCAAGGTACCCGCACAACATTTTTGTACGAGCCCGTTCATAAGTTTTGCGATGCAACATTCAATCGGGCCAAGGTGCTCGGCATGCCTGCCCAAGACAAACTGTCTTGCAACCGGAAGCGGCTGCGATCATTTCGCCGCCATTCCTCGCGCGCCCGTCTGCGCGCCCCGCCACGGAGCCCTTGTCTTGAACGCCCCCGCCCGCCTGCCGATCGTCCAGCCCCCGCACGCCGCCTTCGACACGGTCAAGGTGCTCTGGGTCCGCCACTGGAACGAGCATCTGTTCAGCCTGGCGGTCGAACGCCCGCAAAGCTTCCGATTCCGCTCGGGCGAGTTCGTGATGCTGGGCATGGAAGTCGAGGGCAAGCCCTTGATGCGCGCCTATTCGATCGCCAGCGCCGCCTGGGCCGAGGAGGTCGAGTTCCTGTCGATCAAGGTCGAGGACGGCCCGTTGACCTCGCGCCTTCAGCTGGTGGGCGAGGGCGACGAGCTCTATCTCGGCCGCAAGCCGACCGGTACGCTTGTCACCGACGCGCTGCGGCCGGGCAAGCGGCTGTTCCTTCTGTCGACCGGCACGGGCCTTGCTCCGTTCCTCAGCCTGATCCGAGATCCCGACACCTATGAACGGTTCGAGCAGGTGATCGTCGTCCATTCGGTGCGCCGGGTCAGCGACCTCGCCTTCCGTGAGGAATTGTCGGCCAGCTTCGCCGAGGATCCGCTGGTCGGCGAGCAGGCGGCGGCGCAGCTTCACTATCTGCCGACCTGCACGCGCGAGCCGTTCGAGAATCAGGGCCGCATCCAGGCGCTGATCGAAAGCGGCAAGATGTTCGCCGAGCCTATCACCGGCCCGGCGCAGTTCGATCCCGCCGAGGATCGCATCATGCTCTGCGGCTCGACCGCGATGATCAACGAGTTCGCCAAGCATTTCGAGGCGATCGGCTTCGAGGAAGGCTCGAATGCGCGGCCTGCCGACTTCGTGATCGAGCGCGCATTCGTTGGGTGACCGGACGACGGCGGGGAGGGCAAAAAAACCTGCCTTCCCCGCTTGCGCGATCCGAAACGGCGTTGCTATAGGCGCGCCTCCGGCGAGCGGGACGCCCGCCGGCACTTGGTGATCCCTGATAGCTCAGCGGTAGAGCTCTCGACTGTTAATCGAGCGGCCGTAGGTTCGAATCCTACTCAGGGAGCCACCGGAAGCCTGTCCGTCGCGGCGGATCGCTCTCGAGTTCCTCGTGCAATCATTCGCTTTCTTGCTGACGCGCGACGAACGCTTGCCACTTGCGCTCGAGTTCCAGGTTGTGTTCGCGCCGAGATGCGCGTGCGGCGCGTCGTTTGCGTTGCGACTTGCGATGAGCCAAGAGCAGCAGTGCGGCCGTAACCGCCGCGGCAGTGGCGAGCAGGATCACTTTTATCGTCATGAACTACACCCCCGCGCGACCATCTAACGCGACCTGACCGGCGGCGATTGGAAAAAATGGTCGGCGCCGCGACGGGCGGCCCGGGCGGTCAGGCGATGAACTGTTCCATCGTGATCCGGTCGTCGAGCGCGTGTTCGGGATCGAACAGCAGGGTGAGGTCACGGATATGGTCGATCGCGATCTCGACACGGGCGACGTCGCGGACCTCGCGCTGGTCGGCGACGGCGCTGACCGGGCGCTTGTCCGCCTCGAGCACCGTCAGCGCGACGCGCGCCTTTTCGGGCAGGATCGCGCCGCGCCAGCGCCGGGGGCGGAACGGGCTGATAGGAGTGAGCGCGACCAGCTTCGACCCCAAGGGCAGGATCGGGCCGTTCGCCGACAGATTGTAGGCGGTGGAGCCCGCCGGCGTCGCGACGAGGATGCCGTCGCAGACCAATTCGGGTAGCACGTCGCGGTCGTTGACCTCGACGCGCAACTTGGCGGTCTGACGCGTCTCGCGCAGCAGCGACACCTCGTTGATTGCGGGCAGGACGTGGCGCGTGCCGTCGATCGTCGTGGCGGTCATGAGGAGCGGCGATACGCGGAAGGGTCGCGCGCGGGCGATCCGTTCCTCCAGCCCGGTCAGCCGCCATTCGTTCATCAGAAAGCCGACGGTGCCGAGGTTCATGCCGAACGCCGGCACGATCCGCCGCCGCTCGAGCATCATGTGCAACGTCTGGAGCATGAAGCCGTCGCCGCCGAGGACGACGAGCATCTCGGCCGCGTCCAGATCGACCCACTCATAGCGCTCGCGAAGCTCGCCGATCGCGGCCTGCGCCGGACCCGTGGGAGAGGCCACCAGCGCGGCCCGCGAAAAGATGCTCATCCGCCGGTGACGCTCATGTGCCGTGCATGCGCCGGCGCCGCGCCCGGCGCGATGCGAAACTCGTGAGCGAGCGGCTTGGCGGCGAGCGCCGCGTCGATTGCAGCGTCTACGCCAGCGAGCCCGCCCGAGCGGATCGCCGCCTTCAGATCGACCGAATCCTCGTGACCGAGGCAGGTATAGAGCATCCCCTCGGTCGTCAGCCGGACGCGGTTGCAGCCCGCGCAGAAATTGCCCGTGAGCGGAGAGATAAGACCGAGGCGAACGTCGCTGTCCCCGACACGCCAATATCGCGCAGGCCCGCCGGTCGAGCGGGCATCGGGGGTAAGCTCGAAACGAGCCTGCAATTGTCCAAGCACCTTCGTCAGCGGGACGAAGCGGTCGGCGCGATCCTCGTCGATTGCCCCGACGGGCATCGTCTCGATCAGCGTCAGGTCATGCCCCTCGGCGATGCACCAGTCGAGCATGTCGCCGAGCGCATGATCGTTGAGCCCGGCAAGCGCGACCGCGTTGATCTTGACCGCCAGCCCCGCCGCCTTGGCCGCAGCGATGCCGCCCAGCACCTGGCCCAGGTCGCCGTGGCGGGTGATGTGCCGGAAAGTCGCGGGATCGAGGCTGTCGAGGCTGACGTTGATCCGCCGCACGCCCGCGGCGAACAGCGCCCCCGCATGATCTGCGAGCCGCGTGCCGTTGGTCGTCATCGTCAGTTCGTCGAGCCCGGTGCCGACGTGCCGCCCCAATCGATGCACGAGATCGATCGCGTCGCGCCGGACCAGCGGTTCGCCCCCGGTCAGCCGGATCTTGGTCACCCCGCGTGCGACGAACCGCTCGGCGATCAGCGCCATCTCCTCGAGGGTGAGCAGCGCCGAACGCGGCAGGAAGCTCATCTTCTCGGCCATGCAATAGCGACAGCGAAGGTCGCAGCGGTCGGTGACCGAGACGCGCAGATAGCGGATGGCGCGGCCGTGACGATCGATAAGGGGGGTGGGGATCGTCATGCTGCCAAATAACCTAGGTCGTCGGTGAATTGCGAACAACCCCGGATTGGCGCGCAAGTGCCGCCGCGCTACACCCTCAGGTCAGAGGGGAAGGGGAGCGGGTGACCAGCGACGCCGAGATTGCACCGCGCGGCCAGCCGCCATTGTTCGTGCTTTCGTTCCGACAACGTGACGAGCTCGCCGCGCTGGTGGCGCGCGGCGGGTGGCAGGCGGTAGCCGCTCGGCGCGGGGAAGCGGTCGAGCGCCGCTTTCGCACCTCGGGTGCGGCGATGGCGCTGATCGATGCGCGCGGAGCGTTCGAGGACGGGCTGATCGCGGCGCGCGCGCTCGGCGAGGCGGTGGAGCGGCCGGCAGCAATGCTGGTTTGCGTGTCGAAGACCGACCTGTCGCGGCTCGGCGCGCTGTATGAGGCGGGGGCGACGCATTTCCTCGCCAGCCCCTTTGGCGAGGAAGAACTGCTTCAGGCGCTCCGATTCGCCGCGCGCGGTGCGACGCCGCGTGGCAGTGCCGCGCCGGGCCGCGACCTGATCGGCTGGCGCTGGGATCCCGAGCGCCGGCGCGTGCAGCTGTCGCCGCTGCTTGCGCGGCTGGTCGATCAGCCCGATTCGCTGACGGCGCGTGCCGCGATGCGCCTGTTGTCGGCCGGGGCACGGGACGAGCTTCGCGGCGCGCTGCGCGACATCGCCGCGACGACGGCGGTGGTCCAGACGATCGAGCCGCTCGGGCGCGTCGTCCAGCATCTCCAGCGTGACGCCCGCACCGGCCGGCTGCTAGCGCTGGTCGAGCCGCTGGGCACGCCGCCCGACGTCGCCGCCCTGCTTCGCGAGGCGATGCCGCGCGTGCGCGACGCCGCGGGCGCGCGGCGCTGGATCGATCATGCGCTGATCGAGGGGCCGGTGCATCTGCTCGCGATCGGCCTGGCGCGGCTCGACATCGTCAATCTCGCTTACGGACGGGGCGCGGGCGACCGCCTGATCCAGTCGGCGGCGCGGCGGATCGAGGAGGCGCTGGGGGCGCAGGGCGCTCCGCGGCCGATCGTCGCGCGCCTTGACGGCGCCGAGTTCGTGGTCGCTGCGCGCCGCCCGCTCGATGAGGCGGCACCGGCTATCGAGGCGGCGCTCTCACGGCCCTTTGTCGTCGAAGGCGAGTTGATGCCCGTCGGCGCATCTGTCCGCGGTGTCGTTAGTCAACCCGGCGACGATGCGGCGGCGCTGCTGCGGCGGCTGGGCGAGGATGATTCGGACCAGGCGGTGTCGATAGACGCGCTCGCGGTACAGTTGCGCGATGCGATCGAGGGCGGGCAGATCGAGATCCTCTGGCAGCCGCAGGTCGCGATTGCGAGCGGCGCGATTGTCGGGGTGGAGGCACTGGCACGCTGGCGTCATCCCCAGCTGGGCGAGCTGGGGGCCGAAACGCTGTTCGCCGCCGCCGGCCGCGCGGGCCTGTCATCGACGCTGTCGGATCACGTCCAGTCGCTGGCGCTCGCGCGCGCGGCGGCGTGGCCAGCAGCGCTGACGGCGCTCCGCGTCTCGATCAACGTCACCGCCGGCGACGTTGCGCGCGCGGGGTTCGCCGACCGGCTGCTCGACCGCGTCGATGCGAGCGGCTTCCCGCGCGCGCGGCTGACCGTCGAGATCACCGAGAGCGGCCTCATGGCGGAGCTGGGCGAGGCGTCGCGCCTGCTCGCCGAACTGCGCCGGGCGGGCCTGCGCGTCGCGATCGACGATTTCGGCACGGGTTATTCGAGCCTCGCCTATCTCAAGGCGCTGCCGCTCGATTATCTCAAGATCGACAAGGCGCTGGCGCAGGACATTGCCGGCAATCCGCGCGACCGCATCGTCGTGCGCGGCGTCATCGACATGGCCCGCTCACTGGGCCTCGCCGTGATCGCGGAGGGGGTGGAGACGGATCAGCAGCTCGAACTGCTGGCGGCCGAGGGGTGTCAGTATTACCAGGGTTTTCTCTGCGCCCAGCCGCTCACGATCAACGCGCTGGAGGCGCTGGTCACCGCGTAGAATTCGGCGCCGTACCCCAGCATCCGCTGGGTTACGGTTTGCCCGTTCAGACCCGCAGCCCCGCCGCCTGATCCAGCCCGGCCATCAGGTTAAGGTTCTGCACGGCCGCGCCCGCTGCGCCCTTGCCCAGGTTGTCGAGGGTGGCGATCAGCCGCGCCTGCCCCGTCTCGGCATTGCCGAAGGCGCGCAGCGTCATGCGGTCGGTGCCGGCATCGGCCTCGATCTCGACGCTCGTCGCTTCCTCGCTTGCTGCGACACGAACCAGCGGCTGGTCGCGGTAGGCTTCGCGCCACGCCGCCTCGATCGCAGCGAGCGAGGGCTTGCGCGGCAGCGCGTGGAGCGGCAGCGGCACTTCGACCAGCATGCCGCGATAGGTCCGCGCGACTGCAGGCTGGAAGATCGGCGGGTGGGCGATACGCGCGTGGCGCTGCATCTCCGGCAAATGCTTGTGCGACAGCGACAGGCCATAGGCGCGGTGCGCCGTGGCGGTCGCGCCGGCCTCGAACTCGGCAATCATCGCCTTGCCGCCGCCCGAATAGCCGGACACGGCATTGACGCTGAGCGGCCAGTCGTGCGGGACGAGGCCGGTCCGAACCAGCGGCCGCACCAGCGCGAGGAAGCCGGTGGGATAGCAGCCGGGATTGCTGACGCGGGCCGCTTCGGCAATCGCCGCGGCCTGCACCGGCTCAAGCTCGGGGAAGCCATAGGTCCAGCCGTCGGCGACGCGGTGCGCGCTCGAGGCGTCGATGATGCGGACGGCGGGGTTGCGGATCAGCTCTACCGCCTCGCGCGCGGCGTCGTCGGGGAGGCAGAGGATGACGAAGTCGGCGGCGTCGAGCGCCTCGGCGCGCGCGGCGGCGTCCTTGCGCGCGTCGCCCTCCAGCGTCGTCACGTGAAACTCGGGTCGACCCTCAAGCCGTTCGCGGATTTCGAGGCCCGTGGTCCCCGCGCCGCCGTCGATGAAGACGCTGCGCATCAGCCGATCCTTCCATATGCGACCGGCGCACCGTGCCGCTCTGCCAGCGTCGACAGCCGTTCGCGGGCGACGCGCCCCTCGACATGCACGGCGCTGACCGCATCGACCATGATCGCGAGGTGATCGGCGAACACGACCACATCGCCCGCCGCCGGCGCGTCGCCGCCGGGTGTCAGCGCCGCCGCGATCAGGTCGGGGAGGCGCGGCACCGCGACTCCGGCAACGTCGTGGGCAAGGAAGACGAGGCCCGCCGCATCCACGCCCGCGCCTGACCGGCCACCGGCACGCTCGCTCGCCCCGATCATGCGGAGCGCCGCGGCGGCGACCTCTGCGGCGTCGGCTTCGCCGATCGGCCGAACCGCCTCGGCCGCGACATAGCCGTGATCGGTGAGCAGGAAGGCGTCACGCTCGCCCAGGGCGGCGATGCGGCTGCCCATCGGTAGTGCCGCGAGCGGTGCGGCATTGCGGTCGGGCGCCTCGTGCAATGCGGCTTCGCGCGCCGAGACGATATGGGTCGCGGTCACGGGCTCGCCCAGCGCGCCGGCATCGATATAGCCGACGACGCCGTCGGTGAGCGACCGGCCCCAGGCGAAACCGCCGCTGAGCTCGAGCAAGTCGAAGGCGTCGCCCGGCAACAGCTCCGACACCGCGATGCCGCCGGGCGCCACCAGCAGCGGTGTCGCGGCGAGCGCGGTCTGCGCCTGCGCCTCCGCATAATGCGGGGCAAACACGCGGTCGGCGAGGCGCAGGTCGGTAAGGTCGGCGCGCACCGCGTCGATCCGGGGATCGAGGCGGACCGAGCGGCCGGTCAGCGCATGGCGTTCACGCGGTGCCGACGCCGTTACGGCGGGGATAGGCGTCGTCGGCCTCGAGGAAATGCCCGAATTCTGCAAGAAACTCCGCCCCTTCCGGTGTGCGCGTCACGAAAATGTTGCGCTTGTCGCTATCGTCGCGCTGGCGGCGCAGATAGCCGAGCGCGCCCAGCCTGTTCAAGGCGCGCGTGACGACCGGTTTTGAGACGTTGAGCGCTCGGGCAAGCCCGCGCACCGTATGCGGGCCGGGTTCGAGGTAGACGAGCATCAACAATGCCATCTGGCGATTGGTCAGATCGGGCTCGCCCGAGCGGACATAATCCACCAGCGTGTGCATCCATGACGACAATGCTGCAGGGCTGATCGCATTCACGCGCGAATCCATATCGTTACAGCTCCGCAAGCACGGAGGCTCTCTGCGCACCTGAACGCCCTGAAAGCCCTGCGGTTTCGCGACGTTCCGCAAATGTCACATTCGTCCGATCGAGGCCGGTGCCGGCGCGGTTGATCCGGCGGCGCGCCCGGCCTATGTGCGCGGCAATCAGGGCGTCGCCTGTCGCGCCCGCGAACTGGATTCCTTGCCCCCGATGCTGTTCTCCTTCCTCCTCATTGTGCATGCGGTCATCGCAGCCCTGCTCGTTACCGTCATCCTGATGCAGCAGTCGGAGGGCGGCGGCCTGACCTCGAGCGGCAGCCCCTCCGGGCTGATGTCGGCGCGCGGCGCCGCCAATTTCCTCACGCGCGCGACCGCGGTGCTGGCGGGCCTGTTCATCGCGATGAGCATCCTGCTCGCGGTGCTGGCGGCGACGCGGCGCGCCGACGCGATCGACACCAGCCTCGCGCGGCCGACCTCGGCAGCCCCCGCGGTGCCGACCGGCCCCGCGCCTGCGGCGCCCGCTGTCGATCCGCTCGACGCGGCTGCCGGTGCGGTGGTCGCGAACCAGGCGGCACCGGCCGGCAATTCGAGCGCGCCGGGCCAGTAACGCCCACGGCGCGCGAGGCCCCTTGCTTCGCATTATTTTCGGGCGTCGCGGATTCGCGCGCTTGGTCCCCATTGTTTTCGGCGTTAGGCGTTTCCTCCCATGGCGCGGTACATCTTCATCACCGGCGGCGTGGTCTCGTCGCTCGGCAAGGGTCTTATGGCAGCGAGCCTCGCGGCGCTGCTCCAGGCGCGCGGCTATCGCGTGCGGATCCGCAAGTTCGATCCCTATCTGAACGTCGATCCGGGGACGATGAGCCCCTATCAGCATGGCGAGGTCTATGTGACCGACGACGGGGCGGAGACCGACCTCGACCTCGGCCATTACGAGCGCTTCACCGGCGTATCGGCGCGCCAGTCGGACAATGTGACGTCGGGTCGTATCTATCAGACGATCATCCAGCGCGAGCGGCGCGGCGATTATCTGGGCGCGACGGTGCAGGTGATCCCGCACGTCACCGACGCGATCAAGGCGTTCTCGCAGGACCAGACCGAGGATCTCGACTTCGTCCTGTGCGAGATCGGCGGCACCGTCGGCGACATCGAGTCGCTCCCGTTCATCGAGGCGATCCGCCAGCTGCGCAACGACCTCGGCCGCGGCCAGTCGATTAGCGTCCATGTGACGCTGGTGCCGTACATCGCCGCCGCGGGCGAGCTGAAGACCAAGCCGACGCAGCATTCGGTGCGCGAGCTGGCGGCGCTCGGCGTCCAGCCCGACGTGCTCGTCTGCCGCTGCGAAAAGCCGCTGCCCGAGGGCGACAAGCGCAAGATCGCGCAGTTCTGCAACGTCCGGCCCGAGGCGGTGATCGCCGCGCTGGACGCCAAGAGCATCTATGCCGTGCCGCTCCAGTACCATGAGGAGGGGCTGGACGAGGAAGTGCTGCGCGCCTTCGGCATCGAGCCGGGTGAGAAGCCGAACCTCGGTCGCTGGTCGGAGATCACCGACCGCCTGTTCAATCCCGAGGGCGAAGTGACGGTCGGCGTCGTCGGCAAATATGTCGGCCTGCAGGACGCCTACAAGTCGCTCAACGAAGCGCTGGTTCACGGCGGCATCGCCAACAAGGTACGCGTCAACATCCGCTGGATCGACGCCGAGCTGTTCGAGGGCGACGAGGCGGAGGTCGCCGCCGCGCTCGAGCCGTGCCACGCGATCCTCGTCCCCGGCGCATTCGGGTCGCGCGGGGCAGAGGGCAAGATCGCCAGCGTGCGCTTCGCGCGCGAACGGCGCGTACCCTATTTCGGCATCTGCTTCGGCATGCAGATGGCCTGTATCGAGGGGGCGCGGAACCTGGCCGGGATCGCCGAGGCGTCCTCGACCGAGTTCGGCCCGACCAAGGAGCCCGTCGTCGGCATCATCACCGAATGGATGAGCGAAAAGGGGCTGGAGACGCGCGAGGCAGGCGGCGACCTGGGCGGCACGATGCGGCTCGGCGCCTATCCGGCGAAGCTGGCGGGTAACAGCGTCGTCGCCTCGATCTATGGCGGGACCGAGATTTCGGAGCGCCATCGCCACCGGTACGAGGTCAATACCGGTTATCGCGACGCATTGGAGAAGGGCGGGCTCGTCTTCTCGGGCATGTCGCCCGACGACATGCTGCCCGAGATCGTCGAGCGGCCCGACCATCCCTGGTTCGTCGGCGTCCAGTTCCACCCGGAACTCAAGTCCAAGCCCTTCGACCCGCACCCGCTGTTCGCAAGCTTCATCGCGGCGGCGGTGGCGCAGTCGCGACTGGTTTGAGTCTCTCGTCATCCCGAACCAAGTCCGGGGTGACGAAGGAAGTTCGGCACATTTCCTGGAGAGTCAAAAGGCGCCCGGACCCATGGTCCGGACGCCTTTCGCTGCGACGCCCAAGGGAGCAAGGCGCCTGCTAGCGAGGAAGCGGCGCGTTACGCCGCCTTGTGTTCGATCGCCGGGCCGGTGGGCGTGCCGGTGGTCACCGCGATCTTCTTGGGCTTCATCGCCTCGGGCACTTCGCGGACGAGGTCGATCGTCAGCAGCCCGTCGGCGAGGTTAGCGGCCTCGACCCGCACGAAATCGGCCAGCTCGAACCGCCGCTCGAAGCTGCGGTTGGCGATGCCAAGGTGCAGGAAGCTGCCGCGCTGGTTGTCATTGTCCTCGCCTTTGCGGCCCGACACCAGGAGCAGGTTCTGCTGCGCGGTGATGTCGATCTCGTCGGACTTGAAGCCGGCGACCGCGAGCGTGATCCTGTAATGATCCTCGCTGGTCTTCTCGAGATTGAAGGGCGGGTAGTTGTCGCTCTGCTGCTGACGCGTGCTTGCCTCGAGCAGGTCGAACAGGCGATCGAAACCGATCGTCGAGCGGCGATAGGGAGTGAAGTCGAAACGGCTCATGTCATATCCTCCGAGGAAGCAATGTGACGTTGGCCGCCGCCCGGTAACGGCGCGGCGCCGCCGACGACCCGTTCGCTGGCGTCGCCGACAGGAACGAAGATGGGCCGGATCGGTCTGATTTCAAGAGCAACGACCGGAGCAGCGACGCTTCACAATCCCCAAATGCTTCTTTATCGACCATCCCGATAGGAATTGTAGGTTTGACGATGTTCCAGGGAGGATCATCGTCATGAGTGTTGTTGCGCTGAAGGGAGTATTGCTGATCGCGGCCAGTCCGCAGGTTGTCGCCGTAGCCGAGCCGCCGCGCGTGCCAGCGCCCGTCGTCGCCCCCGCGCTCGAAGAGGGCGAGGAACTCGCCGCGCAGCAAGCCGGCGACATCACCGTCACCGCCCGCCGGCGCGAGGAGAATGTGCAGCAGGTGCCGATCGCCGTCTCGGTCGTCAGCGGCGCGACACTCGACGCGCAGGGGACGTACAACATCTCGCGCCTGACGCAGCTCACGCCTACGCTGCAATTCTATTCGCAGAACCCACGCAACACCTTCATCAACATCCGCGGCATCGGTGCGCCGTTCGGCCTGACGAATGACGGGTTCGAGCAGGGCGTCGGCATCTATATCGACGATGTCTATTACAACCGGATCGCGTCGGCGACGCTCGACTTCGTCGATGTCGAGCGGGTCGAGACGCTGCGCGGGCCGCAGGGCACGCTCTACGGCAAGAACACGACCGCCGGCGCGATCAACATCACGACGCGGGCGCCGAGCTTCGAGTTCGAGGGCAAGGCCGAGGTGACCGCCGGCAATCTCGACTTCAAGCAGGGCAAGGTCTCGGTCTCCGGCCCGCTGTCCGAAACGCTTGCCGCGCGGCTGAGTGCCACCGTGACCGACCGGCGCGGGACGGTCTACAACACCACCACCGACCAGTATGTCCAATCGCAGGACAGCGTCGGCGTGCGCGGGTCGCTCCTCTGGAAGGTGAAGCCCGACCTCGACATCACCGTCTCGGGCGACTGGAACCTTCAGGACCCGATCTGCTGCGCGTTTTCCTATGGCAGCTACGGCTCGACGCAGCGCGCGGCGAACCGGCAGTTTCCGGCACTGGTCGGCTATTTCCCCGGCTACGCGGTGCCGAGCACCAACCCTTATGACCGCCTGACCGACGTCGATGCGGAGCTGCGCGCACGCAACGAACATGGCGGCCTGTCGGCGCGGCTGGTCTGGGAGCTCGACGAGGCGAACACCATCACGTCGATCAGCGCGTGGCGATACTGGGATTGGACCCCCGCCAATGACCGCGACTACACCGGCCTGCCCATTTATACGAAGGTCAACAATCCGACGAAGCAGAACCAGTATACGCAGGAGTTCCGTTTCAACCATCAGGGTAGCGGATTCGACCTGACGCTCGGCCTGTTCGGCTTCCACCAGAAGATCCGCACTAGCGGCATCCAGGAAACCGGCCCCGCGGCGAGCAGGTGGCTGCTCAACCCGACGAGCGCGCTGTCGAACAATCCGGCGGTGCTCAACAACGTCGTCGCGATCAACGACATCCGCCTCGACAACACCAGCCTGGCGGTCTTCGGCAAGCTCAACTGGGAAGTGACCGACCGCTTCACCGTGTCGCCGGGCATCCGCGTCAATTACGACAGGAAGGACGGACTCTACGATTCGGTCGTGACGGGCACCGCGTCGGACGGCACGCGCCAGATCGTCTCGGCGGTTCCCGGCTCGCCCTATTACAACGATTCCTGGACCGCGCAGCAGCGCGGCATTCAGGCGTCGCAGTATTTCGAGCCGCGCTTCAGCGCGTGGAACCTCAGCTACGACCTCAACCTTCGGTACGAGCTGGCCGAGGACATCAACCTTTATGCGACCTATTCGCGCGCGTTCAAGACGGGCGGTATCAACCTGAACGGCGTGCCGGCCAATGCCAATGGCGCGCCGATTCTCGCGGCCGCAACGATCGAGCCCGAGCAGGTCGATCACTTCGAGGGCGGCATCAAGACGCAGTTCTGGGACCGACGCGTGACCTTCAACGTCACCGGCTTCTGGACCGACATCAAGGATTTCCAGGCCAACGTCAGCAACGGCCAGTTCGGCACGGTGCGTGGCTATCTCGCCAATGCCGAAAAGGTGAGGAGCCGCGGGTTCGAGGCCGATTTCTCGGTCCGGCCGAGCGCTCGGTTCAACGCCTATGCCAGCGGCGCCTTTACCGATGCCGAATATGTGACCTTCTGCGACGCGCCGCCGCCGCCCGAGCTGTCGGGCGGCATGACGCTGCCGGCAACGGGGCCGTGCAGCTTCTCGGGCATGCCGAGCGCGCCGGGCACGCCGGGCGGCAACAGCCCGCCTTTCGTCGATGCCTCGGGCCAGGACCTGCCGGGCGTGTCGAAGTGGGCCTTCTCGTGGGGCGCGGAGGCCAATGCCGAGGGCAACCTCTTCGGCGAGAGCGGGCAGTTCTATTTCGGCTATGACGGCAGCTATCGCTCCGACTGGTCGTCGAACCCGACGCCGATCAGCAGCAGCCAGAGCAGCCCCATGCCGAGATAGAAGGTGCCCATGAAGTAGGCGAGGCTGCCGATGATCCCCGCGCCCCGCTCGGCAAGCGTCCCGGCCACCGCCGCGAACACGGCGAGGGGGGCGAAACGCATGACGTAGTTCGTCACCTGAAGGATGACCTGCGCCAACGCCTCGACCCCGCGCAGGAGCGGCGCGGCCTTCTCGCCCACCGCGGTCATGGCGACGCCGATGAAC
>NZ_NWMW01000002.1 GCF_002351485.1 Sphingomonas spermidinifaciens | reverse complement strand
AAACCGCTCATTTCTAGGAGCCGTTCCTGCACAAATCATTTCACGTATGGAAACGTGTAAGGACATGTATGGCCACAGGCGTGAACCCGTGAACCGTGGAACGACTTAAGCTTTAACCGAGTGTCCGACGCCTAAAATCCGCCAGAACCCGGAGCCGCCGCCCACATGTCCCTTCATCTAAATCACAATGTCAAAGAGCGACAAAAACCGACGCACCGTCAATCCCGTTTCCGGGCGACCCGTGCGCCTTGTCTTTGAGTGACCAACCCGACGCTCCGTAGCGGTGCGCCCCGTCGGTGGAGCGCTATCTAGGTATCGTCGCACGGACCGTCAAACGGTTTTTTGGAACTTTTCGCATTTTTTGCGGAAAGCCGCGGAAAACCTGGGTTCCGAGCCGCTCGGCGAGCCTGACTCAGGCCGAATCACACGGCGCCGAGCTTCAAACGGCCACTTTCCTCAACCCGCCGCCACTTCCCGACCCCGCCCGTGCACATGCGACCAGACGGAGGAGATCACCACCGACCCCTCGCCCACCGACGAGGCCACCCGCTTGACCGACCCGGCGCGCACGTCACCGACCGCGAACACGCCCTCGCACGAGGTGGCGTAGGGCGATGCGGCCCCCACCGCCTCGCCCGTCAGCACGAAGCCCTTGTCATCGAGCGCGACCAGACCCTCCAGCCAACCGGTGTTGGGCACCGCGCCGACCATCACGAACATCGCACAGGTATCAACGGTCTCGCGCGCGTCGCCCCTGGCAATCGTCACCGCCTCGAGCTTCTCCTCGCCGTGCACCGCCACCGCGGCGGCGCCATAGTCGATGGTGATCGCCGGGTCCGCCTCCAGCCGGCTCGACAGGTAGCTGGACATCGAGCTCGCAAGACTATGCCCCCGCACCAGCACGCGGACGCGGCGCGCCACGCGGCTGAGATACATTGCCGCCTGTCCCGCGGAATTACCGCCGCCGATCACAATCACCTCGGTATCGCGGCAGAAGCGTGCCTCGTTCTCGGTCGCGGCATAATAGATGCCCGCGCCCTCGAACTCGGCCAGGCGCTCTACCGGCAAGCGCCGGTACTGCACCCCCGTCGCGACCACGACCGCACTCGCGCGTACCCGCTGGCCATTGTCGAACGTCGCGCAGAAATCGCCCTCCTCGAGCCGCTCCAGCTTCACGACGCGCAGCGGCATGACGAAGCGGGTGCCGAACTTCATCGCCTGCACCTCCCCCCGCCAGACGAGGTCGGCGCCCGAGATGCCGGTCGGGAAACCCATGTAGTTCTCGATTCGGCTGGAGGTCCCCGCCTGCCCGCCGATGGCATTATCCTCGACCACCAGCGCCGACAGTTCCTCCGCCCCGGCGTAGACGGCCGCGGCGGTGCCTGCCGGCCCTGCGCCGACGATCAGCACGTCCACGACCTCGTCATCGACGAACTCGCGGCAGAGGCCGAGGAGCTTGGCAACCTTGTGCGGGGTGCGCGGCTCGACGACATGATCGCGGCCGAAGATCACCGCGGGCCGCCCGGCCGGGATCGCACAATGCCCGGCGACGGCGACAGCCTCGGCGCTGCCAATGGGGTGCGAGGCATAGGGGATGCGGTTGCGGCTCGCGAACTCGGCCACTCGGCGCACGCCCCGGTCGGCCTCCTCGCCGATCAGAACGAGCGAGCTGCCCGGCGCCTCGAGCTGGCGCCGGCGGCGCGCGGCGAGGACGGTGATGATGATGTCCGACATCTCGGGCACATGCGCCATCAGCGCCAGCATCGCCGGCCGCGGCACCTCGATCACGCGCGTGTCCTTTGCCGCGCGCATGGCCATCGACCAGCTGCCGCCGCTCAGGAACGAGATCTCGGCCATGAACTGCGTGGGTCCGAGCGTGGAGGGCACCAGCCGCTCGCCGGTAAAGGCGTCGGCTACCTCGATCTCGCCCTCCAGCACGTAGACGAAGCGCTCGACCGGATCGCCCGGCCGGACGAGGAAGGTGCCTGCGGGGTAGAAGGCCTCGGCGCCTTCCCGCCGGATCGCCTCCACATGCGCCGGGGCGAGCGGCACCCGCTGCATTTCGGCAAGATCGCGGCCGATGGTTTCCATGTGCAGTGCCCCCGTTGACGAATCGACGGGACGTTACGTCAAGCGCCCCCATCATTGCGAGCACAGCGAAGCTATCCACTGCGATGCGCGCGGCCCGCTGGCTTGCGCTCCCCGACTCAAGGCCGGGTCGCAACGGCATTTGGTCAGAGGGTGGTCAGCCCCACCGCCGCCGCCACTTCGTCCAGATCAGCACCCGGCCGGACGAGGTGCCAAGTGCGCGGCTCGGCTCCATTGACGATCACAACGGCGTCGCGCGGGCAGACGCCAAGGCACTTGACCTCGAGCACCCCCGCCACGCCCTTTCGCCCCTTTTTCAGATGGAGATGCTTGCGCAGGGCCTTCGACAGCGCAGTCCTGCGCTTTGGCCCGAACCCGCCGCCCACGCGCTTCGAACATTTGGCGCACACGAGCACTGCGTTCGACCAGTTGGAGCGGACTTCTGTCTTCACAGGCTCAGACAGGCTTCCACTGCCGCCGCTCCTCGGCCGCGCGCAGCACGTCATAAGCGGCCTGCCCCTGGCGAAATCGTTCGGCGGCCTCTGCATCGCCGGGACGCAGGTCGGGGTGGTTCGCCTTGGCGTGCCGCCGCCAGGCGAGCTTCACCGCCTCGAAATCGGCATCGGGTTCAAGCTCGAGCACATCGAGCGCGCGCATCTCGTCGCGCGATCGGCTGCCGTCGCCTGGGCCCGCCCACGCATTATGCTTCGATTCGGAAAAGCCCGACGCATCGCGCCGCTCGTCCGCCTCGCGCTTGGCCGCTTCCTCGGCGGAGAGGCCGGCGAAATAGTCCCAGCCCTTGTTGTATTCGGCCGCGTGCGTCTCGCAAAAATACCAGCGTTCGGGGCTGTTGGGCGCCTTGGGCGCGGGGCAGTTGCCCGGCGCATCACAGCCATGGCGGTCGCACAACCGCACGCGCGCGGCCGCCCGCTCCTCCTCATAGCCCCGCCATCGCGGAAAGCCCCAGTCGTTGGATCGTGTCGGCCGTGCCATCGCTGGGTAGCAGATAGGCCTGATGCTGCGGCGCGCAAGCGGGATACACGCGGGCCGACCGCTGGATGGCGACAATGCGCAATTACCTTACAGAGACGAATGCTGAGCGATAATGCGGTCCGCCCGCCGCCCCACTAGCCGCATTCCAGCGCCGCTACGGCGCAGTCGCGACGATCCAGCCGTCAGCTCCGGCAAAGCCGAATCCTCGTTGAAAGCGACGCTGCCTTGCGCACCACGTCCGTCGCGTCGTGTAATCAGCCGAGTCGATACACGGCTTCGTCTCATAGGAGCACAAGGCGTCGCCCCCGTTTGGCTGGCATTCCAGTCGACGCACTCTGACCCGCCAGTTCCGACCCGAACCTCCAGGGCCGATCGTCGACGGCAGTCCGACCTGCTCGGCATCGCTCCAGAAGGTGATTCCAGCTTCGATCTTGGCAATCGTAGCCGACGCCGGGTGAGGAGGGCTAACCTGACCAAAGGCAAAGCCAGCAGGTGCGGCCAATAGAAGCGCGACCAGAAATCTCTGCACGACCTGCTTGCTAGCAGTGGGAGGCGCTTCTCACCACAGACCAGCCGTTGGCTCCCATCTGCCAAAAATAATCGCCAGAGGGCCTGTAAGCCGGGTTCTGTCCATCCCGCGAGCGGGACTGGGCGACCATTCCTCTAGGCGCACCGTTGCCGGCGCGCTCGAGCAACCAACCCGGGCGACGGGCCGAGACAAGGCCCATGTGCCGCCCCTATTCGGTCTTGCTCCCGGTGGGGTTTGCCGTGCCGCCCCCGTTACCGGGCGCGCGGTGCGCTCTTGCCGCACCCTTTCACCGTGGCGTGGTCGAAACCGTCGCCGTCTGCTCTCTGTGGCACTTTCCCTGGGGTCGCCCCCGCCGGGCGTTACCCGGCACCGCTGTCTCGTGGAGCCCGGACTTTCCTCGCGCGGAGTTGCCTCCGCCCGCGGCCGCCCGGCCCTCTGGCAACCGCCGCCCTAGCGCCTCGCGCGCGCCCGCTCAACCCGCGAAGGCGGCAACCAACGCGTGGAGCACCGTGGCCCCGGCGAGCGGCCCCAGCACCAGCATGGCGAGATTGAGCGCAATTACCCAGCCGAGCCGCACCTCCGCCTTTCGATCCAGCCGCGGCCGGGGCGGCTGCGCGGGCGGCTCTGACGGCGGCGGCCAGTCGGGGTTGAAGTTCACGAACATCGCATCGTCTCCACCGCCAGATCGATCTTCCCGCCTCCGTTCGCCCCGATTAGCCGTCGAGCTTGTCGAGACGGCGTATCGAGGGGTCGCCCCACCCACCACCATCTCTCGATATGGGCTCGAGTTCCCTCGATCCCATCCGAGACAAAGAGGGACGGTAATCTGCGCCCGCCTCAATCCTTCACCAATACCGCCTTGAGGTTCATGAACTCATGCATCCCCCATGGCCCCAGCTCGCGGCCGTGGCCCGACCGCTTGATGCCGCCGAACGGGGCCTCGGGGACGGAGGCGAGCATCTGATTGACCGCGACCATCCCGCATTGGAGATCGCGGACCAGCCGCTCGCGCTCGCCCTCGTCATTCGTCCAGATCGACGAGCCAAGCCCGAACGGCACGTCGTTGGCGAGCGCGATCGCGTCGTCGAGGTCGTGGGCCTTGAAGACCATCGCCACCGGCCCGAACACCTCCTCCTTGGCGAAGTCGCTTCCCGGTTCGACGTCGAGGAGGATGCCCGGCGTCAGATACGCGCCCGGCAGATCGGGTTTCTCCGCCCCGAACAGGAGCCGGGCGCCCGCCTCGCGCGCCCGCGCCACCTGCTCGATCACCGTATCGCGCTGCTCGAAGCTGGAGAGCGGCCCGATATCATTGCCCTCGTCCATCGGGTCGCCCACCTTCGCGGCGCGCATCGCCGCCGAGAACTTCTCGAGAAAGGCGTCGAACACCTCCGCATGGACGATCATCCGCTTGGCGCAGATGCACGACTGGCCGGCATTCTGGATGCGCGCGGTGGTCGCGACCTTTGCCGCCTCGTCGAGGTCGGCGGACGGCAGGACGATGAACGGGTCGGACCCGCCGAGTTCGAGGACCACTTTCTTGAGCGCGCGTCCCGCCGCCTCGGCAACCTTCTGCCCCGCCCCCTCGCTGCCCGTCAGCGTGACGGCGGCGACCCGGTCGTCGGCGATCAGCGCCTCGACCGCGCCCGACTTGATGGGCAGGTTGGTGAACAGGCCCTCGGGCGCACCCGCCGCGCGCACCATCTCCTCGATCAGCGCCCCGCATTGCTGTGTGATCGAGGCATGCTTGAGCAGCCCGACATTGCCCGCCAGGATCGCGGGGGCGAGGAAGCGGACGACCTGCCAATAGGGGAAGTTCCACGGCATCACGGCAAGCACCACGCCGATCGGCTGCCACTTGGCGATCGCGTGCCCGCCCTTCGTCTCGACGCGCTGGTCCTTCAGGAAATCGGGGCCGTTTTCGGCATAGTAGCGAAAGCCCGCGACGCATTTCTCGACCTCGGCCACCGCGGACTTCAGCGTCTTGCCCATCTCCTCGGTCGCGGTGCGGGCGAGCCGTTCCTTGTTCGCCTCGAACGCCTCGGCAATCGCCGAAAGGAGCGCGATGCGCGTTTCGACCGAAGTTACCCGCCAGTCCTTATACGCGGCATGCGCCGTGGCCAGCGCCGCCTCGACGCCCGCGGCGTCCAGTTCCTCGATCGGCGGTCGGGCTTCGCCGGTGGCGGGATTGACGGTTTCGAACATCGGTAGTGCGGCCCTTTCGGCATTGGCTTGATCCCAACAACCCACGGACGCGCGCTTGGCTCCCCATTGCGCGCGAGGGCTTTCCTGCCGCATAGGCTGGAGCATGGCAGAGGAATCCGGCATCGCCGAGCTATCGTTCGAGGACGCGCTCAGGGAGCTCGAACGCATCGTCGCGCGGCTCGAAAGCGGCGAGGCGACGCTTCAGGAAGCGATCGACCTCTACGAGCGCGGCGACCAGCTGAAGCGCCAGTGCGCCGCCCGCCTCGACGCGGCGCAGGCGCGGATCGAGGCGATCCGCACAGATGGCGAGGGCCGCGCCGCCGGCACCGCTCCCTTCGGCGCGTGATGGGCATGACGCTCGCCGCGCCCAGCCTCGCGCTCAAGAACGCGATGCGCGAGATCACGGCGGAAATGGACCGCCAGTTTGACGCGCTGCTGCCGGTACCCGGCGACGCGCGCGCCGACCTCTATCGCGCGATGCGCCATGCCGCGATCGGCGGCGGCAAGCGGCTGCGCCCGCTGCTCGTCTTCGCCACCTCGCGGCTGTTCGGCGTCGATCGCCAGTGTGCGGCGCGCGTCGCGACCGCGATCGAGTGCATCCATGTCTACAGCCTCGTCCATGACGACCTGCCGGCGATGGACAACGATGACCTGCGCCGCGGCAAGCCCACGGTTCACAAGGCGTTCGACGAGGCGACGGCGATCCTCGCCGGCGACTGCCTCCACGCCCTCGCCTTCGAAATCCTCGCCGACGAAAAGACCCATTCCGACCCGTTCGTGCGCGTCGAACTGATCCAGTGCCTCGCCCTCGCCTCCGGTCCCTCGGGCATGGCGGGGGGGCAGGCGATGGACCTCGAGGCCGAGCGAGCGAGCTTCGACCTGGCCACCGTCACGCGGCTTCAGGCAATGAAGACCGGCGCGCTGATCGCCTGTTCGGTGGAATCGGGCGCAATCCTCGGCCGTGTCGCGCCCGAGGGGCGCACGGGGCTCAAGGGCTATGCCCGCGACATCGGCCTCGCCTTCCAGATCGCCGATGACCTCCTCGATATTGAGGGCGACGAGGACAAGGTGGGCAAGGCGCTGCGCAAGGACGGGGCGGCGGGCAAGGAGACCTTCGTCTCGCTGCTGGGTGTCGATCGCGCGCGCGAGCAGGCGCGGATGCTCGTCGATCAGGCGATCGCCCATCTTCACGCCTATGGTCATGAGGCGGACCTCCTCCGCGACCTTGCCCGCTACACGCTGGAGCGCGACCGTTGAGCACGCGGACCGCCGTCTATCCCGGCACCTTCGATCCCGTCACGCTCGGACACATGGATATCATCGGCCGGGCTGCTCGGATCGTCGATCGGCTCGTGATCGGCGTCACCACCAACCCGTCCAAGTCGCCGATGTTCAGCCTGGACGAGCGGATGGAGATGGTCCGGCGCGAGGTGGCGGCGATCGAGGGCGAGATCCATGTCGTCGCCTTCGATTCGCTGCTGATGGACTTCGCCGAGCGCGAGGGGGCCGACATGATCGTCCGCGGTCTGCGCGCGGTCGCCGACTTTGAGTATGAATACCAGATGGCCGGCATGAACCAGCAGCTCAACGACCGGATCGAGACGGTCTTCCTGATGGCCGACGTCTCGCTTCAGCCGATCGCCAGCCGGCTGGTCAAGGAGATCGCGCTCTATGGTGGGAACATCGCCCGTTTCGTGACGCCGGGCGTTTCCGCCGACGTCGCCGCGCGCGTGGCCGTGCTCGGGCGCAAGGGAAGCTGAAGGTCCGCGGCGCAAAACTCCGCTTCATCAGCGACTTCGGCAAGCGGCTCGGCTATCACGAACGTCGCCAGAGCCGGGGATAGCGCCGTGACGAGGATCGACATCGCCGCCGCCGACATTACGGAAGAGATCGCCCGCCGCCCTGACCGCGCGCCCGACCACGCGCTCGAGGCCCGCATGGTGTCGGTGCTCGCGGACGAGCTGGCCGAGCGGCCCGACACGGTGCTGTCGCACCTCGCCGCCTGCCTGGTCGAGGCGGGGATCGGCGGCTCGGCGGGCGTCACCGTCTGCGACGGCGAGCAGGGCATCTGGGAAGCGGTCTCGGGCGCCTGGCGCGGCCAGCTCGGCGCGGCGATCCCGATGCCCCACAGTCCGTGCGGCCTGACTGTCGAGCGCGACGCGCCGATACTGATGGCGCGTCCCGCCGACGTCTTTCCGAACATGCCCGGCGACCCGGCAGCCGCCGAGTTGCTGATCGTGCCCTTCCGCCTCGACGGGACGCCGGCGGGCACGCTGTGGGTCGTGTCGCACGACGCGGCCCGGCGCTTCGACGGCGAGGACCTGCGGCTGCTCGAACGGCTTGCCCGCTTCGCCGCCAGCGCCCAACGCGCGCGCGAACGAGCACGCGCGCTGGCGAGGAGCCGCGACCTGCTTCAGGGCACGATGGACGCCTCGGTCGACATGATCCAGGTGTTCGAGGCGGTTCGCGACGAAGCCGGCGAGATCGTCGATTTCCGCTGGCTGCTCAACAACCACACGTCCGAATCGCGCTTCGGCAAGGTCGAGGGGCAGAGCCTGCTCGAGCGAAATCCGGGCGTTGTGATCGAGGGCATCTTCGACATCTTCAAGTGTGTGACCGAGACCGGCAAACCCAGCCTGCGCGAGCATCACTACATCCACGAACAGTTCAACGGCTGGTTCCTTCAGAGCGTCACCAGGCTCAACGATGGCGTCGCCACGACAACCAAGGACATCACCGAGTGGAAGCACGCGCAGGCCGAGCTGATCCGCCTGCGCGACGAGGCGGCGAACGATCGCCTACGCCGTAGCGAGGACCGCTTCCGCCAGTTCGGCGAAGCGTCACAGGACGTGCTGTGGATCCGCGACGCCGCGACGCTGCAATGGGAATATCTGACGCCCGCCTTTCAAACGCTTTACGGCATCCCGGTGGCGCTCGCGATGCTGACCCCGGGCCTGTCGCGCTGGCTCGACCGGGTGGTTCCAGGCGACCGCGAACATGCCCGCGCCCATATCGAGCGCGCGCAAGGCGGCGGGTCGACCAAGTTCGAGTACCGCGTCCACCACCCCGACGGCGAGGATCGATGGGTGCGCACCACCGCCTTCCCCATGCCCGGCGCAGATGGCTCGATCGAGCGGATCGGCGGCATCGACCAGGACATCACCCGCATCAAGCGCGCCCAGCACGAGCTGGAGGAGAGCGAAGAGCGGCTGCGCAGCGCGACCGAAGTGGGGCGGCTCGGCCTATGGGACTGGAACGTGCGCACCGGCCACGTCACCTGGTCCGACGAGCACTTCCGAATGCAGGGCTATGGCGTGGGCGAGGTCGTGCCCAGCTACAAAGCATGGGTCGCGGGCATCCATCCCGAGGACCGCACCGCCACGGTCGCCGCGCTCGAAGCGGCGATGACGAACCGCACCGAATATGTTCACGAATTCCGTTCGCGCCATCGCGACGGCTCGATCCGCTGGATCGCCGCGCGCGGCCGCTTTTCCTACAATGAGCGCGGGGAGCCCGAGCGGATGGTCGGCGCTGCGATCGACCTTACAGAGCGGCGCGAGGCCGAGGAACGCCAGCGACTGCTGCTCGGCGAGCTTCAGCACCGCGTCCGCAACATCCTTGCCGTGGTGCGCTCGATCGTCCGGCGCACGCATGATCAGGGCCAGACTGCCGAGGAGTTCGTCCAGCATCTGGAAGGAAGGCTCGGCGCGCTTGCGCGGACGCAGGTGCTCCTCACCGGCGCGGTCGATGCGGGCGCCGACCTCGAGATGATCCTTCGCGATGAACTTGCCACTCAGGCGACAGACTTCGATCGGGTCAAGCTTGAGGGGCCGACGGTACGCCTGCCGGGGAAACAGGCCGAGGTGCTGACGCTCGCCATCCACGAGCTTGCGACGAACGCGATGAAATATGGCGCGTTTGCCCACGCGGACGGGCAGCTGGCGGTCCGCTGGACCCTGCACGTCGATACAGGGCAGCCATGGCTGCGCCTCGAATGGCACGAGAGCGGCGTCGACATGCCCTGGGGGCAAGATAAACGGGAAGGTTTCGGGACCGAATTGATTACCCGGCGCGTTCCATACGAGTTGCGCGGTAAGGGCCGAATCGAGCTACTGCACGACGGTATCGAATGTACCCTCGACATTCCGCTCGTTGCGAGGCCGAGCATCCTGAGCGGCGGCGATCCGGGCCGCATCTCCGATCAAGGCTGAACGCATGCCACAGGACCGGACGCAGCCCGCGGCCCTCGACGCCGTCGAGGTGCTGATCGTGGAGGACGAATATTACCTCGCCGACGAACTCCGCTTGATTGTCGAGCAGGCGGGCGGCCGCGTCGCGGGGCCGTTCGCCGACGCGCCGAGCGCGCTGGCGCATCTTGACCGCGGCCGGCCCGCCTGTGCGGTCATCGACGTCAACCTCGGCGGCACCGTCTCGCTCGAAGTGGCCGACGCGCTTGTCGCGCGCGCGATCCCCTTCATGTTCCTGACCGGCTATGACGCCGACGCGCTACCCATCCGGTTCGCGGGCGTCGAACGGCTGGAGAAGCCCGCCGACCTCGGCGCAGTGCTCGGCAAGCTGCGCGTGCTCGCCGGGCCGCCGATAGATCAGGCTGCGGCGAGATAGGTCCGGTCGAACTCGCCCGCACTCGCCAGCGCGTCCCAGTCGAGGATTTCGATGCTGTCACGCGCGACCGCCACCAGCCGCTCCTCGCGCAGCCCCTGCAGCGTCCGGTTGACGTGGACCGAGGTGAGGCCGAGCGCGTCGCCGAGTTGCTCCTGCGTCATCGGCAGGCGATACCGGCGCCCGTCGGACTGGTCGAGGTGGCGATAGCGCGTCGCCATCTCGCAAAAGAGATGTGCCAGCCGCGACCGCGCCGGCCGCTGGCCGATATTGACCAGCCATTGCTGGACGATCGCTGCGTCGAGCACGCAGGCGCGCCAGAACGCCGTGGCGATCGCCGGATGCTCGAGCCCAACACGTCGAAGATCGTCATGCGCGACGCGCAGCAGCGTCGAGCCGGTAAGCGCGGTCAGTGCCGTCATGGCCTGGGGCACGATGACCGACTGCAGATCGGCGACCTCGCCCGGAATGTGCAGCGATACGATCTGCCGCCGCCCGTCACCCGTCTGGCCGAAGCGCCCGACGAGCCCCTCTGCCACCAGGTTCACATGGTCGCTGCTCGCGCCGACCTGCACGAAATCGACATGGGCGCGCACGTCGATGCGCTGGGCCGGCAACGAGATCAACGCCTGCCGTGCCTCCGCACCCAACGGCGTGTGCGAGGCGAGCCTCTGGACGAACAGCGCCATAGCGGAGTGATTCGACGGATAGGGCATCGTTGCTTCCTTCGAAGCTGAGGGGCAGACGCCAAGTCGGTGTCGGGTTGCCTCAGTCAGGCGAGCTTAAGGAATCGTGCCTTCAAGCCGCTCTATACTGAGCTAAGTGTAGCACGATTCTGGCCGAAGCGGGCACTTTGCGGGTCGGGCAGAGCGCCATGGTCCTTTTTCAGCCACGAATGAACAGGTTGCGCAGCCAAGCCGGCCCGCCGCGGCCGGCGCTGCGCCAATCCTCGGTTTCGGCCGGCGCGCCAATGTCCGTCGCCTGGTCGGCCGGATCGAGTAGCCGGAGCCGTGCGCCGCGATAGGCCGCGCGGTCGCGTGTCACCAGCGTCAGCCCATGCTCGATCGCCGTTGCCGCGAGCAGCGCGTCGCGCGTGTCGGCCAGCGCCAGCGTTCCCCGCCGCCGGGCGACCGCCGCATCGACGGCAAGCACGTGCCCCTCGAACGCGGGCAGCAGCCGCGCGTCGATCCAGTCGCGCCACACCGCCGCCGCGCCCTTGTCGCCGCGCGCCGCGCGCATTGCCGCGCCCTCGACCTCGACCAGGCTTACAGCCGACATGAACAGCCGCTCGCGCGCCACGCCGCTCGCCCAGGCGACGAGGCGCGGGTCGGCGCCGGGGTCACGGGCAGTGCGCAGCTCGAGCAAGATCGGCGTGTCGAGCAGAAACAACGCTAGCGATCCCAGCGATCGCGCGTTGCCGGAAACTCGGTGGACTCGGGCATCGCGAGCAAGTCGACGATCGACTCACGCCGTCCCTTCAGTCCGCGATAGGCCTCGATGCTCATCAGCACATGTGTTGGCCGTCCGCGATCGGTGACGAACAGCGGCTCCTCGCGTGCGATTCGCTTGGCGGCACTGACGTCCTGGTTGAACGCCCTCGAGCTGACGACCTTCATGTGCCTGCCTCTCTGACCCGAACTGATCGCGCTATCATGTAGGTACGTACCTACCCTGTTGACGTCCGGCAACACTTTGCGAGCCTCACCCGGAAATCGTCGTGCGCGGGGCACGACGGCCGTTGCGTCGGCGCGATCTTCCCGGCTTCAACGGCGTGCGGACGGTCGCCGGGACCGCTGTGCCTCGGGGGAGGAATGATGCTCGACTTGTTGAATCAGGGCTGGGCCGCACTTGGCGACGTGCTCAACGCGCACGGACCGGCGGTGAATGCCGCCAAGAGCTATGCGCCCGGCGACTTCAGCATTCACTTCTTCCTCCAGCTCGCGCTCATCATCGCCGCGTGCCGCGTGGTCGGCTGGATCGGCCAGCGCTTCTTTCACCAGCCGCAGGTGGTGGGCGAGATGGTGGCGGGCGTACTGCTCGGCCCGTCGCTGTTCGGCCTCCTCGCCCCCGGCCTTCAGGAAGCGATCTTTCCCAAGGAGACGCGCAACGTCCTCTATGTCGGCGCGCAATTGGGCGTCGGGCTGTACATGTTCCTCGTCGGGCTGACCCTCCGCCTCGACCATTTCCGCAGCAAGGCGCGGAGCGCGGCGGGCGTATCGGCCGCGGGAATCGCCGCGCCATTCGCGCTCGCCTTCCTCATCACGCCCTGGCTGCTCGAGGTACCCGGCCTGTTCACGCCGGGCATCAGCACCGGCAACGCGACCTTGTTCATGGGCGCGTGCATCGCCCTCACCGCCTTCCCGATGCTCGCGCGGATCATCAACGAGCGCGGGCTGGCCAATTCGTCGCTCGGCACGCTCTCGCTGACCGCGGGCGCGTTCGACGATGCCGCGTCCTGGTGCGTGCTCGCCGTCGTACTCGCGGCGTTCGGCGCCGGTCCCGGCGTGGCGGTGATCGCGATCGGCGGCGCGGCGCTCTACATCACCTTCATGGTGACCGCCGGGCACCGCCTGCTCCGCCCGCTCGGCCGCGCGGTCGAGGCGCGCGGCGAGATGTCGATGCAGGTGCTGGCGATCACGCTGATGCTGTTCTGCCTGTCGGCGTTCCTGATGGACGCGATCGGCATCCATGCGATCTTCGGCGGCTTTCTGCTCGGCGCCTGCATGCCGCGCGGCCAGTTTGTCGCCGAGATGAAGCGCAAGGTGGAGCCCGTCGCGGTCGTCCTCCTCCTGCCGATGTTCTTCACTTACTCGGGGCTCAACACCCGTCTCGACATGGTCAATTCGGTGCCGCTCCTCCTGATCGCGCTTGGCATCCTGGCGGTGTCGATCCTCGCCAAGTTCGGCGCCTGCTACGCTGCGGCGCGACTGGCGGGCGAGGACAACCGCACCGCGCTCGGGATCGGTGCGCTGATGAACTCGCGCGGGCTGATGGAGCTCATCATCATCAATATCGGCCTGCAAAAGGGGATCATCGGCCCGACCCTCTTCTCGATGCTCGTCCTCATGGCGATCGTGACGACGGTGATGGCAACGCCGGTGTTCGAGGCCGTCTATGGCCGCCGTGCGCGCGAGACGGGCGAGCTGGACCGCGTTGACGACCGGGAACTCGCGACCGCGGTCTAAGCGCCCGTCCGTTCGCCGTCGCCGCGGCGCTGGCGCTCGCGGGTGGGGCCGCGCAGGCGCAGGGCATCGACCTCAAACCAAGCGTCGACTCGCGGCGATCGCTTCGGGCTCCAGCTCGACTGGGCGCGCTAGGCGGGCATGCGCTGGCCGATCTCGCGGATCAGCGCGCGGTGTTCGGGCAGCTCGGCCACCGCCTGTCGCCCGAAGCTGCGGATCCGCTCGAACAGCCGCTCGGCATGTGCCTGCTCGCCGCGCGGCGGCGTGCTGGGGCCGAGATCGGTCTCGAACCCCATGCCGTAGAGCACATATTGGTAGTTGAAGGCGGCAAAGCTCTCGACCCCGCCTTGGAAGTCGAAGCGGCTGGGCGGTCGGTGCCGCCATTCGGCCAGCAGCGCCGCGAGCGCGTCGGGGATCGAGGCGGCATCGGCATTGTCGCGCCAGAAGGCCGTCTGACGCTGCGACAGGCAGTAATGGAGCTTGAGGAAGTTGGTGATTGCGGCATAGCGCGCGTTCATCAGCTGATTGAACCGGCCCGCCGAGGCATCGACCGGCCCCGCCATCGGCAGGAAGTCGGCGATCATCGCCGCCGCTGCCTCGATCAGCACGATTCCCGTCGATTCGAGCGGCTCGAGGAACCCGCCCGCCAGCCCGACCGCGACGCAGTTGCCCACCCATTGAGTCTCGCGCCAGCCGGGCTCGAAGGGGATGATCCGCGCCTCGAACCGGTCGTGCCCGACATAGCCGCACAGGATCTCGGCGGCGCGTGCGTCGCTCAGATGCGCACTCGAATAGACGCAGCCGAGCCCACGGGCGTTCTGAAGGCCGATGTCCCAGATCCATCCCGCCTCGTGCGCGGTCGCGGTCGTGACGCTCTCGATCGGCGCATCGGGGCCAGCATAGGCGATCTTGCAGGCAAGCGCCCGGTCGGTGAACAGATGCGCCTTCGCCGAGCGCGGCCCCACCCGCAGCGCACGGCCGAGCAGCTCGGCGCGAAATCCCGAGCAATCGACATAGAGATCGGCGGTGAGCGCCCCATGCGCATCGGTGTGGACGCACGCGATGCCCTGTTCGCCGGTCTCGACCCCGGTCAGCTCGCCCTGAAGGTGCCGGACGCCAAGCTCGACCGCGCGGGCGCGCAGCAGCGCCGCCAGCCGGTGCGCGTCGAAGTGATAGGCATAGGCGAGCGGACCGTCATAATCGCCCTCGCTCGGCTGCTTGGGCGCGCGCACCGCATCGGCGACGCGGTTCTGGATCGTCATCGCCTCGGCAAAGGGCTCCCGCGTCGCCGGGTCCTTCGCCAGCCAATGGGCGACCAGATCGGCGTCGTCGGCCTGATAGGGCGCGTCGAAGGGGTGGAGATAGCGGTGCCGCCGATCGCCCACGGCCTCGCGCCGCCAGTCGTCGAAACGCACCCCCTGCTTGAAGGTCGCCCCCGCCTCGCGCACGAAGCGCGCCTCGTCGATGCCGATGAAGCGCAGCGTCGAGCGGATCGTCGGGAACGCCCCCTCGCCCACACCGATGATGCCGATACCCGGCGATTCAAGCAAAGTAATCGTCGCGCGGCTGCCGAGCGCGCGAGCGAGATAGGCGGCGGTCAGCCACCCGGCCGTGCCGCCGCCCACGATGACGATCGAACGCTGCTGCACCATGGCCGGAGCCTAGCGCAGCCGCGTGCCGCCTGCCACCCGCGATCAGACCTTGGCGGCGAGCTGGCCTTCGTTGGCGTAGAGTTCGGCATAGCGGCGCGTAACCTGCGGCAGCGACTGCTCGATCCACTCGGCCATCGCCTGCTCCTCGCCCAGCGACTGGCGCAGCGCCGTGCCGCCAGCGAAGCCGAAATCGTCGGCCAGCGTCAGCAGCGACGAATAGGCGGCGATCTCGAAGTGCTCGAAGGCATAGTTGGCGAAGCTGTTCTTCAGGATCTCGTCGCCGGCGATGCTGTGGGTAATCGCCGCCATCCCGCCCGACATGCTGAGCGCCATGTCCTTGAGCGCCGAATGGCTCGTCTCAAACCCGGCGAGCACCTCTTCCAGTCGGGCAATTTGGCCGTGCGTCTCGTCGATATGCGCACGCAGCCGCGCCTCGACCTCGGGATAGTTCTCGAGCCGCTCGACCTGCGGCGTCATGATCGAAAGCGCCTGCTTCTCGACGGCGTGCGCATTGCGCAGTCCGGTGATGTAGAGGTCGAGATAGGCATTGTCGGTGTCGGCCATGGGCGTCTCCCTTCGTTGAAACGGGTGGGCCGGGCACGGCGGTGGCCGCATCGCCCGGACCCGCCATCAACCGGATCGCGGCCCCGGCGTTCCGAAAACTCACATAAGTTGAGAGACTTGCATCAAGTCACCCCGCGCCTCCGCTACCTTCGTTTACATGGGTCATCGCCCCGCTTATGCGGCCGTGCGAAGGTGCGCGTCGTCACGCATCGGGAGGGATCGTCCGCGTACATGGCTGGTCGGTTGAGCGAGCTGAGCGAGGAGACCCGCCTGCGGCTGCTGCTGAACGCGGTACGCGACTATGCGATTTACCTGCTCGAGCCCGATGGGATCGTCGCGAGCTGGAACCCCGGTGCCGAACGCTTCAAGGGCTATTCGGCGGCCGAGATCGTCGGCCAGCACTTCTCGCGCTTCTATACCGAGGAGGACCGCGCCGCCGGCCTGCCCGCCCGCGCGCTCGACACCGCCGCGCGCGAGGGGCGGTTCGAGGCCGAGGGCTGGCGCGTGCGTAAGGACGGCAGCCGCTTCTGGACGCATGTCGTCATCGATGCGGTGCGCGGCGCCGGAGGCGAACTGGTCGGCTTCGCCAAGATCACTCGGGACGTGACCGAGCGGCATGAGGCCGAACTCAAGCTGCGCGAGAGCGAGCAACGGTTCCGGATGCTGGTGCAGGGCGTGCGCGACTACGCCATCTACATGCTCGACCCCGATGGCCGCGTGACCAACTGGAATGCGGGGGCGGAGGCGATCAAGGGCTACACCGCGGACGAGATCGTGGGCGAGCATTTCTCGCGTTTCTATACCGAGGCCGACCGCGCGGCGGGCGAGCCCGAACGCGCGCTGGCGGCAACGCGGGCTGAGGGACGGTTCGAGAAGGAGGCGCTGCGGGTTCGCAAGGACGGCGAGACCTTCTGGGCGCATGTCGTGATCGAGGCGATCCGCGACGAGGCTGGCGAGCTGACCGGCTTTGCCAAGGTCACGCGCGACATCACCGAGCGCAAGCGCGCAGAGGTCGAGCTCGAGGCGAATCGCGAAGCGCTGGCGCAGGGCCAGAAGCTGGAGGCTGTCGGGCGGCTGACGGGCGGCGTCGCCCACGACTTCAACAACCTGCTCACCGTCATCCGTTCCTCGGCCGACCTGTTGCGACGCCCCGGCCTGTCCGAGGAGAAGCGCGCCCGCTATATCGAGGCGATCGCCGACACCGCCGAACGGGCGGCGACGCTGACCGGCCAGCTCCTTGCCTTCGCCCGGCGCCAGCCTCTGCAGCCCGAACGCTTCGCGGTCGCCGACCGGGTATGCGGGATGATCGACCTTATCGCCTCGACGACGGGCGCGGCGATCGAACTCGATCTGTCGATTCCTGCCGATCTAGGCTGGGTCGAAGCCGACCCCAGCCAATTCGAGACCGCGATCCTCAACCTCGTCGTCAATGCGCGCGACGCAATGCCCGGCGGCGGTACGCTGACGATCGCCGCGCGCAATTTCGATGCCGTGTCAGCGCTGGCCCTGGCCGGACCGTTCGTCGCGGTCGAGGTCGCCGACAGCGGCACAGGCATCGATCCGGAGCTGCTCGACCGCCTGTTCGAGCCATTCTTCACGACCAAGCCCGTCAACAAGGGGACCGGCCTCGGCCTCAGCCAGGTCTATGGCTTCGCCAAGCAGTCGGGCGGCGAAATCGCGGTGGCAAGCACACCGAGCCGGGGCGCGCGCTTCACCCTCTATCTGCCGCGCGTCGCCGATGGCGAGCGGCATGCCGCGAAGACGGCCTCTGTCGATGAAAATGCGCCGCTGCCGCGCCGACGGGTATTGCTCATCGAGGATAACGAGACGGTCGGCGGCTTCGCCCGCAGCCTGTTCGAGGAGCTGGGTCAGAACGTGACGCTGGCGACCGGCGGCGAGGCGGGGCTGGCGGCGGCCGCCGCGGCGAACGGTGGCTTCGACCTCGTCTTCACCGACGTCATCATGCCGGGCATCAGCGGCATCGACGTCGCGCGCGCACTGCGCGAACGCTGGCCAGCGCTGCGGGTGGTCCTGACCAGCGGCTATAGCGAGGTGCTGGCGAACGAGGGCAGCCACGGGTTCGAGCTGGTGCGAAAGCCCTATTCGGTGGCCGGGATCGCCGCGATGCTGCGGCGGAATCACTAGGTTCCGGCGTGTCCGAAACTATCTCTTCCCGGTCGCCCCCCGGCCCGGCTACAAGGCGTGCGCCGAAACGGGAGAGGGCATGGAGACCGCGGATCTGGCGCGCGCGCGCCTCAACAGCGACATCGCACTCGCCGCGACGGGCGACCGCGCCGCGTTCGCGCGTATCTATCAGAGTACGTCGCACAAGCTGTTCGGGATCGTGGTGAGGATGTTGCACGATCGAGAAGCGGCCGAGGAGGTCCTCCAGGAAGTGTACCTCAAGATCTGGGACCGCGCGGGCAGCTTCGAGCCCGGCCGCGCCAGCCCGATCACCTGGATGGCGACGATCGCGCGCAACAGCGCGATCGACAGCCTTCGCCGCCGCGATCGTCGTCGCGACGAGCCCGAAGCGGTGGAGGGTGCCCCTGACGCCGCCGACGCCACCGATCCCGACGTCCGCATCGGCCTCGTCCGCTGCATGGACCTACTCGACGAGCATCAGCGCCAGTTCATCCGGTCGGCCTTTTTCGAGGGGTACAGCTATTCTGAGCTGGCCCATCACGCGGCTGTCCCGCTCGGCACAATGAAGAGCTGGATACGACGCGGGCTCGAACGGCTCCGCTACTGTCTCGACGGCGAATGACCATGGGCGACGAAGACGATGTGCTCGCCGCAGAAACGGCGCTCGGCGTACTCGAGGGCGAGGACCGCGCCGCGGCCGAGGCGCGCCGCGCGAGCGACCCTGCCTTCGCCGCCGCGGTCGAGGCGTGGGAAGCACGCCTTGCGCCGTTTCACGAAGAAGTCCTGCCGGTTGCGCCGTCGCCGGACCTGTGGTCGCGGATAGAGGCCGCGCTGCCGCGATCCGCAGCGAACGACTCCCGGCCGGCGATCGGCGGCTGGCGCGCCGCGGCGCTGTCCTTCGGCGGCATCGCCGCCGCGCTGGCGCTGGTGCTCGTCACCCGTCCCGCGACGCCCCCTGCCCCGCCCGCACCGCCGGCGCAGCAGCAGCCGGCCCCAGCCCCCGCGGCGCTGATCGCGCAGTTGCCCGATGCCGAGGGCGCGTCGATGCTGGCCGCGCGCTACGATCAGGGCGACGCGCTCGACGTGCGCGCGACGGCGATCCCTGAAGGACCGGGCGAGCCCGAATTGTGGGTGATCCCCGCCGACGGCGCCCCAGTCTCGCTCGGCCAGTTTGCGCGGAGCGGCGCCAGCCGCCTCGCGCTCGCGCCGACGACGCGCGCGCTGCTGCGCGACGGCGCCACACTCGCGCTGACGCTCGAACCGGCAGAGGGCGCCCCGCATGCGGCCCCGAGCGGCACGATCCTCGGCACCGCACGCCTGACGCGAATCTAGCTGCCGGCCAGCTTCCCGAGCGGCCCCACCAGCGCGCGATACACCGTCTCGGCCGCGCCATAGCATTCGCCCGCGACGTGCTGCAGCGCGGCCCGGTCGCGAACGACGATCTTGCCGCGGGTGCAGCGCACCACCCGCTCGCCCTCGAGCACGTGCAGGCTGTCGGTCACGCCCGCCCGGCGCGAGGCGAGGAACGCGGCGAGGCGCAGATGGGTGATGTCGAGCGTGTCGCCCTCCACGCGGTCGTGGAGCATGCACAGCCAGCGCGCCAGCCGCGCCTCGGGCCGGGCCTGCAGACGGGCGGCGATCGTCGAGCGCATCTGTGCGATCACCGTCTCGCGCCAACGGAGCAGCGCAGCGGCGAGCGCCGGGCGTTCGGCGCACAGCGCGGCGACCCGGTCGCTTGGGACGACCAGCGCGCTGCCGCGCACGAGGACGCCGATCGCCGTCGTCGGGGCCATGCCCGTCGCCGGCTCCCAGCCAAGCACGCCTTCGCGCCCGACCATCCCGCATTCGACGAGGCGACCGGCGATCCGTTCGCCGAACGACAGGACCGCGGTTTCGGGCAGCCAGAGGGAAGGGCCATGGGCATCGGCCATCACCGGTTCCGCGGCGCCCAGCGCGACGCGCACCGTCGCGGCGGCGACAGCCCGCGCATCGTCCCGCGACAGGGCGGCGAGGAACTGGTTGGCGTAAGCAGCGCTTTCGCTGCGATCCGGACGCTCGTTGCTGCGATACATAGACCCACGATCGATAAGCTAACCCAAACAAGTTTCGCAGCGATCCGGCAATCGGATGCGCGATCGTGCGGATGAACCCATAAAAATGCGCGCTTCCGGACGCTTGTACGCCGTTCGCGTCACTTTCCTCATGCCCGCGCGTAGCTCCAGGCAACTTCACCAAAGGGAGGATGACATGGACACAGCACCCGATCTGATCGAGGCGCTCGATGCGCGCGCGCGCCGACGCGATGGACGACGTGACTTCTTCCGGGCAATGGGCGCAGCCGCCGTGGTTGCGGGCGGTGCCGTGGTCGCGACGCGAACCTCACCCGTCGCTGCGCAGAGCGCGCCGACCGACGCCGACATCCTCAATTTTGCGCTCAACCTCGAATATCTCGAGGCGCAATTCTACCTCTATGCCGCGACCGGGGCCGGCCTGCCGACCACGTTGACCGGCGGTTCGGGCACGCCGGGCGCCGTCTCCGGCGGTCGCCAGGTCAATTTCACCGACACCGCCGTCGCCGCATATGCGCGGGAAATTGCCGCCGACGAGCGCGCCCATGTCGAATTCCTGCGCACCGCGCTCGGCACCAGCGCCGTCGCGCAACCGGCGATCGACATCGGCGTCGGTCCCAACAGCGCCTTCTCCGCGGCGGCGCGTGCCGCCGGGCTAATCGGCGCGGGCGAGACTTTCGACCCCTATGCCAATGACGAGAATTTCCTCCTCGCGGCCTTCATCTTCGAGGATGTGGGCGTCACCGCCTATAAGGGTGCCGCGCCGCTCATCACGTCGAAGACCTTCCTCGAGGCAGCGGCGGGCATTCTCGCGGTCGAAGCCTATCACGCTGCGATTGTAAGGACGACGCTCTACGCCAAGGGCATCGCCACCCCCGCGTTGATCAATGCGACCGAGGCGATCTCGGACGCGCGCGACAGCCTTGACGGATCGAGCGACCTCGACCAGGGCGTGCGTCCATCGGGCACCGGCGCCTCGACGGTGTCGAACATCGTGCCGCTCGATCCCGACGGCATCGCCTTCAGCCGATCGGCGGGGCAGACGCTCAACATTGCCTATCTCAACCGCATGTCGACCGACCGCGGCGGGTTCTTCCCCGCGGGCGTCAACGGCACCATCCGCACCAGCGCGGCAAACTGAGCCAGGGGAGGCAGACATGCGAAACCAGGACCTGATCCTCGACATTCTCGCCGCCGGCGATGCCCGCCGCGAGAGCCGCCGTGCGATGCTCAAGATGGCGAGCACCGCAACCGTGGCCGTAGCGGGCGCCGGCCTGCTCGCGGCGTGCGACAGCAACGACGACGACATCGTCGTCCGCCCCGGACCGACTCCATCGCCCACTCCGACCCCGACCCCGACGCCCTCGCCCACCAGTGCGGCGCCGAGCGAGGCCGACGTTCTCAACTTTGCGCTTCAGCTCGAATATCTCGAGGCGCAATTCTACCTGTTCGCGGCGACGGGTACCGGCCTTACCACTGACCAGACCTCCGGATCGGGCACGCCCGGCACCGTGACCGGCGGGCGACAGGTCAACTTCACCGACCCACTCGTCGCCGCCTACGCGCGAGAGATCGCTGCCGACGAGCGCGCGCATGTCCTGTTCCTGCGCAATGCGCTCGGCACGGCGCGCGTGGCGATGCCCTCGATCGACATCGGCTCGACCGCGACGGGTGCCTTCTCCAGCGCGGCGCGCGCCGCCGGTCTGATCGGCGCGGGCGAGACCTTCGATCCTTATGCCACCGACGAGAACTTCCTGCTCGCCGCATTCATCTTCGAGGATGTGGGGGTCACCGCCTACAAGGGTGCGATCCAGTTCCTCAATACCAAGGCGTTTATCGAGGCGGCGGCCGGCATCCACGCAGCCGAGGCCTATCATGCTGGGCTCGTCCGAACCGTCCTGTATCGCAAGGGCATCGCGACGCCCTCGCTGATCGAAGCGACCGAGGCGATCTCGAACGCGCGCGACAGCCTCGACGGATCGGACGATCGCGATCAGGGCGTGCGGCCGACGGGCAGCGGCGCGACGCTGACGTCGAACATCGTGCCAACCGACAGCAGCGGCATCGCCTATAGCCGGAGCGCGGGGCAGGTGCTCAACATCGCGTATCTCAGCAGCCAGGCGGTGTCGCAGGGCGGGTTCTTCCCCTCGGGCCTCAACGGCACGATCCGGACAAGCGCCGCCAACTGATCGACTCCCGCGCCGCCGCTTCGCCCATGCACGGCGGCGGCGCAACCCTCGGGCCGCGATCGCAACCCCACACGATCCGGCCCGTTTCTCTTCCGCCCAACGAAAAGGGCGCGGCAGGTGGCCCCTGCCGCGCCCTTTCGATTTGCGGATTGCGCTGCCTTACTCGGCGGCGGCAACCTCGGTCTGGCGAACGTCGCGGCGCTCGGCGATGCGCGCCGACTTGCCGGTACGGCCACGCAGATAATAGAGCTTCGCACGGCGCACGACACCGCGGCGCACGACCTCGATCGAATCGATGTTCGGCGAATAGAGCGGGAAGACGCGCTCGACGCCCTCGCCGAACGAAATCTTGCGGACGGTGAAGTTCGAGCCCATGCCCTTGTTCGAGCGCGCGATGCACACACCCTCGTAATTCTGCACGCGGCGGCGCTCGCCCTCGATCACCTTGACGCCGACCTTGACGGTGTCGCCGGGGCGGAACTCGGGAATCTTCTTGTCGGCCAGGAACTTGGCGATCTGCTCCGCCTCGATCTGCTGGATCAGGTTCATGTCTGTTCGTCCCAATCTTCGTCGCCGCGCGCCAGAGGGAGGCTGACCCGAACGCCGGTGTGGCGCTCCCAAAGGTCCGGCCTCCTTAGCCGTGTATCGGTCTCGGCCATCTGGCGTCGCCAGGCCGCGATCCGCGCATGATCCCCCGATCGCAGCACTTCGGGGATCGTGCGCCCTTCCCATTCGACGGGTCGGGTGAATTGAGGGTATTCGAGGAGGCCGCTTTCGAAGCTTTCCTCGTCACCGCTCGAAGCGGCGCCCATTACGCCGGGAAGCAGCCGAACGCAAGCATCGAGAAGGACGAGCGCGGCCATCTCGCCGCCCGACAGCACATAGTCGCCGATGGACACCGCCTCGATCGGCCGCCCCTCGAACAATCGCTCGTCAAATCCCTCGAACCGGCCGCACAGGATCGAGACGCCGGGCCCCGCCGCCAGTTCGCGAACGCGCGCCTGCGTCAGCGGCCGCCCACGCGGGCTCATCGCCAGCATCGGCCGATCGTAGCCTACGCTGTCGCACGCCGCCGCGAGCACGTCGGCACGCAGCACCATCCCCGCGCCCCCGCCAGCGGGCGTATCGTCGACACTGCGGTGCTTGTCGGTTGCGAAGTCGCGGATCTGAACCGTCTCCAGCGTCCAGCGCCCTTCCCTGAGCCCGCGCCCCGCCAGCGAAAAACCGAGCGGGCCGGGAAACATCTCGGGATAGAGCGTTAAGGCGGTGGCGGCGAAGACCATGCGGTCCCTTGGCCCGCGCGAGGGAGGAAAGGCAATGGAGGATTGCATCATCGTCGGCGCCGGCCCCGCCGGCCTGACCGCGGCGATCTACCTCGCGCGCTTCCATTTGCGCGTGCGCATGTTCGACTGCGGCTCGAGCCGCGCGGCACTCATCCCCTGCACCCACAACCATGCCGGCTACCCTGGCGGCATTTCGGGCAGGGATCTGCTCCGCCGGATGCGCGAGCAGGCCGCCGACTTCGGCGTGACGCGCGAGGATGCCCGCGTCACCGCGATCGAGCCGCAGAACGGCCGCTTCCGCATCGTCTGCGACGATCGCGAATGGACGGCGCGCACGGTCCTGCTCGCGACCGGCGTCGTCAATCACCGGCCGAAGGGGATGGACGATGCGCTCCACGACGAAGCGCTCCGGCGGGGCTTCCTCCGCTACTGCCCGATCTGCGACGGCTATGAAGTCACCGACAAGCGCGTCGGCGTGATCGGTACCGGGGAGCACGGGATGCGCGAGGCGCTGTTTTTGCGCGGCTATACCCGTGACGTGACCCTGATCGCGCCCGGGGCTCACGACCTCGATGAAAGCTGCCATGCCGCCCTCGACGAGGCGGGGATCACGCGGGTCGAGGGACCGTGCGACGGCTATCGAATTGAGAGCGACCGGCTGACTCTCGATACCGCGGAGGGTGGCCTCGCCTTCGACAGCGTCTATCCCGCGCTCGGTTCGACGATCCGCTCCGACCTCGCGATCGCGGCGGGCGCTGCCGCCGCGGGCGAAGGCTGCCTAACCGTCGACGATCACATGCGCACCACGGTCCCCGGCCTGTTCGCCGCAGGCGACGTGGTACTGGGGCTCGACCAGATCTCCAACGCCATGGGCCAGGCAGGGGTCGCCGCGACGACGATCCGCAACGCGCTCAACGAAGCGACGCCGCTTCGCCGGTAAGCCCCGGCGCCCTACCGCCGGCCAGCGCACCCAGCGGCACCACCGCCGCCATCCTATCAAAACCCAGGGGGTTGGGGTGCAGCCCGTCGCCCGTGTCGAGCGCAGGGTCGATACGTTTCGGCCGCGTCGGGTCCGCAACGGCGCGGTCCATGTCGATCAGCCCGTCGAAATGGCCGGGCGTGCGGATCCACGCATTCACCCGCTGGCGCAGCCCCTCGATCAACGGGGTTGCATGGTAATAGTCGCTCGCACCGAACGGCGTGATCGTCGCGCCATGGACGCGGATGCCGCGCGCCCGCGCGCGTGCGACGATCTGCGTATAGGCGGCCGTCAGCCGATCGAACAGCTCGTCGGCATCCCTCCGCCTCGGCTGTTCGGCCCGAGAAAGGGTGCCTATGTCGTTGACGCCCTCGAACAGGATCAGGTCGGTGATGCCCGCCAGCGCCAGTACGTCGCGGTCGAGCCGCGCCAGCGCGCTCGGCCCTAGCCCGTCGGCGAGCACGCGATTGCCGCCGATCCCCTGATTGAGCACCGGCATCCCCCTCGTCCGCGGATCGGCGGCGAGGCGACGCGCCAGGAGGTCGGGCCAGCGGTTGTTGCCGTTGGTCGTCGATCCCCGCCCGTCGGTGATCGAATCGCCGAGGACGACGACGGCGCCGCGCCGTTCGCAGGCCTCGACCTCGACCCCCGACAGGTTGAACCAGTGCTCGGTCGGGGTCGCCCCCGCCATTTCAGGGTCGCGGGTCGCGTCGCCGCGCGCCAGCCAGGAGGTCGCGCGCGATCCGGGGTGCGAGGTCTGCTCGCCGGGCTCTCCAGCGACGTGCAGCGTCACCGCAAGATCATCGAACGCCCTGACCGGCAGGGCAACCGGATCGGACAACCAGTCGGCCCCCGCGGGCACCACCGCCCCCGCCCGCCCGCCGAAGCGCAGCGCAGCGATGCTCGCCGCATCGACGCCCGCCGCGTCGATGCGCATCGGCCGCGCCACCGATGCCGCGCGAATCGTGAGCGGCTGCGTTCCGAAGGCGTTGGAGACACGAACGCGAATGCGTGGCCCGCCGGCGCTTACCCGGACGATCTGGCGCAGGCTGCCATCGGTCATGGCACCGGGCGCCAGCCGATTCTCGCCCCCCGGCACCATCTGTGCCGACGCCCAAACGGGTTGCCAGCTGCAGCCCTGCCCCATCGCGGGCGTGCCGGCCGCCAGCAACAGGGCAGCCACGCCCCACTCGGTCCATCGCATCTATGTCTCTCCCGCCCTTCGTCTGCCTGTCCTGCCATGATATCGCTATCACCGCAGGAGCGGCCCGCCCACCCGGGAGCACGGTTCTCCGCAGATTTGCCAAGAACAGCGCGCCCCCTTAACCAGCGCGCGACGGAGGATGTGGATGCGGGCAACACGGCGGGGGCAAGGCGGCGTCACGGTCCAGGATGTCGCGCGCGCCGCAGGCGTGTCGGCGATGACCGTCAGCCGCGTCGTCAACGGCGGTCACAATGTCCGCGAATCGACACGTTTGGCAGTGGTCGAGGCGATCGACCGGCTTCAGTACAAGCCCAACCCCGCTGCCCGCTCGCTCGCGGTGGGCGAAGCGACGCAGATCGGCCTCCTCTACGCAAATCCTTCCGCCGCCTATCTCAGCCAGTTCCTCATCGGTGCGCTCGCCGCCGCGCGCCGGGCGGGCTGCCACCTCGTCCTCGAGCCGTGCGAGGGCGAGAGTGCCGACGAACAGGCGGAAGCGACGCGCCAGTTCGCCGGTGCCGACGTGCAGGGCGTCATCCTGCCCCCGCCGCTGTGCGAGTCCGAGCCCGTCCGCACCGAACTGGCCGCCGCCGGCATTCCCTCGGTCGCGGTCGCGATGGGCCGGCACGAAGCCGGCACCTTCAACGTCCGCATCGACGATTTCGAGGCGGCGGCGGCGATGACCCGCCACCTGATCGACCTCGGCCACCGCGACATCGCCTTCATCCGCGGCCATCCCAACCAGGTCGCAAGCGCCGAGCGCCATCGCGGCTTCGTCCATGCCGTCGAGGCCGCGGGCCTCGATCCGGCGGCGATGCGGGTCGAGCCGGGTTACTTCACCTATCGCTCGGGCCTCGCCGCGACCGAGCGGCTGCTGCGCCAGCGCCCGCGCCCCACCGCGATCTTCGCCGCCAACGACGACATGGCCGCCGCCGCGGTTGGTGTCGCGCATCGCCAGGGGCTCCATATTCCACGCGACATCAGCATCGTCGGCTTCGACGACGTGGCGCTCGCGACCAATGTGTGGCCGGAACTCACGACCGTCCGCCAGCCGATCGCCCAGATGGCCGAGACGGCGGTCGCGATGCTGCTCGCGCGGCTCCGCAAGCGCGGCGGCGGCGACGCGGCGGAGGGCGAGGAACTGATCGTGCCGCACGAGCTGGTCGTTCGCGAATCGACCGCGCCGCCGCCGCGCGACGCGGCCCATCGGTGACACTTGCCAAACGCCCGGCAGGCGCTTTAGGTTATCGCTAACATCCAGAACGGGGCCGGCGCCCCGCACGGCAGGGAGACGGGAATGCAAGGGGCAGAAAGCCGGGCCAATATCGGCTTCATCGGCGCGATCGTCGCAGTGGCGACGATCGGCGGATTCATGTTTGGCTATGACAGCGGCGTCATCAACGGCACGCAGGACGGGCTGGAGGCAGCGTTCGACCTGTCCGAGCTCGGCACCGGCTTCAACGTCGGCGCGATCCTGATCGGTTGCGCGGCAGGCGCCTTCTCGGCCGGCCGGCTTGCCGACGTGATCGGGCGGCGCAAGGTGATGATGCTGTCGGCGGTCCTGTTCTTCATCAGCGCGCTGCTCGCGGGCATCGCAGGCAGTTCGGCGGTGTTCATCATCGCGCGCCTGATCGGCGGCCTGGGCGTCGGCGCCGCATCGGTGCTGTCGCCCGCCTATATCTCCGAGGTCACGCCCGCGGCGATCCGCGGCCGGCTCTCGTCGATCCAGCAGATCATGATCATCACCGGCCTGACCGGCGCGTTCGTCGCCAACTGGGCGCTGGCAGGCGTCGCCGGCAGCTCGACCGCGCCCTTCTGGTACGGGTTCGAGGCATGGCGCTGGATGTTCTGGATGCAGGCGATCCCGGCGGCGGTCTATTTCTTCGCGTTGCTGACGATCCCCGAAAGCCCCCGCTTCCTCGTCACCAAGGGCCGCCATGCCGAGGCCGAGGCGGTGCTCGTCAAGCTGCTGGGCGAGGATGAGGGCCGCCGCAAGGTTGCCGAGATTCGCGACTCGCTCTCGCAGGATCACCGCCCGCGCTTCTCCGATCTGCGCGACAAGGTGTCGGGCCGCATCCGCCCGATTGTCTGGGTCGGCATCGGTCTGGCGGTGTTCCAGCAGCTCGTCGGCATCAACGTCGTCTTCTATTACGGCGCGGTGCTCTGGCAGTCGGTGGGCTTTTCGGAAGCCGACTCGCTTCTCATCAACATCGTCTCGGGCACACTGTCGATCCTCGCCTGCATGGTGACGGTCGCGGTGGTCGACAAGCTGGGCCGCAAGCCGCTTTTGCTCATCGGGTCGGCGGGCATGACGGTGACGCTGGCGACGGTCGCCTTCGCCTTCTCGCACTCGGTGACGGGCGCCGACGGCGCGGTCAGCCTGCCGGGCAGCTGGGGCGTGATCGCGCTCATCGCCGCCAACCTCTACGTCATCTTCTTCAACGTCAGCTGGGGCCCGGTGATGTGGGTCATGCTGGGCGAGATGTTCCCCAACCAGATCCGCGGCTCTGCGCTCGCCTTTGCGGGCCTCGCGCAATGGCTGGCGAACTTCGCGATCTCGGTCAGTTTCCCCTGGGCCGCGGCGAATATCGGCCTCGTCGTCACCTATGGCTTCTATGCCGCCAGCGCGTTCGTTTCGTACATCTTCGTCGCGCGCATGGTGAACGAGACGCGGGGCCGGGAGCTCGAGCAGATGGAAGGCTGAGAGCAGTCCGGATCGGCGAACCGGGCACGAGCCCGGCGAGCCCGTAGCGTAGAAGGGGGCGGCACCGCCTTGGTGCCGCCCCCACTTGTATCAGGCGGTCGCGTCGGCGAAGCGCTGGGACACCGTATTCCAGTTCACCACGTCCCACCACGCCTTGAGGTAGCCGGGACGGTCGTTCTTGTAGGTCAGGTAATAGGCGTGCTCCCACACGTCGTTGCCCAGGAGCGGCGTGCCCTTGACCTCAACCACGTCCATCAGCGGGTTGTCCTGGTTGGGGGTCGAGGTCACCTTGAGCTTGCCCTCGCCATCGACGATGAGCCACGCCCAGCCCGAGCCGAACTGGCCCGCGCCCTTGGTGTTGAATTCTTCCTTCAGCTTGTCGAGCCCGCCGAAGTCGCGGTCGATCGCCGCCTGCAGCTCGGCCGAGGGCGCGCCGCGCTCGTCCGCCGCGCCCATCGTCTTCCAGAAGAAGTCGTGGTTCCAGTAGCCGCCGCCATTGTTGCGCACGAGCGTCGAGGCCGACGAGATGCTGGCGAGGATCTCCTCGATCGACTTGCCTTCCAGCCCGTCCTTCTCGACGCCTTCGTTCAGCTTGGCGGTATAGGCCGCGTGATGCTTGTCGTGGTGGAACGTCATCGTCTCCTTGTCGATGGTCGGCTCCAGCGCGTCATAGGCATAGGGCAGCGGCGGCAGTTCGAAGGCCATGGATGATCCCTCCTGGGGGGTTGTAAATCAGGGTCGGCGAGAGAACGCCGTGCCCCCTCAATGGGTCCGCGCCAATCGTTTCGCAACCGTGCCGCGGACGAACTCCACCAGCCCCGGTTGATCCGCCGCGCCGGGCGTGGAAGGGAGGTTGCCAACGATACCGTCGAGGGGGGTTCACCGATGTCGATGCTGGGACCGCGCAAGGGGCTGGAGGCCGCGGCACCGCCGGGCGGGGGCCTGCGCAAGACGCTGGGCTGGCCGCACCTGATCGCGCTCGGCGTCGGCGCGATCGTCGGGACCGGCATCTACACGCTGACGGGCGTGGGGGCGGAGCGTGCGGGACCGGCCGTCATCCTCGCCTTCGCGATCGCGGGTGCGGTCTGCGCCTGCGCCGCCCTCGCCTATGCCGAGCTCGCGACGATGATTCCCGCCGCGGGCAGTGCCTATACCTTCACCTATGCCGCGATCGGCGAGACGTTCGCCTGGATCGTCGGCTGGGCGCTGATCATCGAATATTCGCTGGTCTGTTCGACCGTGGCGGTTGGATGGTCGGGCTATCTGGTGGGGTGGCTGCAATCGGCGGGGCTCGAGTTACCGACAGCGCTGTTGAGTGGCCCCCACGCCGGCGGCCTCCTCAACCTGCCCGCCGTCCTCGTCGCGCTCGCCGTCATGGGCCTGCTTATCGCCGGCACGCGCGAAAGTGCGACGCTCAACATCGTCCTCGTCGCGATCAAGCTCGTCGCGCTCACCATCTTCGTCGTCTTCGCGCTACCCGCGTTCGACGCCGACAATCTGACGCCCTTCATGCCCTATGGCTTCGGCTCGCAGACCATCGACGGGCAAAGCAAGGGGGTGATGGCGGCCGCCGCGATCGTCTTCTTCGCCTTTTACGGCTTCGACACTGTCGCGACCTCGGCCGAGGAAGCGAAGAACCCGACCCGCGACCTCAAGATCGGCATCGTCGGGTCGATGATCGCCTGCACCAGCATCTACATGGTGATCGCGCTCGCCGCGGTCGGGGCGATGCCGTTCCGCGACCTTGCCAACTCGCCCGAGCCGCTGGCGCTGGTCCTGCGTTCGGTGGGCCAGGTCACGGCAGCGCAGGGGATCGCGCTCGCCGCGGTGGTCGCGCTCCCCTCGGTCATCCTCGTCTTCATGTACGGCCAGAGCCGCGTGTTCCTGGCGATGGCACGCGACGGGCTGCTGCCGCAGGGGCTGGCGAAGCTCAGCGACCGCGGCGCGCCGGTGCGGATCACGCTCCTGTCGGGCCTGGTCAGCGCGGCGATCGCCGGCTTCTTCCCGATCGACGAGCTCGCCGAGCTCGCCAATGCCGGCACGCTCGTCGCGTTCATCGCGGTGGCGGTGTGCATGATGGTCCTGCGCCGCACCGCGCCCGACGCGCCGCGGCTGTTCCGCTGCCCCGCCCCGACGCTGGTGGGGACGCTCGCGATCCTCGGCTGCCTCTATCTCTTCGCCAGCCTGCCCGCGACGACGCAGGGGCGGTTCGCCATCGCGACGGTGATCGGGCTTGCGATCTATCTGGCATACGGCCGGCGCAACAGCCGGCTGCGGGTGGGGTAGGCGTCGCCCTCTCCTTCCCCGTCCGTGCCGAGCGGAGACTGAGCAGCTCCGCCAGGCGCGTATCGAAGTTCCGTTACGCGCCTTCGATACGCCGGCCATGGCCGGACTACCCAGTCGCTACTCAGGATAAACGGAAGAGGGGTTGCGCCCCTAAACCGTCCAGATCAGCACGTTCCCCAGCGTCACCAGTGCCGCCAGCGCCATCAGTACCGGCTTCTGCCGCTCGCCGCGCCGCCAGAGCAGGACCGCGCCGATCAGCAGCGCGAAGACCCCCAGCATCGCGATGCCGAGCAGCGTCGAGGCGGTGGCGGAGGGGGCCGGCATCAGGCGGGCTCCGCCGCGGCGAACGCGCCTTCGCCCGCCAGCACGCGCGCATAGGCGTCCGGATCGGTATTGCCGCCTGACAGCAGGACGAGCGTGCCCGGCTGCGGCTCGACCCTGCGCGTGAGGAGCGCGGCGAGCGCCACCGCACCGCCAGGCTCCACCACCAGCCGCAGCTTCGCCGCCGCCCAGCGCTGTGCCTCTCGTATCTCGGCCTCGCTCACCGCCACGCCGTGCGCGTCGCGGCGTGCAAGCACCTCGAACGTCCGTTCGCTCACGCGCAGCGTCTGGAGCGCGTCGCAGGCGGTGGGCGGCGCATCCGGCCCGACGGGTTCGATCCAGCCCGCCTCGAGGCTGCGCGCCATGTCGTCCCACCCCGCGGGCTCGGCGGTGACGATCGCCGCTTCGGGCAGCGCGAGCGCGAGGCCCGCTGCCAACCCGCCGCCGCCGCAAGGGCTCACCACGCGCGAGATGGCGCCGAAACCCTGCGCCTCGGCCTGCCGCGCCGCCTCGATCCCGGCACTTCCCTGTCCCTCGATGATCCAGGGGTCGTCATAGCTCGGCACCAGCACCGCGCCGCGCGCATGGGCGAGGTGGGCGGCGATCTTTTCGCGCGCCTCGGTCAGCCGGTCATAGCCGACGACCTCCGCGCCCATCGCCAGCGTCGCCTCGCGCTTCACCCGCGGCGCGTCGTGCGGCATCACGATCACCGCCGGCATGCCCAGCCGCCGCGCGGCCCATGCGACCCCCTGCGCATGATTGCCCGAAGAGAAGGCGACGACGCCCTTCGCCCGATCCTCCGGCGCGATGGCGGTCAGCCGGTGCCAGGCGCCGCGCAGCTTGAACGCCCCGATCGGCTGAAGACATTCCGCCTTGAAGGCAAGCGTCTGGCCGTGCAGCTCGGCGGTGAGCAACGGGGTCGGCGGTACCACCGCGGCGACCTTTGCCGCGGCGTCGCGCACCCCCGCGCGGGTCGGTTGTCTCAAAAACGTCACAAATCGTCTCCGACCGCAAAAAACCCCGCAGAATCGCTTTACACCCCGGGGCATGGACCCTATGTGCGCCCTCCGCTGCCCCATGGGACTTCCAACCGCAAGGCAGCTTTTTTCACCGTATGCCGAAAGGCAATTGGAGGTCCCTTGAATTGGCCAAGCATCATCGCGCGCTGGGGGTAGCTCGTACCCTTCGACCGGTTCAGCCGGTAACGCTGGTTCGGCCGCACGCTGCGGCTCGTGCGGCTCGGTTCTTCGTCGAGAAGTTCCCGGGCCGGACGCTCTATGCCGTGAAGGCGAATCCGTCGCCCGACCTGCTCCAGATCCTCTGGGACAACGGCGTCACGCATTACGACGTGGCCTCGATCGGCGAAGTGCGCCTCGTCGCACGCACCCTGCCCGAGGCGACGCTCTGCTTCATGCACCCGGTCAAGGCCGAGGAAGCAATTGCCGAGGCGTATTTCACGCACGGCGTGCGCACCTTCTCGCTCGACACGATCGAGGAGCTCGAGAAGATCGTCCGCGCCACCAAGGGTGCCGACGACCTGACCCTTTGCGTGCGCATCCGCGTCTCGTCGGAGCTGTCGAAGCTCAGCCTCGCGTCGAAGTTCGGCGCCGGCCCGGGCGAGACCAAGGCGCTCCTCTTCGCCGCGCGTCAGGCGGCGGACACGCTCGGCATCTGCTTCCATGTCGGCAGCCAGGCGATGTCGCCCGACGCCTATGGCCAGGCGATGGAGCGCGTGCGCATGGCGATCGTCGAGGCGGCGGTGACGGTCGACGTCATCGACGTGGGCGGCGGCTTTCCCTCGGCTTATCCCGGCATGGAGCCCCCGCCGCTCGAGCGCTATTTCGAGACGATCCACCGCGCGTTCGAGAGCCTGCCGATCAGCTATTCGGCCGAGCTCTGGGCGGAGCCCGGCCGCGCGCTGTGCGCCGAGTACAGCTCGCTGATCGTGCGCGTCGAGAAGCGTCGCGGCGACGAGCTGTACATCAACGACGGCGCCTATGGCGCGCTGTTCGATGCCGCGCATGTCGCCTGGCGTTTCCCGGTGACGTTGCTGCGCGAGCATGACAGCCGGGCGAAGGACGTCGGGTTCAGCTTCTATGGGCCGACCTGTGACGACCTCGACCATATGGCGGGACCGTTCGATCTGCCCGCCGACGTCGATACGGGCGACTATATCGAGGTTGGCATGCTCGGCGCCTATGGCTCGGCGATGCGGACCGCCTTCAACGGCTTCGGCACCGACGAGACGATCGAGGTGACCGACGAGCCGATGGCGACGCTGTATGCGGGGCTGGAGGACGAAGCCGACAGCGGCAACGTGGTACGGCTGGGCGCCCGCCGCGGTTGATCGCGATCACCGACAAGCAAAGGGCGGCGGAGGCATCACGCTTCCGCCGCCCTATTTGTGTCGTCAGGCCTGCCGATGGTCACGCATCATCGCTTCGATCGCCGTGACGGCCTCGTGCGGTCGCGGCACGCCAAACAGGTCGATCTCGCGGACACGGCGACCCCGCCGTGTCGTCACCATCACCCAGCCGCGGTGGTCGTCGCCCTCGACGAACCCTGCTCCGATCAGATCGATTGCCAATAGCTCACGTGATATCCGGCCCTTGCGATCGAACCAGATGATCCGGCGATCGGTCACCGCCATTCGATCGCGCGCCATCCGCAACACATCGCCGCCATGCGTCACGATCACGCCGATGGCAGAAAAGCCGCCGAGAAAGAGCACGACGGAGGTACCCAGCACACTCTCGGCGACATGATCAGGTTCGGTCCACGAGCGCCAGAGGAAGTACAGGCACAGTGACGCGACAAGCGCGGTCACGCCGATGCCGACCCAGTGCATCAGACCGAAGGCATGGATGCCCTGCCGCCCCTCCCACCGGATCGTCTCACCCTGTTCCAGCGAGTGGTCTATCGAGGAGGGGCTGGCGGCAATCGAGAACAGGTAGAGCCCGAAGCCGAGTCGCCACACGAGGAGCCCGATCACCGGCAGAAGAAGGATGGCAGCGCCGATCTGCGCGTACCACCGCGGTATCGCCCACCACGAACCGTCCGGAAGCCGGACCCAGGCGACGGCCTCGCCCCGCGTGAGGACGAACGCCAGCATGCCGCAGAGCGCCACCAGCATGGCGAACGTGACGATCATGCCGATGATCGACGCGCTCCGTTTCGCACGAAGCCGACGCAGCGCCTCGACACGCGGTATTCGACGGTCGCTCATGTCCCGGGGCGGCCGTGAAACGCGATGCCTCGCTATCCCTTACGTCAGGACAAACGGTCCCGGAACGTCTCCCAGCCGAACTCACGCACCATTTCCAGGCAGTCGTCGCGCGAGTCCCAGAGGGCGATGGCGGGGAGCGGGACGCCGTTGAACGTGGTGGTCTTGACCATCGAATAATGCGCCTGGTCGAGGAAGGCGATGCGCGTGCCTGGCGCCGGCCGCTCGGCGAAGCGATAGTCGCCGATGATGTCGCCGGCGAGGCAGGAGGGGCCGCCGAGGCGGACGGGAACGCCGCCCTCGACCTCACCCAGCATCGCCGGGCGATAGGGCGCCTCGATCACGTCGGGCATGTGGCAGGTGGCTGAGATGTCGACGATGGCGACGGGCATGCCGTTATCGAGCACGTCGAGCACCTCACCGACGAGGATGCCGGCGTCGAACGCGATCGCCTCGCCGGGTTCGAGATATACTTCGAGGCCGGTGTCGGCCCTCACCGCCTTCAGGAACTCGACGAGATCGTCACGCTGATAATCCGCGCGCGTGACATGGTGCCCGCCGCCGAAGTTCAGCCACTGAAGCTGGCCGAGGAACGGCTCGATCCGCGGGCGCAGCGCTTCCCAGGTGCGGCGGAGCGGCGGGAAGTCCTGTTCGCACAGCGAGTGGAAATGGAGGCCGGTGACGCCCTCCAGATCGGCGGCGGTCAGCTGGTCGGCGGGGTGGCCGAGGCGCGAGTGCGGCTGCGCCGGGTCGTACTTCGCGACTTCGCCCTCGGCATGCATCGGGTTGAGGCGCAGGCCCACGTCGAAGGAGGCGCCGCCATGCCGCGCCGCCGCCAGCAGGTCGGCAAAGCGCCGATGCTGGCCGGGCGAGTTGAAGATGATGTGGTCGGACAGCGTGGCGACCTCCACCATGTCGCTCGCCTTGTAGCCCGCGCAGAAGGTCGCGATCTCGCCAGTGTAATGCTCGGCCGCCAGCCGCGCTTCCCACAGGCCCGAAGTGGCGGTGCCGTCGAGATACTTGCCCACCAGATCGCCGAGCGACCACATCGAAAAGGCCTTCAGCGCCAGCAGTACCTTCACGCCGGCGCGGTCGCGCACGTCGGCGAGTATGGCGAGGTTGCGCTCGATCGCCGCCTTGTCGACGACGAAGCACGGGCTCGGCACGCGGCTGAGGTCGAAGCGGGCAAAGGCGCCTGCCCCGCCCGACTTGGTCGTCATCGGCGAAGCGGCGCGGGTATCGTCGGGTTTCATGGCGCTCCTGGCCCCCGGCGAACCGCGCCGGGGGGCTTCACTGGCAATGGATCAGAACCGCAGCGGCTCGGGCAGTTCCTTGACCTGCCAGGGCAGGCCGTGCTGGTTGAGCATGTCCATGAAGGGATCGGGATCGAACTGTTCCATGTTGAACACGCCCTCCCCGCGCCAATGGCCATTCAGCATCAGCGCCGCGCCGATCATCGCGGGCACGCCGGTGGTATAGCTCACCGCCTGGTTGCCCGTCTCGGCATAGGCGTCCTCATGGTCGCAGACGTTATAGACATAGACGGTCTTCTCGGCCCCGTCCTTGGTCCCCGTCGCGATGTCGCCGATATTGGTCTTGCCCTTGGTCGTCTCGCCCAGCGTCGCGGGCTCGGGGAGCACCGCCTTCAGGAACTGGAGCGGGATGATCTCGCGCCCCTCGTACATCACCGGCTCGATCGAGGTCATGCCGACGTTCTGGAGCACGCGCAGGTGCGTCAGATACTGCTCGCCGAAGGTCATCCAGAAGCGGGCGCGCTTGATCTCGGGGATGTGCTTGACGAGGCTTTCCAGTTCCTCGTGGTACATCAGGTACATGTTCTTCGCGCCAACCTGGTCGAAGATGAATACCTGACGCTCGGAGAGCGCGGGCGTCTCGACCCAGCCGCCATTCTCCCAGTGGCGCGCGGGCGCGGTCACTTCGCGGATGTTGATCTCCGGATTGAAGTTGGTCGCGAAGTGCTGGCCATGATCGCCGCCGTTGCAGTCGAGAATGTCGAGCGTCTCGATCGTGTCGAGCAGGTGCTTCTTGATGTACGTCGCGAACACGCTGGTCACGCCGGGATCAAAGCCAGAGCCGAGCAGCGCCATCAGGCCGGCCTGCTTGAAGCGGTCCTGATACGCCCATTGCCAGCCATATTCGAACTTCGCCTGGTCGCGCGGCTCGTAATTGGCGGTATCGAGGTAATCGACGCCGGTCTTCAGGCACGCCTCCATCAGATTGAGGTCCTGATAGGGGAGCGCGAGGTTGACGAGCAGCTTCGGCTTCACCTGGTCGATCAGGCGCGCGGTCGCATCGACGTCGTCGGCATCGACCTCGGCGGTGTCGATCGTCGCGCCGAAGCGCTCCTTCACCGACTGGGCGATCGCGTCGCACTTGAACTTGCGGCGGCTGGCGAGCGTCACCTTGCCGAACAGCTCGGGATTCTTCGCCATCTTGTGCACCGCGACCGACGACACGCCGCCCGCACCGATCACCAGAACGTCTTTCACATCGTCGCCTTTCGCGCGAGTAAGGGAATGGCGGTCCCATATGGGACCCGGCCACCGGATGCAAAGCCTCGCGCTTCAGTATGAAGCGGCGATGACAAGAGTGAGGGGATGACGATGGACCGACGCACGATGCTGGGCATGACCGCCGCTGGGCTGGTCGCAGCGGGAACCGCGCGGGCGCAGACTGGCGACGATCGGCCGAGCGACCTGCCCTGGCCACCGCGCGAGACGTTCGACCTGTGGCCGGGCAAGGCGCCCGGGACGCCCGCGACGCTCCCCACCCCCGTCCGCTACGGTCCCGGCGGGCGCGAGCTGTGGCTGCGCGGGATCGCCAGGCCGACGCTGTCGGTCTATCGCCCCGCCAATCCCAACGGCATCGGCATCCTTTCAATCCCCGGTGGCGGCTATCAGTTCGTGTCGGTCGAGAACGAGGGGCACAATGTCGCCAAGGTGCTCAATCCGCTCGGGTTCACGGTCTTCGCACTCGTCTATCGCCTCCCGGGCGAGGGCTGGGCGAACCGGGCCGACGTGCCGCTCCAGGATGCGCAGCGCGCGATGCGGATCATCCGGGCGCGGGCGAGCGAATTCGGGATCGCCCCGAAGAAGCTCGGCATCCTCGGCTTCTCGGCCGGCGGGCATCTCGCGGGGTCGCTCTCGACCGCTTACAATGATCCGACCTACGAGCCGGTGGACGCGATCGATCGCGGATACGCACGGCCCGATTTCTCCGGGCTCGTCTATCCGGTGACGACACTGGCGGAAACCGGCTCACCCAGCCGCTCGCGTGCCAACCTGCTCGGCCCGTCGGTCATGAACGAGGCAGCGGCACGCTACGACACAGTACGCCGCGTCGATGCCGGGACGCCGCCGCTCTTCCTCCTCCACGCCGCCGACGATCCGATCGTGCCGCTCGAGATGAGCACCGCGATGATTTCAGCGGCACGCGCGGCGGGCGTGCCGGTAGCGGCGCATTTCTACGACAAGGGCGGCCACGGCTTCGGCATGGCGCTCGACCCGCAGCACCCGGCACACGGCTGGGGCGCGCTCTATGCGACCTGGGCGGCACGGATGGCGAGCGGAGGGTGAAAAGAAAGACGCGCCATCCCGGCTCAAGGCCGGGATGGCGCGTATTGTATAAGCGACAGCGTTCTTGCCAGCCCGCCCCGGACCTGATCCGGGGTTCCGCTTCTTGTCGGCGCTTACTGCTCCTCCGCCGGCACGGGTGCGGGCTCTTCCGCCGGCGCGTCATCGCGGTTGATGCGGGCGGTCATGCCCGTCGCCTCGGCGTCGTCCTGCATCTGCTGGTCGGCCTCGACCTCGGGCGCGGGGGCGGGCTCGAAGGTCGGGGTCGGCGACGGCGTCGGCAGCGGCTCGGGCGTCGCGGTCGGCAGCGGCTCCGGGGTCGGCAGCGCCTCGGTCAGGTTGGCGTCGGGGCCTTCGGGCGCGGGCACCTCGGGCTCGCCCGAACACGCCGCAAGCGCGAGCGGCAGGAGCATCAGGGCCGGGCGGAACGGGAAGCGCATCGGAAACAGTCTCCAGTCAGATGGGATCAACGGCTCGCGACCTGCACGGCCGAGCGGTTCTCGATCTTGTCGGCAAGCTTGGCATCCCAGCCATAGGGATCGTCGCGGAAGTTGATCTGGCCGTTGCCGCTGGCGAACGCGGTCCAATAAAGAAGGTAGACCGCGACCGGCGTATTGAGCCGCGCGCGCACCGTCTTGGTCGTCGTCGTGACCTGCTCGTCGATTGCCTCGGGCGTCCATTCGGGCACGTCGCGCAGCAGCCGCTTGGCGAGCGCATTGGGCTTTTCGAGGCGGATGCAGCCATGGCTCGCCAGCCGGTCGAAGCGCGAGAAGCCGCCCTTGGCCGGCGTATCGTGCAGATAGACCGCGAAGGGATTGTCGAAATCGAACTTGAACCGGCCAAGCGCGCTGGTGTCGCCCGATGCCTGCTGGAGCCGGGCGCTGTCGCCCTCGCCGATCACGCGAAAGCCGTTGGCCTTGAGATAGCCCATGCCCTTGGGAAAGAGCTCGCGCTTCGCGATGCCCGCGGGCACGTTCCACGGCGGGTTGAGCACCACCGAATGGATGCTCGACGACAGCATCGGCGTTTCGCCGCCGCCGGGCTTCCCCGTCACCGCCTTCATCGACATGACCGGCTGGTCGCCCTCGAACACCGTCATCACGGCGGCGGCGATGTTCACCTGGATGCGATCCTTGGGCAGCTCGCTCGGTAGCCAGCGCCAGCGCTCCATGTTCGCCATGATCTGGCGCACGCGCGTCGCGACGGGAACGTTGAGCGCCGCCATGGTCCCGGTCGAGACGATGCCGGTGGGGTTGAGGCCGTAGCGGCGCTGGGCGCGCTGGACCGCGGCGCGAAGTCCCTCGTCATAGGTGTCGCCGGCGGTGGAAACCGTGCTGTCCTCGACCGCCAGACGCTGGCGCAGTGCCGCGACCCGCGCACCCTTCGCGCCCAGGCCCATGTCCGGGCCGGCGGGGATCGTCTTCCATCCACCCGCGGCGGCGATGCGGCGATAGGCGGTCAGCCCCTTGCGCAGCCCCTCATAGCCCGCCCATGGCGGCGGGAGCTCGGCAAACCACTGGCCGAGGCGATCGGCCTGCACCGCCTGCATGAACGAGGGATAGGGATCATAGGGCTGCGGACGGAGCGCCCAGTCGGCCTGGAAATCGGCGGTGTTGAGCCGCCCGGCGCGCACCGCCTTGGCATGGTCGAGCGCGGCGCGGACGAGCGCGTCATTGTCGGCGGGCGCGGGCGGCGCCTTGCCCGAGAAGCGCAGTCCCTGCTCGTTGATGTCCTTGCCCAGCAGCTGCGCGAGCAGCGCTGCCTGCTCGCCCGACAGCTTGGGCAGCGGACGCGGCGCGATAACGGGGGGCGTCGGTACCACCGGCGCCTGCACGCGCGGGGCCGGTGCGACGGGCGCGCTCTGCGTCTCGGGCACGATGTCGGGCGGCAGCAACGACTGCTGCGCCTGCGCGCCGCCGGCCAGCAGCACCGCCGACCCCAGACCCATCCCGAACCGCATCATCGTCTTGCCAGCCATCAACCCGCCTCGCATCGGCGCCGATACGCGCGCCTATCCCGCTCCACATAGCGACCCCGACCGTCCCTCGCAAAGGTGAAGCCGGCGCGGACGGTGCATTTCTTGCAGGTTGAACTCTTGAAGGTTGAGCGGACGCCGCGAGCAACCGGTGGGGAATAGAAGCGGTCTCCCGAGCGAGGTCCGAACAGAAAAGGGCGGCCCGTCGCCGGACCGCCCCTTCCCTGTCTCGACGCATCCAGGGGATGCGGGCGAGCCGTTCGAGATTACTTGACCTCGACGGTCGCGCCGGCTTCCTCGAGCTGCTTCTTGATCTTCTCGGCCTCGTCCTTCGACACGCCTTCCTTGACGGCCTTGGGCGCGCCCTCGACCAGGGCCTTCGCCTCGGTCAGGCCGAGGTTGGTGATCGCGCGGACTTCCTTAATGACGTTGATCTTCTTGCCGCCGTCGCCGGTCAGGATCACGTCGAACTCGGTCTTCTCCTCGACCGGGGCAGCAGCCGCACCGGCGCCGCCGGCGGCGGGGGCAGCGGCAACGGCCGCGGCCGAAACGCCCCACTTCTCTTCGAGCAGCTTCGAGAGCTCGGCGGCCTCGAGGACGGTCAGTTCGCTCAGCTGGTCAACGAGCGCGTTCAGGTCAGCCATGATAAACTCCAATTTCAAATGGGTTGAATGTGGTCAGTGTCCGTTGCCGCCCGAAGATCAGGCGGCGTCCTTTTCCGCATAGGCGCCAAGCACGCGGGCGATCTGCGCCGCCGGTGCCTGGGTAATCGTCGCGAGCTTGGTCGCGGGCGCCTGCACGAGGCCAATCAGCTTGGCGCGCAGTTCGTCCAGCGACGGCAGCGACGCCAGCGCCTTGATGCCTTCGGCGTCGAGCACCTGCTTGCCCATCGCGCCGCCGACGATCTCGAGCTTGTCGTTCGTCTTGGCGAAATCGATCGCGACCTTGGCGGCGGCGACCGGATCGGTCGAAGTGGCAAGCGCAGTCGGACCCGTCAGCAGGTCCGAAATACCTGCATAGTCGGTGCCCTCGAGCGCGATCTTGGCAAGGCGGTTCTTGCTAACCTTGTAGCTCGCACCGGCCTCGCGCATCTTCGTGCGGAGCTGCGTCGACTGGGCGACGGTCAGCCCCAGGTTGCGGGTGACGACCACCACGGCAATCTCGTTGAAGGTGCGGTTCAGCTCGGCAACGGCTTCGGTCTTTTGCGAACGATCCATGCCGGTCTCCTCACAATGGACCCCGAAGGGTCCGGTTACGTCGAGGACCGGGCGGCTGCCCGACCCCCTCGTCCGAGGGGCATGCTCGTCATGGCCGGACACTGGCCCGGCGGCCGACCCGATCCGCGAACGGACCGGTGGAAACACATTCCCCGTCTCGGCAGGACATTAAGGAGGGCAGACCCCACCACCTGCTGTCTCGGACGGACACACGGCAGCATGGCCACCGTGCGAAGCGCGGCCCATTAGCGGAACCTGGGCTGGAGTCAAGCCGTCAGCGAAGCTCTCGCCCGACGGGATACAGGAGATAGCGATCGTCAAAATAGGGCGTCCGCTCGTAGAACCATGCAAGCCGCGCCTGACCGTCGCCTGCGAACTTCGGATCGGCGGCAAGCTTCGCCTCGAATTCGGCCTTGAGCTTGGGGTCTTTCGCCAGCATCGCGTCGGCGAGCGGAGCGATGGCGTATCCCTCGATATATTCGGTCCGCATCAGCATCGCGGGGGTGAGGTTCCAGGCGACCGCCCCATCCTCGCTCTCGGGCTCGAGCAGCGCCGCCGCGACGAGCGCGAGCGGCTGGTCGGCGGGCACGCGCACCGACCCCGCGGGCATGGTCACGCGGCGGCGTTCATGGACGATGCGGCCGGACAACGGCACATGGCCCTCGTTCGCGGCCCCGAGCTTGGGGTCGAGCACGCGCGCCATGTCGAGCTCGATCTCGCGCGGGCGGTCGATCACCTCCATCTTCAGGCCCTGGAGCCCCGCTGCCTTCTGGATCGCCGTGGCGCTCGCCGGGATCCACCAGGCGCGCGGCAGCGTCACGCGGGCGGCGGGCGACTGGCCCATCACCGGCACCTTCAATTGAACGGGCCGCCCGGTCCAGCGCACCTCCTCGCGGCCCGAGGCGGGCGAGCGGTAGGTCTCCTGCGCGATCCCCTTGAAATCCATCGTGAACAGCGGCGCGGGATCGTCCTTCCATGCCGTCACGATCGTCGTCGGCCGCGCCGCGCGATCGGAGGCGATCGCCCGGCGCAAGGCCGCAGCCTCGTCGCCCGCGGTCCTCAGCGCCGTTTCGATGAAGACATAGGTGCCGAGCACGCGGCGCCTATAGTTTTTGAGGCTGTGCGTCTCGAGCAGCACCGTGGGCACCCGTGCCACGTCCCCCCAACCGGTCGAGAAGCGCGGGGCATCCGCATTGTGCGCGATACCCTTGCCCAGCGCACGATTGTCGAGCGCGTCGATATAGAGCGCGGGCACATGCCCCGCCGCGGTCAGATCGCGATCGAACGCGGGACGCAGCCGCGAGTCGAGCCACCGCCCGATCGCCGGGCTCGCCGCATATCGCCCGTACAGCCCGTTGAAGTCGTAGGTGATGTCATACTGGTAATCGACGCCGTCGGTGACGTGCAGGTCGAGATAGAGGACGGGATCGAGCCGGCGGATCAGCCCCAGCATCGCCTGCATCTCTGGCGCGTCGGCCTTCAGGTAATCGCGGTTGAGGTTGAGGTTCTGCGCGGTCGTGCGCCATCCCTGCACTATCGGCCCGCGTTGATTGGGCCGGCTGTACCGCGAGGCGCGCTCGTGCCCGTCGACGTTGAAGATGGGGACGAGGACAAGATCGGCCTTGTCGAGCAGCGCCGCCTTGCCGCCAAAGGCGATGTCGCGAAGGAGCATCAGGCCGGCATCCTTGCCGTCGATCTCGCCCGCATGGATGCCCGCCTGTGCGAGGACGACGGGCCGGCCCGGCCCCTTGCTGGCCCGGATGAAGTAAAGGTCGCGCCCCTCGGGACTGCGGCCGAACACCTCGAGCTTGAGGAGCGGCGAGGCGGCGACGAGCTTCTCGGCGAATGCCCGGGTCGCGGCGTAATCGGGCGTACGGTCGAAGTTGGCCGCCTCGGCCGGCGTGATCCAGCGGCTGCCGGGCTTGGCGACCAGCGCCTCATTGGCCCCTTGCCAGGGCATTTCGGGCGGCAGCGGCGCCAGATCCTGCGCAGCGGCGGGCATGGCGATGAGGGCGGCGAGGGTCAGGAGCGAGCGCATAGCGCGGGCATAGCGAGAGTGCATCCCGACCGGAATGCTTCTCCGGGTACGAATTGCCGCAAGCCACCCACCCCGCCCCAAAAGGGTGATGGCAAGTCACGGATCTATTTGAGATATCTCTTGGTGGCTGGACGGCGGGTTGCACTCCCTTTCGCTCGTCGATCCGCCCCGCGCCGCCGGTTCACCGTATGTTTAGATTATCGAGCCTAACGCGGCCAAGAGGCGAGCGCGATCCAACGGACAGCAACCCGGATCGCGCTCGCTTTCTGCTTGAATCAGAAGCGAGTCTCCTTCCCCGAAGGGCGAGGACAGGCCGCGCTCAGCCCAGCGTTGCGCCCGCCAACCATGCCGCAAACGCCGCCGCCGCCAGCAGCGTCCCCAGCGGCAGCTTGGCATCCCCGCGCATCCGCAGGACAACAGCGCACACCAGTCCGATGATACACGCCGCGAGCAGCACGCCCGGCAGCGCGCGCCAGCCAAGCCAGAGCCCGATCGACCCAAACAGCTTGGGATCGCCGCCGCCCAGGCCCATCCGCCCGCGCAGCCGGCGATAGGCGGCGGCGACCAGCCACAGCACGCCGAACCCCGCCGCGCCGCCGATCAGCCGGTCGGCAATCGGCGGCGGCGCCGTCAGCGCACTCGCCAGCCCGGTCAGCGCCAAGGCCGCGACCAGCCGGTTGGGGAGCCAAAACGCAGCCAGATCGATCGCGCCCAGCGCAAGTAGCAGCCAGCCGAACACCGCCCCGGCCACGCCCTCCACCCCCGGCGCGACGAGTCCCGCGACCACGCCGATCGTCAGACCCAGCAGCTCGATGATGAAGTGCGACCGCCCGATCCGCGCGCCGCACCGCCGGCACCGGCCGCGTTGCACGACGAAGCTCAGCACCGGCACCAGCTCGCCCGCCCCCAGCGTCTCGCCGCACGCGTCGCAGCGCGAACGTCCCCTCGCCCGCTCTCCCGCCGGCCAACGGATCGCGATCACCGCGATGAAGCTGCCGAACACTGCGCCCAGCACGCCGAGCAGCACGGGCCAGAGGAGCGGCGGGACCATCGCCCGCCCCTACCCGCCCCGCCGCGCGCTCGCCAAGGTTTCAATCGTCACCGATCGCCCCTAGATCGCGGGCAAAGAACCAGGAGAGCCCCGCATGTCCGCCGATCCCGTCGTCATCGCCAGCTATGCCCGCACGCCGATGGGCAGCTTCCAGGGCGTGCTGACCGGCGCCACCGCGACCGAGCTCGGCGCCGCAGCGGTCGGCGCGGCGGTCGAACGCGCGGGGCTGAAGGGCGAGGCGATCGAGCGCATCTATATGGGCTGCGTCCTGCCCGCCGGTCTCGGCCAGGCGCCGGCGCGGCAGGCGGCTATCGGCGCCGGCCTGCCCACCCATGTCGAGGCGACCACGGTCAACAAGATGTGCGGCTCCGGCATGCAGGCGGCGATCATGGCGGCCGAGGCGCTGGCGGCGGGCAGCGCCGACTGGATCGTCGCGGGCGGCATGGAGAGCATGACCAACGCGCCCTACCTGTCGCTGCGCCACCGCGGCGGCGCGCGCATCGGCCATGACGTGCTTAAGGATCACATGTATCTCGACGGGCTCGAGGACGCCTATGAGCCCGGCCGGCTGATGGGCAGCTTCGCCGAAGAGACCGCGGCGGAATATCAGTTCACCCGCGCCGCGCAGGACGATTTCGCGATCCGCAGCCTCGAGCGCGCGCAAGCGGCGCAGGCGTCGGGCGCGTTCGACCGCGAGATCGTCCCGGTCGAGGTGAAGGGCCGCAAGGGCACCGAGACGATCCGCCTCGACGAACAGCCCGCTCGCGGCGACGTGGCGAAGATCCCGACGCTCAAGCCCGCCTTCTCGAAGGACGGCACGATCACCGCGGCCAATGCCAGCTCGATCAGCGACGGTGCGGCCGCGCTGGTGATGACGCGCGCGTCGCTGGCCGAGAAGTTCGGCCTGACGCCCGTCGCCCGCGTCGTTTCCACCGCCGCGCACGCGCACGCCCCGGCGCGCTTTACCACCGCACCCGTGTTCGCGATGCAAAAGGCGCTCGAGAAGGCCGGTTGGCAAGTCGGCGACGTCGACCTGTTCGAGGTGAACGAGGCGTTCGCCGTCGTCGCGATGATCGCGATGCGCGACCTGTCGATCGGGCACGAGGTGCTCAACGTCCATGGCGGCGCCTGTGCGCTCGGCCATCCGATCGGCGCCTCGGGCGCGCGGGTGTTGGCGACGCTGCTGTCGGCGCTCGAAACCCACGGCCAGAAGCGCGGCCTCGCCTCGCTCTGCATCGGCGGGGGTGAGGCGACGGCGATGGCGGTGGAGTTGCTCTGAGCGAACGCGCGATCCTGGAGGCGCGCTGGCTCGACCTGACGCGGACGGTCATGCCGTCGCTCGCCGCCGAGCGCGGCTGGCCGGTGCGCGCCGATCACTGCTTCCAGCGCATCCTCCTCGACAATGCGTTCGGCGGCGTGTGGTACGACTTCGTGGCGCGGCGCCCGGCCTATGCCCATGCCGATGACGCAGCGCTCGCGCGTGCCGTCGCACTCGGCGAACAAGCGCTGGCGGGTGACATGGACCTGACCGAGCTCAACCGCAGGTCGCTCGCCTGGCGTCGCGCGCGCCCCTCGTAACCGGCGCGCATGCGACCTATCTGTCGCTCTGGCATCCGCCCCGGAACGAAGCTAGAACGGACCGCATGACCCTGACCCACATTTCCGTCCGCGGCGCGCGCGAGCACAACCTCAAGGGCGTCGATATCGACATCCCGCGCGACACGCTGACGGTCATCACCGGCCTGTCGGGCAGCGGCAAGTCCAGCCTCGCCTTCGACACCATCTATGCCGAGGGGCAGCGGCGCTATGTCGAGAGCCTGAGCGCCTATGCGCGCCAGTTCCTCGAGATGATGCAGAAGCCCGACGTCGACCATATCGAGGGGCTGTCGCCGGCGATCTCGATCGAGCAGAAGACGACCAGCCGCAACCCGCGCTCGACGGTGGCGACCGTCACAGAGATCTACGACTATATGCGCCTGCTCTGGGCGCGGGTCGGCATCCCCTATTCGCCCGCCACCGGCCTGCCGATCGCCGCGCAGACGGTCAGCCAGATGGTCGACCGCGTGCTCGCCCTGCCGGAGGGCACACGCCTGCTCCTCCTCGCCCCCGTCGTGCGCGGCCGCAAGGGCGAGTATCGCAAGGAGCTGGCCGAGTGGCAGAAGGCGGGCTTCCAGCGCGTCCGCATCGACGGCGAGACGTACCTGATCGAGGAAGCGCCGACCCTCGACAAGAAGTACAAGCACGACATCGAGGTGGTGGTCGATCGCCTCGTGGTGCGCGAGGATATCGCGACGCGGCTGGCAGAGAGTTTCGAAACCGCGCTGAAGCTGGCCGACGGCCTCGCCTATGTCGACCTGACCGACGGCGTCGTGCCGGGGCGTGAGAACGAGGCGACCGATGCCGGCGCGATGAAGGGCGCGGGTATTCCCGCCAATCGCATCGTGTTTTCCGAGAAGTTCGCCTGCCCCGTCTCCGGCTTTACGATTCCCGAGATCGAGCCGCGGCTCTTCTCGTTCAACGCGCCACAGGGCGCCTGCCCGGCGTGCGACGGGCTGGGCGAACGACTCGAGTTCGACCGCGACCTCGTCGTTCCCAATCACGACCTGTCGATCAAGAAGGGCGCGGTCGTGCCCTGGGCCAAGTCGAACCCGCCCAGCCCCTATTACATGCAGGTGCTCGGCTCCCTCGCGCGCGAGTTCGGCTTCGGGCTCGACACGCCCTGGAAGGATTTGAGTCCCGAGCATCAGGAGATCATCCTCACGGGCACCAAGGGCAAGGCAGTCACGCTCACCTTCGTCGACGGACGCAAATCCTATGACGTGAAGAAGCCGTTCGAGGGGGTGATCGGCAACCTCAACCGCCGCATGCTCCAGACCGAAAGCGCGTGGATGCGCGAGGAGCTGTCCAAATACCAGGCCGCGCACCCCTGCGAGACGTGCGGCGGCGCGCGCCTGAAGCCCGAGGCGCTGGCGGTGAAGATCGCCGGAACCGACATCAGCACGGTGACGCGGCTGTCGGTGCTCGATGCGCTCGACTGGTACAAGCGTCTGCCCGACGAACTCACCCCGCAGCAACGCGAGATCGCGCGCGCGATCCTCAAGGAGATCGACGAGCGGCTGGGCTTCCTCAACAATGTCGGTCTCGACTACCTCAACCTCGACCGCACGTCGGGCACGCTGTCGGGCGGCGAATCGCAGCGCATCCGCCTCGCCTCTCAGATCGGCAGCGGGCTGTCGGGCGTGCTCTACGTCCTCGACGAGCCCTCGATCGGCCTGCACCAGCGCGACAACGACATGCTGCTGGCGACCCTCCGGCGGCTGCGCGACCTCGGCAACACCGTTCTCGTCGTCGAGCATGACGAGGATGCGATCCGCACCGCCGACTATGTCATCGACATGGGGCCGGGCGCGGGCGTCCACGGCGGCGAGGTCGTCGCCAAGGGGACGCTCGACGAGATCCTGGCGGCGGAGGGCAGCGTCACCGCCGATTACCTGAAGGGCGTGCGCGAGGTCGCGGTGCCGGCCAAGCGGCGCAAGGGCAACAAGAAGAAGCTGACCGTCCACAACGCGGTCGCCAACAACCTGACCGGCGTCACCGCGTCGATCCCGCTCGGCACCTTCACCTGCGTCACCGGCGTGTCAGGGTCGGGCAAGTCGAGCTTCACGATCGACACGCTCTATGCCGCCGCAGCGCGGACTCTCAACGGCGCGCGCGTGCTGGCGGGCAAGCACGATCGGATCACCGGGCTCGAGCATTGCGACAAGGTCATCGACATCGACCAGTCGCCGATCGGCCGCACCCCGCGATCCAACCCTGCGACCTACACCGGCGCGTTCACCCAGATCCGCGACTGGTTCGCCGGCCTGCCCGAGGCGCAGGCGCGCGGATACAAGCCCGGCCGGTTCAGCTTCAACGTCAAGGGCGGACGGTGCGAGGCGTGCCAGGGCGACGGCGTGCTCAAGATCGAGATGCACTTCCTCCCCGACGTCTACGTCACCTGCGACGTCTGCCACGGCGCGCGCTACAACCGCGAGACGCTGGAGGTGAAGTTCAAGGGCAAGTCGATCGCCGACGTGCTCGACATGACCGTCGAAGACGCGGTCGAGTTCTTCAAGGCCGTCCCCCCGATCCGCGAGCGCATGGCGATGCTCGCCGAAGTCGGCCTCGGCTATGTCAAGGTCGGGCAGCAGGCGACGACGCTGTCGGGCGGCGAGGCGCAGCGCGTGAAGCTCGCCAAGGAACTCGCGCGCCGCTCGACGGGCCAGACGCTCTACATCCTCGACGAGCCGACGACGGGCCTCCACTTCGAGGACGTGCGCAAGCTGCTGGAGGTGCTCCACGCGCTGGTCGACCAGGGTAACACGGTGGTGGTGATCGAGCACAATCTCGACGTCATCAAGACCGCCGACTGGATCATCGACCTGGGCCCCGAAGGCGGCGTCAAGGGTGGCGAGATCGTCGCGGTGGGCACGCCGGAGGACGTGGCGAAGGAGCCGCGGAGCTATACGGGTCGGTATCTGGCACCGCTGCTGGAGCGCGGGCGGGGGCAAGCGGTGGCGGCTGAATGACCCACCGGCCTCACTGAACCGATGTGCAACGAAGCGGCTCGGCGCATGGCGATCGGTCAGATCCGCAAGGATTTCGCCGAACGCCGCATCCCGCTTCGCTTTCCGGAGGGTGTGCCCAACCTTCCTGCGACCGGTAGCGTTCGGATCACCGATGCCAGTGCGATCGTTCGTCACGGCGAGACCGGTGCGGAACTCGTCATGCGCCGATGGAGCTGGCCATTGCCGAACGGAAGACCGCTCTACAACTTTCGAAGTGAGGGACGGCGTTTCGACAACTCGAGAAATGGGGGGCGCTGCCTGATCCCACTCGATTCGTTTTACGAGTTCACCGACGCCGCGGACGGCTCGCGGAAGCGCAAGGACAAATGGTCATTTGCGCTTGCAGCGGGATCAGACGGTCGTCGCAACCGCTATGCGAGCAGCAATCGGCCCAATGCCTTTTTCTGCGTGGCGGGCATCTGGCGACGGGATGCAACGGTGGGTGAGGCCTTTACGATGCTGACCTCAAACCCCGGACCCGATGTCGCACCGTATCATTCAAGGCAAATCGTCCTTTTCTCCAGCGATGCCTGGATGGCCTGGATCGAGGGCGTCGTCCCGGCGACGGACCTGATTGCCCCCTCCCCGGCGGGCACGCTTATTGCGGAACAGATCGTCGGCCAGACGAGCCTCGCTCGATCTGACCGCTATTGCGACTTGCTATCAACAATGCGGACGGGCATAAGCCTAGGCCATGCCCTCCCCGCGTCATCAACCATGCTGACCCCCGCGCTGCTTCTTTTGGCCGCCGCCGGCACCGTCGTCCTGCGCCTCGCCTGGGACGCTCGCGAGCCGGCGCAGGTTCGTCTCACGCTCGCCGGATGGTCGGCGATCGCGGTGGCGCTTGCCGCCCTCGCCGCGCGCGACGGGGCCTGGGGCATCGCACTGGGCGCGCTTCCGGTCATGCTCGTCGCGTTCGGCTTTCTCGCGCGGGCAGCGCTCGCGTCCGCTGCGCCGTCGCGGGCTGCGCGGGTCGTGGAGAGCGAGCCTTCGGTCCACCTCCACGCGCGCGACTGGCGCGATGTCGGGCGGCGGGTCGCCATCTTCCTGATCGCGGTCCCCGTCGCCGGGCTCGTCTCGCTCCTCGCCGGCCTCGCCTTCGCCGCCGCGGCGCGAGCGGGCGGCGCGGTCGAGGCCGACTCGATCACGCTTGCGCTGTTCGTGACGCCCCTCGTCTGGTCGATCCTCGGCGTGGTGCTGCTGCTCGAGGCGCGTGCGGCGGCGATGCTGCGGCCGCTTGTGGCGATCGGCGCCGTTTCCGGCGCGACCTTCTGGCTGCTCGGCTGAGGACAACGACATGCGCTTTCCCACCGCCGACCTCGTCCGCCGCGCGCTGTCGGGCCATGCCGCGATCGGGCTGCTCGCCGGCGGCCTCCTCTACCTGATCTGCCTGTCGGGCACGATCGTCGTGCTGCGCGAGGAGATTCAGCGCTGGGAGCAGCCCAACGTTGCCGAGACCGCGACGATCAGCCCCGCGGCGCTGCAGACCGCCGCGCGCGATGTGCTGGCGAGCGAGGCGGGAAAGAAGCCGACCGAGCATTTCTACATCCGCCTGCCCAACGGCGCCCTGCCCCGCGCGGTCGTCACGACCGACAATCAGGCGGTCTATATCGACGAGAGCGGTGCCGTCGCCGACAAGGAGGCGCATGGCTGGACCGAGTTCCTCATCAACCTCCACGTCTATCTGCACGTCCCCGGCACGCTCGGCCTGACGATCGTCGGCGCGCTGGGCGTGATGATGGCGGCGCTGACGCTGGGCGGCGTGCTCGCCCACCCGCGCATCTTCCGCGACGCCTTCCGGCTCCGGGCACGGGGGCAAAAGCAGTTGGCGCTCGCCGACTGGCATAACCGGCTGGGGGTGTGGACGCTGCCGTTCGGCCTTGCGCTGGCGCTCACCGGCGCGATGATCGGGCTGGGCGGCGTCGGCTTCTATGCGATGGCGGCCAAATGGTATGGCGGCGACGTCGAGAAGGCCTATGCCCCGATCTTCGGCGGCGAGCCCGCGCATGCCGAGGGCAAGGCCTCGCTCGCCCGCATCGACCGGGCGATGGCGAACCTGACCGCCGCGCATCCGGGGATCGAGCCGAGCTATGTCATCCTCCACGAACCCGGCACGCGTGGCCAATATCTGACGATCCTCGCCAAGCATCCGCGGCGGCTGATCTATGGTGAAACCTATGCCTTTGATGCGGCCGGCAACCCGACGCACAAGGTGGGGCTGAGCGACGGGCCGATCGGGCGACAGTTCGCCGCCTCGACCTACGATCTGCATTTCGGGTCGTTCGGCGGCTGGCCGGTGCGCCTCGCCTACGTCCTGTTGGGCGCGGCGGTGACGGTGATCTGCGGCACGGGCATGTCGATCTGGCTGGTCAAGCGGCGCCAGCGCGGCCGCGCCAGCCCGCGGCTGGAGGCGATGTGGGCGGCGACCGTGTGGGGCGCGCCGCTCCTGATGCTCGCCGCGCTTGCGCTTCGAGCGGTGACAGGGGCTGAGGCGCCGATGGTGGCGCTGTTCTGGAGCGGCCTTGCGCTGCTGATCGGCGCCGGCATCCTGCTGCCGCGTGCGGAGGCGTGGGCGCGCGGGCTACGGCTTGCGCTCGGCGCGGCAATGGTCGCGGCCGGGCTCGGCCATCTGGCGATCATGACCAGCGGGATTGGGCCGCTCTACCTGATCGATCTGGCGCTCGTGGCGGGCGGCGCCGGCTTTCTCTGGCCGACGGTCCGCCAGTTGCGGCTGACCCGACCGGCCGAGCTGGCGCCCGCCGAATAAGGGATTGCGGGCGCCGCATGGGGCGATTAGCCCCTGCCCCGACGGCCCCGTAGCTCAGTTGGATAGAGCAAGTGCCTTCTAAGCACTAGGTCGCAGGTTCGAGCCCTGCCGGGGTCGCCACGTCGTCGGTCAGCGCGGGTACGCGCAGGCGGATTGGCGGCGGATCGAGCGGACGACTGCCCGCCGGCCGGACCGCGCCCTCCAGCCGGGCAATGCTCGCCGCACGGCGCGCCGGGGGCATCGCCGCGAGGCGGCGTCGCGCCGCCCGCGTCAGCGCGAACCGCCGCCAGCCGCGCTCGCGCATGCAGCGTCGAAGATCGTCGGGCGCGCGAACCTCGCCGCCGTTCAGCACCGGCGGCCCCAGCGGCGGGCCGAGCGCGGTGGTGCCCGTTACAATCATCCGGCAACGTTCCAGGCTGATCGCAACATCACCGGGCCGTGCGCCCGGCCGGTTATAGAAGGTCGCCGGCACCGGCTGCGCCGCCAGCGCAAGGATCAGGAGCGCAACCATCGGCAGGCCAACCGTGCGGGGGCGACGACCGCCGCCCCCGCCCCGATCAGAAGCGGACCGTCACGCCCGCGCGGTACGACTGATTGCGAACGTCGTCGCGCTCGATCGTCGTATCCGCCGCGATCGAGAACTCGAACCGCTCGCTGCCGAAAGCGATACCGCCGCCGACCTCGCCCCAGGTCTGGTCCTGCGAACTGGTCGGGAAGAACGCCCGTGCCGGCGTGCCGCCAAGGAAGCCCGCACGGAACACGCCGGGTCGATCCTCGAGGTCGTGGACGACATAAGCCGAGGCGAAGGGACGGAAGCCCGATGCATTGCCGCGCGCCTGCACGCCGCCGCGCAGCTGGAAGCTGTCGAACTTCTCCCCGTCGATCGTCAGCGCGGGACCGCCGCCGCCCTGTTCGGCGACCTTGCCGAACTCGATGCGGCTCGCCCGGATCGCCGCGCGGGGGCCAAAGGTGAACGCCTCGCTGCCGAGATTGTAGCTGGCACCCACTTCGGTCGAGAGCGTGAACGCATCGTCACGACCGTAGAAGTCATAGGCGTTGCCGACAAACGTTCCCGACCGGCGGACGTTCGACTGATAGACGCCCGCACTGAACTGCGCATCGAGCGACGCTCCGACGGTGGCGCCGATCTTGCCGTAGAGCGTGCCCTGAATCAGCTCGCCGCGCGCCTGCTGGTTCATCACGCGATCGCCGTCGATGTCCGAATAGGACAGGCCGAAGCCGAGCACGCCATTTCCGCCGAGCTGCCCCTCGAGCCCGCCGACGATGTAGAAGCCGTCAAAGCGGTCGCGGCCGCCCGCCGGCATCGCGCCCAGCATCGGCGCCGCCGATCCGTCGATATAGCCACCGGCCAGATAGGCGGATACCGTCTCGGGCAGGACACCCTCGGCCATCATCGTCGAAGGACTGTCGCTGACCTGCGAGGCGCGGCCGGGCATCGCGATCTCGTTCGCCGCGAACTCGAGCGGCTTGCCGATCATCGCGACACTGCCGCCGGCGAAGCTGTCGGTGCGCAACGAGGCGAGCCGCTCGCGATAGAAGCGCGCCATGTTGTCGAGTGCGACGGTGCCGATCGCGCGGCGCGTCGTCTCGGCCCGCGGGGCCAGGCTTTCCAGCGTTCCGCGGATCGTGTCAACGCTGGCGAGGTCGAGGCCGCTATAGATGCCGGCCAGCGACGAATAGGCGGCGCGGTTGTTGTCGAGCAGGCTCGCATAGGCGGTCTGCACCGGCGTCGCCGCGACGACGCTGGCATAGGGCCGCGCAGCGACGCGCACGCCAACCGAATTCGCACCGTAGCGGAGCTCGGGGAACAGGATCGCGCTGATCGAGGTGGCGTTGGCGAAGGTGCCCGTGACCCCGCCATCGGTCGTGGTGAGGACGGTATAGGCGTCGCCGAAGCGCGGCAACGTGCCCGCCGCCTGACGCAATGTCAGCGTGCCGCCGAGCTCCGCCCTGCCGGCGACCAGCCGGTCCGATGCGCCATTGGGACCAACATCGACGAGATACTGTCCGCCCGAGGTAAATACCGCCGCGCCGCTGACGTTGAGCGTGCCGATCGCGCCCGCCGCGCCCGGCGAGACGGTGCCGCCCGAGGCGACCGCCAGGCTCGACAGCCTGCCGGTGCCGCCGATCGTGCCGCCCCCTGCCGCGGTCAGGGCCGAGCGGATGAGGCTGCCGTTGACGGTCAGCGTCCCCTGCTCGACGCGGGTCGCGCCGCTGTAGCTATTGTCGCCGGCGAGGATCAGTTCGCCGCCACCACGCTTGGTAAGGCCGCCGATATCGTCGGGAAAGCCGGCGAGCACTTCGGGCGAATAGCGGTCGCGCGCGTCCTGGATGTCGTTGGTCCAGAGATCGACCGTGCCCGTCGCGACATCGACGGTGCGCGTCTCGCGAAGCGCGGTCGGGCCGGCGAGCGCCACGCCCATCTGCGGTGCGCCCCAACCAGACTTCAGATCGACCCCCGCGGCGTCGAGGTCGAGCGAGCTCGATACGAGGATGTCGGAGATGAGGCCGGTATTGTACTCGGGGAACCACTCCATCAGCAGCGCGGCGAAGCCCGACACGTTGGGCGCCGCCATCGACGTGCCGGTGAGCGCGCCGTAACCCGGCCCGCCATAGCTGATGAAGTTGCGCAGCTCTGCGGTGATGAGCGCGTCGGCCTGGACCAGCACGCTTTCGGAGAAGCCGCGGGTGAGCAGACCGACGTTCGCGGTCAGGATGTTGGCGAGCGTCGAGGTATAGCCATTGGGGTCGCCGCCGACGAAGCGCGAGCCGTAAGCGAGTGAAATCGCCACCGCCTGCTGCGCGGCAAAGGTCCGCTCGCGCGCCTCGTCGAACTCGACGCCGGCTGCCTCGGCGGCGTCCTTGCGAGTGAGGTAGCCGACAAGCACGTTGATCCACGCGTTGGTGGCAGCGTTGTTGAGCGCCGCGACCGTCGTCGCCGAATAGATGCCGGCGAACATCGCCGGGGTGTACTTGGCGCGGATCGCCGCGGTATTGACGGTATAGAGATTGACGCCCGAGATCACGGAGCTGCCCGGACCGGCGACGCACCATGTCGCGGTCTGCCCGCAGAAGCTGGTGCTGGGCGCAGCGGTTCCGTTTGCCCGATAGTTGGCGACGGACAGCCAGTTCGAGCGCAGCCGCATGTCGTTGAGCGGCGTCACGGCGTCAATGCTGGCATGGACGCCGCCGCCATTGCCCGCAGAGAACACGACGAGCACGTCGTTGGCGAGCACCGGATCGTAGAAACCGTTGAGGTTCTGAGCGAACGCCGCCTTCGCCTGTGCGAGCGTGGCGGTATAGGGCAGCGACGTGCCCGATCCCCAGCTGTTGTTGACAATGCGGACGATGCCGGTGTTGGCCGCGTCGATGATGTTGTCGCGCGGCGTCGAGACCGTGGTTCCGTCGAGGATCTGGTCCTTCCACCACAGGAAGTCGCCGGCGGCGAAATTGGCCGTGACCGAGACGATGTTGGCGCCGAAGGCGTTGCCGAACATCCGTTCGCCTGCGATGCGCGCGCCCGCCGCCGTACCGGCGACATGGGTACCGTGAATCTCCCACGGGCGGCGCGGATTGACGATGCCGTCATTGCCATAGGCGGCAGGCACCACGGTGCGCAGACCCGTCAGCTTGCCCGCGCCCTGGAAAAGCGGGTGATTGGGCAGCACACCCGAATCGTTGATACCGATCGTCTGCCCCGCGCCCGTCAGACCGAGCACATAGGCATATTCGAGACCGAGATAGCGCTTGGTGTAATCGACGCTGAACTGCGCGTCGGTCCGCCACGATTCGAGCGCGGCGTTGTAATCTGCGGTGCGCGTGCCGTCGGCCATGTAATAGCCGCCCGCGGGCGGCGGCGGCACGGCCGGCGCGGCCGTCTGCGCCGCGGCCGGCACCGCGACGAGCCCGCTGGACGACAGCAGCGCGGCCGCGAGCAGCGAACGGACGATGCGACGGTCGGAACGATGATACTTCAAGATGAGCCTCCCCCAAAAGCCGACGGCTTTCCCGGTGGGGAGGCTATTTCGTGACAGCCGCAACTGTCCAGCCACGGTCGCGTCGCCAGATGAAACACGGCTAAACTGCGCTATTTGCGCAACAACCTTGTACTCCACCCGCTGCGCACCCGCTACTTTCGACCACAGCATACGTATTTTACCGCTACCAAGTTCGGCCGATCTGATGGAGTGTTGCCTCACGATGCCGACGGTTGATCGGCACGGTTCTGCGAGGGGAGGCTCGACATGACGGACGATCCGGCGGCACGCGGCGCGACACGGCGCGAGGCGTTGACGCTCATGGGTGCAGCGGCGATGACCGCGGCGGCGCCTTCAATCGCCGCACCGCCTGCGCGCGGGCTCGACGCCATCGCCCGCACACGCGGGCTCCGCTTCGGCTCTGCGACCGCCTGGAGCGCGCCGGGCGCAGATCGCGGCGGCATCGGCAATCCGCGCTACACCGCGCTCCTCGAGCGCGACTGCGGTATTCTCGTCGCCGAGAACGAGATGAAGTGGCAACGGCTGCGCCCCACTCCTGCTACGTTCGACTTCGAGCGCGCCGATGCCATCGTCGCCCTTGCTAAGGCCAAGGGTATGGCGATGCGCGGTCACACGCTTTTGTGGCACCAGACCAAATGGATGCCGCGCTGGGAGGCGACGCATGATTTCGGCCCCCGCCCCGCCACTGCCGGCGCGGCGATGCTGACCCAGCACATCCAGACGGTGATCGCCCGCTACGCACCGCAGGTCGCGAGCTGGGACGTGGTCAACGAGGCGGTCAATCCCAACGGCAGCGGCCTTTATGAAACTGCGCTGTCGCGCGCCATCGGCGGGGCCGAGCCGACGCTCGACCTCGCCTTCCGCACGGCGCGCGCCGCGGCGCCGGGCGCGCAGCTCGTCTATAACGACTATATGAGCTGGGAGCCCGGCAATGACGCGCACCGCGCCGGCGTTCTCAAGCTGCTTGAGGGATTCAGGAAGCGGGGCACCCCCGTCGATGCGCTGGGGCTGCAATCGCATCTGGTGACGCAGGGGACTGCGGGCGGGATTGCCGGGCAACAGGCCGAATGGCGCCGCTTCCTCGATGCCGTGACCGGCATGGGCTACAAGCTGGTCGTCACAGAGTTCGACGTGCGCGACAACCGCCTGCCTGCCGACCCGGCCATACGCGATCGCGGGGTGGCCGATTATGCGCGCGCCTATCTCGACGTGACGCTCTCCTATCGCCAGCTTCGCGACGTGCTCGCCTGGGGGCTGAGCGACCGCTACAGCTGGATCGAGGGGTTCGAGCCGCGCGGGGACAAGGCGCGCCGCCGCCCGACGCTCTACGACCGCGACTTCAGGCCGAAGCCGCTCTATGGCGCGGTCGCGGCTGCACTGACCGCGGCGCCCGAACGCTGACCTGATCAAGACAAGAAAAGACGGGGGATATGATGAAGAAGACTGCCGCAGCCGCGCTGTCCGCGCTGCTCGCCACCACTGCGCTTGCGCAGGATGCAGGGACGCAGGGGATCGCCCACCCACAGCTCTGGCCGACCGCCAAGAGCCAGGGCCTGATCGATGCCGCGACCGAGGCGAAGATCACCGCGCTGATGGCGAAAATGACGCTGGAGGAAAAGGTCGGGCAGATGATCCAGGCCGATATCGGCGCGATCAAGCCCGAGGATCTGCGGCGATATCCGCTCGGCTCCATACTGGCTGGGGGCAGTTCGCCGCCGCTCGGCAAGCCCGACCGCTCGCCCGGTCCCGACTGGACCGCGACCAGCCGCGCCTTCGAGGCGGTGGCGATGGAGCGGCGCGCGGGCCACACGCCGATCCCGCTGATCTTCGGCGTCGATGCCGTCCACGGCAACAACAACGTCGTCGGCGCGACGCTCTTTCCGCACAATATCGGCCTCGGCGCGGCGCACGATCCCGACCTGATCCGCCGCATCGGCGAAGCGACGGCGAAGGAGACCGCCGCCGCGGGCATCACCTGGGCGTTCGGCCCGACGCTGGCGGTGCCGCAGGACGACCGCTGGGGCCGGACGTACGAGGGCTATTCGGAGGATCCGGCGCTGGTGCGCAGCTATGCCGCGCCGATGATCGCGGGGCTTCAGGGCGCGCCCGGCCAGGGTACGATCCAGCAGGGGCGCGTGGCGGCAAGCGCCAAGCATTTTCTCGGCGACGGCGGCACCAAGGACGGCATCGACCAGGGCGACGACCAGATCGACGAGCCGACGCTGATCCGCATCCACAATGCCGGCTATCCCTCCGCGATCGACGCGGGCACGATGACGGTCATGGCCTCGTACAGCTCGTGGCAGGGCCGCAAGATGCATGGCAACAAGAGCCTGCTGACCGACGTGCTCAAGGAGCGGATGGGCTTTGCCGGCTTCGTCGTCGGCGACTGGAACGGCCATGGGCAGATTCCCGGCTGTACCAAGGAGGACTGCGCGCAGACCTTCAACGCCGGCCTCGACATGGCGATGGCGCCCGACAGCTGGAAGGGCCTGTTCGACAACACGGTGAAGCAGGCGCGAGCCGGCACGATCCCGATGGCGCGGATCGACGATGCAGTGCGCCGCATCCTGCGCGTCAAGTTCAAGCTCGGCCTGTTCGACGCCGCCCGCCCCTATGAGGACCGCGCCGGCGTGATCGGCAGCGCCGCCCACCGCGCGATCGCGCGCGAGGCGGTACGAAAGTCGCTGGTGCTCCTCAAGAACGACGGCGTACTGCCGTTGAAGGCAAGCGCGCGCATCCTTGTGGCGGGCACCCACGCCGACGATGTGGGCCTGCAGGCGGGCGGCTGGACGCTGAGCTGGCAAGGCGACGGCAACAAGCCCGCCGACTTCCCAAATGCCCAGTCGATCTATGCCGGCATTGCCGAAGCGATGCGCCAGGGCGGCGGCAGCGCGGAGCTGAACGTCGAGGGCAAGTTCACGACGAAGCCCGACGTCGCCGTCGTCGTGTTCGGCGAGATGCCCTATGCCGAGATGCGCGGCGACACCCGCACGCTCGAGTTCCAGGCGGGCGACAAGCAGGCGCTGGCGACGCTCAAGCGGCTGAAGGCGGCGGGCATCCCCGTCATATCGGTGTTCCTGTCGGGCCGTCCGCTCTGGGTGAATCCCGAGCTCAACCAGTCCGACGCGTTCGTCGCCGCCTTCCTGCCCGGCTCGGAGGGCGGCGGGATCGCCGACGTGCTGGTTGGCGATGCCAACGGCAGGCCGCGGACGGACTTCACCGGGCGGCTGTCCTATAGCTGGCCCAAGACCGCGGACCAGTTCACGCTCAACAAGGGCGCGCCCGGCTACGACCCGCTGTTCGCGCTCGGCTACGGCCTGACCTACGCCAAGCCCGGTCGTGTGCCGAAGCTTGCGGAGGTCGCGGGGGTCGATGCGAGCCTCGCCAACACCAGCCTCTTCTACACGCTCGGCCGCACGCCTGCGCCCTTCGCGTGGAAGCTCGACGGCGTGACCGCAGCGGCGGTAGATTCGGCGCGAACACAGGAAGGCGCGTCGCTGCTCACCTGGACGGCCGGGCGGCAGGGGACCGCGCGGATCGCCGGGCCGCAGCTCGACCTGACGCGCGAGACCAATGCCGATGTGCTCCTCCAGATCCAGTACCGGGTCCAGACCGCTCCCGCCGGCGCGGTCCGTCTGTCACTCGGCAGCGGCAGCGTGAACGCGCAGAGCCTGTTCGCGGCGGGCGGCGGATGGAAGACGGCGCGCGTGCCGCTCAAATGCTTTGCGGCGGCGGGCGGCGACATGGCCAAGGTCGATGTGCCGGTTGCGCTTTCGGCAACGGGGCCGTTCGCGGTCGCGATCGCAGATGCGCGGCTCGTGACCGATCCCGAAGGCGCCGTCTGTCCGAACTGAACGGTTCGTCACCCCGGACTTTCCGGGGTGACGACGCAAAAAAGGGGCGCGTCCGACAACCGGACGCGCCCCTTTTCGCACTTCGGGTGCAGCCCCTTCCGGGACCGCACCCGCCCCCTTAGAAATTGCCGCGCAGGATGAACGAGAAGCGGCGGTCGTTGATGAAATAGGACCGCGGCGCCAGCCGGTCCGGATCGCCCGTGTACGCCTGCAGCGTACGCGTCGATTCGTTGGTCAGGTTGACGCCCTGGACGCCGACCTTGATCCACTTGTTGACATTGATGAACGCCGACGCGTCGAGTTGTCCCGTCTCGTCATTGTAGATCGACGTGAAGGGGAAGATCACGTCCGCCGCCGTCAACAGGAAGCGCGAGCGCCAGTTGTATGCGGCGCGCAGCGACACCGGCCCCTTTTCGTAGAACACCGTCGCATTGACGTTGTGCTTCGACAGCCCCTCAAGCGGCAGATTGCCCGGCGGGATCGGCGACTCAGCCGACGGCGTGCCGCCGTTGAGGAATGAGTTGGGCAGGCCCGAGCTGTCGATATACGAATAGTTGCCGTTGAAGCCGAGGCCGCTCAGCAAGCCCGGCAGGAAGTCGAAAGTCTGCTGGTACGAAACCTCGACGCCCTTGATCTTGCCCGTTCCGTCGAAATTGGCCGGACCGCGGATCAGCACCGGAATGGTGACACCGTTGCTGGTGATGTCGCGGGTGATCAGCGACGAGAAGAAGAAGTTGTCCACCGCCTTGTAGAAGCCGTTGACCGTCAGCGAGCCGACACGCGCGAAATACCATTCGAGCGTGGCGTCGAACTGCCAGGCGGTTGCCGGCTTCAGGAACGGATTGCCCGCCGTGGCCGTCGCCGCACCCGAGTTCGGATCGGTCGTCACGCCGATGAAGTTGCGGATGTTGGCGAGGTCGGGGCGCGTCAGCACCTTCGACACCGCGAACCGGGCAACCAGGTCGCGCGACAGGCCGAGCTTCAGGTTGAAGCTGGGCAGGAAATAATCGTACTCGTTCCGCGCGACATCGGTGACGGTCTGGCCATTGGCGAACTGCTGGAGCTGGGCATAGCCCGCGGCGCCCAGGTTACAGATGCCGCCTGGCCGGGACGGCGGCGTTCCCGGCGGTGCGCCATCGGGCACGCGGGGATCGCAGCGACCGGTGAAGATCGTCTGGCCCGTGGCCGGATCGATCTCGGTCCGGCTGAACGGATCGACGATGCCCAGCGCCTCACGCGTCGGCACGCCGATCCGGCCTTCCGAACGGATGTTCGTCGAAACGTAGCGGACGCCAATATTGCCCGACACGCGGACGCCCGCGAAAACCGGGTCGTCCGAGCCGAAGTTCAGCATCACATAGGCGGCGCTGTCCTGCTGGTTCACCGGCTGGATTTCTTCGGGCAGGTACGCCGACCCGGCGATGGCGTTCGGACGCTCGGCCGCCGGCACCCAGCGATTGGTCGCGGTTGCGCCGTTCGGGGCCCGCCAGATGTCGTTCAGCGACTTAAAGTAGGTCGCGGAGCCCTGATAGTCGTTGATCAGGTCGCCATTATAGTAATAGCCGCCCACCGGACCCGGCGTCGCGCCGCGGAAGAAGTCCGGGAACGCGAAGAAGTCCGACCGCGAGGTGTCACCCTGGTTGAACGTCACCGGCGCACCCGACCACACTTCGCTGATCGCACCCCAATTGTATGCCGTATACTTAACCGTTTGATTGCGCTCAGAATAGCGCGCGCCGAACTTCACGCGGTTGAGAAACGATCCCTCGTCGAACTTGTACGAGAAGTCGCCCTTGATCTGGTATTCGGAACCCCGCGAGTCTTCGAGGTGGTCCATCGCGGCACGCCAGAACTGGAAATCACGATTCTGGAAATACTGCTCGTCGGTCGCAGCGACCATCGCCGGGTTCGGCGTCGCCCAGTCCGCCGCGAGCGTCAGGGGCTTGTGCGGGATCACGACCGGCGTTTTGCCGGTTAGGTCGAGCTCCTGGTCGGCGAAAGTCGACCCGAACACACTGAGGTCGAGGTTTTCGCGCCGCGCATAGGTATAGTCGACATCGAGATTCATCGACCAGCGGTCATTGAGCTCGTGCTTGAGGTTGAAGCCCAAGTCACGGACCTCGTTCTCCTCAAAAATCTGACGACGCGACAGCGACTGCTGGATACCGCCGGTCGGGACGGTCGTGGTGGCCGACCCGCTCGACGCGGTACGCCAGCCGGTACCCGGCAGGGTGATGTAGCCCTTCTGGAACAGGCCGTCGTCGCCGAACTGGTAATTCTGCGTCGTACCCGTGGGGCATTCGGCCCGCGTGCCGCCGTTCGGGCCGTTGGTGTTCTGAAGGCAGCCATAGGGATAGGTATTGTATTCGGAAAGGTCGGGCGCGCTCTCGAACGTCCGCTCGCCCCAGGCGTTGGTCGAGTGCGAGCGAAGGAACTGCGCGGCAATCTGCGTGCGCTTGTCCGTGCTCTCCCACTGGAGCGCGAGCGCCTGGCCGTCGCGCTTGCGATCGAAGTCCTGCGTGCGGAATTGCCCGCCGATCGGCGCGTAGAGCGGGCCGGCCGCCAGATCGAGGAACCCGTCGGCGCCCGGCGTCGTGCCGCCAAAGCCACAGGTGCCGGCCGGGGGCAGCGTCTGCGTGTCGCCCGTGCCGGGGAGCGGATTGCGGCATTGGATGCCGCCGCCGTTCGCCCCTTCGGCGCTGCCTCCGTCGCGTGTCTGGATGTTGGTGATCTGGATGCCGTCGGCGCGGCTCTTGATGCGCGAATAGGACAGGTTGGCGAGGATGCCGAAGGTGCCGATCCCCGTCTCGAACGTGTCGCTGACGAGCAGCGAGGCGGTCGGCGTCCATTCCTTGCGGAAGTCGCCATAATTGGCCTCGACGCCGCCGCCGATATGGAAGCCCCGATTGTCGAACGGCTTGCGCGTGTTGAGGTTGACGGTGCCGGCGAGGCCACCCTCGATCAGGTCGGCGGTCGCGTTCTTGTAGATCTCGACCGAGCCGAGCAGTTCGGCCGGCACGTCGGCGAAGTTGAGCGCCTGGCCGCCGATGCCGGCTGCAAACGCGCTGCGGCCGTTGAACTCCGACCGGACGAAGTTGAGACCGCGCACGACGACGCCCGAACCCTCGACCGAGAAGTGGTCGGGGTCGTTCGACCCGGCGAAGCGGTTGATCGAGACGCCGGGCACGCGCTGCAGCGCCTCGGTCACCGAACGATCGGGCAGCGCGCCGATGTCCTGCGCGGTGATCGCATCGACGACGGTGTCGGCGTTGCGCTTGATCGCCTGCGCATTGGCAAGGCTCTGGCGGATGCCGGTCACGACGATGTCGTCGACGCCCGCCTCGTCGGCCGGGACGGTGGTCGCCGACTGGCCCAGCGGTGCGTCGGCGGTGGGCTGCGTCGTCGCGCCGTCCTGCGGCTGCGCGGACGGAGTCGCGCTGCCCGCACTGCCCTGCCCGGAGGCAGCGCCGGTCTGCGCCAATGCGGGCGCGGCGAGCGCAAAGCTGCACACCGCCCCGATCGAGACGCCACACTTCAACAATTTACCGAAATCTCGCGTGTTCTCGACGCGCAGCGTGCCAGAGCCATTAAAGGCCATGATCCTCTCCCCCCATTTGCACCTGACATGTTGGCCATGTCTTATCATCGAACGTAATCGTGCTTTCGGGTGATGATCAAGCGATTTTGTTTGCGGTAACATCCCCTTCTTGATGCATACGAAGTCAGCGCGCGACTGTTGCATCCGGGCAACAATCCGGCCGATGCGCCGGCTTGACGGTCGCGGCATGATGGTCGAGCCAGAGCATCGGGAGAGGGCGGCGAAGGCACCGGCAATGACGGACGGGCACGCACAGCGGGTCGTGATCGTGGGGGGCGGCACATCGGGATGGATGGCCGCGGCGGCACTGGCGCGCCTTCTGCCCAGACGCTGTTCGATCCACCTCGTCGAGTCGGAAGCGATCGGCATCGTCGGGGTCGGCGAAGCGACGCTGCCGCATATCCGCCACTTCAACGAGCGACTGGGCATCGCAGAGGCCGACTTCATGCGCTGGACCCGCGCGACCTTCAAACTGGGGATCGAATTCCGCAACTGGGGGCGGATCGGCGACAGCTACGTCCATCCCTTCGGCACGTTCGGACGCGGCCAGGGCGACGTCGATTTCCACCATTACTGGACGCGAGCGCGCCTCGCCGGGCATGACGTGCCGCCGCTCGAGCAATTCTCGATCGCGTGCATGATGGCCCGGCTGGGGAAGTTCACGACGCCCGGCGATCCGCAGAGCCTCGCCGGCACCTTCGGTTATGCCTATCAGTTCGACGCGGTGCTGTTCGCGCCCTATCTCCGTGCGCTGGCCGAGGGGCTGGGCGTGCGCCGGACCGAGGGCCGGGTTGTCGATGTGGAACTCGACGGCGAGCGCGGCGACATCCGCGCGATCGTGCTCGACGGCGGGCTCCGCATCGAGGGCGACCTGTTCGTCGATTGCTCGGGCTTCCGCTCGCTCCTCTTGGGTGAGGCGCTGGGCGAGCCGTTCCAGGACTGGTCGCGCTGGCTGCCCGCCGATCGTGCCGCGGCGATGCCGTGCCGGACGCGCACCGACGTCACCCCCTATACCAGCGCGATCGCGATGCCCGCGGGCTGGCGCTGGCGCATCCCGCTCCAGCACCGCACGGGCAATGGCTATGTCTATTCGAGCGCCTTCGTTTCCGATGACGAGGCGGCGAGCGCGATCGAGGCGGCGGTCGAGGGCGAGCCGATGGCTTCCCCCCGACTGCTGCGCTTCAGGGCGGGACGGCGCGAGCGCAGCTGGGTGCGCAACTGCGTTGCGGTCGGGCTGGCGAGCGGGTTCCTCGAGCCGCTCGAATCGACGAGCATCTACCTCGTCCAGCAGGCGATCACCGCGCTGGTCGAGCTGTGGCCCGAACGCGACATTGCCGATGCCGACCGGGACGAGTTCAACCGGATCATCGACCTCGAATATGATCGCATCCGCGACTTCCTGATCCTCCATTATCACGCGACCGAGCGCGATGATTCGGCGTTCTGGAACTACGTCCGGACGATGCCGATCCCCGACAGCCTGGCCGAGAAAATCGAGCTGTTCCGCCGCCGGGGCAGGATCGTGAAGTATCGCGAGGGCGTGTTCCTCGATGCCAGCTGGGTGGCGGTCTATCTCGGCCAGCGGGTGATCCCAAAGGGCTTCGATCCGCGTGCCGACCTGCCCGCGTCGGCTGATTTGCTGCGCAGCATGAAGGCACTGCATCAGGAGGTCGCCGAGACTGCCGCAGCGATGCCGGCGCATCTCGACTTCATCCATCGTTATTGTCCCATGGCCGAGGCGGCGTGAGCAGCGGCGCGATGCGATCGGTCGTCGTCGCAGGCGGCGGCATTACCGGCTGGGCGGCGGCGGCGGCGCTCAAGCGGCGGCTGCCGATGCTCGAGGTGACGGTGCTGCCGATCGCCCCGCCCGCGGACGCGCTCGCCGACCGCTTCCCCGCCACCCTGCCCTCGATCCTCGCCTTTCACGGCGATCTCGGCCTGTCGGAGGCCGATGCGATCGTGCGTACGCGGGCCGGGTTTCGGCTCGGCAGCCGCTTCGTCGGCTGGGGCGAGGGATTGCCTGATTACGTCCACAGCTATGGCACGCACGGCCCGGCGATCGAGGGAACGGCGTTCCACCAGCACTGGCTGCGCGCCCGCGATGCCGCACCGTTCGACCGCCATGCGCCGGCCGCAATGCTCGGCCGTGAGGGGCGGTTCGTCCCAGCTGGCGAAGCGCCGATCGACGGCTATGAATATGGCCTGGTCCTCGACCTCCCTGCGCAGACGGCAATGCTGCGCGCGTTCGCCCTGCATCTCGGCGTGCGCGAGGCCGCAGGCGCGTTCCGCACCCTGACCCTCGAAGATAGCGGCTTCGCGCGTGCGATCGATACCAACGCAGGGCCGCTTGCCGCCGACCTGTTCGTCGACGCGACTGGACCAGCGGCGCAGCTGCGCTCGGCCATGGGCGGCGCGCGCGATGATTGGCGGCGCTGGCTGTCCTGCGACCGCTTTGTCATCGCGGCCGAAGCCGCCGCGGCGCCGCCCGGCTCGCTCGACACGGTCGAAGCGCAACCCACGGGCTGGCGCTTCCGCATCGAAGGGTTGAATGAGACCACCACCGGCGCCTGCTGGTCAAGCGCGCATGACGCTCGCGAGGGGATTGCATTCGAGGCGGGCAGCTTCGCCGAACCCTGGCTGCGCAACGTCGTCGCGATCGGCGACGCGGCGACGGTGGTCGAGCCGCTCGAATGGACCAACCTCCATCTGGCGCTGAGCGGCATCGACCGGCTGGTGACGATGATGCCCGGCCGCGATTGCGCCCCCGTCGAGATTGCCGAGTTCAACCGTCAGGCCGCGGCCGAGGCGGTGCGGGTGCGCGACTTCTTGATGCTTCACTACGTCACCGCGCGCCGGCCGGAGCCGTTCTGGCGCGAGATGGCGGCGGCCGAGCTGCCCGACACGCTCGCCCACACGCTGACGCAATTCGCCGAGCGCGGGCGCCTGCCCTTCTACGAGGAGGAGACGTTCGCGCGCGATTCATGGCTGGCGGTGCTGTTCGGCCAGGGCGTCCGCCCGCGCCGCCTCGATCCGCTGGTCGAGGCGATCGACCCCGCGCCGATCGCGGCGGGCATGGCGCGCCACCGCGACGCGATCGCCGCCGCGGCCGCGCGCGCGCCCACCCATGCCGCCTTCCTTCAGGCGCTTCACCGACAGGCTTTGAGATGAACGAGCACACGATCCGCAACGTCGTCATCGTCGGCGGTGGCACCGCCGGCTGGATGGCGGCCGCGGCCTTTTCGCGTTTCCTCGCCAACGGCGTCACGCGCGTCACCCTCGTCGAATCGGACGAGATCGGCACGGTGGGCGTGGGCGAGGCGACGATCCCGCCGATCCTCACCTTCAACCGGATGCTCGGCATCGACGAGGGCGAGTTCCTGCGCGAGACCGCGGGCACCTTCAAGCTGGGCATCGAGTTCGTCGACTGGGGCGGGCCTGGCGAGCGTTACTTCCATCCCTTCGGCTTCCATGGCCGCGACCTTCAGGGCGTCCATTTCCACCAGTTGTGGCTGCGCGAGCGGGCGCGGCGCGCGATCCCCGACATCTCGTCCTGGTCGATGAGCGCGGTCGCCGCCGCCGCGGGCCGGTTCGGCCGCCCCGCGCCCGACGCCAAGTCGGCGGTCAAGGACCTGCTCTACGCCTTCCACTTCGACGCGGGCCGCTATGCGGCGTTCCTCCGCCGCTATGCCGAGCGCGGCGGCGTCACGCGGGTCGAGGGCAAGATCGAAGCCGTCGAGACCCGCCCGGGCGATGACCATGTCGCCGCGGTGAAGCTCGCCGACGGCCAGCGGGTCGAGGGCGACCTGTTCATCGACTGCTCGGGCTTTCGCGGCCTGCTGATCGAGGAGGCGCTCCAGACCGGCTATGACGACTGGACGCGCTGGCTGCCCGCCGACCGCGCCGTCGCGGTCCCCTGCGCGCTGCCGGGCGAGCCCGATCCGTTTACCCGCGCGACCGCCCGCGGCTCGGGCTGGCAATGGCGCATCCCGCTCCAGCACCGGATGGGCAACGGCCTCGTCTATTCGAGCCAGTTCCTGGACGACGACGCGGCGGAGGCGGAACTGCTCGCCAATCTGGAGGGCGAGCCGCTCGCCGACCCGCGCCGCATCCGCTTCACCACCGGGCGGCGGCGCCATTGCTGGAACCGCAACGTCGTCGCACTGGGCCTGTCGAGCGGGTTCATCGAGCCCCTCGAATCGACGTCCATCCACTTCATCCAGTCGGGGATCGCACGGCTGATCGCACTGTTCCCCGACCAGCGTTTCGACCCCGTCGAGCGGGACGAGTACAACCGCCAGATGCGCGACCTCTATGAGGACGTGCGCGATTTCGTCGTCCTTCATTACAAGGCGACGCGGCGCAGCGACACGCCCTTCTGGAACCATTGCCGGACGATGGAGGTGCCCGAGAGCCTGACGCGCAAGATCGACCTGTTCCGCGGCAAGGGCCGGGTGTTCCGCGAGGGGCAGGAGCTGTTCGGCACGACCAGCTGGGTCGCCGTGTGCTTGGGCCAGCACATCGTCCCCGAGCGCCACGAACCCGCGGCCGACGCCCTCGACGAAGAGAAGGTCGCCGCCGCACTCGCGCAGATGTACGAGGAGTATCAGGCGGTCGCCGAACGCCTGCCCACCCATGCCGAGTTCATCGAACGCTCGGGCGCACGCTCCCCGCTCGCCGCGCCACCCGCGGCCGAGCCGGCGCTTCCCACCTTCTCGTTCGAGAACGAGTCGCCCTTTGCCGACCGGAGCTTCAGCCTGTGAGGGACGACGCGCTTCGCAAGCTGGTGATCGTCGGCGGCGGCACCGCCGGCTGGATGGCGGCAGCGGGCATCTCGCGCGTCGCGGGCGAGCTGCCGGGGCTAGAGATCGAGCTCGTCGAATCGGAGGAGATCGGCACCGTCGGCGTCGGAGAGGCGACGATCCCGCAAATCTGCCTCTACAACGCGATGCTCGGCTTCGACGAGGCCGAGTTCGTGCGCGAGACGCACGCCACCTACAAGCTCGGCATCGAGTTCGTCGACTGGACGCGGATCGGCCACCGATATGTCCACCCGTTCGGCTTCTACGGCATCGACATGGGCGGCATCCAGTTCCACCATCATTGGCTGAAAGCCAGGATGCTGGGCGACCGCACCCCGCTCGACGCCTATTCGCTGAGCTGCGTCGGCGGGCTCGCGGGCAAGTTCGCGCACCCCCGCCCCGACCAGCCCAATTCGCCCTTGTCGAAGATCGGCTATGCCTTCCAGTTCGATGCGGCGCTCTATGCCCGCTACCTGCGCAAGCTTGCCGAGCGCTGGGGGGTGAAGCGCACCGAGGGACGGATCGTCGACGTGCTCAAGGATGGCGAGAGCGGTCATGTCACCGCCGTCGTCCTCGCCGACGGACGCCGCGTCGAGGGCGAGCTGTTCGTCGATTGCTCGGGCTTTCGCGGCCTGCTGATCGAGGGCGCGATGGGCGCGGCGTTCGAGGATTGGTCGAGCTGGCTCCCCTGCGACCGCGCGCTCGCGGTGCCGTGTGAGACGGGCGGCGACCGTCTGCCGCTCACCCGCGCCACCGCCAGGCCAGCGGGCTGGCAATGGCGCATCCCGCTCCAGCACCGGATCGGCAACGGCTATGTCTATTCGAGCGCGCATATCTCGGATGACGAGGCGGCGGCGACGCTGCTCGCCAATCTCGACGGCGCCGCGCTCGCCGAGCCGCGCCCTCTGCGCTTCAAGGCGGGGCACCGGCGCGAGGCGTGGAAGGGCAACGTCGTGTCGCTGGGGCTGGCCGGCGGCTTTCTCGAACCGCTCGAGTCGACCAGCATACACCTCGTCCAGTCGGGTATCGCGCGACTGATGACGCTGTTCCCCGCGCGCGGGCTCGACCCGCTCGAGATTGCGCGGTTCAATGCGGAGACCGAGCAGGAATATGTCGACATCCGCGACTTCCTGATCCTCCACTATACCGCGACCGAGCGCGACGACACGCCGTTCTGGGACTATTGCCGCACTCTGACCCCGCCCGAGGGGCTGGCCTACAAGCTCGACATGTTCCGCCGCAACGGCCGCATCTTTCGCGAGCATGAGGAACTGTTCACCGAGACGAGCTGGCTGTCGGTGATGGTCGGGCAAGGGATCGAGGCGGGCGGCTATCACCCCGTCGCCGACCTGCTGCCCGACGAGGAGACGCTGCGCCGCGTGGCGCATATCCGCGAGGTGGTGGCACAGACCGCGGCGGCGATGCCCGACCATGAGGGCTTTTTGCGTCGCATCGGCTGCGACCTCACGCCGCTCAAGCGCGCGTCGTGACCGCGCTTCCCCCGCCCGCCCCGATCCGCGAGGTCGAGGGGCTGACCCGCGCCGCCTTCGATGCGGAGATCCGGCCCGGAGCCGAGCCCGTCGTCATCCGCGGCCTTGGGCGCGACTGGCCGGTGGTGCGCGCCGCACGTGAGAGCGACGAGGCGCTGGTCGCCTATCTCAAGCGCTTCAGCCACCCCAATCCCGTCAACGCGATCGTCGGCGCGCCCGAGATCGAAGGGCGCTTCGGCTATACCGACGACCTGACCGCGCTCAATTTCACCCGCGGCCAGTCGCCGCTCGACCCGTTCCTCGACCGGCTGCTGCGCGATCGAGGCGCGGCGCGCCCCTATGCGATGGCGGTCCAGTCGATCCCCGCGGGCGAGCTCGTCCCCGGGTTCGAGCAGGAGAACGGGCACGACCTTGTCGACGCCAGCGTCGTGCCGCGGCTGTGGCTGGGCAATGCGATCCGTGTGGCGACGCATTACGACCTTCAGGAAAATGTCGGGGTCGTGGTGGCCGGCCGCCGGCGCTTCACGCTGTTTCCGCCCGACCAGGTCGCGAACCTCTATATGGGGCCGCTCGAGCTGACGCCTGCGGGCACGCCGATCAGCCTGGTCGATCCCGCCGACCCCGACCTCGCCCGCTTTCCGCGCTTTGCCGACGCGGCGAAGACCGCGCGTACAGCGACGCTAGAGCCCGGCGACGCGATCTATATCCCCTTTCACTGGTGGCACGCGGTCGATTCGCTCGGCCCGATCAACATCCTGATGAACTGGTGGTGGAGCCCCGCCGCCGCGCCCGAGGCGGGCGCCTATGACGCGCTCCTCTTCGCGCTGCTGGCGCTCGGCTCGTTGCCTGCCGACCAGCGCGCGGCGTGGCGGACGATGTTCGACCATCTCGTCTTTCGCACGGGCGGCCAGCCCGCCGAGCATCTGCCCGCCGAGGTCCGCGGCGTGCTGGGCGAGATCGATGCCGAAAAAGCGGGGCGCATCCGCGCGACGCTGCTCCACCAGCTTGCTCAATCCACCTAAGGAACGCTGACCCATGAAGATGCTCGCGCCCGTCGCGCTGTTAGCGGTAGCGGCCCAGACCCCGCCGCCGGCCATCCATCTGAGCCAGCTCGGCTTCCTGCCCGATGGTCCCAAGCGCGCGATCGTCGCCACCAACGGCGATGCGCCGCTCGAATGGCGCGTACTCGACGCTGCGGGCAAGGTGGTGGCGAGCGGGCGGACGCAGCCCGGCGGCTTTGACGAGGCATCGGGCGACCGCTTGCAGATCGTCGACTTCGGCGCGGTCACGGCGCCGGGCGAATATCGCCTCGCCATCGCCGGGGCGGAGAGCCGGCCCTTCGCCGTGCGCGCCGGCCTCTTTGCGCCGCTTGCCAAGGGGGCGCTCAACTTTTTCTATCAGCAGCGCGCGGGCGTGCCGATCGAGGCGCGCTTCGCCGGGGGCGACCGCTGGGCACGCCCCGCCGGCCATCCCAGAGAGGTCGCCGCCTGCTTCAAGGGCAAGGACCCGCGCGGCACCGACTGGCCGGGCTGCGCCTATACGATCGACGTGACCGGCGGCTGGTACGATGCGGGCGACCACGGCAAGTATGTCGTCAACGGCGGCATCGCGCTGTGGACGCTCCTCAACCTGCACGAGGTCGCCGCCCCCTTTCCCGACCGGAGCGCCGCGCTGCCCGAGGCGGGGAACGGCGTCCCCGACTTGCTCGACGAGGCGCGCTACCAGCTCGAGTTCATGCTGAAGATGCAGGTGCCGGAGGGGACGCGGACGCCGCTGCCCGTCGGCCATCAGCGCGGCGGCGGGGCGATGAATCTGACGATGCTCGACGCGGGCGGCATGGCGCATCACAAGATCGCCGACGCCAACTGGACGCGCCTGCCAATGCGGCCGGCTGACGATCGCGAGGCGCGCCTCCTCTATCCGCCGAGCACCGCGGCGACGCTCAACCTCGCGGCCGTCGCGGCACAGGGCGCGCGGCTGTGGCGGACGACCGACCCCGCCTTCGCCGCCAGGTGTCTGGAGGCCGCCAAGCGCGCCTTCGCCGCCGCCGAGCGCAACCCGAACGTCTATGCCGCGACCGCCTTCACCGGCAGCGGCGGCTATGGCGACGGCGAGGTCGCGGACGAGTTCTTCTGGGCGGCATCCGAGCTGTTCGCCACGACCGGCGACCCCGCCTATCGCGCCGTCCTTACCCGCTCGGGCCGCTGGGCCGACGCCGCGACGCGCGAGCCGAGCTGGAGCGACGTGGCGCTGCTCGGCACGATCAGCCTCGCCACCGCGCCCGGTATCGACCCCGCGATCGCGACCCACGAGCGCGCGCGCATCGTTGCGCTTGCCGACCGCTTCCTCGCCGAACGCGACCGGGCGGGCTATCGCCTGCCCTATGGCGGCACGCGCTATCCCTGGGGATCGAACGGCGCGATCCTCAATCGCGGCATGGTGCTCGGCGTCGCGCACCGGCTGACCGGCGCGGCCAAGTATCGCGAGGGCATGATCGACGCGGCCGACTACGTGCTCGGCCGCAACCCGATCGACCAGTCCTATGTCGCCGGATTCGGGTGGAAGCCGCTCGCCAACCCGCACCACCGCTTCTGGGCGCCCAGCCTCGATCCCAGCCTGCCCGGCCCGCCGCCGGGCACGCTGTCGGGCGGTGCCAACAACACTGCCTTCGCCGATCCCGTCGCGAAGCGCAGCGAGGGCAAGTGCGCGGCGCAGCGCTGCTACGCCGACGACGTCGGTGCGTTCGCCTGGAACGAGGTGGCGATCAACTGGAATGCGCCGCTGGTCTGGGTGGCGGCCTATCTCGACCGCCCGCCGCGTCAGTGAAGCGTCGGGCGCTCGGCGACGTCATTGCCGAGGAAGGCGATCAGCCTGCCGATCTGGCGCCAGCGGCAGAAGGCGACATGATTCCCGATGTCGCGGCTGCGCACCGCGCGCGCATTGGCCTCGTTCTCGGCATCCCCGCCCAGGCTCGCGATCAGTTGTTCGGCATCGCGCAGCGCAGCCGCGTCGGGCAGGTAGAAGCTCGTCATGCGCGCGGTGTTCCAAGGCGCGTGCCAATCCGGCCGCACGACGGTCCAGTGCGACGCACGAAAGTTAACGCGCGTTCCGGCTCTGTCCCCCGCCGGGACCGCCGTGCCACGGCGGGACGGCTGGCGTCCCGCGGCGGGACGTGGCAAGGCGGCGTGCATGGCTGATCCCCGCCCCTCGCGCGGCCCCGTTGCGGGCGGCGCCATCCTTGCGCTGACGATCATGGCCGGTGTCGTGGTCGGCGTCGCGCTGCGGCAGCCGTCGATCGGCCTGCTCGGCGGGATCGCCGTCGGGACGGTGATCTCGATCCTGATCTGGCGGCGCGATCGCCGCTCATAGGGCCCGGCTGACCCAGACGACGCGGCCGACGATCGCCACCCGGTCGGCCGCGACGCTGCCGGGCGACGGCGCATCGGCATTGTCGCTGGTGACGACGAGCCCCCCCGCGCCGCGCACGACGCGCTTGACCATCAGCACCTCGTCCAGCCGCAGCACATAGACGCCGCCCTTTGCGCTCACGGCCGTTTGCGCCGCATCGACGAGGATGTCGTCGCCCGGCCAGAGCGTCGGCACCATCGAGTCGCCCGCGACGCGGATCATCGAGGCGTCGGCGGCGCGCACGCCAAGCCCCGCCAGCATTTCGGGCGGCAGCATCAGCGCGGCGCGCGGCTCCTCGATCTCGGCCAGCCCGCCCGGCCCCGCCGAGGCGGCAAGGTCGAAGCGGGCGACCGGCACCGCCCGTGTCGCACGGCCGCCCAGCACCGCCTCGTCCACGCCCAGGAACGCCGCGATCGTCTCGCGATCCTCCTCGCCCAGCCGGCGCGGCGACCCGCGCGTCACGTGCTGCTGCACATAGGCAGGGTTGCGGCCGATCAGCCGCGACAGCCGCGACAGGCTGACTCCTCGCTCGGCAGCGAGCCTGGCCAGCGCCGCCCTCGGATCCTCGACCAGCATGATCCAGTCATAGCCATAGGATTTTTCCTAGACAAGTTGGGAATGCGAGAACAGAAATAGAACAACGGAGTCGCGAACGGGAGATGCGAGATGGAGTTGCTGCCGCGAATCGAGGCACATCTGAAGGCGACGGGCACGCCGGTCACATTGTTCGGGCGACGGGTGGCGCGCGACCCGCGCCTCGTCCTCGACATGCGCCGCGGACGCGAACCTGGACCGTCGATGCGCGAGCGGATCGAGGCCTATCTGGCGGGGGAGGCCCGCTGATGGCGCGCGGACCCGATGCCGGCGCGCTGGTCGAGCGCGCGCTCAACCTGTCGGCCGCCGCTGCCGGCGTGCCGATGCGCATCGTCGAGGCGAGCGCCACGCGCTGGGCGAGCGCGACCTTTGCCGGCGCGCGTCACGTGCTCGATCTGGAGGTGGGCGGCGACCGCGCCTCGCGCGCCTGGCTCGGCGCGCTGGGCGAGGCCGAGTTGCCGATGCGGGGACAATTGATGGCCGATTGCACCGTGGTCGCCACGCGAGTCGGCGAGCGGTCGGTCTGCGCCCGCGTTGAGGCGCTGACGGTCGAGACCGCTTAGCGCGCGGCGGCGAAGCGGCGGAGCATCGCCAGCGCCTCGTCAAGGTCGCCCGAATGGGCGCGCTCGACCAGTGCCGGCCCGCCGCCGCGCCGACGCACGCCGCGCTCGAGCCGGTCGAGCAACGCATGGATCGTCGCCTCGGTCTCGGGTGCGGCGATCGGACGATCGGCGCTCCAGTCGGGCACCGGCGCGAGCGAAGCGCCACGCTGGGTCGGCGTCACCTCGAAGGTCTCGATGCGGACATGCTCGACCACCGGGTCGGGCTCGCGTGCGGGCTCGGCGCGGAAAAGTGGCTTGACGGGCTCGCTCGGCGTCAGCGGCTCAGCGGGGATGGCGGCCGGATCGAACGCGGCGAGCGGCTGATCGAGGTCGCGGGGGATGTCGCGTTCCGGCGGCGGGGCGCCACCGACGTCGAGGAACGGCGTGCCGAGGTCGCGCATCGCCTTCACCGGCTCGCGCACGGGCGCGTCGGGATGGCGGTCGGCGCGGCGCACCACGGTGCGGACGACGCGGCGCGCAGGGGCGAGGCGCTGGACAGCGGCAAAGGTCGCCCCGCCCGCCCCCAGCATCGCGAACACGATCAGCGCGCCGCGAAAGGTGGTCCCAAGCGGCGGCGCGGCGGCGGGCAGCAGTGCGGGCAGCCCCGTCTCGATCACCAGCGACTCGATACGCCAGCTGGGCAGGAGGGCCGCGACGGCCCCAGCGGCAGCGGCGACGATGGCCGCGGCAATCAGCCGGGGATCGAAGTTCATGCGTTGACTGGCGGTAAGCGCGACCATGATTCGTCCATTGCTGCGGCGTTTGAAAGCCGTTGGTAAACAGGTTGGTAGCGCGAAATATTTGACGACCAGTTACGCTCGCGTTCGACGAAGGCGCGCGCCCGCGCACGCCGAGCGTCCCAGCCGGCGCGATCGGCGAACAGGGCGGCGAGCGAATCGGCGAGCGCCGCGGGATTATCGGGCGCGAACAGCGTGCCCGTCACCCCGTCCTCGACCAGCTCGCGATGCCCGCCGACATTAGAGGCGGCGACCAGCCGGCGCTGCGCCATCGCTTCGAGCGGCTTCAGCGGCGTGACGAGATCGGTGAGGCGCATATGCTTGCGCGGATAGGCGAGAACGTCGATCAGACTGTAATAGCGCTCGACCTCGTTATGCGGCACGCGACCGACGAAACGGATGCGGCTCGCGACCGGCGACGCGGCCGCCGCGGCGCGCAGCTGAGGCTCCATCGGCCCGCCGCCGACCATCAGCAGTTGCGCCTGCGGGCGCTTCGCCACCAGCGCGGGCATCGCCGCGATCAGGTCGTCGAGACCCTCATAGTCGTAGAAGCTGCCGACATAGCCGGCGACCTCGTGCCCCATGCCCAGCTCGGCGGCCAGCGCCTCGTCGCGCGCCAGCGGCTCGCCGAACAGCGACAGGTCGACGCCGTTGGGGCTAACCATGATCTTCTGCCCCGGAATGCCGCGCGCGATCAGGTCCCCGCGCAGTCCCTCGCAGATCACACTCACCGCATCGACGCGGCGGCATGCCCAGGTTTCGAGCGCGCGGGTCAGCCGGTACTTGGCCGATCCCTCGCGCCCCGTCCCGTTGCCGACCGCCGCATCCTCCCAGAAGGCGCGGATTTCGTAAAGGAGCGGCAAGCCCCGCTTCTTCGCCACGCGCAGCGCGGCGAGCGCGCCCATCACCGGCGAATGCGCGTGGAGGATGTCGGGACGGAAGGCATCGACCGCCCGCTCGATCGCGCGGGCAAACACACCGATCTCGCGCCACTCGCCGAGCGGCGGCGGCCCGGCGGGGCGCATCGAACTGCGATGAAAGTCGAGGCCGTCGAAGGTTTCGACCGGCGCATCGACGACGTTGTAGCGCGGGCCAGTCACCCCTGCGACGGCCCAGCCGCGCGCCACCTGCGCCTTCAGGATCGCGCGGGTACGAAAGCTGTAGCCGCTGTGAAGCGGCAGGCCGTGGTCGAGGACGTGGAGGATGCGCATGAGAGGGGCATGGCACGACAGGCTTTAACACCCGGTCAACCGCGATCGCGGGTTTAACCCGGCGGCAACCCCAGCCCGCTAAGCCGGGCCGCATCATGATCGACGGCTTTTCGATCCTTCTCACCCACGGGCTGATGCTGCTGGCGGCATGGCGGATGCTGTCGCGCCCCGATCTCGACCGCGAGGACGGCGGCGCGGACAAGGGCTTCGCCGCGCGGCGCAAGCCGTGATCCGCACCGGGGAGCTTCGCGCGCTGACCGGCGCGCGGGGGATCGCGGCGTGGCTCGTGGTCTTCTACCATCTGCGCCAGTCCCTGCCCCCCGTTCCCGCGTGGGTCATGGCAGTGCTCGACAAAGGCTATCTGGCGGTCGATTTCTTCTTCGTGCTGTCGGGCTTCGTCATCGCTCTTTCGTGGGGGGCGCGGTTCGATCGTGAGCGATGGCAGGCGGCACCTCTATTCCTCAGGCGTCGTTTTGCGCGGGTCTGGCCGCTTCATGCAGTGGTGCTGACCGGCGGGGTGGGCCTGGCGCTGCTGCTCTGGGTCACGGGCCGGCATGATCCGGTGACCTACCCGTTCGTCGACCTGCCAATTCATTATCTGCTGATCCAGAACTGGGGCTTCGCCTACCTCGCCTGGAACGAGCCCGCCTGGTCGATCTCGGCCGAGAGCTTCGCCTACCTCATGTTCCCGGCACTGGTCTTCGCCCTCCGGCTGGAGCGACGGCGCACTGCCACTCTGCTGTTGCTAAGCGGCGGATTGATCGCGCTGCAGGCGGGCGTGTTCGCGGTACGCGGGGTCTGGACCCTCGGGCAGTTTATCCCCCAGCTTGGACTGATCCGCTGCGTAACCGGGTTCACGCTCGGAATGCTGGTGTTCAGACTGTTCGCCCGGCGTGGCCGACATCCGGCGCTCGCAGGCTCAGCCACGGCGGTGGTCGCCGCGACGCTGGCGCTCGGGTTCGCCGGGCTGGCCGAGACGCTGGTCGCGCCGACCGGCTTCGCCGCGCTGGTGCTGCTGCTCGCGCTGACGGCCGGTCGCCGGAACAACCCGTTAGAAACGGCGGTCCTCCACCGCCTCGGCGAGTGGAGCTACGCCACCTATCTCGCGCATTTCCTTATGTGGAAGGCGTTCAAGCTCGCCTTCGTTCACGCACCCGGCCCGGTCGAGTGGCCGCTGATCGCGCTCTATGCAGCGATGGTGCTCTTGGCCTCCGCGCTGCTCTATCACTTCGTCGAATTGCCGGCACAGGCCTGGATCAACCGGCCGCGGCGGACGGGGACGCCAAAGGGCGCCCCCGCGCTGCGTTAGGCGTCCTCGCCCACCTTCTCCAGCGCCTCGATCAGCGCCTTGTTGAAGGCGGGGATGTCGTCGGGCTTGCGGCTGGTGATGAGGTTGCCGTCGACGACGACCTCCTCGTCCACCACCTCGGCCCCGGCGTTCTCGAGGTCGGTGCGTACCGAGGGCCAGCTCGTCACGCGGCGACCGTCGACCACGTCAGCCTCGACCAACAACCACGGTGCGTGACAGATGGCGGCGACAATCTTATCGTCGTCCATGAACGCCTCGACGATGTCGACGGCCTTCTCCTCCATCCGCATCTTGTCGGGATTGCCGACGCCGCCGGGCAGGAGGAGCGCGTGATAATCGTCGGGATCGACCTGATCGAGCGTCAGGTCGGGGGTGATCGTCTCGGTCGGGTCGCTGTCGTTCTTGACGCCCTGGATCGGGTCGGTCCCGATCGAGGCGAGGGTCACTTCGGCACCGGCATCGAGCAGCGCCTGACGCGGCGCGAACAGTTCGTCATGCTCGAAGCCGTCGGTCGCGAGGATGAGCACGCGGGCAGCGTTGAGGTCGGCCATTTGGGGCACTCCATCGGCTTGGGGGATCACCGTCCTGAACACGCCCCCGCCCCCCGTTGTTCCGCCGCCCGGCGCCGGAACGAAAGCCCGTAGAGACGCATTGAAGCGGCCTTTCCACAACGACTTGGCACCATGTCCGACCGCATCCGCTATTCCGACGACAGCCGGCCTGGCATCACCAGGCGCAAGATGCGCCACGGCTGGGGCTATTGGCTGCCGTCGGGCGAGCGGATCACCGACCGTGACGAGATCGACCGGCTCAACCGCATCGGCCTGCCCCCCGCCTATCGCGACGCCTGGTTCTGTCCCGATCCCGACGGCCATATCCAGGCGGTCGGCTGGGACGAAAAGGGACGTAAGCAATATCGCTACCACGCCGAGTTCCGCGAGGCGCAGGAGGCGGCGAAATATTCGCGCTGCGGTGAGTTCGGGGAGCGGTTGCCGCGACTGCGCAAGCGCGTCGAAAAGGACCTGCGCGCGCGCAAGCTGACGCGCGAACGCGCGGTGGCGGCGGTCGTCCGCCTGCTCGACCTCGGCCGCATCCGGGTGGGCAATGAAAGCTATGCGAAGGCGAACAAGAGCTTCGGCGCGACGACGCTGCGCCGACGCCACGCAAAGCTGACCGGGACGCGCCTGCGCCTCCAATACACTGCCAAGTCGGGCAAGCTGCGCGTCCTCACCATCACCGACAATTCGCTGATCCGCTTCGTCAAGAAGTGCCAGGACCTGCCCGGCCAGCACTTGTTCGGCTGGCTCGACGACGCGGGCGAGGCGCGTCCCGTCACCTCCGGCGACGTCAACGACTATATCCGCGAGGCGATGGGCGCGCCCTTCACCGCCAAGCATTTCCGCACCTGGGGCGCGAGCGCGATCGCGTTCGAGGCGATCATGACCGCGCCCGAGCCGATCGGGCTCAAGACGATGCTGGAACCCGTGGTCGAGGCGCTGGGCAACACCCCCGCGATCGCACGCAAGAGCTATGTCCACCCCGCGCTCGTCGAATTGGGCAAGGACAAGGCTGCACAGCTTGCGCTCCGCCAGCGGCTCAAGCTACCGCGCGCGGCGCGTCATCTGACGCGCGCCGAGCGGGGGCTGATCGCCTTCCTCGGCGAATGCGGCCAGAGCGGCGCCCCCGCCCGCGCGGCATAACGACGGAGCCGGCATGAGCAACAGCACCGCGGCCAACAGCGCCGCGATCCTCGACTTCGATCCGGAGGGCGCCCAGCGCCAGGTCAATCTGCTCGTCCGCGACGGCGTCGCCTGGATCGGCGACCACTGGATCCAGATCGGCATCGCGATCGGCTTCGCCGCGCTGATCGTGCTCGCGCTCGATTGGGTGAAGCGCTGGGGCAAGCGCTATTGCGAGCGCCAGCCCGTCGTCACCGGCTGGGCGGGCATCTTCGGCCGGGCGATCGCACGCACCAATCGTTTTTTCATGACGATGATCGCCGCCAAGCTGGTGGTCGGCGTCGCCGATGCCCCCACCGGGGTGGTCACCGCGATCAACTTCCTCTTCACCGTCGCCGCGGTGTTCCAGGCGGCGGTCTGGGTTCGCGAGGTGATCCTGGGGCTGGTCGAGGCGCGGACACAGACCGATCATCGCGGCAGCGAGGCGCTGGGCACCGCATTGGGCCTTATCCGCCTGCTCGTCACCTTTGCCGTTTTCGCGATCGCGCTGATCGTCGTGCTCGACAATCTGGGCGTCAACGTGACCGGCCTTGTCGCCGGTCTCGGCGTCGGGGGCATCGCCATCGGTCTCGCCGCGCAGGGCATTTTTGCCGATCTGTTCGCCGCGCTGTCGATCATCTTCGACAAGCCGTTTCGCAAGGGCGACAGCATCACCTATGACCAGACGCAGGGGAATATCGAGGCGATCGGCCTTAAATCGACGCGAATCCGCAGCTTTCAGGGGGAAGAACGGATCATCTCGAACAAGAACCTGCTCGACAAGGAAATCCAGAACAACACACAGCGTGTCCATCGCCGCGCCAAGTTCGCGATCGGCGTGACCTATCAGACCGCACCCGAGACCTGCGCCCGCATCCCCGACATTCTAAAGGAGATCGTCGAGGCGCACGACCGCCTGTTCGTGCGCGCCGGATTCGTCAATTTCGGCGCGTCGAGCCTCGACTTCGAGGTCGAGTTCGATTCGCCCGGTCCCGATTACGTCGCCTTCTACGATGCGCGCACCGCGATCGGCATCGCGATCCTGCGCCGCTTCAATGCCGAGGGAATCGAAATCGCCTATCCGACGCAGACGACCTTCACCGCCGCGCCCGACGGCCGCCTCGTCATGCCCTATGCCGAGGTGCAGCCGGTGCGCGATGTCGACCATGTCTAACTATTTCGCCGCGAAGGCGAAACCTTTCGCGTCGCCACCGCGTAGGATTGATGCAGGATAAGAGTTCGGCAATGCCGCATCAGGAACCGCGCGTATGAACCCCCAGCCGCAACCGCAGCCGACCGCCGAGCTCGAGCGGTACCGTGCGCTGTTCGAGACGATGGACGAGGGCTTCTGCGTCATCGAATTTTTCGACGGGCCGCACGGACCCAACAGCGACTATGTCCATGTCCTCGCCAACCCTGCCTATGAGCGCAACGCCGGCATCCCGAACGTCGTCGGCCAGAAGCTGCGCGAGATGGTGCCCGATGAGGCCGATGGGTGGGTCGAGCTGTACGGCACCGTGCTCAGCACCGGTCAGCCGATCCGTTTCCAGCGCGAGCTGGTCGCAACGGGTCGCTTCCTCGAGGTCTCGTCCTTCCGCCTCGAGCCCGCGACGCTTCGTCAGGTGGCGGTGCTGTTCAAGGACGTCAGCGACCGTGCCCGCGCCGAGGCCGAGCTTCGCCGCCTGAACGAGACGCTCGAGGCGCGGGTCGCAGCCGCAGTCGAGGAACGCGCCACGATCGAAGAGGCGCTGCGCCAGAGCCAGAAGATGGAAGCGGTGGGCCAGCTGACGGGCGGCCTTGCCCATGATTTCAACAACCTGCTGGCCGGCATTTCGGGCTCGCTCGAGCTTGCTCAGATGCGGATCAGCCAGGGCCGCGTTGCCGAGGTCGAGAAGTATCTGCTCACCGCGCAAGGCGCGACGCGGCGCGCCGCTGCGCTTACCCACCGCCTGCTCGCCTTTGCGCGCCGCCAGACGCTGTTGCCGCGGCCGGTCAACGTCAACCGGCTGGTGGCGGGTATGATCGAGCTGATCCAGCGCACCGTCGGCCCATCGGTGGCAATCGAGAATGTCGCAGCGACGGGGCTATGGACCGCAATGGTCGATGCCTCTCAGCTCGAGAACGCCCTTCTCAACCTGTGCATCAATGCGCGTGACGCGATGCCCGAGGGCGGGCGCATCACCATCGAGACTTGCAACCGCTGGATCGACGCTGCGGGCAGCCGCCAGCTCGACATGCCCGAGGGACAGTATCTGTCGCTTTGCGTCAGCGACACCGGCACCGGCATGACGCCTGAGGTGCGCGCGCGCGCCTTCGACCCCTTCTTCACCACCAAGCCGATCGGCGAGGGGACGGGCCTCGGCCTGTCGATGATCTACGGCTTCGCCAAGCAATCGGGCGGACAGGTACGCATCTATTCGGAGCCGGGCGAGGGCACGATGGTGTGCATCTACCTGCCCCGCCACCTGGGCGACGACGAGCCCGAACTGCCGACGATCGAGCCCGCCATCACGGCGCCGCCGGGTGCGGGCGAGACGGTGCTGGTGGTCGACGACGAGCCCTCGGTACGGCTGCTGATCGTCGATGTGCTTCACGAGCTGGGCTATGCCGCGATCGAGGCGGCGGACGGCGCGAGCGGGCTGCGCATCCTCGAATCGGGGGCGCGGATCGACCTGCTCGTCACCGATGTCGGGTTGCCCGGGGGCATGAATGGCCGCCAGCTCGCCGACGCGGCGCGAGCGCGCCGGCCCGGCCTCCACGTCCTCTTCATCACCGGCTTTGCCGAGAACGCGCTGCTCAACAATGGCCAGCTCGAACCCGGTATGCAGGTACTGACCAAGCCCTTCGCGATCGACGCGCTGGCGTCGCGGATCAGGCAGTTGGTGCGAGTGGGGGATTAAGCCAGTGCCGTACCCCGGCGAAGACCGGGGTCCAGTTGGGCTTGCCTTCCGCTTCTGTCGCGACGTTCCATGACTGGACCCGGCCCCTGCCGGGATACGAGCGCAATCAGTCGCCCGTGACCTTCACGGGTCCCAGATCGCCCTGCCCAACGCTCGCCGACGCCATTTCCAGCATTCGGTCGAGGCTTGCCTTGGCCTTGAGCCGCAGTTCCTCGTCCACCTCGATCCGCGGGCTGAGGTCGCGCAAGGCGACGTAGAGCTTCTCGAGCGTGTTCATCGCCATGTAGGGGCAGATATTGCAGTTGCAGTTCCCGTCGGCGCCCGGCGCGCCGATGAACAGCTTGTGCGGCACCGCCTTCTGCATCTGGTGGATGATGTGCGGCTCGGTCGCGACGATCAGCGTGTCGCCGGGCATCGTCTTGGCATAGTCGAGGATGCCGCTGGTCGAGCCGACATAGTCCGCATGATCGACGATGTGCGCCGGGCATTCGGGGTGCGCGGCGACCGGGGCTTCTGGATACTCGGCCTTCAATTTCAGGAGCTCGGTCTCGCTGAACGCCTCATGCACGATGCAGACGCCCGGCCACAGCAGCATGTCACGCCTGAACTTGCGAGAGAGATAGCCGCCCAGATGCTTGTCGGGGCCGAAGATGATCTTCTGGCTCTCCGGGATCTGCGCGATGATCTTCTCGGCCGACGACGAGGTGACGATGATGTCGCTGAGCGCCTTCACCTCCATCGAGCTGTTGATGTAGGTGAGCGCGATATGGTCGGGATGCTGGGCCCGGAAAGCGGCGAACTGGTCGGGCGGGCAGCTGTCCTCCAGGCTGCAACCGGCATCCATGTCGGGCAGGATCACCGTCTTCTGCGGGCTCAGGATCTTTGCCGTCTCCGCCATGAAGCGGACGCCGCAGAACGCGATGACGTCGGCGTCGGTCTCCGCCGCCTTGCGGCTCAGCTCAAGGCTGTCGCCGACGAAATCGGCGAGGTCCTGGATTTCGGGCTTCTGGTAATAATGCGCGAGGATGACGGCGTTGCGCTCGCGCTTCAGCCGGTCGATCTCGGCGAGGAGGTCGACGCCTTGAAGCGATCCGCCGATGCCGTTGCGTGCGTCCATGTTTCGATCTGATCCCCGCTGGAAAACCGCGGGTCACATGGCCCCCTCGCGCCCGGTAATCAAGGGACCGGCGGGGGCGACGGCGCGAAGGCATAGGGATCCACCGTCCCGCCAGGACTTCCAGCGGTGACAGCGCGGTAGATCGCAGCGCCTGCGGGGCTGAAGGTCACGAGGTTGATCGCCACCTGCATCGTCAGCATCACGCCGATCGCCGCGACGAAGGCGGGGTGGACCCGGCCCGCGCGCCGCAGGTCGGCAATGCACCCTGCGAGCGGGAACAGCATCAGCGCCGCGAAGACGACTTCGCCAGCATAAGGGATCAGCAGCGGCATCGGCAGCAGCCGGCCGAATGCGGGTCCGATCAGCACAGCCATCGCGCAATAATGCAGCCGCCGGTGCCATGCCGTGCGCCGCCGCGCCGCAATCCCTGCGGCGGTCAGACCGGCAAAGGTCAGCACGCCGAGTGGATTCATCACGAGGAATTAGACCGGCTGAAAGAAAAAGGGCACGGCCCCGCGCCGCACCATCATCACCGTCAAGAGAGTACCAAGCACTACCATCGCAGCGGCCCAGACCGCAGCGATCCAGCCCAGCCGGCGATGCAGGTCGAGGCGCCCGGCCGCCGCCAACCAGTTCTGCGTCACATAGATCGCGACCCAGCCCATGAACACCACGGCATGAAGATGGACGATGGGCGGCGCGGCGAAGCTCGACCGCCCCATCGCAAACTGCGTACCGAAGCCCGCCACGACCACCGAGGCCATGACCAGCGAACTTACGGCAAAGAAACGATCGTCACGACCGATCGACGCCGTACCGCCAATGCCCAATATCGTCGCCATGGTGCCGCCCCCGCGCCCCGCTGCGGCCGGATAGTATCACAACGATGAAGCCATGACGACAAGAAGTTCTGCTTGGAAACTGTCAGACTTAACAGAAGAATCGGCGCCCGGGCGCAAATCCGGAGTGACTAGCATTATATCCGCTCTGATGGCTTTCTGGCTTGTCCTGAAGGCGTCGGCGCCGATCGTGCCCCGACCGCCGACCCTAAAACGTCACCGCGGACGTTATCCCGGCTTCGGCATGCCAAATGGCCGGAGCCTACCGTGCGTTCTCCAGCACCTGTGCGGGGGTGCGCGACTGGTCCCAGCGCTCGCGGCTGCGCCCGCGCTCGGCGGGAAAGGTGACGATGACGCGAGCGCCCGTCTGCCCCGCCGCCTCGAGCGGGGCGGCGAGCGTGCGCGCGATCGCCCCGCGGGCAAGCTCGCGCGCCTGCGCCAGTCGCTCGGGACTCGTGGCCTCGCGCGTCGCGGCACGGCGGGCGGCGCGCGACACGCGCGTGCCCAGCGCCTCGCCCGCCTCGCGCGTGACCAGCAGGCCGCTGCGCTCGACGACGACACCCTCGCCCTCGTCGATATTGGGTGCGTCGGCGGCGACATCGGGCGCGTCGACGATCAGCGTTCGGGTGTCGGGGTCCCAAGCCATGTCGCGCGGCGACAGGCCCGACAGGTCGACGGTGTAATCGACCGAATACGGCATCTTGGCGACGCGCCCCGACTTCAGGAAGCCGCCCCAGCGCGTGTCGTTCGCCGCGGCCTGCACGATGCCCGACAGGCGCGCGACGCGCAGCTGGCTCATCCCCGCGATCCGTGCGGTGACGATCTGCGTGACGGCAGGTCCCTCGGGCGCATCCGCCGGCTTGGTGACGACATGGCGGTCGCGATAGTCGCTCCACGCGAGCAGCAGGCCGCCGACCACCGCGAGCAGCAGTGCCCCGGCGACGATCAGCCGCCACGGCTCGTTCCGCCTCACGCGGCGTGCCACGCGCCCCCCTCCCCCGCGATCGCAAGGCCGCGCTTCTGGAGGTCGATCAGATGCGCCAGCACCGACCGTGCCGCCGCCGGCTTCAGCCGCGCGTCGAGGCCGACATACATCGCCTCCACCATCCCCTCGACCGCATGCGTGCCCCGCCCGAGCAGCCGGACGATCTGCCCCTCGCGCTGCTTCCTGTGGCCGAGCATTCCGCGCACCAGCCGCTGCGGATTGTCCACCACTTCGCCATGCGCCGGGTAATAGACGGCCTCTTCGCGTCCCAGCAGCTTCTCGAGGCTTGCCATATAGTCGCCCATGTCGCCGTCGGGCGGCGACACGATACTCGTCGACCAGCCCATCACATGGTCGCCGCTGAACAGCGCATTCGCCTCGGGCAGGGCGAAGGCGAGGTGGTTGGAAGTATGGCCGGGCGTCGCCACCGCCTCGATCGTCCAGCCGTCGCCGGCGATCCGCTCGCCATCGGCGAGCACGCGATCGGGGGCGTAATCGATATCGAACGCGGCATCGGCGCGCGGCCCCTCGTCGGCCATCGTCAGCGGCGCGCAGCCGATCACCGGCGCGCCCGTTGCCTGGCGCAGCCGCGCGGCGAGTGGGCTGTGGTCGCGGTGCGTGTGGGTGACGAGGATCGCCGCCACCGGCCGGCCGGCAATCGCCCGATGCAGCGCTTCCAGATGCGCCGCGTCGTCCGGCCCCGGATCGATCACCGCCAGCGCGCTTTGCCCGACCAGATGCGTCTGCGTCCCCGTGTGCGTATAGGGCGAGGCATTGCCCGCCAGCACCCGCGTCACCAGCGGGCCGAGCGGCACGGCGACGCCGACCGGATGCGTTTCCATCCGACCCATGTGGCCGCGCCGCCGCCCGGCGGCAAGAGGGTGCTCAGTCCTCGGGCTTGGCCATCGCGGTGTGGCGCCGCGCGAGCACGCTGTCGGGGATGACGTGCGAAAGCGCCGCCTCGACTTTGTTCTTCGCGCCAGAGACGATGTGCGCCGACCCGTCCATCATCGCCTTCCACCCGTTGCGCGCGGTGACAGCGGGGTCTTCCTTGCCGTCGTCCCGACCGACGGGGGTGTCGAGCATGTTAGCCCGCTCGAAGAAGCGCGTGTCGGTCGGCCCCGGCATCAGAACCGTCACGGTGACGCCCGTCTCGCTCAGTTCCTCGCGCAGCGCATAGGCGAAGCTGTCGAGATACGCCTTGGTCCCGTTATAGACCGCCTGATAGCTGCCGGGGATCAGCCCCGCGATCGACCCGGTGATGAGGATGCGTCCCTCGCCGCGCGCCGCCATCGCCTGCGCGACCTTCTGGAGGAGATAGGTGGTGCCAGTGACGTTGGTGTCGATCACTCGCCGCCAGTCCTCGGGCGACTGCTCGACAAAGGCGTGGCCCAGCCCACGTCCCGCATTGGCGACGAGGATGTCGATCGGCCGCACGCCGACCGCTTCCAGCAGCCGGTCATTGCCCTCGAAGGTCGCAAGGTCCGCCTCGACCGCCTCGACGCGGGCGCCGCTGCCGCGCAGTTCGCCGGCCGCCGCATCGACCTGCGGCTCGTCCGCTATGAGGATCAGTTCATATCCCTCGCTTGCGGCGATCTTCGCCAGTTCGCGCCCGATCCCGCTTGATGCGCCCGTGATGACCGCCAACGCCATTCGCCGTCTCCTAGAAAAGGTTGCGAAAGGCAAAGCGAATCAATCGCTTGGGCGTTCCATTGTAAAGACAGTGGTGCCCCGAGAGAGACTCGAACTCCCGACCTGCGGTTTAGGAAACCGTTGCTCTGTCCTGCTGAGCTATCGGGGCACGGGCCCTGCCCTATGGCAGCGGCGCGGTGGAATCAATTGCGCGTCTCGGGCGGCACCACGGGGAAGAGGAGCGGCGCGATCGGCACACCTTCCTCGGCGAGCGCCTTCGCTTCGGCGAGGCTCGCCTGGCCGTGGATCGGCGCCTCGGGGGCGTCACCGACGTGCATCGCGCGCGCCTGATCGGCGAAAGCGGTGCCGACCCATTGCGACTTCTCAAGCGCCTTGGCCTGGGCCGCGGCCATGGCGGCGAGGGCGGCCTTGATGGCCTCGGGCGACGGCGCTTCGTCGCCCTTGGCAGGAACGGCAGCGCGCTGGTTTCCCTTGGCGCCCACATTGGGGGCCATCACGGCCTTCTCGATCTCGGCCGAGCCGCACATCGGGCACTCGACCAGCCCGCCGGCGCGCTGTTCCTCATAGGCGGCACTGCTGCCGAACCATGCCTCGAACACATGGCCGTGCCCGCAGCGCAGGTCGAAGACGATCATTGCGCGACCTCGACCGGCGGGATCGCGCGGGCATGGTCGAGCACGGGAATGCGCGCACGCACCTCGGCCACGCGCTCGGCCTCGATCTCGGCGAAGCCGAGGCCCGGCGCCTCACCCATGTCGAGCAGCACCTCGCCCCAGGGATCGACGACGAGCGAATGGCCATAGGTCGCGCGGCCGTCCTCATGCTCGCCCGTCTGCGCGGCGGCGATGACGAAGCACCCCGTCTCGGCCGCGCGGGCGCGCAAGAGCAGGTGCCAGTGCGCCGCGCCGGTCGGCCGGGTGAACGCCGCCGGCACGGCCAGCACATGCGCTCCGGCCACTGCAAGCGCATGATAGAGCTCGGCGAAGCGCAGATCGTAGCAGATGGTCGGGCCGAGCGGCCCCACCGGCGTCCCGACCACCACCGCCCCCTCGCCCGGCGCATAGACCGCCGACTCGCGCCAGCGATCGCCGCCGCCGACATCGACGTCGAACAGGTGGAGTTTGTCGTAGCGCGCCCGCACCTCGCCGCCCGCGTCGATGACGAAGCTGCGATTAGCGAAGCGTCCATCGGCGCGCCGTACCGCGAGCGAGCCGAGATGGACCCATAGGCCCTCCGCCCTCGCCGCTGTGCGCACTAGCACCAGCACGGGATCGTCCGCCTCGGCGACGATGCTCGCCGCCGCCCGTTCGCGGTCACGGTCGATCAGGTTCGACATCTCGGGCGTGAACAGCATCGCCGCGCCGCCGGCCTTCGCCTCGGCCACCGCCTCGACGATGGTGCGCGCATTGGCGGCGGGGTCGATCCCGCCGTTCATCTGGAGCAGCGCGACCCTCACGCGGCGAGGAGCGCGTCGAGCCGCCCTTCGCGATCGAGCGCGGCCAAGTCGTCCGAGCCGCCGACATGCGCCCCGTCGATGAAGATCTGCGGCACCGTCGTCCTGCCGTTCGCGCGATCGATCATCTCGGCGCGCCGGGGCCCGCCCATGGTGATGTCGATCTCCTCGAACGCCGCGCCCTTCTGCGCGAGGAGTCGCTTGGCGCGCGTGCAATAGGGACACCACGCCTTGGTATAGATTTCGACCGCTGCCATGCCGCTGACGTGGAAAGCGAGGGCGCGCTTGTCAATCGTCCGGTCCGGCAAGCACCCTCGCGAAGACCAGCGTCGTGACGCGCGCGCCCGCCGCCTCGAGCACCGCGGCGCATCCGTCGGTGGTCGCGCCGGTGGTATGGACATCGTCGACGAGCACCACGTGCCGATCGCCAAGCGCCTCGCGCACCGCGAACGCCCCCGCCACCGCGCGCCGCCGCGCCGCCGGGCCGAGGCCGCGCAGCACCGGCGTCGAGCGCGTGCGGACGAGCAGGTCGTAGCGCGCCGACACGCCGCTCGTCCGCGACAGCGACGCCGCGATGAGGCCCGCCTGGTTATAGCCGCGCGACCAGAGCCGCCAGCGCGCGAGCGGCACGGGCACGATGAGGTGGGCATCGGCGGGCAGCAGCCGCTGCATCGCCGCGGCGATCGGTTCGGCATGGCCCAGCCGCCGCGCATATTTGAGCTTGAGCAGCACCTCGCGCGCGACCGGGCCATAGGCGACGGCCGCGCGCACCGGCCCGCCCCCGTCCGGCAGAAAGTCGAGGCCCTGCCAGCACGCGGCGCAGAAGCGATGCGCCTCGCCCGTCACCGCCGCGCACGCCGGGCAGCGCGGCGGCAGCGCGAAGTCGATCGCCAGGCGACCGGCGGCAGTGACGATCCCCCGCATCGCCCCCTTGTGCGACCCGCCGCCGCGGCGCACAAGCGCCGGCGATGGCGAGCGTTCCGCCCCCCGAACTCTTCTCGCGCTCGGCGCGCCGGGCTCGCCGCGATCGCGCCGTGCCCGGCTATGCCGCGCACGACTTCCTGCGCGCGGCGATGCTGGAGGGGATCGAGGAGCGGCTGGCGGCGGTGCAGCGGCCGCTTCGCGATTTCCTCGACCTCGGCAGTTTCGACGGGGCGTTCATGCCTCCGCCCGGGGCGCGGGTGGCGCGTCTCGATGCGGGCTTCGCCTTTGCAAAGGCCACCGGCGGCGTTCAGGGCGACGAGGACCGGATCCCCTTCGCCGATGCCAGCTTCGACTGCGTGGTGTCGGCGGGGGTGATCGATCAGGTCAACGACGTGCCCGGCCTGCTCGCGCTCGCGCGGCGGGTGCTCAGGCCCGACGGCCTGTTCCTCGGCGCGTTCGTCGGCGCGGGGAGCCTGCCGGTGCTGCGCGCCGCGCTGCTCGAGGGGGAGGCGCCGCGGGCGGTGGCGCGGCTCCATCCGCAGATCGACGTGCGGTCGGCGGGCGACCTGCTGTCGCGCGCCGGGCTGACGCTGCCCGTCGCCGATATCGAGCCGCTGGCGGTGCGCTATGCGGGCCTCGGCCGGCTGATCGAGGATCTGCGCGGCATAGCGGCGACCAACCTCCTCAAGGAGACGCCGCCGCTGACCCGGACTGCACTCGCCCGCGCGGCCGAGGCGTTCGCGGCGCGCGCCGATGCCGATGGCCGCGTGACCGAGCGGTTCCAGATCGTCTTCCTGACCGGCTGGGCGCCCGATCCCAGCCAGCCCAAGCCCGCGCGCCGCGGCAGCGCCACCGCCAGCCTCGCCGCCGCGCTCCGTCCCGAAGGTCCTGCATGATCCGCTCGCTGATCCCGCTCGCCGCGCTCGTCGCCATGCCCGCCGCCGCGCAGGAACCCGTGCGTGACGCCACCGCGGCGCAGATGCCCGCGCTTACCGCGCTCTATCGCGACCTCCACGCCAATCCCGAACTCGCCTTTCAGGAGAAGCGCTCGGCCAAGCTGATGGCGGATGCGGCGCGAAAGGCGGGGTTCACCGTGACCGACGGGGTCGGCCAGACCGGCGTCGTTGCGGTGATGAAGAACGGCCCCGGCCCGACGCTCCTCATCCGCACCGACATGGACGGGCTGCCGGTCGCGGAGGCCACGGGCCTGCCCTTCGCCTCGAAGGCGCGGGCGACGACGGCCGAGGGTACCGAGACCGCGGTCATGCATGCCTGCGGCCACGACACGCACATGGCGGGCTGGGTGGGGACGCTCAACAACCTCGCGCGGATGAAGGATCGCTGGTCGGGCACGCTCGTCATGATCGCGCAGCCCGCCGAGGAGCGCGGGCTCGGCGCCAAGGCGATGCTCGACGACGGGCTCTATACGCGCTTCCCCAAGCCCGACGTCGCGCTCGCCTTCCACGACAGCGCCTCGCTGCCCGCGGGCACGATCGGGGTGCGGCCTGGCTTCGCGCTCGCGACGGTCGATTCGGTCGATCTCACCGTGCGCGGCGTCGGCGGGCACGGCGCCTATCCCAGCGGCACGCGCGATCCCGTCGTGCTCGGCGCCAAGATCGTCATGGCGCTCCAGACGCTGGTCAGCCGCGAGAGCGACCCGCAATCGCCCGCGGTGGTGACGGTCGGCAGCTTTCGCGCGGGCACCAGTCACAATGTCATCGGCGACGAGGCGACGCTGCTCATCACCGTGCGCAGTTACGAGGAAAAGACGCGCAAGCTCCTTCTCGACGGCATCGCCCGCATCGCTCGAGGCGAGGCGATTGCGAGCGGCGTGCCCGAGGACCGGATGCCGGTGATGACGGTCCGCCCCAATGCGACGCCCGCGACCTTCAACACCGATCCGCTGAGCGGCCGCATGCGCGGGTTGTTCGAGGCTCGCTTCGGCAAGGGCCGCGTCGCCGGCGTGCCCGCGGCGATGGTGGGCGAGGATTTCAGCCGCTACTATCTCGCCGACAAGGCGGGGGTGCAGAGCCTGCTCTTCTGGGTCGGCGGCGTGCCGCAGGCCAAGTGGGATGCGGCACAGGCGGGCGGCGCGGCGCTCCCCTCCCTCCACAGCCCGAATTGGGCGCCCGATGCCGAGAAGGTGATCGCGACGGCCGCGGAAGCGATGACCGCGGCGGCGCTCGACGTGCTGAAGAAGGGCTGACTCCCGATCCCTCCCGTTCGTCCCGAGTAGCCGGCGCGAGCCGGCGTATCGAGGGATCGCCCGCCGCGAGTGCCAAATACCTCGATACGAGCTTTCGATATGCGCCCTGACGGGCGCTACTGGGCACGAACGGTGCTGGTGTTCCTAAGCCCCCGCCAGCGGCGTGCCCGACCGATCGCACACATACCGCGCCAGCTCCTCGCGGAGGGGCAAGCCGCTGATCGAGCGGAGCGGACCGTCATGCGCGACGTCGCTCTCCACCCGGCCGCGGGTCGAGGCGACTCCGACGACGTGGAACAGCCGCCGCCCGCAATCCACCTCGGTTCGGGCGTAGGCGACACGGTCGTCATGCTCCTGCCGGATGATCGCGATGCTGGTGCCGGCCAGCGTCGTGCGGTGACGGAGCAGATAATAATCGGATCGCGTGTCCGATGGTGTGGGAATGAGATCGCCGACGATGTCGAGCCGCGCCGGTTTGGGCGCCGCCACCTCGGTCTCGGCCAGGTTGCGCAGCACCACCGTGCCGCCGTCGTAACTCGATGCGTCGCTCGTCCCGCACGCGCTCAGCATCAACGCCCCCGTCATCACCCCCATCAGCATCGTCATCCGCATCCGCCATTTCTCCTTGAGCCGGGGGAGAGCTCAACGCGGCCGCAAGAGCTCGACGGCGACGCCGAGCCCCAGCGCGAGCGCAACGACGAGCACACTTGCGGCGTCGTTCCACGATGGTCCGAACTGCGTCAGCATGGTCGTAAAGTCGATGAAGTCGAACACGTTGAGCCTTCCCCTAGATGAAGGCGGACGCCGCGCGGCGCCCACCCGACGCTACGGCAGCGCCAGCGTCACGGGGGAAGCTAAGAAGTGCTGCGTTGCGATACTCGTACCGCAACGCAACAAATTATTTCTGATGCAGGTTAGATCGACAGGATGTTACGACCGGTTGGAGCTTGACCGCGCCTATCGTCCCAACAGCACGCGCGCCTGCCCCGCGATCTGCGCCAGCATCGCGGCGCTGGGGCTCGGCGCCCGGCGAGCACGCGCCACGAGCGCGGCGAACTGATCGACCCGTGCGCGGTTCGCCGCGAGCCACGCTTCCACCGCCGCCTGCGGATCGCAGGCGTCCTGCCGCGACAGGAAGTCGAGGCGAAGCTGCTGGAAATCGCGCGCGAGGCCGGCGATCAACAGCCGCTCCCACGGATCCCCCGACGCGACGCGCGCGGCATTGGCCTGTGCCCAGTCGAGCCCGAGCGCATGCCCCAGATGCGTGAAGGCGCGCGTCAGCACCGCCTCCTCGGTCCCCAGCCGCTGGCTGAGGTCGGCGAGGCCCACCGCACCGTCGAGCTCGAAGATGCGCACGACCTTCCTGACCAGCGCGGCGGGCGCCCCCGCAGCCTCCAGCCGATCGGAGATGCGTGCCGATTGCGCGCTGGCCTCTTCGAGCAACAGTTCGCGCGTCTGCCGGTCGAGGCTGGCGATGCCGGGCTTCAGCCGCGCGATCACCTCGCCCGGCTGCGTGCCGGGGGCGGCGATGCGGAGCAGGTCGGCGATCTGCGACCGGGTCGCGACCGCCACTTCCTCGAGTAGCGCAAGCCGCGCGCCCTCGGGCATGTCGGTCGTTTCGATCGCTTCCCAGAGCGCGGGCAGGCCGAACAACCGCTCGGCGACGACGAACATTCCGGCAATGTCGGCCATCCCCGCGCCTTCCTCCTCGGCCAGCTCGAAGGGGTGGAGGACGCCGAGGCGATTGACGACGCGGTTGGCGAGCTTGGTCGCGACGATCTCGTTCCGCAGGCGATGCTGGCGGATCGCGTCAGCGAACTTCTTCTGCATCGGCCGGGGGAAGGCGGCCATCAGGTCGGGTTCGAGCTCGGGGTCCTGCCCCAGCTCGGCCTGCTCGATCGCGTCCTGCAGCGCGAGCTTGGCGCTCGCCAGCAACACGGCCAGCTCGGGCCGGGTGAGGCCGCGACCTTCCTGGGCGACGCGAAGCATGTCCTCGTTGGTGCCCAGACCCTCGACCGCGCGATCGAGCCGGCCACTCGCCTCCAGGATCTCGATTACGCGGACATAGCTCGGCACCGCCACCGACCCGTCATTCTCCATGAAGGAGAGCGCGAGCGTCTGGAGCCGGTTGTCCTCCAGCACCAGGTCCGACACCTCGTCGGTCATCGACACGAGCAGGTCGTCGCGCTTCGCGAGCTTCAGCCGGCCCTCGGTCACTTCGCGGTTGAGCGCGATCTTGATGTTGACCTCGTTGTCTGAACAATCGACGCCCGCCGAATTGTCGATGAAGTCGGTGTTGATCCGCCCGCCCTTCGCTGCGAACGCGATCCGCGCGGCCTGGGTCACGCCAAGGTTCGCGCCCTCGCCGATCGCCTTGGCGCGCACCTGTTCGGCATTGACGCGAAGCCGGTCGTTGGCGGGGTCGCCGACCTCTGCATTATTCTCGTGCCCTGCCTTGATGTAAGTGCCGATGCCGCCGAACCAGATGAGGTCGACGGGCGCCTTCAGGATCGCGCCGATCAGGCTGGTGGGGTCAAGTTCGGCGTCGTCGATGCCCAGCAGCTCGCGGACCTGCTTCGACAGCTTGATCGACTTTTCGGTCCGCGCGAAGACGCCGCCGCCCTTGGAAATGAGCGAAGGGTCATAGTCCGCCCAGCTTGACCGCGGCAGCTGGAACAGCCGGTCGCGCTCGGCCCAGCTGGCCGCCGGGTCGGGGTCGGGATCGAGGAAGATGTGGCGATGGTCGAACGCCGCGCGCAGGCGGATCGCCTTCGACAGAAGCATCCCGTTGCCGAACACGTCGCCCGACATGTCGCCGCAGCCGACGACGTCGATCGACTGCGTCTGCACGTCGACGCCCATTTCAAGGAAGTGGCGCTGCACCGACACCCAGCCGCCCTTGGCGGTGATGCCCATCGCCTTGTGGTCATAGCCCTTCGACCCGCCGCTGGCGAAGGCATCGCCAAGCCAGAAGCCGCGCTCCTGCGCGATCGCGTTGGCGACGTCGCTGAAGCTTGCCGTGCCCTTGTCGGCGGCGACGACGAAATAGGGGTCCTCGCCGTCATGGATCACGACGCTGTCGGGATGGACGACGCGGCCCTCGACGATATTGTCGGTGATCGACAGGAGCGAGCGGATGAAGATGCGATAGCTCTCCGTCCCCTCGGCCAGCCACGCCTCACGATCCGACGCGGGGGGCAGCTGCTTGGGGTAGAAGCCACCCTTGGCGCCGGTCGGCACGATGACGGCGTTCTTGACGCGCTGCGCCTTCATCAGCCCGAGGATCTCGGTGCGGAAGTCGTCGCGCCGATCCGACCAGCGAAGGCCACCGCGCGCGACGGGGCCGGCGCGCAGGTGGATGCCCTCGACACGCGGGCTGTAGACGAAGATCTCGCGCCAGGGGAGCGGCAGCGGCAGGCCCGGCACCTTGGCCGAATCGAGCTTGAACGCCAGCGCCTCGTCCGCCGCCGGTGCGAAGGCGTTGGTACGAAGCGTCGCGGCGACGACGCCGCGGAGCGCGCGCAGGATGCGGTCGTCGTCGATCGCCGAGACGGCGTCGAGGCCGCTCTCGATCGTCTTCGCTGCCTTCTCGATCGCCGCCTCGCGCCCCTCGGCGCGCGAGGGATCGTGCGCGGCAGAGAAGTGCGCGATCAGGCCGGCCGCAACCTTGGGCGCACGCCGCAGCGCATCGACCACGGTGCCGAGCCCGTAAGCGAGGCCGGTCTGGCGCAGATATCGGAACCACGCGCGATAGAGGACGACCGACAGTGGCGAGATGCCGCTCTCGACCACCAGCCGGTTGAAGGCATCGTTCTCGGCCCGGTTCTCCAGCACCGCCTGGATCGCGCCCTCGACCATCGGATGGTCGAGCTGCTTTTCGGCCTGCGGGGCGCCGGGCACCTCGACATAGAAGTCGTGGATGACGATCTCACCCTCGCCGTCGAGCAGCGTCGGCAGCTCGGCGATCACGCGGAAACCGAAATTCTCGAGCACCGGCACCGCATCCGACAAAGGCAGCGCGCCGCCGCGGCGATAGATCTTGATGCGGAAGCGGCCGTCATCGGGGTTGTCGTCGGCAAGGATTCGGACCTGCCGGTCTTCGTCCTGCTCCAGCTCGGCGATGCGCAGCACGTCCTGCGCGGCCTCTTCGGGGCTGAAGGCGTTGCGGTAGTTGACCGGGAAGGTGCCTGCATGCCGCAGCGCCAGCCGCGCTGCGCGGCCGCTACCGACCAGATCGACCAGCGCCGCCTCGACCGCCGCCGACCAGCCGCGCATCATCCGCACCAAGCGGTCGTCGAGCGCCGCCGCGTCGGGCATCCGCCCCGACCCGCGCAGATCGAGGGTGTAGCGGATCAGCGCCACCTCCCCGTCCTCAAGGCTGATCGACCAGCTGAGCAGCGAGGCGTTCGCCGCCTCCGCCAGCATGACGCCGATCGCCTCGCGCCGCCCGGTGGTCAGCTCGTCGCGCGGCAGCCAGACGAAGCCGAACAGATGCCGCCCCAGCGTCGAACGGACGAGCACCAGCTTGGGCCGCGGCCGGTCGGCGATCGACATCGCGGTCAGGACCAGCGTCTCCAGCGCATCCTGGTCGAACGCGGCCGTCAGGTCGTGCGGCAGCTCTGTCAGCGCATGCGCCATCGCCTTGCCGGTATGGCCGCGCGGATCGAAGCCGAACTTGCCCGTCAGCGCCTTCAGGCTGCGGCGAAGCAGCGGCACCTCATGCGGCGGCGAATGCAGCGCCGCACTCGTCCACAGGCCCGCATGGATCGAGAGGCCGGTGACCTGCTCGCCCCTAAAGATCGGCAGCAGGATGAGGTCGAGCGGCACGCGGCGATGGACGGTCGAGATGCAGTTCGACTTGAGGAGCAGCGGCGCGCGCCCCCCCTTGGCGAAATACTCGGCGGCAAGCCCGCGCGACGCCTCGGCGAGGAGCGGCGTCTCGAGCGTCTCGGCGGCGATGCCGATCGCGTCGCGGACCTTGCCCTCGACGTCCCAGCATTCATGCCCGAGCAGCGTCATGTTGCCGTCGAGGAACCAGCGCAGCAGCGCCGCGCCCTCGTCATCCTCAGTCCGATCGGCATCGGCGGCGAGCGCCTGCTGCAGCTTGGGCCAGTCGGCGACGGCGCGGCGGACATGCGCGAGATTGCGTTCGAGGTCCTCGACCAGCTCGCGCCGCTCCTTCGCGTCGAGGCGGTCCATCTCGATATAGACCATCGATTCGGGCGTGCCGTCATCGTCGATGTTGACCAGCGCGCCGCCCTTATCGCGGGTGACGCGCAGCACCGGGTGAACCAGCCGCTCGATCGGCGCCCCGACCGCGCCGATGGTGGCGGCGATCGAATCGACGAGGAACGGCATATCGTCGTTGATGACCGCGAGGCGCATCCGCCGCCGGTCGCCGCGCGCAAAGGTGTCGATCGCGATTGCCGGGCGACCGGGCGGGCGCGTCGCCGCCGCCGCCGTCACGAAGCCCGCCGCGTCAGCGCGCTCGGCCTTGTCGAGGCCTTCAGTCTCCCCCGGAAGCGCTCCGTCGAAGAAGCGCGCTGCGATCGCCTTGGCCGGCGTCGTGCCTTTTTTGCTCAGCATGGCCGCGGCTATGCGCCCAATGCAGGATAGTCTCAACCCATACGATTAGGAGGGGCGATCAGGCCCCGGCGCGGCGGATCGCCTTTTCGGTGAGACCCGCCTCGCCCTCGACGCGAGCCACCACCTCGAGCATCCCGTCCAGGCCCGCGCGGGCGAGCAACAGGACGAACTCTTCGTCGCCCGCGGCGATCGGCAGCGAGGCGATCGGCGCACGCGCACGCAGGCTGGTCGCGGCAGCGGCGAGCGTGTCGGGGCGCGGCTCGGGCCGGCGCGCGGCGCGCTCGGCGGCGACGATGCCCTTGATCCCGCCCGACGCAGCCGAAAGGAAAGCGGCGAAGCCTTCGGCGGGCACACCCTGACGGCGGGCATGCGTGAGTACCGCGGCATATTCGGTGAGCCGCGTCTTGTCGTGATCGGTACCGAAGACGAGCTTGACGACCGGGGTCATCGGCGCGCGCGCCTGCGGCTTGATTCCGGCATCTTCGAGCAGCTCGGCATAGCCCTGCGGGTTGCGCGCCGCGGCCTCGGCAAAGGCATAGGCACGGTCGAGCGCGCGATAGAGCGCGGCGCGGGTGCGCTGGTCGGCCTGGCCGACATCGGCGGCACAGGCGCGGGCATGATCGAGCAGATCGGCAAGCCCCGCCTCGGCATCGAGCAGGTCGGCCGCGAGCGGCGACTCATCCACCGGCGTATCGGAGAAACCCGACGACGGCCCGTCGGCCCAGGCGGCAGGGGCGGCGACCTGGGTCCGCGGCAAGTCGCGGCGGGCGGCCTCGACCTCGGCGGCGAGACGCGCCTGCGTCTCGGCGTCAACCATCACCTTCCAGTTGATGACGCCGTAGATGAAGTCGATCGTGTCGTCGTCGGACGAGAAGGGCATCAGGATGCCGCGATAGAGGGTGTTGTGCCCCTTCTGCCCGACGAATTCGGCCTCGAAACCGATCGGCGCGCGGTTGGCGATGATCTGGAGATAATGGTCGGTCAGGCGCGAGAGAAGCGAGCGGCTCGGCACCTCGCTGATCTTGCGGATGCTCGCCTCAACGCCGCATTCCTCGCGCAGCGACCGGCCGAGATACTGAATCGAAGGATCCTCGATCCCCATCGAGAAGTCGAGCAGCACGCTGTTGGCGCCGAAATCGGCGATGTTGGCGGGGTCGAGGTCCTCGATCGAGGGATAGGCGCGCCCGCCGAGCAGCGACACCCAGTAATTATAGGCGCGCACATGCATCCGGCGCTCATCGCTGCCGATGTCCAGCGGATTGCCCGCGCCGCCTGTCGCTGCGCCGGTCGCGTTCTCGCCAGCGCCCTGCACCATGTTCATGCGGCCATCCTCGTTCGGGCACGGTTGCCCCTTCGTCGTCGATGCGACTCTTGCACCCTCCGTGGTAAACGATGCGTAAAGCGGTTGGCGGCTTACGGACCGCATCAACGCCGCTTGTCAGCCCCCCAGCCGCCTGCTAAGCGCCCCGCCACGACGGCGCCTCGGCGCCCGCGCCGCCTTAGCTCAGTTGGTAGAGCATCGCATTCGTAATGCGGGGGTCACAGGTTCGAGTCCTGTAGGCGGCACCACACTGACATCCGGCCTTTCAGATCGACGTCAGTCGCGCGGCGCTTTTGACAGGACGTCGGAGTTGACGTGATCGACACGGGTGCAGCCGGTCAGCGCCATCGCGACGCGCATCTCGGCCTCGATCAGGCGCAGCATGTGCGCGACTCCCGCCTCGCCCGCCGCGGCGAGCGCATAGGCCCAGACCCGGCCGAGGAGTACGCCCTTCGCGCCCAGCGCCAGCAGCCGCACGACGTCGAGCCCCGAACGCACGCCGCCGTCGGCCAGCACCGTCAGCCGATCGCCAACCGCCTCGGCGATCGGCGGCAGCGCCTGGGCGGTCGAGAGCACGCCGTCGAGCTGGCGGCCGCCATGGTTGGAGACGACGATCCCATCGGCGCCTAGATCGGCCGCGGCGACCGCGTCCTCGCGGTCGAGGATACCCTTGAGGACCAGCGGTCCGTCCCAGCCTTCGCGGATGAAGTCGAGGTCGCGCCAGGTGACACCGGCGTCGAAATTGTCGCGCATCCAGCCGAGGAAATCCTCAAGCCCGCTGTTCCTGCCCAGTACGCGCGCCACGTTGCCGAGCTGGTGCGGCCGCCCGCGCAATCCGACGTCCCAGGCCCAGCGCGGACGCAGCGCCGCCTGCATCAGCCGCCGTGCCGATCCGCTCACGCCCGGCGCTCCGGCCAATCCCGAGCGATAGTCGCGATACCGCGATCCCGGCATCGGCATGTCGACAGTGAAGACCAGCACCGAGCAACCCGCCGCACGTGCCTCGGCCATCAGATCGCGCATGAAGCCGCGGTCGCGGATCATGTAGAGCTGAAACCAGAAGGGCCGTGTGGCCGCCGCCGCAACCTCGCCGATCGGGCAAGCGGAGACGGTGGAGAGGCAGAAAGGGATACCGGCATCCTCGGCGGCACGCACCGCCTGTACCTCGCCGCGGCGCGCGTTCAAGCCGGCCAGCCCGATCGGTGCGAGCGCTACAGGCAGGTCGATGCGTCGCCCGAGCAACTCGGTGGAAAGATCGACCCGCGACACGTCGGTCAGCACGCGCTGTCGCAGCGCGATCGCCTCAAGGTCGGAGACGTTGCGGCGCAACGTCACCTCGCCATAGGAACCCCCGTCCATATATTCGAACAGGAAATGCGGCAGCCGTCGCCGCGCGAGTACCCGATAGTCGAGCGGAGACGCAGCCTTCATCGCGCGGCCCCCGCACCGCCGAAACCGATCGCCGATCCGCTCCTCATTCTAACGTGCTAGAGCATGTTTTCACACTCGCACAGCACCGAAGCTCTCCCGGCTCGACCGAACCCGGCCGCGGCACCGGCGGCGCGCATCCGCACGCCGCCGGGCTGAAATCACTTCAGCGTCTTGAGATAGGCGATGATCGCCGCGCGCTTGGCCGGATCCTTGACACCCGGATAGCTCATGCGATTGCCCGGCGCCCAGCCGCGCGGATCGGCAAGAAAGGCGTCGAGCGCCGCCGGCGTCCAGGCACCGCCCTTGGCCTTGAGCGCGGGCGAATAGGCGAAGCCCGGCGCGCCTGCGACCTTGCGGCCGACGACGCCGTGCAGCGACGGACCCATGCGCTTGGTATTGGGTGTCACCGCGTGGCAGGCCGAACAGGGCGCGAACGCCTGCTTGCCCGGATCGGGCGCCGCCTGTCCCGCCAGCGCGGGGCTCGCCGCCGACACACCCAGACCCAGCATCACCATCGTCCATCCACGCATCCGCAACTTCCTTTCGCTCGTTCGACCGGTTTGACGACGCTTTGATACGCGCCGCCACTTGAACGCAAGCTGCATCGCGACGGTTGCGACCGAAAGCAGCCGGTCTGACGCCGCTAAGCCTTTGGCAACGCTCCGACGATATGCCGGGCCGGATGAGCGGGGGCGAGATCACCGGGAACGGCGCGAGCATCGCGGCGATCAGCGCTGCGCTGCTCTGCTGCGCGTTGGCGGCCCTCGCGCTCTGGAATCTGCAGCGCCGGCGAATGCGCCGCCTGATCGAGGCCGCAGCGGCGCTTATCGGCGACGAGCGCCCCGTCCGGACGCCGCAAGCGCTGCTACAGCGGATCGGCGAGCTGGCCGATCTGCGTGGGCGAGCGGCACAGGTGCATGGGCTGACCGGCCTGCCAACGCGCGAGCCGCTGATCGCGCGCATGAGCGCCGACGGGCAGGGCACGCTGGCGATCTTCGCGCTCTACGACGTCAACCGGCTGAGCGCCTTCGACCCCGAACTGGGCGACACGGTATTGCGGCTGCTCGCGCACCGGATGGTGGCGATGATCGGAACGCGCCGCCTGCTCGCGCAGGTCGATCGCAGCCACCTGGCGCTGTGGATTGGCGGCGCTGCCGAAGGCGCGGCGGCGGAGATCGACGCGCTTTGCTATGCGATGGGCGACCGGCTGACCGCGGGCGAGCGCGAGATCGTGCCCGATATCGGGCTGCGCCGCGCGGTCGTTGCCGACGACGGATCGGCACCCGAGCTGGTCCTGACCCGCACGCTCGCCGCCTTCTCGGCGCCGGCGGCGCCGGCCGATGCCGCGCCGATCGACCTTCAGGCGATCGCGCGCGAGCGCTACCGCCTCGAACAGGATCTGCGCCTCGCGGTCCAGCGCGGCGAGATGCGGCTCGATTTCCAGCCACTGATCGACAGCGCCACCGCGTGCGTGATGGGGGCCGAGGCGCTGATCCGCTGGCGGCACCCAGTGCGCGGTCTCGTTTCGCCCGGCCAGTTCGTGCCGATCATGGAGGCGAGCGGGCTTGCCCCCGAGATCGGGACCTGGGCGCTCAACACCGCGGTGCGCCACGCCGCGATCTGGCGACGCGAGGGGCTGGGCCGCCTGCGCATTGCGGTCAACGTGTCGGGCCGCCAGCTTGAGGCGCACGACCTCGACCGGCTGGTCGCACGCACGCTCGCCCGCCACGGCATCGGACCCGATGCGATCGAGATCGAGCTGACCGAAAGCGTCGCGCTCGGCGACGCCGTCGGCGGACGCGCCACGTTCGACGCGCTCCGCGCGATGGGCGTGCGCGTCGCCATCGACGATTTCGGGACCGGCTATTCGAGCTTCAGCACGCTGCGCACGCTCGCCTTCGACAAGATCAAGATCGACCGCGAGTTCGTCAGCGGGGTCGAGGCGAGCCGCGAGCGCCAGGCGATCTGCCAGAGCATCCTCGCGCTCGGCCGCGGCCTCGGCATTCGCGTGCTGGCCGAAGGGGTGGAACGGGCCGAGGAGGTCGCCTGGCTCCACCGCCACGGCTGCCGCCACTTCCAGGGTTATTATTTCGCCGCGCCGCTCGATCCGGCAAGCTTTGCGGCCTACGTGCGCGACCGCGATGCCGTTTCGGCGAAGGTATCGGCGGCGATCGATTCGGTTGTGGGTGAGGAACGGATATGGGCATGAAGTGGCGGACGACAGGCGCGGCGTCGATGGCGCTCGCGCTGGCGGCATGCGGCGGCGGACCGCGCGTCGCGGCCCCTGCCCCGCCCCCGCCCGCCGCGAACCCCGCGGCAGAGATCGACGCCATCGCCGCGATGCTCGACCGCGGCGAAGCGAGATTCGCGCGCAAGCGGATCGCCGCCGCGCTGAAGCGCGACCCGATGAACGCGGGCCTCCTGCTGCTGCGCGATTCGATCGAGCGCGATCCGGTCGAGCTGCTCGGCCCGCAAAGCTATTCCTATGTGACCAGGCCCGGCGACACGATGGCCGGGATCGCCACGCGCCTGCTCGGCAACCGGCTGAAGGCGTATCAGCTGGCGCGGTACAACGGGATCGAGGTGCCCGCGTCGCTTGCGGCGGGGACCACGCTGCGCATTCCCGGACAGCCGCCGCGCCCGCCCGCGCCGGTGCGACGCCCCGATGCCGCGCCGCGCCCCGCCCCCGCCCCGGCGGCCCGGCCCAAACCCGCACCTGCCGCACCTGCCCGCAATCCTGCCGCCGCTGCTCGCGCGCGCGCCGCCGGCCTTGCCGCGCTCAATGCGGGCAAGGCGAACCAGGCGGTAATGCTGCTCCGCCGCGCCGACGCGCTCGATCCGGGCAATCCCGCCATCACCCGCGATCTCGGCCGTGCCGAACGGATCGCCGCCGCCGTCCGCGCGCGTCGGTAAGACGATGTAAACAAGGCGTTGTTAATGCCGTCCCTTCGGCAGGAGCGCGTACCGGCTCCGGGGGGAGAGGCATGCAGACGCTCGGACGCTACAGGATCGAGGCGCTTCTCGGCGAAGGCGCGATGGCGGAGGTCTATCGCGCACACGATCCCGACATCGGCCGCGCCGTCGCGATCAAGGTGCTGAAGCCCGATTTCGCGCGCGATGCCGATCTCGAGGCGCGCTTCCTGCGCGAGGCGCGCGCGGCCGGGGCGCTCAGCCACCAGAACATCGCCACCATCTACGACGCGGGCCAGGCGCAGGGCATCGCCTATATCGCGATGGAGCTGGTCGAGGGGCAGCCGCTCGACGCGCTGCTCGACGCGCAGGGTCGCCTCCCCTACGAGCGGGTGCTGTCGATCGGCCGACAGCTCGCCGATGCGCTCGCCTATGCGCACCGCGCGGGCATCGTCCACCGCGACGTCAAGCCCTCGAACATCCTCGTCTCCCCCGACGGGCGGCAGGTCAAGCTCGTCGATTTCGGCGTCGCGCGGCTGGGCGAGGGCGATGCGGGCCAGCTCGGCCGCACCCATGCCGGCCAGCTCGTTGGCACGCCGCGCTACATGAGCCCCGAACAGGCGCTGGGCCTGCCGGTCGACCACCGCGCCGACCTGTTCTCATTGGGCGTCGTTCTCTACGAGATGATGACCGGCAAGGTCGCCTTTCCCGGCACCGGTCTCGCCACCATCGCCATCCAGATCGCGCAGGAGCGGGTCGAGCCCGTCGGCCGCATCGTCGGCGACTGTCCGCCGGGCCTTTCCTTCATCATCGACAAGCTGCTCGCCAAGAAGCCCGAGGCGCGGTTCCAGGACGGCGGGGCGCTCGTCGCCGCGCTCGACCGCGAGATCGGCCATGCGCAGGAAGCCGAGCCCGCCCGCCGCGGCATTCCGCTCCGCATCAAGCTGCCGCTCGCGCTCGCCGCCGTTACCGCGCTGGCGCTGGGCGGCAGCATCGCCTCGATCCTCGACCGTCAGGAACGAGCGCTCAATCGCATGGCGGTGGTGTCGGGCGAGACGATCGCCTCCTTCGTCACCAGCAACGCTGCCGTCCTCGCCGCCGACAATGCCGGATTGCCCGCCGCCGAGCAGGACTGGGCACCCCTGCAGGCGTTCGTCGCCGCCGCGGCGCGCGACGCCAATGTGCGCGAGATCGTCGTCGCTGATGCAGGGGGCACCGTCCGCGCCGCGACCGACCCGGTACGGGTCGGCACCCGCTATGCCGCGCCCGGCGGCGAGGGGACGTTCGGCCACGGCGCAACGCAGGCGGCCGACCAGGGACGGGGGCCGGGCATCCGCTTCGTCCGGCCGATCGACTATGCGGGGATCGAGTTCGGCCGCGTCGATCTCGTCCTCAAGCGCACCGCGCTCGACGGCGCGGTGGCGCAGGCGCGGACGCTGCTGGCGGTGCTCGCCGCGGTCGTCATGCTCGCGGTGCTCGGCGTCGGCTATCTGAGCGGCGCGCTGGTCGCGCGGCCGCTGCGCCGACTGCGCGGCGCGCTGGCCGAAGCGGCGGAGAACGGCTTCGCGCTGCGCATCTCGCACCGTCGCCGCGACGAGTTCGGCGCCGCCTTCGACGCCTTCAACCGGACCGCCGAGGCGATGGAGACGCGCCTGTCGGCAGCGCCCGCGCTGCCCGCGCCCGACCTCGCCGCGACGCGCATCGCCGCCGCGCGCGCTGCCTGAGCCCGCCCATGTTCCTTCTCCAGCTCTACGACGACGCCGCCTCCCCCGACCCGGTCGAGGCGCGGCTCCTCGCCCAAGGCGGCCTGATGCTCGGCCGCGACGGCGAGGCCGACTGGACGATCGCCGATCCCGACTGCGCGCTGTCGCGGCGGCATTGCCGGGTGGCGGTCGAGGGCGGCGCGCTGACGCTCGAGGTGTTCGGTGCCAACGGCATGATCGACGAGGCGACGGGCGAGCGCGTGGCACAGGACCGTGCGGTTTCCGTGGTGACGCCCGCCGCGTGGCGGCTCGGCCGCTTCCGGCTCGTCGCGACGCGCGCGCCGATGGGCGACGCCGGGCTCGACGCCAACCGGACGCTCGTGTCGCTGCCGCCGATGGACGCGACGCTGCCTGTGCCCGCCGACTGGCAGGACGCGGCGCCTGTCCCGGCCTATGCCGAAGGCTCACTGCTCGAGGCATTCTGCGAGGGTGCCGGGCTCGATGCCTCATTGCTGTCGAGCGAGGAGCCCGAGGAGATCATGCGCCGCGCAGGCGCCCTCTACCGCCAGATGCTGCTCGGCGTCGGCGACCTCATGTCCGAGCGCGACCGTGCCCGCGCGCGCTACAGCCTGACCCACACGACGATCGGCGGCGAAGGCAACAACCCCTTCAAATGGGCGCCGTCGCAGCGGCTGGCGATCGACCTGCTGCTCGCCGGCCCCCGCGGCTTTCTCTCGGGGCCGGCAGCGCTCAAGGCGTCCTTCGAGGATGTGAAGCGCCACCTCGCCGCGACCTTTGCGGGCCTGCAGGCCAGCCTGCGCGCCGCGATCGACGGCTTCGAGCCGGCCAAGCTGGAAGATGGCCGAAAGATCGGCCTGTTCGGCCGCGGCGCAGGCCTGCGGGAGGCGGTGGCCGAACGCCATGCGGCGCTGTCGCAGGAGATCGGCGGCGGTGAGCCCGGCACCCTCGATCGCGCCTTCGTCGAGGGCTATGACCGCACCGAGCGCGAACTGGGACGGCACCGTTCGTGATGGCGATCTTCGGCCGCACGCGCCGATCCGCTCCGCCCGCTGCAATCCTCGGCGCCTTTGCCTCCGCCGCTGCCAGCCATGTCGGACGCGTGCGCCGGGTGAACGAGGATCGCACGCTCGACCGTCCCGACCGCGGCCTCTGGGCGGTGGCCGACGGGATGGGCGGCCTGTCGCGCGGCGACCTGGCCGCCGAGACCGCGATCGCGGCGCTGGCCGCGCTTGCCGATGCCGGCGGCCCGCTCGATGCCGATGCGGTGGTCGATGCGCTGGCCGATGCCGACCGCCGGCTGCGCGCCGATCCCGAGGCGCGCGGCGGCGGCACGACGATCGTCGCGCTGCTCGCCGATACTCACGGCGCGACGTTGTTCTGGGCCGGCGACAGCCGCGCCTATCGACTGACGGCAGCGCGGGCGGTGCCTCTGACGCGCGATCACAGCCTTGTCGCCGAACTGGTGGCGGCCGGTGCACTAGACCCAGTTGCGGCCGAACATCACCCACAGGCCAACGTCGTCACCCGGGCAATCGGCGCCGGCGATCCGGCACCCGTCGAGCGCGTGCGCATCGCCTTCGCGCCCGGCGACCGGCTGATGCTCGCGAGCGACGGTTGCTACCGCTCGCTGGCGCCGGGCGATGCGCCTTTGTCGCTAAGCGTCCACGACTGCGCCACGCGGCTGGTGGCAAACGCAGTGGCCCGCGACGGCAGCGACAATGCCAGCTGCGTGGTGGTCGAGCGGCGGGTCTAGGACCTCTCCCCTTCTCGGAAAGAGGGAGCTCTAGAAGCTAGATCTGCACCAGATTGTTGAGGTTGATGATCGGCAGCAGGATCGCCAGCACCATCATCAGCACCAGCCCGCCCATCAGGAGCAGCACCAAGGGCTCGACCAGTGCGACGAGCGTCGCCACCAGCGCATCGAGCTCGCGCTCCAGCTCGCCCGACGCACGGCCGAGCGCGGGGGCCAGCCGTCCGCTTGATTCGCCAGACGCGACGATCGCGACGAGCATCGAGGGGAAGACCCCGCTTTCCGCCATCGCCGCGCGCAGGCTGATCCCCTCCCGCACGCGCGCGGCGATCGCCAGCGCCTTTTCCCGCACGAACAGGTTGGGCGTCACCGCCGCGGCGGCCTGCAACGCCTCGACCAGCGGCACCGCGCTCTCGACGAGGGTCGCCAGGCTGCCGGCGAAGCGCGCGGCGTTGAACTGGCGGCTGAACCGCGCGAACGGCCGGGTTTCGTTGAAGAAACGATGGACACGCAACCGGTTAGTCGGCCGGCGCGCCCAGCGGCCGTAGAGCAGGAAAGCGATCGCACCGACGATCAGCACGTAAAGGCCATAATTCTGGATGAACGCACTCACCGCAATGAGCGCGCGGGTCAGGAAAGGCAGCTCGGCCCCGCGCGAGACGAACACGCGGACAATGTCGGGCACGACATAGACCATCAGCAGCACCATCATGCCGAAGCTGACGCACGCCAGCAGCGCAGGATAGAGGAGCGCCAGTTGCAGCTTCTGCCCGTTGGCCTGCCGGTTCTCGACGAACTCGGCGAGGTGGTCGAGGACGCTGGCCAGTCGGCCCGACTGCTCGCCCGCCGCGACCGACGCGCGGTAGAATTCGGGGAAGGCGCGCGGGTGCAGGCCCAGCGCCGCCGCGAAGCTGCGCCCATCAAGGATCGCGCCGCGCACATCGGTGAGCAGCGCGTTGACAGCGGGCACTTCCGACTGTTGCGCCACGAGCCGCAGCGATTCCTCGATCGTGATGTCTGAGCCCACCAGGGTCGAGATCTGGCGCGTCACCGTCGCCAGCTGCCGCGCGGACAGGCCGCGGCGACGCAAGCTCGGCAGCTTGAGCCCGCCGACCGCAGGCCCCGCATCATTGGCGGGCTCGACGGAGAGCGGCAGCAGCGCCTGCTCGCGCAGCAGCGCGCGCGCGGCGGCGGGCGACGACGCCTCGATGATGCCCTTGCGCGAGCCCCCCTCGCGCGTCGCGGCGCGATAGGCATAGGCGGTCATGCGCGCGGGCTTGCGAAGCGGGCCATGGGCTTTCTGCTAAAGCGGATCGCCGCGGCCCGCAATTCGGCGTTTGCGCCGAGCCCCTCGCGCGCTAACGAACCGCGCCATGGCAAAGGGTGCGGCGAAACGGACGAGCAGCGGCTGGGGTCGGCGGATCGCCCGCTGGCTGGCCAAGGCGGCGATCGCCTTCGTCCTCCTCAGCCTCGCGTTCGTCGCGCTGTATCGCTTCGTGCCGCCGCCCTTCACGCTGACGATGGCGGGCGACATCTTGTCCGGGCGGAGCGTCACCAAGGACTGGCGATCGCTTGACACGATCGATCCCGACATGGCGCGGGCGGTAATCGCGGGCGAGGACAGCGCCTTCTGCTCGCACCACGGCTTCGACTATACCGCGATCGCGGCCGCGGCGATCCGCAATGCCAGCGGCGGCAAGATCCGCGGCGGCTCGACGATCAGCCAGCAGACCGCCAAGAACGTCTTCCTGTGGCAGGGCGGCGGCTATGCGCGCAAGGCCGCGGAGGCGTGGTTCACGGTCCTCATCGAGGCGATCTGGGGCAAGCGCCGGATCATGGAAGTCTATCTCAACGTCGCCGAGACGGGGATCGGCACCTATGGCGTCGAGGCGGGAGCGCGGCGCTATTTCGGTCACGGCGCAAGCCGTCTTACCGAGCGCGAGGCAGCGCGGATCGCCGCGGTCCTTCCACTGCCCAAGAAAAGGGCGGGCATCGCCCCGCAGGGCTTCACCCGCCGCTATGGCAACACGATCGCCCGGCGAATCGGCGTCGTCCGGCGCGAGCGACTGGATGCGTGCATTAGGTAACGCAAGCAACAGGACTGCGCTTCGACTAGCTCAGCGCGAACGGTTGGCATGCAATGCATGCAATTGGCCGTCCGCGCTGAGTCCGTCGAAACACTGGTTCCGTTTTGCCTTACTCGACCGCCTTTTGCGCGGCGTCCCCGACCTTTTGCGCGCCTTCGCTCACGCTTTCGGCCGCGCCCGAGATCGCCTTGGTCTGGATCGTCTCGTTGCGGTTCTGGTTCATGAGGAAGAAGGCGCCGATGATGACCGCGATCAAGAGGACGACGCCGATCAGGATCGTGCCGCCGCCGCCGCTCCGGCGCTCGACGACGGTGGTGGTGTGCGGCTGGTCGCTATAGGTAGTGCGTTCCTCGATCATGTGACGGTTTCCCTCCGTTGATGATGCGCGAAACAACCGCGCGCGGAAACGATTGTTCCCGTTGTGAAATGTTCAGGTTGATGCGTGTGTCGTCATGCCGCGCCAAAGGTCCATTGAGCGTCCGCCGGCCGGCTGCTACCTGTCGGCCCACGAACGATATTCGACTTTTGAGGGGAAGATCATGCGCCAGACCATCGCCGTCCTCGCCATCGCCACGACGGCGGTCGCCGTCGCCAGCGTCGCCACGGGCGCGCCGCAAAGCCAGCGCGCCGCGCTGAAGGCGGCAGTCGCAGCGCCGACGCGCACCCCCGCCAATACCGCCCGCGACCGCTATCGCCATCCGCTTGAGACGCTGTCCTTCTTCGGCGTGCAGCCGAACCACACCGTGGTCGAGCTCTACCCCGGCGGCGGCTGGTATACCGAGATCCTCGCACCCTACCTGTCGGCCAAAGGCCAGCTCTGGGTGGCGGCGCCGACCAACGGGCTGAAGGGCGTGCAGACACTGATCGCCAAGGACGCGACGACCTATGGCAAGGTCAAGGTCGCCGACGGCCTCGCCGCTGTGCCTGCGGGCAGTGCCGACGTCGTGCTTACCTTCCGCAACGTCCACAACTGGCGCTTCGGCGGCCAGGACGCGGCGCAGCAGGTGTTCAACTCGGCCTTCGCGATGCTCAAACCCGGCGGCACGCTCGGCGTCGTCGAGCACCGCCTGCCCGAGGCGCGCGACGCCGCCGCCGAGGAGAAGAGCGGTTACATGAAGACCTCCTCGGTGATCGCATTCGCGAAGAAGGCCGGGTTCGAGGTCGTCGGCCAGAGCGAGGTCAATGCCAATCCCAAGGACACGGCGGACTATCCCGATGGCGTGTGGACGCTGCCCCCGGTGCTGCGCAAGGGCGACGTTGACCGCGCGAAGTACGTCGCGATCGGCGAGAGCGACCGGATGACGATCCGGTTTCGCAAGCCGGGGAAGTAAGGGGGAGCGGGGCCCCGGCCCCAACCGCGGATGACGATAGTTGATCGACAGGAGCCTCTCCCCCGCCCATCATCCCGAACTTGATCCGGGATCCCGCTTCTTCTTCTGATCGGGGATCAATCGGTTCGATTGTTGATGATCTCGAACGTCGTCGCGCAGACCGGCTGCCGACCGCTCGGCTCCCAGCTCCAGCCTTCGTACCGCAAACCGTTCGACGCTGCGGCTTCGATGAGCGGCGGAATCCGCGCCGTGATCCAGCCGCTCGCCGGTTGTGCATGCTCCCATGCCTCGAGCCGATCCGCAGCGAATTCGAGGCCCAGCGCAGCGAAGATGGGCGTCAATTGAGCATAGGTCCGCTCGACGCTGGTGCGAACGGGATCGACCGGATCGATCTGTGCAAAATGATGGCAGACCAGCTGAGGGCGACCGCCGCCGTTCCTGCCGCCAGAAGCCGCCGCCACGCCCGCGCGATCGCCGGCCGCCCCGCCAGCGGCACGCCGCCCGCGGGCACCAGCACGCAGTCTCGCGTGATAGGCCCCACCGCGCCCACGGCATCGCCCGCCGCGATCGCAGCATTCCAGTGGAGCCGCGCGGTGCGGATCGCCGCTTCGGCGTGGCTCACGGCTGAAGCGGCACCACCGCCCCGCCCTTCATCACGAACGCCACCGACTTGAGCACGCGCACATCGCTCAAGGGATCGCCGGCCACCGCGATCAGGTCGGCGGCCTTGCCCGGCTCCAGCGTGCCGATCTCGCTTGCCAGGCCCAGCAGCTCGGCCGCGTTCACCGTCGCCGCCTGGACCGCCTGGACCGGGGTCATGCCATGCTGGATCATCAGCTCGAACTCATCGGCGTTGCGGCCGTGCTTCGACACGCCGGCATCGGTGCCGAAGGCGATGCGCACGCCCGCGGGCACCGCCTTTTCCAGTGCCTTGCCGGTGATCGAGATGCGCCAGTCGATCTTCTTGCGCACCTCGGGCGGATAGGCGTTGGGGTCGCGCGCGATCCGCTCCTTGTACCCGTTCACGGTCGACAGCGTGGGGATGTAGAAGGCGCCAGCCTTCTTCATCATCGCGATCGCCTCATCGTCCATCAGCGTGCCGTGCTCGATCGAGTCGGCGCCTGCCGCCATCGCCACCTTGATCCCGTCGGCGCCGTGCGCGTGGACCGCGACCTTCTTGCCATAAAGGTGCGCAGTCTGGACGATCGCGTTCGCCTCGTCGTTGAACATCTGCGCGCCGAGCCCTGCGCCGATGCGGCTGTTGACGCCGCCGGTCGTGGCGATCTTGATGACGTCGGCGCCGCGGCCGATCTGGGTGCGCACCGCCTTGCGGCATTCCTCCGGCCCGTCGCACAGATTGTCGGTATGCGGATGGTCGCGCAGGTCGTCGTTCAGGCCGAGCCGCGCGTCCATATGCCCCGAGGTGGTCGAGATCGACCGCCCCGCATCGACGATCCGCGGCCCCGTCGTCCACCCCCGCGCGATCGCGTCGCGCAGCGCCAGCGTCGCGCCCTCGTCGCCCAGGTTGCGCACGGTGGTGAAGCCCGCGCGCAACGTCTTCATCCCGTTCCACTGCGCCTCAAAGGCATGCATCTGTGGCCCCTCGGTAAAGTCGGCGAGCAGCCCCTCCTGCCCCGCCCGGTCGGACGAAAGGTGGACATGCGCGTCGATCAGGCCCGGGAGGACGGTCTGGTCCGACAGGTCGATGACGCCTCTGCCGTCGGCAGGCGGGCGGTGCCCGTCGATCAGCTCGACGATGCGGCCATCGCGCACCACGATCGTCGTCGCCCCCCGCGGCGGCCTGCCCGGCCTGTCGATGACCCGGCCGGCGAGGATGGTGATCGTGGCGGGCGCGGGCGCGGGCGCCGCGGCGGGCGGCGCGACCTGTAACGCGAGCGGCAGGAACAACGGCATGGTGGCACTCCCCGAAATCGCCCGCGGTTACACGCGGTGCGGACGGCGGGGTTGTTCCCGAGTGCGGGCGTGGTGGCAAGCGCTACCCAAGCTTGCAATGGCCGCTTACGCCCAATTGCGGACGTTCAGGACGCTCCAGGACCGCGTGGCGGCTAGCCGGAAGCGAATGTTCGGTCAGGCAAAAGGTCGCAGCCACATCGGACCGAAAGCGAAATGCAGCTGTCGGTCGGTCGCTGCCTCAGGCCGCGCGACGATCAAGCCGAGCACCGCGAGCCTTCGGATCACCTCCAAGCCAAGCTTCGGGCTGGCTAATTCAAACATTGTAAAGCGCGCACGGAATCAGTTGACTAAAAACAACGCTGGCCGAAGATCATGCCTCCTTTTTAGCTTGGGAATTTTATGCCTGCCAAGACCGACCCGGCAAGCGAGTTTGCCGCACTCTGTGACAAACTAGCTCCCGCAGTCGACGCACGCGGAAGCGACCACCTCGCCAGTATGTTCAACGTAGAAGAGTGGTCGCTTGAGTTTTACCAGATACTGTTCTGCATCATCGAGCGAGCAAATCTCATCAAGCAATTGATGGAGACGATTCCCGAAGCGGCTCACATAGCTCCTGATGCTATCGCGCACATCGACGATCTGCTGCAAGGTTTTAAGCCGCTAGCCATGCAGAAGGTATGGGGCCACGTTGGAGCACAACACGTAAATGCGAAGAACATCCAGCCAATAAAAATCCTTTCAGCCTTTCTTCGAATGCACGTCTCCTATCCGGCTCTTTCTGATGCGGAGCGCGCTGACGTTATTGGCTTGGTAGACGAGTTGCTAACTTGGCTTGAAGATATACAAATTGCGGAGAATGACTTCATCCGCCAAGCGCTTATCGACGGACTGAGACAGTTCTCTTTCAGACTCGAGCGCGTGGAGTGGTTGGGATGGGGCTACACTGTTGCTTCTCTAAGAGACGTTATTGGGGCTTACCTCGCCCTAGAGCGCGGCTTGCCGAACGATGGCTCGGCCCCACAAGCTGACGCAATCGTGCGGAAGGTGGGCGCTGGCCTTAAAGGCATCTATGAGCGGGTCGGGTTCGCCAAGGACGCTGTCGAAAGGGCCGACTTCATCCTCAAGGCCTATGGCGCTGCATCGCTATATGTCCATTCGCATGGTGGTATTGCCGGCTTGCTAACTTTCGGCTGAGCATTGCTTGCGACCGTATTGCGGCACCCTATGCGTGAACGAACGTCCGGGACATCGATTCTGCGCTCAAAAGCGGGCAGGCCGCTTTCCTGCCCAAAGCGGACTCCGCCCGCTAAACCACCTTCACCGCCACCACCTCGATCGCGCCCTCGCGCCCCTGATAGTCCACCGCCTCGCCCGGTTCGGCGTCCATCATCGCCTGCGCGATCGGGGCGGTGAAGGGGATGGCGCCGTCGGTCACGTCGGCCTCGTCGCTGCCGACCAGCGTCACCGTGCGCGTCTGGCCGCCCAGCCGGTACGTGACGCGCGTGCCGAACGCCACGGCATCGCCCGCGGGTACCGGCTGCACCTCGGCCGTGCTCGCGCGTGCCAGCCAGTAGCGCAGGTCGCGGCGGAGCGCTTTCTCCTCGTCGCCCGACGCCGCCTCGACGGCCGCTTCTAGCTCGGCCACCCGCGCCTCGATCAGCTTCAGCCCGCGCGAGGTGACAAGGTTGGGGCCCGGCGGCAGCGGTAGTTCGAAGGTCGGCTCGCGATGCGCATCGTCGTCCTCGCGGCGAAAAGCGACGCTCATATCGGCTGGTTGAAGGTATCGCAGGCGGCGGGATTGCCGGTCTGGAGCCCCACGCGCAGCCACTTCACCCGCTGCGCCGACGACCCATGGGTGAAGCTGTCGGGTACCACCGTCCCGCCCGACTGGCGTTGCAGCGTGTCGTCGCCGATCGCGTTGGCGGCGCGCAGCCCCTCCTCGATGTCGCCGGGCTCGAGCCGGTTGCGGTTCTGCGCCGCCCAGACGCCGGCATAGCAATCGGCCTGCAGCTCAAGCCGAACCGACAGCGCATTGCCCTGCGCCTCGGGCAGCGTGCGCTGCGCCTGGGTCACGCGCTGCGCCTCGCCGGTCAGGTTCTGAATATGGTGGCCGACCTCATGCGCGATGACATAGGCCTGGGCGAAGTCGCCCGCCGCGCCGAAGCGGTTCTGGAGCTCATCGAAGAAGCTCGTGTCGAGATAGATGCCCTGATCGGGCGGGCAGTAGAACGGCCCCGCCGCCGACGTCGCCGACCCGCAACCCGACGACACCCCGCGCTGATAGAAGTTGAGCGTCGGCTCGCGATAGGTCTGTCCCTGCTGGCGGAACAGCGCGCCCCAGGTTTGCTCGGTCGAGGCGAGCACCTGACAGGTGAAGCGCCGCTCGGCGGTGTTGCAGACGCCGGCGCCGCTGGTCGGCGCGCCCTCTCGCGTCGTCGGCGCCTGCCCGCCGCCGGTCAGGCCGCCGAGGCCACCCATCGACAGGAAGATGAACCCGACGACCAGCAGCAACCCGATGCCGCCGCAGCCCATACCGCGCCCGAGGAACAGCGGCAGCAGCCCGAGCAGCGGAAACCCGCCGCCCCCGCCGCCGCCGGAGCCCAGGTCACGGACATTGTCGCTGGGATCAAAATCGTCGAGGCGCATCGGCCCGCCCTTTGCTGCTTGGATCGTTACGCTCACAAATGCTCGAGCGCCCCCCGCCGTTGCAAGCCGAATGACCGATATTTGATCTGCCGCCCCCATTGCCGCGACGCAGCATCGAACCCATAACCTCGATCATGGCCGACTCCGAAGCGCCCCCGCCCGCAAAGTCCCGCCGTAATCGCTGTGCGGCGATGCCGCTGCCCGATTGCGTGGCGCTGGTGCTCCAGGGCGGCGGTGCACTGGGCAGCTTCCAGGCCGGGGTGATCGAGGCTTTGGCCGCAAGCGAGGTCGAGATCGACTGGGTCGCGGGCATCTCGATCGGCGCGATCAACGCCGCGATCGTCGCGGGCAACCCGCCGGAGCGGCGCGTCGAGCGGCTGCGCACCTTCTGGGACACGGTCACGGGCGCATTGCCGAGCTTTCCCATCTATGAGGACGAGCGCATCCGTGAGGCCGTGCACGAATGGTCGGCGCTGGCGGTGGCGAGCTTCGGCGTCCCCGGTTTCTTCCGCCCGCGCGCCTGGCCACCGGCGCTGGCAGTGCCTGGCAGTTGCGGGGCGCTAAGCTTCTACGACACCGAACCACTGCGCGCGACGCTCGACGCGCTGGTCGACTGGAATCTCTTGAACGACGGGCCGGTGCGCGTGTCGGTCGGCGCGGTCGAGATCAAGTCGGGCAACTTCCATTATTTCGACAACCGCCTCGGCTGCCGGATCGACGCGCGGCACATCATGGCCTCGGGCGCACTGCCGCCAGGGTTCGCGCCGGTCGAAATCGACGGCTATCTCTACTGGGACGGCGGCCTCGTCTCGAATACGCCGCTCACGCACGTGCTCGATCATCAGGAAGAGGCGATGCTGGTGTTCCAGTGCGACCTCTTCTCCTCGACCGCCGACGCGCCGCGCACGCTGATGGACGTGATGGCGCGCGAGAAGGAGATCCGCTACTCGAGCCGCACGCGCTGGGTGTCCGCTGAAGCCGTCCGTCGCCGCAGCGTCCGCGACGCGATTCGCCGCGTTCTGGGCAAGCTGCCCGACGAGATGGCCGACGATCCGGATGTCGAGGCACTGGCGGCGCTCGCCACCGAGCATCCGCTCTCGCTCGTCCAGCTGATCCACCGCGCCAACGCGTGGGAGGGCGGCAGCCGCGACTACGAGTTCTCGCAGCGGACGATGCGCGAGCATTGGCAGGCGGGCCGCGATGCCGTCGCCGACACGATGGCGCAGAGCCGCGTCCTCGCCCAGAACATCGTCGATGGCCGCACCGCGGCCTTCGACCTCACGCCCCGCCATCCCCATGCATAAGGAAGCGCCGCCATGTTCCTGAAGGGCAAGACCGCCATCGTCACCGGCTCGACCTCGGGCATCGGCCTTGCCTATGCCAAGGCGCTGGCGGCCGAAGGGGCGAGCGTCGTCATCAGTGGCTTCGGCGAGGCCGACGCGATCGAGAAGGAGCGCGCCGCGCTCGAGGCCGCGAGCGGGGCCAAGGCGCTCTACGACGCCGCCGACATGACAAAGCCGGACGCGATTGCCGCGATGGTCCAGCGTGCGCATGATGAGCTCGGCGGGCCCGACATCGTCATCAACAATGCCGGCATTCAGCATGTCTCCAAGATCGAGGATTTCCCGATCGACAAGTGGGACGCGATCATCGCGATCAATCTGACCTCCGCCTTCCACATCATTCGCGCCGCAGTGCCGTTCATGAAGGAGCGGAAGTGGGGCCGGATCATCTCGACCGCCTCGGCCCATTCCAAGGTCGCGAGCCCTGGCAAGGCGGCATATGTCGCCGCCAAGCACGGGATAGTGGGCCTCACCAAGACCGCGGCGCTCGAAACCGCGACCTTCGGCATCACCGTCAACGCGATCTCGCCCGGCTATGTCTGGACGCCGCTCGTCGAAAAGCAGATCCCCGATACGATGGCGACGCGCGGCCTGACCCGCGAACAGGTCATCAATGACGTGCTCCTGGAAGCCCAGCCGACCAAGGAGTTTGTCACCGCCGAACAGGTCGCCGCCCTCGCGCTCTTCCTATGCCGCGACGAAGCGGCGCAGATCACTGGCGCGAACCTGTCGATCGACGGCGGCTGGACGGCGTAGAGCCACTCCTTCGCATCCCGGTGAAGCCCGGGGCCCGGTAGCGGACCGGCTGCTAGCGATCGAAGCTTCTCGCCGCTATGCCTGCCCACCCAGGAAGTGCAAAGGCGCGGGAAAGCCTCTCCAAAGGCCAATCGCGACCTCGGTCTAGGTGCACCCCGACCGCTCATCCGAAATGCGCGATTGACGGGCGAGCAGCGGGCGTCATGATGGCGACCGTGCGTACCAGCTTTTCGAAGTTCGCGGCCCTGTGCGGCTTCCCTCTCCTGATCGCCGGGTGCGGCGGAGGCGGCGAGCGGACCGAGGTTCGCAGCAATGCCGCCCGCCCCGCGCCCGCCGCAACCGACTGGCGCACCGTTGCCACCGACACCGACCGCGACCGCATCCGCCGCTGGCGCGATGCGTGGATGGCGGCGCTTCCCGCCGCTCGCCGCGCTAACGCGGCCGGGGTGGCGGCACAGGGGCCGCTGTTCGACCCCGACCGCGCACTTGCCGATCCCGCGCCGCCGCCCGGCCGCTATCGCTGTCGCGTGTTCAAGCTGGGCGCGGCGGGGGCGGGGGGCCTCGCCTATGTCGCCTATCCGAATTTCGACTGCCGCGTCGGCGACGAAGGTGATCTCAAGAGCCTCTTCAAGGAGACCGGGTCGCAACGACCCGTCGGACTCCTCTTCCCCGACACGCCGACCCGGCAGGTCTTTCTCGGCACGCTCGTGCTCGGCGACGAGAGCCGCGCGCTCGATTATGGTCAGGACGCCGACCGGGACATGGCCGGCGTGATCGAGCGCGTGGGCGAGCGGCGCTGGCGCCTCACCCTTCCCTGGCCGCGCTTCGAATCGCAGCTCGACGTGGTGGAGCTGGTGCCGGCCGGCTGATCGCGCCCTACGCCCGCGCAGGCGGGGTCCAGCGATCACGCGTCCAGTCGGCGGTTGGCGCCCGGCACTGAGTCTCCGCCGGCGCGGGAACATGGCGTGCCGACGGCTTATCGCCCGACCCAAGCTTCGATAGCGTCCCCCTTCCCCCTGCCCCTCCCCCTTGCTAAGGCCCCGCTCGAATCTTCGCATTCGCAACATCGCCGGTTGCGCCCGCGCGGTCCCCTGGCCGCCTCCCCGCCGCGACCGGACACGACCGGGAAGGCATTGAATGACCGCCATCGGCAACGACACGCTCGGCACCCGCGACACGCTCACCGTCGGCGGCAAGACCTATCAGTACTACAGCCTCGAAAAGGCCGCGGCCAAGCTCGGTGACGTGAGCCGCCTGCCCTTCTCGATGAAGGTGCTGCTCGAGAACATGCTTCGCTTCGACGACGGCGTCACCGTTACGCCCGACGATGCGCAGGCGATCGTCGATTGGCAGCAGGAGCGCCGCTCGACCCGCGAGATCCAGTACCGCCCCGCGCGCGTGCTGATGCAGGATTTCACCGGCGTCCCTTGCGTCGTCGACCTTGCCGCGATGCGCGACGCGATCACCAGTCTCGGCGGCGATGCCGCCAAGATCAATCCGCAGGTGCCCGTCCACCTCGTCATCGACCATTCGGTGATGGTCGACGAGTTCGGCACGCCCAAGGCATTCGAGCAGAATGTCGAGATCGAATATCAGCGCAACGGCGAGCGGTACGAGTTCCTGAAGTGGGGCTCGAAGGCGCTCGACAATTTCAAGGTGGTGCCGCCGGGCACCGGCATCTGCCACCAGGTCAACCTTGAATATGTCAGCCAGGCGATCTGGTCGTCGACCGCGCCCGACGGCTCGACCATCGCCTATCCCGACACGCTGGTCGGCACCGACAGCCACACCACGATGGTCAACGGCCTTGGCGTGCTCGGCTGGGGCGTCGGCGGGATCGAGGCGGAGGCGGCGATGCTCGGCCAGCCCGTGTCGATGCTGATTCCCGAGGTCGTCGGCTTCAAACTGACCGGCAAGCTGGCCGAGGGCATCACCGCCACCGATCTCGTCCTCACCGTCACGCAGATGCTGCGCGCGAAGGGCGTGGTCGGCCGCTTCGTCGAGTTCTACGGCCCCGGCCTTGCCTCGATGAGCCTCGCCGATCGCGCGACGATCGCCAACATGGCGCCCGAGTACGGCGCGACGTGTGGCTTCTTCCCCATCGACGAGCGCACGCTCGACTATATGCGCCTCACCGCCCGCTCGGAGGAGAATGTCGTCCTGGTCGAGGCCTATGCCAAGGCCAACGGCTTCTGGCGGCACGACGACGCCGAGGATCCTGTCTTCACCGACACGCTCGAGCTCGACATGGGCACTGTCGTCCCCAGCCTTGCCGGGCCGAAGCGGCCGCAGGACCGCGTGCCGCTGACCGACGTGGACGACGTGTTCAACGGCGACCTCGCCAAGGTCTACAAGAAGGACGCCCCCGCCCGCGTCGCGGTGGAGGGCGAGAGCCACGACATCGGCGACGGTGACGTGGTGATCGCCGCGATCACCAGCTGCACCAACACCTCGAACCCCTCGGTCCTCGTCGCCGCGGGCCTCGTCGCGCGCAAGGCGCGGGCGCTGGGCATCAAGCCCAAGCCGTGGGTCAAGACGTCGCTCGCGCCGGGCAGCCAGGTGGTCACCGACTATCTGGACAAGGCAGGGCTGAGCCAGGACCTCGACGCGGTCGGCTTCAACCTCGTCGGCTATGGCTGCACCACCTGCATCGGCAATTCGGGGCCGCTGGCCGAGCCCATTTCGGCGGCGATCAACGGAAACGACATCGTCGCCGCGTCGGTCCTGTCGGGCAACCGCAACTTCGAGGGGCGAGTGTCGCCCGACGTGCGCGCCAATTTCCTCGCCAGCCCCCCGCTCGTCGTCGCCTATGCCCTGAAGGGCACCGTGACCGAGGACATCTATTCGACCCCGCTGGGCGAGGGCACGGACGGCCCGGTCTTCCTCAAGGACGTCTGGCCTTCGAACGAAGAGGTTCGCGAGGTGATCGAGGCGAACATCGACGACGAGATGTTCCGCTCGCGCTACTCCAACGTCTATGCGGGCGACCGGCACTGGGCGGGGATCACCGTCGAGGGATCGGACACCTACGCTTGGCCGCCCGCCTCGACCTACATCGCCAACCCGCCCTATTTCGAGGGCATGGAGATGACGCCCGCGCCGGTCGGCGACATCGTCGAGGCAAAGCCGCTGGCGATCCTGGGCGACTCGATCACCACCGACCACATCAGCCCGGCAGGCTCGATCAAGGCCGACAGCCCGGCGGGCAAGTGGCTGATGGAGCATCAGGTCTCGAAGGGTGACTTCAACAGCTACGGCGCACGCCGTGGCCACCACGAAGTCATGATGCGCGGCACCTTCGCCAACATCCGTATCAAGAACGAGATGGTCCCCGGCATCGAGGGCGGCATGACCCGCTATGGCCAGGAGGTCATGCCGATCTACGACGCGGCGCAGCGGCACAAGGCCGACGGCACCCCGCTCGTTGTCATCGGCGGCAAGGAATACGGCACTGGCTCGTCGCGCGACTGGGCGGCGAAGGGCACCAACCTGCTCGGCGTCCGCGCGGTCATCACCGAAAGCTTCGAGCGCATCCACCGCTCGAACCTCGTCGGCATGGGCGTGCTGCCGCTGGTCTTCGCCGAGGGCGTGACGCGCCAGACGCTCGGCCTCACCGGCGACGAGACCTTCACGATCCGCGGCGTCGCCGGGCTCAAGCCGCGTCAGGACGTCGAGGTCGAACTGACCCGCGCCGATGGCTCGAAGGAAACCTTCCTGACCAAGTGCCGCATCGATACCGCCAACGAGCTGGAATATTTCCTGAGCGGCGGCATCCTCCAATACGTGCTGCGCAAGCTCGCCGCCTGAGGGGTGCTGATGTAGAGAAGGGGCGGTCCGGTGAGAGCCGGGCCGCTTTTTTTATGGTTGTATCCGGTTTTTCGTGATCGTTATGCTATGAATAACACCCATCTACGCGATCGGGGAATCGCATGGCTTCGCTTCCTTACGTTACTTCACCGGGTAACACCGACCGACCGCTTACTGGAATTAAGCAAGCGCCTGTTCCTGAGAGGGTTAGTCAAGATTTCGTCAAAAAATATTGAAAGTACCTGGCGGCTCCGAGGATCAAATGACTTCGTTCTTGAAAAAGATCGGGTTTACAAATCTGGATGGTACGCCAAGCGATATCTACAAACAATTTCGAAACCCGGCAAAGTCTGGGAAAGCTGTGGCTTCAGCCATATGAAACGCATACCACGCCTTGTATCGTCATAACGAATTTATGCACGAGCTTCCAGAAGAAGCACTCTTGGGCCTTGTCGTTCAGGAAACTGGGCAGGCTCAGGATTCGAACCCGGTCAAATTGATATGTGCTTGTATTAAAGCACTTAAAGGCTTTTGCTGATTTTACGACGAAGATCGACCCATCTGCCGAGGAGGTATTGCCCCCGCTCGGACAGAGTCTTCCCGCACACCAGCAACCGGAGCCGACACCTCAAGCTAATCATTTTGGCCTTAATTTGGGCTATACTATTAATTTAAACTTACCAGCCACGTCGGATCCAGAGGTTTTCAACGCCATATTTAAAAGCTTGAAGGAACACTTACTGAGCGCTGCTGATGCCTAGTCGTCCAGACGGACTGATCCATGCTTTCGGAATGAGCGGGCTGCAAATAGCCTCCGAGATGAGTCGTATTGAAAATGCCTGCGGCATAGATTTGGGGTGGGCACCAAAGCGCGTGAAGGGACGAAAAGCAGCTGAATACGAACAATTTGAATCTCAGCTTCGCCTTGAGGCGTCAAGAATGACCGAGTTTTACGAATTTTTTTATTGCCTTGAAAACTCGATTCGAGGTCTCGTATCCGGAATTCTTTTTGAAGCCGAAGGCTCAGATTGGTGGAATAGCGCCCGAGTCGACGATAAGCGGATAAGAGAGCAGGTTGCACCAAGGCGAAAAAAAGAGGTAGATAGCGGCATTACACCTCGATCCGACCAACTGATTGATTACACCACCTTCGGAGAACTGTCTCAGATTATAACCGATAACTGGGAGCTGTTTGAACCAGTTTTTAACTCGAAGTCAGCAGTAAGCAACGTGTCTAATCAATTGAACCTATTGCGTGGTCCAATAGCCCATTGCAATCCAACGGACGAGCTTGAACAGGATCGGTTAAATCTCGCGGTTCGTTCTTGGTTTCGGTTAATGTCTTAAATCTCACCTAGAAAGCATAAACCAACGACGCCCGGCTCGTCGTATCCGTGCTCACCCGGCCCACCGGCGGCTGCGATTCGTATTGCACCACGTAGGACAGCTGCATCTGCAGCGGCCCCAGCACGCGGGCGCTGAGCGCGCTCACGCTCGACACCGTGCTGTTCGCCGACTGGAGATAGGCCGACGCGTCCTGGCGGAACGACAGGCTGGGCGAAAGCTGCCAGTCGAAGTCGATCGAGCCGCGCGCGGCGATGTTGTTCTCGAGCGTCTGGTCGATGAAGTCGGTGCGCCGGAATGCCGGGCCGAGTTCGACCTCGAGCGACATGCCCGTGCGCTTGATCGGCGTGTAACCCGCCCCGACCGAGGCCGAATAGCGGCTGGTATAGCCGAGGAAGCGGTCGCTCTCGAACTGCGCGGCGCCGTAGAAATAGAGGCGGTCGTCGACCTTGTAGTTGGGCTCGTAGCCGACGACGTAGCGCTCGCGCGTGACGACGTTGAAGCTTTCCTGATAGTCGGCCTGCGCCATCCAACGATGCCGCCAGCGAAGCCCCTCGCGCGTGACCTCGAGCTTGCCCGACACGCCGATATTGTTCGAATTGCCGCCCTGCTGGAACGCCGCGACCTCGGCCCTGCCCTTGATCAGCGACAGGAAATCGGCCTCGCGGAGACGCTGCTGGGCGCTCGCATAGCGGTCGTTCTTCCACGCCTGCGCGATGCGCGCCATCGCGGGGGCGGCGGGGATCTTCACCGCGGTGGCGTATTTGACGAGCGTGTCGACCTCGCCCTCGTTCCCGCTGGCGATCGCGGCGTCGAGCATTGCCTTGAGCTCAACCGGGATCGTCACCGGCTGCGCCTGCTGGATCGGGTCGTCGCTCGAGACGATCGCGACCGCGACGAGGGGGAAGGACTGGAGCAGCGGCATCGTCGTCAATTATCCGACAAAAAGCGGCGACAGGATGACGCTAGGGCAAGCTGACCCGATCAGCGAACCGGTCCACCGTGAGCGCGGAGCGGTTCGCCGAAGATGTCGAGCAATTGACGATAAAGGTCCCGCTTGAAGGGTACGATCAGCTCGGGAAGCTGCGACGGCTCCACCCAGCGCCAGGCGCGGAACTCGGGCTCCGCGGTGCGGATGTTCACGTCCTCGTCGGTGCCGAGGAAGCGGAACAGGAACCAGCGCTGCCGCTGCCCGCGCCACTTGCCCTTCCAGATCCTGCCGATCAGGTCCTCGGGCAGGTCGTAATAGAGCTCGTCCGGCGCTTCGGCCACCAGTTGGACATGCTCTGGGGCGATCCCCGCCTCCTCGCCCAGTTCGCGGATCGCGGCTTCGAGCGGTGCCTCGCCGGGGTCGATCCCACCCTGCGGCATCTGCCAGGCTTCTACCACCGAATCGAGCCGCTGGCCGACGAATACCTCGCCCCTGGCGTTGAGCAGCATCACGCCCGCGCAGGGGCGATAGGGCAGGTCTGCATGCTCGGACATAGGGGCTCCGGGGATTGGCGCGGGGGGCAGCGGGTGCCTAACTAGGGATGCGTGATCCCGATTGTCCACCACCCCGATTATGTCGCCCCCGCGCCTGTGCGCAGCGGATATCAGTGGAACAAGAACGGCCTGGTCCGCGACCTGTTGGGTCAAAGCGGCACGGCGCTCGACTGGCATGTGCCCGAGCCGATGCCTCGCGGATGGATCGAGGCGGCGCACGACCCCGATTACGTCGACGAAGTGATCGCCGCGCGCGTGCCGGTGCTGAAAGAACGACGAATCGGCTTCCCCGTCACGCCCGCGGTCGCCCGCCGGTCCCAGGCGGTGCCGGGCGGCACGTACCTGGCTGCGCGGTTGGCGCTCGAGCGGGGCTATGCGGCGAACACCGCGGGCGGCAGCCATCATGCGCTTGCCGATACGGGTGCGGGCTATTGCGTGTTCAACGACCTCGCCATCGCGGCGATCCGGCTGGTCGAGGAGGGGACGGTCGGGCGCGTGCTGATCGTCGATTGCGACGTGCATCAGGGTGACGGGACGGCGGCCCTGACCGCTGGGCGGCCGGATATCGCCACCTATTCGATCCATGCCGAGAAGAACTTCCCTGCGCGCAAGGCGCGTTCGACACTTGATGTGCCGCTTGTCGACGGCGTCGAAGACGACGAATATCTCGCAACGCTGGAGGGGACGCTCGCGCCGATGATCGACGGTTTCGCGCCTGACCTGATCCTCTATCAAGCCGGGGTCGATCCGTTCGCGGGCGACCGGCTGGGGCGCTTGTCGCTGACGCTGGACGGCCTCGCGCGGCGCGAGCGGCTGATCGCCCGCCTCGCCCGCGCCCGCCGTCTGCCGGTCGCGAGTGCGCTCGGCGGCGGCTATGGCAGCGACGGGATGGAGGTGGCGGCACGCCACGTCGCGTCGATCCTCACCCTCGGCGCGGCGATGCTGGGCGATACCGTCCTTGGCCCAGATCGCGAGGCTTCGGGAACGGTTTAGGCGGCGGGGCGTCGCTGACCGAGGTTACGAAAGGCCCGCATGCCCGATCCCGTTATCCTCTGGTTCCGCCGCGACCTTCGCCTTGCTGACCAGCCCGCGCTTGCAGCGGCGTGTCAGGACGGGCCGGTCATCCCGGTCTATATCCTCGACGACGATGCGCCGAAGCACCACGCGATGGGCGGCGCCTCGCGCTGGTGGCTGCACCACAGCCTCGACAGCCTGGCGGCGGACCTCAAGGAAAACGGCTCGCGCCTGATCCTGCGCCGCGGCAAGTCGGCGGAGGTGCTGGCGAAGCTTGCCGAGGAAACCGGGGCCGCCCGCGTCCACTGCATCCGCCATTGGGAGCCGTGGTGGGGCAATGCCGAGCGGGCGGTGGCGAAAGAGCTCGAACTCTGCTGCCACGACGGCAATTACCTCGCCCGCCCCGGTTCGATCACGACGGGCAGCGGCAAGCCGTTCCGCATCTACACCCCCTTCTGGCGCGCGCTGAAGCAGCATATGCCGCCCGCCGATCCGCTGCCGCGCCCGCGGTCGATCCCGGCGCCGTCCAAATGGCCCGCCTCCGACAAGCTCGCCGACTGGTCGCTGCTGCCGACCAAGCCCGACTGGGCCACCGGTTTCGGCGAATGGCAGCCGGGCGAGGCGGGCGCGCACAAGCGGCTCGACGCCTTCGCCCGCCATGCTGCGCGCTATGACGAGGAGCGCAACTTCCCCTCGATCGAGGGCAGCTCGCGCCTTTCCCCACACCTTCATTTCGGCGAGCTGTCGGCGGCGCAGGCATGGCACAAGACGGCGGACGCCGGCGGGTCTGTGCAGACCTTCCTCTCCGAGCTCGGCTGGCGCGACTATGCGCAGAACGTCATCCTGCAATTCCCGGCTTATGCGACCGAGAATGCGCGGGAGAACTTCGACAGGCTGCCTTGGCGGACAGGCAAGGCAGCGAAGGCGGACCTCACCGCCTGGCAGCAGGGCCGCACCGGCTACCCGATCGTCGATGCCGGCATGCGCCAGCTCTGGACGACCGGCTGGATGCACAACCGCGTGCGGATGATCACGGCGAGCTTTCTCATCAAACATCTGCTGATCGACTGGCGCGAAGGGGAGCGGTGGTTCTGGGACTGCCTGGTCGATGCCGATTACGGGTCGAACGCCGTCAACTGGCAATGGACCGCCGGGTCGGGCGTCGATTCGAACATGTTCGTCCGAATCATGGCCCCCCTCACCCAGTCGGAGAAGTTCGATGCCGCCGGGTACATCCGCCGATGGGTGCCCGAGCTTGCCAAGCTGAACGACAAAGCAATCCACGACCCCGACGAGGCGGGCTGCCGGCCCGAAGACTATCCCCCCAAGATGATCGGCCATCGCGAGGCCCGCGAGCGCGCGCTGGAGGCGGCAAAGAAGACGAAGTGATTGCGTAAATCCGCTGGTCTGCCCAAGGGGCGGCGGATGAGCGGGATGCTTCGGAACAGAGGGCGCCGAACGGGCGAGGTCAAGCGGACGGCGCCGGCGGGGCTCGACCAGCTGTTCGTGCCGCTGCTCGACCGGATCGATCGCGGCCTTGCGACAGGTTCGCTCGACGTCACATTGCCGGGCGGCGGCTTTCGCCGGCTGGGCGGGCGTGCGCCCGGCGCGGCGGCGGTGGTCGATCTGCGCCACTGGCGCGCACTCTATCGGCTTGCGACCGGCGGCTCGTCGGGCTGGTACGAGGCTTGGGTCGCGGGCGAATGGGCGAGCCCCGATCCGACCGCGCTGTTCGAGCTGTTCGTCGCCAACCGCCAGGGTCTGGGCGACACCGCCCGCGCGAGGCCCTGGTCGCGGCTCCTGCGCCGCTTCGCGCATCTCGCGCGGCGCAACGACCGCAAGGGCGCGCGGGCGAACGTCGCCTATCACTACGACCTCGGCAACGACTTCTACGCCGCATGGCTCGACGAGACGCTGACCTATTCAAGCGCGATCTTCGACGATCCGTCCGAACCGCTCGAAGTCGCGCAGCGGCGCAAGCTGGCCGCGATCCTCGACCGCACCGCGACGGCACCCGGCGATCGTATCCTTGAAATCGGCTGCGGCTGGGGCTCGTTCGCGCGAGTGGCGAGCGAGGGCGGCCGCCGCGTCCACGCGCTTACCCTCTCGACCGAGCAGGCGGCGCATGTCCGCGCGCTCGACCTGCCCGGCGTCGAGGTGTCGCTGACCGACTATCGCGACGCGGTCGGCACCTATGATGCGATCGCCAGCATCGAAATGGTCGAGGCGGTGGGGACCCGCTACTGGCCCGACTATCTCGCGGCGATCGCGCGGCTTCTGAAACCGGGCGGGCGCGCGGCGATCCAGTATATCGCGATCGACGATTCGATCTTCGAGGCGTATGCGCGCAACGTCGATTTCATCCAGAGCTATGTGTTCCCCGGCGGCATGCTGATCTCCGAACGCCGCTTTCGCGCGATCGCCGAGCGGGCGGGCCTCGAGTGGCGCGACCGTCATGCCTTCGGTCTCGATTATGCCGAGACGCTGTATCGCTGGCGCGCGGCGTTCGACCGCGCCGATGCGGAGGGGCGCCTGCCCGCCGATCTCGACGCCGCGTTCCGCAACCTTTGGCGCTACTATCTGATGTACTGCGAAGGCGGCTTTCGCGGCGGCGGGATCACCGTGGCGCAGGTGACGCTGGTGAAGCCCCTCCCGTCGCCCCGGACTTGATCCATCCGGGGTGACAAGAAGATCAGCTAATATCGCCCCGCCTTTACCTGACGGCGAAAGCGATGGAGCAGCGGCTCGGTATAACCGTTGGGCTGCCGTTCCCCCTCGAACACCAGCGCGCGCGCGGCCTGAAAGGCAAGGCTCTCGTTCTCCCGCCCCGCCATCGGGCGATAGGCCGGATCGTCCGCATTTTGCGCATCGACCTTCGCCGCCATGCGCCGGAGCGCCGCCTCGACCTCATCGGCGCTCGTCACCCCGTGGCGTAGCCAGTTGGCGAGGATCTGCGACGAGATGCGCAGCGTCGCTCGGTCCTCCATCAGCCCCACGTCGTGGATGTCCGGCACCTTGGAACAGCCCACGCCCTGATCAACCCAGCGCACAACATAGCCGAGGATGCCTTGCGCATTGTTGTCGAGTTCGCGCGCCACTTCCTCGCGCGACCAGTTGCGCCCAGTCGCCAGCGGCACGTCGAGCAGCGCGTCCAGTCCCGGTATCCCTTCCCCGGCCCGCGCCGCCTGCCGGCCCGCCACATCGACCTCGTGATAATGCATTGCGTGCAGCGTCGCCGCGGTCGGGCTCGGCACCCAGGCGGTGGAGGCGCCGGCCATGGGATGCGCGACCTTCTCGCGCAGCATGTCCGCCATTCGATCGGGCGCCGCCCACATCCCCTTTCCGATCTGTGCCCGCCCGCCCAGGCCGTGGCGCAGGCCGATCAGGACGTTGCGATCCTCATAGGCGCGGATCCAGCCGCTCGCCTTCATCTCGCCCTTTGGGATGACCGCGCCGCCCGCCATCGCCGAGTGGATCTCGTCGCCGGTGCGGTCGAGGAAGCCGGTGTTGATGAAGACGATGCGGTCCTTCACCGCATGGATGCACGCGGCGAGATTGGCCGATGTCCGCCGCTCCTCGTCCATCACCCCCACCTTGATCGTGTGGCGGGCAAGGCCGAGCAGATCCTCGACCGCATCGAACAGCCGGTTGGTGAAGGCGGCTTCGTCCGGCCCATGCATCTTCGGCTTGACGATGTAGATCGAGCCCGCGCGGCTGTTTCGATAACGGCCGAGGCCCTTCAGGTCGTAGAGGCCGATCAGGCTGGTGACGATCGCGTCGAGGATACCTTCCGGCGCCTCGGTGCCGTCGGCGAGATGGACGGCGGGCGTCGTCATCAGATGGCCGACATTGCGCACGAACAAGAGGCTGCGCCCCGGCAGCGTGAGCGGCTGGTCGCCGACGACCACCTCGCGGTCCGGGTTCAGCGTCCGCGTGACCGTCCGCCCGCCCTTGTCGAACGTCTCCTCAAGGTCGCCCTGCATCAGCCCCAGCCAATTGGCATAGGCCGCCACCTTGTCCTCGGCATCGACCGCCGCGACCGAGTCCTCGAGGTCGACGATCGTTGTCAGCGCCGATTCGAGGATCACATCGGCGATTCCCGCCGGATCGTCGCGCCCGACCGGATGCCTACGATCGATCACCACCTCGATATGCAGACCGTGATGGGAGAAGACGAGGTTGTCGCCCCGCGCGCCGACGAACTGTGCCGGGTCGGCGAGCGGCAGCACGCCGTCCCTGTGCTCGGCCCAGCGCTTGCCGGCGAGCGGCACTGCCTGGTCGAGAAACGCCTTCGCCGCCGCGACGACCCCGGCACCCCGCGCCGGATCATAGCCGCCGGTCGGGATCGGCCCCGGCAGCGCATCGGTGCCGTAGAGTGCGTCATAGAGGCTGCCCCAGCGCGCATTGGCGGCGTTGAGGAGGAAACGCGCATTGAGCACCGGCACGACGAGCTGCGGCCCGGCGAGCACCGCCACCTCGGCATCGACATTCGCCGTCCCGATCGTGAAGTCGCCGGGCTCAGGCACCAGATAGCCGATCCCGCGCAGGAACGCCTGATATGCGGCGGGGTCGATCGGCTGGCCGGCATGGTCGGCGTGCCAGGCGTCGAGCCGGTCCTGAAGCGCGTCGCGCGTGTCGAGCAGCGCGCGGTTCTCGGGCACGAACCGTTCGAAGATCGCCGCCGCGCCGGTCCAGAACGCCGACGGGTCGATGCCCAAGCCGGGCAACACCTTGTCCTCGATGAAGCGGGCGAGCGGATCGGCCACGGAAAGGGTGGCGCGCGAAGTCATCAGGGTCACGAAGGGCGGCTCCTCGGCTGTCAAACATCAACGCCTGGGGAGGCTCGCCGATTGTGCACGTCGCGCGCCCGCGATCAAGCCGTCAGGGCGTCGGCCCGCCCGGATGGTCCATCGCCGCCGGGGCGATCGCCGACACCGCCTGCTCGACGCGGATCAGCATGTCGCGAAGCTGCGTCCGCTCGGCCTCGGAAAAACCCGCAAACAGCGCCCGCTCCATCTCCAGCGCCTTGGGCGCGACGACGGCGTAGAGTTCGCGTCCCGAATCGGTCAGGTTGAGCACGCGCGAGCGCTGGTCCCCCGGATTGGGCACCCGCTCTACCAGCCCCCGCTCGGCAAGGGCGATCGCGGCGCGGCTGACCGTCACCTTGTCCATCTGCGTACGCACGCCGAGCGCCTGCTGCGTCATGCCCTTTCCTTCGGCCAATACGCAGACAAGTCGCCACTCGGGGACGCGCAGGCCGAACAGCGACTGATAGACGGTGGCGATGGCGCTCGACACGGTGTTCGAAGCGAGCGACAGTCGATAGGGCAGAAATGCGTCGAGATTGAGCACGGTCACTTGGCGTCTTCCCCCCGGATTCGCGCGAGTCGGTCAGCCTGCATAGCGCCAGACAAGTGTATTTGTCGAACCATACACCGATTGAGGCGGCGCGATCCGTCTTGCCAATCGCGGCTGGCGAACCCATTGCCCTGCGAACCATGCCAATGTCGCCCCCCCCAGACCTTGCCAGCCTGTCGCTGGCGGACATCGCCCGCCTCGCCGAAGCCGACAAGCTGCCGCCCGTCGACAAGTGGAATCCGGAGCATTGCGGCGACAGCGAGATGCGGATCGCCCGCGACGGCAGCTGGACCCACCAGGGCAGCCCGATCGGGCGACAGGAGATGGTCCGTCTGTTCTCGACCATTCTGCGCCGAGAGCCCGACGGCAACTATGTCCTCGTCACACCCGTCGAGAAGCTCGATATCGAGGTGGAAGACGCGCCCTTCGTCGCCGTCGAGATGAAGGCGGAAGGGTCGGGCGAGGCGATGCGCATCGCCTTTCGCCTCAACACCGGCGACCTCGTCACCGCCGGACCCAACCATCCGCTCCGCTTCACCGAGGGGCCTGATGGACCGCGCCCCTACCTGCTGGTGCGCGGCGGGCTGGAGGCGCTGGTCGCGCGCGCGGTCTACTATGAGCTGGTCGAGCTCGCGCTGGCAAACGGCGGCCAGGAGCCCGGCGTCTGGAGCGATGGCGCGTTCTTCGCGGTCGGTGCCGGCGACGGCGCGGTCGCGGCGTGACGCTTGCCGAGCGGCTGGCGGCGGCGCTGGCCCGCGCGCCCGCCGACGGCGAGCCGCCAATCCCCGGCGACCCGATCCTCGAACACGCCGGCGACCCGATGCCTGCCGCGGTGCTGATCGCGATCACCGACCGGCCCGAGCCCGGCGTCCTTCTCACCCGACGCACCGACAGCCTCTCACGCCATGCCGGCCAGGTCGCTTTTCCCGGCGGCCGGATCGACACCGGCGATGCCGACGCGGTGGCGGCGGCCCTGCGCGAGGCAGAGGAGGAAATCGCCCTGCCCCGCCAGGCGGCCGAGATTGTCGGCCTGGCCGATTCCTATCGCACGATCACCGGATTTCAGGTGATGCCCGTACTGGCGGTCGTTCCCGCCGATCTGCCACTGCGCCCCCAGCCGGGGGAGGTTGCGGCGATCTTCGAGCCGCCGCTCGCCTTTCTTCTCGACCCGGCCAGCCGCGAGTGGCGAGACATGCCGTGGCGGGGGACGACGCGGCGGGTGATGGAAATCAACTGGGAGGGGCACCGAATCTGGGGTGCGACCGCAGCGATGCTCGTCAACCTCTCGCGCCGGCTGTCCTCATGGCAGCATTGAGTCCCGACCAGACGCCCTGGGCGGCGCGCGAGGGCTTCGACGCGCTGGTTGCGGCGCTCGGCGAAGCGGACATGCGCGTGGTCGGCGGCGCCGTGCGCGACACGCTGCTCGGGCTGCCCGTCGCCGATCTGGACGTCGCGACGCGGCATCGGCCCGAGGAAGTGGTTCGACGGCTGAAGGCGGCGGATATCCGCGCCGTTCCCACCGGCATCGCGCACGGCACCGTCACCGCGGTCCTGCCGGGCGGCCCGGTCGAGGTGACGACGCTGCGCCGCGACGTCGCCACCGATGGCCGCCATGCGACGGTGGCCTTCAGCGACGATTGGCGCGAGGACGCAGCCCGCCGCGACTTCACGATCAACGCGCTCTATGCCGATCCGGTGAGCGGCGAGCTGTACGACCATTTCGGCGGCCTCGACGACCTGGCCGCGGGCCGGGTACGCTTCATCGGCAACCCGCTGGCGCGAATCGCCGAGGATCATCTGCGCATCCTGCGCTTCTTCCGCTTCCTCGCGCGCTTCGGCGACACGCCCGATGCCGAGGGTCTTGCCGCGTGCACGGCGCGCGCGCGCGACCTGATGGCGCTCTCGCGCGAACGGATCGCCGACGAGTTGCTGAAGCTGCTGGTGGCGCGCGGCGCGGTGCAGGTGGTCGCGCTCATGATCGAGCGCGCAATCCTGGCGCCCGTGCTGCCCGAGATTACCGTCGAGGGGGCCGATCGACTCGCCGCCTTGGCCGAGGCGGAAGGCCAGACGGAGACGCCGCCACACGCGATCCGCCGCCTTGCCGCGCTGATCCCCAGCGATCCGGCAGTCGCGCGCGACATCGGCGCGCGGCTCCGGCTCTCGAACGTGCAGCGCAAGCGCCTCGAAAGCGCGGTGCTTCCGGTCGCGGAGGACGCGCATGCCCTCGCCTATCGCATCGGCCATGACGAGGCGGTCGATCGCCTGCTGCTGGCGGGGCGACCGGTCGATGCGCTTGCCGGCTGGACGCCGCCGCGCTTTCCGCTGACGGGCGGTGCGCTGATCGCACAAGGCCTGAGCAAGGGACCGGTCGTCGCCGCGACGCTCAAGGCGATCGAGGATCGCTGGGTCGCCGAGGGCTTTCCCGGCGAAATGCGGCTGGAGGCGCTGACCGCCGAGGCGATCGATCAGGCGTTGAGCGAGGACAATAACCGCAGCGCCTGATCGGCGGGCAGCGGCTGGGCGTAGAGATAGCCCTGGCCGTAGCCGCAACCGAGAGCGGCGAGCGTCTGGGCAAGCTCGGGCGTCTCGATTCCCTCGGCCGTGGTCTGCATACCCAGCGCCTGGGCGAGGCCCAGGATCGCGCGCACGATCGCCACCTTGTCGCGGTCGGCGAGCATGCCCGAGACGAAGCTGCGGTCGATCTTGAGCACGTCGATCGGCAACCTCTGGAGATAGGCCAGGTTCGAATAACCCGTGCCGAAATCGTCCATCGCCAGCGTCGTGCCCAGGTCCTTCAGCGCGCGTATCGTCTGCGACACGCCATCGGGGTCGGCGACGATCGCGCTCTCTGTCAGCTCCAGCGTCAGTCGCCGACCATCGAGACCGTGGCGGACCAGCGCCTGCTCAACCACGCCGGCGACGGTATCGCGCTGCAACTGGATGGCCGACAGATTTACCGCGACATTGACGCCGCAATTGCCGCCATGCGCCGCGTCCCAGCGTGCCAGCGTCCGCGCCGCTTCGTCGATCGCCCAGCGGCCGAGCGGCACGATCAGCCCCGCCTCCTCGGCAACCGGAATGAAGTCCGAAGGCGGGATATTCTGCCCCCGCTCGTCGGTCCAGCGTGCCAACGCCTCGAACGACGTGATCCGGCCGGTCGCGAGATCACAGATGGGCTGGAGATAGAGGTCGAGCCCGCCGGCGTCGATCGCGCGGCGCAGTTCGGTCTCGATCCCAAATTGACGGCGCGCGGCATCGAAAGCGCGGGTCTGGTAGATTTCGGTGCGACCCGATTTCTTCGACCGCTTCACCGCAAACTGGGCGTGGCGGACGAGTTCCTCGGCGTCGTGCTTCTCGTCGTCGGTCAGCGCGATGCCGATCGAGCAATCGACGCGGATCTCGAAGTCCGACAACCGAAACGGCGAGGCGAGCGAGTCGCCGATCCGACGTGCGAGTTGCAGCACCTCGTTCGGCCCGTCGTCGATCGTCATCAGGATCGCGAACTCGTCGCCGCCGGTCCGCGCGATCAGGTCGCGAGAACGCAGCGCGCCCTTGAGCCGCCGCGCGACCGAGATCAGCAGTTCGTCACCCGCCAGCCCGCCCATGCAGGCATTGACCCGGCTGAACCGGTCGAGATTGACCGCCAGCACGGCATAGGTCCCGCGTGAGCGCTCGGCGATCGCCGCCTCGAGCTGGTCGGTGAAGCCCGCGCGATTGGCCAGCCCGGTGAGGCTGTCGGTCATCATCTCGCGGCGAAGGCTGTGCTCGGTGCGGAACTGGCCGGTATGGTCGAGCAGCGTGACGAGGCAGCGATGGTCCGACCCATCGACCGGTGGGCGCGAGAGGCGCACCTGGAAATAGCGGCAATCAACGCAATCGCCGAACTGCCACTCGAACTCCTCGCCGCGGGCGGGGCCGGCTAGAAAGGCGATGATCCGCGCGCCGAGCAGGCGGACGAGCGGCGACTGATGCGCGACGACGCCGAGGCCCGCGTCGCGAAAGCTGCTGTTGACCGCCTCGAACGCAAGTTCCCCCTGGCCTAGCGTCAGGATCGCGGCGGGGATGGGCAGCATCTCAAGCAGCAGCGCACTCGCCTGCGGACCATGCGCATGCGGGTCGACGACACCCAGCCAGCGGCCGAGCGCATCGGAAACGGTCAGGGCTTCGACCGGGTACATCGTGACCTGCGTTAGGGCCGATATGTTAAGACCAGTTGAACTCTGATGCCCGCCGAAAAGCGGGCATGGACTCAATCGAAGCGGTTGTTCCGGGGGAAGCCCGTCGGCGGCGTCCGTCCCGCCGCTCCGCGCGCGGCCCGCCACGGCGACATGTCCGCCTCGGTCCGGGTCCGCCCCGCCTCGCCACCCATCGCCCAGGAGAGACCGTCGGCGAAGCGGAAGGTGCGGGCATCGGCCAGCCCGCCTTCACGGAAACGCTGAAGCTGAACGCCTTGCCCGCGCGCCATCTCGGCGACCTCGCTCAAGGGAAAGACGCAGAGCTTGCGATTGTCACCCGAGGCGGCGACGTAGTCGTCGCCCGGTCCGACACGGCGGACGACCTTCAGCTTTGCGCCAGCGCGCGGGCTGACCACCTGCTTCCCCTTGCGCGTCTCGGCGAGCACATCGCCCTCGCGTACGACGAAGCCCCGCCCGTCGCTCGCCGCCACCAGCAGCTTCGCGTCCGCCCCGCCGCTCCGCGCGACCGACACGATCGCGCCGCCGCCGTCGAGGTCGATCATCAGGCTCAGCGGTTCGCCGAAGCCGCGGCCGCCGGGCAGCTTGTCGGCGCCCAATGTGTAGAAGCGCCCGCTCTCGGTCGCGACGATCAGCTTGTCGGTGGTCTGAGCGTGGAAGGCGAAGCGCGCGCCGTCGCCCTCGCGGAACTTCATCGCCTCGGTCGAAGCGAGGTCGACATGCCCCTTCATCGCGCGGATCCAGCCTCGCTGCGAGACGATCACCGTCACCGGCTCGCGCTCGATCATCGCCTCAAGGGGGATGTCGCGCGCGGGCGCCGCTTCCTCGATCGTCGTGCGGCGCGCGCCGAGCGCCGTCTCGCGGCCATAACGCTCGCCGATCTTCCGGAGGTCGCGCTTCAGCCGCGTACGCTGCTTGGCCTCGCTCGCCAGCAACGCGGTCAGCTCGGCCTGCTCCTTGTCGAGCGTGTCGCGCTCCCGCCGAAGCTCCATCTCCTCCAGCCGGCGCAGCGAGCGGAGGCGCATGTTGAGGATGGCCTCGGCCTGGCGGTCGGTCAGGCCGAACTCGGCCATCATGACGGGCTTGGGCTCGTCCTCAGTCCGGATGATCTCGATCACCCGGTCGAGGTTGAGGAAGGCGATGATGTAGCCGTCGAGCAGCTCGATCCGGTCGGCGATCTTGTCGAGCCGATGCTGCGAGCGGCGGCGGAGCACGACGAACTGGTGGTCGACCCATGCCGACAGCGCCTCGCGCAGGCTCATCACGCGCGGGGTCCGCTGATGATCGAGGACGTTGAGGTTGAGCGGCACGCGCGTTTCGAGATCGGTCAGGCGGAAAAGCCCGTCCATCAGCGTCGCCGGATCGACGGTGCGCGCGCGCGGTTCGAGGACGATGCGGATTTCGGCATCCGATTCGTCGCGCACATCGGCGAGGATCGGGAACTTCTTGTCGTTGATGAGCGCGGCGATCGCCTCGATCAGCTTGCCCTTCTGGACGCCGTAGGGGATTTCGGTGACGACCGCCTGCCACCCCCCGCCCTTCTCGCGCTCGATCGTGTAGCGCGCCCGCACGCGGAAGCCACCGCGGCCAGTGGCATAGCTTTCGGCGATCGCGGCGGGGCTGTCGACGACGATCCCGCCCGTTGGAAAGTCTGGCCCGGTGACGTGTTCGAGGATCGCGGCATCGTCGGCATCGGGCCGGTCGATCAGCATCACCGCCGCGTCGATCAGCTCGGCGGCGTTGTGCGGCGGGATGCTCGTCGCCATGCCGACGGCGATGCCGCTGGCGCCATTGGCGAGCAGGTTGGGGAACAGCCCCGGAAACAGCTCGGGCTCCTGCTCCTCGCCATTATAGGTCGGGCGATAATCGACCGCGTCCTCGTCAAGGCCCGCCATCAGGTCGATCGCGACCTGCGTCAGCCGCGCTTCGGTATAGCGATAGGCGGCGGCGTTATCGCCGTCGATATTGCCGAAGTTGCCCTGCCCGTCGACCAGCGGATAGCGCAGCGCAAAGGTCTGCGCGAGGCGGACCATCGCGTCGTAGACCGACTGATCGCCGTGCGGATGATATTTGCCGATCACGTCGCCCACGACGCGCGCGCACTTCTTGTAGCCGCTCGCTGGATCGAGCTTGAGCAGCCGCATCGCCCAGAGCAGGCGGCGATGCACCGGCTTCAACCCGTCGCGCACGTCGGGCAGCGACCGCGCGGTGATCGTCGACATCGCATAGACGAGATAGCGCTCGGACAGGGCACTGTCGAAGGGCGCGTCCAGGATGCCGATGGGCGGGTTGTCGAGCGGATCGTCGAGGTCGGTGGCCATTGGGCTGCGTGCCTAGCAAACGGGTGGGAGCGACGCCAGCGAGGCGCGCGAGGCAGCGATCTCCGTCAATAGCCAATCGCGAAAGCGCGCGATCTTTGGCACGCGCCGCCGCTCGGTGGGACAGACGAGGCAGTAGCGCTCGCCCGCAGTGGCGGTGATGGGGGACAACCGCACCATCCGCCCGTCACCCAGCTCCTCCTGCCACAGCATCGGCGTCAACAGCGCGACGCCCTGCCCCGCCTTGACCGCACTTCCCTCCAGCGCCTGCGAATCGAGGCGCACGCCGCCGCGCTGCGGCAACTGGGGCAGTGCGGCAATCCCGGCGGCGCGGCACCACGGCTCCCACCAGGGATCATAGGGGCTGATCGCTCCCGCCGCCGCCATCGCCGCGGCATCCATGCCGCGGTGGCGCTCGCGAAAGGCGGGTGTCGCCATCGGCGTGAAATCGACCTCGAACAGGAAATCCGCCGACAGCCCAGCCCATTCCCCCGGGCCGACCCGCAACGCGCAGTCGACCTCCTCCGTCGCAAAATCGACGAGGCGGTTGGTGGTGTCGAGCCGCACGGCAAGCTCGGGGTGCAGCAGCTGGAAGCCGCCCAGCCGCGCGGCCAGCCAGCAGCTGGCGAAGGTGGGCGTCGCGGAGATCGTCAGCACGCTCTCGTCCTCGGCGCGCAGGCCCGCAAAGCCCGCATCGATCATGTCGAACCCCGCCGACACCTTGGCCAGTGCGCGCCGGCCCGCTTCGGTGAGGACGACGCGCCGCCGCTCGCGCCGGAACAGCGCGACGCCCAGCCGCTCTTCGAGCAGTCGCACCTGATAGCTCACCGCCGCTTGCGTCATGCCGAGCTCGCGCGCGGCAGCGGTGAAATGCTCGAGGCGCCCGGCCGCCTCGAAGGCGCGGACGGCGGACAGGGGCGGCAGGTGGCGCATGGCCAATCATAAGCCCTGCTTGTTGATCGGGCGCAAGGCTTGATTGGCGCCGCCGCCCGCAATCCGGCACTCGATTGGCAGGAGAAAGCCGATGCGAGACGATTTTCTGAGGCGCGAGTGGGTCGATCATCGCGACCGTTTGAGCGAGGATCTTCACAAACTGGCCTTGCAAATCGGCTCTTCGCTGAGCGCCACCGCGCGTCTGCGTCCCCGCCGCCGCGACACCGTGCGGGGGTGACGCCGCGCTGCCCCCGCGTTACCAGCCGAGGATGGAGAGTCTAACCCAGGTGGAGCGCGCGGCGGTCGAGCATGTCGCCGCGGCGCCGATGCGCGAACAGGTCGAGGCGTGGTGCGCGATCAATTCGGGCACGCGCAACCTGGCCGGCGTGGCGGCAATGGGTGGGGTGCTCGCCGAGGCCTTCGCGGCGCTGCCCGGCGAAATCGCGATGATCGAGCCCGCGCCGGTCAAGGCGGTCGAGCCCGATGGCCGCGTGGTGGCGATCGATCACGGCCGGCACCTGCACCTGACCGTCCGCCCCGACGCGCCGGTGCAGATGCTGTTCACCGGCCACATGGACACCGTCTATCCCGCCGATCATCCGTTTCAGTCGCTGACCGTTCGCGACGACGGCGCGATCAACGCGCCGGGCGCGGCGGACATGAAGGGCGGCCTCGCGCTCATGCTCGCCGCGCTCAGGGCGGTCGAGGCGAGCCCGCTCGCCTCCAGGATCGGCTATGAAGTCGTCATCAACTCCGACGAGGAGACGGGCAGCTTCGCCTCTGCCGCGTTGCTGGCGCAGGCGGCACGCGGCAAGGTCGCGGCGCTCACCTACGAACCCGCCCTCGCCGATGGGACGCTGGCGGGGCCGCGTGGGGGGACGGGCAATTTCGCGCTCGTCGTCACGGGCATGAGCGCTCACGCCGGCCGCAACCCGCACGAGGGGCGCAATGCCATCGTCGCCTCCGCCGACCTTGCGCTCCGCCTTGCCAAGGCGGGCCGCGAGGGGCTGAGCGTCAACCCGGCGCGGATCGATGGCGGCGGGCCGAACAACGTCGTCCCCGACCATGCCGTCCTCCGCGTCAATTTCCGCCCGCGCGATGCTGCCGCGATCGAAGCGGCGCAGGCCGCGCTGGACCTCGCCATCGCCGAAGTCGCAGCGGCGCATGACGTTCGCATCGACCTTCACGGCAGCTTCAATCGCCCGCCCAAGCCGCTCGATCCCGGCGCCGCGCGGCTGTTCGACCTGGTGAAGGACGTGGGCGCCGACCTCGGCGTGCCCATCGCCTGGCAGTTTTCCGGCGGGGTCTGCGACGGCAACAACATTGCCGCCTGCGGCGTGCCCGTCGTCGATACGATGGGCGCCCGCGGCGGCGCGATCCATTCGCCAGAGGAGTTCCTCATTCCCGAAAGCCTGCCCGAGCGCGCCGCCCTGTCGGCGCTGACGATCCTGCGCATCGCCGAGCGGGGCCGCCCATGACCTTCCGCATCCGCGCCGCTCGCGACGAGGATCTCCAGCCGCTCTACGAAATGGCGAAACTCACCGGCGGCGGCTTCACCAACCTGCCCCCCGACAAGCCGGCGCTTCGCGCCAAGCTCGAGCGCAGCCATGAGGCGTTTGCGCGGACAGAGGATAGCCTGCGTGACGACCTCTATGTCCTCGTCCTCGAAAATGCCGACACGGGCGAGGTGCGTGGCACCTGCCAGATCTTCACGCAGGTCGGCCAGCGCTGGCCCTTCTACAGCTATCGCATCGGCACCATTACCAAGCGAAGCGAGGAGCTCGCCCGCACCTTTCGATCCGAGATCCTCAACCTCGTCAACGATCTGGAGGGCGCAAGCGAGGTGGGCGGGCTGTTCCTCCACCCCGGCGAGCGGGCGGGCGGGCTCGGCATGCTGCTCGCGCGCAGCCGCTACCTGTTCATCGCCGCGCACCGCGCGCGGTTCGCCGACCGCATCCTCGCGGAACTCCGCGGCGTGATCGACGAGGCGGGCGGCTCGCCCTTCTGGGACGGGGTGGCGGGCCGCTTCTTCGGCATGAATTTCCAGGCCGCGGACGAGTTCAACGCGACCCACGGCAACCAGTTCATCGCCGACCTGATGCCCAAGCACCCCATCTACATCGCGATGCTATCCGAAACCGCGCGCGCGGCCATCGGCCTGCCTCATCCCAGCGGCCGCGCGGCGATGCGGATGCTCGAGGGCGAAGGGTTCAGCCATGACGGCTATGTCGACATCTTCGACGGGGGTCCCACGATGACCGCACGCACCGACGCGGTGAAGAGCATCCGCGAGGCGACTGCCGCCTCCGTCACGGCGCTGGCCGAAGGCGGCGAGGCGCGGCTGGTCGCGACCGGCCGCCTCGCCGAGTTCCGCTGCGCCTTCGGTCGGGTGGGGACGAGCGAGGGCGGCGTGACGCTCGACCCCGCCTGTGCCGGGCTGCTTGGCGTCGAGCCGGGCGCGACCGTCCTGCATGTGGAGCGCTGACATGCCGCTCATGGAAATCAACTTCGACGGCCTGATCGGCCCCAGCCACAATTATGCGGGCCTCAGCCCCGGCAACCTCGCCGCCACGCGCAACGCGGGCGCGGTGTCCGAACCGCGGGCGGCGGCGCTGCAGGGCATCGCCAAGATGCGCGCCAACCTCCGACTCGGCCTCACTCAGGGCATCCTGCTGCCGCATGCGCGGCCCGACCATCGCTGGCTGGCGAGCCTCTCGACGGATTACGCAGGCGCCGCGCCGCATCTGTGCGCACAGGCTCTGTCGGCGTCGGCGATGTGGGCCGCCAATGCCGCCACCGTCTCGCCCGCGCCCGACACGGCGGATGGCCGGTGCCACCTGTCGGTCGCCAATCTCGTGACGATGCCGCATCGCAGCCACGAATGGCCGGGCACGCTTGCGCAGCTGCGCCTTGCCTTCGCGAACGACGCCTTCGCCATCCACGGCCCCGTCCCCGCACCCTTCGGCGACGAGGGCGCGGCCAACCACATGCGCCTCTGCCCGCGCCACGGCGAGCCCGGCGTCGAGGTCTTCGTCTACGGCGTCTCGGGCGGCCCCTTCCCCGCGCGCCAGCACCGCGAGGCGAGCGCGGCGGTCGCCCGCGCCCACGGCCTCGATCCGCAACGCACGCTGTTCGTCCAGCAGTCGGAGGAGGCGATCGCGGCCGGTGCCTTCCACAACGACGTCGTCGCCGTCGCGAACGAGCGCGTGCTGTTCGCGCATGAGCAGGCCTTCGCCGACAAGGTGGGCTTCTACGCCGACCTTACCCGCCTGATGCCTGAGGTCGAGATCGTCGAGGTACCCGCCGACCGCGTCAGCCTTGAAGACGCGATCGGCTCCTACCTGTTCAACGCGCAGCTGGTGACGCCGCCCGACGGTCAGCCGACGCTGATCGTCCCGACCGAGGCGCGCGACAATGAAGCGGTCTGGGGCTGGCTCCAGGACCATCTCGCCGGCAACGGTGCGATCCGACGGGTCGAGGTGGTCGACGTCCGACAGTCGATGGCCAATGGCGGCGGTCCCGCCTGTCTGCGGCTGCGCGTCGTCGCGGACCCGGCGACGATCGATCCGCGATTCCTTGTCGATGAGGGCAGGCTCGACCGCCTCGCCGCGCTGATCGAGGCGCACTGGCCCGAGACGATCGGCGCCGACGACATCGCCGACCCGGCCCTGATCGCGCGGATCGAGGGCGCACGGCGGGCGCTGCTGGAGGCGCTCGATCTTGTCGAGTTACTTGACAGTTAACCCTGTTCGGTGATGCCGGAATGGCGGTTTTCCGGCGCTGGTATGCGTTTTGCGTAGCGCTTTGCCATGTGGTCCCGCGTATCCCGCCTGTTCGTCATCAAGACCAAGTTCGAGGCGTTCGTCGTGATCTACGGCCTCGGCACCGGGGCGGTGGAGCGCGGCTTGCACTACCTCCACGATTATCCGGGTGTCGGCGGCAAGCTCCTGTTCGCCGTCTGCCCGCTCGCGGTGTTCATGGCGGGCGCGAGGATTCTCGATTCGGTCGAGCGCAGCTACGGGGATTGAACAACATTGCCGTCGATGCCGGAAACGGTCCGGCTCACGGCTCATCGTCGATGCTGATCTTCGCCGAGGTGCCGAGGACATCCCGCGTCGCGTGGACTCGGCCGCGGCGGGAGGCGCCTGGCTCGCGGCTCAGGCGAAAGCGTAGGGACCGCCCATTGCCAATGCCGCCTGATAAGCGGTGCGCGCATGGATGCGATCGAGCCATGCGATCGTCGCCGGCCGACCCCCATCCAACCCGCCGCGGCTCCGCGCCGCCTCCAGCGGGAAGCTCATCATCACATCGGCGGCAGTGAACTGGTCGCCGGCGAACCAGTCGCGGCTCTTGAGCTCTGCCTCGACAAAGTCGAGATGGACGTCGATCATCGGCTGGATGCGCTTCATCGCCACCTTGCCGAGCAGCGGCACCTTGCTCAGCACCAGGTTCACGAGCAGCGGCGGCATCACCGACCCCTCGGCATAATGAAGGAAAAAGCGGTAGCGCAGCACGTCCTCGCGCCGCGCCGGCGGCCCGAGCCGGCCGTCGGCCTTCTCGACCAGATATTCGATGATCGCCCCCGTCTCCGCCACGACGACGCGGTCGCCGCCCGCCGGTGCCACGTCCTCGATCACCGGCGACTTGCCGAGCGGGTGGATGCGCTTGAGTTCGGGCGGCGCGAGCATCGTCACCTTGTTCCGCTCGTAGCGCTTCACCTCATAGGACACCCTCAGTTCCTCGAGCAGCCACAGCACCCGCTGCGATCGCGAGTTTTCGAGATGGTGGACGATGATCGTCATTGCGGCTCCTCGGAATTGCGCGCGGTCCAGATCCAGGCGGCGGCGGGAAAGACGACGCGGCCCTCAAAACGCCTCGCCGCGCAAAGCGCTGCCAGCCGTTCGATCAGGTCGCGTTTTGCGCCATGCGGCGAATCGGCGATGGTGCGCGCGACCGGGCCGATGCGGCGGAGCAGCGCCACAGCCTCACCCACCGCATCGGGACCGTCGCCTGCGACATATTCGTAGTCGACGGGCCCCGCACGCACGTCACCCCATCCCGCGGCAGTCAGGAGGCGCTCGACCTCGTCGCGACGCGCAAAGGCGAACGGCCCCGGCCCGCCCGCCTGCCCGTCGGCGGCGCCCGCCTCGATTCCCAGCGCGGCCGCCGGCTCGGTCGCCCAGCCGTTCAGCGCGCGCTCGCGAAAGCAGCTGAACACGATGCGGCCGCCGGGCATCGTTACCCGGCGCAGAGCCAGGAAAGCCGCGACCGGATCGTCGAAAAACATGACGCCGTGCCGCGAGACGAGCCGGTCGTAGCGCACATCGTCCGACAGCGCCGCCGCGTCCGCGACCCGAAAATCGGCGCGCCCCTCGGCTCGCGAACGCGCCGCATCGACCAGCGCCGCGGACAGGTCGACGCCCGTCACCTCAACATCCGGCCGGGCGGCCGCGATGGCCAAAGATGTCGCCCCGGCCCCGCAGCCGATGTCGAGCACGCGCGCGCCCTCGCCCAGTGCCGACAGCGCCGCCGTCAGCAGGGTCGGATCGAGCGCGACGAAGCTGCGATCGGTCCGCCGCCATTCAGCGGCCCATGCATCGCCGACGCGCGTCCGCCAGTCAGCGCCGCTGGTCATGCGGGGGAACGCGCGATATCCATGGCTGCGGCTCTAGGCGGCTCGGCTCGCCGCGGCAACGGCGGCGCGCGCTTGCTTTTTTGGGCTACTCGCGTTAGGCGCGCGACCGTCCGACGAGTGCATGCTCGGCGGCGGAGCGGCCTTGCGGCATGTCCGACCGGCCCCGTTCGCAAGTCATTGCGCGATCGAGCCCCCTTCGCCTGTCCGTTTTTGCGTTCGCGCGGATGCCGTGTCGGCATGCGGCCGCCGCGGCATTCTGGCCCAAAGACCGCCGGACCCAACCGGCTGGCCGGAAAACGTCAATATCGAGGAATCACTCCAACCCATGGCTACCAACCCCACCCGCGACGATTTCGCCGCGATGCTCGACGACATGTTCGGCGGCGCCGACAGCTTTGAGGGCCGTGTCGTTCACGGCACCGTGACTGCGATCGAGAACGACCTTGCCGTCATCGACGTCGGCCTGAAGTCGGAAGGCCGCGTGCCGCTGCGCGAGTTCGCCGCGCCTGGCCAGAAGGCCGACCTCAAGGTCGGTGACGAGGTCGAGGTCTATGTCGACCGCGTCGAGAACGCCAATGGCGAAGCGATGCTGTCGCGCGACCGCGCCCGCCGCGAAGCCGCCTGGGACAAGCTCGAGCTCGAGTTCAGCCAGGGCAACCGCGTCGAGGGCGTGATCTTCGGCCGCGTCAAGGGCGGCTTCACCGTCGACCTGTCGGGCGCCGTTGCGTTCCTGCCGGGTTCGCAGGTCGATATCCGTCCGGTCCGCGACGTGACCCCGCTGATGGACCTGCCCCAGCCCTTCCAGATCCTGAAGATGGACCGCAAGCGCGGCAACATCGTCGTGTCGCGCCGCGCCGTCCTTGAGGAAACGCGCGCCGAGCAGCGTTCGGGCCTGATCCAGAGCCTGGCCGAGGGCCAGATCATCGACGGCGTCGTCAAGAACATCACCGATTACGGTGCGTTCGTGGACCTCGGCGGCATCGACGGCCTGCTCCACGTCACCGACCTCAGCTACAAGCGCGTCGGTCATCCGTCGGAGATGCTGAACATCGGCGACACGGTGAAGGTGCAGATCATCCGCATCAACCGCGACACGCAGCGCATCAGCCTCGGCATGAAGCAGCTCGAGAGCGATCCGTGGGATGGCGCCGGTGCCAAGTACCCGGTCGGCGCGAAGCTGTCGGGCCGCGTCACGAACATCACCGAATACGGCGCGTTCGTCGAGCTCGAGCCGGGCATCGAGGGCCTCGTCCACGTCAGCGAGATGTCGTGGACCAAGAAGAACGTCCACCCGGGCAAGATCGTCTCGACTTCGCAGGAAGTCGAAGTCGTCGTGCTCGAGGTCGACGAGGACAAGCGTCGCATCTCGCTCGGCCTCAAGCAGGCCCAGCAGAACCCGTGGGAGCGCTTCGCAGAGGCGCATCCGGTCGGCACCGAGGTCGAGGGCGAAGTCAAGAACGCCACCGAGTTCGGCCTTTTCATCGGCCTGGACGGCGACGTCGATGGCATGGTCCACATGTCGGACATCGCCTGGGGCATCTCGGGCGAGGACGCGCTGGCGCTGCATCGCAAGGGTGAGGTCGTCAAGGCGATCGTCCTGGCGGTCGAGGCCGACAAGGAGCGCATCAGCCTTGGCATGAAGCAGCTCGAGCGCGGCGCCCCCGTCGCAGGCGGCGCGGCCGCCACCGGCGGCGCGGGCCGTGTTGGCAAGAACGAGATCGTCACGGTGACAGTGCTCGAAGTCCGCGATGCGGGCCTCGAGGTCCAGACCGGCGACGACGGCGCCACCGGCTTCATCAAGCGCACCGACCTTGGCCGCGACCGCGACGAGCAGCGTCCGGAGCGCTTCCAGGTCGGCCAGAAGTTCGACGCGATGGTGACCGGCTTCGACCGTTCGAAGAAGCCGACCTTCTCGATCAAGGCGATGCAAATCGCCGAAGAGAAGCAGGCCGTCGCGCAGTACGGCTCGTCGGACTCGGGTGCGTCGCTCGGCGACATCCTAGGCGAGGCGCTGAAGGCGCGCGGCGACAAGGGCTGATCCATACGAGGTTTGGGGCGGCGGGCGATGTTTTGCCCGCCGCCTCACCCCAATGGATCATCGATTTGGACGATAAGGGCAAGCATTCCGATTGATGGAGATTAGTCGGTTGCGCTAAGGTACCGCCACGGTGGAGACATTCCGATCCGACGGAGGATCGATCCACAGGGGCTTGATTTCGCATGATACGTTCGGAACTGGTGCAGCTTCTCGTCCGCGACAATCCCGACCTCGCGGTTCGTGATGTCGAGCGTATCGTCAACATCTTCTTCGACCAGATTACCAAGCGCCTTTCCGAAGATGGCCGCGTCGAGCTTCGCGGCTTCGGCGCCTTTTCGACCCGTGCGCGCGATGCCCGCACCGGCCGCAATCCCCGCACCGGCGAGGTCGTGCCCGTCGATGCCAAGCGCGTCCCCTATTTCAAGCCCGGCAAGGAAATGCGCCAGCGCCTGAACATGGCCGAGTAGCTTGCCTTGCGCCGCGCGCGCCTTATGGCGGGCGGGCGGCATGCGGGCGTGGCGGAATCGGTAGACGCAACGGACTTGACGCAAGGATTGAGTGCGCGCCGGGAAACCGGCGACGTAGAACCGCTCAAATTCGGGGAACCCTGTCAGATGGCGATCCCGAGCCAAGCCCCCGGCCCCCGCGCCGGCGGGAAGGTGTAGAGACTAGACGGGCGGCGCCTAACCCTCCTTCGCGGGGCATGGCGAAGGGATAGTCCAGACCCCAAACGCTCCGGCCCAACGCGGCCCGGGCGGCGGCGAAAGCCGTGGCGGGTACGAAAATCCGGTGGGCCGAACGGCCCGTGGGGGTTCGAGTCCCCCCGCCCGCACCATTGTGGATGCAAAGCCTTTAATTCGCCAGCTGTGCCGTCGCCGCGGGACGGTGGCGCCTCTATGCAGCGGGAACGCGACACGGCATGTTTGTCGGATGTCGATCCGCCGCCTCCCCGCGATACTCTTGGTTCTAACTGCGATCGGTCCGGCAACGGTGAGTGCGGCCGAGGATGCCACGATCACGCTCCTCAAGCCGTATGAAGTCGCGACGATCTCCGGCGCGAGCCTGAGCGCCCTCCGGTTCGCCGCGTTGGCGCGCTTGAATCCTGTCAAACCATCGATTGCGGGCGTAGACGCTCAAACGTTGAGTCTGTTCGGCCGTGAAGACATAATCGCTGGCGCAAGCCGAGACTATCTTCCGAACGCGTGTGGTCAGTTGCCGGGCGGCGACCAACCCGAAAGCGAAATCCTGCGACGCGCTCGGGCAACCTCGATCGTCATCATCAACGAGAGCCACGAGCGTTCTGAACATCGCGGTTTCACCATGCGACTGCTGCCGGGACTGCGTGAAGCCGGATACACGGTTCTGGCGATGGAAGCCCTTGCCAATCCCGCGCCGGACCAACCGGCCTCCTTCCAACCATCATTCGTGCGCGACCCGGGATTGTCGTATCTGGAAGATGGAGACGGCTTTTATCTCGGCGAGGCAGGCTTCGGCCGTCTTGGACGCGCCGCGAGAGCATTGGGTTACACGTTCCTTCCATATGAAGAACGCGATCCCTCTGACGTGAACCTTTCGGTGGCGGAACAGATCGCGCGAAGAGAAGAAGCACAGGCCAACTCGCTCGCCGGATGGCTCCGCGCGAACCCCGGTCGGAAACTCATCGTCCATGTGGGATATCGCCACGCGACAGAGGTGCCACGTCTGGACAGCGGGCGATGGATGGCGGCCAGGCTAAAGGCGAAGACCGGCATCGACCCCCTCACCGTCTCACAGACGACCTGCCGCGGTGGTGGTCGACAGGCGCGCTTGGCCGAACTCCCCGCCAGCGAGCCGCAGGGCGCTTTCGATCTCGTCGTCGATCATCCGAAGGCCCGCTTCGTTCGCGGCAGGCCGGCGTGGCGGTTTTCGGCGGGCGACCGCCCCGTCACTATCCCGGCAAATCTGCGACCCAGGCAAGGCTGGCGCGTTGTCGAGGCACGGCCGGAGGGACAAAACACGGCCTCGATCCCAATCGATCGGGTGGCGATACGCCCGGGCGAAGACATCGCCCTGATGCTGCCGCCGGGCCGCTATCGCCTGCGGGTCATCGATCTGCACAAAGACCGCCGCTGACCCATCAACAACCTGCCAGCTTAATCGACGAAGGCCATGTTGACCGTGAGAGTCGTCTCATCCCAGTGCGGCACCGCCTGTGGCGTGAGCGGCACGAGGAAGCGGCGGCCGTCGGGGCGCTCGATTTCGACCACGTCGCTCGCGCCGTAGTTCTCGACCGCGACGGTCAACCCCAACGCATCGCCCGCTTCGCTTCGCGCGGCCAGGCCGATCAGGTCGACATGATAATATTCGCCCTCGCCGAGCGGCGGCAGGCTTGATCGCGGCACGGTCAGCGCGGTGCCGCGCAACGCCTCGGCCGCGGTACGGTCGGTCACGCCGGCAAAGCGGCCGATGCCGTTTCGAAAACTTTCCAGCTTGAGCGCGCCGCCGTTGAAGGCGCGGTGCGCGGCGAAGCCGTCGGCGAAGATCTTCAGCCGCACCTCGCCGCGCACACCGTGCGCGCCGGTCACGACCGCCAGCGTGACCTGCCGATCGGCAAGGGTCGGGCGGTCAGTCGGGGTCGGCGGGCAAGTCGCGCTCGCTGTGTCCGGGGGACTGGACGCCGCCGCCGGGGGTGTCGTCCGATCCCTCGGCGGGCTCGGTGGTCGAGACCCCCGCGGGGTTGGTGCCGGTTTCGCCGGGTTCGTCACGCTCGCCGGTTTCCGGGTCGGTGGGGGGCGGATTGCTCGCCATCATGCGCTCCTGTGCCTGTGGAGCGACATGAACGCATGACGGCGCGCAAGTGCCTCAGGCCTCGGCGTTTTCTTCGGCGGGCGCCTCGGCTGGCGCATTCGCCGCCTCGGCTGCGGCCTCTTCGCGCGCCTTCAACTTCTCGGCCCGCTCCTCGGCGCGCTCGGTCGCCTTCTCGCCGGGCTTGGCCTTGTTGGGGTTGTTGCGCGCGGCGCGCTCACGCACGCCGGCGGCGTCGAGGAAGCGAGCGACGCGGTCGGTCGGCTGCGCGCCGACGCTCAGCCAGTGCTTGGCGCGATCGGTGTCGAGCTTGACGCGCTCGGCCGAATCCTTGGCGAGGAGCGGGTTGTAAGTGCCGATCTTCTCGATGAACTTGCCGTCGCGCGGGCTGCGGGCGTCGGCGACGACGATCCGGTAATAAGGGCGCTTCTTCGAGCCGCCACGCGACAGACGCATGCTGATTGCCATTTAAGTCCTACCTTCTCTCTTCATTCGTCATCCCAGCCGAGGCTGGGATCGGTCGGTTAATGTTCCACTCATGGCCAGCGACCCCAGCCTGCGCCGGGGTGACGGGCCTTACTTCTTCTTCAACAGGTTCTCGAAGCCGGGCGGCAGCTTGGGCGCGTCGCCCCCGCCACCGAGGCCGGGGAGCCCCCCGCCCGCCTTCGACATGAAATCGCCCATCGCCGGGCCGCCCAGCGCGTTGCCGATGCCGCCCATGCCGCCGCCGGGACCGCCCTTGCCGAGCATCGCGGCGAGCCCCTTGATGCCGCCCATCTTCTTGATGCGCTTCATCGCGGTCGCCATTTCCTGATGCATCTTCAGGAGCTTGTTGACGTCCTGCACGGTCGTGCCCGACCCCTTGGCCACGCGGATCTTGCGCTTGGCGTTGAGGAGTTCGGGCCGGGCGCGCTCCTTCACGGTCATCGACCCGATCATCGCGTCCATGCGCAGGAGGATGCGGTCGTCCATGTTCGACGCGGCCATCGCCGCCTGCGCCTTCTTCATGCCGGGGATCATACCGGCCAGCGCGCCGAGCCCGCCCATCCGCCGCATCTGCGCCAGCTGGCTGCGCAGGTCGTTCATGTCGAACTGACCCTTGGCAAGGCGCGAGGCCATCTTCTCGGCATCGTCGGCCTGGATCGCCTCCGCCGCGCGCTCGACAAGCGAAACGACGTCGCCCATGCCGAGGATGCGGCCGGCGACGCGGGAGGGATGGAAGGGCTCGATCGCATCGAGCTTTTCGCCGACGCCGGCGAACTTGATCGGCTTGCCGGTGACCGCCCGCATCGACAGGGCGGCGCCGCCGCGCGCATCGCCGTCCATCCGCGTCAGCACCACACCGGTCAGCGGCACCTGCTGGCTGAAGTTGGTGGCGACGTTGACCGCGTCCTGGCCGGTCAGCGAGTCGACGACGAGCAGGATCTCGTTGGGCTTCGCGATGTCGGCGACCGCCTTCATCTCGTCCATCAGCGCCTGATCGACGTGGAGGCGGCCCGCGGTGTCGAGCATCACCACGTCGAAGCCCTGGAGCTTCGCCGACTGGAGCGCGCGGCGGGCGATGTCGACGGGCTGCTGACCCTGGACGATCGGCAGCGTCGCGACCTCGGCCTGGGTGCCGAGCACCGCCAGCTGCTCCTGTGCGGCCGGGCGATTGACGTCGAGCGACGCCATCAGCACCTTCTTGCCGCGCTTCTTGACGAGGCGCGACAGCTTGGCGGTCGTCGTCGTCTTGCCCGAGCCCTGCAGGCCGACCATCATCACGACCGCAGGCGGCGTCACGTCGATATCCAGGTCGGCGCTGTCCGACCCCAGCATCTCGACAAGGGCGTCATTGACGATCTTGACGACCTGCTGCCCCGGCGTGACCGAGCGCAGCACGTTCTGGCCGACCGCCGCCTCGGTCACCTTGTCGACAAAGGCGCGGGCCACGGGCAGCGCGACGTCGGCCTCGAGCAGGGCGATCCGCACCTCGCGCATCGCGCCGCGCACATCGGCTTCGGTCAGTGCGCCGCGGCCGCGCAGGCGGTCGAAGACGCCGCCAAGCCGATCGCTGAGACTGTCGAACATGCGCTTTCAAACTCCGTTGCCCGTCGCCGCCGGGCGCGTAACGCAAAATGCGCCGGCGGACGAAACCTCGTCGGCCGGCGTACCCCTTGGGGTGCTCGCGTCACGCTCCCAATGGAACGTCAGCAGCGGCGCATAGCCGAAGATACGGAGCCGCGCAACGCCGCGCGGGCGATTAACCGCTTCTTGACCGCCAGTATGGCAGTCGAGGTCCGATGGGGAGCGATCGAAGCGCCATGAGGACGAGCGACGCCGAAGGCCACGACGCCCGGCGGCTGACGGGCGTGATCAGCATCGCGGCGATCCTGCTGTTCGTCGGCATCGGCTCGACCGTCATGACCCAGTTGCTCGGCCAGTTCCTCGGCACGAGCGAGGCGGCGGACGAGACGCTCGTCATCGCCCTCATCCTCAACACCGCGCTGATCCTGATCGGCTGGCGACGTCATGCGACGCTGGCGGGCCAGATCCGCAGCCATGCCGAGGCGGAGGCGCGCGCACGCGTGCTCGCCGCGCGCGATCCGCTGACCGGATTCCACAATCGCCGCAGTCTGGCGGACGAGGGCGCGGCGATGATCATCGATGCCGAGCGGCGCGGCAAGGCGGTGGCGCTGCTGATGCTCGACCTCGACCATTTCAAGAGCGTCAACGACATGCACGGCCATGCGACGGGCGACGCCCTGCTGCACGTCGTCGCGCAGGAGGTGATGGCGATCACCCCCACCAGCGCACTACATGCGCGCCTCGGCGGCGACGAGTTCGCGATCGCCATGGTGTTCGACCCAAGCGCGCCTGACGTGGTCGAGCGCGTCGCCGACCGGCTGGTCGCCCGCCTCGCCCAGCCCTTCGATGCGGAGGGGCAGAAGGTGCATATCAGCTGTTCGGCGGGTCTCGCCCGCTCGGACTTCGGCGCCCGCTCGATCGAGGCGCTGATGCGCGCGGGCGACATTGCGATGTACGCGGCCAAGAAATCGGGCCGCAACCGCTTCGCCTGGTTCGACGAGTCGATGGAACGCGAACTCAAGGCGCGCAACGATCTTGAGCAGGGGCTGCGCGTCGCCATCCCCAACGGCCAGATCGTCCCTTATTTCGAGCAGCAGATCGACCTCGCCACCAGCCGGTTGACGGGGTTCGAGGTCCTGGCGCGCTGGGAGCATCCCGTCCGCGGGCTGATCGGCCCCGACCGCTTTATCCCGATCGCCGAGGACACCGGCATGATCGCCGAGCTGTCGCTGTCGATCATGCGACAGGCGTTCGCGGCGGCGCGTGACTGGGATCCGGGCCTGACGCTGTCGGTCAACATCTCGCCCTCACAGCTGCGCGATGCGTGGCTGGCGCAGAAAATCATCAAGACGCTGACCGAAACGGGCTTCCCCGCCAGCCGGCTCGAGATCGAGATCACCGAAAGCGCGCTGTTCGACAATCTGGCGCTCGCCCAGTCGATCGCGGGTAGCCTGAAAAACCAGGGCGTCCGCCTGGCGCTCGACGATTTCGGAACCGGCTATTCGAGCCTTGCGCACCTGCGCGCGCTGCCGTTCGACCGCATCAAGATCGACAAGTCCTTCGTCACCTCGATCAACGAGGCACCCGACTCGGCCGCGATCGTCACCGCGATTATCCGGCTGGGCGAGAGCCTCAACCTGCCCGTCACCGCCGAGGGGGTGGAGGACGGCGCGATCGCCGCGCGGCTCGCCGCAATGGGCTGCGCCAAGGCGCAGGGCTGGCATTACGGAAAGCCCCTATCGCCAATCGGGGTGCGCACGCTGCTGGCCGAGCGGCACCTGATCGTCGGCGCCGCGCCCGCGCCGAGCAACGTCGAGCCGATCACCAGCCGGCGTCGGGCCGGCTGAGATAGGCGCGTTCGGCCGGTGTGCTTTCCCGCCCCAACGCTGCGTTGCGCGAGGGGAAGCGGCCATAAGCCCCGATCACCTCCCGATGCGCTTTTGCGAACTCGATCGACTCGGCATTTCCCAGCGCCTCGAACAGGCGAACGCTTTCGGCCTGCGCACCCGCATCCTCGGCGTGCATGAACGGCATGTAGAGGAACTTCGCCCGGTCGGGCGGTAGTTGCGCGTCATAACCCTTCGCAACCCCTTGCCTCGCGAGCGTGAGCGCCAGCGGATCGGTGGCGAACGCCTCGGCCGACCCGCGATGCATGTTGCGGCCGAACTGGTCGATAAGGATGATCGCGGCGAGCAGGCTGTCGGCATCGTCCTGCCACCCCGCCGCTCCCGTCGCGACGACAGCCTCGCGAAGCGCGCCGAACCGGTGGGCGATTTCGGCATCGAGCGCCTCGTCCTTCTCGAAATGCTGCTCGGGCACGCACTCGGTGAACCAGAAATCGAGAATGGTGGCCGCGTCCCGGTGCATCGTTCGTCCCCCGCGATGGACTTCGCGGCCCATCGCTCCTAAGTGCCCGCCATGTTCGCCGCCAAGCGCCCGGGCTGACATGGCCGAGATCGTCACGCTTGGCTGCCGCCTCAACCTCTCCGAAAGCGAAACGATCCGGTCGTTGCTGGGCGACCGTCCGGTCGCGGTGGTCAACTCCTGCGCGGTCACGGGCGAGGCGGTGCGCCGTTCGCGCCGCGCCGTCCGCCGCCTTGCCCGTGCAAACCCCGACGCCGAGCTCGTCGTCACCGGCTGTGCGGCGACGATCGATCCGGCGGGCTTCGCCGCCATCCCCGGCGTGTCGCGCATCGTCGCCAACCCGCTAAAGCTGGCGCCCGAGGCGTGGGGCTCGGACGCGCCTGCCACCCTGCCCCCGTCGCCGCATGCCCGCGCGCTGGTCGAGGTGCAGAATGGCTGCGACCACGCCTGCACTTTCTGCATCATCCCAGCCGGCCGCGGCCCCAGCCGCTCGCTGCCCGCGGGCGCCGTGATCGAGCGGATCGCGGCGCGCGTCGAGGCGGGTCACCAGGAGGTCGTGCTGACCGGCGTCGACCTGACCAGTTACGGCGCCGACCTGCCCGGCATCCCGACGCTCGGCCGCCTCGTCGAGCGCATCCTCCGCCTCGTCCCCGACCTCCGGCGCCTCCGTCTCTCCTCGATCGACCCGGCCGAGGTCGACGACCGCCTCTTCGCGCTCCTCGCGCATGAGCCGCGGGTGATGCCGCACCTCCATCTGTCGATGCAGGCAGGCGACGACCTGATCCTCAAGCGGATGAAGCGCCGCCATAATCGGGAGCAGGCCGTGCGGCTGGTCGAACGCCTGACCGCGCTTCGACCCGAGATCGCCGTCGGCGCGGACCTGATCGCCGGCTTCCCGACCGAGAGCGAGACGGCGTTCGAGAACAGCCGCGCGCTGATCGAGGCGTGCCGCATCGTCCACGCCCACATCTTCCCCTTTTCGCCGCGTGAGGGCACGCCCGCCGCGCGGATGCCGCAGGTTGATCCGGTCTTGGTGCGCGAGCGCGCGGCGCGGCTGCGCGACACCGCCGACCGCGTGCGCCGCGCGTGGCTGGCGGCCCTTGTCGGCACGACGCAATCGGTGCTGATCGAGCGCCCCGGCGACATCGGCCACGCCGAAAACTTCGCCGAGGTGCGCTTCGCGGCGCCCCTTGAGCCCGGCACGCTTCGCACCGCGCGTATCGTCGCCGCGGCCGACGACCATCTGATCGGAGAACCCGAATGAACGGCCCCAGCTGGCACGAGAAACTGCTCGGCGGCTTTCGCAAGACCTCCGACCGGCTGATGGGCAACCTCGCCGGCCTGTCGCTCGCGCGGCTGGACGACGCGACGCTCGACGAGATCGAGGAAGCGCTGATCGCCTCCGACCTCGGCCCCGAAACCGCCGCGCGCGTGCGCCAGCGGCTGGCCGAGGGGCAGTACGAGCGCAACATGGAGGAACTGGGCATCCGCCTGGTCGTCGCCGAGGAGGTGGAGAAGGCGCTGACAAAGGTCGCCCGGCCGCTGGAGATCGAGGCGTTTCCCCGGCCGCAGGTGATCCTCGTCATCGGCGTCAACGGCTCGGGCAAGACGACGACGATCGCCAAGCTCGCCAAGACTTTGGTCGACCAGGACTATGGCGTCATGCTCGCGGCGGGCGACACCTTCCGCGCTGCCGCGATCGGCCAGCTGCGTACCTGGGCCGAGCGGATCGGCGTGCCGATCGTCTCGGGAGCCGAGGGCGGCGATGCGGCCGGCATCGTCTATGAGGCGGTGAAGCAGGCGACCGCGACCGGCATCGACGTGCTCATCGTCGACACCGCCGGGCGGCTCCAGAACAAGCGCGAGCTGATGGATGAGCTCGCCAAGATCCGCCGCGTGCTCGGCCGCCTCAACCCTGCCGCGCCGCATGACGTGGTGCTCGTGCTCGACGCGACGACGGGGCAGAACGCGCTCAGCCAGATCGAGGTGTTCAAGGAGGTCGCGGGCGTGACCGGCCTCGTCATGACCAAGCTCGACGGCACCGCGCGCGGCGGCGTGCTGGTCGCGGCGGCGGAGAAATACGGGCTGCCGATCCACGCCATCGGGGTTGGCGAAAAAGCGGACGACCTGCGGCCCTTCGACGCCAATGAGGTGTCGCGGATCATCGCCGGGGTGGAGGAATTGTTGTGAGCCGGACTACCCAACCCCATTCGTTCGGTTCGAGCGAAGTCGAGGGCCGTCGCCGAGCGCAGTCGAGGCAGGCTTCTCGCTGCACTCGAAAATGCCCCTCGACTTCGCTCGGAGCGAACGGAGAAGCCTCGTGAGCAAAGCCCCCCTCTCCCCCGCCCTCCGCATGGCGGTGGATTACGGCCCGCTCGCAGTCTTCTTCGCGGTCAACGCGCTCGCGCCCGGCAACGAGATCGGCCGCATCCTTGCCGCGACGGCGGCGTTCATGGTCGCGATCGCCGCGGCGCTGATCTTTTCCTGGGTGAAGGCGGGCCACATCTCGCCGATGCTGTGGCTGTCGGGCGGGCTCGTCCTCGTGTTCGGCAGCCTGACGCTCTATTTTCACGACCGCGTGTTCATCCAGGTCAAGCCGACCTTCGTCTATGCGATGTTCGCGGTGCTGCTCGCCTACGGCCTCGCGACCGGCCGACCGCTGCTCCAGAGCCTTCTCGAAAGCGCCTATCCGGGCCTGTCGGCGCGCGGGTGGCGGCAGCTCACGATCAACTGGACGGCGTTCTTCGCCGTGTCAGCGGTCGCCAACGAGGTCGCGCGCGCATCACTCGACTGGGATCAGTGGGTAACTTTCAAAACTTGGGGCATGATCCCCGCGACGCTGATCTTCACCTTCGCCAACGTGCCCATGCTGCTGCGCCACGGCCTGCAGCTCGAGAAACCGGCGGACGCCCCGGTCCCGCCGCCAGAGGGTTGAGCGGAACGCCCCCGCCGCCCAAGCCGTTGGAAACGCGAAGGAGCTTTCGCGATGGCCGACGAACATACCCGAACCCAGCCCGACCCCAACCTCTCGACCGAGCCGGGCGAGAAGAGCACCGCCGGCGATAGCGGCACAAAGACGCAGCCCGCACCCAATCTGTCGACCGAGCATCAGGCCGAGGGGGATGCCCGCCGCCCCAGCGACACGCTCGACCGCGGCCAGTCCCGGCCGGACTGAGCCCACGCCCGCTTGACCTTGCCAGAACCACGTGCGCTAGAGCCGCGCCAGTTCCGGGAGGCGCATATGGGTGAGCGTATCTATGGCTGTGTCGAGGCGGGCGGCACCAAGTTCGTCTGCTCGCTGGGGAACGACTGGGGCCTGATCAGCGAGCGCGCGCGCATCCCGACGACGACGCCCGAGGCGACGCTGGCGGCGGTCCGCGCCTTCTTCGCGGCGGCATCCGCCGCACACGGCCCGATCGCCGCTTACGGCATCGGCAGCTTCGGCCCGATCGACCGCGACCGCGGCTCCCCTGGCTGGGGTAAGATCCTGCAGACGCCGAAGCCCGGCTGGAGCGGCACGCCGCTTGTCCCCGGCATCGTCGGCGAGGCGCGCGTCCCCATCGGCTTCGACACCGACGTAGCGGCGGCCGCAATGGCCGAGGCGGCGATCGGCGGCATCGGCGGCGTGGTCGTCTATGTGACGGTCGGCACCGGCATCGGCGGCGGCGTGGTGGTAGACGGCGTGCCGCTGGACGGCGAGCGCCATGCCGAGATGGGCCATTTCCGCGTGCCGCGCCATGCCGCCGATCTCGGCTTCGCGGGCCGTTGCCCCTATCACGGCGACTGCCTGGAGGGGATCGCGTCCGGCCCCGCGATCATCGACCGCTGGGGCCGCTCGCTGTCCGAGCTGCCCGAGGATCATGTCGGCCACGACATCATCGCCCAGGCGCTGGCGCACCTGTCGGTCACGCTGATCGCGACCCTGTCGCCGCGCCGCATCGCGCTCGGCGGCGGGGTGCTGCACACCCCTGGCCTGATCGACCGCATCCGGCGCGAGGCACGGGCGATCGACAACGGCTACCTCTTGCCGGGCGAAGCGATCGATGCGGTGATCGCGCCGAGCGCGCTCGACGGCGATGCCGGCCTGCTCGGCGCGCTGATGCTGGCGCGGCGGGCAGCCGAGATGGCCTAATCGCCGCTTTCCTACAGCCTGCAACTCGGCTCACCGTTCGCGGATGGCCGACCGGACGATTCGCGTGGTGCTCGATTTCGAGCGCAGATGTCAGCACGCCGAGATCCGCTGCCGGACCTGTCGCCGCACCGTCATCCTGCCGCCGAAGATGATCGCGAAGGTCTATGGACCGCTGACCCACGTCGCCGATGCGGAGCGACGCTCACGCTGCCGCGAGTGCGGCGGTCGGGGCGCGACGATCAGGGGCGTTTTCCGGGAGTATCACGGCTGAGGCGATGCCGGATGAACAAGCGTGGTAGCGGAGGAGGGACTTGAACCCCCGACACGCGGATTATGATTCCGCTGCTCTAACCAACTGAGCTACTCCGCCCCGACGGGCCTGCCGCATGGCGGCGAGGCGGGCCACATATCGGCCACCCGCCCCCCGGTCAAGCGAACATGTGGCGGCTCAACGCTTCCCAAGGGCCGCCGCGATACCACCACGCCGCCAGCCCGGCGATTGCGAGCGGCCGCGGGCTGAACCCGGCTTCCAGCTCGGCCTTCAGCGCCTTTGCGGCGGCAGGTTCGACCTTGTTCTGGATGGTGACGTGCGGACGCCAGCCGGCCTGATCCTGCGGCATCAGCAGGCCGCGGAACGCATCGGCAAGACGGGCGCGGATCGCCTCGAGCTCGGGGCTCTCGATCCGGAAGGCGGTCCCCCGCCCCAGCGACATGGTGCCGCCGATCCGGGCCTTTGGCGCCGGAATCCCGCGCGTCTCGGCCACCAGCCGCTGCTTGAGTTCGGGCGCGAGGCTCGGCGCGATGTGGTGGAACAGCGTCAGATGGGCGTCGAGATGGTTGCGCTCGGGCGGGAAGTGCGCGCGGCGCAGCCCCGTCAGCCACGCCGTATCCTCCGCCCCGAATAGCGCCGTCACGATGATAGGCGCTCCCGCGGGGGGGATGGGCGCGTCGGCGCCGCTCAAATCTCCACCTGGCTGCCCAGCTCGACGACGCGGTTGGTGGGCAGGCGGAAGAACTCCATCGCGCTTTCGGCGTTGCGCAGCATCCAGGCGAACAGCTTCTCGCGCCAGATCATCATGCCGGGCCGAGCGGAGGGGAGCAGCGTCTGGCGGGCGAGGAAGAAGCTCGTCTCCATCATCCGGAACTCGCCCTCGCAATTGTGGATGCGCTTCAAGGCAGCGGGGACGTCCACCTCCTCCATGAAGCCGTAGCAGAGCACCATGCGGTGGAAGCCGTTCTCCAGATGCTCGAGCCGCACGCGATGGACCTCGGCGACATAGGGCTCGTCGATGACCTTGACGGTCAGCAGGATCACCCGCTCGTGCAGCACCTTGTTGTGCTTGAGGTTGTGGAGCAGCGCATGCGGCACCCCCTCGGGCGTCGAGGTCATGAAGACGGCGGTGCCGGGTACGCGCGTTGCCGAATTGGCGGCCGACTGGATGAACACCTTGATCGGCATCGCACTCTCGCGCAGCCGCTCCATCATCAGCTTGCGCCCCTTCGACCAGGTGGTCAGCAGCGTGAAGATGACGATGCCGACCAGCAGCGGGAACCAGCCGCCGTCGGTCACCTTGAGCATGTTCGACGCGAGATAGGCGCCATCGATGACGAGGAAGGCGGCAAACAGTCCGCCCGCGACGAAGCGATTGAACCGCCACACGCGCCACATCAGCACGCCGAGCATGCAGGTGGTGATGAACATCGTGCCCGTGACGGCGATGCCATAGGCCGCGGCGAGGTCAGTCGAGTTGCCGAAGGTGAAGACCAGCAGCAGCACCATGACCAAAAGCGTCCAGTTGACCGTCGGGATATAGATCTGGCCGACGGTGGTCGCGCTGGTGTGGGTGATGCGCATCCGCGGGATGAAGCCGAGCTGGATCGCCTGCTGCGTGATCGAGAAGGCGCCCGAGATCACCGCCTGGCTGGCAATCACCGTCGCCATCGTCGCGAGGATGACGAGCGGCAGGCGCCATTCGTCAGGGGCCATGCGGAAGAAGGGGTTCTGCGCCGCGCTGGGATCGTTGAGCAGCAGCGCCGCTTGGCCCAGATAATTGAGGATCAGCGCCGGGAAGACGAGGTACAGCCAGGCGATCGAGATCGGCTTGCGCCCAAAGTGCCCCATATCGGCATAAAGCGCCTCGGCTCCCGTGACGGCCAGCACGACCGAACCGAGCGCGAGGAACGCAAGGCCCGGCCGGGTCGCGAAGAACTCGAACGCATAATGCGGCGACAGGGCGAACAGCACCTCGGGCCGGGTCACGATCTGTATGACACCCAGCACCGCCAGCGTCGCGAAATAGACGAGCACAATCGGGCCGAACAGCTTGCCCATTGTCTCCGTGCCCCGCGCCTGGAGCACGAACAGGAAGACGAGGATCGCGGTCGCGATCGGCAGCACGAACGGCGCGAAGCCAGGGTTGACCGTTGTCAGCCCCTCCACCGCCGACAGCACCGAAATGGCGGGGGTGATGACGCTGTCGCCGTAGAACAGCGCGGTCGCGAACACGCCGAGCATGACGAGGCTGGCGGTCCATCCGGCGCCGCCGCTCCGCCGGGTGATGAGCGCGAGCAGCGACATGCTCCCGCCCTCGCCATTATTGTCGGCGCGCATGATGAAGCCGACATATTTGATCGTCACGATCATCACCATCGTCCAGAAGACGAGGCTGACGACGCCGTAGATGAAGAAGGGCTCGACCGGCAGCGGGTGGTGGCCGATGAAGGTTTCCTTCATCGCATAGAGCGGGCTGGTGCCGATGTCGCCGAACACGATGCCGATCGCGCCGACGACCAGACGCCACATCGGCTGGTCGGGGTGGTGGTGCGCGGCGGTCGCCTCGGGAAGAGGTTCGGCGGGGGCGGGGGCGGGGGCGCCGTCGACGGCGGCCGCGCCTTCTGGAGGGGTCACAGGCGCGCGGCTTTCCGAGCGGCCGGCAGGGGCGAGGTCAGCGCAGTGGCGACGGTCCGGTCCATGATCGGCGCGCCGATAGCATTGTGCGCTGCAGCCCGCAACGTGGGCATTTCTCCCCGGCGCCCAAAGAGGGATCAGTCGCAGGCTGGTGGAGGGGGGGGCGCCGCAAGCGATGCGGCCCTGGCATTCCCCTCCACCGCCGGCTGGCGCCGCCCTCCCCCTCGCCGTGGGGGGGATAGGATTTCACCCGCCCAGCATCGCCTCCGCCTCGCCCAGCGTCGGCACCTCGCGCAGGACAAAGCTCGAATTGATCGTGGTGACACCGGGCAGTCGACCCAGATGCTCGCGGTGCAGCCGCTCATAATCGTCAAGGTCGCGCGCAAGGATCGTCAAGCGATAGTCCTGTTGCCCCGAGACGAGCGCACAGCCGACGACCCCGGGGATCGCGCCTACCGCGCGCTCGAAGGCGGCAAGGTCTTCCTCGACCTGAGTCGACAGGGTGATGTCGACCAGCGCCGTCACATGGACGCCGAGTCGCCGTGCTCCTAGCCGTGCGCCATAACCGCGGATCGCGCCCGCCGCCTCGAGCGCCGCGATGCGGCGCGAGCACGCTGATTGGGAAAGGCCACACTGGTCGGCGACGCGCGCCACCGGGGCGCGAGCATCGTCGGCCAGCACGCGCAGGATGGCGCGGTCGATGCGGTCGATCTGCATGGATCACGCCCCTAAAGGACTTTGCGAGCGTGATCCATGCACAAGCGGACGGTCATACGGGTGCCTTTGCACGGACATAGCCTGCGCACCGATGCTAGTATCGGCCGATACTAGACCAGGAGATGAGCGATGCGGATTGGCGTGCCCAAGGAAATCAAGAACCACGAATATCGCGTCGGCCTGACCCCGCCCTCGGTTGCCGAGCTTGTCGCCGCGGGGCACGAGGTCACCGTCGAGACCCGGGCGGGCGGGGGCATCGACTTCGAGGATCAGGACTATGTCGCCGCCGGCGCGCGCATCGTCGCGACCGCGGCCGAGGTGTTCGCGCAGAGCGACATGATCGTGAAGGTCAAGGAGCCTCAGCCGCAGGAGATCGCGCTGCTTGAGCCGCGCCACACGCTCTTCACCTATCTCCACCTCGCCGCCGACAAGCCGCAGGCCGAGGGGCTGATGAAGTCGGGGGCAACCTGCATCGCCTATGAAACCGTCACCAGCGACTCGCGCAGCCTGCCGCTCTTGAAGCCGATGAGCGAGGTCGCGGGCCGCATGTCGGTGCAGGTCGGCGCGCACTATCTCGAGAAGGAACAGGGCGGCCGCGGCGTGCTGCTCGGCGGCGTTCCGGGCGTGGCGCCGGCGCGCGTCGCGATCCTCGGCGGCGGCGTTTCGGGCGTGAACGCCGCGCAGATGGCGGTCGGCATGCGCGCCGACGTGACGATCTACGACATCAACAACGATCGCCTCGCCGAACTCGACATGTTCTTCTCCAGCCAGATCAAGACCGCCTATGCTTCGAAGGCGGCGATCGCGGCGGCGGTGAAGAACGCGCACCTCGTCATCGGCGCGGTGCTCGTCCCCGGCGCGGCGGCGCCCAAGCTCGTCACGCGCGAGATGGTGAAGACGATGAAGCGCGGTTCGGTGATGGTCGACATCGCCATCGACCAGGGCGGCTGCTTCGAGACGAGCCATGCCACTACGCACGAGGATCCGGTGTTCGAGGTCGATGGCGTGATCCACTATTGCGTCGCCAACATGCCCGGCGCGGTTGCGCGTACCAGCGCCTTCGCGCTCAACAACGCGACGCTGCCCTTCGCGCTCCGCCTCGCAAATCTGGGCGCGGAGGCGGCGATGAAGGCTGACCGGCACCTCGCCAACGGGCTCAACGTCTACCAGGGCAAGATCGCGTTCAAGGCAGTCGCGGACGATCTCGACCTGCCCTATCAGCCCTGGACCGCATGACCGGAACACATTGAGAACATCGTGCGTTGGCCACGGCGAAGGAGATTTCCCGTGGCCGACCCGCAAAACCCCAAGACCGAGCCATTCTCGAACGCCGAGAAGGACCCCGACGACTGGACGACCGGCGACGAGCCCATGACCGGCGCCCAGGCGAGCTATCTGAAGACGCTGAGCGAGGAAGCGGGCGAATCGTTTGACGACTCGCTGACCAAGGCCGACGCGTCGAAAGCGATTGACGCGCTGCAGGCGAAAACCGGTCGCGGAACCGGAACCTAGATTCCAGTCTTGCAACCTCTCCCTCGCTCATGGTTTGATACAGCAAACCATAAGCGTTGGAGAGTCGTCATGGGTCTGTCGAGCGTCGATCCCGTCACCAAGCTCGAACTGCACGAGGTGCTGAGCCGCTATTGCTGGGCGCTCGATCATCACGATGCGGGTGAATGGGAGCAGCTGTTCACCGTAGATGCGCGCTTCGCCAAATGCGGCATGGACACGATCGAGGGCCGCGCGGGGATCATGCGCGTGCCCGACGACATTCAGGCGCGCGGGCACGGCAACTGGCGCCACCATTTTACCAACATCATCGTCGATCGCGCGGCGAGCGGCCGCGAGATGAAAGTCCGCGCCTTCCTGACCATCCGCGACTGCCTGACGGGCGATCCGGTGGCCTCTGCGGACTGCGTGATTCTCATGCGCCGCACCGATCATTGGCGCATCGCCAGCTTCGAGGGCGTATCGGTCTGCAAGGGGGCCGGCCTGCCTCGTGCGAGCGTGGGCGAGGCAGAGGTGAGGGTCCACTAGCAACGCCGTACCCCCGGCGTAAGCCGGGGTTCAACTGCGGCACGTCAGGTAAGGCGCGACACGCTCCTATCAGCGGGGCGCAACTGGACGCCGGCCTCCGCCAGGGTACGTCAAGCAAACCTCCCCGGGACGGGGAGGATCAGGTGAGTCCCTTCGCCTTCAGCCACTCGTCATTGTAGAGCGTGGAGAGGTACCGGAATCCGGTGTCGCACAGGATCGTCGCCACACGCGCGCCCGGCCCGATGTCGCGCGCCAGCCGCACGGCGCCGGCGACGTTGATCCCTGACGACAGGCCGAGGCACAGCCCCTCCTCGTCAAGGAGGCGGCGAACCCACTCGTAACCCTCGGCGTCGGAGATGCGATACTGTGTGTCGATCGGCGCGCCTTCCAGATTGGCGGTGATCCGCCCCTGCCCGATCCCCTCGGCGACCGAAGACCCTTCCGACTTCAGTTCTCCATGCGCGTAATATTCGTAGAGAGCGGCGCCATGCGGGTCACTGAGCGCGATACGGATGTTCGCGTCCTTCTCCTTGAGGCCGAGCCCCACCCCCGCCAGCGTACCACCGGTCCCCACCGCGCAGGTGAAGCCGTCGACCCGCCCCTCCATCTGCTCCCAGATCTCGGGCGCGGTGCCGACGATGTGGGCGCGGCGATTGGCGATATTGTCGAACTGGTTGGCCCAGACCGCGTTCGGCGTCTCCTCGGCGATGCGGCGGCTGGTGTGGACGAAATGGCCGGGGTTCGAATAGGGCGCGGCGGGCACGAGCACGAGCTCGGCGCCAAGCGCGCGCAGCGTGTCCATCTTCTCGCGGCTCTGCGTCTCGGGCATGACGATGATCGTCTTATAGCCCTTGGCATTGGCGACCAGCGCGAGGCCGATGCCGGTGTTCCCCGCCGTCCCCTCGACAAAGGTGCCGCCGGGCCGGATCAGCCCCTTCTCCTCGGCATCCTCGACGATGAAGCGGGCAGCGCGATCCTTCACGCTCGCGCCCGGATTGGCGAACTCGCACTTGGCGAAGATCTCGGCATTCGCGGCCTCGCTCGGCCCCTTCAGCCGGACGAGCGGAGTGTTACCGATGAGCGCGATCGTGTCTGCGGCGATATGCATGGGCGGGAGATAGGCGCCGCCGCCCGCCCCGCCAAGCAAGCATCGCTTTCCGGGACGATCGGCCGCCTTCCCCCGCCCCGCGCTTCGCGCTAGGCCCCGCGCATGGCCACCGCTGCCCCCGCCCCGACCGCCCCGCCGCGCAAACTCTCGAACCTCCTCGTCGTCTGGCGCTTCACGCAGCGCTATCCGCTCCAGCTCGCCTGCGCGGTTCTCGCGCTGCTGGTCGCGGCGACGGCGACGCTCTACATCCCGCGCACCTTTCAGCTGGTCGTCGACAACGGCTTCGCGGGCGGCGACGCGGCGGCGATCGCGCCCTATTTCCACCGGCTGCTGATGGTCGTGGCGGTGCTCGCCTTTGCGACCGCCGCGCGCTTCTGGTTCGTTTCCTGGCTGGCCGAACGGACGGTCGCCGACATGCGCGTGGCAGTGCAGCGGAACCTCCTTCGCCTCGCGCCGCGCTGGTTCGAGGAGAACCGGCCGTCGGAGATCGCCAGCCGCCTGACCGCCGACACTGCGATCGTCGAGCAGATCGTCGGATCGACCGTATCGGTCGCGCTTCGCAACCTCCTCGTCGGCGTCGGTGGCACCGTTTATCTCTTTGCGCTCAGCCCCAAGATCGCCGGTTATCTCATCCTCGGCCTGCCGCTGATCGTGCTGCCGATCTTCCTCTTGGGCGCGCGCGTCCGGCGGCTGTCGCGGTCGAGCCAGGACCGGGTGGCAGACATTGGCGCAACCGCCAACGAAGCGCTGGGCGCTATGAAGATCGTTCAGGCGTTCGGGCAGGAAGGGCGCGAGGCCGACCGCTTCGCCGCCGCGGTCGATCGCGGCTTCGCCACCGCCAAGGCGCGGTTCGGCACGCGCGCGATGATGACTGCGCTCGTTATTCTCCTCCTCTTTGGCGCGGTCACGCTCATCATCTGGGAAGCGGTCGCCGACGTCGCGTCGGGCCGGAGCACCGGCGGATCGATTACCGCGTTCGTACTGACCGCCGGCCTCGTCACCGGCGCGTTCGGCGCGCTGATCGAGGTCTACGGCGATCTCCTCCGCGCCTCCGGCGCCGCCGCGCGGCTGGCCGAGCTGCTCGCCGAGACGCCCGACATTGCCGCGCCGGCGAACCCGCAGCCGCTGCCGCAACCGGCGCAGGGGCGCGTGTCGTTCGATCGCGTCACCTTCCGCTATCCGACGCGCCCCGAACATGCCGCGCTCTACGATTTCACGCTCGACGTGGCAGCTGGCGAGACGGTCGCCGTCGTCGGCCCCTCCGGCGCGGGCAAGTCGACGCTCTTTCAGCTTGCCGAGCGCTTTTACGACCCGGAAGCGGGCGAGGTGCGGATCGACGGCATCAACGTCGCCCATGCCGATCCCGCCGACGTGCGCGCGCGCATCGCGATGGTGCCGCAGGAGACGGTGATCTTTGCCGCCTCGGCCCGCGACAACCTGCGCTACGGCCGCTGGGACGCGAGCGACGAAGCGATCTGGGAAGCCGCCGAGGCGGCCAACGCCGCCGAGTTCCTGCGCACGCTCCCTCAGGGCCTCGACACCTTCCTCGGAGAGGGCGGCGCTCGACTGTCGGGCGGGCAGCGCCAGCGGATTGCGATTGCGCGCGCGCTATTGCGCGACGCGCCGATCCTGCTCCTCGACGAGGCGACCTCGGCGCTCGATGCCGAGAGCGAGCGGCTGGTGCAGGACGCGCTCGAGCGGCTGATGGCGACGCGCACCACGCTCGTCATCGCTCACCGCCTCGCCACCGTGCGCAACGCCGACCGCATCGTCGTTATGGAGAACGGCCGGATCGTCGAGACCGGCACCCATTCGGCGCTCGCCGCGAACAGCGGGCTTTACGCGCGGCTCGCGGCGCTGCAATTCAATGAGGTTGCATAACGAAACTGATCGGGAGCGGAACATGGATCGCGAGTTCGACGTCATCGTCTATGGCGCCACCGGCTATACGGGGAAGCTCGTGGCCGAATATCTGGCGAAGCGCGATCCCGCTCCCCGCTGGGCAATGGCAGGCCGCTCGCTCACCAAGCTCGAAGCGGCGCGGGCCGAGGTCGGCGCGCCGGCCGACACCCCGCTGATCGTCGCCGGCGCCGACGACCCTTCCGCGCTCAAGGCGATGTGCGAGCGGACGAAGGTCGTGCTGACCACCGTCGGCCCCTATCAGTTGTACGGCGAGCCACTCGTCGCCGCCGCCGCGCATACCGGCACCGGATATGTCGACCTGTGCGGCGAACCGGCCTGGATGCGTGCGATGATCGACAAATACGATGCCGATGCGAAGGCGTCGGGCGCGCGGATCGTCTTCTCCTGCGGCTTTGACTCCATCCCCTTCGACCTTGGCGTCTATGAGGCGCAGCGTGCGGCCAGCGCGAAGTTCGGCCGCCCCGCCCCTCGCGTGAAGGGCCGCATCCGCAAGATGCAGGGCACCTTCTCGGGCGGCACCTTCGCCAGCGCCAAGGCGACGATGGCCGCCGCCGCCCGCGACCCCAGCATCCTGAAGCTGATGCTCAACCCCTTCGCGCTGACGCCGGGGTTCGAGGGGCCGTCGCAGCCCACCGGCATGCTCCCCGAATACGACGCCGCGGTCGGCGCCTGGGTCGCGCCGTTCGTCATGGCGACGATCAACACCAAGAACGTCCACCGCACCAACGCGCTCGCCGGCCACGCCTATGGCACCGACTTCGTCTATGACGAGATGATGATCGCGCCGGGCCTGGGGGAACTCGGCAAAGCGGCGGCCGAGGCGATCACCAAGATGAATCCGATCGGCGGCGACAAGGGGCCGGCGCCCGGCGAAGGGCCGACCCGCGAGGAGCGAGAGGCAGGCTTCTACGACCTTCTCTTCATCGCCGAGATGAGTGACGGCGATCGCGCCGAGGCAGTGGTGACCGGCGACATGGACCCCGGCTACGGCTCGACGTCGAAGATGATCGCGGAAACGGCGCTCCTTCTGGGCGAGACCGGAAGCGAGGGCGGTGTCTGGACGCCGACGGCGCTGCTGGGCGAGCGGCTGCGCGACCGGCTGGCGGCGAAGGCGGGTCTGACCTTTCGGGCGGGGTGAAGGCCTCGGAGGAAAGCCCTACCGGCAATCCTCGGCCACGCGCAGGATCTCCGGCCAGGCGGGAATGACGAGCGGCCGCGGGCTAACACCCTCCACCACGAAACGGCCGCGGCTAAAGCCCATCGCGTCGAGCAGGCCATCACGCGCGGGCAGTCGCACCGACACGCCCCCCGTTCCCGGCGTCAGCGCCAGCGTGCGCGCGGTGCTGCTGGTCCGCACGACCGCGCGGGTGCCGCTCCCCTGAAAGGTGAGGGTCACGCTCGCGCTCGTCCGGTCGCAGGAGAGAGTCGCGACCCCCGCTCCGAATCGCGCCACCGACCCGCCGGGCACCGCGGCATAGCGCCAGTTCCCCGGCGTCAGCGGCCAGTCGCGCCAGTCGCTCGACGCGGGGGGTGGTGGCGGCGGGGCGGGCACGGGGACGGGCGCAGGGGTTGGCCGGGGCGCCGGCGGGGGGCTGGGCAGCGGCCGGGACGGCGCGACGCACCCCGAGATGGCGAGGAGCGGCAGAACGGCGAGGAGGGCGGTACGCGACATATCGCGCCTTATGCGGGCGCCGGCGCCCGCGTTCAACCGCCCTCCGCCGCGCCGACAAGGCCATCGGCCGGACCAATTGGTACGATGCCCGTCGGATTGATGTCGGGATGGCTGCGATAATAATGCGTCTTGATGTGGTGGAGGTCGATTGTCGATGCGACGCCGGGCAGCGCGGCAATGCGGGCGGCGAAATCTGAAAGGCGCGGATAATCGACCAGCCGCCGCCAGTTGCATTTGAAATGACCGTGATAGACGGGATCGAAGCGCACCAGGGTCGTGAAGGTGCGGATATCCGCCTCGGTCAACTGACCGCCGGCCAGCCATTCGCGCCCGTTGAGCCGCGCCTCCAGCCAGTCGAGGGTTGCGAAGACCTCTCGCGCAGCTTTCTCATACGCCGCCTGCTTCGTCGCGAACCCGGCACGATAGACGCCGTTGTTGAGGCCCGGATAGACGCGTTCGTTCACCGCATCGATCTCACCTCGAAGCTCGGCGGGATAGAAGTCGCCCGCTACCGCGCCCAGATCGTCAAACGCAGTCGAGAGCATCCGCAGAATGTCGGCGGACTCGTTGCTGACGATCGTCCGCTCGTGCTCGTCCCACAGCACCGGCACCGTCACCTTGCCCGTCATCTCGGGTCGCGCGCGGGTATAGAGCTGATGGAGATGGTCGAGGCCGTAGAGCGGCTCGCCGGTCCCGCCATAGGTTTCGGCGAAGCTCCAGCCGTGCTCGCCCATAACCGGACCGACGACGGTGACGGGGATCAGGTCTTCGAGCTGCTTGAGCGCGCGCACGACCAGCGTTCGATGCGCCCAGGGACAGGCAAGGCTGACATAGAGGCGATAGCGGCCGGGCTCGGCCCGCCATCCCTTCTGACCGTCCGGGCCCGGTTCGCCATCGCGCGTCAGCCAGCCACGAAAGCCGCTGTCCGCGCGTTCGAACTCGCCCTTGTCGTTGGTCGGCGCGACCGCGTCGCCGCTTGTCCATTTGCCGTCGATCAGCTTGCCCATGCGTCCCTAACGCAGTCAGGCTAGTTCCGCTCCGGCAGCGCGATCTCGAACAATCGCGGCCAGTCCTTGCCCGTGACGAAGAGTCGCCGGCCTTTCTCGTCCCATGCAATGCCGTTGAGCACCGCTTCGGGATCGGGCGCGGCGACCTCGCGCGCCAGCGGGGTGAGATCGAAGCGGCGGGCGACGCAGCCCGTCCTCGGGTCGATCGCGACGATAACGTCGCTGTGCCAGACATTGGCGAAGACCTGCCCGTCGACCCATTCGAGCTCGTTGAGCTGCGGCAGCGGCGTGCCCGCCAAGGTCACGCGGACGCGGCCCGTCTCCGCGAAGGTGGTGGGATCGTGGAAGATCAGGCTGTCGCTGCCGTCCGAGCGAATCCAGCGTTTGCCGTCAGTGGTCAGCCCCCAACCCTCGCCCGCATAGCGGAAACCGCCAAGCGGCCGGAACGTGTCCGCGTTGAAGCGGGGGGCATAGCCGTTCGTCCAGGTGAGCACGACCAGCTCGTCGCCGATGCGTCCCAGCCCCTCGCCAAACTGGCTTTGATGCAGCGCGCGCCGTGCAAGCACGCGGCCCGTACGCAGGTCGATCCTCCGGAGCTCCGACTCGCCATATTGCCCGGTCGTTTCGAGCAGTGCTCCCTCGTGGAAGATCAGCCCCTGCGTAAACGCGCGCGGGTCGTGCGGCATCCGCGCGACGATGCGCACGGGCTCGAGCGCGGGCACGGGACAGGTGGCAGCGGGCTCCGCCTCCTGCGCCCGTGACGGGGCCAGGAACGCCGCGCATGAAAACGCCGCGCCGGCAAGAACCGACGCGGCGATATTCAGGATCGTCGCGGCGCGCACGTGGGCGTGCCCTTCGACCGGCCGGTTACTGAACGGGGTTCAGGTTCACCGCGGCGTACTTGCCGCGACGATCGACCTCGAGCTCGAACTCGAGCCGGTCACCCTCGTTGAGCGTCGGTAGACCTGCGCGCTCGACGGCCGAGATGTGGACGAACGCATCGGGCTGGCCGTCATCGCGCTGAATGAAGCCGAAGCCCTTCATCGCGTTGAAGAACTTGACCGTGCCCGACGAACGCTCGCCGGTCAGCTGGCGCTGCGGACCACCGGCGCCACCGCGCGGCCCGGCATCGCGATCGCCGCGCGGCGCACCGCCGCCGGTGACCGGAAGCGGCTCGCCCTCGATCTTGAGTTCGGTGGCCGAGATGCGGCCGCCGCGATCGACGAGCGTGAAGCCCAGCGGCTGACCCTCGGCCAGGCCGGTGAGGCCCGCCTGCTCGACCGCGGAGATGTGGACGAACACGTCCTCGCCGCCATCGTCACGGACGATGAAGCCGAAGCCCTTCTGGCCGTTGAAGAACTTGACGACGCCCGTACCCTCGCCGACGACCTGCGGGGGCATGCCGCGGCCACCGCCGCCGCCACCGCCGAAACCACCGCCGCCGAAGCCGCCACCGCCGCCGCGATAACCGCCGCCACCGCCGCCGAAACCGCCGCCGCCGCCGCCATAGCCGCCGCCACCGCCGAAGCGGTCGCCGCCGCCGAAGCCGCCGCGATCGCCGAAGCCGCCACCGCCGCCGCCGAACTCATCGCCGCCGAAAAAGTCGCGCTTGTCCTTGCCGCCGCGGCCACCGCGGCCACCGCCGCGCCCTCGATCGAAACTCATGCCCTGTTCGTCTTCCCGGTTCGCCCGTTGCAATCCCTTAACCCCAAGCGCCGGACGAATAACGCAGGTGTTCCAGCGCCCGGAAACCGCGCGCTTCTTGTCAGGACATAACCGATAAACGCCGCCACCGCGAACGAAATCGTCGCAGAAACGTCGTTTATCCGGAACCAAGCATTGCGCCGGGCTTTCGTCGCGGCGAAAGCACAGGTCATGGAAAACATCTCCGCTCTTCTTGCCGACCCCGCCGCATGGGCCGCTCTCGTCACCCTCGTGGTGATGGAGGTGGTGCTCGGCATCGACAACCTGATCTTCATCTCGATCCTGTCGAACAAGCTGCCCGAGGCCGATCGGCAGAAGGCGCGGCGAATCGGCATCGGGCTGGCGCTCGTCATGCGGTTGCTCCTGCTGACCGCGATCGCCTGGATCGTCGCACTGACGGCGCCGGTCTTCGACCTCGGCATCACCGGGCCGCTCGGCGCGCATGGCGAGCCGAGTTTCGAGACGCAATTCTCGTGGCGCGACCTCATCCTGATCGCCGGCGGCCTGTTCCTGATGTGGAAGGCAACGAAGGAAATTCACCACACGCTCGACGGCGGCGAAAGCGAGGAACTGCTCGACAAGACGCGCAGCGCGGTCGAGATCGGGTTCACCGCCGCGATCGTACAGATCATCCTCCTCGACATCGTCTTCTCGATCGACTCGATCCTGACCGCGGTCGGCATGACCGAGCATGTCGAGATCATGTATGTCGCTGTCATCGCCGCGGTGACGGTCATGCTGATCGCCGCCGATCCGCTCGCCAACTTCATCAACCGCAACCCGACAGTGGTGATGCTGGCACTCGGCTTCCTCCTGATGATCGGGATGGTGCTGATCGCGGAGGGGTTCGGCGCGCATATTCCCAAGGGCTATATCTACACGGCGATGGCGTTCTCCGCCGGGGTGGAGATGCTCAACATCTTCGCCCGGCGGCGGCGTGAGCGGGCGAAGGCCGGGCATTGAGCCCGGCCCCGGCTTTGCCTATGGGCCGGCGATGACCGTTCATTTCCATGAGGAAGACTTGCCCGCGCGCGTCTTCGCCCCCGGCGCCTCAATCGCCGTCGATACCGAGACGATGGGCCTGATCACCCCGCGCGACCGGCTCTGCGTCGTGCAGCTGTCGGATGGCGGCGGCGACGAGCATCTCGTCCGTTTCGCGCCCGGCAGCAACTATGCCGCGCCCAATCTGCGTGCGGTGCTCGCCGATCCCGCGCGGTTGAAGCTCTACCACTTCGCCCGCTTCGACGTGGCGGCGATCCGCCATTATCTGGGGGTCGTCGCGGCGCCGGTCTATTGCACCAAGATCGCCTCGCGGCTGGTGCGTACCTATACCGACCGCCACGGCCTCAAGGAGCTGGTGCGCGAGCTGCTCGGCCAGGACATCTCGAAGCAGCAGCAATCCTCGGACTGGGGCGGCCCCGACCTGTCGGACGCGCAGAAGGACTATGCCGCCTCCGACGTGCGATTTCTCCACGCGCTCAAGGCGGAGTTCGACAAGCGGCTTGCGCGCGAGGGGCGGACGGCGCTCGCCCAGGCGTGCTTCGACTTCCTGCCCGCGCGCGCCGAGCTCGACCTTGCCGGCTGGCCCGAGGTCGATATCTTCGCCCACGCCTGACCGCCCACCCGCCGGGAGCCGCCATTGTCCGAGATCGCCGTCCGCGTCCGTACCGAGCGCCAGCGCTGGGCCGCCCCCGGCAGCCGCCACGACGCGCTCGTGCGGCTGCTCCAGGTGGTGCTGCCGATGGGGATCGGCATCCTTGCGGCGTTCCTTGTCATGGCGCCCCTGTTCATGGGCGGCGACGTGTCGTTCGTGCTCGACAAGAACAAGGTGGACATCGCCGCCGAGCGGATGCGCATCCAGGCCGCGCGCTACCGCGGCGCCGATGATAAGGGGCGGGCGTTCGAGCTCGATGCCGGCTCGGCGGTGCAGAAGAGTTCCGCTGAGCGTGTGGTCCGGCTCAACCAGCTGGCGGCGGGCATTGAGCTTCAGGACGGCCCCGCGACGATCAAGGCCGACCAGGGCCGCTACGACATGGAAACCGATCGCGTCGCCGTCGACGGTCCGATCGCCGTCCGCGCCGCCGATGGCTATGCGCTCGACACGCGCGACGCGACGGTCGATCTGCGCACTCGTCGGCTGCGGTCGGGCGGCGCGGTGACGGGCTCGACCCCGCAAGGCAATTTCAGCGGCAACCGGCTCGAAGCCGATCTCGAGGCGCGCACCGTGCGAATCGTCGGCGACGCCCGCTTGCGGATCGTCCCGAAGCGCGCAAATAGGCGCTGATGCTTCGCGCCCTCGCCCCGCTCGCACTCGTGCTCGCCGGCACGACCTTTCCTGGTATCGCGGGGGCGCAGCGGCACGACACCGCTGCACCCATCGACTTCGCCGCCAACGCGATCGAGCTTCAGGATCGCGCCAACCGCGCCGTGCTGTCGGGCGGGGTCAATATCCGCCAGTCGAACATGACGCTGACCGCCGACCGCGTGACCGTCGCCTATACCGGCCAGGTGATCGGTGGCAGCCCGCAGGTGTCTCGGCTGGATGCCTCGGGCGGCGTGACGGTGGTGCGGCCGCAGCAGCGCGCGCGCGCGCAGTACGGTGTCTACGACCTCAACCGGCGGGTCATCACGATGCTTGGCGGCGTCTCGCTCACGCAGGGGACCAACACCGTGACCGGCGGGCGGCTGTCGATCAACCTCGACACCGGGCGTGCGGTCATCGACGGCTCCTCCGTCGGCGGCGGCGCGGGCGGGACCGCGACCGACAACGGCGTGGTGCGCCAGAGCGGACGCGTGACCGGGCGCTTCACCGTACCCGAGCGTCGCTGACGTCCGACTTCGTGCCGTTCGGCGCGAAAGGTGTAACGCTACTGGAACAACTTGGCCGGAATGATTATTGTACGGTCATGTCGCCTTTCCCTGAACCGGTCCTGACCATCGAGCCCTGGGTCGAGGCGATGATCGCGGGCAGCCCGATCGCATCGGTGATCTCGAACCCACGCATCCAGGACAATCCGATCGTCGCCTGTAACGAGGCGTTCTGTTCGTTGACGGGCTATGGGCGCGACGAGATCCTCGGGCGTAACTGCCGCTTTCTCGCCGGGTCGGGAACCGAGCCCTGGCTGACCGAGGAAATCCGCTCGGGCGTGCGCGAGCAGCGCCCGGTGCTAGTCGAGATTCTCAACTACAAGAAGGACGGCACCCCCTTCCGCAACGCCGTCGTCGTCGCGCCGATGTTCGACGAGGAAGGCGCACTCGCCTATTTTGTCGGCTCGCAGGTCGAATTGGCGGAGGGCGTGCCCGGTCCCTCGACCAGCCGCCGCATCCGCGCGGCCGAAAGCATCAAGGCGCTGTCCGAGCGTCAGCGCCAGGTGCTGATGCTCGTCGCCAAGGGGCTCTTGAACAAGCAGATCGCCGGCGTGCTGGGTCTTTCCGAAAAGACGGTGAAGATGCACCGCGCGATCGTCATGGAACGCCTCGGCATCAGTCGCTCGGCGGAGATGGTGCGGCTGGCGGTCGAAGCGGGGCTGTAATCACCGTAACCCCGACTACGGTCGGGCTGACGACGGTGGTGGCTGAGGGGTCAAGCAGCTCAGAACCTGGTCGCCCCAGTGAGACTGTGGCCGTTCACAACTTGGCGCCACGCTCCGCTGCTGAGCGATCCCACTCCCGTAGGACGAAGCGCACTCACGTTACCATCCGTTGGAGCGTCTCCACCCGGTCCGCTTCCGCCGCCGGCTTGTCGCGCCGGATCCGCGCAATGCGGGGGAAGCGCATCGCGAGGCCCGATTTGTGGCGCTTCGATTCGTGGATCGAATCGAACGCGACTTCGAGCACCAGCGTCTTCTCGACCTCGCGCACCGGGCCGAAGCGCTGGACGGTGTGGTTGCGCACAAACCGGTCGAGCCATTTCAACTCCTCGTCGGTGAAGCCCGAATAGGCCTTGCCGACGGGCAGCAGTTCGCCGTCCTCGGTCCAGCAGCCGAAGGTGTAATCGCTGTAGAAGCTCGACCGCTTGCCGTTGCCGCGCTGGGCGTACATCATCACGCAATCGGCGGTCAGCGGATCGCGCTTCCACTTGTACCACAGGCCGACGCGCCGCCCCGCGACGTAGGGCGAGTCGCGCCGCTTGAGCATCACGCCCTCGATTGCCGAGTCGCGGGCACCCGCGCGGATCTCGGTCAGCGCGTCGAAGTCGGTTGCGTCGATGACCCGGCTGAGGTCGAACCGGTCGCGATCGAGGCGGGGCATGAACGCCTCCAGCCGCTGGCGTCGCTCGGCCCAGGGCAGTGTCCGCAAATCCTCCGGCCCGTCGAACAGGATGTCGTAGAGGCGGACGAACGCGGGATAATCGGCGAGCATCTTCGCCGAGACGACCTTGCGGCCCAACCGCTGTTGCAGCGCGTTGAAGCTCGCGGCCTCGCCGCCCTGCGCCTCGCCTTTCACCAGCAATTCGCCGTCGAGCACGCCCGGCGTCGCAAATGCCGCGGCGACCTCCGGAAAGCTGCCCGTCACGTCGTCGCCCGCGCGGCTGTAGAGGCGCGTCTGACCGGCGACATGGACGAGCTGCACACGGATACCGTCCCATTTCCACTCGGCGGCATAGTCGGCAAGGTCGACAGTGCCGTCCTCGAGCGGATGCGCGAGCATGAAGGGACGGAATACCGGCACGTCGGCGGCCGTGGGCTGTGCGCCCCGCCCCTCAGCCCAGTCAAACAGCTCGGCATAGGGCGGCGCGATCCCGTGCCACACCTCCTCGACGGCATCGACGTCGAGGCCGAAGGCCTGCGCCAGCGCCGTTTTGGCGAGCCGTGCCGACACGCCCACCCGGAGTCCGCCGGTCGCGAGCTTGAGCAGCGCGTACCGCTCGTCGGCCTCCAGCCGGTCGAGCATGTCGGCAAGCACGGCGGGCGCATCCGAGCGGCTGAGCGAGGCGAGCCGGTCGATCACCTGCGCGACCGTCAGCGGCTCGGCATTGTACGCGCGCTTCTCCGCGGGCTCGGGCCAGAGCAGCGCCACCGTTTCCGCCGTATCTCCGACGAAATCACGGCTCATCGCGAACAACACCGGATCGACGCGCTCGGCGATCAGCGCGCGGATCAGCGCCGGCTTGACCGCCGGCAAATCGACCTCGCCCGTCAGCGCCGCCAGCGCCCAGCCGCGATCCGGATCGGGCGTCGCACGCAGATAGTCAGCGATCAGCTTGAGCTTGGCATTGCGCGACCGCGTATAGATCAGGCGGTCGAGCAGGTCGGCAAAGGCGCGCATGACCGCCTAACGCGCGCCGGACGAAATGGTGCGGCCCGCGCTTATTTCGCTTTCCAGTAGCGCACATGGTCGATCGAGAAGCGCATCGGGAACGCGCTGTCGTCGATCCCCATCTTGCCGCCCCAGTCGCCGCCGACCGCGAGGTTGAGGATCAGGTGATAGGGCCGGTCGAACGGCCAGGCACCCTTGTCACCCGCCTGAGTGTTGGGCACGCGCATATAGGCGCGGCCGTCGATGCCGATCGTGATCGAATCGGGCCGCCAGTCGAGCTGATAGTCGTGATATGCGGTGCAGGCGTCGGGCACGCGCACCTGCGCGCCGCGCTGCGTCCCCTTCATATGGTTGTAATCGCCCGAATGGAGCGTGCCATGGACGACGCCCGCGTCCCAGCCGACCATCTCCATGATGTCGATCTCGCCCATGTCAGGCCATTTGCCGCGCTCTGGCAACAGCCAGATCGCTGGCCAGCTGCCCCGCTCGCACGGCAGCTGCGCGCGCACCGAATAGAAGCCGTAGCCGAGCGCCTCGCGGCTGACGAGCTTGGCCGAGCTGTACCCCTGCCCGCCCCAGTCGGCGAAGCGATCCTTCGACAGCGTCTCGCGCCGCGCCTCGATGACCAGCGCGCCCTTTTCGATGCGCGCATTCTCGCGCCGATCGGCGGCGTAATATTGCTTCTCGTTGTTCGCCCATCCCACCGCGTTGCGCGAGGTGTCGTAGCGCCAGACACGCGTATCGACGCGCGGGCCGTCGAACTCGTCGGCCAGATCGGGCTTGCCCGCCGGCACCGTCATGGGTGCATCGACGGTGTAGTTGGTGGCGCCCAGCGTCGCGGTCTGGAGGGCCATCGCCAGCAGGATCATCGTCATTCCTTACAACAGCTTGTCGAGCGTGATCGGCAGATCGCGCACGCGCTTGCCGACCGCGTTATAGACCGCGTTCGCGACCGCCGCGCCGGTGCCGGTGATGCCGATCTCGCCGATTCCACGTGCGCCCATCGGCGTGTGGGGATCGGGGATGTCGGTCCAGATCACCTCGATATCGGGCACGTCGAGATGCACCGGCAGGTGATATTCGGCAAGGCTGGGGTTCATGATCCGCCCAGTGCGCGCGTCGAACTGCGTCTCCTCCATGAGCGCGAGGCCGAGGCCCATGATGATGCCGCCCCTGAACTGGCTGGCCGCAGTCTTGGAATTGAGGATGCGGCCGCAGTCAAAGCTGCCGAGGAAGCGGCTTACCCTGATCTCACCGGTGACCGCGTTCACCCGCACCTCGGCGAACATCGCGGAATGGCTGTGCATCGACCAGTGCATCATCTCGAACGGCATCGACGGGGTCGCCTCCACCGTGATCGACGGACGGTTGGCCCGGGCAAGGATCGAGGCATAGCTCTCGTACGCCGCCTCGTTATCGGCGCGGCAGAGGCCCGCGTCGCGGCAGGACAGCTCATCGGGCTTGGCTCCCGCGATCGGCGAGTCGTTCCCCGCGAGCTTGACGAGCTCGGCCACGAGCGCACGATGCGCGGCGACGACCGACGCGCCGATCGAGGCGGTCTGCTGCGACCCGCCCGCCATCACCGTGCCGGGCAAAGTCGAGTCGCCATAGTTGAACGTGATCGCCGCGGGGTCGAGGCCGAGCCGGTCGGCTGCGACCTGCGTCGCAGCCGTGGCGGTGCCCATTCCCATCTCGTGCGCGGCGATGTCGACCGTCGCCCCCTCTGCGGTCAGGGTGATGCGCGCCGCGCCGCCCGGCATCCGGTAATAGGGATAGGTACCGGTGGCACAGCCCATGCCGACCCACCACTCGCCCTCGCGCCGCGACCGCGGTGCAGGCGAACGCCGGTCCCAGCCGAACCGCTCGGCCCCCAGGCGATACGCCTCGACGAGGTTGCGGCCGGAGAAAGGCAGGCCCGACACGGGGTCCTTATCGGGCTCGTTCCGGATACGGAGCTCGATCGGGTCGATGCCCGCCACCTCTGCCAGCTCGTCGATCGCGCATTCGACCGCGAAGGTGCCGACGGCCTCACCCGGCGCGCGCATGAAGGTGTTCGACAGGCCATCGACCTCGACCACCTGCACGTCGAGGAGCATTGCGCCCGCGGCATAGGCGCTACGCGTGGGCACGATGAACGGCTCGGGCATGGCGCTCGCGGGCGGCTTGGCGGTGAAGCCGGTGTGGATGAGCGCGGTGAGCCTGCCGTTCGCATCGGCGCCGAGCGCGACGCGCTGCTCGGTTTGCGCGCGTCCGCCGACGAGTCGATAGACGCCCTCGCGCGGCAGCAGCAGCCGCACCGGCCGCTCGGCGAGCTTCGCCGCGGCGGCGGCGAGCACCTGATGCTGCCACAGTCCCTTGCCGCCGAACCCGCCGCCGACGAAGGGGGAGGTCACGACCACCTTCTCCTCGGCCAGGCCGAAGATCCTGGCGAGCGTCCAAGCCTCGTGCGCGACCATCTGCGATGCGTCGTGAATGCGCAGCGTCCCGTCGGCCTCCCAGGCACAGGTGAGGCCGTGCAGCTCGATCGCATTATGGTTGTGGCGCGGCGTCGTATAGGTCGCATCGACGCGGAAATGCGCGGCTGCCAGCGCCTTCTCGGCGTCGCCGCTCTCGTTGTGGAGCGGCTGCATCATGAAGCTGCCGGGGCTGCTCCCCTTCGACTTCGCCTCAGCAAAAGCGGTGGCAGCGGGCTCCTCTGCATAGATCGCAGTGACGAGGCTCGCCGCATGGTCGGCCTGCTCCTGCGTCTCGGCGACGACCACGGCGATCGGCTGGCCGTTCCAGCGGACCTGATCGTCCTGCAGGATCGGCAGGTCGTCGCCCCACGCGGCCTTGGCCGAGGACATGAACACTGGCGGACGCTGGAGCCGCGGCGCGTTCCGGTACGTCATCACGAGGACGACGCCCGGCGCAGCCTCTGCCGCCGCGGTGTCGAGCGCGGTGATCCGGCCCTTGGCGATCGTAGCGTGCGCGAGCGCGGCGTAAGCCATGCCGGGCAGCGCGATCTCCGCCGCGAAGCGCGCCTGCCCCGCGACCTTCAGCGGCCCGTCGAGCCGAGACATCGGCTTGCCGGTGTGACCGCTCCGCCGCCGGATCAGCGGATCGGGGGTGCTGCCGGGAATCCAGCTGTCGGGGGCGAGCGCCACCGCCTTGGCGAGGGCGCCCATGGCAAGGCCCTGTGCGCGCGCTTTCGCGCCCTTGATGATGCTCATGCGCCTGCCTCCGAAAGGTCGGAAAGGACAGCGGCGATCGTCCGCCGCGCGAGTTCGATCTTGAACGCGTTGTCGCGCAGCGGCACTGCGCCCACGAGTTCGGCATCGGCGGCGGCGAGGAAGCTGGCCTCGCTCGCCGGCGCGCCGACCAGCGCCGCCTCTGCCGCATGGGCACGCCACGGGCGGTGCGCGACGCCGCCAAGCGCGAGCCGCACCTCTGCGACCTTGCCGCCCTCGACGCGCAGCGCCGCCGCGACCGAGATCAGCGCGAAGGCATAGCTCGCCCGGTCGCGGACCTTCCGATAGCGCGAGTGCGCGGCGATCGGCAGTGGCGGCAGCTCGACCGCCTTGATCAGCTCGCCGGGTTCGAGCGCTGTCTCGCGATCGGGCGTCTCACCGGGCAGCAGGTGGAAGTTGCCGAACGGGATCGTGCGCGCACCCCCCGCCCCCTCGACATGTACCACGGCATCGAGCGCAGCCAGCGCGACGCACAGGTCGGACGGATGCGTCGCGACGCACGCCTCGCTCGCGCCGAGGATCGCGTGGATGCGGTTGAACCCGCCCCGCGCGTCGCAGCCCTCGCCGGGCGAGCGCTTGTTGCAGCGCGATCCCTCGACGTCGTAGAAATAGGTGCAGCGGGTGCGCTGCATCAGGTTGCCGCCGACCGTCGCCATGTTGCGGATCTGCGCCGACGCTCCCGCGACGATCGCGCGGGTGACGAGCGGGTAGCGGGTGCGGACCAGCCCATGCTCGGCAAGCGCGGTATTGCGCACCCCCGCGCCGATCAGCAGGCTACCCTCTGCGGTTTCCTCGATCGCCTGCGACAGCCCGCTCACATCGACCAGCGCCCCGGGCGCCTCGACTCGCTCGCGCATCAGGTCGATCAGGTTGGTGCCGCCGCCCAGGAACCGCGCGCCGCCCTCGCCCAGCCGCACCGCCGCGTCCGGTGCGTCGGCGCGCGCATAGGTGAAGGGCGTCATGCCGCGGTCTCCAGTCCGAACGCATCCTCGATCGCGGCAATGATGCCGTTGTGCGCGCCGCAGCGGCAGAGATTGCCGCTCATCCGCTCGCGCAGTTCCTCGCGCGTGGCGGCGATCGCTTGCGCCGCCACGTCGGCAGTGACGTTGCTCGGCACGCCGCGGCGCAGTTCCTCGACCATCGCCACCGCCGAACAGATCTGGCCCGGCGTGCAATAACCGCATTGCAACCCGTCATGCTCGACGAACGCGGCCTGGAGCGGGTGGAGCGCGGTGGGCGTCCCCAGCCCCTCGATCGTCGTCACGCTCGCGCCGTCGGCCTGCACCGCCAGCGTCAGGCAAGACAGCACCCGCCGCCCGTCGACGATCACCGTACAGGCGCCGCACGCGCCCTGGTTGCAGCCGACCTTGGTGCCGGTCAGATGCAGATGCTCGCGCAGAAAATCGAGCAGCGACACGCGCGGATCGGCGGGCGGGGGCGCCTCGATCCCGTTGACGATCAATGCCATGCGCCTCTCCTTCGGCATATAGCCTATAGAGGCTTTGTGACGCCCGCTAGACGGGCCTTTCGCCGTCGACCTGCCGTTGACCGCTGACCGTCCAGCGCTGCTCCACGAACCGCGCAACGGCGGAGGCGAGGCCTGGCCGCACGAACAGCCAATCGCGGATCATCGGCCCCGGCTCTGCCCCGATCACCCGCTTGTAGCCGCTGTCGCCTGCGCCCCAATCGACGCGGTGGATGCCATCCTCGCGCGCGCGGACGAGGTTGCGGTAGTAGAGAAGCTTGCCCGGCGAATTCTTCGCGTAATCGGGGACATAGCTGTTGGCGATCGCGTATTTGAGGTCGCCGACATTCATGTCGAAGCTGAACGCCGCCGGCCGCCCCTCGACCCGGAGCACCGCGGCCCACATCATCTCCGCCAGCACCGGATCGGCGGCGGCGGCGCGCCAGAACGCGCCGTGGCCGGTGCGCGTGAACTTGGCATCGCGGCCGTCGGTCCGCTCGGCGATCCAGCTCGCTTCCTCGACCGCGGCGAGCGCGTCGAACGCCCCCTCGTTCCAGTCCGAACCGCTGACGAACGACCAGTCGAGCGCGCCATGCGCGCCAAGATGCTTTTCGTGGAAACGGTTCTTCTTGAGCGTCGAGAGCCTCGGGAACGGCCCCTCTTCGTCCTTGGCGGCCATGTCGAGGAGGAAGCTCGGCGCGACATCGCGCGGCATCGCCCGCCACCCCCGCGACGCCGCAGCCGCGCGCAGGAGCGCGAGCGCCGGATCGTCGTCATAGACCGGCCCGAGCCGCAACGCCCGCGCCTCGCGCCCCAGCGCATCGAGCAGCACCTCGCCCGCCTCCACCCCGGCATCCTCGGCGACGGGAAAGCTGCGCATTGGCCAATAGCAGCCGGGCACGGCGACGAGCTTGAGCAGCGACGGCCCCGCCGCGACGATGGGCAGCGTGGCGACCGCCTGCCCCTCGCGCGTCACGGTCAGCGTCCGCGCCGACCCGCCATAGGCCGCCAGCGCCGCCGCGAACCAGCCATAGCGCAGGAACCGGTGCGTCGCCCGCGCGCGCTCCGCCACGGCATCGATCGCCGCCGACAGGCCGACCACGGCCTCCACGCTGTGTGCAGGCGGCAGGCGATCGAACTCGGCGAGCGACATCGGCTTGGTCATCGCGGGCGGCATAGCGGGATTGGGTTAGCAAGTGGTGGAGAGGGATGCATGGGGCATGCCCCGCCCTTCATGAGCCCGCGCACTACGTAGGATCGACATATGGGTTCAAAGCCGGCAAGGACAGGGCGAATGGAGGGGTGGGATGATGTCACGCGGCCTAGCCTTCAAGATCATTCTGATCCTTTTCTTGGCGTTAAACCCGGCAATCGCTTTTGCCGCGTGCGAAACGGCCTCGCAGTGGCGGTTGCTCTTCGTGAACGGGCCGGAAGGCGAAGCGCTGTCAGGCAACCGCGGGCATCTTCTGAAGGCAATACGGCGCGGCAGTCCGATCCGGGTAGGCTGGGGCGAAGCGGCCGCCGACGGTAGCTGGTCGGTTGAGGAATATGCCGGGACCACCTTCGTCAACGTGATGGCGGGCGAAAACGTTGTTGCCCAGGTCGAGCCGGCCTGGATCCAGTCGCATTACACCGACGCCGCGCGCGCGGGCATCCGCACGCCGCTGACCGACTGGCATGCCGTCCTGTCAACGACCGGCCGGTTCGAGGCGGTGATGATCGACCATGGAACCGGCAAGCAGCAGCGGCTGCTGCTCCAGCGCACGACCGTTCATTGGTTCGCATTCGCCCCCGATCCCGCGTGCGACCGGCGCCCAACGCCGACTATCGCACCGAGGGGACGATTGAACCGGCTGGAACGCGACGAGCGAACACCCGCCGAGTAGAGAGCCCGCACGGCCGATCGCCAGCTAAATCACTTTTTCCATGCCGCTTTACCCACCCCTCGCCACCCCCTAACCGACCCCATGCCCGCCCCGTCCCTAACCCGCCGCGCGATCCTGGCTCAGGCGTGGCCGATCATGCTGGGGCAGGCGACGGTGCCGCTGGTCGGGATCGTCGATACCGCGGTGATCGGGCGGACGGGCGACGCGACGGCGCTCGCGGCGGTGGCGCTCGGCACCACGATCGTCAACTTTCTCTTCTGGGCGTTTGGGTTCCTGCGCATGGGGATGACCGGCCTCACCGCGCAGGCGAGCGGGGCGGGCGACGGGGCGGAGATGGCGGCCCTGCTGCGGCGCGGGCTGATCCTCGGCGGGGCGGTGGGGGCGGCGTTGTTCGTGCTCCAGCTCGCGATCGTGCCCGCCGCGCTGGCGTTGATGGCGGGCGGCGGGTCGCTCGATCAGGCGACGCGCGCCTATGTCACCGCGCGGCTGTTCGGCGCGCCCGCGGCGCTCGCTTTCTATGCCGCCAATGGCTGGCTCTTGGGGCTTGGGCGGACACGCGCGGCGCTCGGCATCCAGCTTATCCTCAACCTTGCCAATGTCGCGCTGACGACGTGGTTCGTATGGGCGCTCGGCTGGGGGGTACGCGGGGTCGGGCTCGCGACCGCCGCCGCCGACTGGATCGCGGTGGTCGCGGCGCTCGGCGTCACCCGCAGCGGCTGGCGGGGCGAGGCGGCGCGGCTGTTCGACCGCGCGGCGCTCGCGCGGCTGTTCGCGGTCAATCGCGACCTGATGATCCGCACCCTCGCGCTGCTCGCGCTGTTCGCCTGGTTCACCAATGCCGGCGCACGCCTGGGCGCGGAGACGCTCGCGGCGCAGCAGGTGCTGATGCAGTTCGTCGCGGTCAGCGCCTTCGTGCTCGATGGCTTCTGCTTCACGGCCGAGGCGCGGGTCGGCGCGGCAATCGGCGCGCGCGATCGGGCGGGGATGCTCCGCGCGGTGCGGCTGGTGGGCGAGTTCTGCCTCGGCACCGCCGCCGCGTTCGCGCTCACCATCGCGATCGGCGGCGAGGCGTTCGTGGCCCTGCTCACCACCAGCACCCAGGTCCGCGCGGTCGCCGCCGGGCTCCTCCCCCTCGTCGCCATCGTTCCGCTCATCGGCACGCCCGCCTGGCTGCTCGACGGCGTGTTCATCGGCGCGACGGCGGGCCGGGCGCTCCGCAACGCCGCGCTCCTCTCGACCGCGGCCTATGTCGCCACCGACCTCGCGCTCCGCCCGCTGGGCGCGAGCGGCGTGTGGCTCGCGCTGCTCCTCGGCTATGCCTGGCGGGCGCTCGCGCTCGGCCTCTACTGGCGCGGCCTCTTGCGCCGCCTGTCCCCCTCGCCCTAGAGGCGCGCGCGATCCCCAAGCATTCTGGAGTCTACGCCATGTCCGACCCGATCAAGCGCGTCGTCCTCGCCTATTCGGGCGGCCTCGACACCAGCGTGATCCTCAAATGGCTCCAGCAGACCTACAATTGCGAGGTCGTGACCTTCACCGCGGACCTCGGCCAGGGCGAGGAACTGGAACCCGCGCGCGCCAAGGCCGAGCTGATGGGGGTCCGGCCCGAGCACATCTATATCGACGATCTGCGCGAGGAGTTCGTCCGCGACTTCGTCTTCCCGATGATGCGCGCCAATGCCCTCTATGAGGGACTCTACCTCCTCGGCACCTCGATCGCGCGCCCGCTCATCTCGAAGCGGCTGATCGAGATCGCCGCCGAGGTGGGCGCCGACGCTGTCGCGCACGGCGCCACCGGCAAGGGCAACGACCAAGTCCGGTTCGAGCTGTCGGCCTATGCGCTCAACCCGGACATCAAGGTGATCGCCCCGTGGCGCGAATGGGACCTCACCAGCCGCACCGCGCTGATCGCCTTTGCCGAGGCGCACCAGATCCCCGTGCCCAAGGACAAGCGCGGCGAGAGCCCCTTCTCGACCGACGCCAACCTCCTCCACACCTCGTCCGAGGGCAAGGTGCTCGAGGATCCATGGGACGAGGTGCCCGATTACGTCTATTCGCGGACGGTGAACCCGGAGGATGCGCCCGACGCCCCCGAGTTCATCACCATCGACTTCGAGCGCGGCGACGGCATCGCGCTCAACGGTGAGGCGATGAGCCCGGCCACGCTACTGGCGGCGCTCAACGAGCTCGGCCGCAAGCACGGCATCGGTCGCCTCGACCTCGTCGAGAACCGCTTCGTCGGCATGAAGTCGCGCGGCATGTACGAGACGCCGGGCGGTACCATCTACGCCCTCGCGCACCGGGGCATTGAACAGATCACCCTCGACCGCGGCGCTGCGCATCTCAAGGACGAGCTGATGCCGCGCTATGCCGAGCTCATCTACAACGGCTTCTGGTTCGCGCCCGAGCGCGAGATGCTGCAGGCGGCGATCGACCACAGCCAGGAAAAGGTCGCGGGCACGGTCCGGCTGAAGCTCTACAAGGGCGGCGCGTACGTCGTCGGCCGCAAGTCGCCGAACACGCTCTACAGTGAAAAGGTCGTGACGTTCGAGGACGATGCCGGCGCCTACGACCAGCGCGATGCGGCGGGCTTCATCAAGCTCAACGCGCTGCGGCTGCGTTTGCTCGGCCGCCGCGGCGAGGGTTGAGCCGCACCGCCGCCCCGGCCTGATGCCGGGGCGGCGGACGCCCGATCAGATCCCCCCTTCATCCAGACTGAGCAGCGACGCATTGCCGCCCGCACTGGTCGTATCGACCGACACTGCCCGCTCCGCGCAGAAGCGCGGGAGGTAGTTCGGCCCGCCTGCCTTCGGCCCCGTGCCCGACAGACCCTCGCCGCCGAACGGCTGGCTGCCGACGACCGCGCCGATCATCGAGCGGTTGATGTAGAGATTGCCGACATGCGCCTTCGCCTCGGCGATCTCGGCCGAGCGGGCGATGCGGCTGTGCAGGCCCATCGTCAGCCCGAACCGCTTGGCGTTGACCCGCTCGATGGTCTTCGTGAGCTCGCCCGCGGGCCAGGTGGCGACGTGGAGCAGCGGCCCGAACCACTCGGTGTTCAGCTCCTCGATCGCGTTAAGGCGGATTGCAGTCGGCGGCACGAAGCGGCCCTCGGCGGGCACGTCGATCGTCGCGATCCACTGACTGCGCACGCTCTCGCGATAGGCCATCAGCTTCTCATAGGCGGCATCGTCGATCACCGGCCCGACATCGGTGCGCGGGTCGCCCGGATCGCCGACGCGCAGCAGCTGCATTGCGCCCTTCAGCATCTCGAGGATCGGCTCTGCGATCTCCTCCTGCAGGATCAGCAGGCGAAGCGCCGAGCAGCGCTGGCCCGCCGAGCGGAAGGCGCTCGTCACCACGTCCGCCACCACCTGTTCGGGGAGCGCGGTCGAATCGACGATCATCGCGTTGACGCCGCCAGTCTCGGCGATCAGCGGCACGATCGGGCGGTCCTCGCCCTCCAGCAGCGAGCGTGCGATCCTCTTGGCAGTCGGGGTCGAGCCGGTGAACGCGACGCCGGCGATGCGGGGATCGTCCGTCAGTGCCGCGCCGACCTCCGGCCCGCCGGTCACGAGCACCAGCGCGTCGGCGGGGACACCCGCTTCATGCGCCAGTTCGATCGCACGCGCAGCGATGCCCGGCGTCTGCGGCGCGGGCTTCGCGACGACAGTGTTGCCCGTCACCAGCGCCGCCACGTTCTGGCCGGTGAAGATCGCGAGCGGGAAGTTCCACGGCGCGATCGTCGCCCAGGTACCGCGCCCGCCCATGCGCAGCTCGTTGCGCTCGCCGGTCGGCCCCGGCAGCACGCGGAGGCCGAGGATTCCACGCGCCTGCATCGCATAGTAGCGGCAGAAGTCGGCCGCCTCGCGGATTTCGCCGAGCGCGTCGGGGATCGTCTTGAACGCCTCCTTCACCGCATAGGCCATCAGCTCGATCCGGTTCGCTTCGAGAAGGTCGGCATAGCGTTCGAGGATCGCAGCGCGTTCTTCCACGGGCCGCGCATTCCATGCCGGAAACGCCCCCTGCGCCTTGGCGATGGCGAGGCCGACCTCGCTGCCGCCGGCCGTGCCGACATGCGGCACCGGCGCTACGGCGATCGCATCCGCCGTCGTCTTCAGGATCGCGCGGTCGAACAGGTCGATGCCCTCGCTGTTGCCCCACGCGCCGAACAGGTCCTTGGGCAGCGGGATCGACGGGTGGCGCGTGCCGCCCACCTCGGCGATCTTCTCGACCGGATCGGCGAGCAGCTCCTCGTCGGTCAGATGCTCGTCGGCGAGCTGGTGGACGAAGCTGGAGTTCGCGCCGTTCTCCAGCAGCCGGCGGACCAGATAGGCGAGGAGGTCGCGGTGCCCGCCGACCGGCGCATAGATGCGGCAGTGATAGCCCTCTTCGCGCACCAGCCGCTCGTAAAGGCCCTCGCCCATGCCGTGCAGCCGCTGGAACTCGAAGTCGCGCGAATCCCCCGCCCATTCGAGGATCGTGGCGACGGTCAGCGCATTGTGGCTGGCGAAGGCCGGGCGGATATGCACCGCGTCGAGCATGTCGCGCGCGCAGGCGAGATAGGAGACGTCGGTCGCCGCCTTGCGCGTGAACAGCGGATAGTCGGACAGGCCCTCGACCTGCGTCCGCTTGATCTCGCTGTCCCAATAGGCGCCCTTGACCAGCCGCACGTTCATGATCCGGCCAAGCGCATCGGCCCAGCGGATGACGGCGCGCGCGCGCTTGCCATAGGCCTGCACCGCCATGCCATAGCCGTCCCAGCCGGCAAGCTCGGGCCGGCGCGCGACCGCGCCGATGATCTCGAGGCTCATTTCCAGCCGCTCGCTCTCCTCGGCATCGACGGTCAGCGCGATGCCGCGCCCCGCCGCTTCGGTAGCGAGTTGCGCCAGCATGTCGATGAGTTCGGGGACGCACGTGTCCCACTGGCCGACCTCGTACCGGGGGTGGAGCGCCGACAGCTTGACGCTGACCGAATGCCCCGCCGCCGGATCGCTGCCGACCGCGCGGATCGCGCCGACATAGGCCTCGAAATAACGCTCGGCATCGGCCTTGGTTCGTGCCGCTTCGCCCAGCATGTCGAAGCTGGCAGTGAAGCCGCGGTTCTCGGGCTTGCGCATCCGCCGCATCGCTTCGTCGATGGTGCGGCCCATCACAAAGACCTCGCCCATCATCCGCATCGCTGCGCCGACCGCCTGCCGCACGAAGGGCTCGCCCGCGCGCGCGATCAGCCGCTTGAGCGCGCCCGCCGCCCCCTCGCCCACCAGCGCGCGGCCGACGACGAGGCCCCAGGTCGCCGAGTTGACCAGCGCCGAATTCGACTTGCCCGTGTGCGATCGCCAGTCGGCGTCGCCGAGCTTGTCGGCGATCAAGAGGTCCGCGGTTTCCGGATCGGGCACGCGCAGGAATGCCTCGGCGAGGCTGAGCAGCGCCACGCCCTCCGACGAGTTGAGGCGATATTCCTGGAGGAACTGATTGACCCACCCCTTCGTCTGCGCCGCGCGCAGGTCGGCGATCAGCCCGGCGGCATGGCCCAGCACCCGCTCGCGCGAATCGGGGGTCAGTCGCGCACGGTCGAGCAGCACTTTTAGAACATCGGGTTCGCTCGCGCGGTGCAGCTTTGCCAGCGCATCTCGGGCGGGTGACGTTAGGGCCATCTGCATTTTCGTGTTTCCGGTTTCTTTGGGCTTGCGAGCACGCCCGCCTCGCCACTAGATGATGGCGCGCGATATGCGCCAAAGCCTGCGGAGAGGGAATGCCCGTCGCCATCGAACAGCGCGCCAAAGAGGTCGGTACGGTCCGTACGTCCGATTGGGTGCGCGTCGATCAGGCGATGATCGACGCTTTCGCCGAGGCGACCGGCGACCGTCAGTTCATCCATATCGACCCCGAACGCGCGGCGCAGACCCCGTTCGGCGGCACGATCGCCCATGGTTTCCTCACGCTCTCGCTGATGCCCCTGCTGGCCGAGCGGACCGAGGGGCTGGACATGGCGGGCGCGAAGATGGGCGTCAACTATGGCGGCAACCGCGTCCGCTTCCTGACGCCCGTCCGCTCCGGCAGCCGCGTACGCGGCCATTTCAAGCTGCTGGAGCTCACCGAGAAGCGGCGGGGCCAGTGGCAGCAGACCACCGAATTCACCGTCGAGATCGAGGGCGAGGGAAAGCCCGCGCTCATCGCCGAATGGATCAGCCATATCTTCGTTTGAACGACCAGAAGGAACTGCCATGCGCGCCGCCGTCATCGTCTCCACCGCCCGCACGCCCATCGGCCGCGCCTATCGCGGCGCGTTCAACAACCTGCCCGCGCAGACGCTCGGCTCCAAGTCGGTCGAGGCCGCGGTCCAGCGCGCCGGGATCGAGGGCGCTCAGGTCGACGACGTCATCATCGGCGCCGCGCTGCAGCAGGGGCATCAGTCGACCAACGTCGCGCGCCAGATCGCGCTGCGCGCCGGCCTGCCCGTCAGCGTCGCCGGCATGACCGTCGACCGCCAGTGCGCCTCGGGCCTGATGGCGATCGCCACCGCCGCCAAGCAGATCGTCGTCGACAACATGGACGTGGTCGTCGGCGGCGGCGTCGAATCGATCAGCCTCGTCCAGACGCCGCAGATGCGCATCGCCCCCGATCCCGAGCTCTTGGCGATGCACAAGGACGTCTACATGCCGATGCTCCAGACCGCCGAGACGGTGGCCAAGCGTTATGGCATCAGCCGCGAGGCACAGGATGAATATGGCCTCCAGTCGCAGCAGCGCACCGCCGCCGCACAGGCCGCAGGCAAGTTCGACGACGAGATCGTCCCCGTCACCGCGACGATGAACGTCGTCGATAAGGCAACGAAGGAAGTCAGCCAGAAGGAAGTCACGCTTTCCAAGGACGAGGGCAATCGCCCCGACACCTCGGCCGAGGGGCTGGCCGCGCTCCAGGCGGTGCTGCCCGGCGGCGTCATCACCGCGGGCAATGCCAGCCAGCTGTCGGACGGCTCCTCGGCAAGCGTGCTGATGGAGGAGAGCGTCGCGGCGCGCCACGGCCTCACCCCGCTCGGCCGCTATGTCGGCATGGCGGTGGCGGGCACCGAGCCCGATGAGATGGGCATCGGCCCCGTCTATGCGATCCCCAAGCTGCTCGAGCGCTTCAACCTCAAGATGGACGATATCGGCCTCTGGGAGCTCAACGAGGCGTTCGCGGTGCAGGTGCTCTATTGCCGCGACAAGCTCGGCATCCCGAACGAGCTGCTGAACGTCAATGGCGGCGCGATCTCGATCGGCCACCCTTACGGCATGTCGGGTGCGCGGATGACCGGCCACGCGCTGATCGAGGGCAAGCGCCGCGGTGCGAAGTACGTCGTCGTGACGATGTGCGTCGGCGGCGGCATGGGTGCGGCCGGCCTGTTCGAAGTTCTTTGAGCCGGACGGGAGGGGATCCAACCCCTTCCGTTCATCCTGAGTAGCGGCTGAGTACCCTGCAGCGACATAGCGAAGTCGCGTGTCGAAGGACTTGGGTCAGGCGCAATGCCTCGATACGAGCCTTCGATGCGCGACTGCGCCGGTCCTCGGCACGAACGGATTATTTGCGAGCTAGGACCTCAAACTGCGGCGCGCCGCCCGAACCCCCCGCCGGGCTTGCGCAACACCAGCGGGTTGGCCTCGCGCTCGAGCAGCGTCAGCGTCTGCTCGAACAGCGGACGCAGCTTGACGACCGCTTCGAGAATCAGGTCGGGCGCGTCGCGGCGCTCGACGCAGTCGCGCGCCGCGACCTCGATCGTTTCGGCGAGGTCGGCGAGCGGGTCGGCGCCGAACTGGCGCGCCTCGCCCTTCAGCGTGTGAGCGGGGACGACAAGGGCCACGGCAGACCGGGCGCGCATCGCCGCCTCGATCGCATCGACCGACTTCAGCCCGTCTTCGCGGAAATAACCGAGAATGCGCACGAAATTGGCGCCCAGTTCGGCACGCGCCTGGGCATAGCTCGGCCAGTTCACCAGCGATCGGTCGTCGACCGACATCGTCATCTTCGCGCCTCCCACGCCCGCGGCGCGGGCTTTCACGCACCTGATCTAGCCTTTAGGCGGTAAAAGAGCGGTTACGAAGCGGCAGACCCGATACGGAAAAGGTCGGGCGCGATCGCTTCGAAACCAAGTCCTTGCGCGGCGGCAAGCGCGGCGAGTTCGCGCGCGGCGGCGGGGTCGTCGGCGCGCACCTCGATCGCCGCCGCCTCGCGTAACGCCCGCGCCGCGCGCAGCGCCGGCCATGGACAGCGCAGCCCCCGCGCATCTACCTCGATCATGGGTCGAACGGGTTCTTGGGCGCGCGCAGGTTGAGCCGCACCGGCACCGCGCCGAAATCGAACTCGCGGCGCAGGCCGTTGATGAGGTAGCGGCGATAGCTTTCGGGGAGCAGATCGACGCGCGTGCCGAACAGCACGAAGCTGGGCGGGCGGGTGTTGTTCTGGGTGATGTAGCGCGGCTTGATCCGCTTTCCGCCGGGCGCAGGCGGCGGGTTGGCCTCGATCGCGCGCTCGAACCAGCGGTTGAGCGAGCCGGTCGAGACGCGCCGGCTCCACGCCTCGCGCGTCTCGAACGCGACCTTGAGCATCGTGTCGAGGCCCTTGCCCGTCGCCGCCGACACGGTGAGCAGCGGCACGCCCTTCACCTGCGCAAGGCCGTCGTCGAGCGCCTGCTTGACGCCGTTGAACAGGTAGGAGGCGTTCTCGGCCACGTCCCATTTGTTGAGCACGATCATGATCGCCCGCCCCTCGGCGATCACCTTGTCGGCGATCTTGAGGTCCTGGCCCTCGAGGCCCTTGGTGGCGTCGAGCAGGATGACGACCACCTCGGCGAAATCGATCGCGCGGAGGGCATCGGCGACCGACAGCTTCTCCAGCTTCTCCTGCACCTTGGCGCGCTTGCGCATGCCGGCGGTGTCGATCAGGCGGACGCGCCGACCCTGCCATTCCCAGTCGACGGCAATCGAATCGCGGGTGATTCCCGCCTCCGGCCCGGTGATCAGCCGATCCTCGCCCAGGAGCTTGTTGATGAGCGTCGACTTGCCAGCATTCGGGCGGCCGACGATCGCCAGCTTGAGCGGCGCGTCGGGGCTTTCGGGATCGTCGATCTCGACCTCGAGGTCCGGGCGATCGATGTACGGGCGCAGCGCATCGAACAGGTCGGCGATCCCCTCGCCATGCTCGGCCGACAGCGCGATCGGGTCGTCGAAGCCCAATGCCATCGCCTCGTAGATGCTCGATTCGGCGAGCCGTCCCTCGGCCTTGTTTGCGGCGAGGATGACCGGCACGTCGGCAGCGCGCAGCCAGCGGCCGACCTCCTCGTCAAGTGGGGTCAGGCCCTGGCGTGCATCGACGAGGAACAGCGCGACATCGGCCTCGCGCAGCGCCGCCTCGGTCTGCTGGCGCATCCGGCCGGGCAGGCTGGCGGCATCCTCATCCTCGAACCCTGCGGTGTCGATGACGCGAAAGTCGCAGCCGAGCAGGCTCGCCTCGCCCTCGCGCCGGTCGCGCGTCACGCCGGGCTGGTCGTCGACCAAGGCCAGCTTCTTGCCGACCAGCCGGTTGAACAGCGTCGATTTGCCGACATTGGGGCGGCCGATGATGGCGATGGTGGGAAGCGGCATGAGGGGCTTTCGGTCAAAACGCGAGTGCTCCCGCGAAGGCGGGAGCCCAGGGTCACAAGCGGCTCGCCTGCGGCTCTAGGCTCCCGACTTTGCGGGAGCACGGAGGATTTGCACTAACGCATCGGACGCCGATGCGACAGGCGTTTAACGATATGCGCTGAGTTCACCCTCATCGCTGAGCACGTAGAGGGTCGAGTTCGCGACCACCGGCGGCAGGGTGAAGGTGCCCTTTGTCTCGATCCGCGCGCCGACGCTGCCGTCGGCGGGATTGACCGCGGCGATGACTCCTTCCGAGCTCAGCACCCACAGGCGGTTGCCCGCCAGCACCGGGCCGACCCAGCTGATCGGTCCCTTCTTCTTCTTTTCGTTCCGCCAGCGGCCAAGGTTGCCGATCCAGCGCACGCGGCCGGTGCCGCGCGCCATCGCGAACAGCCGCGCCTCGCTGTCAACGACGAACAGCCACTCGCCCGCCACCCAGGGGGTCGAGATACCGGCGATATTCTGTTCCCAAAGTCGCTGACCGCTGACGATCTCGAGACTGACCATGCGGCCGCCCTGCCCGACGGCATAGACGCGGCCCTGATCGATCACCGGCTCGGCATCGATGTCGGCGAGTGCCGATACCGAAGTGGACATGCTGGTCCGCGACAGGCTGTCGCCCCACAGCGTGCGGCCATTCTCGTAGCGATAGGCATTGAGTTCGCCCGAACTGAAGCCCGCGACCACCGTTCCCTGCGCGATCGCCGGCGCGGCGACACCGAACACACCCTGCGCCTCGAGGCTGCCCGACTGTGTCCACACGGTCTTGCCGTCGGCAGCGTTGAGCGCGAACAGCTGGTTGTCCTGGCTGAGGACGAAGATGTCGCCAAGGCCCACGCCCGGCGCGCCGCGCAGCGGCCCGCCCGGCTTGGCACGCCAGATCTCGGCGCCGTCGGCGGTGTTGAGTGCCACCACGTCGCCCAGGCCGTTGGTCGCATAGAGGCGGTCGCCCTCGACGCTCACCCCCCCGCCGAAGCGGGCGGGCGCGTTACCGTCGCCCTTGGCGGTCGGCGCACGCCACGCCGTCGCGCCGGTCGCGGCGTCGATCGCATGGACCACGCCGTCGACGTCGACGACATAGAGCCGGCCGTTGGCGACGACGGGTGCGGCGCCCAGCCGGACGCGCGTATTGCCGCCGGGAATGCGCACGCTCCACGCGCGCGTCGGCTGGTCGGCAAGGGCGAGGTGCCCCATCGACTTCGACGCGCTGCCGCCGGGCTGCGTCCACGCGTCGTTCGGCGCGGCGGCGGGCAGCAGCACGTCCTGCCCGGCGAGCGCCGGATCGACGTCGGTGCCGTTTTCGGCCACCAGGATCGGCACGCGATTGCCGACGACGGGCGTCTTCTTGTCGCCGCCCTTGAAGATGCCGCAGCCGCCGAGGGCGGTCAGCGCCAGCGCCGCGAGCGGCAGCGTCAGCTTCTTGTTCATTCGGCCTTCTTCTTTTCCTGATCCTGGGTTACGGCATCGACGCCGAGTACGCCCGCCAGCTGAACCGCGCGTTGACGGATGGTCTGGGGTACGCTCTCGGTCCCGGCGATCTCGCCGAACAGCTTCCCGGCCTCGGCGCGCTTGTTCATGCGGATATAGGCGACGCCCACCATCTCGCCGGCGCTGCCGAACCATGGGCTGTCCTTGGTCGCGAGGCTGCCCAGCCGCTCGACCACCTTCGCAGGTGGGAGCGTGTCATATTCGGCCGCGGTCTGGCGGACGAGCGCAAGGTCGCGATAGGGCTGGTCGAGCTTGGTGTCGGCGGCGATCGCGGCGAACTTGGCCGCGGCACCCTTCAGGTCGTCGGCCTGGAGCAGCACGTCGCCCTCGACGAAGCGCGCCATCGCCGAATATCCCGCGCGATCGCTCTTGGCGAGTTCGGCGAGCGGGGCCTTGGCGGCGGCGGCGCGATTGGCGCCGAGATCCTCGAGCGCCTTGGCATAAGCGACGCCTTCTTCACCCGCCTTTACGGTCTGGCGATGCTGCCAGTAGAACCAGCCGCCGAGCGCCGCGATCGCAAGCACGACGGCCACGATGATCCAGCGGCCATAGCGGGTCCAGAAGCTGGCCAGCTGCTCGCGGCGCAGCTCCTCGTCCACCTCGCGCATGAAGACCGCATTGTTCTCGGGGGGTAGCGCCAAGTTAAACTCCGTGGGGATCGTGCGGCGGCGGACCTTAGCGGCGGCCGGAGCGAAACGAAATGGTTGACTGTTCTGCACGTCGTCCCGGACTTGATCCGGGGTCCCCTGCCTCGGACGAATATCGAGCGGGACCCCGGATCAAGTCCGGGTGACAAAGGCGCATATTCTACTGCTTGTTCGCCACCTCGGCCGGATAGAGCTGCTCCGGCCCGGGGAAGGCCCGGGACCGCACCTCGACCGCATAGGTTTCGACCGCGGCGGAAATGCGGCCGGCCATATCGTCATAGCGCTTCACGAAGCGCGCAGTGCGGTCGAACAGGCCGAGCATGTCCTCGGTCACGAGTACCTGCCCATCGCAGTCGGCCGAAGCGCCGATGCCAATGACGGGACAGGCGACTGCGGCGGTAATTTTCTTGGCCAGCGGCTCGACCACCCCCTCGACCACGAGGGCAAAGGCGCCCGCCTCGGCGATCGCGCTGGCATCGGCCAGGATCTTCGCCTGCTCGGCCGCATCGCGCCCGCGCGCGCCATAGCCACCGAGCGCGTTGACCGCTTGCGGCGTCAGGCCGACATGGCCGATGACGGGAATGCCGCGCTTCGTCAGGAAGGCGACGGTCTCGGCCATCGCCGCGCCGCCCTCCAGCTTAACCGCCGCCGCACCGGTTTCGGCCATCACCCGCGCTGCGCTCGCGAATGCCTGTTCGGGCGAGCCCTCATAGCTGCCGAACGGCATGTCGATGACCACCACCGCATGATAGCTGCCGCGCACCACCGCCGCACCGTGCGCGATCATCATGTCGAGCGTGACCGACAGGGTCGAGGGCAGGCCGTAGATCACCTGCCCCAGGCTGTCGCCCACCAGCAACAGATCGCAATGCGCGTCGAGCAGCTGCGCCATCCGCGCGGTATAGGCGGTGAGCATCACGATCGGCTCGCCGCCCTTGCGCCGCTGGATCGCGGGCACCGTCAGCCGGCGCATCGGCGCGGGCGTCGGGTTGGCGCGACTTGTTGCCGTGTCGAGGGTGAAAGTCGTGGACATGCGCGCGCGCTCTACCCCCGGCGGGGCCCGGTGGAAAGCCCGCTTACCGGAGCCAGCCGCGCCGGATGCCGCGCGTCGAGAGCCAGACGCCGAGCAGCGTCACGCCCAGGATCACCAGCGGAAACGGTAACACCGTCGCCGCGCCCTTGGCGGCGATCAGGTCGGTCACGGCGAACACCCAGCCAAACTGCACGACGACGGCAATCAGCGACACGATGTAGAGCGGCCGCGCGACCCGTCGGCGCAGCATCAGCGCGAGCGCGCCGAAAAACCCGGCCCACACCGCCGCACCGTAAACCCAGATGAACCACCCGGGCCGGGACACGAAGAAGTTGCGATCAAACTCGCTCATCGTCGCCAGCCGCGTCTCGTTCATCGTCGCGTCTCGGTAAAAGGCGAACAGCCCCGCCGCACCGAACAGCAGCAGTAGGAACGCGACGAGTACCAGCCATCGCGGCGGCGCCTGACGGATATAGGCTGCCAAGTCTTGTCCCCTCCCCGATTATTTGGTGGCAAGAGGCTAACTTACTGTCGCGTTAAGGGCAAATCTGCGCCTCGCGTGATCGCAGCGCCTCGTCCCACCGGTCGGGCGCGAACCCGACCAGCAACCCGCCGTCATGCTCGACCACCGGCCGCTTGATGAGCGAAGAATGCGTCGCCATCAGCGCGACCGCCGCATCGAGATCGCCGACCACCCGCTCGCCCTCGGGCAGCTTGCGGAACGTGGTGCCCGCGCGGTTGAGCAGCTTCTCCCAACCCACTTGCCCGGCCCAGTGCCGCAGCCGGTCCGGATCGACGCCGGCCTTCTTGTAGTCGTGGAAGGCATATTCGACCCCCGCCGCCTGCAGCCAGGCGCGCGCCTTTTTGACGGTATCGCAGTTGGGAATGCCGTAGAGGTTGATCGTCATTGGGTGCCCTTGGAACGTCGCCGCGGTGAGTAGCGGCTTGCGACTGCGAATACAGCCCGTCATTCGACTTGTGCGACAAGGTGCTGCGGAAGCGCCTTCGGGACAGACGATCGTGGCGGCGACCAATGCGGATCGCGCGACCTTGCATTGGGAAGGTAATGACGGCCTCATCGTGCAGGTCTGCGGGGCAACGGCATATGACGTGAAAGCGCGCCACTCACGCGAACCAGCGTTCAAGCACGATGGCACCGAAAATGCGATCCGAGTTGAGGCGGTCGCGATGACGGCCGTCCGGAATGGTCGGCAGCTATGTCATGCTTCCGACGCCGAACAAGCAGCAAGCTGAAAACGCTAGGCGCGAGCCCGCCCGCCCTAAAGCGCCCGCGCCAGCCGCTCGATCATCACCCGCGCGGGACTCGCGGCCGGGGTCACGCTCGCCTGGGCGGTATCGAGCTGCGCGACTCGCCAATGAAGGCGGCTGCTCGCCTCGACCAGTGAGCGGGCGCGCGGGGGTAGAGTCTCGACCGCCGCCGGCTCGCTCGCGGGCGCATCGCCCAAGCGGCGCGAGCCGTCGAGCGCGTCGACCGCGCTCAGCTCGCCCGCCATCACCGCGCGCTGGGTCAGGAGCCAGGCGATGACGTGCATCAGCCGCGTCGTGATCTTGAGCGATTCGCAGGAGAAGGACACCCGCGCCAGCGGCGCCAGCGCGTCGCGGTCGGCACGGCCCGATTCGTCGAAATAGTCGCGCGCCTCGTCGGCGAGCAGCATCGCCTCGGTATAGAGCGAGTCGATCAGCCGGCGTTCGAACCGGGCGGCACTTTCCCCTTGCATCGCGCATCGATGCCATAGCCGCGCGGCCGATAAAATCTCCGATTGGGCGGGCCGTCGCGCGATGTCCCGAACTGGCGCGGGTCAGGCGATGATGTCGGGAACGAGCTCGTCCTCGATCATCGCGATCTCGTCGCGCAGGCGCAGCTTGCGCTTCTTGAGCCGGGCGAGCTGGAGCTGGTCGATGCTCCCCGCCTCGCGCAGCGCCGCGATCGAGTCGTCGAGGTCGCGATGCTCGACGCGCAAGAGCTCGAGTCGGCGGCGCAGTTCGGCGTCGTCCATGCGCGCTTGGTCCCCTTCATGCCCCGGCCCGGCGATGCGACGAACCGCCGGGCGCGAAAATCGGCTCGGCATAGCGTGTCGCACGGCGATTGGGGCGCGACAACCGGGCCGATCGGTGATTTAATCCGACTCCCCCAAACCAGAGCCAAGGAGACCGCAGCAATGCAGACCTCGCACCTGACCGCGCTGGAAGCCAAGCACGCCACGCTCGACCGCCGCATCTCGGCCGAGATCAAGCGACCGCTTCCCGACCAGGCGCTGTTGGCGGATCTGAAGCGTCGCAAGCTCCGCGTGAAGGAGGAGATCGCCGCGATCTGATCGCGGCACCCGCCGCGCCGCGACGGGCGGCGCGGCCCCCCGCTGCCTTCAGCGCTTGAGGCGCGGCGGAGTCGCTGCCGGATAGACGTGCAGCCAGCTCGAATCACTGCCCTTCGCCTTGCGCGACGTCACGGGCTTTCGCGCCAGCATCGGATCGATCGGCTCGTCAAAGGCGATGCCGACGCGACCGTCGGTGGCCCAGGCGATACGCCCGACGACCGGCCCGATCCCGCGAACGTCGATCTCGACGGGCTCACCCAGCGACACCGGCCGCGGGTATTCGGCCATCAGGCCACCGGCGGACAGGTTGCGGATACGCACGTCGGCGGCATTCTCGCCGATGCGGAGCCGCGCGGTGAGAAGCAGGCTGTCGCGCGCGGCATGACGTCCCCTGCCCTTCGCGAGCACGGCGGCATCGGCACTGGGGCGATCGGGCGAACGGTCCATCACGGTCTCGACTACGAAACGGGCATTGCCATCTGACTTACGCGCGGTGTCGAAAGCGTTAACCCGGCGCCCGTCGGCGCCCCGCTATTCCTCGCGCGACACCTTTTCGTTGCGCTCGTGGCGCTCCTGCGCCTCGACCGTCATCGTCGCGATCGGCCGCGCTTCCAGCCGGGCGAGGCTGATCGGCTCGCCGGTAACTTCGCAATAGCCGTACTCGCCTTCGTCGATCCGGCGCAGCGCCGCCTCGATCTTGGAGATGAGCTTGCGCTGGCGGTCGCGGGTGCGCAGCTCGATCGACCAGTCGGTCTCGCTCGACGCGCGGTCGGTCAGGTCGGCCTCGCGCAGCGAGTCGATCTGGAGCTGGCCCAGCGTCACCTGCGCCTCGCGCAGGATCGCGTCCTTCCATCCAAGCAGCTTGGCGCGGAAATAGGCCTGCTGCCGCTCGTTCATGAAAGGTTCGTCGGCGCTCGGACGATAGCCGTCCATCAGGCCGTCATTCGCCGCCGGATCCGGCGCGCTCTCGAATCGATCCAACGCAGTCGCCATGCCACTCTCCACGACCGGGAGCCGGTGCGACACCCCCATGCCGCGAACGCCCGGGACCTCTTGCCTTGGGCTGCGCCTATAGAAGCGGCGAAGGGTCGCTACAAGCACGTTAAATTCGGCCGCAGCCCGGCGGTGAGCCGTGACATAGCCGCGACCGGCTTGCGCGACGGTGAACGCCGCGTTTTCTCAATATAGCGATCGCCCCGCGGCGATTCTGTCCCGGAAGCGGACGTTAACCATAATGGCGACTGTCAAGCGGCGAGAATCCTGCGACGGGACGCCGCGAAGACGGTTAACATCGTTGAACTTAATTCTTTGTTCTGCACTGTGAGTTCATCGGCGGCATGTGGCTGCTTCATCTGATGATCGGCCCGCCGGTTGTCAGTAGCGAAAAGAGATGAGCGGTATGTCGGTAAAGATGGCTCTGGCGAAACTCTGCGCCTGCACTTGTGGCGGCGCCATCGTCGGTGGCGGCGCGGTCCATGTCGCCGAAACGGCGCGGGCCGAGCGCGTGGTGACGAAGCGTGTCGTCGAAAAGCGCGTCGCGGCCAAGCGCGCCTATGCCGGCACCGGCAAGAAGCTCGTCCGCCGCACGATCACCAAAACCGCGCAGTGCCAGCCGCAGACGGTGACGGTGACGACGCAGGGCGCGCCGATCCCCGTGCCCCCGGCGCTCGACGCCCAGCCGATCATCTCGGGCGGCGGCGGCGGCGGTCCCGTCTTCGTCGGCGGCTCGGGCGGGTTCGGCGGCGGCTTTGGCGGCGGCTTCTTCGGGGGCGGTTTCGCGGGCGGCGGCGGGGGCGGCTCGATCGTCATCTCCTCGACCTCGTCGGGCGGCTCGACCAGCACCAGCGGCGGTTCGACCTCGTCGGCCTCGGGCGGTTCGGGCGGGTCGTCCACTTCCTCGGCGTCGGGCGGATCGTCGACCTCGACCGGCGGCGTGTCCTCGACCAGTTCGACCTCGAGCGGCAACGTCTCCTCGACCAGCTCGTCTAGCGGCAACGTCTCGTCTTCTTCGTCCTCGTCGTCGGCGTCCTCGGCCTCGAGCGCGTCGTCGGCCTCCTCCGCGTCGTCGGGCGGGTCGTCGGGCGGGAAGCCCGGCAAGCCTGACAAGCCCGACTATCCGGGCCATGGCTCCTCGGGTTCGAGCGGTTCGTCAGGCTCGTCGGGATCGAGCGGCTCTTCAGGTTCCAGCGGTTCGTCCGGGTCGAGCGCATCGAGCGCCAGCTCGGCTTCCAGCGCCTCCTCGGCCTCGTCGAGCGGGTCGAGCGGCTGGTCGACCTCGGGCGGCTGGTCGAGCACCTCCTCGGGCTCCACCGGCTCGTCGGGTTCGAGCGCGAGCTCGGCCTCCAGCGCCTCGTCGGCATCGAGCGCCAGCTCGTCGGGTTCGAGCGGCTCGTCGGGCGGCCCGCCGCCGACCCCGGTCCCCGCGCCGCCGATGCTGCTGCTGTTCGGCGCCGGCGCCGCGGCGCTGGTCGCCCGCGGCCGCTTCATGAAGCGCAAGGCCGCCTGATTCGCGATCGGCGGGCGCACCGTCCCGCTCAACCGACACTCCCTGCCCCTCCCGTGCCTGACGGGAGGGGCTTTTCATGTCGGCTCAGGCCGCGCTCAGTGCCTTCTCGATCTCAGGCACCGGATGCCCGGTCAGGTCCTTGTCGAGCTCGCCCGCCAGCCGCTGCTCGACCTCCTTGTGATAATGCTTGCGCAGCTCGCCGAGCGTGCGCGGCGGCGCCACCACGATCAACGTCTCGAAATCGTTACGAAGCGCACGCTTCCTGAGCATCTCGGCGGTCTCGGCAGCGAAGCGGTCCTCGGCCATCTGGTGGAAGTCGACGCGCTCCGACGTCGCGCCGCCGCTCGCGAAATTGCTGCCATAGGCGCGTGACGATTGCGACTGGTCCGAGGGGGCGGCGGCCTGATCGCGATCGGGCGGATTGTCCTGTTCGCGCACCCGCTCGACCACCAGGTTGAGATGCTCGGCATCGCCCTGGTTGCGGAAGAACAGCATCTTGCGCCCGTCGGCGACCACCACGAATGCCTCGTGCGGAACCTGCATCGCGTTTCTCCTTGTTTTGGGTCCGCACGATCAACGCGCCCCGGCCCGCGCGGGTTGCGCTCGGGCGGTCTCAAGGGCCATAGCGCGGGCCATGCACGACATCCGCCTGATCCGCGACGACCCTGCCGCCTTCGACGCTGCGCTGGCGAAGCGTGGCCTGTCGCCGCTCGCGGCCGATCTGGTTGCGCTCGACGAGCGCCGCCGCGCGATCGTCACCGAGCTTCAGGTGGGTCAGGCCCGCCGCAACGAGGCATCGAAGGCGATCGGCGCCGCGATGGCCAAGGGCGACACCGCCGCCGCCGAGGCGCTGAAGGCAGAGGTCGCCGCGCTCAAGACCCGCCTGCCGCAACTGGAAGACGAGGAGCGCGAGGTCGCCGGCCGGCTCAAGGCCGCGCTGGAAGTGATCCCCAACCTGCCCGCCGACGACGTGCCGATGGGCGGCGGCGAGGAAGACAATCAGGAGGTCGCCCGCTGGGGCACCCCCCGCGAGTTCGACTTCGCGCCCCGCGAGCACGCCGATCTCGCCCCCGCGCTCGGCATGGATTTCGAGACCGGCGCGCGGCTGTCGGGCGCACGCTTCACCTTCCTGCGCGGGCCGATCGCGCGCCTCCACCGCGCGCTCGGCCAGTTCATGCTCGACGTCCAGACGCGCGAGCACGGGTACGAGGAATGCAACCCGCCCGTCCTTGTCAGGGACGAGGCGATGTACGGCACCGACAAGCTGCCCAAATTCGCCGACGACAGTTTCCAGACGTCCGATCAGCGCTGGCTCATTCCCACCAGCGAAGTCTCCCTCACCGCCAGCGTCATGGGCGAGCTCATCGACGAAAGCGTCCTGCCGCTCCGCCTCACCGCGCTCACCCTCTGCTTCCGGTCGGAGGCGGGCGCCGCTGGGCGCGACACGCGCGGCTTCATCCGCCAGCACCAGTTCGAGAAGTGCGAGCTCGTCAGCATCGTCCGGCCCGAGGACAGCGAGGCGGAGCACGAGCGCATGACCCGCGCGGCCGAGACGATCCTCGAACGCCTGAACCTGCCCTATCGCAAGCTTCTGCTCTGCACCGGCGACATGGGCTTCGGCGCGCGCAAGACCTATGATCTGGAGGTCTGGCTGCCCGGCCAGGGGGCGTGGCGCGAGATCAGCTCCTGCTCGAATACCGGCGCGTTCCAGGCGCGGCGGATGAACACCCGCTACCGCGTCGCCGGCGAGCAGAAGAAGACCGAGTTCGTCCACACGCTCAACGGCTCGGGCCTCGCGGTCGGGCGGACGCTCGTCGCGGTACTCGAGAACTATCAGGAGGGCGACGGCAGCGTGACGGTGCCCGAGGTGCTGCGGCCCTATATGGGCGGCATCGAGCGGCTGGAGACACGCTGATGCGCATCCTCGTCACCAACGACGACGGCTATCACGCCCCCGGCCTCAAGGTGCTGGAGGACATCGCCGCGCAGTTCAGCGATGACGTCTGGGTCGTCGCACCCGCCGACGAGCAATCGGGCGCGGGCCATTCCCTGACCCTCACGCGCCCCTTGCGCATACGCCGCTTCGGCGAAAAGCGGTTCGCGGTCAGCGGCACGCCCACCGATGCGGTCATGATGGCGCTCGCCAAGATCATGGCCGACGCGCCCCCCGACATCATCCTGTCGGGCGTCAACCGCGGCGCGAACCTTGCCGAGGACGTGACCTATTCGGGCACCGTCTCCGCCGCGATGGAGGGGGCGCTGGCGGGCGTTCGTTCGATCGCATTGAGCCAGGTCTATGCGCGCGAGGGGATGGGCGACACCGTGCCCTTCGACGCGGCGATCCATTGGGGGGCGAGGGTCCTCGCGCCGCTGATCGACCTCGACTGGGCGCCGCGAACGCTGGTCAACATCAACTTCCCCGCGCTCCCCGCAGACCAGGTGCAGGGCGTGCGTGTCGTCTCACAGGGCCTGCGCGACTATGGCCGGCTGCAGATCGTCACCAATCGCGATCCGCGCGGCTATGAATATCACTGGTTCGGCCTCGGCCCCGTCGCGGTCGAGACGCCGGCGCACGCCACCGATCTCGAGGCGGTGCAGGACGGTTTCGTCGCGGTGACGCCGCTCCATCTTGACCTGACGCACGCGGAGTCGATGAATAGGCTGATCGCAGCGTATCGCGACTAGGGGGGACGGCATGGGGGACTTGCGGCGCGGGCTGACCGCGATGGGGCCGGCGGCACTGCTTGCCGGCTGCCTGATCCCCGGCGGTGCCGATCGCGCGCCCGCCCCGCCCCCGCCACCCGCGCAGGACGAGCCCATCCGCCGCGACGTGGACGAAAGCGTGCGCGCGCTCCCCGCGCCGCCGCCCGCCTGGGTCGCGCGGCCGGTCACAGCCGATGCTCGGACGATCTCGCCCTCGACCTACATCGTCGAGCGCGGCGACAACCTTCGCCGCATCGCCGACCGCACCGGCGCCGCCAGCGAAGCGATCGCGCGCGAGAATGGGCTCTCGGCGCCTTTCACCATCTTCCCCGGTCAGCGTCTGTCGATCCCCGGCGGCCGCTGGCATCTGGTGCGCGAGGGGCAGACCGGCATCGCCATCGCCCGCGCCTACGGCGTCGAATGGTCGCGCATCGTCGATGCGAACCGGCTTGAAGAGCCCTATATCCTGCGCACCGGCCAGCGTGTGCTGATCCCCGGCGACGCCGCGCGCGCGCCCAGCCGCGCCGAGCGTGCCGCCGCCTTCCGCCTCGACATCGACGATCTCGTCACCGGCAGCCAGCCCGCCATCGCCGAGAATGCCGCGCCGGCCAGACCCGCCGCGACCGCCAAGCGCGTTCTCCCCTCGACGGCCGCCGTGGCAGAGCCCGCGCGGATCACCAGCGGCTTCCAGTGGCCCGTCGCCGGCGGCCGCGTCGTCCGCCGCTTCGGCCCCGGCGCCAGCGGCGAGCGCAACGACGGGATCAAGATCGCCGTCCCGCTCGAAACCCCGGTCACCGCCGCCGCCGACGGCGTCGTCGCCTATGCGGGCAGCGACATCCCGTCATTGGGCGGGCTCGTCATCCTCAAGCATGGCAGCCGCCTGACCTCGGTCTATGGCCATGCCGGCCAGCTCCTCGTCCAGCGCGGCCAGGCGGTGAAGCGCGGCCAGACGATCGCACTCTCGGGCGACACCGGCACCGCCAACCGACCCGAGCTCCATTTCGAAATCCGTGACGGCCGCACCCCCGTCGATCCGCTGACGCGCCTGCCGCGGCGATGAGCGGGCGCGCCGCCCCGGGCACGCTCAGGCGCAAGTCGCAGCTGCCGATCTGGCTTTCGATCGGTTGGCGGGTGACGGCAGTGCTCGGCCTGCTCGCCGTCGCCATCGGCGTCCACTGGCTCGACCGGGAGGGGCTGCGCGACAATTACGACGGCGAGATCAGCTTCGTCGACGTCGTCTATTTCACCTTCATCTCGATCACCACCACGGGCTATGGCGACATCGCCCCCGTGACCGAGCGGGCGCGCCTGTTCGACGCGCTGATCGTGACGCCAATCCGCGTCTTCGTCGTGCTGCTCTTCATCGGCACCACCTATGACTTCGTCCTCAAACGCACATGGGAGAAGTGGCGCATGGCACGCATCCAGCGCGAGCTCACTGGCCACATCGTCGTCGCCGGCTTCGGTCAGACCGGATCAGAAGCGGTCGACGAGCTCATCGCCCGCGGCCGCGACGCGGCAACGATCGTCGTCGTCGACGGCTCGGCCGAGCGTCTGGCGGTGGCCGAGGCGCTGGGCTGCGCGATCATGCTGGGCGACGCGACGCGCGACCGCACGCTGCTCGACCTGCGCATCGCCGACGCCTGCTCGCTGATCGTCGCGGCGGGGCGGGACGACACCTCGATCCTCATCACCCTCACCGCGCGGCACCTTGCCCCCGAGCTGCCGATCAGCGTCATCGTCAAGGCCGAAGACAACGAGCTGCCCGCGCGCGCCGCGGGCGCGACGACGGTCATCAACCCGGTCAGCTTCGCCGGCCTGCTTCTCGCCAGTTCGTGCAGCGGCAGCCATGTCGCCGATTACATGATGGACCTCGCCAGCTTCGACGGCCGAGTGCAACTGGCCGAGCGCGCCGCCCGGCCCGAGGAAGTGGGCAAGCCCCTGACCGCGATCGAGACCGGGCTTGGCGTACGCCTCTATCGCGGCGGCGTCCCGCACGGCTTTTTCGATGCCGAGGCCCGCGCGATCGAGGCGGGCGACGTCATCGTCGAGATTATCCGGCGGCCGGGCACATCGGCATGAACGCAGAAGCATCGCGCGTCCTGCCGATCGTGATGCTGATCGGCTCGAACATCTTCATGACCTTCGCCTGGTACGGGCACCTGAAGCACAAGGGCGCGGCGCTCTCAGCCGTCATCGTCGTCAGCTGGCTGATCGCGCTCCCCGAATACATGCTCGCGGTGCCCGCAAACCGGATCGGCAGCGGCGTCTATTCGGCGGCGCAGCTGAAAGGGATGCAGGAGATCATCACCCTCAGCGTGTTCGCGGTGTTCTCGATCCTCTATCTCGGGCAGAAGGTGACGCCCAATCACCTGATCGGCTTCGCGTTGATCGCCGGCGGCGCGTTCTTCCTGTTCCGCAGTTAGACGTCACCCCGGATCTGATCCGGGCCCTGCTTCTTCGCTGGGAAGGCAACGGGAGCCCGGATCAGGTCCGGGTCGAGCGCCGGTGGATGGCTTTCCCCCACGCCACCGCCCGATCGAACCCCGTCAGCGCCGCCATCGCCGCGCGGTTGGTGATCGTCGGGCGCAGCAGAAAGAGGTCGCACGCCTCGACATGGCCGGTCGCGAACTGGCGCTTGTGCTGTCCCTCGCCCTCCGTGAAGTCGAAGCGTGCATGTCGGCCTTCGTCCATCAGGTCCTTCAGCGCCTCGGCCATCAGCACCGTCCCCGGCGACAATGCGTCGAACCGCTCATCATGGCCGACAAACTCATAGACCACGGTCCCGCGCTCGACCGGGCAATAGAGATAGGCGACCGCTCGTCCCCCGATACACAGCAGCCAGCCGCGCGCCCGGTCTGCCGCAGCCGCGCGCAGCATCGCCTCGACCCATGCGGCATTGCCGGGCAGGCCCATGCCGAGCAGCTTCTCCTGATAGGTCCCCGCCGCCAGCGGGCGGGCGAGCGCATGGAACGCGGCCAGTTCCTCGGGCGTGCGATAGCGTCGCACGTCCAGCGTCCCGCCATCCTCAGCCGCGATCTTCTTGCCCTTGCGCTTCAGCGTCGAACGGAGGTTGCCCGACAGCGCCGCATGATAGGCGCCCCATCCCAGCGTCAGGTCGGCATACCAGCGCCGGTAGCGCTGCCGCTCGGCAACGATCAGCGCACGCGTGTCGAGCCCGGCGACCGCCGCCATAGGCACCGACAGCAGCGAATAGCCGTCCGCCCCTGCCGGCAGGGCGGGGAGCGACGGCAGGCTGCCATCCAATGCATCCTCAAGGCTCACCGCCACGCGCACCAGCTGCCGCCTGAGCGAGGCGACGGTGCGCGTCCCGACCCGAAACGCGATCGGCAGGTCGAGCGCGCCGCTCATGCCGCGTGCTCGGCGACCCAATTCGACCAGAGCTGCTCGGCCCGCCGCCGCGCGGTGCGCAGGCGGTTGGCGGGAAGCGGCCGGTCCGCCTGCCCCAGCCGCATCGCGGGCCGGTCGCGATACCAGGTCGTCGGCAGCACGTCGCGCCGCTCGGCCAGCATCGCGCACAGCGCCTCGAACCGGCGCACATGTACCGCATTTGCCGCGGTGCCCGCGCGATTGGCGAGCTCGAACCCGTGGCTGACGATCGTCACGGCGGCATGATCCTCGCGCGCGGCATGGTCGAGTGCAGCGCGCATCTCGCCCACCGACAGCGCGCAGATCTGGAAGTGGCGCAGCCGCCCAGGCGCTTCCTCGATCAGCGTCACCGGACATTCGACCAGCCCGCGATGCGCGACCGGCGCGATCCGCCCGGGCGGCAGGCTCAGCCCGCTCGGCCAGGGATGCGCCGAGCCATTATGGCTACTGTCATAGTCGATCCCCAGCGCCGCCAGCGCGTCGATCGTGTCGTCATTCGCGGCATAGCTGCCCGCGCGAAACGCCACGGGCCGCTGGCACCCGGCCTCGACCAGCCAGTCGATTGCCTTGGCCAACAGCGCCTGCTGCGCGGCGCGATCGAGATCGACCAGTTCAAACACCCCGTGGCGCTCGCCGCCGTCGCCCGCGGCCGCGCCCATCCAGTTGGGGTGCAGGTGCAACTGCACCTCCTGCCCCGCCGCCAAAATCGGCTCGACGATCGCGCGCACCACCCCGACGCCGTGAATGGCGGCGGGCATCGGATCGACGAAGAAGCACGCCTTCAGCCCATGCTCGGCGAGCATCCTCAGCTGACAGGCGACGCCCACGCCCGCCGGTTCGATCGACCGCGCGACCTGCTCGGCGAGCGGCAGGCGCGCGCAGTGATGCCGCCACATCAACTCGGTATCGACGGTGAGGAACACGGGCGTCATCGCGCGGGCGTAGCGCGGCCGCGTGAAGAAAGCGTGGACGGACGCCTCAACCCGTCACGCACCAGCGCTGGTAATCGTCGCCGATCCGGGGCGCTTCGAACGCCGCCGCCTCGATATCGGCCGAGCCGCCCGCGGCATCCCCTGTCGCTTGCGGACAACCCCGCGCAGATAGCGCGCGGCGGCTAGTTCGGGCGAAAGGCCCAGTGCTTCGGCGCCCTCGACCTCAAGCGTTGCGGTCAGGATGCCGACCGCCCTTGGCGAGCAGTGCGGATGCTCGACAGCCGCCCGTCCTCGACGCGCTGCTGCTGGTCGAAGATCAAGATCTGCGGGCGCGGCGTCGGCAGCTTGCCGGGATCGGGCGCCGGCGCCTGCTTCACCCAGTCGGGCACCGGCTGATAGATCGGCGTGTCACCCGCCCATGCGGGTGCAGCGCTCGCCAGCAGGCAAGCCATGAAGGCGACACGACGCAGCATATGAACCCCCGAATTCACTCCCCGGAGCGGAGGCTAACGTGCGTCGATGAGGCTGACCAGTAGGCGAAGCACGCTTCGTCGCAGCCGAAATTACCGCGCGTGGTAGAAGTCGTACACCTGCTGCGCCGTCCCCTTCGACACGCCCGGCGCCTTCTGCAAATCCTCCAGGCTCGCCGAGCGCACCGCCTTGGCCGTGCCGAAGTGCATCAGGAGCGCTTTCTTCCGCGCGGGGCCGATCCCGGGGACCTCATCGAGCGGCGAGGCGCCCATGGCCTTGGCCCGCTTCTCCCGATGCGCGCCGATTGCGAAGCGGTGGACCTCGTCGCGCAGCCGCTGGAGGTAGAAGAGCACCGGCGAATTGACCGGCAGCTGGAACTCGCGGCCGTCGGCGAGGTGGAAAACCTCGCGCCCCTCGCGCCCGTGATGCGGACCCTTGGCAATGCCGACCACCGTCACGTCCTCGATGCCGAGATCCTCCAGCACCTCAAGCGCGACCGAAAGCTGCCCGCGCCCGCCATCGACCAGCACCAGGTCGGGCCAATCGCCGCGGTCGCGGTCGGGGTCCTCATCCTGCGCGCGCTTGAACCGCCGCGTCAGCACCTCGCGCATCATGGCGAAATCGTCGCCGGGGGCGGTCTCGGCACGCTTGATGTTGAACTTGCGGTACTGGCCCTTTCGGTATCCCTCTGGGCCGGCCACGATCATCGCGCCCAACGCGTTGGTGCCCTGAATATGACTGTTGTCATAGACCTCGATGCGGTTCGGGCTGTCGGGCAGGCCGAACAGCTCGGCCACCTCGCGCAGCAGCCGCGCCTGCGTCGTCGATTCCGCCAGCCGCCGGTCGAGCGCTTCGACCGCGTTCCGCTTCGCCTGCTCGATCAGCCGCCGCCGCGCCGACCGCTGCGGCACCGACAGCGCGACCTTGTAGCCCGCGCGCTCGCTCATCGCCTCGGCCAAGAGCTCGCATTCGGGCAGGTCGCGGTCGATCAGCACGTTCCGCGCCGGCGGCACCTCCTCGTAGAATTGCATCAGGAACTGGCTGAATACCTCGTCCTGGGGCACGTCAGCGACATGCGCGGGAAAGAAGGCACGGTGCCCCCAATTCTGCCCGCCGCGGATGAAGAAGGCCTGGATCCCGATCTGCCCTTCCTTCTCCGCCATCGCGAACACGTCGGCGTCGCCAACCCCCTCGGCATTGATCGCCTGTGTCCCCTGGATGAAGGTCAGCGCCTTCAGCCGGTCGCGCAGGACGGCGGCGAGTTCGAAGTCCATCTTCTCGGCTGCGTCCTGCATCTGCGCGCCGAGCTTGGCCTGCACCTCGGTCGACTTGCCCGCGAGGAAACGCTTCGAATCCGCCACCAGCTCGGCGTAATCCGCCGCGCTGATGCGATCGACGCACGGGGCGGAGCAGCGCTTGATCTGGTAGAGCAGGCACGGCCGGTCGCGCGTGTTGAAGAAGCCGTCGGTACAGGAGCGAAGCAGAAACAGCTTCTGGAGGGCGTTGAGCGTCTTGCGCACCTGTCCCGCGCCGGCGAACGGCCCGAAATAATCCCCCTTCGCCCGCCGGGCGCCGCGATGCAGCTGGACGCGCGGATAGTCGTGATCGGCACGGATCAGGATGAAGGGGAACGACTTATCGTCGCGCAGCAGCACGTTGTAGGGCGGCCGGTAGCGCTTGATGAGCTGCGCCTCGAGCAGCAGCGCCTCTGCCTCGCTATTGGTGGTGACGACGGTCATGCTGCGCGTCTGCGCGACCATGCGCTGCAACCGCTTCGACAGCCGCGCGACCTGGGTATAGTTGGTGACGCGGTTCTTGAGCGCCCGCGCCTTGCCCACATACAGCACGTCGCCGCGCGCATCCTGCATCCGATAGACGCCGGGGCGGGTGGGCAGCGTCTTCACCACATTGCGGATCGCCGCGACGCCGGTCTCGAGATCGGGCGCGTCGGCCCCCTTCACGGCATAGGTGGCAGCGTCTTCGTTGAAGCGGTCGGGGGTACGGACGGACATCGGCGTTGATCTAGGGGGTCGGGCCCGTTCGGTGAAGCGCCATCGCTCTCTCTTTCCGGCGGACGGCCCGGCCCGCCGCTCAGCCGACGATCACCGAAACGCCAGATGCCGGCTGAAGAACGGCAGCACCTTCTCCTGCATCCGCACCGCCACGCGATTGGTGTGGTCGCCGTCATAGACCTCGTAATCATGCGCGATGCCATAGGAGGCGAGCTTGGCGTGCAGCGTCGCGGTGTCCGCCGCCAGCCCGTCCTTGTCGCCCACGTCAAGGCCGATCGCCCTGTATCGCTTCAGGTCCGCCACGTGCTGGTCGACAAACGCCAGCGGCGCATTCGCCGCCCAGCGCGCGAGCACGTCCGCCTTCGGTTTCTCGTCACCAAACGGCAGATCGAGGTAGAGCGGCGCCTTGGCCGGGTTGGGCGACCAGGCCGACGCCGCGGCCAGCGTCGCGCGCTGGAGCCAGCCGAGCTTCTGCGCGTCCTCGATCGTCTTCACCCCGGCGAACGCCGCCTCGGCCTTGGCATCCAGCCCCTGCGCCGTCCGCGCCGACATGCAGCAGGGGCTCATCATGTAGAGCGCGCCGAACACGTCGGCATGGTTCATCCCGATCCTCGACGCGCCGTACCCGCCCATCGAATGGCCAACGAGCCCGCGGCTCTCGCGCTTCGCCAGCGTCCGGTATTTTGCATCGATCGCGGCAACGAGGTCGCGCGACACGAAGGTCTCGAAATCGCCCGTGGTCGGCGAGCGCGAGTACATCGACCCGTTATGCACCGTCTTGCTGTCGGGCATGACGACGATCAACGGCCGCGCGCCCTTGGCGAAGGCGCCCTCGATCGAGCCGGGGACATGGATCTCCTTCGCCCATTGCTCGGCCCCGATCGAATAGCCGTGAAGGGCGTAGAGCACCGGATAGCGCTGGCGCTTGTTCGCGGCATAGCCGGGCGGCAGCAGCACGATCACGTCGCGTGTCGCGGCATTGCCCTCCAGATTGCCCTCGATCGCCGGCGAGCGGACCTTGATCCGCTCGACCGCGACGGGCCTCGCGCCCGCAACCGGCGGTGGCGCGCTCGTGGCAACCTGCGCCTCCGCGCTCCCTACCATCAGCGCCGCCGCGCCGATTGCGATGCCGCACCATTTCCGAACCACCATCATCCGCTCCCTGGTTTTGAACGGTGGTCGGGGGGTTGGAGGATCAAGTCAATCCTATACGATCACACCATCCGCGCCCGCGCCACGCGCTCCAGCACCGTCAGCGGCATCGCGCCGAGTGTCAGCACCTTGTGGAACGCCTTGGGATCCCAGCTCGCCCCCGCCTTGCGCCTCGCCTCGTCGCGCAGGCGCACCCAGACGGTGTGGCCGATCTTGTAGCTGCATGCCTGGCCCGGCCAGACCGTATAGCGGTCGATCTCGCCCTGGCTGCGCCCGCGCGCGATGCCGGTGGTGGCGATCAGATAATCGGTCGCCTTCTCGCGGCTCCACCGCTTGGCATGCATCCCGCTGTCGACGACCAGCCGCGTGGCGCGGAAGAGAAGCGACTGGAGGTAGCCGACCTGCCCCAGCGGATCGCCGTCGTACATGCCCATCTCGTCCGCCAGCTGCTCCGAATAGAGCGCCCAGCCCTCCGAGTAGCCCGAATAGCCGCCGCGGCGGCGGATCAGCGGGATGTCCTCGCTCTCGAGCGCCGACATGACCTGAAGGTGATGGCCCGGCACCCCCTCGTGATAGCTGAGCGTCGCCAGCCCGAATTTGGGCCGGTCGAAGGTGTCGCGCAGATTGATGAAGTAGATCGCCGGCCGCGTGCCGTCGAGCGAGGCCGACTGGTAATAGCCGCCCGGCGCCCCCGCCTGGATCGCAGGCGGTACGCGCCGCACCTCGACCGGTGCCCTGGGCAGCACCCCGAACTGCTCGGGCAGCCGTGCCTCCATCGCCTTTACTTGCGCACGCAACTGTTCGAGCAGCGCCTCGCGGCCAGGATCGGTGTTCGGGTAAAGCTGGTCGGGCCGCTTGTTGAGCGCGACCAGCCGCTCGCCGACCGTCCCCTGCCCCATGCCCTGCTTCTTCAGGATGCCGTCGATCCGCGCGCCGATCTCCGCCACCTGAGCGAGACCGAGCTTGTGGATCTCGTCGCCGCTCATCTCGGTCGTTGTCGCGGCACTCGCCGCGGCGGCATAATAGGCCTCGCCGTCCGGCAGCCGCCACACGCCGGCATCGTGCGCCGCCTTGGCCCGCAATTCGGTCACGAGCGCGCGCTGGCGGTCGAGCGCGGGGAATACCCGCTCTCGCATCAGCGTCGCCACCGCCTGCGCGCGCTCCGGGGGCAGGTTCGCGGTCTTGAGCTTGGCGGCGAGATCCGTCGCAGGCCCGCTCGCCTCGGGCGCGACGTCGCGAACGGCGGCGAGCTGCTTCAGCGCGGTATCGAGAATATAGTCGGGCGCGAACACGCCCTTGGCCGCGTCCTCGCGCTGGCGCTCGGTCTCCGCCTCGATCGCGCGCGGGAACGCCTCCACACGCGCGACATAGGCGTCGGCGTCGGCTGCGTCCTTCACCCGGTGCTGATTGGCGAGGAAATCGGGGGTGTCGCGATACGCGCCGGTCAGCTGGGTCAGCACATAGGGCGCATACCGCCCCGCGCTCGCGCCATAGGTGAAGCGCTCGCCGTCGATGGTGCGATTGAGGCTGTACTCGACGACTTCGTAATCGAGCCGCGCAGTTTCCCCCAAGCGGTCGCGGGGAATGGCCTTGAGCGCGGCCATTTCCTGCTTCGCGCGTGCGAACTGCTTCGCCTGGCCGGCGCGCGAGGTGTCGCCGAGCTTCGACTTCAGATGCGCGCGCGGCCCGGTGTCGAGGCCGAGCGAGGTCGCGCCCTCGGGATTGTCCTCCAGCCGCGCATAAAAGAAGCGGTCGAGCATCGCGCGCAGGTCCGCATCGGCCGTGCCCTGCACCCGCGCGGCGGCGGGCAGCGCGGCGGTCGCGGCGGCAAGGCCCGCGGTCGAAAGAAACTGGCGGCGGCGCATGGCAACTCCCGTAAGCAGATGGTTTCGGCCGAAACCTAGCCGATCGGAGGGACCGCGCAACCGCAACTCGCGCTGACGCGGTCCGGTATTGACGGACGCATGCGGGCGAACCACGCTACCGATCCTGGCACAGGAGGCGTTGATGTCGCTGATCTTTCTGCTCGCACTCGCTCAGGCGGCGCCCACGCCAACCCCCGCCGGCACTGACATCGTCGTCCGGGCGCGCCGCTCGGCCGAAGCGCTGGAGCGGTGCATCGCCACCCGCTGCCCCACCCCCGACGAGGCGCGGTTCGCGATCGCCCATGCCGAGGCGCAGTTCGCGCAGGGCCAGTATCACGATGCCCGCCGCACGCTGCAGGCCGCGCTGTCGCGGCAGAAGGGCAATGCGAAGCGCTTTCCGCGCGTGGTTTCGGCGCTTTACGAAGCGGCCGCGACGGTCAATCTCCATATGGGCGACATGGATGCGTATCGCACCATGACGATCGGCCAGGGCAAGGCGCTGGAAAACCTGCCCCCCGACGACAAGCAGCGGCTGTTGATGCAGCTTCGGCTCGGCGACTTCTGGATCAAGCAGGGCGATCCCTTCGTCGCGCGCAGCCAGTATGCGGATGCCGCGCAAGGGTTCGCGGCGCGCGGCGAACATCAGCTCGCGGCGCTTTCGACTTTGCGGGTCGCGATGGTCGCGCTGGCGATGCGCGACACCAAGGAAACCGAGCAGCGGTTGGACGAGGTGGCGGCCTCTCCCGCCGCGTCGGACACTTCGGTAATGCAGGTCGCATCGGTGGTCAGGGCGCGCCTCGCCACCTATCGCGGCGACGAGAAGGGCGTCGATCACCTGCTCGCGACGCTCAGGACCCAGCCCGACCTGCCGCCGCTCCTCGTCAAGGACGCGCCGGTCGTCTCCGCCGCCAATCTGGCGATTATGCATGCCGACAAGTTCGGCGATGTGCCAGTGCCGACCTGGAAGACGTCGTCACCGCGCATCCGCTGGGTCGATGTGGGCTTCATGGTCGCCCCCGACGGCACCGTCGCCGAGGCTGAGGTCCTGCGCGGCAGCGGGTCGCAGGAGTGGGCGAACCCCTATGTCGCTGCGATCGAGCGGCGCCGATATGCGCCGATAGCCCTGCCGGAGGGGAGCCCCGGCCTCTACCGGGTCGAGCGCATCACGCTGCGGCCCCGGCGCGTCGTGCCCGCCGGATCGCTGGTCAAGCAGCCGGTTGGCCGGGAGTCGGTCGAGGTGCTCGACATCACCCGCGACCCGGCCGCCGCCGCAACCGGCGCCTGACCCGCTACGCCTTTCAGCCCAGCTTCTCGACCTTCGACTGGAGGTCCGCCAGTTGTGCCTTCAGTGCGGCGATCTCTTCGTCCTTGCTATGGGCGGGCGGCGTGCCGGCCGCGGATGCGGGTGCCGCCGGCTTGGGCTTGAACGCTGCGGTCGCCGCCTCGAACATCTCCATGTTGCGCTTGGCGATCTCGGCGAAGGGCGAGTTGGCGAAAGCGCCCTCGACCGCCGACTTGAACTGCTCCTGGTTGCGGCGGAAGCTGTCCATCGACGCCTCCAGATAGCCGGGCACCATCGCCTGCATGCTGTCGCCATAGAGGCTGATGAGCTGGCGCAGGAAGCTGACCGGCAGCATCGTCTGGCCGCGTGCTTCCTCTTCCATGATGATCTGGGTCAGGACATTGTGGGTGATGTCCTCGTCGCTGCGCGCATCGACGACCTTGAAGTCGCGTCCCTCGCGCGTCATCGCGGCCAGATGGTCAAGGGTGATGTAGGAAGAGGTTTCGGTGTTGTAGAGCCGGCGATTGGCGTATTTCTTGATGATGACGGGGCCGTTCCCCGGATTGGCCTTTTTCATCGCTACGGACCCCATCGTTTTGAATGACCTGACCGTAACATCCTTTGTTGACGCGCCGCAACACGGGCCGAGGCCGTTGACCCTATTTCTGTCGATGTTGCGCGAGCATGCCGCAGCATCACCTCAGCGCCGCAGCGCAATAATGGCCGGTCTCGCCGCCTATCAGCGGGCACCGCGCCCGCCCGCGCCGCCGCCGCGCCCCGTGGTCGCGAGCGCGGGCCGCGCGACGCTGCGTGACCATCGCACCGGGCCCGGCGGGGGGCCGCCGGTCGTCTTCGTCCCTTCGCTCATCAACCCGCCGCGCGTACTGGATCTCACGCCCGACAAGTCGCTGCTCGGCTGGCTGGCCGACCAAGGTCACGCGCCACTGCTCGTCGATTGGGGCGACCCCGATCCCGCCGAGCGGACACTCGACATCGCCGCGCATGTCACCGACCGGCTGCTCCCGCTTCTTGCCGCGTTGCCCGAGCCGCCGGTGCTCGTCGGCTATTGCCTGGGCGGGACGATGGCGCTGGCGGCAAGCCTGCTAACGCGGGTCGCCGGGCTTGTGCTGATCGCCGCGCCTTGGCGCTTCTCGGGCTTTTCGGACCGCGCGCGCGCCGACATCGCCGACCTGTGGACCGCGGCCGAGCCCGCCTGCGACCGACTGGGGCTCGTCCCCATGGAAGTACTCCAGACCGGCTTCTGGCAGCTCGACGCGGAGCGGACGCTCGACAAATACGCCCGCTTCGCCGCGCTCCATCCCGAAACCGAGGCGGCCGCCGCCTTCGTCGCGCTGGAGGACTGGTCTAACCAGGGCGCGCCGCTCACTTACGCAGCGGGGCGCGAGCTGTTTGACGACTTCTACGATGCCGATCTGCCCGGCACCGGCCGCTGGCGCGTCGGCGGGCGCGCGATCGATCCGGCGGCACTCGCCTGCCCAGCGGTCGAGTTCGTCTCCGCCGGCGACCGGATCGTCCCCGCCGCGTCGAGCGCGATGCTCCCCGATCGGCGCTTGCTGGGCGCGGGGCATGTCGGGATGGTCGTCGGCTCTCGCGCGCGTGACCAGCTCTGGGAACCGCTCGCCGACTGGTTAAGCGCGCTCTCGCCCGCTAAGAGCGCCCCATCCTGAATCCCTCAAGGAGCTTCGAAGCCCCATGACCGAGATCGTCATCGCCGCCGCCAAGCGCACCCCAGTCGGCAGCTTCCTCGGCGCCTTCGCCGCCACCCCCGCTCACGAACTCGGCCGCGTCGCGATCGAGGCGGCGCTCGATCAGGCGGGCGTCAAGGGCGAGGAAGTGTCCGAGGTGATTCTCGGCCAGGTGCTGACCGCCGCGCAGGGCCAGAACCCCGCGCGCCAGGCGTCGATGGCAGCCGGCGTGCCCAAGGAAGTGCCCGCCTGGGGCGTCAACCAGGTCTGCGGCTCGGGCCTGCGCGCAGTGGCGCTCGGCGCACAGGCGATCGCCAACGGCGACGCCGCGATCGTCGTCGCGGGCGGTCAGGAATCGATGTCGCTTGCCGCGCACGCGGTACCGATGCGCGCGGGCACCAAGATGGGCGACGCGAGCCTCGTCGACACGATGATCAAGGACGGCCTGACCGACGTCTTCAACGGCTATCACATGGGCATCACCGCCGAGAACCTCGCCGAGCAATATCAGGTGACGCGCGGCGAGCAGGACGAGTTCGCGGTTCGCAGCCAGAACCTCGCCGAAGCGGCGCGCAGCGAGGGCCGCTTCAAGGACGAGATCGCGCCGGTGACGATCAAGGGCCGCAAGGGCGACACGGTGGTCGCCGATGACGAGTATATCCGCGCCGGCGCGACCGTGGAGGGCGTCGCCGGGCTTCGCCCCGCCTTCAAGAAGGACGGCACCGTCACCGCCGCCAATGCCAGCGGCCTTAACGACGGCGCCGCCGCGATCGTGCTGATGAGCCGCGAGGAAGCCGACAAGCGCGGTATCCAGCCTCTCGCGACGATCAAGAGCTTCGCCAGCGCCGGCGTCGATCCCTCGATCATGGGCATCGGCCCTGTTCCCGCCAGCCGCCGCGCGCTCGAGAAGGCGGGCTGGACCGTCGCCGACCTCGACCTCATCGAAGCCAACGAAGCCTTTGCGGCACAGGCGCTGGCGGTGGGCAAGGACATGGGGTGGCCGCTCGACAAGGTGAACGTCAACGGCGGCGCGATCGCGATCGGCCATCCGATCGGCGCCTCGGGCGCGCGCGTGCTGACGACGCTGCTGTACGAGATGCAGCGCCGCGACGCGAAGAAGGGCCTGGCGACGCTGTGCATCGGCGGCGGCATGGGCATCGCCATGTGCGTCGAGCGCGACTGATCGGCGCGGCCCTAATTGCAGAACAGCGTGACATATTCGTCACAATTGAAACGACAAAATGCAATTGCGTCATTTTGATGACTTGATGAACGCACCATGAAGCGGTTGTCTCTCCCCTAGTTTTAGCTGGTAAAAAAAGGGGATATGATGCGTATGAACCGCTGGCTGTCCGCAACCGCGGTTGCGGGCATTTCCATCGCTTGTCTGCCGTCGGCGGCTTGGGCGCAAACGCCCCCCGCCGAACAGACAAGTGCCGAACAGGACGCCAATGACCCGTCGGCGATCGCCGAGGATGACGGCGAAATCGTCGTGACCGGATCGCGCATTAGCCGGCCAAACCTGCAGTCATCGAACCCGATCGCTTCGGTTGAGATTGACGAGATCCTGTCGGGCGACATCTCGCTCGGCAATGCGCTCACCAACCTCCCGCAGCTCGGCCAGACGTTTACGTCGGCGAACTCGACCCGGTTCATCGGCACCGCCGGCCTCAGCATTCTCGATCTTCGCAACCTCGGCACTCCGCGTACGTTGGTGCTCGTCAACGGCCGCCGTCATGTCACGTCGCAACCGGGGTCTAACTCGGTCGATGTCAACACGATCCCGATCGACCTGATCGAGCGCACGGATATCTTGACCGGCGGCAACTCAGCCATCTACGGCCCGGATGCCGTCGCAGGCGTCGTCAACTTCGTGTTGAAGCGTAACTATGACGGCTTTTCGCTCCGGGCCCAGGGCGGCGTTTCGGATCGCGGCGACGCCGGCAACTATTTCGTCAGTGCGACGGCCGGCAAGAACTTCGCCGACAACCGCGGCAACATCGCTGCGAATGTTGAGTATGCGCACAGCTCGGTGCTCTATTTCACGCAGCGCGACAATCAGACCGGCGCCTTCAGCGGCCGGACCCAGTTCCAGAATGTCGAGAACACCGGCCAGCAGCTGAACCCGAACGGCGGCGTGATCCGCACCACGCCGGAGCCGGCGACGGGCAACGGAATCCCGGATACCGCGCTTATCAGCGGCGTGCGCAACAACAGCATCTCGAACGGTGGGCTCTTTACCGCGGTCTGCCCGACGGCCGCCGCCGCCGGTGAATCGAACGCCGCCTTCCTGGCACGTCGCGCACGCGTCTGCTCGGGGATCGCCAATCCCGGTTCGGCGAATACGCTGTCTCAGTTCGGCAACACCTATGTGTTCCGTCCAGACGGCTCGCTGGTACGCAACAATTGCATTCAGGACTTCCGCGCATTCGGTTCGGCGAACTGCGTCGGCGGCGAGGGCTCGACGCTGCGCGAGACCGGCATGCTTCAGCCCCGCGTCGATCGTTTCTCGGCCAATCTGCTTGCAAGCTTTGAGTTCTCGCCGGCGTTTCGACCCTTTATCGAGGGGAAGTACAACCGCGTTGAGTCGCTTCAGGAAGGTCAGCCGACCTTCTTCAACAACACGTTCAGCGTGAACAATCCGTTCCTGACCGACCAGGCGCGCAGCACCCTGTTGTCGACGCTCGCCCCCGGCGCAACGACGTTCACTGCACAGCGCTTCAACACCGACTTTGCGGGACGCGGCGAGAGCCACACGCGCGAAACCTTCCGCATCGTCGGCGGCATTGAGGGTACGTTCAACACAGATTGGCGATATGAAATTGCGGCCAACTACGGCCGCTACACCAGCACCTATCAGACGGCCGGCAACGTCCTCCTAGCCGAATATGGCCGTTCGATCAACGCGGTGCGCAATGGTGCGGGCCAGATCGTCTGCGCCGTCAACGCCGATGCTAGCACCACCAACGACGATCCGAACTGCGTGCCCGTCAACCTGTTCGGTAGCGGCCAAGTATCGCAGGCGGCGCTCGACTATTTCGGCTATGTTTCGACGCGAGACGAGAAGGCCGAGCAGTTCGTCGCGTCAGCATTCATGTCCGGTGACCTCAGCCAGCTGTTCGAGCTCCCGGGTGGGCCGGTCGGCTTCGCGATCGGCGCCGAGTATCGCCGTGAAACCGCCTTCGCCGCGTATGACGAGACAACCCGCTCGGGTTTGACCTTCCTCAACGCGATCCAAGATTTCCGCCCCCCCGCGCTTGAAATCAAGGAAGTCTATGGCGAGGTCCGCATCCCCGTCCTGCGCGAGCTGCCATTCGCACATGAGTTGACGTTCGAGGCGGCAGGCCGTCTCAGCGACTATAATGTGGGCAACACGCGCCAGACCTTCACGTGGAACCTGGGCGGCATCTACGCGCCGATCCCGGACATCCGCCTCCGTGCGACGCTCGCGCGAGCCGTTCGGGCGCCCACGCAGAGCAACCTGTTCGCCACCCAGTCGCAGACGTTCGCGAACGGCCTGCTCGACCCATGCGGTCAGCAGAACATCAACAACAATCCCAACCGCGTCGCCAACTGCGCCGCGGCCGGCGTCCCAACGACTCAAACGTTCAACGGCACGACCGAACCGTTCACCAACCGCGCCGCCTCTGGCGTCGCCGGCTTCAACCAGGGCAACTCGCTGCTCGATCCGGAAGAGAGCCGCAGCCTTACCATCGGTGCGGTCATCCAGCCCAACTTCGTCCCCGGGCTGTCGCTGACAGTCGATTATTACGATATCGAAATCGAGCAGGCGATCCAGGGCCTGACCGGCCAGACGATCATCAATCAGTGCTATGACAATGAAGGCGGCATCGACAATCCGTTCTGCGCCGCGGTCTTCCGCAACCCCGACGGCACCTTTGCGGGTCAGCAGGACGTTCTGCACGGCGGGGGCACCGTCCCGCTGACGCGGACGGGTCCGGCGTTTCTCAACCAGCCGTTCAACTTCGCGCGATTCCAGACCAACGGCATCGACTTCGACCTCAACTACACCACCGAAGTTGGCGCGGGCCGTCTGAACCTGCGCGGTATTGTCAGCCACGTGTTCCGCCGGAACAACTTCACCGACGTGTCGCGTCCGGACTTCCGCGATCGGACGCTGTCGGAGATCGGCGAGCCGCGCTGGGCGGGGACGTTCTCGGCGAACCTCGACATGCCGGGCTTCGACGTTTTCTATCAGGTCCGCTATCTGGATAAGCAGGTGACGAGCCTGTATGAAAACTTCTTCCCGTTTGACGGTCGTCCGGCGCTAAACCCGGACCTGCGGACCGAGGTCTTCTATCCCGAGACCTTCTATCACAACATTCGCTTCGGGATTAAGGCGGCGGACGATTTCCGCTTCTACATGGGTATCGACAATATCTTCGACACCCTGCCGCCATTCGACCAGCTCGGCACCGAGGCGAACTCGCCCTATGGCAATCTGGGCCGGATGCTATACGCCGGTGTCACCGCCCGCTTCTGATTGAACGAGCGATCGATAGATCGGGGGGTCGGACGCCTTGGCGTCCGACCCCTTTTCGCTTGACCTCATCAGACGAAACGGCGCATCGATGAACGCCCTTTCCAATTCGGGCTACACGCTCGCCGATCCGCGGCCGATCGCCGAAAGCGCTCTATACCTATTTCCTGCCGAACGACGCCGAGATCGCGGCCGTCGGCATCGGCGACCACGTCAAGCTCGTCTTCGAATATGACGGCCCGGTCGAGAAGTGGGGCGCCGAGCGGATGTGGCTGACGGTGTCCGCGGTCGCCGGATCGACGCTGACCTGCACGCTCGCCAATCAGCCCGACGAGCCGAACGCGCCCGTCAAGCACGGCGACTTCGTGACCGTCGACCGCGCGTTTCTCATCGATATCGACTGGGCGGCGCCCGAGCGGGCACCTCCACCGACGCCGCGCCGCGAATTCTGGGATCGCTGCCTCGTCGATCATTGCGTGTTGGAGGGGGAGCCGATCGACTACCTCTATCGCGAGGATCCCGACATGACGCGGGAGGGCGACCGCTATTCCGACAGCGGGTGGCGCATCCGCGGCTCGGCCGCTGCGATCGAGGTCGACGGACACGGGCCGGAATATATCGCGCTCGGCAAAGTGCTGAACCAAGACGACAGCTGGCTTCCGCTGATCGACGCGCCAATCGGCGCGGCATTCCAGCGCGGCGAAGACGGGGCCTTCTACCCGGCCGATTGACGCCACACACGAAAAAGCCGGCGGAAGCGGCCCTCGGCCACCTCCACCGGCTCAATCCATCAGGCTGGAGTCAGTTCGGCCGGACCAGCCCGGCGATCGTCCGGTCCACCAGCGCGCGGTCAGCGGCAGCGTCGTGCTTTTTGGCGAGGATCGCGGCGGCGGCCTTGGCGGCGGCGTCGGCGGTCTTGACTCGGATGTCGGCGATTGCCTGGCGCTCGGCCGCGGCGATCTTGTCCTCGGCCATCTTCGCGCGGCGCTGCACCAGCTCTGCGGCGTCGGCCTCGGCCTTGGTGCGGAGCGCCCTGGCCTCTTCCTCGGCATGGGCGACCATCGCCGCCGCATCGGCCTCGGCGCTCGCCAGCTTCGCCTGATACTCGGCCTTCAGCGCCTCGGCTTCGGCGCGGAGCTGCTTGGCTTCGTCGAGGCGGCTGCGGATCGCGGCGATCTGGCCGTCGAGCATCCGCCCGATCAACTTCGGCACGCCCTTCCACAGCAGGATCAGGATAAAGACGGCCATCGCCGCCGACACCCAGCCGGTGGGGTCAAGGAACAAGGCGGTCGGGTCGCTGTGCGGCACCGCCTCGCCATGCGTCTCGATCGCGTTCACGCCGGTTTCGGGCATGCCCATGCCCTGACCGTGCGCCGCGGCGTCGAGCTCGGCCTGATAATTACCGCCGGTCGCGGCGGGTGTGGTCTGAACGGCGGGGTCGCCGTGGACGGGATTAGCCATGGAGCACTGCCTTCACGGCGCCGCGCGCCTCATCCTCGGTCACGGTCGCGCTCGACAGGCGCGCGACGATGTCGCGCGCCGCGTCGGCGGCGACACCCTCGATCTCGGCGGTCGCCGCGCTGCTCGCCGCCGCGATGCGGGCTTCGGCCGCCTCGATACGCGCCTGATGCTCGACATCCGACGCCGCGAGATGCGCCTCGGTCGCCCGCGTCGCTTCTTCCTTGGCGGCGGCGAGTGTCGCGCGCGCCTGTTCACGCGCCGTATTCTCGTCGGCGCGCCACTTGGCCTCGTCAGCGTCGGCGGCGGCACGCGCCGCTTCCGCCGCCTTCAGATCGGCGGCGACCTGGTTGTCGCGCGCATCCATCGTCGACTGGACGCGCGGCACCATGCCGCGGCCGACGATCAGGAAGGCCAGACCGAAGGTCAGGACCAACCAGAAGATCTGCGACGCATAGGTCGCGGCGACTTGTTCGATCTGAGGCATTGGACGTCCCTGTCAGCTGCCGGGACCGGCAACGTGCCGGTCCCCGTCTCGCGCGTGATTACGCGACGAAGATCAGCAGCACGGCGACGACGAACGCCAGCAGGCCCAGAAGCTCGGCGGCGGCGAAGCCGATGAACATGTTGCCCTGCTGGCCGGCAGCCGCCGACGGATTGCGCAGCGCGCCCTCGAGGAAGGCGGCGAAGACGTTGCCCACGCCCAGCGCGGCGAGGCCGGCACCGATCGCCGCGAGACCGGCACCCAGCAGCTTGATTGCGTCAGCTTCCATTGTTCAACTCCTTGGGAAATCAGTTTGTGAGGAAATCAATGATGATCGTGCAGATGCTCGGCGTCGTTGATGTAGAGCGACGTGAGCAGCGCGAAAACGTAAGCCTGAACGCCCGCGACCAGCACCTCGAGCGCCGACACGCCGACCATCAGCGCGAAGCTGGGGATGCCGACGGCGAGGCCGATGCCCGCGCCGGTGTTGGCCGCATTGACGACGAAGCTCGCCAGCACCTTCAGGAGGATATGCCCAGCCGTCATCGCGACGAACAGTCGCAGCGCGAGGCTGAACGGGCGCACCATGAAAGAGACGAACTCGATCGGCGCGACCAGCAGCAGCACCGGGATCGGCGTGCCCTTGGGCGCGAACAGGCTGAAGAAGCGGAGGCCGTGCTTGGCAAAGCCGACGATCAGCACGATCGAGAAGCTCATGATCGCGAGCACGCCCGTCACCGTGAAATGGCTGGTGAAGGTGAAGGGATGCAGCTTGAACAGGCCCAGCGGCATCAGGCCGATCAGGTTGCCGAGCAGGATGAACATGAACAGCGTGAAGACATAGGGCACGTACTTGCGCCCGGCATGGCCGATGTTCTGCGCCAGCAGCTTGTCGATGAAGCCGACGAAGCTCTCGACGAGCATCTGGCCGCGGCCGGGGACGAGTTCGCGCTTCATGCCCATCAGCATGAACGCCCACAGCGCCACCAGCGCGGCGACCATGTAGAGCGCCGAGTTGGTAAAGGCGATCGTCTGCCCGCCAAGCGTGAACATGTCGGCGATCGACTGCACCTCGAACTGGTGCATCGGATCGATGGTGCCTTGTCCTTCAGCCGCCACTGCCGTTCCCATTTGACCAAAGCGCCCGAAGTTTACTCCGGGCGCTTGCCAGAAAGCCTGATGATGTTCCTGAACGCGCTGACGATGCCGAGGGCAAGCAGCACGAGCAGGAGCCATGGCGAGGTGCCGAGAAAGTAATCGAGCGTTCCCCCGATCACCGCACCGCCGACCATTCCCCCGATCAACTCGGCAAGCACGCGATTGCCCAGGCGATAGCCCTCCGACGAAGCGGAAGCCCCCTCGCCCGATCGCCGTGCCTCCTCGGAAGTCGCGCGCCGCAACCGCTCGTCGAGCGTGCTGAGCCGCGCATCCTCGGGCAAGGGGTCCGGTCCGGGCTCTGGTTCGGCCATGTCTGTCCCCTCCTGTCGGCGGGGCCAGTCATACGCCAAGCGGCGAGCCCGCCAAGGCAGGTGCCGCTTAGGGGTGGGTGGCGAGCAAGTCAACCGGGCGGGTGGACGGGGCCGGCGACGGCGCTATGTTCACAATGCGTTCCGCGGTTCAGCCGCAATCAGGAACGCGGAGGGAGGTGATATCCCTGAAGAAAGAGACTGCAAACCTGATCATCGGCATCGCGATGCTGGTGATCGCGTTTGCCACCCTGGTGATCAAGATCATCGAGGTGGCTCGCTCGTAAGGGCGACGGGCGGGGGCTGGCTGGAACCAGCCCCCAAACGCAATGAACCCCGGCCGCTGGAACGGCCGGGGTTCGGAAGATGATCTCTGAATTAGAGACTGCGAAACCTAAATAGCACAACTCGCGAAAATCGCAAGCTTACACGCACCGCGGATCGCGCTGCGGCGCACCCGCGCCGCGCTTCTTCCAGCTGCCGTCCGGGGCCTGGTACATCTCGCCCGGCTCGGTCCGCGCGATCAGGTTGCAGCCGGAAACGAAGGCGAACTGCTCGACCGTCGATCCCGCCTGCGCACCCTGCGTGTAAGCGGCCTTGCGCTGAATGTTGATCTTGTTCACCAGCGCACGAAGGTCCGGGGTGGCCGCACCGACGATGCCCAGATAGCCGTCGGTCTGCTCGCCCACCTGCCCGGCGGCGCGCGCCGCGGCGTAGGCCGGGTCGCGCTGGGCATGGGCGGCGCCCGACGCGATCGCGCCGACCGAGAGGATGAGAGCCGCAAGTCCGTACCGCATGGTCAGAAAATCCCCGGATTGTTCTGGATCAGCGACTTTGCCTCGCCGTCCAGCTTGTACACCACTTCCTGAGTGATGTTGATGTTGAGGTTGATGACGATCGGCTTGTCGGGCGCGCTCACGTTCACGCATCCGCCAAGGCCGACTGCCGCCGCTATCACCGCGATCCTATACATGGGAACCAGAGTCGCGCGTTTCACGGGGGCCATCAATCCTGTTGTTTCGCTCATGGCATATTCTCGCTTGCGAGCGGCTGAACGCCGGCCTTTTTCTGCTGTTCGAGGAGCGCGGGCAGGTTGCGTTCGATCAACCGCTTGGGATCGTAATAGGACTGGACCGAATCGATCAGCTGGCGGAAGGGCGCGCGCACGGTCACGTTGAAGACGAGCGGCAGCCGCGCGAGCCGCCGGATCAGGAAGTTGCTTTTCGCCCCCTCCCCCTGCGTCACGCCGGCGAAGCGGATCTCGGTCACCATCTCGCCGTCAAGCGGGCCGTTGAGGGTGAGGTTCAGACGCTGGTAGCGCAGCGATTTCAGCGCCTGGAACGCCAGATTGCCCCAGGTGCCGAGATTCTCCTGCGACACCGCCCCGACATAGGCCAGCGTCCCGCCGCCCTCCCGCACCGTCAGTCGGCCGTTCTCGATCCGCCCGCCGCGCTCGTCGAAGATCATCGGAAGCGTCCCGTCGAAAGTGCCGGTGGCGTTGAGGTTGCTAAAGTCGAACTGCTGGAGGAAGCCTGCCGCATCGACGCCCTCGACCCGAAAGGTCAGTCGCCGCTCCTTGCCACTCGACAGATCGAGGATCGTGGGCTCGAGGATCATTGCCCCGCCCGCGAAAGGCCATCGTCCGCCCTCGACCGCGACGCGCTGCTCGCCGATCAGGCGATAGCGCACCTCGCCATTTTCAACGGGAATGCCCGGATTGACGCTCGCGATCGTACCCACTGCAGTTTCGGTCTTGAGGCCCAGAAGGTCGGTAAAGCGGATCTCGCCCGACAGGCCGCTGACCGGCCCGAACGCAGCGGCAAGGTCGGTGCCGGCGGTGCGGAACACGCCGTCGCTGGTCACGCCATCGGGCGACCAGCGGATGTTGCCGGTGCCGGTGACGCTTCCCTTCACATCGGCCACCACGCCGAAGACGAGGCGGGTCAGCGCGTCGGGCTGAAGCTTGTCGTCGAAGCGGAGATTGTCGACCGACAGCACCGCATCGCCGCTGCCGCTCGCCAGCAGGTGGGCGATCCTCACGCCCGCCACCCGCGCGCCGCTGGCAGGAGCGGTGAGCGTGCCGCTGGCGTCGATTCGCCCGCCCTCCAGCGTCAGCACGAAGTCATTGGCGGCGAGCGGCTCGAACCGCGCCTCGGCGGCCGCATCGGCGACGCGCAGCGCCTCGCCCTTGAGGCTCAGGCGCCCGCCGACGAAGCGCCAGGCGCCCGCGCCCTGCGTCAGGTCGAGCGGCACGTTGCCGATCGCGCCCGCGGCGCCCTCGAACCGCCCTTCGGCGCCGCCCGGCACCACCCCGCCCGTCAGGCGCGCAACTGACAGCCGCGACACACGCTCGGGCGCGCCAAGCCGCACTTCGGTTCCATCCACGGCGAAGTCCGTCGCGCGGCTGACCGCCACCGTCGCGCCCCTCGCAGCGATCACGATCGGCGAGCCGCCGAGCGTCCCGGCAAGCCGCGGCTCGGCGATCCGCGCACCAATGCGCAGCCCTTCGACCCCGGCGCGCAGCAACCGGTCGCCGGTCGGGCAAAGCCGGAGCGCCACGCGGCGAAGGTCAAGACTCGAGAGCAGCAGGCGATCTGCGGCAAGTGGCGTGCAGCCCGGCGCCAGCGCCAGCCGCCGGCCCCCGTCCCATTCGAGGTCGAACGGCACCCTCAGCCCATCGACCCGCCCGCCGGGCAGCTGCAAATCGGCGTTTGCGCCGCCGATAATCCGCGTCGCCCCGGTCGCCGAGCGGGTGAAGCGCACCGGCGCCAGCGCCAGCGCCTCGCCCCCCGCGGCAAACCGCTCCGCCGTCAGGCGCCCCTCGACGGGCCTGCCCGGCCGCACCTGCGCCAGCGACAGCGCAAAGGCCGGCAGGCCGCCGCCCTGACCACGCAGCGTTCCGTCAAGCATCACCCGATTGCCCGGCCAGCCGAGCCCGAACCCGCGCGCGGCCGAGAAGCTCATCCGGGCCCCACTTTCGGCCGACAGCGAGGCGCCCCTTATCACCACTGCGCCCCGTTCGCCCGCGACGCGCAATGCCACGTCGGCACTGCCACCGACCGCCCGTGTCGCCGACCGAAGCGCCGCGTTCAGCCCCGCCGCTAGCGACGCACCGGGCGTTCCTTGTGGAAGGCGCAGATCGATCGCGCCAAACTCGGGCCGCGCCCGCTCGACCCGCGCCCGCCCGGCCAACCTCACGTCACCGCCCGCCACGCGATAGCGGCCGTCGAAACCGAGGCCCGACGCCTGCCCCTGCGCCGCCAGCGCTTGCGTGGCGGTCAACGCAACCGTCCCCTCGGTCGCGGCGGCGCTCCCGCCGAAGCTGATCGTCCCCGCCAGCCCCGCGACCTTCGCCGCCGGGCTATCGAACGCCGCCAGCGCCAGCTTTGCGCTGCCCGACCAGCGATCGAACGCCTCTGGCAGGCGCGCGTCGATCGTCGCCGCGAGCTTGCGACCCTGCTGCTCGCCGCAACCCAGCGTCGCCCCGCGAACCGGCCCCGTGAGCCGGATCGTCCGCCGCTCGATCGCGATCCCCAGCGCAGCTTCCGGCCGCACCGCGCTGCAACCGCTCGTGTCCAGCCGGTCCACGACCAGCGCCAGCCGCCCGCGAAACCCGTCCTCGAGCTGCCCCCGCCCGCTCAGTCGTGCGCCGATCACACCGGCCGGCGTCTCGACCCGCGCTCGCCCGTCCTCGATCGCGACGCGCAACCCGGGCAGCGCGAACGGCTTGCCCGAGGGCGGCGGCAACAGCTTGTCGAGCGCGCCGAGCGACAGCCGCCCGTCCACCCAGCGCGCGCGCAGCCGCACCTTCCCCGCCTCGATCCCCGTCACCTCGGGCACGCCGAAGCCGAGCTTCGTGCGCACCACCACCCGATCGGCGATCAGGTCGGGCGCGGCGGGATCGCCGATGACGAGGTTGCGCAGCACCTGGCTCGACGTGCCGATCTCGGCGACTTCATAGCGGGCGGTGACGCCCCGCGCCGCGAGTTCGCGGTCGATGAACCCTTCGGCCAGCGGCCGGCGCTGGAGCCACAGGATCGACAGCAACACGAGCAGCACAATCGCGATGACGAACGGCACGCGGCCGCGGCGCGGCAGGGCGATCCATCGCCGCCGGAACCGTGCGGGCGCGGGTCCCGGCGCGTCTTCCCCTTCTGCCGTCACAAACCCTCGAACCGCCGACCGGACAAATCGTTGCGCGCACGGGCCTATCGGGTCAAGTCCGCGGCTTGCGCGGCGACGCGCCTCTGCTACCCCTCGACCGATGGGGGACGAGCCGAATGACGCCGCCGGGCACCGCGCACGCCTGCGCTCGCGGCTGCTCGACCATGGGGGCGAGGGCTTTCACGATTACGAGCTGATCGAATATTATCTGTTCAACGTCATCCCGCGCCGCGACACCAAGAAGATCGCCAAGGACCTGCTCCGCGAATTCAAGACGATCGGCGGCGTGCTGGCCGCCGATCCGATTGCGTTGTCGCGGGTGGACGGCATGGGCGAGACCTCCGCCGCCGCGCTCAAGATCGCCCATGCCGTCGCGATCCGGATGCTCGCGAGCGAGGTGGCCGAGCGCCCGATCCTGTCCAACTGGCAGGCGCTGCTAGATTACCTGCGCGCCGACATGGCGCACCGGGCGACCGAATGCGTGCGCGTCCTCCATCTCGACAGCCGCAACCGGCTGATCCTCGACGACAAGATGAGCGAAGGAACCATCGATCAGGCGGTTCTCCACCCGCGCGAGGTCATCAAGCGCGCGCTCGAGATGAACGCCGCGTCGATCATCCTCGTCCACAACCACCCCTCGGGCGATCCGCAGCCCAGCCGCGCCGACATCGACCTGACGCGCACGATCGTTGCCGCGGGCAAACCGCTTGGCATCGCCGTCCATGACCATCTGATCATCGGAACCGAGGGCCACGCCAGCCTGCGCGCGCTGGGGCTGATGTAGCTCGGCACCGCAAATTGAACTTCACCCGGACTTGATCCGGGTTGACGAGGAAGAGGACGCGGTCGCCCGAAATGGCAACGACCGCCGATCCGTGGGGACCGGCGGCCGCGTCCGCTATCGAGTAGCGTCGGGTGTTACGAAGCGCCCTGCGACAGGAAGCTCGTCAGTTCCGCCTTCGACACCTTTGTCGACTTGTCGGCATCGGCGGTGGCGAAGGCGTTGCCGACCCAAGTCTGGACCTCGGCGCTCTGCGCGTTGGTACCCGGCTCGCTGGCGCTGCGCAGCGCGACCATCCACTTGCCGAATTCGTCCTTGGTGATCTCACCGTCCTTGTCCCCGTCATAGGTCGGGAACTCGGTTTCGACGATCTGCGCGATCTGGGTGGCGCTCGCCTGCTGCGGCTGGCCGCTCGCCTGCGCGGGGGCGGCGTCGGCGCTCTGTTCCGCCGGGGCAGCCGAGTCCGTCGTCGCTGTCGAATCCTGCGGGGCGGCGGCGTCGGCCGGGGCGCTCTGGGTCGTGGTTGCATCCTGCGCCGGGACAGTCGCCTGCGCCTGCGGCGAAGTCGTCATTTGACCCGTCGCGTCCTGCGCAAGAACAGGAGCCGAAATCATCATGGCGCTGGCCAGAAGAATGGGCTTCAACATCGGGTTTCTCCTAGTTGTTCACATCATGGTGCGCGATGCCTTAGATAGGCATCGGGCTTCGGATTGCCAGTTATCAATGCGTTGTAATATGTTCATGTTCCCAGCATCAGCCGGTTTGCCTGCTCGTTCATCCTTTGCTAGCGCACGGCTCGTCGCAGTTGCGTGAGGCTTTCGCGACGAGATGATTCCGGCAGCGAAAGGAAAAAAATGGTCCCCCGCTACGCCCGCGCGCAAATGACGGCGATCTGGTCGCCCGAGACGCGCCTGCGCATCTGGTTCGAGATCGAGGCGCATGCGACCGACGCCCTTGCCGAACTGGGCGTGGTGCCCAAGGACGCGGCCGCCGCGCTGTGGCGCTGGTACGACGGTGCCAAGGCCGCCAGTCCCGATGGCGAGGCGCCGATCGACGTCGCCGCGATCGACGCGATCGAGGCCGTGACCAAGCACGACGTAATCGCCTTCCTCACCTGGGTCGCCGAACAGGTGGGGCCGGAAGCGCGCTTCATGCATCAGGGGATGACGAGCAGCGACGTGCTCGACACCGCCCTCGCCGTCCAGCTCTCGCGCGCCGCCGATATCCTGATCGCCGACCTCGACACGCTGCTGGCGGCGATCGAGAAGCGCGCGCACGAGCATAAATACACGCCCACGATCGGGCGCAGCCACGGCATCCATGCCGAACCCGTCACCTTCGGCCTCAAGCTGGCGCAGGCCTATGCCGAGTTCAGCCGCAATCGCGAGCGCCTGATCGCCGCGCGCGCGGACATCGCCACCTGCGCGATCTCGGGCGCGGTCGGCACCTTCGCCAACATCGACCCGCGCGTCGAGGAACATGTGGCGGAGAAGCTCGGCCTGTCGGTCGAGCCCGTCTCGACCCAGGTCATCCCGCGCGACCGCCACGCGATGTTCTTCGCCACGCTCGGCGTCATCGCCGGCTCCATCGAGCGGCTCGCGACCGAAATCCGCCATCTCCAGCGCACCGAGGTGCTCGAGGCGGAGGAATATTTCTCGCCGGGCCAGAAGGGCTCGTCGGCGATGCCACACAAGCGCAATCCGGTGCTGACCGAGAACCTGACCGGCCTCGCCCGCATGGTCCGCGGCTATGTGACGCCGGCGCTCGATAATGTGGCGCTCTGGCATGAGCGCGACATCAGCCATTCGTCGGTGGAGCGCTATATCGGCCCCGATGCGACGATCACCCTCGACTTCGCGCTCGCCCGGCTGACCGGTGTGGTCGAGAAGCTGGTCGTCTACCCCGCGCGGATGCAGAAGAACCTCGATCGCATGGGCGGGCTCGTCCACTCGCAACGGGTGCTGCTGGCGCTGACACAGGCCGGCGTCAGCCGCGAGGATTCGTACCGCCTCGTCCAGCGCAACGCGATGAAGGTCTGGGAATCAGATGGCGAGCTCTCGCTGCTCGAACTTCTCAAGGCCGATCCCGAAGTGACCGCCGCGCTGCCAGCCGACGAGATCGAGGCACGCTTCGACCTCGACTATCATTTCAAGCACGTCGACACGATCTTCGCGCGCGTGTTTCCCGCAACGTGAGGGACGCGCACCGTCTGCTTCGCGACGCCACGCGCGAGGCGCATGAGCGGCTCGACGCGCAGTTCGCCGGCTTCGACCTTGCCACGCGCGACGGCTATGCCGGATTCATCGGCGCACAGGCGAGCGCAATGATGGCGGTCGAGGCCGCGCTCGACGCCGCCGGCGCAGAGCGCGTGATCGACGACTGGCCCGCGCGGCGTCGCAGCGACGCACTCCGCCGCGACGCCGCCGCGCTCGGGATCGAGCCGCACCCGCTCGACCCGCCAGCGCTGGCGGGCGAGGCGGCGATCGCCGGCGCGCTCTATGTCGTCGAAGGGTCTCGTCACGGCGCCCGCTTCCTTCGCCGTCAGGTCGCAGACGGCCTGCCCACCGCTTTCCTTGATGCAGATCAAGCTCCCGGGAGTTGGCCGAAATTGCTCGACCGGATCGACCCGATCCTCTACCAGCCGGAGGCTGAAGAGGCGGCGATCCGGTCCGCGCTCGACATCTTTGATCTGTTCGCAACAGCGGGTCGTGTTTGGATGAAAGCGTAGATGCAGGAAGTCGTCCCGGTCGATCTCGGTAATTGCGATCGGGAACCGATCCATCTGCTCGGTGCCGTCCAGCCCTTCGGTTTTCTTCTCGCGCTGTCATCCGACTGGATCGTCCGGCGTGCGAGCGCCAACCTCGCCGCCTTCCTCGGCATCGACGCCGACGCGGCGCTGGGCACCTCGGCCCTGGACCTCTTGGGCGAGGATGCGGTCCACCTGCTGCGCAATCGCATGACCCTGCTGCGCGGCCCCGATGCGGTCGAGCGCGTGTTCGGCGTCGCCGCCGCCGGCGACCGGCGGTTCGATTTCGCGATGCACATGTCGGGCGGCGATATCGTGCTTGAGGGCGAGCCGAGCGAGGATGCCGGCGTCGGCGACACCGCCAGCACCATCCGCGCGATGATCGGCCGGCTCGACGGCACCGACAGCCTCGCCGCCTTCTTCCGCGAAGGCGCCCGGCAGGTGCGTGCACTCACCGGCTTCGACCGCGTCATGGTCTATCGCTTCGACAATGACGGCAGCGGCACGGTGGTGGCAGAGGCGGTGCGCGGGGGCATCGGCAGCTTCCTTGACCTGCGCTATCCCGCCTCCGACATTCCCAAGCAGGCGCGCGCGCTTTACCTGCGCACGCCCTTCCGCATCATCGCCGATATCGAGGCGGAGCCGTCGCCGGTGCTGCCGATCCTCGACGAGCGGGGCGAGCCGATCGACCTGTCGCTGTCGGTGCTTCGCTCGGTCAGCCCGATCCATGTCGAGTATCTGGCCAACATGGGCGTCGGCGCGTCGCTTTCGATCTCGATCATCGTCGAGGGCAAGCTGTGGGGCCTGTTCGCCTGCCACCACTACGGCCCCCGCCGGCCGGGGTTCGAACGCCGCTCGATCGCCGAACTGTTCGGGCAGATGTTCGCCTTCAAGCTCGAAAGCCGCGAGCGCAAGACGATGGCAGCGTACGAGATTTCGGCGCGCGCCGCCTCCGACCGGCTGCTCGCCGCGATCGCGGGCAACAAGGCGCTGCTCGACAACCCCGATTATCTCGGCGAAATGCTGCGCACGACGATCGCCTGCGACGGCATCGCCATCTGGCTCGAAGGGCGCGTGGCGCTGTCGGGTCGCACGCCACCGCCCGACGCGATCCCGGTGATCGCCCGCCGTCTTAACGCGATGACGCCGGGACAGATCTTCGCCACCGATCATCTGGCGAGCGTGCTGCCGCAGGCGGAGCGCTGGGCCGATCAGGGCGCGGGCCTGCTCGCGCTGCCGCTTTCGCGAAGCCCCCGTGACTATGTGATGCTGTTCCGCGAAGAGCGGGTGCGCGCCGTCACCTGGGGCGGCGATCCACACAAGCCCGCCACCTGGGGGCCGAATGGCGCGCGCCTGTCCCCGCGGAAGAGCTTCGAGGCGTGGCGCGAGGAAGTGCGCGGCCGCGCCGAACCCTTTAACGAAGCGGAACTGCGCGTTGCCGAGATGCTGCGCGCCTCGCTGATTGAAGTGGTGCTGCGCCTGTCCGACGACGCGCAGGAGGAACGGCGCCGTGCCGCCGAGCGGCAGGAATTGCTGATCGCCGAGCTCAACCACCGCGTCCGTAACATCCTGTCGCTGATCCGCGGCCTCGTCCGCCAGTCGCGCGATCCGGCGGCCGATACCGACACCTATATGCGCATGCTCGAGGGCCGGATCGAGGCGCTGGCGCGCGCGCACGACCAGATCACGCAGGACAATTGGTCGCCCGCCCCGCTGAGGCGGCTGATCGAGACCGAGGCGGCGGCCTATCTGGGCGGCCGCGCGAGCCGGTTGCAGACGAACGGCGAGGCCGCGCTGCTCAGCCCCCAGGCCTTTTCGACGCTGGCGCTGGTGCTGCACGAGTTGATGACCAATTCGGCCAAGTACGGTGCGCTGTCGGACAGTGGCACGGTGGCGGTCGATTGGCATGTCGATGCGATGGGCGACCTGTGCATCGAATGGCGCGAGCGCGGCGGGCCGGCGGTGCAGGCGCCGACGCGGCAGGGCTTCGGCACGACGATCATCCAGCGATCGGTGCCCTACGACCTCGGCGGGCGCGCGGCGATCCGCTATGCGCTGGGCGGGCTCGAGGCCGATTTCCTGATCCCGGCCCGCCATGTCAGCACGGGCGGCGAGGCGTCGGCGGCGCAGCACGCGCTGCCCGTCGCCGATCCGCGCGACACGGCAAGCGCGCCCGAGGCACCGACGATCGGCGGCGTCGTTCTGCTGGTCGAGGATAGCCTCATCATCGCGATGGATGCCGAGGACATCCTGATCTCGCTCGGGGCCGAGCGGGTGGTGACGGCCAACGGCGTTGCGCAGGCGTTGCTCGAGCTGGATCGCGAGCAGATCGCGGTCGCGGTGCTCGACTTCAACCTGGGGTCGGAGACGAGCCTGCCTGTCGCACTCGAGCTCGACCGCCGCGGCATCCCGTTCGTGTTCGCGACCGGCTATGGCGAACAGCTGGTGCTGCCGCCCGAGATCGAAGCCCGCGGCGTGCTCAAAAAGCCCTATACCGCGCTCGGTATGCGGCGCCTGCTGGGCGATGCGGTGGGCGCGCCGGCGGCCTGAGACGCGGCGGCGTGGGCGGGATCAGCCGCCGAACGCCGCCTTCATCTTCGAGAAGAAGCCGGGGTCCTCCTCGACGACCTCGCCCTCGACCTCGCGCAGCGCTTCGAGAAGCTCGCGCTGGCGGGGGCTGAGCCGGGTCGGCACCTGCACATCGACATGGATGACCATGTCGCCGCGACCACGCCCCTGCAGCACGGGCATGCCCGCGCCGCGCTGGCGGATCTCGCGTCCCGACTGCGTGCCGGGGGCGATGCGGACGACGTGCGTCTCGCCGTCGGGACCTTCGATGCTGAACTCGCCGCCGAGCGCCGCCGTCGCGAAACTGATCGGCGCGCGCGCATGGAGCGTCGTGCCCTCCCGCTGGAACACCGGATGCCGCGCGACGTGGAGGAAGATGTAGAGGTCGCCCGCCGGTGCGCCGCGCGGTCCCGCCTCGCCCTCGCCCGACAGACGGATGCGCGTGCCCTCGTCGACGCCCGGCGGCACGTTGACGCTCAGTGTCTTGGTCTTGTCGACGCGCCCGTCGCCGCGGCAGGTACCGCACGGATCAGCGATGGTCTCGCCCGCGCCCATGCAGGTCGGGCATGTCCGCTCGACGACGAAGAAGCCCTGCTGCGCGCGGACCTTGCCCGCCCCGCCGCAGGTGCCGCAGGTGCGCGCCATCGTGCCGGGCTTCGCCCCGGTCCCCTCACAGGTGTCGCACGTGCCCGAGACATCGACGGTGATCTCGGTCGCCTTGCCGTGAAAGGCGTCCTCGAGGCTGATTTCCATGTCGTAGCGCAGATCGGCGCCGCGCCGCGGCTGGCGCGCGCCGCGCTGGCCACCCATGAACTCGCCGAACACGCTCTCGAAAATGTCGGAGAAGCCGGCGAAATCGGCATGGCCGCCCGCCCCGCCCGCGCCGCCGTTGCGGAACGCCGCATGCCCGTAGCGATCATATGCTGCGCGCTTCTGCGGATCCTTCAGGACCTCATAGGCTTCGCTGATCGCCTTGAACTTGGCCTCATGGTCCTTGCAGCCCCCGTTCTTGTCGGGGTGATACTGCATCGCGAGCTTGCGATAGGCGGACTTGAGTGTCGCGCCATCGGCATCGCGGGCGCAGCCAAGAACCTCGTAATAGTCGACTTCCGTGGTCATACACGCCCCCTGCCGATCGGCGCGTCACCCCAGCCTTGGCTGGGGTCTCCCGCGGCGGGGAGATGCCAGCTTTCGCTGGCATGACGCTTGATCGACATTGCCTTACGCCTTCTGGCTGTCGTCCACCTCGGAAAACTCGGCATCGACGACGTCGTCGTCGGCCTTGTTTCCCTGCGCAGGGTCGGCACTCTCGGCCGCCTGCTGCTTTTCGTAGATCGCCTGGCCCAGCTTCATCGCGACCTGCGCGAGCTGCTGGGTCTTGGCCTGCATCGCATCGGCATCGCCGCCCTCGACCGCCGACTTGGCCTCGGCGATCTTGGCCTCGATCTCGGACTTGAGCGACGCATCCACCTTGTCGCCATTGTCGGCAAGCTGACGCTCGGTCGTGTGGATCAGGCTCTCGGCGTTGTTCTTCGCCTCTGCCGCCGCACGGCGCTTCTTGTCCTCGTCTGCGAACTTCTCGGCATCGCGGACCATGCCCTCGATGTCGGCGTCGCTGAGACCGCCCGAGGCCTGGATGCGGATCTGCTGCTCCTTGCCAGTGCCCTTGTCCTTGGCCGACACGTTGACGATGCCGTTGGCGTCGATGTCGAACGTGACCTCGATCTGAGGCACGCCGCGCGGTGCCGGCGGGATGCCGACCAGGTCGAACTGGCCGAGCAGCTTGTTGTCCGCCGCCATCTCGCGCTCGCCCTGGAACACGCGGATCGTGACGGCGCCCTGATTGTCGTCGGCGGTCGAGTAGACCTGGCTCTTCTTGGTCGGGATCGTCGTGTTGCGGTCGATCATCCGGGTGAAGACGCCGCCCAGCGTCTCGATGCCCAGGCTCAGCGGGGTCACGTCAAGCAGCAGCACGTCCTTGACGTCGCCCTGCAGCACGCCCGCCTGGATCGCCGCGCCGATCGCCACCACCTCGTCGGGGTTGACGCCGGTATGCGGGTCCTTGCCGAAGAAGCTCTTCACGACGTCGCGCACCTTGGGCATGCGCGTCATGCCGCCCACCAGCACGACCTCGTCGATCCCTTCGTTCTTGACGCCGGCATCGGCCATCGCCTTGCGGCAGGGTTCGAGCGTGCGCTGGATCAGGTCCTCGACCAGCCGCTCCAGATCGGCGCGGGTGATCGACTTGACGAGGTGCTTCGGCCCGTTCTGGTCGGCGGTGATGAAGGGCAGGTTGACCTCGGTCGTCTGCGCCGAAGAAAGCTCGATCTTCGCCTTTTCCGCCGCTTCCTTCAGCCGCTGGAGCGCGAGCTTGTCCTTGGTGAGGTCGATGCCCTCGGCCTTCTGGAAATCGCTGGCGAGATACTGGACGAGCTTCGAATCGAAATCCTCGCCGCCTAGGAAGGTGTCGCCGTTAGTCGCCTTCACCTCGAACACGCCGTCGCCGACCTCGAGGATCGAGATGTCGAACGTCCCGCCGCCCAGGTCATAGACCGCGATCGTCTTGTTCTCGTTCTTGTCGAGACCGTAGGCGAGCGCCGCCGCCGTGGGCTCGTTGATGATGCGCAGGACTTCCAGGCCCGCGATCTTGCCCGCGTCCTTGGTCGCCTGGCGCTGGGCGTCGTTGAAGTAGGCGGGCACCGTGATGACCGCCTGGCTGACCGTCTCGCCCAGATACGCCTCGGCGGTTTCCTTCATCTTCTGAAGGATGAAGGCCGAGATCTGCGACGGCGAATAATCCTGACCGCCCGCGGTCACCCACGCATCGCCGTTCGACCCGCGCGCGATCGTATAGGGCACCAGCTCGGTGTCCTTCTTGGTCACGGGATCGTCGAAGCGGCGGCCGATCAGGCGCTTGACCGCAAAGATCGTGTTGTCGGGATTGGTCACCGCCTGGCGCTTGGCCGGCTGGCCGATCAGTCGCTCCCCATCCTTGGCGAAGGCGACGATCGAGGGCGTGGTCCGTGCGCCCTCCGCATTCTCGATCACCTTGGGCTTGCCGCCCTCCATCACAGCCACGCAGCTGTTGGTCGTGCCGAGATCGATACCAATTACTTTAGCCATGGTCCCTCGTTTGGCCCCCGGGTTCTAGGTGCGTCCGAAAACGGTCCCGCCCCTTTGAGTAGGCGACGGAACCAAATGCGAAACGGGATATAGTGGGGGTTCGCCTTGCCGCAAGATTGCCGCGATTATAGGCGCGTTGCGTCGGATACTACTTTGTCCCACGAGGGGAATGACAATGCGATGCGGGATTTGGTGCAGGCTGTCGGCGCTCGCGGCGGCGGCACTGCTGGCGGGGTGCGATGGGGGGTCGGGCCAACCGCGGGCGGAGGGTGCCTGGGTACGCCTGCCCGCCGTGGCTGGCCGTCCCGCCGCGGCCTATGTGACGCTTCGCGGCGGGCGCGAGGCGGTGAAGCTCAAGACGATGCAGGTCCCCGCCGCACGCCGGGTCGAGCTGCACCGCTCGATGTCGGACGGGGGCATGATGTCGATGACGCCGATCGACAGGATTGACGTGCCTGCGGGCGGCACCGTCTCGCTCGAGCCCGGCGGCATGCACGCGATGCTGTTCGACCTCGACCCGGCACTCAAGGCCGGCGGCACCACGCGCATGACGCTGATGTTCGACCGCGCGCCTGCGATTGAACTCGAGGCGACGCTCGTCGCGCCGGGCGGCGCCAAGCCCGAATGATCGCCCTCGCCGCCCTCGCCCTACAGGCGGCGGTCTTTCCGCAGCAGGGCGCGATCGGCCTTGCCCCGCCGCCGGACATGCGCCCGTCGGCCGGCTTCACCGGGTTCGAGAACGACGCGGGCGACAGCATCCTGATCGCCGAGCTGCCCCGCGAGGCCTATGCCGAGCTTGTCCGGCGGATCGCCGCCACGCCCGCGGGACAGCCGCTGCCCAACGGCGTGACGCTCGACGGTGCGGGCACGGCGGTGACGCTGGCGGGCGGCGTCCGGGCGATGCGCTGGCGTGGGCACCAGAGCGTCGCAGGCACGCGCTTCGCCAAGTGGCTGCTGCTCGCCGAAGGGCTATCGGCGACGGCGATCGTCACCGCACAGGTCGCCGAGCCGCGCGCCGCGGCGAGCGCCGCCGCGATCGAGGCGGCGCTGGGCTCGGTCCGCTTCCAGGCGCCTGCCGGGCTCGATGCGGCGATCACCGCCCTCCCCTTCATCGTCGCCGACCGCGCCGGCTTCCGCCCCGTCCGCACGTTGATGGGATCGGCGCTGATGCTGACCGAGGGGCCGCGCGACACCGACCCCGATGGCGCCCAGCCGCTCGCCATCGTCGCCGCGAGCGTCGATGCACGCCCGATCCTCGATCCCGAGGCATCGGCCCGCCATATGTTCGGCGCGCAGACGGGCTTCACCCGGATCGAGCTCAAGTCGCTCACCCGCAAGGGCGACACGGTGGTCGCCGCCGGCACCGCAGTCGACCGCGCCCGCGTCGTCGCCATGCGCCAGCATCTCCGGCTGAAGCCCGGCGGCGGCTATATCCGAACCGTCTGCATCTGGCCGGTCGCCGACGACCTTGCCGCGCGCTGTGACGCGCTCGCGGGCGGGGTGCGGCCGAAATGAGGGGCCGCCCGCTGACCACGGGTGAAGTTGCGCTCGCGCGCAGCGAGTTCGGCGACGCGATCGACTATGCCGCGGTCGGCGTCGAGAACCGCAAATGGGCGTTCTTCCAGCCGCGGAACGTGACGATGGCGCCGCGCGGCAACATTCACTTCCACCCCAAGGGCGGGCTGTACTGCGACGATTTCGCCTGCACGCACCCCGACGCGCAGGGGCTGTTCATCCACGAAATGGTGCATGTCTGGCAGCATCAGCGGGGCATCTTCCTCCCGCTCAAGCGCCACCCCTTCTGCCGCTACGACTACAGCCTCAAGCCCGGCTGGCGGCTCGAACGATACGGGCTCGAGCAACAGGCCGAGATCGTCCGTCACGTCTTTCTTCTCCGCCGCAACCGCGTGGTGCCGGGGGCGCCGCCGCTCGAGCAATATCGGGTCATCCTGCCGTTCGGGCCGGGTTGATCGTGGGGAGCATATAGGATACCCCCCTATCCTATGTCGCATGTCCATCAGCATTCGAAGAAGCTGCTCGGCCGCGTCCGCCGCATCGCCGGACAGGTCGCCGCGATCGAGCGCGCGATCGAGGCGGGGGCACCCTGCGCCGAGACGCTGCACCTCGCCGCCGCCGTCCGCGGGGCCGTCGGCGGGCTGATGGACGAGCTGGTCGAGGAGCATCTGCGCGAGCATGTCGCCGCCGATGCCCTCACCCCCGAGCAGCGCGCCGCCGGGGCCGACGAGCTCGCCACCGTCCTTCGCCGCCATTTCCGCTGAAAGCGCCGCCGATGCCTCCCCATTCGGGCCACCACCATCACCACCACGGCCACACGCACGCCGCCGCGCCGGCGCGCGACGCCGGCCACCCCTGTTCGCGCACCCACGAATATCTGGGCGACGCGCACGAGGCGAATGCCAGGCGCACGATCTGGGTCGTCTGGCTGACCGCGGCGACGATGGCGGTGGAGATCGCCGCGGGCTACTGGACCGGGTCCATGGCGCTGCTCGCCGACGGGTTCCACATGGCGACGCATGCCGGTGCGCTCGGCGTCGCCGCGCTCGCCTATCGCTACGCCCGCGTCCATGCGCGCGACCCAAGCTATACTTTCGGCACGGGCAAGGTCGGCGACCTCGCCGGGTTCGCCTCGGCGCTCGTCCTCGCGCTGTTCGCAATCGGCATCGGCATCGAAAGTGTCCGCCGCATCATCGAGCCAGGGACGGTCGCATTCGGCGAGGCGACGCTGGTCGCGGTGATCGGCCTTGCGGTCAACATCGCCAGCATCGCGCTCCTCGGCGTCGGCCATGGTCATGCCCATGCCGGCCACGACCATGGCCATGCGCACGACAACAACCTGCGCTCGGCCTATCTCCACGTGCTCGCCGATGCGCTTACCTCGGTACTCGCGATCGCGGCGCTGCTGGCGGGGGCTTATCTCGGCTGGGGCTGGCTCGATTCGGTGGTCGGCATCCTCGGCGCGATCGTCATCGCTCGCTGGTCCTGGGGGCTGCTGACCGACACCGCCCGCGTCCTTCTCGACCGCGCCGAACCCGGCCTCGCCGAGACGATCCGCGCCGCGGTCGAGGCGCCCGGCGACGCGCACATCGTCGACCTGCACGTCTGGCGCGTCGGCCCACAGGCGCACGCGGCGATCGTCGAGACCGAGGGGCTGGCAAGCGCCGCCGCGATCCGCAGCCGCGTCGCATCGGTCCGCGCGGTTGCACACCTCACGGTCGCATGCGGCGACTGAAGGGCGGCTGGGCGCCGGGCGGGAGCTGGTACCCGGCGCCCTCCCCTCTTGTCCTCTCCCTGCCGGGCCTGATGCCACGTCGCCCCTGAACGCAACGTGGCTATTCGCTTGACCGAAGACGCTCGCGCGCTGCACGCACGCCCGCGATGACCGATTCCCTCGCTCGCATCGCTGATGCGCTTGAGCGGCTGGCCCCGCCGCCGCCGCCGGCCGCCGATCCGCTGGCGCACCCCGCCTATATCTGGGACGGCGCGAACCTGCGGCCGGTGCGGGCCTTCGCGCCGCAGCCGCTCGACCGGCTGAAGGGTGTTGAGCGCAACAAGGCCGTCCTCCTCGACAATTTCGCCCGCCTCGCCAGCGGCGTCGCGGCGCAGGACGCATTGCTCTGGGGCGCGCGCGGCACCGGCAAGTCGGCGCTGGTGAAGAGCGTCGTCGGCGCGCTTCAGGTCCAGGGGCACTCGATCGCGCTAATTGAGGTCATCACCGACCGCCTCGACACCCTGCCCCGGCTGTTCGCGCTGATCGCCGATGCCCCGCGCGCCTACGCCATCTTCCTCGACGATCTCGGCTTCGACGCCGCGGGCGAGGCGCGGGCACTCCGCTCACTGCTTGAGGGCGGGGCGGAGGCACGGCCCACGAACGCCCGTATCGTCGTCACCTCAAACCGCCGCCACCTGATGCCGCGCGACATCGCCGAGCAGGAAAGCGCGATCAATCCACGCGATTCGATCGACGACCAACTGGCACTCGCCGACCGGTTCGGCCTCAGCCTCGGCTTTCATGCGCTCGACCAGGACGGCTATCTGGCGATCGTCGCTGGCTATGCCGCCGCGCTGGGCCTCGATTTCGAGCCTGCCGACGCGATCCGGTGGGCGACGCAGCGCGGCAGCCGGTCGGGTCGCGTCGCCTGGCATTATGTGACCGAGCTCGCCGGCCGCGCGGGCAAGCCGATCTAACGGGAGAGCACGCCATGACCACCAGCCCCTGGAGCCATCACCGCCGCGCCGGCATTGCCGACGATATCGATTTCGAGATCAAGGGACAGGAGCTTCAGTTCGTCGAGATCGAGCTCGATCCCGGCGAAAGCGCGGTGGCGGAGGCGGGGGCGCTCGTCTGGAAGGACGCAGCCATCGGCATGACGACGGTGTTCGGCGACGGATCGGGCGGCGCCGATGGCGGCTTCATGGGCAAGCTTCTGGGTGCCGGCAAACGCTTGGTCACGGGTGAGAGCCTGTTCACCACCGTCTTTACCCACAATGGATCGGGCAAGGCGCGCGTGGCGTTCGCCAGCCCCACGCCGGGCTCGATCCTGCCGATCCGGCTCGACCAGGTCGGCGGCACGCTGATCTGCCAGAAGGACAGCTTCCTGTGCGCGGCCAAAGGCGTGTCGATCGGTGTCGCCTTCCAGCGCAAGGTCATGACCGGGCTGTTCGGCGGCGAGGGCTTCATCATGCAGAAGCTCGACGGCGACGGCTGGGTGTTCGTCCAGATGGGCGGCACGGTGGTCGAGCGTGAACTCCGCGCCGGCGAGGAACTGCACGTCGATACCGGCTGCCTCGCCGCCTATACACCGTCGGTGGATTTCGACCTGGTCACGGTGGGCGGCATCCGCACGATGTTCTCGGGCGGCGAAGGCGCGTTCTTCGCGCGGCTGCGCGGGCCGGGCAAGGTCTGGATCCAGTCGCTTCCCTTCGCGCGCCTTGCCGGCCGCATGCTCGCGGCGGCGGGTGGCCGCGGCGGCAATCGCGGCGAGGGATCGGTGCTGGGCGGGCTGGGGGACTTTATAGGGGGGAATGACTGATCGGCGTCACTCGATCGGTCCCCAGCGGATGCGGCGGACGAGCACCGCCTCGACCGGCTTGCCCGCCGCATCGCGTACCGGCGCACGATAGGACAGGCGTCGGCGGAGCGCCAAACAGCCGGTCGCGTCGAGGCGCGCGACACCCAAGGTTTCGACGAAATGGCAGTCGGTGATGCGCGCATCGGTGCTGACGCCATGCCACTGTCGTGAAGCGGCCATTGACCATGTCCAGGTCGCGAGGCGGTACGTCGTCGATCCCCGGCCAGCCCGGGTTCGCGGCGAGGGGCGGCGTCGCGACCGACATCGGCCCATCGGGCGCAAAGCCCCACCCCGCCAGAAGCCCGCGCTCGCACCCGCTCGCGGCGCGCACGATCTGCCCGACAAGTGCAAAGTCGATCTCGACGGGGGTGGCCCGGACAAGGTTGCGCTACCCGGCCCCTCGAGCGACCCGGTGCGGGGTTCGACCGGACCAAGGAAGACCTGCGCCGCGGCAGCACTCCAAGCGACTTCGATCGCACCGATCGTGACCCCCGAGGGTGACAGTGCCGCGCGCGTCGTGGCCATCGGAATCACCGCGGCAGGCGGCACCGCGACCAACAGCGTCACGCCGGGCGCGCCGATGAAGTGACGAACGCCCACGAGCCCGGGCGAACTCGCCCCCTTCTCTGCACGCGAACCTAAGCGTCGAGCTCCTCTGCCTCCAGCCGGGCCGCATTCTCCTGGATGAAGGCGAAGCGGTGGGCGGGATTGTTGCCCATCAGCCGGTCGACCAGATCCTTCACGCCCGCGCGTTCCTCATATTCCTGCGGCAGGGTTATACGGATCAGGCTGCGTGTCGAGGGGTCCATCGTTGTTTCGCGCAGCTGCCCCGGGTTCATCTCGCCTAGCCCCTTGAACCGCGCAACGTCGACCTTCTTGCCCTTGAATGCCGTTGCCTCGATCTCCGCCCGGTGCGCGTCGTCGCGGGCGTAGAGCGACTTCGCCCCCATGGTCAGGCGATAGAGCGGCGGCTGGGCGAGATAGAGATGACCGCGGCGAACGAGTTCGGGCATTTCCTGGAAGAAGAAGGTCATGAGCAGCGTCGCGATATGCGCGCCGTCGACATCGGCGTCGGTCATGATGACGATCCGCTCGTAGCGGAGATTGTCGGGCAGGCAGTCCTTGCGCGTCCCGCAACCCAATGCCTGGATGAGGTCCGCGATCTCCTGATTGGCGAGGATCTTGGCGCTGGTCGCGCTCGCCACATTCAGGATCTTGCCGCGGATCGGCAGGATCGCCTGCGTCTTGCGGTCGCGCGCTTGCTTGGCGCTGCCGCCTGCGGAATCCCCCTCGACGATGAACAGCTCGGTTCCCTCGGGGCTGTCGGCGGCGCAGTCGGTGAGCTTGCCGGGCAGGCGGAGCTTACGCGCGCTGGTCGCGGTCTTGCGCTTCACCTCACGTTCGGCCTTGCGCTTCAGCCGCTCGTCCATGCGTTCGAGGACATAGCCGAGCAGCGCCTTGCCGCGGTCCATCCGGTCGGACAGATAATGGTCGAAATGGTCGCGCACCGCCTTTTCGACGAGGCTGGCGGCCTCCGGGCTGGTCAGGCGATCCTTGGTCTGGCTCTGGAATTGCGGTTCGCGGATGAAGACCGACAGCATCAGCTCGGACCCGACCATCACGTCGTCGGGGGTCAGGTCCTTGGCCTTTTTCTGCCCGACCAGATCGCCGAACGCGCGCAGGCCGCGAACCAGCGCCTGACGGAGGCCCTGTTCGTGGGTGCCGCCATCGGGCGTGGGGATGGTGTTGCAGTACCAGCTGTAGGAGCCGTCGCTCCACAGCGGCCAGGCAACTGCCCATTCGACCTTGCCCGCGCCGTCGGCGAATTCCTGCGTGCCCGCGAAGAAGTCGGCGGTCGCGCATTCGCGGGCGCCCACCTGCTCCTTCAGATGGTCGGCGAGGCCGCCGGGAAACTGGAACACCGCCTCGGCCGGCACGTCGTCGCTGGCGAGACCGGGTGCACAGCGCCAGCGGATCTCGACGCCCGCGAACAGATAAGCCTTCGACCGCGCCAGCTTGTACAGACGCGCAGGCTTGAAGTGCATTTCCGGTCCGAAGATCTCGGGATCGGGGGTGAAGCTGACCGAGGTGCCGCGCCGGTTGGGGGTGCTGCCAAGATGCTCGAGCGGGCCGAGCGTCTGCCCCTGCGAAAAGCGCTGGCGATAGAGCTGGCGGTCGCGCGCGACCTCGACGACCGTTTCCACCGACAGCGCATTAACGACGCTGACCCCGACGCCGTGCAGCCCGCCCGAGGTGGCGTATGCCTTGCCGGAAAACTTGCCGCCCGAATGGAGCATCGACAGGATGACCTCGAGCGCCGACTTGTCGGGAAAGCGCGGGTGCGGGTCGACGGGCATGCCGCGGCCGTTATCGACGATGGTCAGGCGATTGCCTTCGCCCAGCGTGATCTCGATCCGGGTGGCATGCCCCGCCACCGCCTCGTCCATCGCATTATCGAGCACTTCGGCGGCGAGGTGGTGAAGCGCACGCTCGTCGGTGCCACCGATATACATGCCCGGCCGCCGCCTGACCGGCTCCAGCCCTTCCAGCACCTCGATCGAGGCGGCGTTGTAGTCGGTCGGGGGCGCAGGCGGGCTGGCGAACAGGTCGTCGGACATGACCCTGCTATAGAGCCGCAAGGCGCGCGAACAAAGCGGCACCGTCGGCGTGATCTGTTGCACGAATGCCACAGAGGTCCGATCTTAATTTCGCCGCAATGCAGCTAAAGCGCATCAAGCACGTTCGGCGGCACGTATCTGTAGCGTAATCAATAAGAGGAGTGCATTTCCATGCGTCAGCGCAAGTTCGTCCGCGCCGCAATCGCCGTGTCGGCCATGATCGTGGCGGTTCCCGCCCTTGCCCAGACGGCCGATGGCGAGAAGCGCTTCGACGGCCCCTATGTCGGCGGGTCGATCGGTGCCAGCGTTCAGGGCAATGATGTGGGCGAAAGCATCATCTTCGACCGCAATCTGGACGGCCGCTTCGGCGACACCATCACGACCACGGGCGGTGCCAATGCCTTCTCGCCCGGCTTCTGCAACGGCGGCGCGCGCGGTGCGACCCCGGCGGGCGGCTGCTTCAACGACAAGGACGATATCGAATATTATGCCCGCGCTGGCTGGGATAGCCAGATGGGCAATGTCGTGATCGGCGTCGTGGGCGAGTTCGGCAAGAGCGAGGCCAAGGACTATGTGACCGGCTACAGCACCACGCCCGCCTTCTACCAGTTCGGCCGCAGCTTCGACTGGAACGCCAGCATTCGCGGGCGCGCGGGCTATGCCGCGGGCGGCAAGACGCTGTTCTACGTCGCGGGCGGCCCGGCCTATGCGCGGATCAACAACAGCTTCACGACGTCGAACGGGGCGAACTCGTTCACTTCGACCAACGAGAAGCATAACAGCTGGGGCTACACCGCCGGCGGTGGCGTCGAACAGTCGGTGACCAAGAACCTGTCGTTCGGCCTCGAATATATGTACAACGATTACAAGGACGACGATTATTCGGTCCGCGTCGGGCCGGGCACGGCGCCCGCCACCAACCCGTTCCTGCTGGGCGGCGCGGGCGGCACGGACATCGTCCGCAGCGACAGCAACTTCCGCTTCCACTCGATCCGCGCGACGGCGGCCCTCCGCTTCTGATCGCGCGATCCTGTAATCTGGTTGCGTAGCGTACCGCCCCGCCGCTCACCCGAGCGGCGGGGCATTTTCATTCGATCAGCACCGGCTGGCCGCAGCGCAGGCCAGTGACCCACAGATCGGCCTCACCGACGCCGACGCCCAATACGCCCGTCACCGACATCAGCACCGGATCGAGAACCGGCGCAACCAGCGACAGCTGGGCACCGACGCCGCGCACAACGGGGTCGAGCGGTACCGGCAGGAAGCCGAGCGCCTTTGCCTTGAGCTCGACCTTCTGCATCAGGCTGGCTGCGATGCCGCCGACCGGCGCGCTGCTGCGGAGCGTCTGCACGGTACCTTCGGCGATCGCCGCGGCGTCGAAGCGGCGGGTCTGAAAGCCCTCGTCCGCGCCGAGGTCGATCGTCGCACGGCCCGCGACCCGCAGCAGCAGCGTATCCAGCAGCCGCGCGTCGCTCAGCGCCATCGGCGACGTGAAGGTGCCGAGTGATGCCGGGTCGATGCGCGCAATCGCCACCTGCCCCGGTCCTGGCCGGCCAGCCAACGTCACGGCGTTGGGCCGGCATTCGATTCCCTCCAGCCGCGCCTCCGCGCTCGCCAGTTCGACAAACAGCGGCAGCTCGATCGAGACGAGGTTGATGCCCGGCAGCGGCTGTGCGCTGAGCGTCGCTTCCAGATAGACGCGCGTCTGCGCCGTGCGGATCACGGTCGCTCGATCGCGCGTCACCGCCACCCAGGGCGACTTGTTCGGCCGCTCGCCGATCGCGACCCACAACCGGGTGCGGGCGAGGCCCGGCAGCTGTGCACCGAGGTCGACCGCGACCTGTCGCCCGCTGGCGCTCCCCTGGATGACATTGCTCGCCAGGTCGAGCGCGTTCAACGTCACCAGCCCGGCACCGCCGTCCCGCTGCCGGCCAAGCTCGCCCAGGCTGACGAGGTCGGCGAGGCGGATCGTCCCCTTGGCCGCGGCCGCCAGACTGGCGAGCGCGGCCTGCGCGGCGGGATCGACGACGCGGCGCGACAGGCTGCCCAGCACGGTACCCGCGGGCAGTTGCAAGGCCAGCAGCTCGTCGAAACTGGCGACCTGAACTCCAGCATCGGCGCCGAGCACCGCAAGCCACGGAACTAGATCGACCTTCGCGCCCGCCAACGCCCGATAGTCCATGACCGACAGCGAGACGCTGCCCCCGGTCAGCGCCGAAAGCAGCGCATTGGCGACGCCGCCGTCGAGGCTGGCGAGCCGCGAACCGACGGCAAAGGCGGCAAGGTCGATCCGCCGCGCGGTCGCCCGCCGCTCGACCGCGACGGACGGCGTGCCGAAGATCGCGGCGAACACCGTCGGCACCTCGGCGCGGACGTCCACGCGCACCGCGTCGGCATCGGCCCCGCCCGCCACGAAACGCGCTGCGGGGGCCGCTTCGCCGCGATAGCGTCCGACGACGGCGGTGCTCGTCACCGGGAACCGGCCGGGGCTCGCCGCGACCATCGCCTCCGCGAGGGCCGTCGCCTGGCCGGTGTCGCGTGCGGCGGAGAGCGCGGCGGCGTCGGCGACGCCCTGAAGCCGCCGCCGCTCGAGCTGGACGAGACCCAGATCGACCGCGAGCGCCGCGACGCCGAACAGCATCGGCATTGCCCCCGCCACCAGCACCGCCGAAGCGGCCCGACGATCGCGCAGCAGGCGGATCATGCGATCTCTGCCAGTTCGGCGACGGCGCGCCGCTCGATCACCTTGTCGGGCATGGGGACCAGCCCCGAGCGCAGCAGCAGCGCGTGTGTATCGACCGACAGCCGCACGGTGATGCGCCCATCGCGCTCCTCGATCGAGCGGATGACCGTCTCGGGCCGCGCCACCGCCGAGCGCGCCAGCCCTTGCGTCACGCTGGCCTGCGCCAGAGTCGTGCGCTCCGCCTCGCTGTGCCCGACGATCGCGGCGCGGGCGGCATCGTTGGCAAGCTGCTGGAGCGTGTGCGCGGCGAGGAAATATTGGCCGTAGGCGAGCATCCCCACCAGCAGCATGATCAGGATTGGAGCCAGCAGGGCGAATTCGACGAGCGCGTTGCCCCGCCGGTCTTTTGCAACAGGAAATAGCCGGGCCATGCGGTCTGGATAGCGCGATCGAGATTAGCGCCCCGATCGTCGGTCCATCCACTCGCAACGCGGATTGCGTGACTGAAACCCCCTGATTTGCCTCCGCAATCGCGCCCGCTTGCGGACTTTCCGCTATTCTCCCGCCATTTCGGCGTTGTCGGCGCCCAGCATCGGCGACGCGCGCGCCGCGGGCCGGTCTCGCCCGACGAAGCGGATCGGCGTAGCGACGCTCGGCACGCACGATCCGTCAGGCCGCGCCGCCTCGATCGCGAGACCGCGATGGACGATCTGCGGGTCGGCAAAGGCCTGCGCCACATCGTTGATCGGCCCCGCCGGCACGCCTGCCGCCTCGAGCGCAGCGAGCAGCGGCTCGCGCTGCCATCCGCGCGTCGCGGCCGCGATCATCGCATCCACCGCCGGGCGCTGCGCCACCCGAAGCGCATTGGTCGCGAGCGTTTCGTCGCAGGGGAGGCCCAGCACCGTACATGCCCGCTCGAACTGGCGATCGTTGCCGACCGCGAGGATGATCCACCCGTCCTGCGTTGGATAGGCGGCATAGGGCGCGATATTGGGGTGCGCGTTGCCAAGCCGCATGGGCGCGGTGCCCGAGACGAGGTAATTCATTGCCTGATTGGCGAGCGTCCCCGTCATCACGTCGAACAGCGCCATGTCGATATGCGCGCCCCGCCCCGTCCGCGCCCGCTCGGCAAGTGCCGCCTGGATGGCGATCACGGCATAGAGACCGGTCAGGATGTCGGCATAGGCGACGCCGATCTTCTGCGGCGCACCGTCGGGCTCGCCGGTCAGGCTCATGATCCCGCTCATGCCCTGGACGATGAAATCGTAGCCGGCGCGAGTGGCATAGGGCCCGTCCTGTCCGAACCCGGTGATCGAGCAATAGACGAGGCCCGGTCGTTCTTCCGACAGCGTCGCGTAATCGAGCCCGTATTTGGCGAGCCCGCCGACCTTGAAGTTCTCGATCACCACGTCCGCGTCGGCGATCAGCGCGCGGACCTTCGCCCGGCCCTCCTCGGTCGCGAAGTCGGCGACGACCGAACGCTTGCCGCGATTGGTGGCGTGGAAATAGGCGGCGTCGCGGCTGCCGTCGGGATTGTCGACGAACGGCGGCCCCCAGCGGCGCGTGTCGTCACCCTCGGGGCTCTCGACCTTGACCACCTCGGCGCCGAGATCGGCGAGCACCTGCCCCGCCCAGGGGCCGGCGAGGATGCGCGCCAGCTCGACGACGCGCACCCCGGCAAGTGGTCCCGTCATCAGAAAGCGGCGTGGCCGGTGATCGCGCGGCCGAGGATCAGCGCATGGACGTCATGCGTGCCCTCATAGGTGTTCACCGTCTCCAGGTTCACCATGTGGCGGATGACGTGGTACTCGCCCGAAATCCCGTTGCCGCCGTGCATGTCGCGGGCGACGCGGGCAATATCGAGCGCCTTGCCGCAGTTGTTGCGCTTGACGAGGCTGATCATCTCGGGCGCGAACCGCCCCTCGTCCATCAGCCGCCCAACCTGAAGGCTGGCCTGCAAGCCCAGCGCGATCTCGGTCGCCATGTCTGCGAGCTTCTTCTGATAGAGCTGCGTCGCCGCCAGCGGCCGGCCGAACTGCTGCCGGTCGAGACCGTATTGCCGCGCCGCATGATAGCAGAACTCCGCCGCGCCCATCACGCCCCAGCTGATGCCGTAGCGTGCGCGGTTGAGGCAGCCAAACGGCCCCTTCAACCCCTCGACGCCGGGCAGCAGCGCGTCCTCGGGCACGAACACCTCGTCCATCTGGATCATACCGGTGATCGAGGCGCGGAGCGAAATCTTGCCCTCGATCTTGGGCGCCGACAGCCCCTTCATGCCCTTTTCAAGGATGAAGCCGCGGATCTTGCCGTCATGCGCGTCGGACTTGGCCCAGACGACGAAAACATCGGCGATCGGCGAGTTGCTGATCCAGGTCTTGGCGCCCGACAGGACATAGCCGCCATCGACCTTCTTCGCGCGCGTCCGCATCCCGCCGGGATCGGAACCGGCATCGGGCTCAGTCAGGCCGAAACAGCCGATCAGCTCGCCGCGGGCAAGACCGGGCAGATATTTCTGCCGCTGCTCGTCCGAGCCATAGGCGTGGATCGGATACATGACGAGGCTCGACTGCACGCTCATCATCGAGCGATAGCCCGAGTCCACCCGCTCGACCTCGCGCGCGACGAGGCCATAGGCGACGTAGCCTGCGCCCGCGCCGCCGAACTGCTCAGGGATGGTGACGCCCAGCAGCCCCTGCTCGCCCATCTCGCGGAAGATGGCCGGATCGGTATGCTCACGCTCGAACGCGTCGGCGACGCGCGGTTGCAGCCGGTCCTGAGCGAAGGCGTGGGCGGCGTCGCGGATCATCCGCTCGTCGTCGGTCAGTTCGGCGTCGAGCCGAAGCGCATCGGTATGATCGAAGCGCGTCATTCCGGTCATGGCATCCTCCTGACCCGTCATTTCGGCCAAAAGGATGCGGGGGTCAAATATGCCAGCGGTTGCCAACCACCCCTTCGCGTGATTACAGGCTCACCATTCGCAAGGACCCGGTGCAATTCCGGGTGGCTATTCCGGCCGCCGATCCGCCGGACAACACAACGCACCGATTTCGAAGCGCGCCAAAGCCGCGCCTGTGCCCTGTTGTGGATTCCCAATGAAACTCGACCTCACCGCCTATCGCCGCCAGTGGTTCACCACTGGCGCCGCCGCCCGCCGCGACGTGCTCGCCGGCATCGTCGTCGCGCTGGCGCTTATCCCAGAAGCGATCGGTTTTTCGATCATCGCGGGCGTCGACCCGCGCGTCGGACTCTATGCCTCGGTCGCGATCGCGATCGTCATTTCACTGGTCGGCGGGCGGCCGGGGATGATCTCCGCCGCCACCGCCGCTGTCGCCGTGCTGGTTGTGCCACTGGTCCGCGAGCATGGCGTTGAATATCTCTTTGCTGCAACGATCCTGATGGGACTGATTCAGATCGGCGCGGGGCTGGCGCGCCTCGATCTCGTCATGCAGTTCGTGTCGCGGTCGGTCATCACCGGCTTCGTCAACGCACTCGCGATCCTGATCTTCATGGCGCAGCTCCCGCAGCTGACCGGCGTCACCTGGCACACCTATGCGATGGTCGCGGGGGGCCTTGCGATCATCTACCTGCTGCCGCGCCTGACGACGGCGGTCCCCTCGCCGCTGGTGGCGATCCTAGTGCTCAGCGCGGTCAGCATCGCGTTCGGCCTGCCGGTCAACACCGTCGGCGACATGGGCCGACTGCCCGACGGCCTGCCGAGTTTCGCCTGGCCGAGCGTGCCGCTCAACCTCGAGACGCTGCGGATCATCCTTCCCTATTCGCTGACGATGGCGGCGGTCGGCCTGCTCGAATCGCTGCTGACCGCACAGATCGTCGACGACATGACCGACAGCGACAGTGACAAGCGGGTCGAATGCGCGGGCCAGGGCGGCGCAAACATCGTCGCCGCGCTGATAGGCGGCATGGGCGGCTGCGCGATGATCGGCCAGTCGGTCATCAATGTCACCTCCGGCGGGCGCGGGCGATTGTCGACCTTCGTCGCAGGCGCGGTCCTCTTGGTGCTGCTCGCCGCACTCGGACCGCTCGTCGGGCGCGTGCCGATGCCAGCGCTGGTCGCGGTCATGGTGATGGTGTCGATCGGCACGTTCAGCTGGAATTCGATCCCCAACCTTCGCCGCCATCCGCCGACCTCCTCGATCGTCATGATGACAACCGTCATCGTGGTGGTCACGACGCACGATCTGTCGCTGGGCGTCGCCGCGGGCGTGCTGCTGTCCGGCATCTTCTTCGCCGGCAAGGTGCAGCGGATGTTCGCGGTCGAGCGGCGCGACAGTGATGACAACGTGACCTATGCCGTGTCCGGTGAGATCTTCTTCGCCTCGGTCGATCGATTTACGCGCGCTTTTCAAAGCGAAGGTGCGGCGGACGTGACGATCGACGTGTCCGCAGCGCACTTCTGGGACATTTCAGGAGTCGGCGCGCTCGACAAGATCGTGGCGCGACTGCGACAGGGCGGCGCGACGGTAGAGGTCGTCGGTTACAACCGCGCCAGTGCCGATATCGTCGATCGATTCGCCCTGCATGACAAGACGGGGGTCGAACTCGGCATCGCCCCCCACTGACTGAGCGTCAATCCAGCGCCTTGACGATCTCCTCGACCATCTTCTTGGCGTCGGCGAGGAGCATCATCGTGTTGTCCATGTAGAAGACGTCGTTGTCGACGCCGGCATAGCCCACCCCGCCCATCGACCGCTTGATGAACAGCACCGTCTTGGCCTTCTCGACGTCGAGCACGGGCATGCCGTAGATCGGCGAGCTCTTGTCGGTCTTGGCCGCCGGATTGGTCACGTCGTTGGCGCCGATGACGAAGGCAACGTCGGTCTGCGCGAACTCCGAGTTGATGTCCTCCAGCTCGAACACCTCGTCATAGGGGACGTTCGCCTCGGCCAGCAGCACGTTCATGTGCCCCGGCATGCGGCCTGCGACGGGATGAATCGCGTATTTCACGCGGACGCCGTGTTCCTTGAGCTTGTCGGCCATCTCGCGAAGCACATGCTGCGCCTGCGCCACCGCCATGCCGTAGCCGGGGACGATGATGACCTGCTCGGCCTGTTGCATCAGGAAGGCGGCGTCGTCGGCGGAGCCGCGCTTCCACGGCCGCTGTTCCTTCGCCTCGCCGCCGCCGCTCGCCGCCTCCGCGCCGAAGCCGCCGGCGATGACGCTGAGGAAGCTGCGGTTCATCGCGCGGCACATGATGTAGCTGAGGATCGCGCCTGAGCTGCCGACCAGCGCGCCGGTGATGATCATCGCGGTGTTGTGGAGCGTGAAGCCCATCGCCGCCGCCGCCCAGCCCGAATAGCTGTTGAGCATCGACACCACGACCGGCATGTCCGCTCCGCCGATCGGAATGATGAGCAGGAAGCCGATCACGAAGCTCAATGCCAGCAGCACCCAGAACGGCCAGCCATCCTGCGTATGCGCGAACTGAGCGACGAGCAGCAGGATCGTCGCCAGCACGGCCAGATTGATCGCGTGGCGCGCGGGCAGGAGGATCGGCTTGCCCGACATGTTGCCGTTGAGCTTGAGGAACGCGATGACCGAGCCCGAGAAGGTGATCGCGCCGATCGCCGCGCCGAGGCCCATCTCGACCTTGCTCACCGGGTTGATGACCGCGAACGGGTCGCCGATCATCGGGATCACCATTTGCGCGATCCCGAACGCCATCGGGTTGAGATAGGCCGCGACCGCGACCAACACGGCGGCGAGGCCGACGAGGCTGTGAAAGGCGGCGACGAGCTGAGGCATCGCCGTCATCGCGATCCGCCGCGCGGTGACGATGCCGATGACCGCGCCGAGGCCGATCGCGGCGAGAATTTCGAGGACGGCGATCAGGTCGATCCGCTCGAACAGCGGCCCCGTCGCAGCGACGGTGCCTTGCGGGCCCTCCAGCACCAGACCCACGCCCTGCATCGGAATATGCGTCACCAGCGTCGTCACGACCGCGATGGCCATGCCGATCATGCCGAAGCGGTTGCCGCGCTGGCTGGTCGCCGGCGACGACAGCCCGCGCAGCGCCAGGATGAAGCACACGCCCGCCACCAGATAGGCGAGCGCCGCGAACGAATTGCCGGCGGTTACGTGCTCCATCCCCAACCCCTTGTCTCATTCTTCACGTAATTCAGGCGCAGCCCGGCGAAGGCCGAAAAAACGGTCAGGATTTGACCGCCGGCCGCTCCTTCTTCTTGTACATCGAGAGCATCCGCTGCGTGACCGCGAAGCCGCCGAAGATGTTGATGCTCGCCAGTACCACGCCCAGCAGCCCCAGCCATTTCGACACAGCGAACCCGGCCGCCGCGCTCGCCACCAGTGCCCCCACGATGATGACCGACGAAATCGCATTGGTGACCGCCATCAGCGGCGTGTGCAGCGCCGGCGTCACCGACCAGACGACATAATAGCCGACGAAGCAGGCCAGCACGAAGATCGACAGGATCGATATGAAGTCCATGACGCTACCTTTCATCCTCCCCGGCACCGGCATTGCGGGCAGGTGTTGCCCTCACCGCCCGCCCCCCAGGATCGCCCTCGCCAGCACCTGCTGAACGCCGACGATGTTGGCGCTCGCCGCCACCTTGACCTCCAGCGGCTCGTCGCTGCCCGCGACCCACACCGTCAGGTCGGCGTCCATGTCGAACGTCCCCGCCCGCTCGATCGCCCAGCGGGTGATCGACCTGTAGGGGATGCTCTCGATCTCGACCTTGCGCCCGGTCAGACCCTGCACGTTGACCGTGCACAGGCGGTAGTTGGTGAGGAAGACGAGGTCGCGCATCGTCTTGAAAGCGATCAGCACCCGCTCGCCCTCGATCAGCACCGGCGCATAGTCGCGCGCGACCGTCTCGGAATTCGTTTCGGTCGCGTTGAACAGGCCCATCAGGCGGCGCCGAGAAGCCGCGGGTTCACCACCTGCCCGTCCTTCGTCAGCCGGATGGCATCGCCGATCTCTTCGTCGAGCACCGGCCGACCGGCCTCCTTGTCCCAGAAAGCGGAGAGGAAGTTGAAGAGGTTGCGGGCGAACAGGGCGGAGGCGTCCGCCGCCAGCCGGCTGGGCACGTTGCGGTGGCCGACGATCTTGACGCCGTGGCGAACGACGACTTCGCCGGCGACAGCGCCCTCGACATTGCCGCCCTGCTCGACCGCAAGGTCGACGATCACGCTGCCCGGCCGCATGCTCGCCACCTGGGCGTCCGAAATCAGTCGCGGGGCGGGCCGGCCGGGGATCAGCGCCGTCGTAATGACGATGTCCTGCTTGGCGATGTGCGACGAGACGAGCTCGGCCTGCGCGGCCTTGTACTCGTCGCTCATCTCGGTCGCGTAGCCGCCGGTGCCCTCGCCCTCGATGCCCTTCACCGCCTCGACGAAGATCGGCTTGGCGCCCAGTGACAGGATCTGCTCCTTCGTCGCGGCGCGCACGTCGGTTGCGGAAACCTGCGCGCCCAGCCGCCGGGCGGTGGCGATCGCCTGAAGCCCCGCCACGCCGACGCCCATCACGAACACGCGCGCGGCGCTGACCGTGCCTGCCGCGGTCATCATCATCGGGAAGGCGCGGCCATATTCGGCGGCCGCATCGAGCACCGCCTTGTACCCCGACAGGTTCGATTGCGAGGAGAGGATGTCCATCGACTGCGCGCGGGTGATGCGCGGCATGAATTCCATCGCCAGCGCCTCGACCCCCGCAGCCGCATAGGCATCGACGCGCGCGCGTTCCCCAAACGGATTGAGGCCAGCGGCGACCATCGCGCCGCGCGGCAACCCCTCGGGCACCGGCCCCTGCACGCCCAGCACGATCCCCGCATCGGCGAGGACCGCGGCACGGTCGCCCACGCTCGCGCCCGCCTCGGCAAAGGCGGCGTCGGCGATCGAGGCGCCGTCGCCCGCTCCGGCTTCGACCGCGACGGTGGCGCCGAGGGCCACGAACTTCTTCACAGTCTCTGGCGTCGCCGCCACACGGGCTTCGCCGGGGACGGTTTCGCGCAAGACAGCGATTTTCATGGGGCTAGCTGGCGATCAGCGCGACGACGACCGCGGCGGCGATCGCGACAATGACCGAGGTGATCTTCACGAGGCCGATGAAGCTTGAATAAGTGTCCTCGCGCAGCGGCGTTTCGGTGTGCTCGGCCATGCAATCCCCATGTGAAATCCAGCGTGCCCCACCCTTAGCGAGCGCCCGCCCTTCTCGGCAAGAGCCCGCCACGCCCAGCGCGCTTAAGCCGCGCTTTACGCTTCGGCGCTATCCACCCTGTCTACAAGCGGGACGATGGGGACAAAGATTTCGCGATGACACGCAATGGACAGCGCCTGTTGATGCTGATCGACGACGAACCGGCGCAGCGCCGGCTGATCGCCGCGATCGCGTCGCGTCGGGGATGGCGGACGATCTTCGCGGGGGATCACGAGACCGCGCTCGCCATGCTGGGCACGCAGGACGGCATGGGCCTCGACGCCATCGTCCTCGACCATTGGGCACCCGATTGCGACGCCAGCGGCCTGATCGCCGAATTGCGCCGCAACCGCCCGGCGCTTCCCATCCTGATGCTCACCGCCAATGGATCTGTAGCAAGCGCAGTCGACGCGATGCGTGCGGGCGCGACCGATTTCCTCACCAAGCCGTTGGCGGCCGAGCGCCTGCTCTCTGCGCTTGAAGCAGCGGTGGCCGGCAAGGCGGCGGGCGAGCTCCGCCCGCTCACCGAAAAGCTGTCGATGCCGCTCGCCTTTGACGAGATCGTCGGCTCCGCCCCCCAGTTCCGCGCCGCCCTTGCCATCGCTGCCAAGGCCGCGCGCGCGCGTATCCCCGTGCTGATTGAGGGCGAGAGCGGCGTCGGCAAGGAAGTGGTGGCCGAGGCGATCCACGCCGCCAGCCCGCGCGCCAAGAAGGCGCTGATCCGTGTCAATTGCGGCGCGATCCCCGGCAACCTCGTCGAATCGGAGTTGTTCGGGCACGAGAAGGGCGCGTTCACCGGCGCGTTCGAGCGCAAGATCGGCCGTTTCCAGGAGGCCGATGGCGGCACCCTCTTCCTCGACGAGATCGGCGAGATGCCGCTGGAGGCGCAGGTCAAGCTGCTGCGCGTCCTCCAGTCCGGCGAACTCCAGCCGCTCGGCGCACGCCATGTCCGCGAGGTCGATGTCCGCGTCGTCGCCGCCACCAACAAGCGCCTGACCGAGGAGGTCGAGGCCGGCCGCTTCCGCGAGGACCTTTATTACCGGCTCAACGTCGTCCAGGTGACGATCCCGCCCCTGCGAGACCGTCCCGGCGACGTCGCCCCGCTCGCGCGTCACCTGCTCGCGCGGATCGCCGAGCAGCCGGGCCTTCGCCCGCTCGGCATCACCGACGAGGCGCTGGCACTTCTCGGCAGCTATGACTGGCCCGGCAATGTCCGCCAGCTTCAGAACGCCCTGTTCCGCGCCGCCGTGCTCTGCGACGGCGACGCGCTCACCCGCGGCGACTTTCCGCAGATCGCGCACATGGCCGCCAATGGCGGCGCGTCGGCAGTACAGGGGCCGGCCCCTTCGGGCGGCGTCACGCTGTTCCGCGCCGACGGCAACCTGCGCGCGCTCGAAGAGATCGAGGCCGACGTCATCCGCCTCGCCATCGGCCATTATCGCGGCCGCATGACCGAGGTCGCGAGGCGGCTCGGGATCGGCCGGTCGACACTCTATCGCAAGCTCGGCGAACTCGGGATCGACCAGTCGGCGGCCTGAACCTCTTCGCGCGCCTGCCGATCCGCGCTAGCGCTGTCGCATGACCGGCGGCGCGCCCACCATCCACGACGTCGCGGCGCGCGCGGGCGTGTCGATCCGCACGGTGTCGCGCGTCCTCAACCGATCGACCAAGGTCAATGGCGAGACGCGGGGGCGGATCGAGGCGGCGATCGCCGCGCTCGGCTTCGTCCCCAGCCTGCGCGCGCGAGCACTAGCAACGGGACGATCGTTCCTGATCGGCCTTGTGCACGACGATCCCAACGCGCTCGTGCTCGACGCCGTGCAGCGCGGCCTCGTCGCCGCCGCTTCGGCTCGGGGGTACGAGATGGTCGTCCATCCCGCGCAAGGGGCCGGCGACTTGCTGGTCGCGGACATCGCTGCCTTCACGCATCGCACGCGCGTCGACGGGCTGATCCTGTTGCCGCCGGTGTGCGAGACACCCGGCCTCGCCGTCAGCCTCTCAACCCCCGCCATCGCCCTCGCGGCGGCACGGATCGAGGGTTTTGCGACGATGCTCGTATCGGACGAGCGCGAGGCGGCAGGCGCGGTGGCGCGGCACCTCATGTCGCTCGGCCATCGCCGGATCGGCTTTGTGAGCGGCCCCCCGACGCTGCTCTCCGCCAGCGAGCGCCGCGCCGGGTTCGCCGATGCGCTCGCCGCCGCGGGCGTGCCGCTCGACCCGGCGCTGAGCGTCGCTGGCGACTATCGCTCCGACAGCGGCGTGGCGGCGGGCGAAGCGCTGCTCGTGCGGTCCGACCGCCCGACCGCGATCTTCGCCTCGAACGACATGATGGCAGCGGGCGTGCTCAAGGTCGCGGCGCGGCGCGGCCTGTCGGTGCCGGGCGCGCTGTCGGTGGCAGGGTTCGACGGCAGCGCGCTGGCGACGATGCTGACCCCCGCGCTAACCACCGTCGTCCGCCCGCTCGCCGACATGGCCGCCCGCGCCGCCGACCGGCTGATCGACAGGATCGAGGGTGGCGAGGCGACGGGGGACCTGTCGGCGACGCTGACGCTGAGTGTCGGCGAGTCGACCGGGCCGGCGCCCGCATAATGACGGCGGCCCAGCGAAGGCTGTGGCCGCGGGCGTGACTTGCTGCAACCGAGCGATCACAGCCTTCGCCGGGATGTCGGCTGGCTCAGAGCGGCTTGGCCGCGAGCACCGTCTCCACGAACACCGCATCGTCGACCAGCTCGCCGAACACCTCGCGCAGGCCCAGCACCTCGCGCGCCGGTCGCCCGACCAGCTTCGCCGCCAGCGGATCGGCCACGCCCTCGCCGCGCTCGACGAAACGCAGCCAGGCGGCGATCGGCATCGCCAGTCGCTCGATCGACCGCCCGCCTGCCCGCGCCGCACGCACCGTGTCGAGCAGGCGATAGGGTAGCTTCTGCGACCCGTCGGCGGCGATCTGGATCAGCTGGTGGCGGATCGCGGGGTTGGAAAAGCGTTCGAGGATCGCGGCAATATAGCCGCTCACATCGAGCCCGACGGGCGCGGTGAGCAGCGGCGCGATATCCTCGCGCATCAGCCGCTCGACGAAACCGGCGAGCGCCGCGTCGCGCATCGCTTCCGCCACCACGCCGTGCCCGCGCTCGATGCCGAGATAGGCGAGCGACGAATGCGCGCCGTTGAGCAGGCGGAGCTTGGCCAGCTCATACCCCCGCACGTCATGGGTCAGGGTGACGCCCGTCGCCGCCAGGTCGGGGCGCGCGCCGGGGGCGAAATCGTCCTCGACCACCCACTGCCAGAAGCGCTCGCGCTGGATCGGCCAGGCATCGTCCACGCCAGCGACCTCGCGCACCCGCTCGCGCAGCGCATCGTCGGTCGCGGGGGTGATCGCATCGACCATCGTCGAGGGGAAGCGTACCTCGCCTTCGATCCAAGCGGCCAGATCGTCGCCGCGCGTCGCCGCCAGCGCCGCGACCGCCCGGCCGAGCTTGGCACCGTTGTCGGCCAGATTGTCGCACGACAGCACGGTCAGCCCGCCCGCGCCCGCCGCGCGCCGCGCCGCCAGCCCCGCGACGAGCCAGCCGACCAGCGACTGCGGCGCGCCCTCGCCCACGCGGTCGTGGACGATCGCGGGATGGCCCATGTCGAGGCTGCCGTCGGCGGTGAGGCAATAGCCCTTCTCCGTCACCGTCGAGCTGACGATGCGGGTGTCCGCCGCCGCGATCGCCTCAAGGATCGCCGCTCCCTCCCCCGCGGCCAGCACGCGGCGGAGCGCGCCCACCACCTCGAAGCTCGGCGCCGCGTCGAGCAGCGCGAGCGTGTAGAGCCCGCCCTGCGGATTGAGCGCCTCGGCCACCGAGCGCGAGTTCAGGCTGACGCCCACTACGCCCCAGCGCGGCTCGGCGGCGTTGAGCGCGTCATAGACGGGCAGCTGGTGTGCGCGGTGGAACGCCCCCGGCCCGAAATGGACGATCCCCGTGCGAAGCGCCGCGCGGTCATAGCGCGGCCGCCCGACCGCTGCGGGCAGTGATCCCAGCGCTGCTTCCGTCAATCGCGTCATGCCCCATCCCCCAGCTTATAGGCGCGCCGGACGAGGTCCACCGTCAGTTCCTCGGCCAGCTCGGCCGCTTCCCAGTCGGCGAGCCGCCCCTCCGCCACCAGCCGGGCGAGGAACGCGCAATCCACCCGCCGCGCGACATCGTGCCGCGCGGGGATCGACAGGAAGGCGCGCGTGTCGTCGTTGAAGCCGACCGTGTTGTAGAAGCCCGCCGTCTCGGTCGTCATCTCGCGGAACCGGCGCATTCCCTCGGGGCTGTCGTGGAACCACCAGGCCGGCCCGAGCCGCAGGCAGGGATAATGCCCCGCGAGCGGCGCCAGCTCGCGCGCATAGGTCGATTCGTCGAGGGTGAAGAGGATGACCGTCAGGTCGCGCTCGTTCCCCACCACGTCGAGCATCGGCTTCAGTTCCGCAACGAACCCGGCCCGCGCGGGGATGTCGGCGCCCTTGTCGCGCCCGTGGCTGGCAAACAGCGCGGCATTGTGGTTGCGGAAGCTGCCGGGATGGATCTGCATTACCATACCGTCCTCGACGCTCATCCTCGCCATCTCGGTCAGCATCTGCGCGCGGAACAGCTCGGCATCGGCGGGGTCGAACCGGCCCGACACGATCCGGTCGAACAGCGCCGCGCTTTCCGATGCTGACAGGTTCGCCGTCCGCGCGCTGGCATGGCCGTGGTCGGTCGCGGTCGCGCCCAGCGCCCGGAAGTCGGCGCGGCGGCGGCGATGCGCGGCGAGATAGCCGTCCCAGCGCATCACATCCTCGCCGGTCAGGTCGCCGAACCGCTCGAGCGCGGGTCGAAACCCCTCATGCTCGGCATCGATCACCGCGTCGGGGCGATAGGTGCTGACCACCCGCCCCCGCCAGCCCGAGGCGCGGATCGCGCGGTGATGCGCCAGCGGATCGTCCGCGCCCTCGGTCGTCGCGAGGAACTCGATCCCGAACCGCTCGAACAGCGCGCGCGGGCGGAAGCCGGGAGTCGCCAGCGCCTCGTTGATCGCATCGAAATAGAGGTCGGCGCTTTCGCCATCGAGCGCGACCTCGATCCCGAACACCTCGGCGAACACGTGGTCGAGCCAGAGCCGCGACGGCGTACCGCGGAACAGGTAATAACGCGTGGCAAAGGTCCGCCATGCCTCGCGCGGGTCGGTCGCCGGCGCGCCCGCGCGGCTCGGCACGCCGAGCGCCTCGAGCGGCACGCCCTGCGAATAGAGCATCCGGAAGATATAATGGTCTGGCGCCAGCAGCAGTTCGGTCGCGTTGGCGAAGGGCGCGTCCGTCGCGAACCAAGCGGGATCGGTGTGCCCGTGCGGACTGACGATCGGCAGCCCTGCCACCTCCGCATAGAGCGCGCGGGCGATCTCGCGGGCGCGCGGCTCGGCGGGAAACAGCCGATCGGGATCGAGCGTAAGCGGGCGCATCTTTCTCTCCTCGGGCGTGGCGATAGCGGCTTGTGCCAGCGCTGGCAACGTACTAGCGCCGTTCGCAGCCACGGCGTAGGAAGAGGGCATGTCGGGACCGATCATCTGCTTCGGCGAGCTGCTGCTGCGCCTGTCGGCACCGGGGCGCGAATTGTTGATGCAGTCGCCGCGGCTCGATATCGCGGTGGGCGGAGCGGAGGCGAACGTCGCCGCGGGGCTCGCCGCGCTCGATCATCCGACCGCGATCGTCAGCGTGGTCCCCGACAACGCCCTCGGCCGCGGCGCCGTGGCGGCGATGCGCGCGGCGGGCGTCGATACCAGCCGCGTGGCGACGGGGCCGGGCCGGATGGGCCTCTATTTCCTGTCGCCCGGCGCCGGCGTGCGCGCCGCCGATATCGTCTATGACCGCGCCGGATCGGCGTTCGTGCAGGCGAACGCCTTCGACTGGCCTACGCTGCTGGAGGGCGCTGCGCGCCTCCACCTCTCGGGCATCACGCCGGCGCTCGGCCCCGCCAGCGCCGCGCATGCGATCGCAGCGGCACGCGCCGCGCGCGCGGACGGCGTTCCCGTGTCGTTCGACGGCAATTACCGCGCACGCCTCTGGGAAAGCTGGGACAGCGATCCACGTGCCACCCTGACCGAACTGGTCGCGCAGGCCGACCTGTTCTTCGGCAACCACCGCGACGTAGCATTGCTGACCGGCCGCGATGCCGGCAAGGGGCGCGAAGCGGCCGAGGCGGCATTCGCCGCCTTCCCCAACCTCACGGCGATCGCCTCGACATCGCGCACCGTTATCGACGCCGACCACCACCGCCTCGCGGCGCGGCTCGATATGCGCGAGTCGGCACATGAAGCCGACGAGATCGCCGTCACCGGCATCGTCGATCGCATCGGCGGCGGCGACGCGTTCGCGGCAGGGATCCTCCACGGCCTGCACGCCGACCTGTCCCCGCAGGCGACGGTCGAGGCGGGCCTCGCGCTTGCTGCGCTGAAGCACAGCCTGCCCGGCGACTTCTCGCGCTTCGCCCGCGCCGACCTCGCCGCATTCCAGTCGGGCGCGCGCGACGTTCGCCGCTGAGACCGCGGGTTGCATTGCAGCACGGGTCCTGTATCGGCTTTGGTCGGCCTTGAAGGCGGCGCCCGCGGCGCTACCTCAGTGGGCATCAGCGATTGAGACGGATCATGGCGACCTTCACTCTCCCCAAGAACAGCGTCATCAAGAAGGAAGGGCACGTCCACCGCGCGCCCGCGGGTGCCAAGCGGATCAAACGCTTCAAAATCTATCGCTACGATCCCGACGCCGGTGCGAACCCGCGCTACGACACGTTCGAGATCGACCTCGACGATTGCGGCCCGATGGTGCTCGACGCGCTCATCAAGATGAAGTCGGAGCAGGATCCCTCGCTCACCTTCCGCCGCTCGTGCCGCGAGGGGATCTGTGGATCGTGCTCGATGAACATCGCGGGCAAGAACGGCCTCGCCTGCACGACGGCGATCGAGGACATCAAGGGCGATATCCGCATCACGCCCCTGCCGCACATGGACGTGATCAAGGATCTCGTCCCCGACTTCACGCACTTCTATGCGCAGTACGCCTCGATCAAGCCGTGGCTGCAGACCGTGACGCCGCCGCCCTCGGGCAAGGAGCGGCTCCAGACGCCGGAGGATCGGGCGAAGCTTGACGGCCTCTACGAGTGCATCCTGTGCGCCTGCTGCTCGACCTCGTGCCCCAGCTATTGGTGGAACAGCGACAAGTTCCTCGGCCCGGCGATCCTGCTCCAGGCGTATCGCTGGCTTGCCGACAGCCGCGACGAGATGACGGGCGAGCGGCTCGACGACCTCGAGGATCCGTTCCGCCTCTACCGCTGCCACACCATCATGAACTGCGCGAACGTCTGCCCCAAGGGCCTGAACCCCGCCAAGGCGATCGCCGAGATCAAGAAGATGGAGGTCGAGCGGATCGTCTGAATTCGCTCGGACCTTCCTTCGATACGCGCTTATCCTACGCTCAGTCGCTACTCAGGACGAACGGTCGGCAGCTTTTGCACCCCGCTTGTCTTGCGTAGCCATTGAGCTTGTCGAAATGGCGTATCGAAGGACCTGATGACCGCCCCTGCCCCCTTCCGCTTCTTCTCCGACCCGGACCTGCCCGGCTGGCATCGCTGGGAACTGACTGATCCCACCCGCTATAACGCCTTTCTTGCGCCCTTGTCGGTGCGCGTCGAGGGTGAAGGCCGCGTGCGCGTGCGGATGGTGCCGCAGCGAATCCACTCGAATATCCGAGATCACGTCCATGGCGGCGCGCTGCTCGGCTTCGCCGACGTGGCGATCTTCGCCGCGGCGCGGGCGCTGGGGATCATGAACGAGGGCGGTGCCTCGACGGTCGATCTTTCCGCGCAATTCATCGACGGCGCCGATGCGAGTGCCCCGATCGAGGCAGAGGTCGAGCTGCTGCGCGAGACCGGCCGCCTCTTCTTCGTCCGCGGACTGATCGTGCAAGACGACCGCCGCTGCGTCAGCTTCACCGCGACGGCGCGCAAATGACCGAAGTGCTCGACGCCTATCGTGCCCTTGTCCAGCGCGGCGAGCTGAAACCCGACGCCGATCAGGAAGCCGCCGCCGCCCGCCTCGACACTCTCGCCGCCGAACTGACCGCGGTGCCCAAGCGCGGCAGCGTGCTCTGGAAAATGCTCGGCCGCGCGCCAGCGCCGCCAAAGGGCGTCTATCTCTGGGGCGGGGTCGGGCGTGGCAAGTCGATGCTGATGGACCTGTTCTTCGACCAGCTGCCCATCCGGCGAAAGCGCCGCGTCCACTTTCACGCCTTCATGATCGAGGTTCATGCCCGCCTCCACAAGGAACGGGCGAAGGAAAGCGGCGACCCCATCCCGCCAGTGGCCGAGGCGATGGTGGGCGAGACGCGGCTGCTCGCCTTCGACGAGATGGTCATCAACAATTCGGCCGATGCGATGATCCTGTCCCGGCTGTTCACGGCAATGATGGCGCACGGCCTGACCGTCGTCGCGACCTCGAACCGCGTGCCCGAGGACCTCTACAAGGACGGACTCAACCGCGAGCATTTCCTGCCCTTCATCAGCCTGATCCGCGAGAAGATGGACGTGCTGTCGCTGAACGGCCCGGTCGATTACCGCCGCGACCGGCTGGGCAGCATGGAGACCTGGCTCGTCCCCAACGGGCCGGAGGCGACGGCAAAGCTCTCCGACGCCTTTTTCCGCCTCACCGACTATCCGGTCGAGGACAAGGCGCATGTGCCGACCTGCGACCTCGATCTGGGCGGTCGCAGCCTGCACGTTCCCAAATGCCTGAAGGGCGTCGCGGTGTTCAGCTTCAAGCGGCTCTGCGGCGAGGCGCGCGGGGCGCCCGACTATCTGGCGGTCGCCCGGCGCTTCCATACCGTGATCCTCGTCGGCATTCCGAAGCTGGGGCCGGACAACCGCAACGAGGCGGCGCGCTTCGTCACGCTGATCGACGCGCTCTACGAGCACAAGGTCAAGCTGCTCGCCGCCGCCGACGCCGTGCCCGAGCAGCTCTACGAGCGCGGCGACGGGGCATTCGAGTTCGAGCGGACGGTCAGTCGGTTGAACGAGATGCGGTCCGACGATTATCTGGCGCTCGGTCATGGCAAAGGAGAGCCGGCATGACCGCGCGCATCAATCGCAATACCCAGCTCTGCATGTCGCTGTCGGCGCGTCCGGGCAATTTCGGCACGCGGTTCCAGAACCACCTCTACGAGGCGCTGGGCCTCGACTATGTCTACAAGGCGTTCACGACCACCGATATCGAGGGGGCGGTGCGCGGGATCCGCGCGCTCGGCATCCGCGGCTGCGCGGTGTCGATGCCCTTCAAGGAAGCGGTGATCCCGCTGATCGACGAACTCGATCCGTCCGCGGCGTCGATCGGCGCGGTCAATACGATCGTCAACACCGACGGCCATCTGAAGGGCTACAACACCGACTATCTGGCGGTCGTCCAGTTGATGCAGCGCCATCGGGTGCCGACCGACACGCGCTGGGCACTGGCAGGCGCGGGCGGGATGGCGAAGGCGGTCGCCTCGGCGCTTGTTGATTACGGCTACGCGAATGGCGCCATCGTCGCGCGAAATGCTGGAAAGCGCCGCGAGCTGGCCGAGAAGCTCGGAATCACGGACGCCGACGAGGCGCCGGCGGACACGCAGATGCTCATCAACGCCACCCCGATCGGCATGGCCGGCGGGGCGGAGGCCGACGCCCTGCCCTTCACGCCGGAGGCGATCGCGGCAGCCGAGCTCGTCTTCGACGTCGTCGCCATTCCGCCCGAAACGCCGCTCATCCGCGCCGCCCGCGCTTCGGGCCGCCAAGTCATTACCGGCGATGCCGTGCTAGTGCTGCAGGGGCGCGAGCAGTTCGTCCTCTACACCGGCGTCCAGCCGGACGAGGCCGAGGTCGAGGCCGCCGCGAAGGTCGCGCTCGCGCCTTAATGCACTTGCGAACAAGTCGCAAAGATAGTTTGCCGCTGGTGTCGATAGGCGGTTGTCGCGTCCAGCCAAAAGGCTTAAGTCGCCCCGGTTCTCGCGGGCGCTCCTGCGTGCGTCCGCCACTTCTGGTCCGTCTAGGGAGGATCCATGGCTCGCAAGAAGATCGCGCTGATCGGCGCCGGCAATATCGGCGGCACGCTCGCGCACCTCGCCGCGCTCAAGGGACTGGGCGACATCGTCCTGTTCGACGTGGCGGAGGGGATCCCCCAGGGCAAGGCGCTGGACCTCAGCCAGTGCGGCCCGGTCGAGGGCTTCGACGCGACCATCACCGGCTCCAATGATTACAAGGACATCGCCGGGGCCGACGTCATCATCGTCACCGCCGGTGTCGCCCGCAAGCCCGGCATGAGCCGTGACGACCTGCTCGGCATCAACCTCAAGGTCATGAAGGCCGTGGGCGAGGGCATCGCCGCCAATGCGCCCGAAGCGTTCGTCATCTGCATCACCAACCCGCTCGACGCGATGGTGTGGGCACTGCGCGAGTTTTCGGGCCTGCCGCACAACAAGGTTGTCGGGATGGCGGGCGTCCTCGACTCGGCGCGCTTCAGCCACTTCCTTGCCGACGAGTTCAACGTGTCGGTGAAGGACGTGAACAGCTTCGTCCTCGGCGGCCATGGCGACACGATGGTCCCCGTCCTCGAATATTCGACCGTCAGCGGCATCCCGGTAAGCGACCTGATCGCGATGGGCTTCTCGACGCAGGAGCGCATCGACGCGATCGTCCAGCGCACGCGTTCGGGCGGCGGCGAGATCGTCGGCCTGCTCAAGACCGGCTCGGCCTATTACGCCCCCGCGACCAGCGGCATCGCGATGGCCGAGGCCTATCTCTACGACCAGAAGCGTGTCCTGCCCGCCGCGGCCCACCTGACCGGCCAGTATGGCATCGACGACCTCTATGTCGGCGTGCCGGTGGTGATCGGTGCCGGCGGCGTCGAAAAGGTCATCGAGATCAACCTGTCGGACGAGGCCAAGGGCAACCTCCAGGTCAGCGTCGATGCGGTCAAGGAACTGCTCGTTGCGTGCAAGGGCATCGACGAGAGCCTGAACTGATCCCGCGCGCCCGGCCAGGCCGGGCGCCGCTTTCGTTTTCGTTCGGCCTCCGGCCGCCACTTTCAGGGAATTCCGATGAGCATCCTCGTCGACAAGAACACCAAGGTCATCGTTCAGGGCATGACGGGCGCCACCGGCACCTTTCATACCGAGCAGGCGCTGGCCTACGGCACGCAGATGGTCGGCGGCGTCACGCCCGGCAAGGGCGGGTCTGAGCACATCGGCCTGCCCGTCTTCAACACGGTGGCCGAGGCGGTGGACACGACCGGCGCGACCGCCAGCGTCGTCTACGTGCCGCCCGCCTTTGCCGCGGATTCCATCCTCGAGGCGATCGACGCCGAGGTCCCGCTGATCGTCGCGATTACCGAGGGCATCCCGGTGCTCGACATGGTCAAGGTCAAGCGCGCGCTGTCGGGCTCGAAGTCGCGGCTTATCGGCCCGAACTGCCCCGGCGTGCTGACGCCGGGCGAGTGCAAGATCGGCATCATGCCGGGTTCGATCTTTTCCAAGGGGTCGGTCGGCGTCGTCTCGCGCTCGGGGACCCTCACCTATGAGGCGGTGTTCCAGACGACAAATGCGGGCCTTGGCCAGACCACCGCGGTCGGCATTGGCGGCGATCCCGTCAACGGTACCAACTTCATCGACGTGCTCGAGTTGTTCCTCGCCGACGACGAGACCAAGTCGATCATCATGATCGGCGAGATCGGCGGCGACGCCGAGGAGCAGGCCGCGCAGTTCCTGATCGACGAGGCCAAGCGTGGTCGCAAGAAGCCGATGGCCGGCTTCATCGCGGGCCGCACGGCGCCTCCGGGCCGCCGCATGGGCCATGCCGGCGCGATCGTGTCGGGCGGCAAGGGCGACGCCGAGAGCAAGATCGCGGCGATGGAAGCGGCGGGCATCAAGGTGTCGGCCAGCCCCAGCCTGCTCGGCGAGACGCTCGTCGAGGTTCTGAAGGGTTGATCCTTTCGGCCGCTCCCGGCGTTCGGGAGCGGCGAATGGCCGGCGTTGCCAACGCTGGCCACTGACAGTCCCGTCTCGATCGAGCGGGGTCGAGGTGCATGATGGGTTACGAAGGTCAGGATTTCGCGGATGTGGCGGGCGGCGTGAGCCCCGCGTTCATCGACACGCTCTACGCCCGGTACAAGGCCGATCCGGCTTCGGTCGAGGATGGCTGGCGTGCCTTCTTCGACGGGCTGGAGAATGTCGTTAGCGGTCCCAGCTGGGCGCGCAAGAACTGGCCCCTGAGCGACACCGACGCGCTGACCGCCGCGCTCGACCCTACGCAGATGGATCCTGCGCCCAAGCCGGTCAAGGGCTCAGGCGCGCCGGCCCCCGCGCCCAAGGCCGCGACCCCTGTTCCCTCGACCGCCGATATCCAGCGCGCGGCGCAGGATTCGATCCGCGCGATGATGCTCATCCGCACCTATCGTGTGCGCGGGCATCTTGCCGCCAATCTCGACCCGCTGGGCCTGTCCAAGCGTGAGATGCCCGAGGATCTGAAGACCGAATATCACGGCTTTCACGACAGCGAGATCGATCGCCCGGTCTATCTCGGCGGCGCGCTCGGCTTCGAAACCGCGACGATCCGCCAGGTCGTCGACACGCTGCGGAAGAACTACTGCGGCAATGTCGGCCTCGAATATATGCACATCGCCGATGTCGAGGAGCGCCGCTTCCTCCAGGATCGGATGGAAGGCCAGGACAAGGCCATTGAGTTCACCACCGAAGGCAAGAAGGCGATCCTTTCCAAGGTGATCGAGGCCGAGCAGTGGGAGAAGTTCCTGGGCCGCAAGTATGTCGGCACCAAGCGCTTCGGCCTCGACGGTGGCGAATCGATGATCCCCGCGCTGGAGGCGGTCATCAAGTACGGCGGCCAGCTCGGCGTGCGCGAGATCGTCTACGGCATGGCGCATCGCGGCCGCCTGAACGTCCTCGCCAACGTCATGGCCAAGCCCTATCGTGTGATCTTCCACGAGTTTGCGGGCGGATCGGCCAATCCCGACGACATCGGCGGGTCGGGCGACGTGAAGTACCACCTCGGCACTTCGACCGACCGCGAGTTCGACGGGATCAACGTCCACATGTCGCTGGTCGCCAACCCCAGCCACCTGGAGGCGGTGAATCCCGTCGTCCTGGGCAAGGTGCGCGCGCAGCAGACCTTCCGCCAGGATCTCGACAAGCATGAGCAGGTGCTGCCCGTGCTGATCCACGGCGACGCGGCGTTCGCGGGCCAGGGCATCGTCTGGGAATGCCTCGGCTTTTCGGGCATCCGCGGCTACAACACCGGCGGCTGCGTCCATTTCGTCATCAACAATCAGATCGGCTTCACGACCAGCCCGCAATTCGCGCGCTCGTCGCCTTATCCGTCAGATGTCGCCAAGGGCGTCCAGGCGCCGATCCTGCACGTCAACGGCGACGATCCCGAGGCCGTGACCTTCGCCTGCAAGGTCGCGACCGAATTCCGCCAGACGTTCAAGCGCGACGTCGTCATCGACATGTGGTGCTATCGCCGTTTCGGGCACAACGAGGGCGACGAGCCGAGCTTCACCCAGCCGATCATGTACAAGTCGATCCGCCAGCACCCGCCGGTCAGCGAGATCTACGGCAAGCGGCTGGTGGCCGAGGGCGTGATCGACGACGGCTTCGTCAAGGCCAAGACCGACGAGTTCACCGCGGTTCTCGAAGAGTCGTTCGACGGCGCGAAGGGGTACAAGCCCAACAAGGCCGACTGGTTCGCCGGTCGCTGGTCGGGTCTCCACGCGCCGGTCGATGCCGAAACCGCGCGGCGGAGCGTCGATACCGGCATCGAGCAGAAGCTGTTCGATTCGCTCGGCCGCACGCTGACCGAGACGCCCGAGGGGTACGAGCTGCACAAGACGCTTGGCCGCGTGCTCGAAGCGAAGCGCGAGATGTTCCGTTCGGGCTCCGGCTTCGACTGGGCGACGGGCGAGGCGCTGGCGTTCGGCTCGCTCCTGTCCGAGGGTTACGGCGTCCGCCTGTCGGGCCAGGATTCGGGCCGCGGCACGTTCAGCCAACGGCACGCCGTCTGGGTCGATCAGAACGACGAGCGGCGCTACGTGCCCCTCGCTGAAATCCCGCACGGCCGGTTCGAGGTGCTCGACAGCCCGCTGTCTGAATATGGGGTGCTGGGTTTCGAATACGGCTTTGCGCTCGCCGATCCCAAGACGCTGGTGCTGTGGGAGGCGCAGTTCGGCGACTTCGCAAACGGCGCGCAGATCATGATCGACCAGTTCATCGCGTCGGGTGAGGCCAAGTGGCTGCGCGCCAACGGCCTCGTCCTGCTGCTGCCGCACGGCTATGAGGGCCAGGGGCCGGAGCATTCGTCGGCGCGTCTCGAACGCTTCCTGCAGCTGTGCGCACAGGACAACATGCAGGTCGCGAACTGCACCACGCCGGCCAACTATTTCCACCTGCTGCGCCGGCAGATGCACCGTAACTTCCGCAAGCCGCTGGTCGTCTTCACGCCCAAGTCGCTGCTCCGCCACAAGATGGCGGTGTCGAAGGCCGAGGATTTCGTCGGCACCAGCCATTTCCAGCGGCTACTGTCCGACCCCTCGGCCCCGGCAGATGAGGCGACGAAGCGCGTCGTGCTCTGTTCGGGCAAGGTCGCCTATGATCTGATCGAGGCGCGCGACGCCGCCGGCGACACCGCCACGCAGATCATCCGCGTCGAACAGCTCTACCCCTTCCCCGGCGAGCCGCTGGCCGCGCGCCTGTCGCGGATGCCGCAGCTCGAGGACGTGGTCTGGGCGCAGGAAGAGCCCAAGAACAACGGCTCGTGGTTCTTCGTCGAGCCGCTGATCGAGGAGGCACTCGCCGCCGCCGGCTCGCCGGTCGAGCGTGCGCGCTACGCGGGCCGTGCCGCCTCGGCCTCGCCCGCCACGGGCCTGATGAAGCGGCACCAGACCGAGCAGGGCGCGCTCGTCGCCGACGCGCTCGGCCACAGCGTGCGCGAGGAAATCCGCCGCACGCGCCAATCCGACAGCAACAATGCGACCGGCAAGGCCGCGTCGTGATCGAAGCCTGAAGAAGGACGAACCGAAATGGCCACCGAAATCCTCGTCCCCGTGCTGGGCGAATCGATCACCGAAGCGACGCTCGGCGAATGGCTGAAGCAGCCGGGTGAGGCGGTCGCCGCCGACGAGCCCGTCGCCAGCCTCGAGACCGACAAGGTCTCGGTCGAAGTGCCTGCCCCCGCCGCCGGCGTGATGGGCCAGCATGCGGTGAAGCCCGGCGATACCGTCAATGTCGGTGCGATGATCGGCACGATCGAAGCCGGCGACGGTGCGGCGGCGGCGCCGAAGGCCGAGGCCGCTCCCGCGGCGGCACCGACGCCCGCCCCGGCCCCCGCGCCTGCCGAGGCGGCGCAGCAGGCACCGGCTCCCGCCGAGCATGTCGACGCCGCCGCGCTCTCGCCTTCGGTGCGCCGCGCTATCCTTGAGCACGGCGTCGATCCCGCGACGATCAAGGGCTCGGGGAAGGACGGCCGCATCACCAAGGAGGACGTCGTCGCCGCCGCTTCCGCCAAGTCGAGCGCGCCCGCCGCGCCGGCGCCTGTGCCCACGCCCGCGGCTGCGGCTGCTGCCCCGGCCGGCGACAATCGCCGTGAGGAGCGCGTCCGCATGACGCGCCTGCGCCAGACGATCGCCAAGCGCCTGAAGGACGCGCAGGACACCGCCGCGCTGCTCACGACGTTCAATGACGTCGACATGACCGCGGTGATCGAGGCGCGGACCAAGTACAAGGACCTGTTCGAGAAGAAGCACGGCGTTCGCCTCGGCTTCATGGGCTTCTTCGTGAAGGCCGCGTGCATGGCGTTGAAGGATATCCCCGCCGTCAATGCCTCGATCGAGGGCGACGAGATCGTCTATCGCGACTATGCCGACATCTCGGTCGCCGTCTCCGCGCCGCAGGGCCTCGTCGTCCCCGTCATCCGCAATGCCGAGAGCCTGTCGGTCGCCGGGATCGAGAAGACGATCGGCGATTTCGGCAAGCGCGCCAAGGACGGCACGCTCAAGATGGAAGAGATGAAGGGCGGCACCTTCACCATTTCCAACGGCGGTGTGTTCGGCTCGCTCATGTCGACCCCGATCATCAACCCGCCGCAGTCGGCGGTGCTCGGTCTCCACCGGATCGAGGACCGTCCGGTCGTCCGCGACGGCCAGGTCGTCGTCCGCCCGATGATGTATCTGGCGCTCAGCTATGATCATCGCCTGATCGACGGCCGCGAGGCGGTGACCTTCCTCGTCGCGCTCAAGAATGCGATCGAGGACCCGACGCGCCTGCTGATCGATCTTTAAGTTTCAGCGAGACAACCCCAATTTCCGTTCGTGCTGAGCTTGTCGAAGCACCACCCTTCTTCATCGAACGGATGAGCGTAAAGTACGGCCCTTCGACAGGCTCGGGGCGAACGGAGTTTGGATAATGGCTGACTACGACTTCGACGTGCTGGTGATCGGTGCCGGTCCGGGCGGCTACGTCGCGGCGATCCGCGCGGCGCAGCTGGGCCAGCGCGTCGCCTGTGCCGAAGCGCGCGAGACGCTGGGCGGCACCTGTCTCAATGTCGGCTGCATTCCGTCCAAGGCGCTGCTCCACGCCTCCGAGCTTTATGCCGAAGCTGCCGGTGGCGCCCTCGCGAAGCTCGGCGTCAAGTTCGACAGCGTCAGCCTGGACCTCGACGCGATGCACGCGCAGCGGATCGACGCGGTGAAGGGCCTGACAGGCGGCATCGAATATCTGTTCAGGAAGAACAAGGTCGAGTGGCTGAAGGGCCGCGCGAGCTTCGTCGATTCGGGCACGGTCAAGGTCGGCGACCGCACCGTCACCGCGCGCGACATCGTCATCGCGACGGGGTCGTCGGTCACGCCGCTGCCCGGTGTCGAGGTCGACCAGAAGGTCGTCGTCGATTCGACCGGCGCGCTCGAGCTCGACCGCGTGCCCGGCCATCTCGTCGTCATCGGCGGTGGTGTGATCGGCCTGGAACTCGGCAGCGTCTGGAAGCGGCTCGGCGCGAAGGTGACGGTGATCGAGTATCTCGACCAGATCCTGCCGGGCTTTGACGGCGACGTGCGCAAGGAAAGCGCCAAGCTCTTCAAGAAGCAGGGCATCGAATTCAGGACCGGTACCAAGGTCACGGGTGTCGCGGTGAATGGCGACAAGGCGACGATCACTGTCGAGCCCGCAGCCGGCGGCGCGGCCGAGACGATCGAGGCGGACAACGTCCTGGTCGCGATCGGCCGCCGTCCGAATACCGAGGGGCTGAATCTTGAAGCCGCCGGCGTCGCGCTCAATGGGCGCGGCCAGATCGAGGTCGATCATGATTTCGCGACCAAGGTTGACGGCATTTGGGCGATCGGCGACGTGACCCCCGGCCCGATGCTCGCGCACAAGGCGGAGGACGAGGGGATTGCGGTTGCCGAGAACATCGCCGGCCACACGGGGATCGTGAACCACGACCTTATCCCGAGCGTCGTCTACACGATGCCCGAGATCGCGGGCATCGGCCTCACCGAAGAGGCCGCGCGCGAAAAGGGCGAGGTCAAGGTCGGCAAGTTCCCGATGGCCGGCAACAGCCGCGCCAAGACCAATCACGAGCCGGACGGCTTCGTGAAGGTCATCTCGGACGCCGAAACCGACCGCGTGCTGGGTGTCTGGATCATCACCTCGCTTGCCGGCACGATGATCGCACAGGCGACGCAGGCGATGGAGTTCGGCGCGACGGCAGAGGACATCGCCTATACCTGCCATGCGCATCCGACGCATTCGGAGGCCCTGAAGGAAGCCGCGATGGCGGTGCGGGGCAAGCCGATCCACGTCTGACCGGGGGGCGTGCGGGCCGCCATGTCATCGTCACCCCGGATTTGATCCGGGGTCCGGCTTGTTCTTGCTGCCGACCCGTGGGAAGTGAACGGGATCCCCGGTCAAATTCGGGATGATGGTGCGGCGTTCTCGGCACCGCGGCCCATTCGGCCTGCCAGCAGCAGCGCGAGCCACGCGGCGATCAGGGCCGCGTACCAGAGCGTGAAGTCACCCAGCGCCCGCTCGACGATCGTCCCCGCGACCGCACCGCCGACGAAGGTCAACCAGAGCAGGAGATAGGGCAGCCAAGCCCAGCGCGACGCTCCACCCATGAGGGCGTCGGCAAGCGACTGACCCAGCCGCACCAGATTACCGGTCATGTAGGTGAGGCCGGCTGACAGCCCGCCGTCCGGCGCTCGAACGCCGTTCATCGCGCCCGTCGCCGCCGCGAGCAGCGGCATCGACAGGGCAGCCGACGCGCCCGCCGCGACCGCGGCGCCGATCATGAGCAGTGTCGCGAGCCCCATTGCCGCCGCCGCGCCCACGCGCTCGAAGCGGCGCGCCGCCACCGCCGCGAGCATCACGCCGGCGAGGAATGCCAGCACCAGCGACAGCGCGAGCACCCCGCCTCCGCCATAGCCGCCACCCAGCGCAACGCCGCCCCGGGTCGCATTTCCGCTCATGAACGAGACGAAGAAGTTGCCGAGCCGGACGAACGCATAGGCATCGACAAACCCCGCGAGCGCGGCGATCGCCGCGGCGAGCGGCAGAAACGGAAAAGGGGGCGGCTGCATGACTGCCGATCTAGGCGCTTGTTGCGCGAAGCTGAAGGGTACGCGAGGGCAAAGGTGATGATGGGGTGGGTCGAGGAATCAGTCGAGGTCGCTGAGCGCACCCAGCGGATGCGATCGGCAAGCGCCAAGAAAACTTGCCGCGCGATCTCATCCAGCGCGGCGCTTCGCGCGAGATTGTGGGTGCCAAGGGACGAGCCCGCGAGGGCTCGCCGGCGCCTGAGACCCTTCGGATCGAAGGTGTAGCCACTCGGATCACAAAGCCGTGGGGCGCGGCCTGGCTCCGGTTTCACGCGAGAGGGCAACACCCGTTTGTCGCCTTCGACAGTCCCTTCCCTTCCCCGCCGGGGTAAAAACTTGCTCACGATTACAGACAACAATCAGGGGCGCCTGATCTTTCCTGCTGCGGATCACCACCGAACATCCCCCAACGGGAAACCCCGCCGTGATCGCTCGCAGCGGGGTCTTGTTCATGCCCGGTGCGGATCGCCGATCAGACGTCGTCGTCCGGCCCCTCGCCGACCATCAGCTCCTCGGCGACCTCCGCCGTGCGCGCGCGGATCGCGGCTTCCAGGCGGGCGGTGATCTCGGGATTGTCGCGCAGGAAGTTCTTCGAGTTCTCGCGCCCCTGACCGATGCGGACGCTGTCGTAGCTGAACCACGCGCCCGCCTTCTCGACGAGGCCCGCCTTGACGCCAAGGTCGAGGATCTCGCCGATCTTCGAGATGCCCTCGCCGTACATGATGTCGAACTCGACCTGCTTGAAGGGCGGCGCAACCTTGTTCTTGACCACCTTCACGCGAGTCGCGTTCCCGATGATCTCGTCGCGGTCCTTGATCTGGCCGGTGCGGCGGATGTCGAGACGGACCGAGGCATAGAATTTGAGCGCATTGCCGCCCGTCGTCGTCTCGGGGTTGCCGTACATCACGCCGATCTTCATGCGCAGCTGGTTGATGAAGATCACCATGCAGCGCGAGCGGCTGATCGAGCCGGTCAGCTTGCGCAGGCTCTGCGACATAAGGCGCGCCTGCAGGCCGACATGGCTGTCGCCCATCTCGCCCTCGATCTCGGCACGCGGCACCAGCGCGGCGACCGAATCGACCACCAGCACGTCGATGGCGTTCGACCGCACGAGCGTGTCGACGATCTCCAGCGCCTGCTCGCCGGTGTCGGGCTGCGACACGATCAGCTCGTCGATGTTGACGCCCAGCTTCTTGGCATAGACCGGGTCAAGCGCATGCTCGGCATCGACGAAGGCGGCGGTACCGCCCATCTTCTGCGCCTCGGCAATGCAGTGGAGCGCCAGCGTCGTCTTGCCCGAGCTTTCGGGGCCATAGACCTCGATCACGCGGCCGCGCGGCAACCCGCCGACACCGAGCGCAATGTCGAGGCCGAGCGAGCCGGTCGAGATCGCCTCGACCTGCATCGCCTCCTTCTGGCCCAGCCGCATCGCCGACCCCTTGCCGAAGGCACGGTCGATCTGTGCCAGGGCGGCGTCGAGCGCCTTTTGACGATCTGCGTTCGCGGTTGCCATGTCGTTCCCGATCACCTTGAGCTGCGCTGCCATTTTCCGCTTTCCTCGCTAGAGCAACCGCGCGCGGCGTTCAACGCGCACCGATCATGTACCCGATTCGTTCGATGAGAACAAGACGCGAACTTCGTGGATAGTCGCGGCGGCTCGAACGCTTCCCCGCAGTTTCGCCCCGATGCAGCCAAAACCGCTTTTGCGAGTTAGGAATCGCTGCATCGCAGCATGATGCAGATCAAACAAGGACCGGATCCGTTGCGATTTCTGCGCAGTCCAGCCCGCTTCCTGTTTCATTATGTGGCCGAGCGGCCGTGGAGCTTCCTGCTTCTCGGGCTGATCGTCGTCGCAGGCAGCGCAGGGTCGATCGGCACGCAATATGCGATGAAGCTGCTCGTCGATGCGATGACGATGCGTGGGGCCTTGAGCGCGGTCTATGCCAGCCTCGCGCTGTTCATCGGCCTCGTTGTCGCCGAGAGCCTGGCTCAGCGCGCCGCCGCCTTCCTGCTCGGCCATCTTACCGTCAGGTCGGGCATCCAGATCCGGCTCGACATGTTCGATTATCTGACCGGGCACCAGATGCCCTTCTTTCAGCAGCAGCGTGCCGGTTCGCTGGGCCACCGGATCGGCTCGCTCGCCGGCAATTTCGGCGCGCTCGTCCACCGGCTGGTGATGGAGGTGACGCCGCCGATCGTCGCCTTTGCGGGTGCCCTCGTCATCTTCTTCACGATTGATGCGCGGATGGCGGCGGTGCTGGGCGCGGTGTTCCTGATCGTCACCGCAATTCTGGTGCGCCACGGGCTCAAGGGCCATGTCCATCACCGGGCGTTCGCGCAGAAGGCCGGCGTCGTCGGCGGCGAGCTGGTCGATCTGATCGGGAATATCTGGGTGCTAAAGGCGTTCGCCGCGCGCCGGCGCGAGCTCGACCGGCTGGGCGACATTCTCGAGGACGAGGCGAAGGCGCAGCGAAAGGGCTGGTTCTTCGTCGAGCGTGTCCGCGGCCTCTACGACATCGCGATGGCGGCGATGGTCGCGGGCACGCTCATCTGGGCGATCGGCCGCTGGTCGGCAGGCGCGGTGACGACGGGCGATGTAGTCGTCATTACGACGCTTACCTTCCGGATGCTCCACGGCGCGCGCGACCTGGCGATGGCGCTGATCGATACCAGCCAGCAGTTCAGCTATCTCGACGAGACGCTGGAGATCGTCGGCGTGCCGCATACGCTGACCGATGCACCCGATGCGCCCGCGCTGGTGCCGGGCGCGGGGACGGTGCGGTTCGAGGGGGTCAGCTTCGGCTACGACCCCGCGCGGCCGATCCTGCGCGACCTGAGCTTCGACGTGCCCGCGGGGCAGAAGGTGGGCATTGTCGGCCCCTCGGGCGCGGGCAAGTCGTCGATCCTCCAGCTCGTTCAGCGCTTCTATGACGCCGACGCCGGCCGCGTGCTGATCGACGGGCAGCCAGCGGCAGGGGTGACGCAGGAAAGCCTCAACCAGGCGATCGCGATGGTGCCGCAGGAAGTGCTCCTCTTTCACCGCAGCGTGATGGACAATATCCGCTTCGCCCGCCCCGATGCGAGCGACGAGGACGTGCGCCGCGCGGCCGAGGCGGCGGGCTGCGCCGACTTCATCGCCGAACTGCCGGAGGGATATGACAGCATCGTCGGCGAGCGCGGCACCTCGCTGTCCGGGGGCCAGCGCCAGCGGATCGGCATCGCGCGCGCCTTCCTTAAAGACGCGCGGATCGTACTCCTCGACGAAGCGACGTCGGCGCTCGACACCGAGTCGGAGCTGGCGGTGCAGGCGGGGCTCGAGCGGCTGATGGTCGGGCGCACCGTGCTCGCCATCGCGCACCGACTATCGACGATCGCCGATTTCGACCGTGTGCTGGTGGTCGAGCGCGGCCGTATCGTCGAGGACGGCGCGCCACAGCACCTGCTGATGCGCGAGGACGGCGAGTTCCGCCGCCTCTGGATGCTGCAGGCGCAGGGGCTGGAGCTCAACAACAAGCCCGAACCGCGGCTGCGGCTGATCGGCGGCAACGCGGTGATGGGTTTCAACGGCCGGGTGCAGGCGGCGTGGCGGCGGGCGCAGGGGAAAGGGTGAAGTCGGTGTCCGTCACCCGCGGAGTGTTCCGTGACCGATGACTATCCGTGGCGCTTCGCCTCCCCCGCTTCATGCTGAGTAGAGACTGAGTAGCGGCGAAAGCCGTGCATCGAGAAATCACCACGGACTCCCACATTCTTTGATACGCCGCTTCGCAGCTGCTCGATCGCTACTTAGGACAAACGGAGTGACAAGGCCCTTTTGTCGACAGCGGCCTTCAACCCACCACGATCTCCCGCGCTGCCGGGTGCCCCAGGAACAGCCCCGGACTTGCGGTGAACCCATAGGCGCCCGCCAGGAACACCGCGATTACGTCGCCCACCGCCACCTCGGGCAGGCCCACCTTGTCGCCCAGCCGGTCGAGCGGGGTGCAAAGGCTGCCGACCACCGACACCTCGCTGAGTTCGCCCGTCATCCGCCCGGCGACCGCGATCGGATAATTGCGCCGCACCACCGTCCCGAAATTGCCGCTCGCGGCCAGCTGGTGATGCATGCCGCCATCGACGACGACGAAGCGCTCGCCCTGGCTTTCCTTCAAGTCGATCACACGGGTCAGGTAGACGCCGCACTCGCCGACCATCCAGCGGCCGAGTTCGATCGCGTACTGCGTCTCCGCTGCCCCGTCGCGATCGAGCGTCTCGGCCAGCGCGCCGCCGACCGCCTCGATATCGAGGGCTTCGTCGCCCGCGAAATAGGGGATGCCGAACCCGCCGCCGAGATTGACGTGCGGCGCCTCGGCTCCCGCCTCGTCCGCCAGCCGCCGGGCGAGCGCCACTGTCGCCGCCTGCGTCTCGATGATCGCCGCCGCCGACAGCGCCTGCGACCCGGCATAGATGTGGAAGCCGCGCCAGTCGGCGCCGGCGGCCAGCAACTCGCGCACCAACGCCGGCACGCGCACGGCGTCGATGCCGAAGGGCGAGGGTCGCCCGCCCATCTTCATCCCCGATCCCTTGAGGTCGAAATCGGGATTGACCCGGATTGCCAGCCGCGGCCGCAGCCCCAGCCGCTCGCCGATCGCCAGCGCACGGATACCCTCCCCCTCCGATTCGAGGTTGAGCGTCGCGCCTTCACGGATCCCGAGTTCCAGTTCGTCGTCGCGCTTGCCGGGTCCGGCGAAGCTGATGACTCTCTCGTCCTTGACTGCGAGCGCCTTGACCAACTCGCCCCCCGACGCGACGTCGAGCCCGTCGACCAGCGGCGCGATCGCCGCGAGCACTTGCGGGTGCGGATTGGCCTTGATCGCGTAATGGATGTCGAGCCGCGCTGGCATCGCCGCACGCAGTCGCGCCAGCCGCGCGCGCACCTCGCCCATGTCGTAGACGAACAGCGGCGTGTCGCCGGCCTGTTCGATCCAATGCTCGGCGTCGTGCCCGGCGATCGTCAGCTTCTCGCTCCCAGCGAAATGCGGCGGAATCGGTCCCATCGGCTTCACGACAGCACCTCCGCTTTCAGCCCAGAGCGATCGAGCTTCCCATTGGCGTTGCGCGGCAGCGCCTCGCGCCAGACATAGCGGTGCGGCTGCATGAAGCCGGGCAGGTCGCGCTTCAGCCGCTCGCGAAGCCGCGCCTCCGCATTCGCCGCATCGCCCTTCGTGCTGGCGACGACGACGATCGCCTGCCCCAGCCGCTCGTCGGGCACGCCCAGCGCCACCGCCTCGCCCGCCTCGCCGCCGGCGAGCACCACTTCCTCGACCTCGGTCGGGCTGATGCGGTTGCCGCTCGACTTGATCATCTCGTCGTCGCGCCCGACGAAGCGCAGCAGCCCTTCGGCATCCGCCACGACGGTATCGCCCGACCATACCGCCATGCCGGGATAGGCGGAGAAGGAAGGTGCAGGCTTGAAGCGGATCGCGGTGCGCTCGGGGTCCTGCCAATAGCCCTGCGCAACGAGCGGCCCGGCATGGACCAGCTCGCCCGGCTCGTCCGCATCGGCGCGGCTGCCATCGGGGCGCACGACCGAGATTTCGGCGAAGGGAATGGCGCGGCCGATCGAATCGGGATGCGCATCGACCAGATCGGGGTCGAGATAGGTCGACCGGAACGCCTCGGTCAGGCCGTACATCGGGAACAGCCGCGCGGCCGGAAAGCGCTCGCGGAGCGCGCGCACCAGTCGCGGCGTCAGCGCACCGCCCGAGTTGGTCAGCCGCCTCAATCGCGCGGCGGTCTCCGCCGGCCACTCGACATCGAGCAGCTGGACCCAGAGCGGCGGCACCCCGGCAAGGCTGGTCGCGCCGAACCGCTCGACCGCCTTGATGACGTCGCGCGCGGTCAGATAGTCGAGCGGCACCACGCTCGCTCCCGCCGCCCAGGTCGAAAGCAGCTGGTTCTGGCCATAGTCGAAGCTCAGCGGCAGCACGCCGAGCACGCGGTCGGCGGGCGTCACGTCCAGATAATGCGCCACGCTGATCGCACCGAGCCACAGGTTCGCGTGGCTCAGCATAACCCCCTTGGGCCGCCCGGTAGAGCCCGAGGTATAGAGGATCGCCGCCAGCGATTGCGGATCGGCATCGGACGGCGGCAGTCCGCCGCCCACCAGCGACAACTCGCCCTCCTCGACCGTCCGGCATCCGCCCGGCACATCGCCCGCCTCCAGCGTCGCCAGCCGCGGCCCGCCCGCGATCAGGAGGCGCGCGCCGCTGTCGGCAAGGATATGCGCCACCTGCCCGCGCTTGAGCAGCGGGTTGACCGGCACATGCACCAGCCCCGCGCGCACTGCCGCCAACGGCAGCACGCAGGCCGCTCGCGTCTTGGCAAGCCAGCTCGCCACCCGATCGCCGGGCTTGAGTCCCTGTTCCGCCAGCCACGCCGCTGCCGATCCGACCGCACCCTCCAGCTCGGCATAGGTCCAGCTGCCGCCCTTGTCGTGCAGCGCGGGTGCATCGGCCGCACCCATCGTCGTCAGATGGTCGAGCGGTCGCGGATCGGGATTTAACGGGATGCTCATCGCTGCCGGCCATAAGCGTGCACGGTAAACAAGCCGATTACGAGGCCCTTGTGCGCGCCGATTGCGCTCTTTTCACCGATCTGGACGCGGTCGCGCGCGATGCTGCGGGTGCGCTCGACCGGGCGCGCCAACCGCGGCTTTACGACCGGCTCGAATGGTTCGAGCGGACGCTCGGCAATTGCCCCCCGTCGGGGCGCCCGCTGATTGCCCGTGCCCGGCGCGGTGGTGGGACCGCGTGGCTGTTCCTGATGCGCCGCGGCGCGCGGGCACGCGCGCTGGCGAACTGGTATACGCTGGCCTTCGACGCAGTAACGATCGGGGACGCCCCACTCGCCGCGCTGCCCGATTGCCTGGGCGCAATCGGCCATGTCGAACTCTCCCCCGTCGAGGAGCCCGAGGCGCTGGCCGATGCCTTTCGCGCCGCGGGCTGGCGCGTGTCGGTCACGCCGATGAGCGTCAACTGGCGCATCGCCCCGGGCACCGACTTCGCCGCGTTCTGGGCCGCGCGCCCCGGCAAGCTGCGCTCGACCGTCGAGCGCAAGGGCAAGAAGGCGAAGCTCGACATCGCCATCCACCGGTCGTTCTCGTCGGAAGCCTGGAAAGCTTACGAGGCGATCTATGCCGCGAGCTGGAAGGGCGAGGAAGGCAGCTGGCCGTTCCTGCGCGCCATGGCTGAGGCGGAGGGCGCAGCGGGCACGCTGCGCCTCGGCATCGCATCGAAGAATGGCCAGCCGCTCGCCGCGCAGCTCTGGACCGTCGAGCATGGCCGCGCGACGATCCACAAGCTCGCCTATCGCGAGGATGCGAGGGCGCTGTCGCCGGGCTCGATCCTGAGCCACGCGATGTTCGCGCATGTGATCGAGCGCGATCGCCCCGCGCTCATCGACTATGGCACCGGCGACCAGCCCTACAAGGCCGACTGGATGGACACCGCGCACACGCTCTGGCGGATCGAGGCGTCGAACCCGCGCCACCCCGTCGGGCTCGCGATGATCGCCGCGACGCTTGTCCGGCGCGCGGTGGGCCGCTAGGCGCGCGGCAAAACATCTTGGGGATAGACGATGATTTCGGAACAGCATGGCGAGATCGAGGCGACCGTCCGCGCGGTCCTGCGCGACGTGCTCGGCTTGTCGGACGCACAGGTCGAGGGGTTCGATGCGACGACGCCGCTGTTCGGCGCCTTGCCGGAGCTCGATTCGATGGCGGTCGCCGGCGTGCTGACCGAACTCGAGGATCGCCTCGGCATCGTCATCGACGACGACGACATCGACGGTGACACGCTCGAAACCTTCGGCGCCCTCACCCGCTTCGCCGTCAGCAAGGTTTCCGCCTGATCGACGATTATGCCTGGAGCGGCGGGCGCGAGCCGATGCTGCGCTTCGGCCCGCGGACCCGCGAGGTCGTGCTCGCGGCGATGCCCCCGTTCGAGGAAGCCAATCGCCTCCGCGCCTTCTTCGTCACGCTGCTTCGCGCGCTCGGCGACCACGGCATCGGCGCGGCGCTGCCTGACATGCCCGGCCAGGGCGAGAGCCTGATCGCCACCGAGGCCGCCTCGCTTGACGACTGGCGCGATGCCCTCGCAGCGGCAGAGGAGAAGCTGACGCGCGAGGGGCTGCGCGTCCACATCGCCGCGATGCGCGGCGGCACGCTTTACGACGGGCGCGCCAATTGCCAGTCACGCTGGCATTTCGCCCCCGTCACCGGCGCGGCGCTCGTTCGCGACATGGTCCGCGCGCGACAGGCGGCGGCGAAGGACTCGGGCGAGGCGTTCGATGCCAAGGCAATCGCCGGCGACGGCCCGCCGGTCGAACTCGCCGGCAACCTCCTCTCGCGCGCGATGCTCGCTGAGTTGCAGGGCGCGGTGCCCTATGCCGGGCCTGCCTTACGCACGCTGCGCCTGGACACCGACGCGGCGCCCGCCGACCGCAAGATCATCGCCCGACCGTTGTGGCGCCGGGCGGAGCCCGACAACAATCCGGCGATGGCGCGCGAACTGGCCGCCGACCTGGCCGAATGGGTGAAGCAGTGCGCGAGCTGATCACCTTCGCCTGTGCCGGCGACGCGCTGGTCGGCACACTCGATCGCGCCGCCTCCACACGCGGCCTCCTGATCGTGTCGGGCGGCAACGAGCTTCGCATCGGCGCGCATCGGGGCATGGCGCTGATGGCACAAAGGCTGACGGCGGCAGGTCATCCGGTCTTCCGCTTCGACCGGCGCGGCATCGGCGATTCCACCGGCATCAACCGCGGCTTCGAGGCAAGCGGCCCCGACATCGCCGCCGCCATCACCGCGTTTCGGGCGGCGGTGCCCGGCCTGACGCGCATCGTCGCTTTCGGCAATTGCGATGCGGCGAGTGCGCTCGCGCTCCATGACACGAGCGGCATCGACGCGCTCGTCCTCGCCAATCCCTGGGTGATCGAGCCGACCGCCGATGCGCTCCCGCCTGCCTCGGCGATCCGCGCGCGCTATGCCGAGCGGCTGCGCGATCCGAGGGCATGGGGCCGGCTGCTGACAGGCGGCGTGAACCTCAGGAAGCTCGCTGGCGGGCTTGCCAAGCTCAGCAGCGGCGAGGCGGCGGCGCCAGAGGGGCTCGCCGCACGCGTAGCGGCGGGGCTGGCAAACAAGCACGCGACGATCCTGATCGCCCGTCGCGACAACACCGCCATCGCCTTTGTCGAGGCATGGCAGACGCCCGCCTACGCGGCGCTGCGCGACCGCATCGAGCTGCAGGTACTGGATACCGACAGCCACAGCTTCCACCGGCCAGAGGACAAAGCGTGGCTGGAAGCGAAGCTGCTGGCGGCGCTGAACGGGTAGCGAGGGCGGCGTGGCTTCCGGGTCGCTCGGCATCCGAGCGTAGGCTGGGACCGGTTGGTGGCGGGCACAGTGCCCACGTGAGCAGCGGCTGCGGCCTCGCTGGGGCGACCGGCGACAGCGCGCGACCGCCCGTTCACCTCACCGGCAATAGCACCGCTTGCCGCGATGCCACCGGCGCTTCACCACCTTCCGCGTCGGTGCGTGGTAGCTGACATATTCCTCTGTCACCGTCGTGGTCGTGACAGGGGCCGAGCTGACCGTCACGACGGTCGTCGTCGTGGGCGGATAATACCAGCCGCCCGCGATATAGCCACCGCCGCTCGTCGTCACCGTCGTGCCGCCCGGATGATAGGTCGTATGTCCGCCGCCATGATGGACAGTGCGGACCTCGCGTGCGCCTCCGCCGCGATCATCCTCATAATGCTCGGCATAGTGCTCGTCGCCTGGCAACGGCTGAACCACCTCGCGCGGCGGGGCGAACGGCGCACCGCGGCCGTCATAGCCAGGCGGCGGCGGAGGCGGCGGGCCGCGCCGACCATCCTCGGCCCGGTCGATCGCGGCGCCCGCGACGGCACCGACGCCGCCGCCGATCAGCGCGCCGGGCAGGCGGTTGCCGCGCCCGGCAATCGCCGCGCCAGCCACCGCGCCCGCCGCGCCGCCGATCACCGCACCCCCGACACCCCCGTCGCGGTCACGCGACACGACGTCGGTGTCGCTGCGGCGGTCGCGCTCGGCATACTCGCGGTCGTAATAACCCTGGTCGTAAAGATCAGGCCGGTAGTCCTCGTCATAATCGTAATAGGCGTCACCGCCGCGGTTCCAGTCGACCCCGCGCACGCTGTCTTCAACGCGCCCGTAATTGTCGATCATCACCGCATCGTCATAATAGCGATACCAGCCATAACCCGGCTGCGGCGCGGCAAGGCCATAGGCGCCGAAGTCCGAAATGAAGAAGCTCGGCGCGATCCAGTAGCGCGGCAGTACCCAGCCGCGCACCGCCGGGCGATAGGCAGCCCAGCCGCCCGGCGCCCGCCAGCCGCCGACCCAGCGATTGTTGAAACGCCAGCCCCAGCGCTTGCCGTTGTTCCAGTGGCCGCCGGGCCGAACGATCGGGCGTTGCCAGCCGCCCGGCCGCACCATCGGCCGCTGCCACCCGCCAGGCCGGGCCGTTGGGCGCTGCATCCCGCCGCCCATCCGCGCGCCGGCGACCTGCGCCTCAGCCATCGTAAGCGGCGTGGCGGCAGTGGTCGCTGCCAGCGCCAGGATCAGCATCGTTCGCATCGGCCCCGCGGCCTCCCTGTCAAAAGCCCATGTGCCTGCGCTGAACGGCGCAGATGGTTCATGGTTTCTTAACCGATCGCGGAACGAGTCGCGAATCCGTGGGGCGCGGCAAACTGTCCCGCTGCGGGTCAGGTCAGCCGGCGATACGCGGGCCTAGCAGCGCCATCAGCGCCTCGCATCCGGCCGCATCCTCGGCATCGAAGCGCGCAGGCCTGGGGCTGTCGAGGTCGAGTACGCCGATCAATCGCCCTTCGACGACAATGGGCACGACCAGCTCGGACCGGCTCGCCGCGTCGCAAGCGATATGGCCGGGAAAGGCGTGGACGTCCTCAACCAGTTGCGTCTCATGTGATGCCGCGGCGGTGCCGCACACGCCCTTGCCGAGCGGAATGCGGATGCACGCCGCCTTGCCCTGGAACGGCCCGAGGACGAGCTCGTCGCCAACGAATCGGTAGAAGCCCGACCAGTTGAGATCGGGCAGATACTGCCCGATCAGGGCCGCGGCATTGGCCATGTTGGCAATCGCGTCGGGCTCGCCCGCGGTCAGCGCGTCGAGCGCGGCGTGGAGGTCACGGTACAGCTCGGGTTTGGTGCCGGCGGCGATGTTGAAGTCATACATGCCCCGCCAGATAGGCGGCGGGGGGCCTTGGCGAAAGCGTCAGTTGATCCAGTGCGCTGCCGCATCCGAATAGCGGTCCGGCCGGCTATAGGCCACCGCGGCAGGCTGCACCGCATCAGCGCTCGCGGCGGAACGCAGGTTCGCGCCCTCCTCGGGCAGCATGTTGCCAGCGTAATAGGTGCGAAGCGACTCGCCCTTGGCATAGCTGCCGAGCATCAGGCCCAGCGGCACGCCGACCGCGATCGCCGGCACGATGATGAGCAACAGCAGGCGAAGCGTGCGGATCATACGGTGATCTCCCTCTCCGCCGCTTCAACCGTCCGCTACCGTACCGGTTCCACGGTGATTACTTGAGGAGCGTCGGCGCCGTCTCGGCAAGCTTCGCCTTGATCTTGCCGGCGAACATCGCGAGCATCGGGGGCAGCGCCAGTTCAGCGCGGACACGCCCTTCGAGCAGCTCGATCTTCGCGCCCACGCGCTGGCCCATTGCCTGTAGCGTAAAGGTCATCAGGCGGTCGTTCTCCCAGTGATGCTCGCACACCTCGCCACCGGGAATCATCGCACCCAGCTTGCCGATACCGGCGTCGATACGGCGGTGCAGGTCCTCGTTGGACAGGTTGTGGGGCACCTCGACGGTGACGGGTTCACTCATGATCCTACTCCGTGGCAAACAGCTGCGCGTCGTTGGCGAACGCCTTGAACTCGAGCGCGTTGCCGCTGGGATCGCGAAAGAACATCGTCGCCTGTTCGCCCGGCAGTCCCTTGAAGCGGATGTGCGGTGCGATGCCGAAGGCGATGCCCGCCGCCTCGACCCGCGCTGCCAGCGCGTGCCAGTCGTCCATCGTCAGCACCAGGCCGAAATGCGGCACCGGCACGTCGTGGCCATCGACGGGGTTGGTCGTCCCGGCGGGACCGGCGGCGGGATCGAGATGCGCGACGATCTGATGGCCGTAAAAGTCGAAGTCGATCCAGTGATCGCTCGACCGCCCCTCTCGGCAGCCCAGCAACTCGCCGTAGAAGGCGCGCGCAGCGGTGAGATCGTGGACGGGAAAGGCGAGGTGGAAGGGACGCAGGCTCATGCTCGTCCCTTGCCACATTGGATGCGCAAAGGGCCACTGCGGACAAGCAAAAAAGGGGAGGCCGCGCATGCGACCTCCCCAGCCCTGTTGCCCGTTCGGACCTCAGTAGCGCGGCACCGCCACCAGCGCGGCGATCTCGTCCTCGACCGTCACCCGGCCGCGGCGAAGGACGACACCGTCCTCGGCCATCTCCTTGATGAAGTCACTCTCGGCATCGGCGACCTCGCGCTCGAACTCGGAGATGACCTCGGCGCGGTCGGCATCGCTGTCGGCGCCCGCAAGGTCGTTCTTGAGCTCGCGGCGTGCCTCCGACAGATCGGTCTTGTAGTCGAGATAATGCGAATTGCTGTCGTCGAACACGCCCGCATATTTGTCGCGGGCAATATCGTCGCTCGCAAACGCGGCGGGGGCAGCGGTAATCGCGGCAATCGCGACCGTGGCGGCAAAGATCGGCTTGAACATCGTCTCGGCTCCTCTTTTCGGTTCCGAAGACAAGAACGGAATGCGCCGGGACGACGTTCCTTTATCGGGGGTTCAGGTGGGCGGCGAAACGGCGTCGTTTGTGCGAACTAATCGTTGAGGAACCATGGCTTAGGCGAGCCTCATCGACACGCCGCCGCATCTGTTAGCTGCGATCGCCCGTGCGATGATGGCGATGGAATGAATGCGGCGTCCATCCTCCGTCGTCACCTCGGCCTTGTTCCGGGGTCGACCGCGACGAGGGTGAAGGCTGCCACGACTGGACACGGTCGATGCCGGAGCTCGTCCGACCAGACGAAAACGGACCTTCTTACCCCTTGTACAGCGCGTCCAGCCGCTCGCCATAGGCCTGCTTGAGCACATGGCGGCGGATCTTCATGCTCGGCGTCAGTTGTTCGTTCTCGATTCCGAAGGGGGCGTCGGCGATAATGAAGCGGCGCACGCGCTCGATCTGCGACAGGTCCTTGTTCACCCGCTCGACCGCCGCCGACAGCGCCGCGCGATACTCGGGATTGCGCGACAGCGCCGCGAAGTCGCAGCTCGCGCCGCCCTTGGCGCAGAACTCCTGCGTCCATTCGGGGTCGGGGACGAGCACCGCGACCATGTACGGCTTGCGGTCGCCGTAAACCATTGCCTGCACGATCTCCGACTGGAGCGTCAGCATCCCCTCGATCTTCTGCGGTGCGACATTGTCGCCCTTGTCGTTGACGATGATGTCCTTCTTGCGGTCGGTGATCTTGATCCGGCCCTTGTCGTCGATGAGGCCGATATCGCCCGTGTGCAGCCACCCGGCCTTCAGGACGCGCGCAGTCTCGGCATCGTTGCGCCAATAGCCGTGCATGACCAGCTCGCCGCGGACCAGGATCTCGCCATCCTCGGCGATCCGGACCTCGGTGTTGGGAAGCGGCGGGCCGACGGTATCCATCTTGAGCCCGGCCGAGGGACGGTTGCACGAGATGACCGGCGCCGCCTCGGTCTGGCCATAGCCTTGCAGGAAGGTAAGTCCAAGCGCCTGGAAGAAATTGCCGACCTCCGGATTGAGCGGCGCGCCGCCCGACACCATCGCCTTCATCCGCCCGCCGAAGCGCTTGGCGATCTTGGGCTTCAAAAGCCGTCCGACCGCGAGGCTGGCGGGCAGGTCGGTCAGCGCCGTCCGGCCGGTGGCGGCACGCCGCCCCTCGATCGCGACCGCGCGGTCGAGCAGCCAGTTCGGCACCTTGCCCTGTTTCTCGATCGCCTTGGAGATGCGCTGGCGCAGCACCTCGAACAGGCGGGGCACGACGACCATGATCGTTGGCCGCGTCTCCTCGATGTTCGAGGCGAGCTTGTCGAGGCCCTCGCTGTAATAGATCTCCGCCCCCAGCCCGATCGGGAAATGCTGGCCGCCGGTGTGCTCATAGGCGTGGGAAAGCGGCAGAAAAGACAGGAACACTTCCTCGCCCCAGCCGAAATCCTCGCTGATGACGGTGCAGCACCCCTCGACATTGTGGAGGATCGCGCCGTGATGCTGCATCACCCCGCGCGGACTGCCGCCCGTCCCGCTGGTATAAATAATGCAGGCCAGGTCCTCGCGCTTGAAGAAGGCCTGCGCCGCCATGCTGTCGGGATCGGTGGGATGCGCGGCGATCAGCGCATGATACTGGTAATATTCGAGCGCACCCTGCTGGCCGCCGCGCAGCTCGTCGATGCCGATCACGATCTGCGCGGTGCCGGTGCGGATCGCGGCGGGCAGCAGCGTCTTGGCCAGCCGCGCATTCGACACGATGATCGCCCGCGCGCCCGAATTTTCAATGATGTGCTGGTGATCGCGCTCGGTATTGGTGGTGTAGGTCGGCACCGTGACACAGCCCGCCGCCATGATCGCGAGGTCGCTGAGGCACCATTCGGGCCGGTTCTCGCTCACCAGCATCACCCGGTCGCCGGGCTGGAGGCCGAGCGCCTTGAGCGCAATCGCCAGCGACGCAACCTGGCGCGCCGCCTCGGCCCAACTCGTCGATACCCATTTCCCGTTCGCCTTGGCCCACAGGAACGGGCGGTCGCCGCGCTCCTTGGCGCGCACGAAGAACATCGTGACCAGATTGGGGAAATGTTCGAGCTTGCGCGCCATCCGCCGTCCTTCTCCTGCCCGCACCCGCGACGTGGCGCGTGCCGTAGCGTTGGCGGTGGTTTCTAGTCCGACAATGGCCGGCGGCAAAGCCCGGATGCTGCGCCATAGTCTCCCCAAAGCGGAAGCTCACAGCCAAGGAGAGCAAAGGGCGGCTCGCTCGGTACCCCGGGACTACCGCCGTCGTGGGAATACATGCGCTTTCGCCGCAGCGGTTGGACAGGCGGAGGCGCTCGGCTATCGCGAAACGCCAATGGTTCCGGAGCCTGCCCCCACGATGCGTATCGCCGCCCTGATCGCCGCCGCCATGCTGTCGGCCTGCGCCCCCGCGCCGCGCGCCGCCGCGCCTGCGCCGGCGACGACACCCGCCGCGCGCGAGATGTTCGTTGTCGCCGCCAATCCGCTCGCCGCCGAGGCAGGGATGGCGGTGCTGCGCCGCGGCGGCAGCGCGGTCGATGCGGCCATCGCCGTGCAGGCGATGCTGTCGCTGGTCGAGCCGCAGAGCTCGGGCATGGGTGGCGGCGCGTTCATGACCTATCTCGACGGCGCGAGCGGCAAGGTCCGCGTCTATGACGGGCGGGAGATCGCGCCCGCAGGCGCCACGCCGTCGATGTTTCTGGGATCCGAGGGCAAGCCGCTACCCTTTCGCGAGGCGGTCGTATCGGGCCGCGCAACGGGTGTGCCGGGCGCGGTCGCGATGCTTGGTCTTGCCCACCGCGCGCATGGCCGCCTCCCCTGGGCGACGCTGTTCGGCGATGCCGAGCGCACCGCACGCGAGGGGTTCATCGTGTCGCCGCGCCTCGGCCGGTTCCTGGCGGGCGGCTTCCCGCAGCTTCAGTCGCCCGACGCACGCGCCTATTTCGGCAAGCCCGGCGGCGGGCTCGTCGGGCCGGGCGACCGGCTGCAGAACCCCGCCTATGCCGAGTTCCTGACCCGCCTCGCCGCCCAAGGCCCCGACGCGCTCTACAAGGGCCAGACCGCCGCCCGCATCGTCCAGAAGACGCGCACCGCGCCGCTCGAGGGCATGATGACGATGGCCGATCTCGCCGCCTACAAGCCGGTCGAGCGCGAGGCGCTGTGCGAGGCGTGGGCGGGCTATCGCGCCTGTGTTCCGCCGCCGCCCTCCTCGGGCGTGGGCATGCTGATGCTGCTCAAACTCCTCGAGCGCACCGACATCGCGCGGCGCGGGCCGACCGATCCGCAGGCGTGGTTCACCTTTGCCGAGGCGAGCCGGGTGATGTTCGCCGACCGCGACCGCTATGTCGGCGATCCGGCCTTCGTGTCGGTGCCCGTCAAGGGGCTGCTCGACCCGGCCTATCTCGACGCGCGCGCGAAACTGATCGGCAGCCAGGCAGGCAACCCGACCTTCGGCAGCCCCGCGGGCGCCCCCGCGCGCGGCGCCGACGCGACGAAGGAGCCGGCGGGGACCAGCCACTTCATCGTCGGCGATCGCGACGGCAATGTCGTGTCGATGACGACTACGGTTGAATCGATCTTCGGCACCGGGCGGATGGTCGACGGCTTTTTCCTCAACAACCAGCTCACCGACTTCAGCTTCTCGCCGACCGAGGCCGACGGCGCCCCCGCCGCCAATGCCGTGGCGCCGGGCAAGCGGCCGCGGTCGTCCATGACGCCGATCATCCTGCTCGATGCCGAGGGCCGGTTCGCGGGCGCGATCGGCTCGGCGGGAGGAAATGCGATCCTGCCCTACGTCGGCAAGTCGCTGGTCGCCGCAGTCTGGTGGAAGCTGCCGATGCAGCAGGCACTCGCCCTTCCCAACCTCGTCGCGCGCGGACGCTCGATCAGCGGCGAGGCAGGCAAATTCGCACCTGGTGTGGTCGAGGGACTGGCGGCGCGCGGCATGACGGTGCGCCCCGGCCAGGGCGAGGATTCGGGCGTTCACGGCGTGCTGGTCCGGGCGGGCCGCATCGATGGCGGCTATGACCCGCGCCGCGAGGGGCGGGTTCTGGTGGAGGCTGCGCGGCGTTAGGAGAAGAGGCGGGACCTGGGCTCGGCGGCCTGAAGACGGATGCTTCGGAAGGGGTAACACTCCCCGATCCCCGGACCCCGGTCCGAGCCCGGGTCGCGCTTCTGCCTGCTTCCCGGACGATCAATAAGGCGGCTTCACCCGCGCCCGCTGCGCCGCCGCCGCCTCCACCCACCATTCGAGATCCGCCGCGAAGCGCGAGAAGCTTCGCTCGAGCGCCGCCCCGCCCTCGCCCAGCGGCCGGGCGTCGGCATCGAGCGCGTGGCCGATCTGACCGACGCCGATCGTGCTCGACGTCACCACCATTCCCATTTCCGACAGCGTGCCGTGCCACGCCGTCGCCGCCCGCGCGCCGCCCAGCCGTCCCGCCGAATAGCTGGCAATCGCCGCCGGCCGCCAGAACCACTCCTCGAGGAAATGGTCGGTCAGGTTCTTGAGGCCCGGCTGCACGCCCCAATTGTACTCGCCCGTCACGAAGACGAAGCCGTCGGCGGCAACGATCTTGTCCGCCAGCGCCTGCATCGCCGCCGGCGCCTCGCCGGCGGGATATTCCTTGTACATGCGATCGAGCATCGGCAGCCCGACCGCCTTCGCATCGATCAGCTCGGCATCGTGCCCGCGGCTCGCGAACCCGGCGACCAGATAATCGGCCAGCCGGATGCCCATCCGGTCGCGCCGATAAGAACCGTAAAAGACCAGCAGTCGCGCCATCGCCCTTCTCCAGAAATGAAAGAGGCTGCCGAGCCCTTTCCCAAGGGCCCGGCAGCCTCCGACATGGTCAGCGGCCGGACGTTCCGACGCGGGAGACCATGCGGGCCGCGCGCTTGCAGCATTGAAGGCGTTGATTGGGAAGGAATATTCCCCGCCTTCACGCCAAACAAGCGTTTAGCGGCGCGTCTCCCGAACGAACTGAACCGACCTCACTGCTGAACCATGAGACATCGGATCACCTCCTTTCGCTGGTTGAAGAACGAGCGTGGCGTCTGCCACGCCCGATACATGAGTCATGCGCACGCGCAGAACAAGTCTTGTAATCACACTTCGATTTTACGATGCTCGAGTTTCCGGCCTGCGCCGGGCGGGTTGCCACCGCATCGCCCCTCGGCCAAGCTGCTCCGGTGCCGCCGCTCGTTCCGCCTGCCGATCCCCCGATCCGCCTTGTCATCTTCGACTTCGACGGGACGCTGGCCGACAGCGGCCACTGGTTCCTCGGCATCGTCGACCATCTCGCCCAGCGCTATCGCTTTCGCACCGTGGAAGCCGGCGAGGTCGAGCGGCTGCGCGCGCTCCCCACGCGCGAGGTCATTCGCCACCTGCGCATCCCGGCGTGGAAGCTGCCCTTCATCGCGCGCTATGTCCGCACCCTCTTCGCGCTCCACACCCACGAGGTTCAGCTGTTCGACGGCGTGAGCGAGATGCTGGCGGCGCTCGAGGCGGCGGAGGTCCGCCTCGCGCTCGTCACCTCGAACGCCGAGATCAACGCGCGGCGCATCCTGGGGCCGGAGAATGCGGCACGCTTCGCGATCTGGGAATGCGCATCGTCGCTCTACGGCAAGGCGCCGCGCTTCCGGCGAGTGCTGAAGGCTGCGGGGGTGAGCCCGGCCGAGGCGGTGGCGATCGGCGACGAGACCCGCGATATCGAGGCGGCACGCCGCTGCGGCATCCGATCGGGGGCGGTCCATTGGGGCTATGCGCACCGCGAGGCGCTGGACGAACTCGCGCCCGATTACGGCTTCGACAGCCCCGATGCAGTGATACGGCTGCTGGCGCAGCAGGCCAGCGCTCCAGCGATCGCGGGCACCTAGGCACAGCCCGGCAGCGCTTCCGAAGCTGAGAGCCTGTCTTCGCGGCAGTATGGCCTAGAGGTAAGTCGCCTCCACCCGCACCGGGAACGCCACCGACCGCGCGATGAAGCAGACCTTGTGGATCTCGCCGTGGATCGCGTCGACGCGCGCTGCGTCCGCCGGATCGGCGAGCACGATCTCGGGCCGCAGCACCGCCGCAGTGAAGCGCCCCGCCCCCGACGCCTCGCTCTCGCCGACGCCGAGCGGCTCGTCGCGATAGGCGGTGACGGTGATTCCCGCATCGCTCGCCAGATGCAGGAACCAGAGCATGTGGCATGCCGACAGTGCCGAAAGTAGCATATCCTCGGGATTGTGCCGCGCCGGATCGCCGCCGAGCGCGGGGTCGTTGGAGCAGTCGATCGGAGGCTTGCCCGGTGTCGTCACGCGCCAGGTGCGGTCATAGGCGCGATAGCCGCTGGTCCCGGTGCCGCGATTGCCCGTCCACTCGATGCGGGCGGTAAAGTCGTGCCGGTTCGTCACTTTGCTCAACCTCAGACTTCCGGCAGCACCTGATCCGCAACGCCCCAGCCCTGGAGCAACCGGCTCCCTGCCCGCTCGATCAGTTCACCCGCATCCTTCAAGGTCCAGCGCGCCGCCGTGTCCAGCGCCTTGAACTCGCTCCACGCGACCGGCGCTGCGACCGGCGCGCCCGGCCGCGCGCGCACGACATAGGGGAGCACGGCAGTGCTGCCACGTTGGTTGCGCAGCCAGTCGATGAAGATGCGGCCCTTGCGCTTGGCCTTGCTCATCGTCGCGGTGAAGCGCTCGGGCTGGTCGGCGGCGAGTGCGCGGGCGAAGCGATCGGCGAAGGACTTGACCGCCGGCCATTCGGCTCGGGGGCTCAGCGGCACGACGACATGCACCCCCTTCCCCCCCGACAGCATCGGAAAGCTGGTCAGCCCCATATCGGCGAGCACCGACTTGATATGCTCGGCCGCGCGCTTGACGTCGTCGAAGTCGAGGCCCTCGTCGGGGTCGAGGTCGAAGACGAGGCGATCGGGCTTCTCCACATCCTCGACGCGCGATCCCCAACCATGGAACTCGATCGTCCCCATCTGGACGCAAGCGAGCATGCCGTCGGCATTCTCGACATAGAGATAGGGTTCGGTGCCGCCATCCTTTTCGCGAATGTCGACGTGATGGACCTGCTCGCCGAAACTGCCGGCGTCATGCTTCTGGAAGAAGCATTGCTTGGCGCGCCCCTGCGGACAGCGCACCAGGCTGATCGGCCGATGCGCGAGCCAGGGAAGCATGACCCCTGCCATGGCCGTATAATAGTCGCCGAGCGCGCCCTTGGTGATGCCGTCCTCGGGGAAGATCACGCGCTCGCGGCTGCTGATCTTGATGGTCGAGGCGGGCGGCGTCGGAGCAGCCTTCTCCGCGACCACTGCCTCGGCGGGCTTGTCGCCGCGCAGGCCGATGAAGCTCGCATGCCGCACGACATTCTCGGCGGTGAACTCGGCGAAGGCGACCTCGGCGACAAGGCTGGGCCGCACCCAGATCGCGCCCTTTGCCGCTGCGCGCGGCACCTCGACAGGCGCGGTCTCGCGGGCAAGCTTCTCCAGTCTGGCCACAAGCATGTCCTGCGTATCGGCGTCGAAGCCCGTGCCGACCTTGCCCGCATAGCGCAGCTTGCCACCCTCGTTGAGGCCGAGGAGCAGCGAGCGCAGGCCCCGGCCCCTCGCCGACGAGGGCAGCCAGCCGACAACCACGAACTCCTGCCGGTGCGTGCATTTGACCTTGAGCCATGCCTTGCCCCGGCCGGCGCGATAGGGCGCATCGATCCGCTTCGAGACGATGCCCTCCAGCCCCTCGGCACACATCGCCTCGAACAGCTTCTCGCCGGCGCCCACGACATGCTCGGCGAACTGGAGTCGAGGCTCGCCCGGCGGCAGCAGCGCGGCGAGCCGCTGCTTGCGCTCGACCAGCGGCAATTGGCGAAGGTCTTCGCTGCCCGCCTCCAGCATGTCGAAGGCGAAAAGTATCATCTCGCCCCCGTTCGAGATCGCATCCTGCAGCGTCGAGAAATCGGGCTTGCCGTCCTTCATCGCGACGATCTCGCCATCGATCAGTGCAGGGCTGTCGATTGCGGCGGCGGCTTCGGCGATGCCGGGGAACTTGTCGGTCCAGTCGAGGCCGGAGCGGGTATAGACCTTGGCCTCACCGCCGCCGACCGTGACCAACGCGCGATAGCCGTCATACTTCACCTCGTGCAGCCAGCCGCTTCCGGTCGGGACGGCGTCGACAAGCGTGGCGAGTTGCACGTCCTGTGGCTTTGGGCGCGAACCTTTCGTCGCTCGCCGGGGCTTGGGTGAGGCTTTGCTCGCGGGCTTTTTGCCCTCGGCGATCTCGTCCATTGTCCGGCCGGTCTCGATGCTCGTCAGCGCGGTCTCGACAAGCGTGTCGGCACCGCCCGCGTGAGGATCGTCGATCTTGCGCAGCAGCCAGTTCTCGCGCTTTTCCTTGCCCCGCGGTTTCAGACGGATCAGCAGCCACTCGCCCTGCATTCGCTCGCCGTCGAGAACAAAATGGAGATGGCCCTTTTCGAGGTCCTTCGCCGACTTGCCCTTGATCGGCGCCCAGGTGCCGCGGTCCCACAGCATCACCGTACCGCCGCCATATGCCTTGGCGGGAATCGTCCCCTCGAACGTCGCATAATCGAGCGGATGATCTTCGGTGCGCACCGCGAGACGCTTCTCAGCAGGGTCGAGGCTGGGTCCGCGCGTGACCGCCCAGCTTTTGAGCACGCCGTCCACTTCGAGGCGGAAGTCCCAGTGGAGGCGGGTGGCATCGTGTTTCTGGACAACGAAGCTGTTGCCGTTGCCGGCCGCAAGCGTGCCCGCGGGTTCGGCGGTGCGCGCGAAATCGCGCTTGGCATTATAGGTGGCGAGCGGGTCAGGGTGCTTAGCCATCAGGGACGCCTAACCCCTTTACTGTCATCCCAGCGGAGGCAGGGATCGCCTTCAAAAATCGCCGCCCTCGCGCCCGGCGATCCCAGCGTTCGCTGGGATGACGGCCAGTCACGCCCGCTTCCTCGCGGCGGGCTTCCTCGCGGGCGCGGCCTTCGTCGGGGTCGCCTTCTTTGCCGGCGCCTTCTTCGCCGCCGCAGGCTTCTTCGCTGCCCCGCCCTCGCCGGGCTTTTCGAGACTCTTCTTCAGTGCCGCCATCAAATCGACGACGTTCGATCCGCGCCGCTCGGGCGCCGCGCCGTCGTCCTCGATGATCCGCCCGCCGCCCTTGGCCTTCTTCTTGCGCTCGATCAGCCCCTTGAGCGCGTCGACATAGCGGTCATGGAACACCTTGGGATCGAACTTGCCCGCCTTCTTCTCGATCAGCGTTTCGGCGAGGTCGAGCAGGTCGGCGTCGGGCTCGGCATCGGGAATGTCGCGAAAATAGCCCTGCGCCTTGTGCACCTCGTCGGCATAGCGCAGCGTCTCGAGAACCATGCCGCGGCCGCACGGCTTGAGGCTCACGACATATTCGCGACCGCGCATCGCGAGCTGCCCCAGCCCTACCTTCTTCGTCCGCCTGAGCGCTTCGCGCAGCACGATGAACGCTTCCTCGGCAAGGTCGTCCGCCGGCACGACGAAATAGGGTTTCTCGTAATAGAGCACGTCGATCTCGTCCGCATCGACGAACTGGGTGAGCTCGAGCGTCTTCTTCGACTCGAGCTTCACCGCCTCGATCTCTTCCTGATCGAGCAGGATGTAATTGCCCTTCTCGACCTCGTACCCCTTCATGATCTCGTCGGCATCGACGGGACCGACGCCGGTCACGACCTTCTCGTAATGGATGGGCTTGCCGGTGGGCTCGTGGATCTGGCGGAAGCTGACGCTCGCGCCGCTGCGCGTCGCCGAGTATATTTCGACCGGGATCGACACCAGCGCCAGCCTGATCTGTCCCTGCCAATAGGCGCGCGCGGCCATCGCCATTCCCCTCGTTGCGGAGCCGATTCAAAGCATGAGGCGGGGACTCGTTCCTCGACAGTAAAGCGTGCCGGCCTTATGTCGCGCAGATGGCCGCCGAGGACCCCTTCGCCCTGTTCGACGCCTGGTTCGCCGAGGCGCGCCAACAGGAAATCAACGATCCCAACGCGATGGCGCTCGCCACCGTCGATGGCGCCGGGCGCCCGTCGGTGCGGATGGTGCTGCTCAAGGGGCACTGCCCCGATGGCTTCGTCTTCTACACCAACCGCGAGAGCCGAAAGGCCGGCGACCTCGCCGCAAACGCCAACGTCGCGCTGCTCTTTCACTGGAAGTCGCTCCGCCGCCAGATCCGCATCGAGGGCAGCGTCGCCCCCGCGACCGATGTCGAGAGCGACGCCTATTTCGCCAGCCGCAGCCGCGATTCGCAGCTCGGCGCCTGGGCGAGCGACCAGTCGCGTCCGCTCGACACCCGCGCGACGTTCGAGACGCGGTTCGAGGAAATGAAGGCGCGGTTCGAGGGCGGCGACGTACCCCGCCCGCCGCACTGGGGCGGCTATCGCGTCACCCCTCGCGCGATCGAGTTCTGGCAGGACCGTGCCCACCGCCTGCACGAACGGCGCCTGTTCACGCTGACCGGCGGAGGCTGGACCGAGGGGCTGCTGTTCCCGTGACCGAGACCGAGAAGCGCCGCATCCTCCTCAACAGCGTCGCCGCGCGCGCCGCGCTGGCCAGCGTCGCGACGGCGATCTTCCTCCTCTGCCTCAAGGGCTATGCGGCGCTGACGACCAACTCGGTCGCACTGCTCGGCAGCCTGGCCGATTCGGGCCTCGATCTGCTCGCCTCGCTCGTCACCCTCTACGGCGTGCGTCTGGCGGCGACGCCCGCCGACCACGACCACCGTTTCGGTCATGGCAAGGCGGAGGCGCTGGCCGCCTTGTTCCAGGTGGCGCTCGTCACCGCCTCCGCCCTCGCGATCGGCTGGCGTGGGTTCAGCGCGCTCGGCGACCCGGCGCCGGTCGCCGATGCCGAGCTCGGCATCGCGGTGTCGGTGGCGGCGATCGCCGCGACGGTCGCGCTCGTCGCCTATCAGAAGCGGATCATCGCCGCGACCGGATCACTGGCGGTGCAGGCGGACAGCCTCCACTACCAGGGCGATATCCTGCTCAACCTGTCGGTGATCGTGGCCCTTGTCCTCGACCGCTATGTCGGGCTCCCCGGCGCCGACGCACTGTTTGGCATCGCCATTGCCGGCTGGCTCGGCTTCGGCGCGTTCAAGGCCTCGGCGCAGGCGATCGACCAGTTGATGGACAAGGAGTGGCCCGAGGACGACCGCCAGCGCTATATCGCGGTCGCGGTCTCCAATCCCGACGTGCGCGGCATCCACGACTTCCGCACCCGCCGCTCGGGCACGCGCGACTTCGCGCAGTTCCACATGAACGTCGACCGCGACATGACCGTCGCCGCCGCGCACGATGTGGTCGAGGCGGTGGAGGACGCGCTACACCGCGCCTTTCCCCGCGTCGAGGTGCTCATCCACCTCGATCCCGAGGGGCATAGCGACACCGACGATCCTTTGGTCGAGGAGGACGTGACCCCCCACTGGTTCAGGAAGCGCGCGTGAAACTCCCCATTGTGCAGATCGACGCCTTTGCCGGACGACCTTTCGAGGGCAATCCGGCGGCGGTGATGCCGCTTGGTGCCTGGCCCGAGGACGAGGTGCTTCAGGCGATCGCGGCGGAGAACAACCTCGCCGAGACCGCCTTCCTCGTGCCCGACGCGAGCGGCGCGGCCGACTACGAGCTGCGCTGGTTCACTCCCACGGTAGAGGTGGCGCTGTGCGGCCATGCGACGCTGGCAAGCGGGCATTATCTGCTCGGTGATGGCGGTGAGCGCGTGATCTTTCGCACGCGCCGCGCCGGTGTGCTCGAGGTGGCGCGCGAGGGCGAGGGCTACGCGATGGCCCTGCCCGCCTATCCGCCCGAACCCGCCGAAGTGCCGGGCCTGCTTGAAGCGCTCGGCGTCGGTAAGGGCGAGGTGCTGCGCCACCCTTACGGCTACGACCTTGTGGTGCTCGCCGACGAGGCCGCCGTTCGTGCGCTGACGCCCGATTATCGCGCGCTCGCAGCGCTCGGCGACACGCTCAACATCGTCACCGCGCCCGGCCGCGACACCGACGTCGTCAGCCGCGTTTTTGCTCCCGCAGCGGGCATCGACGAGGATCCGGTAACGGGCTCGGCGCACTGCGTTCTCACCCCCTATTGGGCGGCTCGCCTCGGCCGCCCGCGCTTCGCCGCCTTCCAGGCAAGCGCGCGTGGCGGTCATGTCGATTGCGAGCTTGCCGGCGACCGCGTGGTGCTGCGAGGCAGGTGCGTGACGGTGATCGACGGCACATTCCACCTTTGAGCCCGTCATCCCGGGATTGAACCGGCAAGTCATAAACCTCTATTATTTCTTAGAAACTGCCGCCTCAAGGTCGCGTTGACCTCCTCTCACGAACGGAGGCGAGCGATGGCACAGAAGGGCACCGGCGGAAATCCAGGCGCAATCACCGCCAAGGGCGGCGACGGCGCGCGCGGCAGCCTCGGCACCGGCCGCGGCGGCGGGTCGGACGCGGGCAACAAGAAGACCGCGACGAAGAAGTCGGAGAAGGGCGAGCATGCCGGGCAGAAGATCAGCGGGGCCTAACCTTCTTCGACACCCCGAGGTTGACCCGATGCCCCGCATTTTCCTCTAGCGCCGGAAAAGGCACCGGGCTCCCGAGGCGAGCCCGGTGACGATAACCTACCGCCGCACCAGCGTCCCCGCGCCGCGCCGGGTAAAGATCTCCAGCAGCATCGCATGCGGAACGCGCCCGTCGAGGATGACGGCGGCGTCCACCCCCGCCTCGACCGCGGCGACGCAGGTCTCGACCTTGGGGATCATGCCGCCGGAGATCGTGCCGTCGGCCATCAGCGCGGCGATGCCCGCGGGATCAAGGTCGGTCTGCAGCTCGCCCGACTTGTCGAGAACCCCCGCCACGTCGGTCAGGAGGAAGAAGCGCGCCGCCCCCAGCGCGCCGGCGATCGCGCCTGCCATCGTATCGGCGTTGATGTTGTAGGTGTGGCCGTCCACGCCCAACGCGACCGGCGCGACGACCGGGATGACGTTCTGGCTGGCGAGCATCGTCAGGATCGACGGATCGACCGCGACGGGATCGCCGACGAAGCCCAGGTCCACGTGCCGCTCGATCCCCGAATTGCGGTCAGGTTCGGTGCGCTGTACCTTCTCGGCGACGACGAGGCGGGCGTCCTTGCCCGAGATGCCGATCGCGCGGCCGCCGGCGGCGTCGATCCAGCCGACGATCTCCTTGTTGATCTTGCCCGCGAGGACCATCTCGGCGACCTCAGCGGTCGCCGCGTCGGTCACGCGCAGCCCGCCGACAAATCGCGATTCGACCCCCAGCCGCTTGAGCATCGCGCCGATCTGCGGTCCGCCGCCATGGACGACGACGGGGTTGATGCCCACCGCCTTCAGCAACACCACATCCTCGGCGAAGTCGCGCGCGAGCTCGGGATCGCCCATCGCGTGGCCGCCATATTTGATGACGAAGGTCTTGCCGGCATAACGCTGGAGATAAGGGAGCGCCTCGGTCAGCGTCTCGGCCTTGGCGAGCAGAGCGGGGTCGGGGCGGTGATCGGTCATGCGCGGACTTCCGTGGCGTCGAGCCGGCGGCCGAGCCCGACGAAGAGATAGATGAGCGGCGGGACCAGCACGATCGACAACACGACCTTGGCCAGCATCTGGCCCACGATCAGCTGGCCGATCGGGAACACGCCGTAGAATGCGACGGTGACGAAGATGAAGGTGTCGAGGATCTGGCTGAGCACGCTCGCCACCCCGGCGCGCAGCCACAGGAGGCGGCCGCCCGCGCGCTTGAGCGCGTCGAACAGCGTGACGTTGAGGATCTGCGACAGGCCATAGGCGGCGATCCCGCCCGCCCAGATGCGCCAGGTGCTGCTCATCATCAGCGTGAACGCCTCGACCCGCGCAGGCTCCATGCTGGCGGCGGGGGGAAGCTGGACGACGATCCAGGAGAGCGCCATCGAGGCGAGCAAGGGCACGAAGCCGATCAGCACCAGCCGGTTCGCGACCCCGCGCCCATGGAGCTCGGCCACTGCCGATGAAACGACGACGAGCAGCAGGAAGGCGAAGATCCCTGCCTCCACCGCAAGCGGCCCCAACGCCACCTGCTTGTTGCCGAGCACTCCGGCAATGCAGACCATGCCGCCATAGAAGATGGCGAGCGCGAACAGCGAGCGGGAAACGGGCGCGGGCGAATCCATCGGCGGCGGTTAGCGGATGGCGGGGCGCGGCGAAAGTGCCCGGTGTCAGCCGCGGAGCGCGACCGCCGCGAGCGAAAAGATGACAAGATCGGCGGCGACATGCGCAACGATGGCGGCGAGCAGACCCTCGGCACGCCACGACAGCCAGCCGAGCATGACCCCGTAAAGCGTGGCCAGGCCTACCCCCGCCCATCCGCTGGGCACGCCCGAATAATGCGCGGCGCCGAACGACGCGGCCTGAACGAGGATGGCAGCGACCGGCCCCATAAATCCGCGGAGCCAGTCGAACAGGACGCCGCGCCAGAGACCGGCGCCGCGACAAAGCGTCGACACGCCCCTTCCCCCGCGCGCGCCGCTATGCCACGCACGCGGGGTTTGTGCCTTTCGGAGCCCGCCCCTTGCTATCCCGTTTCCTGATCGGCTTGGCCGGTATCGCCGTCATCCTCGGCCTCGCCTTCGCGCTGTCGACCGATCGCCGCGCAATCCGGCTGCGCGTCGTCGGTGCCGCCTTCGCGCTGCAGGCGGGCATCGCCTTCCTCGTCCTCTATGTCCCCGCGGGACAGGCGGCGATCCGCGGGCTGGCGACGGGGGTGTCGGCGCTCCTCGGCTATGCCAAGGCGGGGACCGACTTCATCTTCGGCCCGCTGGCGACGCCCGAAATGGGGGGACAGAGCTTCGCCATCTCGGCGCTGCCGGTCATCATCTTCTTCGCCAGCCTCGTCGCGGTGCTCTATCATCTGCGAATCATGCAGTTCGTGATCCGCTGGGTCGGCGGCGCGATCGAGCGGGTGATCGGCGTGAGCAAGGTCGAGTCGCTGTGCGCGGCGGCCAACATCTTCGTCGGCCAGTCAGAATCGCCGCTGGTCATCCGCCCCTATCTGGCAAGCCTCACCCCCAGCCAGCTGTTCGCGGTCATGTCGGTCGGCATGGCGGGCGTCGCGGGCACGATCCTTGCCGCCTATGCCTCGTTCCTCGGCCCCCAGTCGCTGCCCTATCTGCTCGCCGCCAGCTTCATGGCGGCGCCCGGCGGCATTCTGATGGCCAAGATCATCATGCCCGACGTCGCGCCCGAGCCCGTGCTCCAGGCCGAGGGGGTCGAGGAAGCCGCCGTCCTCGCCGTCGCCGAGCCCGATCCCGAGGACGAGCGCGCCGCCAACATCATCATGGCCGCGGCGATGGGCGCGCAGACCGGCGTCAAGATCGCCGTCGCGGTCGGCGCGATGGTACTCGCCTTCGTCGCGTTGGTGGCGATGGCCAACGGGCTGCTCGGCGTGGTCGGCGGCTGGCTCGGCTATCCGGCGCTCAGCTTCCAGCAGGTGATCGGCACTGTGTTCCAGCCGGTCATGTTCCTCCTCAACATTCCGTGGGAAGAGGCGGGACGCGCCGGCGGCCTGTTCGGCACCAAGCTCGTCCTCAACGAGTTCGTCGCGTTCATCGAACTGGGCAAGCTGGGCGACACGCTGAGCGTCCGCACGCAAGCGATCATCACCTTCGCGCTGTGCGGCTTCGCCAATTTCAGCTCGATCGCGATCCAGATGGCCGCGACCGGCAGCCTCGCCCCCAACCAGCGGCCGATGATCGCCCGGCTGGGCGTGCGCGCGCTGCTGGCGGGGAGTCTTGCCAACCTCATGTCCGCGGCGCTGGCGGGGTTGATCCTGCCTTGAGCAACAGATCGTAACCATCGTGACATAAATGAGACACGCGGCAACCAATCACCCGAAAGGGTCAAAAAACTAGTTACAAACGCATCCTCACTTCGCAACCTGTTCCAACCGGGCACTTTTCGACCCGGTCGCCAAGGCCGCCATCAGTGCGGCCACGTCGAAAAGAGGGAACATACATGCGAACGATGAGCCGAATTGCGCGGGCGTTGCTGCATTCCGGGAGCGCCCTTCCCCTGACCGGCGCCGCGATCGTCGCGGCCGCCGCCATCGCCGCCCCTGCCCATGCGCAGGATTATCAGAACGTCACGGCCTCGGGCCGCATCCTGTCGACCAACGGCCAACCCGTGGCCGGCGCGACGGTGACGATCCGCTCGAACGAGCAAGGCTTCTCTCGCACCGCGACGACCAACGCGTCGGGCGCGTATCGCATTCCGCAGGTGCCGACCGGCCCTTATACCTTCACCATTACCGCCGACGGCTTCGACACGTTCACCGACGAGAGCGTCGTCCTATCGACCGACGCCGCGGGCAACCAGTTCGCGCTGTCGCCCGCGGGCAGCGGCGGTCCGACCGGCAACACCACCGCCGAAGCGACCGGTGATGCCGAGATCGTCGTCACCGCCGGCCGCGTGAAAGTGGCCGATTTCGAGCGGACCACGACGGGCGCGGTCATCGATATCGGCGATCTCGCGACCCGCGTCCCCGTCCAGCGCAATCTTCGCGACGTCATCCTGCTCGCGCCCGGCACGACCCAAGGCGCATCGGCGTCCAATGCCCGCTTCGCCAACCAGGCGCAGATCGGCGGCTCGTCGTTCAGCGAGAACGCCTATTACATCAACGGCCTGAACGTCACCGAATTCCGCCAGGGCTTCTCGCCCTCGGACGTGCCGTTCGATTTCTACCAGACGATCGAGGTCAAGACCGGCGGCTTCCAAGCCGAATTCGGCCGCGCGACCGGCGGCGTCGTCAACGCCATCACCAAGTCGGGCGGCAACGAATTTTCGGGCAGCGTCCTGTTCAACTGGGAACCCGATGACCTGCGCTCGAACGCCCCCAACAGCTATGCCGACGACAATGAAAGCGACCGGCTGGAGCGGCTCGACATGGTTGCGACGCTGTCGGGACCGATCATCAAGGACAAGCTGTTTTTCTTCGCGCTCTACAACAATCGCAAGGTGACGCAGTTCGACGGCACCGCCGACGCGCCCAACGCCGCCGACAATACGGGCACTTTCCAGAGCAGCGACGATCCCTTCTACGCCTTCAAGGTCGATGCCGTGCCGATCGACGGCCAGCGGCTCGAGTTCACCTATTTCAATAGCACCCGTGAGAATCTGATCCGGCAGTATCAGTACAACTCCGACACCAACGAGATCGGCGCCTACACTGGTGAGTCGCGCAGCCTTCAGGGCGGCGAGAATTATGTTGCGCGCTATACCGGCACCTTCACCGACTGGTTCACGCTGTCGGCCGCTTACGGCGTCAACAAGAACCAGAACTCGACGCTGCCCGCCGACACGACCCGCCCGCGCGTCATTGACAGCCGCAGCGGCGTATCCTCGGCCTTCCCGGGCACTAACCCGGCCTCGTCGGTCACGACCAACGAGGACGAGCGCGAATTCTATCGCGTCGATGCCGACCTTTACTTCGACCTGCTCGGCTCGCACCACATCCGCGGCGGCTACGACCGCGAGAAGCTGACCTCGATTCAGCTCTCGACGCCGACCGGCGATGGGCAGTACCAACTGTTCACCTCGACCGGCGCCGACGACATCAGCAACCTGGCGGCAGGTACGCAGTATTTTCAGCGCCGCTTCTTCGAGAATGGCGGCACGTTCGAGACGGTGAACGAGGCGTTCTACATCCAGGACAACTGGACGCTGTTCAACGACCGCCTCAACCTCCAGCTCGGCCTCCGCAACGATCGCTTCGTCAACAGCACGGCGGACGGGACGCGATTCTATGAATCGGGCGACCAGTGGGGACCGCGCCTCGGCTTCGCGTTCGACGTGTTCGGCGACAAGCGGACCAAGCTCTACGGCAATTTTGGCCGCTACTTCCTGCCGGTCCCGACCAACACCAACATCCGCCTCGCGGGTGCCGAGCTCGACTATAGCTCGTACTTCGTGCTGGCCGGCATCAACAACGGCGTGCCGATCGCCGGCGCACCGGTGAACGGCGTTGATAATGCCGTCGCCTGTCCCGATGGCAGCGGCAACAACTGCACGCTGATCGCCGACGGCACCGCGGCCGACCCCTCGACCGTGATCTCGCAGAACCTCAAGCCGCAGAGCCTCGACGAGTACATCATCGGTGTCGAGCAGCGGCTGGGCGACCGCTGGCGCGTGGGCCTCAACTACACCCACCGCAAGCTCAACCGTTCGCTCGAGGACAGCGCGATCGACCTCGCCGTCCGCGACCTGTGTGCGGCTGAGGGGATTTCGGGCTGCGAGGACATTTGGATCGGCTTCCACCAGTATGTCCTGCTCAATCCGGGTGAGGACGCGCAGATCCTGCTCGACACCCCGCTGCCCGGCGAGACCGAGCTGCGCACCGTCACCCTGACCGCCGACCAGCTCGGCTATCCGGGGGCGCGGCGCACCTACGATGCGGTCACGTTCGAATTCGAGCGTGAATACGACGGCGTCTGGTCGCTCCAGGGTTCGTACACCTGGGCCAACCTCAAGGGGAATATCGAGGGCGGCGTGAAGTCCGACATCGGTCAGGTCGATAGCGGCCTGACCCAGGACTTCGACAGCCCCGGCCTCACCGTCGGCTCCTATGGCTTCCTGCCGGGCCATCGTCGCCACACCTTCAAGCTGTTCGGCAGCTACACGCTCAACGACGCGATCACGCTGGGTGCCAACGCCTTCATCCAGTCGCCGCGCAAGTTCGGCTGCATCGGCGTGGTGCCGGAAGACGTTGATCCGGTCGCGGCACTCTACGGCGCGGCGGGCAATTTCTGCGGCGGGCAGATCGTCGAGCGCGGCACCGCCTTCCAGAGCGACTGGCGCAAGGAGATCAACCTGACGGCGCAGGTCCGCGTGCCCGTCGATACGTTCGACGCTTCGCTCCGGTTCGACCTGTTCAACGTCTTCAATTCCAAATCGGCGCTCGATTTCGACGAGTTCGGGGAAGCGGGGAACGGGACGCCCAACCCGCAATATCGCTCGCCGCTCGGCTTCCAGACGCCGCGTTCGGCCCGCATCCAGCTGCGCGTCGGCTTCTGACGCTTCTGACGAAGGAGGCGGGCGCCCTGAACGCCCGCCTCCCTTTTCTTCAGGCGACGCTGAGCGTCAGCGCGCCGTCGCCCTCGTCGACATGGACTGTCTGCCCGTCCTTTACGTCGCCGCGCAGGATCAGGTCGGCGAGCGGGTCCTGAAGATAGCGCTGCACCGCGCGCTTCAATGGCCGCGCGCCATAGACGGGGTCGTAGCCGACCCGCCCGAGCCACGCCCGCGCCGCGTCGGTCAGGTCGATGCCGATCTTGCGATCCGCCAGCAGCTTCGCCACGCGCGCCACCTGGATGTCGACGATCGGCGCCATGTGCTCCGCGCCCAGCCGGTGGAACAGGATAATCTCGTCCAGCCGGTTGAGGAATTCGGGCCGGAAGTGGCTGCGCACCACCTCCATCACTTGCGGCTCGACGCTCTCGACGCGCTCACCATCCCCCAGCGCGGTCAGATACTGGCTGCCGAGGTTCGAGGTAAGGATGACGATCGTGTTCGAGAAGTCGACCGTGCGCCCCTGCCCATCGGTCAGGCGCCCGTCGTCGAGCAGCTGCAGGAGGACGTTGAACACGTCTCCATGCGCCTTCTCGACCTCGTCGAACAGGACGACCTGATAGGGGCGGCGGCGGACGGCTTCGGTGAGCACGCCGCCCTCCTCGTACCCGACATAGCCCGGCGGCGCACCGATCAACCGGGCCACGGCGTGCTTCTCCATGAACTCGCTCATGTCGATGCGGACCATCGCGTTCGGATCGTCGAACAGGAACTCGGCGAGTGCCTTGGTCAGCTCGGTCTTGCCGACGCCCGTAGGCCCCAGGAACAGGAAGCTGCCCAGCGGCCGGTTCGGATCCTGCAAGCCGGCGCGTGAACGCCGCACCGCGGTCGCGACGGCACGCACGGCAACGGCCTGCCCGATCACCCGGCGGCCGAGCTGGGCCTCCATCTCAAGAAGCTTCTCGCGCTCGCCGGTCAGCATCCGCTCGACCGGGATGCCGGTCCAGCGGCCAACCACGCCGGCAATGTCGTCGGCGGTCACCTCCTCGCGGAGCATCGCCCCTTCGGTCGCGCTCTCGGCCTCGGTCATCCGCTTCTCGAGCGCGGGGATGGTGCCGTAGGAAAGCTCGGCCATTTTGGCGAGGTCGCCCTCACGCTGCGCCTGTTCGAGCGCCGTGCGCGCGGCATCAAGCTCGCCCTTCAGCGACGTCGCCGACTGGAGCTTGATCTTCTCGGCCTGCCACCGCTCCGTGAGCGCGGCCGACTGTGCCTCGAGATCGTCGAGTTCGGCGTTCAGCCGCTCCAGCCGGTCGCGCGAGCCCGCATCGCTTTCCTTGCGGAGAGCCTCCGCCTCGATCTTGAGCTGGATGATGCGCCGGTCGAGATTCTCGATCTCCTCGGGCTTCGACTCCACCTCCATCCGCAGGCGGCTCGCCGCCTCGTCCATCAGGTCGATCGCCTTGTCGGGCAGAAAGCGATCGGTGATGTAGCGATTGCTGAGCGTCGAGGCAGCGACGATGGCGCCGTCGGTGATCCGGACGCCGTGATGCAGCTCGTATTTTTCCTTGAGGCCGCGCAGGATCGAGATCGTGTCCTCGACCGTCGGCTCGCCGACGAAGACGGGCTGGAACCGCCGCTGGAGCGCCGGGTCCTTCTCGACATATTTGCGATATTCGTCGAGCGTCGTCGCGCCGATGCAGTGAAGCTCGCCGCGGGCAAGCGCGGGCTTCAGGAGGTTGCCCGCATCCATCGCGCCTTCCGACTTGCCCGCACCGATCAGCGTGTGCATCTCGTCGATGAAGAGGATGATGTCGCCCTCGCCGGCCTTCACCTCGTCGAGCACGCCTTTCAGCCGCTCCTCGAACTCGCCGCGATATTTCGCGCCGGCGATGAGCGAGCCCATGTCGAGCGCCATCAGCGTGCGGTCCTTGAGCGTGTCGGGTACGTCGCCGTTTGCAATGCGCAGCGCCAGCCCCTCGGCGATCGCGGTCTTGCCGACGCCGGGCTCACCGATGAGGACGGGGTTGTTCTTGGTGCGGCGGGCAAGGATCTGGACGGTGCGGCGGATCTCCTCGTCGCGGCCGATCACGGGATCGAGCTTGCCGTCCTTCGCCGCTTGGGTAAGGTCGCGCGCGAACTTCTTGAGCGCGTCATAGCGGTCCTCCGCCCCCGCGGTGTCCGCAGTCCTCCCGCCGCGCAGCTGGTTGATAGCGCCATTGAGGGCCTCGGCAGTCACCCCCGCCGCCGCCAGCGCACGCCCCGCGGCGGTGTTGCGCGCAAGCACCAGTGCCAGCAGCAGTCGCTCGACGGTGACGAAGCTGTCGCCAGCCTTTTGCGCCACCTGCTCGGCTTGGTCGAGCACGCGGACGGCGTCGTTGTCGAGGCCCGGCGTCGATTGTGCACCCGACCCGCTGACGCTCGGCACCTTGGCAAGCGCGGCGTCGGTTTCGGCCAATGCGCGGCGCGCATCGCCGCCCGCCGCGCCGATCAGGCCAGAGGCCATGCCTTGCTCGTCCTCAAGCAGCGCCTTGAGCAGATGCTCGGGCGCGATCCGCTGGTGGCTGTTGCGGATCGCCACGGTCTGCGCCGATTGTAGGAAGCCCTTCGCGCGGTCGGTGAATTTCTCGAGGTTCATGCCATCCCCTGCCATATGATGCGCCGCGAGATAGTGTTGCAAACAGGCAACACAAGGGCCGTCATAATCAGAATCCGTTTCGTCATCGCAACGTCATCACTCGGGCACCGCACCGACACGCAGCCGCGCTAGCCGCCCGGATCGAGCCGACCGCCCTTGTAGCGCGCGGCCGAGGGGAAACCATCATGAAGCTTTGCGCCGCCCTGCTCGCCGGCACCGCCCTTGCGCTGCCCGCTGCCGCCTTTGCCGAAGACCGCGTGCCCGCCGAACAGCCGGCGGTCGACAGCACCCCTGCCGCCGAGCCCGAGGACGACATCATCATCATCGGCCGGGGCGAGACGCGACAGGTGCAGGAGTTGTCCGAGCGCGACTTCGCGCTGCTGACGCCGGGCACCAGCCCCTTGAAGGCGATCGAGAAGCTGCCGGGCGTCAATTTCCAGGCGGCCGATCCCTTTGGTGCCTATGAATGGTCGCAGCGCGTCTCGATCCGTGGGTTCAACCAGAACCAGATCGGCTTCACGCTCGACGGCATTCCGCTGGGCGACGGCAGCTATGGCAACACCAACGGCCTGCACATCAGCCGCGCGATCTCGTCGGAGAATATTGGCGTGACGCAGGTATCGCAGGGCGCGGGATCGATCGGGACGCAGGCGACCAACAACCTGGGCGGCACGATCGAATTCTTCTCGCGCGATCCCTCCGACACGCCGCTCGTCACCGCCAACGGCACCTATGGCAGCGAGAACACGGTGCGCGGGTTCTTCCGGTTCGACACCGGGATGCTGGGCGACAACGGGCCGCGCGCCTATTTCTCCTATGGCTATCTCGACATGGACAAGTGGAAGGGCGTTGGCTCGCAGCGCCAGCACCAGGCCAATTTCAAGGCGGTGGCGCCGCTCACCCCGGCGGTCGAGCTCTATGGCACCTTCAACTTCTCCGACCGGCGCGAGAACGACTATCAGGACCTGTCGCTCGGCATGATCGACCGGCTGGGCTATGACTGGGACAATGTGTCGGGCGACTATCCGCTCGCGATCCGGCTGGCCGATATCGGCGCCAATCGCGGCGACACCGGCGCGCCGCGCTTCAACCCCGGTGCGGGGACGACCTATCCCGCGCCGATCGCCTCGGTCGACGACGCCTATTTCAACGCCGCGGGGCTGCGCACCGACTATCTCGCTGCAATGGGCGTGCGCAGCACCACCAACGCACCGGTGCGCTTCAACCTTAGCGCCTATTACCACAATAATCGCGGCCAGGGCATCTGGTACACGCCCTATGTCTTCTCGGCGCCGACGGGCGTGCCGATCTCAATCCGCACGACCGAATACGACATCAAGCGTAAGGGCGCGTTCGGGTCGGTCACCGGCAATCTGGGCTTCAACGAATTGACGGTGGGCGGCTGGTACGAGCTGAACGACTTCCGCCAGGCGCGCCGCTTCTATGCGCTCGGCAGTCGGCTGTTCCCCACGCGCGACAGCCTCGATTTCCAGGCGCTTCCCTTCGCGACGCAGTGGGACTTCGACTATCAGACCGAGACGGTGCAATATTATGTGCGCGACAAGATCACGCTCGGCGCGCTGACCATCAATCTGGGCTGGAAGGGGTTCGAGGTCACCAACGAGGCCGACCCCATCATCGGCGGCGGCCTCGCCTCGGGCACGATCAAGGTACGCGACTGGTTCCAGCCGCATGCGGGCGTCGCCTTCCAGCTGACCGACGATGCGGAGCTGTTCGGCGGCTTCACCCAGGTCAAGCGCGCCTTTACCTCGTCGGCCACCACCGGCCCGTTCGCAACGACGCAGGCCGGCTTCGACAATCTGGGCGGCCTGCGGCCCGAGGAATCGGACACCTATGAGGTCGGTGGACGGCTTCGTGGTCGCGGCTTCAACCTCAGCCTGGCGGGCTATCTGGTCGATTTCCGCAACAGACTGATCGCGCAGTCGGTGGGCGCGGGCATCCAGGGCAATCCGGCGATCCTCCAGAATGTCGGTTCGGTCCGCTCGCTGGGGTTCGAGGCGGCGGCCGAGGTCCGGCTGCCGATGGGCTTCGGCGCCTTCGCCTCGTACAGCTATACCGACTCCACCTATCAGGACGACGTGTTCGACCGCGCGGGCACGCTGATCGCGCGAACCGCCGACAAGCAGGTGGTCGACACGCCCAAGCACCTCGTCAAGGGTGAGGTCACCTATGACGGCGAGCTGTTCTTCGGCAGGCTCGGCGCCAATTATATGTCGCGGCGCTATTTCACGTACGAGAACGACCAGTTCGTCGATGGCCGCGTGCTGGTCGATGCGTCGATCGGCGTGCGTATCCGACTGGAGGGCGACCGTGGCTTCGAGATCCAGGGCAATGCGACCAACCTGTTCGACGAGGAATATGTCGCGACGATCGGCTCGAACGGCTTTGGCAATCGCGGCGACAACCAGACGCTGCTGGCGGGTGCGCCGCAGCAGGTCTTCGTGACGCTGAAGACAGGGTTCTGACGGTTCGGCCCCGCTTGCGCGGGGCCGGTCTCTTTCCCGGCACCCCGGACCTGATCCGGGGTCGCGCTTCTAGTGCCTTACTTCGCCGGCGCCGCCTCGCCCGCGGGCCGGTCGGCCTTTGGCGCATCGGCCGCGAACAGCTGTCCGAAGCTCGAATCCTTGTACCAGCGCGGCGCCTCGGGCGCGTCGGCTAGGGCGCGGGCGATGTTGTAGTTCACCCTCGCGAACTTGGCCCCGGCGGTCCAGTCGAAGGGCAGCGTCACCTGGTCGCTCGGCTTGTGGTAATGGGTGGCGAGAAAGTCCTTGAACGCCTTTTCCCCGCCATTGGCGAAGCCGGTGACGAGGAACACCGACGGCACCCCTTCGGTCACGAAGCGATAGTGGTCGGAGCGGGTGAACAGCCCCTCCTCCGGCATAGGATCGGGGGACAGCTTGATCCCCATGTCGCCCGCCGCCTTGGCAACGATCGGTCCCATCGTCGAATGTTCGGCGCCGAACGCCACCACATCGGTGAAGTCGTAGAGCAGCACCGGCATGTCGAGGTTGACGACGCTCGTCACCTTCGCGCCCGGCAGTGGGTGCTTGGCGAGATATTGCGAGCCGAGCAGCCCGTCCTCCTCCGCCGTCACCGCGGCGAAGATGACCGTGCGCTTGGGCTTGGGGTTGCTCTTCGTAAAGGCGCGCGCCGCCTCAAGCATCGTCGCGATACCGGCGGCATTGTCCATCGCACCGTTGAAGATCTTGTCCTCGCCCTTCACGTTCGGATCGACGCCGACATGGTCGAGATGCGCCATCAGGAGCACCGCCTCGCCCTTCAGCGTCGGATCGCTGCCGGGGATCATCGCCACGACGTTGGGGCTGGTGAAGCGCTCGGCGGCGGAAGTCGCGTTGAACCTCACCTGCGGCTTCAGCGCGAAAGGCTTTACCTCCGCGCCCTTGTCGATCGCCGCCAGCACCTGCGCATAGCTTTGCGGGGCGCCCGCAAACAGTGCCTCGGCCGCCGCGCCGCGAACGAGGCCTGATGCCTTGACCCCTGCGGCGGTGCGATAGGGGTCGCCCGTCTCGGTCGCCCAGCTCATATAGGGCTCGTCGCCGTGGTCGGCGATCTCCTTCCAGGGAAAGCGCTTCGCCGTCTCGCTGTCGAGCACGGTGATGACACCGATCGCCCCATGCTCCTCGGCGATCTTGGCCTTGCGGTTGTTGATCGCCGCGGCGACGTCGCTCGGCAGGTTCTTCGGCACGCCATAGAAGAGGACGACGGTCTTCCCCTTGACGTCGATGCCGGCATAGTCGTCGAGCCCGCGCGCCTTGTCGACGACGCCGCGCCCGACGAACACCGCTTCGGTCTCGAGCGCCTGCGCGCCGGTGCCGTAGAGCGTTGCCATCGCATCGCCCTTGTGCGCGAACGTCCTGCCGCCGATCGTCAGGCCGCGCGGCGCCTTGGTGTCGGCGGTCACGGTGACGAAGGGCACCTGCTGATACCACTCACCGTTGTTGGCGGGCGTCAGGCCAAGCGCGGCGAAGCGGTCGGCGACGTACTTCGCCGCCGCGTCGTAACCCGGCTTGCCCGCATCACGCCCCTGCCGCGCATCGTCCGCCAGCCAGGTCACGTCGGCCTTCACCCGATCGGCCGAGAAGTCGGCAGCGGTCTGCGCGAAGGCCGAGGTCGAAAGCAACGCGGCCGCGATCGTCGCGGCGAAGGTCGTGCGCATGTGTCGTGAAGTCCCGAGAAGAAGTGTCGTCGGTAACAAGGTGTAGCAGCGGTGCAAATCACCGCAAGGGTCGGTCAGTCGCCGCGCACCGCGTTCCAGTTGAACAGGAAGTTGCGGTGCTCGGCCCAGGTCTGCCCCTCGACGCGGTCGCCGCGCAGGCACGCGGCGGTGTGATAAGGCCCCTTGCCGTCGCTCGTCCTGAAGCTGACACAGGTCCGCCCGCGATCAGTCTTCCACTTTCCCGCCTGTATCTCGCTGTCGTAGAAGCTGCCGGTCACCCCGCCATCGGGTGCGAGGGTCAATTCCATCGTCTTGGTGTAGGGCGTGCCCGGCTCGCTCGACAAATCGACGGTCCAGCGTCCCGCGAGCGGGTTGGACACCTGTGCCGCCGCCGGCATGCCGATCAACGCCAGTGCCAACACCATCCGCATCGCTCACCTCCCACGCTCGAGGCGAAGCTAGCGTATCATCGGGTCAGAGCAACAGCCAGTCCGCCGCGTCGCGCCCCACGGCGCCGCCGCCCCGCCGCCGGGCAAGCTCGGTCTGGGCAGTGAACCGCACATCCTCGTCGCGGTCAGTCAGGAACTTCGCCAGCGATTCATTGTCGATCTCGCGCCATTCCTTGCCGCGATCGGGGCCGTAGCGGACGCGCGGCAAGAGGCCCGGCTCGTTCGACCACTGGACGAGCTGCGCAACACTCGCCTCGTTGAGCATGTCGCGCAGGTGATGCGCGGTGACATAGCTGTCGGGGAAGGCGCGATGGGCGGGCAGGCCGCGTTCGTGGATCAGGCCATGGGGCTTGCGCCAGTAACGCAGCGACTGGTTCGAGAAGCTCGGCGAGTCGGGCCAGAGCCTGAGCGCGCATTTCCACGTGCAGATCCAGTCGGCACCGCGCGTCAGTGCGGAGGTGCAGAATTGCTGCTCGAAGCTTGCCCGGTGCGCGGCCAGCGCCACGCGGCGCGGCCAGGGGTCGAGGATTGGGCGGGCGACGTCGTGGAACCAGGGGGCGTCCGCCACCTGCTCTTCGAGGATGTGGTGGACCGCCTGGGTGATCGGAGGGATCGGGCGACCGGGATTGACAAAGCGGGCGCCGCCCTCGCCCATCAGCTCCCAGCGCCCGTCCTCGCCAAGCGCCACGTCCTGCCAGCCGATCTCGACCACCGCATGGGCGGGCGGGGCGTTGCCGGTGGTTTCGAGGTCGATGACGCGAACGATGCTGGGCTGCGGCTTGGGAGGCATGATCGCCTATGTGGCGATTTCAGCCGCGAATTGCGAGGATGATAGCTGAAACCTGCTCCCGCGAAAGCGAAAGCCCAGAGCCACGAACGAAGCGCTTGCGGCCCGGGGCGCCCGCCTGCGCGGGAGCACGAGATCGTCAGTGGCCCGCCTGCGGCCCGCGCTCCAGCCCGCTCGCCGCCAGCTGCGCGTCGATCATGCCCATCAGCCGGTCGAGACCCGCCTCGTCCTTCGCCTCGGCGCGGGCGACCAGCACGTCCTGCGTGTTCGACGCACGCAGCAGCCACCAGCCGTCGGGGGTGTTGACGCGGGCACCGTCGGTGTCGTTGACCTCGGCCCCCTCGGCCTTCAGCCGCTCGAGCACCTCGGTGATGACCGCGAACTTGCGGCTCTCGTCCACCTGGAAGCGCATCTCCGGCGTGTTGACCATCGCCGGCATTTCGCTGCGCAGGTCGGTGATCGACTTGCCGATGACGTGCGCCGAACGGATCAGCTGGATCGCGGCATAGAGCGCGTCGTCAAACCCGTAATAGTTGTGCGCGAAGAAGATGTGCCCCGACATTTCGCCCGCGAGCGGCGAGCCGGTTTCCTTCATCTTGGTCTTGATGAGGCTGTGGCCGGTCTTCCACATCAGCGGATGACCGCCCAGCTCGGCAATGCGGTCGTACAGCGCCTGGCTGGCCTTCACATCGGCGATGATCGTGGCGCCCGGTACCTCGCGCAGCACAGGCTCGGCCAGAATGGACAGAAGCTGATCGCCCCAGATCACGCGGCCCTGGCCGTCGATCGCGCCGATCCGGTCGCCGTCGCCGTCGAAGGCCAGTCCGAAATCGAGCTGCTTCTCCGCGACGAGGCGCTTCAGATCGACGAGGTTCTTCTCCTCGGTGGGATCGGGATGATGGTTGGGAAAATTGCCGTCCACATCGGTGTAGAGCGTATGATGCTCACCCGGAATCAGCTTCACCAGCTTCTCGATGATCGGGCCGGCCGCGCCGTTCCCTGCGTCCCAGCCGACGCGATAGGTCCCGCCCGAATAGCCGGCCATCAGCCGGCCGACATAATCCTCGACGATGTCGTGATCGCTGGCCGTGCCCTCGCCTTCCTCCCAGTCGCCTGTCGCCGCCAGATTGCCGATGTCCTGAATGTCGGCGCCGAAAAAGGGCTTGTGCTGAAGCACCATCTTGAAGCCGTTGTAATCGGCGGGATTGTGGCTGCCGGTTATCTGGATGCCGCCATCCACCTCTAGCGTTGCCTCGGCATAATAGAGCATCGGCGTCGGCCCCAGGCCGATGCGCACCACATCGACGCCGGAGGCCGTAAGCCCCTTCACCAGCGCCGCCTCCATCTCGACCGAGCTCATCCGCCCGTCGCGCCCGACCACCACGCGGGTGCCGCCCGCACGGCGCACGCGCGTGGCGAAGCCGCGGCCGATCGCCTCGGCGTCGGCAGGGTGCAGGGTCTTTCCGACGATCCCGCGGATGTCATATTCACGTAGCGAAGTCGGATCGAAAGCGTGCGTCATGGTTCCCCCAAGGATTCAGGCGTAGCGCCGATAATTCCCCTACGATGCGAAAGTTGCATTCTTTCGCACCTGCAACAACAATCGTTCAGCGTGCACGCAGCAGCACGTCGCGCGCGGCATTGATCCGCCGTGTGAGATCGGCCGAGCCGCCCTTGTCGGGATGGACCGCGCTCACCAACCGGCGGTGCGCGGCGCGGATCGCCTCCGCATCGGCGCGGGCATCGACGCCCAGCACCGCGCGCGCCTCGTCCTCGGACAGGCTGATGCGCGGCCGCTTGGCGCGATTGAGCAACCACCAGATCGCCGCCATCAGCGCGAGCGCGAAAAGGACCTTGCCCATCAGGCGGGGATCGGCAGCGCCGCCGCGTCGGGCAGCGCCAGCCCCGCCATCATCTCGCGCAGTTCCTGCCGCGCGGCGACGTGGCTCAACGCCATCTCGCCGAACTCGCGCGAATCGAGCATCGTCAGGCCCTGCGGGAACAGCTCGCGATAGATGACGCGCTCGGACAGCCCGGGCACGACGCGGAAGCCCACGCGGCGCGACAGCTGCTGGATCGCGTCGGACACGCGGCGCATGTTGCGCGCCTCGATATGCTGGAGGCGGTTGCGAAGCACCACCCAGTCGATTGTCGCACCGTCCGCGCGCGCGCGCTTCTTGCGCGATTCCCAGATGAGCTCCGAATAGAAGCTCGGCCGCGTCACCTTGAAATCGTCGGGATCGACCTGCCCGATCAGGTCGAAATCGACGAAACTGTCGTTCATGGGGGTGACGAGCGTGTCGGCGTTGGTGACGGCGATGCGGGCAAAGGGATCATCGCGGCCGGGCGTGTCGATGACGAGGAAGTCGGCGCCGATGCTCAGCTCGCCGAGCAGTTCGTTGAAGCGGTCGTGGCTCTCGCCGTCATGCGTCGCGTGGCGCGGAATCGGCAGGTCGCGGCCGGTGCGCTTGATCGTCGCGGCCCGGTTGTCGAGATAGCGCCCGAGGGTCCGCTGGCGATGGTCGAGGTCCAGCGCGGCCACCCGCGCGCCCTTGGCCGCGAGCGCGATGGCGACGTGAACGGCGGTGGTCGACTTGCCCGTGCCGCCCTTTTCGTTCGCAAAGACAATGACGTGCAAACCGTCGGCGTGGCTGGCCAAGACGCAAACTTCCTTTGTTGATCGGCCACGCCCCCCCTCATAGAACGCGCGCCCCAAGGGTCATTATCGCAAGGGGCCGACCGTGAAAACCATTCGTGACAAGGCGGCGCTCACCGCGATTATCGACTCGTGGAAAGCGGCGGGCGATCGGATCGCGCTCGTTCCCACGATGGGCGCATTGCACGCCGGCCACATGGCGCTGGTGACCGAGGCGCGCCGCCGCGCCGCCCGAGTCGCAGTGTCGATCTTCGTCAATCCGATGCAGTTCGGGGTGGGCGAGGACCTTGACCGCTATCCGCGACGCGAACAGGCCGATGCGCGCATGCTGGCCGAGGCGGGGGTCGATCTCCTGTGGTTGCCGCCCGTTGAGGCGATGTATCCGGCGGGCTTTGCGACCACGGTATCGGTGACGGGAGTCAGCGACGGCCTCGACGGTGCGGCGCGACCGGGGCATTTCGACGGCGTCGCCACCGTCGTCGCAAAGCTCTTCAACCAACTTCGCGCCGACATCGCGCTGTTCGGCGAAAAGGATTTCCAGCAGCTCGCGGTCATCCGCCGAATGGCCGCCGACCTCGATATGGCCATCGAGATCGTCGGGGTGCCGACGCAGCGCGACGATGACGGGCTCGCCCTCTCCTCGCGCAACCTTTATCTTGCCCCCGAGGAGCGCGCCGCGGCGACGGCGCTGCCGCGGGCGCTCGGCGTCGCGGCCCAGGTCATCGAGCGGGGCGGCGATCCGGTAGCGGCGGTTGCCCAAACGCGCGAGGCGCTGTCGGCCGCGGGTTTCGCGGTCGACTACGTCGCGCTGGTTGATGCCGAAACGCTGTCCGAGGCCGTCGAGACAGGCCGCCCGATGCGTCTGCTCGCAGCCGCTAGGCTGGGTGCCACCCGCCTGATCGACAATGTCGAGGTTCAGGTCCGCCAAGGTTAACCGCGTTAACCATTTATTGGCGATTCACCATCCATCCTCAAGCCGCCCGAAAAGGGGGCAAAAGGGGTGAATGCGACATGGGCAACAGTCTCAAGAGCGCGCAGTTCCTGATCGAGAGCAGGCTGCGCGAAGCCGCGTGCGGCGATGCCGACGCGCTCTACGATCTCGGCATGGTCTATGCGAGCGGCGCACAGGGCACCGTCGTCGATCTGATCGAGGCGCACAAATGGTTCAACCTTGCCGCCATGTCGGGCAGCAGCGCTGCCCAGGCGTGCCGCGCCGAAGTGGCCGAGGACATGAGCGCGGCCGAAATCGCCGCCGCGCAGAAGGCCGCGCGCGCCTGGCTCCAGACCGGCCGCGCCAACTAACCGTTTCGACACGTATCCCGGCATCGACCGGATTGCAGCGGCGCGCCTACAGGCGCGCCGCTTCTCGTCGTTCGGCGCTTGCCGCGCGCGGTCAAGCCGCCAGAACCAGCCGGTCGCGCCCCGCCCGCTTGGCAGCATAGAGCGCGGCATCGGCGACGCGCATCGCGTCAGCGCGCGTATCGTCGGGACCCAGTGCAGCGATGCCCGCGCTGACCGTCGACCAGACATAGCTGCCGTCGTCGAGCACCATCGCCGCGCCCGCAAATTCGGTCCGCAGCCGGTCGCAGATCGCATGTGCCTCCTCGCGGCCGGCGCCGGGCAGCACCAGCCCGAACTCCTCACCGCCCAGCCGCGCCACCAGGTCCTTGGCGCGCGTGACCCGCGCGGCCACCTCGGCAAAGCGGGCAAGGACGCGGTCGCCCGCATCGTGGCCAAAGGCATCGTTGACGCGCTTGAAGTGATCGATGTCGAAGATGGCGATGCACGCCATCGCCTGATTGTCGCGCCGCACCCGGTCGAGCACGAGGTCGAGCGCGTCGTTGAACAGGCGCCGGTTGGCGAGCCCCGTCAGCGGATCGGTGCGCGCGGCGCGCTGCAGCTCGGCCTCGACCGACTTGCGCTTCGAGACGTCGCGGATGGCGCAGACCAGCTCGAGCGGATCGTGCGCCGCGCCGCTCTCGATCGCGCGCATGCGCATCTCGATCCAGCGCTGCACTCCCTCGGCATCGGGACGTGTCTCGACCTCGACCACCTGCGACGTGCCGGGATGGCGCAGCGCATCGAGATGCGCACGCGCGGCGGCGGCGCGATATTCGGGAGCCAGCAGATGCACCGCCGGCGTGCCGACCAGCGCGGCCACGCGATAGTCGCCCAGCCCCTCGATCGAGGGCGACACGAAACGGATCAGGCCGTCCGGATCGAGCGTCAGCACCACGTCCGACGCATTCTCGGTGACGAGGCGATAGCGCGCCTCGCTTGCCTCAAGCCGGCGAAGCACGTCCTTGCGCCGGCGAAGGTCGGCGGCGGCAGGGAGCACCGTCAGGACGACGGTGGCGAGATAGAACTGAACGAAATGCACCCGCATCGCCGGATCCGGCGGCATCAGCGCGATCGGACCGGCTCCGCGAAGCGTAAACAGGATCGCGATCGCCGACAGGATCAGCGTCGATACCGCTGCCCCCACCCGGCCGAGCCGAAAGGTTGTCAGCACCACCGGCAGCAGCGGCAGGAACAGCAATGGCCGCGACGACTGGGTAAAGGTGACCATTGCCACCAAGGTGACGACGGCCGCAAGGATCGCGGCCTCGAGACGCTCCTTCGCCGCCGCCTCCGCCCACCAGCGGCCCAGGTCGCCGCTCAGCAGCAAAAGGCCGATCGGCGCCAGGGCGATCGTGCCAAGCGAGTGACCCGTCGTCCAGTTGAACCAGTTGGACCAGACGTCGGTGGGCGTGACCTGTGCGGCGACGAATGCGGCGGGAAGGCCGCTGACGCCCGCCGCCAGGACGCCACCGCCGATCACCACCGCAACCTGTCCGATGCTGCGCAACGCGCCATCGTTGACCGGCGCGAAGCGGCGCAGCGCGAGCGCGACGATCGCCGCCTCGGCGAAATTGAGCGGCGCGAGCGGCAGCGCCGCGATGGGACCGAGGCCGGCGGTCGCGGTCAGGATCCCGCTGACGCTCATCGCCGCGACGCCCACCCGCCACCAAAGACGCGGCGGCAACTTGGCAAGCAGTGGCGCGAGCACGCCCGTCGCCAGCCACATGCATGCCACGCCGCCGCCGAATCGCGTCAGCAGCGAAAAGCCGATGGCGGCAGCATAGACCGCGCCGAAGACCAGCAGAGCCTTGGAACCCGTCAGTGAACGAACATCGCTACGCGCCATGCAGGGGGGCGTAGCAGGGCGAGGTTAACGGACCTTTTTACAACCCGGCGATCAGCGCGTCCCACGCGGCGATCTCGGCATCCCGTGTCGCGGTGATCCGCGCGGAAATCAGCCGCCCGGCGGCCAGGTCGATCTCGGCGACGCCGCCTGCTGTAAAGGTCGCGTTGCCCGCGATCGCCACCGCATCGTACCCGTCCGCCGCGCGTTCGGTGCGGGCGCGCACCATGCCGCCGCGATTGCGCACGACGACCGCCTCGCCCCAGCCGATCCGCCCCGTCCGCGCCGCCGCCACGGTCGAGGCGGCCATCGCACTGCCGCAGCTGTCGGTGAGCCCGACGCCGCGTTCATAAGTGCGCACGAACAAGCCGGCGGGACCGGCGGTCACGAAGCTGACATTGGCGCGGCCGGGAATCAGCGGCGGCGCTGCCTCGCACCAGTCGCCAAGCTCGATCAGCTCGCGCTCGTCAATCGCGTCGACGAAGGTGACGAGGTGCGGGTTCGGCATGGCGAGCGCGGTGAAGCGGCGGTTGCTGGGCAAGCCGGGGATCGTCGCCTCGACGAAGGGCGCGTCGCCGACCGTCAGGCCGACGCCGGTGGGCGTATCGTCGATCGAGGTGATGCGCGTCTCGATGCTGACGACGCCCGGCGCGATATCGGCCACGCGCGCGGCGAGCGCATCGCTCTTGGGCAGGCCGACACGGGCGCGGTCGAGGCCCGTCGCTTCGAACCCCGCCCGCGCGACGCAGCGCAGGCCGTTGAGGCAGGTCTCGGCCTCGCTCCCGTCCGGGTTGAACATGCGCTGCCCGAACGCCGTCTCGCCGCGACCGGGGACGAGGAGGAGCAGGCCATCGCCGCCGACCGGCCCGCCGCGATCGGCGAGCAGGCGCGCCACCGTCGCCCACTCGCCATCGGTCAGCATCAGCGCGCGCGCATCGATCAGCGGGAAGTCGTTGCCCGAACCGTGGCAATGGATGAAGTCGAATTGCATGCCGCGGAGGTAGGGGATCATGGGTCGCGGCGCCAGCGGGCGATGTGCGCACGCACCGTCCGAAAGGTTCGACTTTCGCCGTACCCCCGCTATGGCTGCCATCCGGGCGCCGCGGGGCGCGATGGACGGAGCGTATCGTTGGAGCCGTTGCTGCTGGCCGCCGTCATCGCGCTGGGGATCGTCCTCGCCGACACGCGCCGCCGCCTCGCCCGCGCCGAGGCGCGACTGCAGGACCTCGCCGACGCGGCCGCACCCGAGCCAAGGGAGTTCGAGGTCGTCGTCCGCCGGGCGCCGCCGCCCTTCGCGCCGCGTCCCGCGCCTCACGCTGCAACACGGCCTAAACCCGCGCTTTCGGCGCCGGCGTCCGAACCCGTGGCATCCGCCGGAGCCGCCGCGGAAGCACCCGGTGTCGGACAAGCGAAGGCGGGCTTCGATCTCGAGAGCCTGATCGGCGGGCGGCTGCCCGTCTGGATCGGCGGCGCGGCGCTGGTGCTCGCGGGCTTCTTCCTCGTCCGCGCGGCGATCGACAGCGGCTGGTTCGGGCCGGGCGCGCGGACGCTGCTCGCCTGTCTGCTCGCCTTTGTCCTCATCGCCGCGAGCGAGGCCGCGCGTCGCCTGCCCGCCACGCGCGACGATCCGCGCATCGGCCAGGCGCTGGCGGGCGCGGGCGTGGCGAGCCTCTATGCGACGCTCTATCTCGCCGCCGCGCTCTATCACCTGGTCGCGCCGCTGCCCGCCTTCGTGCTGCTGCTCCTGATCACCGGCGCGGGCCTTGCGCTGTCGCTCCGGCAGGGGCCGCCGACCGCGATCATGGCGCTGGCGGGCGGGTTCCTCGCGCCGCTGGTCGCCGGCTACGACGCGGCGGGCACCGCGCCGCTGCTCGTCTATCTCGCGCTGCTGCTCGCGGCATTGTTCGTGCTGTCGGTGCGCCGCGGCTGGGGCTGGCTGGCGGTCGCGAGTGCCGCGGCGGGGTTTGGCTGGACCGGCTTCCTCGCGCTGATGCTGGGGGCCGAGGCGCGACCGATCGTCGGCGGCTTCGTCGTCCTGCTGTCGATCGGCGCCGCGCTCGCGCTTCCCGCCAGCGGCGCGCGGTCGCGCTGGCTGCGCCTCGCTCCGCTTGGCGTAGGCCTCGCGCAGCTGTTCGTCCTCGCGCCGACGCTCGATTTCTCGCCGCTTGGCTGGGCCTTCTACCTCGTTCTCGCCGCTGCCGCGGTCGCGCTCGCCTGGCGCGAGCCGGTGCTGTCGCCCGCGCCGCTGATGGCCGCGGCGCTACTGCTCGTCCTCCTTGCCGCCGCGCCGACGACAGGGACGACGGGCGTGGCCGCCATCGCCGCGACGCTGATCTTCGGCGCGCCCGGCCTCACCCGCTCGCGCGCGCACCGCGACTGGGCGCTGATGGCGGTTATCGGCCTGCTCGGACCGCTCGCGGTGTTGCAGCTCGGCACGCCGCAGCTGCTGCCGCGCGCTGCCTGGACGCCATTCGACCTCGTCGTGCTGGCGGCCGCCGCTTGGCTCGCCTGGCGGCACCGCGATCGGATCGAGGGAACCGATACCGGCCTGATCGGCGGCACGCTTGCGGCTGCGGGTGCAGGCGTACTCGCCGCGGCGGCGCTGTTCGGCGAGGATGCGGCAGGTGTCGCCCTGGCCGCCGCGCTGATCGCGATCGCCGAGGTGGCCCGCCGGCTCGGCGCCCGCGCCCTCTCGGGAAGCGCCGCGATACCGCTCGCGCTCGGCCTGCTCGCCGCGCACCGCGAGATCGGCGCGCTGGTCGAGGCGCTGGCGCGATCGCTGCCCGGCGAGGAGCTGATCTACCCCGCGCTGCCGCCAGCCGGCGGTGTGCTCCTCCGCCTCCTGCCGCTTGCCGTCGCGGCCCTGCTGCCGCTGCGCCACAAGGACGGCTATGGCGCGGCCCGCCGCCCGGCCGCGATCGTTGCGGGCGTGCTCGCCGCCGCCACCGCCTATGCGCTGATGAAGCAGCCGCTGGCGATCGCCGATGCCGACGCGTTCCTGCGCCTCGGCTTCTACGAGCGCGCAGCGATCACGCTCGCCGCGCTCGCCGCCGCCCGCGCGCTGGCGACGCGTGCGCCGGTGGCGGCGCGGACACTGGCGACGCTGGCAATCGCGCGCATCGCCTGGTTCGACCTGCTGCTGCTGTCGCCGCTCTTCGCAGCGCAGGCGGTCGGGTCGATCCCGCTCCTCAACGCCGCGGTCCTTCTGCCCGGCATGGCCGCTGCGATCCTCTGGACATGGGGCGAGCGGCGCTGGCGCGTTCCCGCGCTCGCGCTGATGCTCGTCGCCGCGCTCGCGGCAGTGAGGCAGGCAGCGCATGGCAGCCTGCTCACCGGTCCGGTCGGCACCGGCGAGAACTGGGGATATTCGGCGGCGATGCTGGCGCTCGCGCTCGTCTGGCTGTGGAGCGGGCTGGTCGGCGGGGCACGTGACCTGCGCTTCGCGGGGCTTGGCCTCGTCATGGTCGTCGCGTTCAAGGTTTTCACCGTCGACATCGCGTTGGAAGGGATCCTGCGGGTGGTCTCCTTCCTCGGCATCGGCGTCACGCTGATTGCGATCAGCTGGGCCTATACGCGGTTCCTGAAAGGGCCCGCTCAGCCAAGCCCGTAATGATCCGCCAGCCGGTCGAGCGCGAGGCCCAGCACCACGCGCCCCGCCCGCGCCGGCCAGCCCATCGCGCGCTCGGCGGCGGGCACCCCCTCGCACGCACAGACGACGCGCCAGAGCATGTCGGACAGCCCCGGACCCACCGCCCCGATCGCGGCATCAAAGCGCTGCTTGGCGGCGATTTGCGCGCTCGTCGGGTCGAGCGCCTCGGCACGCGCGTGGCGACCCGTCGGCGCCGCATCCCAGCGCATCGTCAGCGACGGCGCCATCTGCGCGCGCTCGTAATCGGCGCGGAGGTGCTCGCCCGCCTCGACCTGCCGGGCATTCAGCAGCCCGCGCGAGGCGAGCCAGCCGAGCGGTGATTCGGCGAGGTTCACGGTCACCGCCCGCCGCCCGCGCGCCGGCGCCCTGCCCGTCAGTCGCCCGTCCTCGAACCCCCGTTCCACCAAATCGCGCATCATGCCTCCTGTCATCGCAACGGTCGCTTGCCACAGCGGCGCGATTGTAGGACATGGAAGAAACCGTTCCGGTTAGGAGGCCGCCGATGATCACCGCCATCAGAGAGGTGCGCCGCGCGCGCGGCATGACGCTGGACGACGTCGCGCGCGCCTGTGTGCCGCCGACCACCGCCCAGACGATCGGCCGGCTCGAAACGGGCACGCGCACCGTCTCGGTCGCATGGCTCAACCGCATCGCCGCGGCGCTGGGAGTGGAGGCCGCCGACCTCGTCCGCCTGCCCGAACGCCCCGACCTGCCCGTCGCCGCGCTGCTCGGCAGCGAGGGCGCACGCGCGCCGCAGCGGCCCGAGCATGTCGTGCCCCCCGCGCTCGCTCCCGGTCTGATCGCGGTGCGCGTGGTAGGGGCGATCGGCGACTATCGGACGGGCGACGAGCTCTGGTGCGAGCGGCTGCCGCCCGACCGGTTCGGCCGCGCGCTCAACCGGGACGTGCTGGTGCCGCGTCCGGCCGGCCGCTTTGCGTTCGGCCGGCTGATCGATCGCGATGCGGGCAAGCTCCAGCTGCTGCCCGCGGGACATGGCGCGCGTCAGATCGTCGTCGCCGACCCGCCCTGGCTCGGCCTCGCCATCCGCCTCGTCCGCGCGCTCTAGACTTCGCAACGCCCGACCGACGCTGACAAAGTTCTGCGACAAGCGGGGCCTAGTCGCCGGTGAAGCGTTTGCCGCCGGAGTCATGATGCGTATCCTTGTCCTTCCCCTAGTCGCCGTTGCCGCGCCTGCCCTCGCACAGGAGCCGGCGCCCGGCGCACTTGCCGATGCGGCCACGGACGAGGCCGAGGCCGAGGCGGCCGATTCCGGCGAGATTGTCGTCACCGGCCAGCGTCCGCGCGGATCGGTGCAGGGCGACATACCGCCCGAACAGACGCTGACGCCCGCCGACGTGCGCGCCTTCGGCGTCAGCACCATCGCCGAACTGCTCGCGGAACTCGCCCCCCAGACGGGCAGCGGGCGCGGGCGCGGCGGCGAGGCGCCCGTCGTGCTGCTCGAGGGGCGGCGCATCTCGAGCCTGCGCGAAATCCGCGACATCCCGACCGAGGCAATCGCCCGCGTCGAGATCCTGCCCGAGGAAGTCGCGCTCAAATATGGCTACGCCGCCGATAGCCGCGTGGTGAACATCGTCCTTCGCCGCCGCTTCCGCGCGATCACGGTCGAGGTCGAGGGCGGCGGCCCGACCGCGGGCGGCAGCGCGAACGGCGAGGTCGACCTCAATTATCTGCGCATTCGCCGTGACGGCCGGCTCAACATCGACCTGGAGGTCTCGGGCGAAAGCGCGCTGACCGAGCGCGAGCGCGACCTCGCCCCCAATCCGTCGGGCCTGCCGACCTCGCTTGCGGGCAATGTGCTGGCCGCAAGCGGCGCAGGTGAGATCGATCCTGCGCTGTCGGCGCTGGCGGGACAGGTCGTCACCGCCGCGCCCGTCCCGTCAGCCATTCCGACGCTCGCCGACTTCGCCGCCGGTGCCAACCTGCCCGGCGTCACCGATCTGTCGCCCTTCCGCACGCTTCGTCCGCGCACGCGCGGGGTCGAGGGGAACGCCGTCTACTCGCGCAACATCCTGGGCGACGTCGCCGCGACCGCCAACCTCGGCTTCACCCTCAACGACAGCCAGGCGCTGGTCGGACTGCCGGTGGTCGATGTCACGCTGCCCGGCGCCAGCCCCTTCTCGCCCTTCGACACCGATGTGCGCGTGCTGCGCTATGCCGGTGCGCTTGGCGCACTGACCCGCGAGACGCGGACGCGAAGCGGCGATGCCGGGTTCAGCGCCAATGGCGAGTCAGGTGAGTGGCGCTGGACGCTGACCGGCAGCTACAACTACACCGCGACCGATACCGAGACCGAGCGACGCCTGTCGCTCGGCGACTATCGCGCGGGCGTCACCGCCGGTACCGTCAATCCCTTCGCCGAGCTGCCCGTGCTCGCGCTCGATGCGCCCGACACGGCGCGATCGGTCGCCAACACGGCGACACTCGACGGCGTGGTCAGCGGCGACCTCTTCAAGCTGCCCGCAGGCGACGCGGGGACCACGCTGCGTCTGGGGCTGGGCAGCCGCGACCTCGACAGCCGCTCGCTGCGGGCGGGCGTCGCGCAGGCGAGCGACGTCACCCGTCGCAACGCGGGTGCGCAGCTCAACCTCGACCTGCCGATCGCCAGCCGCCGGCGCGGCGTGCTGGCGCCGCTTGGCGACCTGACCGTCAACCTCAATGGCGCGGTCGAGGAGCTCTCGGACTTTGGCACGCTGACGACCGTGGGATACGGCGCGAACTGGTCGCCCGCGCCGCGCCTGCGCCTGATCGCCTCGCGCACGCATGAGCGGGGCGCACCGACCCCGCAGCAGCTCGGCGCGCCGTTCCTGCTGACGCCCAATGTGCGCACCTTCGACTATGTGCTGGGTACTACGGTCGACGTGATCGCGATCGAGGGCGGCAATCCGGGGCTGCGTGCCGATCGGCGCGATGCGCTGAAGCTCGGGGCGAACTGGCGGCCGGTCGCCGACCTCGATCTCAACCTGCGCGCCGACTATACCGCCAACACGATCGATGACGCGATCGCCAGCTTCCCCGCCGCGACGGCCGCGATCCAGGCCGCTTTTCCCGACCGCTTCGTCCGCGGCGAGGGCGGGCGGCTGGTCCAGATCGACACCCGCCCGATCAACTTCGCGCGAACCGAGCGGTCGCAGTTCCGCTGGGGCTTCAACCTGTCGCTGCCCGTCACCGGCACGCTCCAGCGCCGCATCCGCGCCGCGCGCGAGGCGGGCGGAGATCCGCGCGCGATCCTTCGTGAGGCGTTCGGTGACCGTGCGGGGCAGCGCCGACCGCGACCGGCGGGGGATGGACCGCCGCGCGGCCAGGGCGGGCGCCGGGGCTTCGGCGGCGGCGGTCGTGGCGGCGGCGGTTTCGGCGGCGGCGGCCGCTTCCAATTCGCGCTGTTCCACACGCTCAGGCTCGAGGATCGGGTCCTGATCCGCGACGGCCTGCCCGAGCTCGACCTGCTCGGCGGCGACGCGATCGGCGGGCGCGGTGGTCAGCCGCGGCATCAGGTCGAACTGCGCAGCGGCTTCACGCGCGACGGCCTGGGCCTGCGCGTCAATGCCGATTGGCAGTCGCCGACGCGCGTCACCGGCGCCACCGCCGCGGAGGACCTGCGCTTCGGCAGCCTGTTCACGCTCAACCTGCGCACCTTCGCGGATCTGGGTCAGGTGGCGCGGCGGACGGCTTGGCTGCGCGGCGCGCGCGTGTCGCTCCGCCTCGACAATCTCCTCGACCAGCGCATCCGCGTGACCGATGCGACGGGGGCGACGCCGCCGGGGCTTCAGCCCGCCTTGCTCGATCCGATCGGCCGGTCGGTGCGGCTCGAACTGCGCAAGCTGTTCTGATCGAGCGCCTTGACCGGCCCCGTTGGCGCATCGCCGCCGAAGCCGTCGCGGCGATAGAGCAGCGTGATGGCGACGCGCCGGTTGCGCGGGTCGCCCGGATTATCGGCGATCATCGGCTGGCGATCGGCCACGCCCTCGATCCGCTCGAAGTGCGATTCGGGAACGCCGCCGCGCGCCAGTCGGCGGCGCGTCGCCTCGGCGCGGCCGCTCGACAGCATCCAGTTGTTCATCTGCAAGGGATTGCCATAGCCGAGCGCGTCGGTGTGGCCGCGGATCATGATCGGGTTTTCCATGCCGCCGATGCTCGTCGCGATCATGCCGACGAGCTGGTCGGCCTCGGGCACCAGCACCGTCGTGCCGAGGTCGAACATCGAATAGTTCGCGTCGTCCATCAGGTCGATGCGCATCCCGTCGCGCGTCTGGACGAAGCGGACATGGCGGGCGAGCTTCGCCATCTTGCCGTCCTGCTTCATCTTGGCCTGCAGCGTCGCGCGCAGCCGCGCGAAGTTCTTGCGGTCCTGCATCATGCTCGCCGTTTCCTTGAGCGAGCCCTTTTCGCCGGTGCCAACGTCGGTGCCGCCCTCGGCGCCGGCGGGCACGGTCAGCGCGCGCGTGCCCGTCTGGCCCGAACGGTTCGGATAGCTGTCGACATCGGTCAACGACGCACCGCCGAACGGCCCGTAGGCACCCGCCGACTTCTGCTTCAGCTCGATCAGCGTCGGCGCGAAATAATCGGCCAGCGCCTTGCGCTGCTTCTCGTTGGTCGCACCCAGGAGCCACATGAGTAGAAAGAACGCCATCATCGCCGTCACGAAATCGGCATAGGCGACCTTCCACGCGCCGCCGTGATGGCCGCCATGTCCCTCGACATAGACCTTCTTGACGATGATCTTGGGCGGCTGGTTGTTGCCGTGCGGCGCCCGTGCGGCGGCCATCTTACCGGCCCCTCAGGCCGTCGAATACCTCGGCGAAGCCGGGCTGGTTGTGGTGCGCGATCCCCGACCGGGCCGCCTCGATCACCAGCGGCTGCGGATGACCGTGGAGCGAGGCGATGATGATCTGCTTGACGGTGTGATAGATCGCCGCATCGGCATCGATCACCTGCTGGAGCCGCGTCGCCAGCGGCCCGACGATGCCGTAGGCGAGCAGCACACCCAGAAACGTGCCGACCAGCGCCGACCCGATCATCCCGCCCAGGATCGAGGGTGGCTTGTCGATCGAGCCCATCGTCTTCACGACGCCCAGCACCGCGGCGACGATGCCGAGCGCGGGCAGCGCATCGGCCAGCCCCTGCAGCGTCGTCTGCGGCCCCTGCACCTCGTGATGATGGGTCTTGATCGTGTTGTCCATCACCTCCTCGACCGCGTGCACGTCGAGCGTGCCCGACGAAACGACGACGAGGCGAAGCGTGTCGGCGATCAATGCGGTCAGCGCGTGGTCGGCGAGGATACGCGGATATTCGGCGAACAGCGCGGAGGATTTGGGCTCCTCGACATGCGGTTCGAGCGCGATCGGCCCCTCGACGCGCAGCATCTTCATCAGCTTGGAAACGAGGAAGATGACGTCGAGATAGTCCTGCTTCTTGTATTTCGGCCCCTTGATGACCTTCATCACCCCGCCGCCCATCGCCTTCAATTCGCGGCCCGAATTGCCGATGATGAGCGCGCCCAATGCCGCGCCGCCGATGATGAGCATCTCGTGCGGGAGCGCATGCATGACGGGGCCGAGCGCACCGCCGGTGATGGCGAAGCCGCCGAACACCATCGCGATGAGGACGACAAAACCGATTGCAGGAAACATGAACTGGGAGCCCCCGGATTCACACCTGACCGCACACACGCGGCCCTGTCCCATGTTGTGACGCCGAAGCGTCGAGAAATGGTTACCGAGCGCTGGTTTTGATCGCGCTGGTCCAGCCTAAATCCATCTTCGCCGCCCCAGACTTGATCCGGGTCCCGCTTGTTCTTCTGGCGGCGAAAGGAAGCGGGACCCCGGATCAAGTCCGGGATGACGATGCTTTAGCGCAGCTGGTCGAACAGGCTGAGCGAGGTGAGCTTGGTAAAGCTCGCCTGCGTGGCCGACAGGATGGTCAGCGTTTTTTGCAGCTCGGTGATCGCGGCGGTGACGTCGGTATCCTCGATCGCCGATCGCGCTTCCTCGCGCCCCAGCGCGACCTCGTCGAGCCGCTCCATCTCGATGTCGAGGCGCATCGCGCGGGCACCGACGCTGCTGCGCATGGCCGACACCGTATCGAGCGCGCCGGTGACCTGGTCGTTGGCGGCACCGATGCCGTCGCCGCTCTTCACCGCCGCGGACAGCGCCGCGAGCGTGTCGAACACCGCCTGCATCGGCGTGCCGTCCTCGGTCACCTGGACGTCGGTGTCGTTGCCCGTCGGGATCGAGCCCGTCCGGGTGCCGCCGACATAGCTGATTGCACCGCCCGCGCCCACGGCGAACGCCGCATCGCCGCCACCGCCGAACATCGCGATCCCGCGAATGTCCTTCTGGTTGGCGAGCGCGGTCACATCCTGGATGATGCCGTCGATCTGGCTGGCGATGATCGCGCGCTGGTCGGCGCTGAGCGTGCCGCCATTCGCCTGTACGCCCAGCTCCTTGGCGCGCTGCAACTGGTCGGTGATCGAGCCCAGAGCGGCCTCGGACTGGGCCAGAATACCCTGCGCCAGGTCGATATTGGCACCCGCGGCCTTGTCGTTCGAGGCGCCGCGCTTGAGCGACGCGAGCCGCGTGAACCCGGCGGCATCGTCCGACGCGACCGCCAGCTTCTTCGTCGTCGAGATCTGCGTCTGGAGCTTGTCGGCCTGGACGTTCAGGCCCGTCATCTGCGTCAGGCTGCGCGAGTAGAACTGGCTGGTCGAAATGCGGTTCATGGCGCTCACCGGATCGCGAAGATCGAATCGAGGGTTTCGCGCGCGACCTGGATAACCCGCGCCGAGGCTTGATAGGCCTGCTGAAACTTGAGGAGGTTGACCGCCTCCTCGTCCAGATTGACGCCGCTCACCGCGTCGCGTGCGGCGACGGCGTTGTCGTGGATCGCCGATTGCGCGTCGATGACGTTGCGCCGGGCCGCGATCGCCGCGCCGGTCGCGCTTTGCAATGTCGTCAGCCGGTCCTCGAACCCGCCCGACTTGCGCACGCCCGCCAGCACCTGAAGATTGCCGTTGCCCTGCTTGCCGGCGCCCGGCGTCGCCGCGGCGATCTGGGCGCCGTCGGTGAGCGCGACGGTCATCGACGCGGCGTCGGTGCCGGCGAACATCGGCCCGCCGGCCGCGCCGTTCAGATCCTCGCCGCCCGCTTGGACGGCGTTGACGGCGTCGATGAAATCGGTGGCAAGCTCGTCGAGCGAGGCCTTGGCATCGGCAACCCGCTGCGCGCCGTCGACGATGCCCGCAAGCGTCCCGCCCTGTGCCGGAATCACCGCGACCTCGCCATCGAGCCGCAGATGGAATTGGAGCGCCCCCTGCCCGTTGAGCGACACGCCGACATCGGCCGCCCGGTCGCCCGCGACCAGCGTCGGGCCGCCCGCCGCGCCGGCCTTCACCGTGGCGCGGCCCGCCGCATCGAAGCTGACCGACACGTCGACCAGCGCCGACATCGATTCGAGGATACGGTCGCGCTCGTCGAGCAGCGCCGGGGGCGCGGCGCCGGTCGAGCGGCCGATCGCCGAGTTGACCTTGGCCAGCGCCGCAGCCTGCGCGGTCAGCTCACCCGCTGCACCTTGAGCCGCGGTAGCGATATCGGCCTGCGCCTCGTCGAGCGAGGCACCGGTCGCGCGAAACGCCGCCGCGACCGCGCCCGCCTGCTCCAGCATCACCGCGCGCGGCGCGCCCGCCGCGGGGTTGGCGGCAAGCGCCTGGCCCGCGTTGAAGAAGTCGCCGAGTCGCGCCGACAACTGGCTGCCGTCCAGCGTCTGCTCGATCCGGTCGAGCCAGACCATGCCCGTCTCGCTGCGCGCCAGCTCGCTGCCGCTCGATCGCACCGCGCTCGAGCGAAAAGCGTCGGCGGCGCGATCGACCAGCCCGAGCGCGACGCCCGCCTGGACCGTGCCGCCGGTGCTGCCCGTCGCCGCCACCTCGCGCAGCGTCGGCGTCCGCCGGACATAGCCCGCGGTGCCCGCATTGGCGATGTTGTCCGACGTCGTCGCGAGCGCGCCCTGATAGGCACGCACGCCGCTCGCACCGATGGCGAGCAGGTCGCTCATTCGAGGGTCTTTCCGGCGTTCTTCGCCAGGAACTCGGTCATCGCCTTGCCGATGCCGATCGGCGCATGCTCGGCCATCGACTTGGCGAGCTGCTGGTCCTGCATGTCGCGAAACTGCGTCAGCGCGTTCGATTCGAACAGCCCGTCGGCGAGCTTCGCCTTGCGCATCGATCCCAGCATCATGCCGGTGAAGATCGCCTCGAACTTCTTGCCCGCCGCCTCCAGATTGGCACGCGTGCCCAGCCGCCCCGTGTCGGTCGACACGGTGGCGAGGTTGACGCCCGGAAGGTTCGGCAGATCGGTCACAGCACCACCAGCTCGGCCTTGAGCGCGCCAGCTTCCTTGAGCGCTTCGAGGATGGCGACGAGGTCCGCGGGCGACGCGCCGATCGCGTTCACCGCCTTGACCACATCGGCCAGCTTGGGGCCGGGTTCGAGGAGGAACATCGGCTTCACTTCTTCCTCGACCCCCACATTGCTGCGCTGCTCGACCGCGGTCTGGCCCTGGCTGAACGGCGCGGGCTGAACCACCTGCTGCGCCTCGTCGATACGCACAGTAAGTTTACCGTGCGTTACCGCGGCGGGCGCGACGCGCACGGCGGAGTTGATGACGACGGTGCCGGTACGGGCGTTGACGATGACGCGCGCCGCTGCCTCCGCCGCCTCGACGGGCAGGTTCTCGATCTGGCTCATCATCTGCGTGCGGAGGTCGGCGCCCGGCGGGGCGGCGACACTGACCGAGACGGCATCGGTCGCGCGCGCGGTCATCATGCCGAAACGGCCGTTGATCGCGGCGGCAACGCGCTGCGCCGTAGTGAAGTCGGCGCGGGCGAGGTTGAAGGTGAGGGTCGGCGCGGTGTCGAAGCCGGTATCGACCGCACGCTCCACGGTGGCACCGTCGGGGATGCGGCCCGAGGAGGGGATGTTGACGACGATCCGCGACCCGTCGGCGCCCTCGGCACCCAGCCCGCTAACGGCGAGGTTGCCCTGCGCCATCGCATAGATCTGACCATCGGCGCCGTAGAGCGGGGTCAGGATCAGCGCGCCGCCGCGCAGCGACTTGGCCTTGCCCATCGAGGCAACGGTGATGTCGATCCGCTGGCCTGGCTTGGAAAAGGCGGGAAGCTCGGCGGTGATCATCACGACCGCGGCGTTCTTGAGTGCCGGGTTGATCCCGGGGGGCAGCTGAAAGCCGAAGCGCGCGGTGACGCCCTTCATCGACTGGACGGTATATTCGAGATTGTCGTCGCCCGTGCCCGGCAGGCCGACGACGATGCCATAGCCCGTCAGCTGGTTCGCACGGATGCCCTGAAAGGCGCCGAGGTCCTTGATCCGCTCGGCATGGGCAGGCGCGGCGAACGCCGATACGAGCGCGAGGGCGATCAGCGTCCAGATCGGCACCGGACGGGCGGGAAAGAGACGGCGCAGCATGGCGGACAGGTCCCTCATCAGAACGGGCTCACGACCTGGAAGAAGCGGCTGAGCCAGCCCTGGCGGCTGGCGCGGGCGACGTCGCCCTTGCCGGTATAGCTGATCTTGGCATCGGCGACCCGGGTCGAGGCGACGCGGTTGTTCGCATCGACGTCGATTGTGCGAACGATGCCCTTGATCTGGACGAACTCGTCGCCGCGATTGAGCGTCACGCGCTTCTGTCCCTGCACCAGCATCGTGCCGTTCGGGAACACCTGCGCGACGGTCACGCTGACCTCTCCCGACAGCGCGTTCGCCTGATCGGTGCTGCCCTGGCCCTGAAAGCCGCGATTGCCGCTGATGCTGGCGTCGCTCTGGTTAAAGAGGTTGAGCGCACCTGTCGTCGGCGGGGTGAGGCCGAAGCCACCCTTGCTGTCGAGGTTCGAGGTCGCCGACTTCGACGCCGCGGTCCGCTCGACCAGTACGATCGTCAGCAGATCGCCGATTCGGCGCGCGCGCTGCCCTTCGTAGAGCGCGGCATATCCATCGCTCGCCTGGAAGATCGCGCCATTGGCCGGCCGCACGGGCTGAGCGGCGGGCAGTGTCGCCGAATAGTCTTCCTTGGGCTGCTTCTTGCCGAAAAGCTGCGCGTGCGCCGGCGCGGCGCCGAGGCCGATCATCGAGAGCGCGGCGGTGCCGAGCGCCAGCCCGGCGACGAACTCGATCCAGCCCGAGCGCGAGGGGACGCCGCGGCGAACGATCACGGTGCGCGCCTCAGAGGTTCTGGTTGACATATTTCAGCATCTCGTCGGTGGCCGAGATCATCTTCGAATTGACCTCATAGGCGCGCTGCGTCTCGATCATGTCGACGAGTTCCTCGACGACGTTGACGTTCGATCCTTCGAGCATCCCCTGGCGGATCTGGCCGCGACCGTCCTGCCCGGCGATGCCGAGATTGACCGGGCCGCTCGCGGCATTTTCCGTCAGGTAATTGTCGCCCGCGGCCTGGAGCCCGGCGGCGTTGGGGAAGCTGGCGATCTGGATCTGGCCGATCTGTGCGGCATCGGTCTGGTTGGGGATCGTCGCCGACACGGTGCCGTCGCCGCCAATCGTGATCGAGGTCGCGCCCTCGGGAATCGTGATGCCGGGCATGACCTGATACCCTTCCGACGTCACCAGCAGACCCTCGGGCGAGCGGGCGAAATTGCCGGCGCGCGTATAGCCCAGCTGGCCACCGGGCATCTGGACCTGGAAGAACCCGTCGCCGTCGAGCGCGAGGTCGAGGCTGTTACCCGTCGTCTGGAGCGAGCCCTGCGTGTTCATCCGCGCCGTCCCCTGCACGCGCACGCCGGTGCCGAGGTTGAGCCCGGTGGCATAGCGCGTCTCCGACGTGCTCGCGGAGCCGGCGGCGGTGACGACCTGATAGGCCAGCGTCTCGAAGCTCGCACGGTCGCGCTTGAAGCCCGTGGTGTTCACGTTGGCGAGGTTGTTCGAGATGACGCGCATCCGCATGTCCTGGGCGTCGAGCCCGGTGCGTGCGATGTGCATGGCGGCGTTACCCATGGGGGCGTCTCCTTAACCCTGGATGCGCATCAGTGATGCGCTCTGTTCGTCCATCTTCTTGGCTTCGGCGAGCAGGTTGGCCTGCACCTCGTAACCTCGCTGGTTCTCGATCATGTCGACCAGCGCCTGCGTCAGGTTCACGTTCGACTGTTCGAGGCTGCCCGAGGCGACGCGCGCCGCCATGTCGGTCGGCAGGACGCCGCCATTTTCGACATGAAGCAGGTTGTCGAGACCCTTGAGCGTCTTAGACCCCTCGGCGCTGACCAGCTTCAGCCGGCCGATCTGCTGCATCGGTGCGCCCGGTTCGGCGCCCTTGGGCTGGATGCTGATCGCGCCGTCGTCGGCGATCATGATGCGGTCGTGCGGGGGGATCGTGATCGGCCCGGCCTCGCCCATCACGGGATAGCCGTCACCGGTCTCGAGCACCCCCGACAGCGCGACCTTCAGGTCGCCGCGGCGCGTATAGGCCTCGGTCCCGTCGGTCGCCTGAACCGCGATCCAGGAGTCGCTGGTGACGGCGACGTCGAGGTTGCGGCCGGTCGAGACGATCGCGCCCGACCGGCGGTCGAAGTCGGCGACTTCCTCCGCGGCGGGCGAGCGCGTCTCGAACGCCTGCCCCTTCAGCATCAGCCGTTCGAAGCTCACCCGATCCTGCCGGTAGCCGATGGTCGAGGCATTGGCGATGTTGTTGGCGATCACGCTCTGCGCCGCCATCTGGCTCTTCAGCCCCGACAGCGCGGTGTAGACCATCTTGTCCATCGCCTAAGCCCCTGCCCCCGCGTTCGCTTACGAGCGGATGTTGAAGATCGTCTGCGAGATCTGGCTCGACGTATCGAGCGCCTTCGCATTCGCCTGGAAGTTGCGCTGCGCCGCGATCAGCGCGACCAGCTCCTCGGTGATGTCGACGTTCGATCCCTCGACGATGCCGCTCATCAGCCCGCCGAAGCCATTGGCGCCCGCCTCGCCCAGCGTCGGCTGGCCCGACACGCCGGTGGCGGCCCAGTTGCTGTTGCCGAGCTGGCGCAAGCCGTTGGGGTTCGAGAAATTGGCGAGCGCGACCTTGCCCAGCGCCTTGGCATCGCCGTTCGAGAAGGTGGCGCGCACGATCCCGCTCTCGTCCACCGCGACCGACTGCAGCTTGCCGACGGCGACGCCGTCTTGAGTGCGGTTGACGACGGCAAAGGGCGAGGCCGACTGAGCGGTGCCCGTGAAATCGAGGCTCAGCGTCTGCTCGGCGCTCGACCCCAGCGGCGTGAACGGACCGAACGCGGTCGGCGCGGTCGGCGCGGTCAGCGTGCCGGCGGTATCGAAATCGAGCGTCACCGGCTGCGGATTGGCGGGATCGACGCCCAGCTGGGTGTCGCCGACGAAGCTGTACACCTGCCACTGGCTGGTCGGGTCGGCGACGGTCGGCGCCTTGGTGCGCACGAAATAGTTGGTCATGGTGACGGGGTTGCCGTTGCCGTCGTAGATCGTCGTCTGCGTCGACTGGTTGTACGTCGTGGCGTCGAGGCGATCGAACGCCGCGCTCGGGATCGACGAACCGGCATTGATGTTGAGGTTGAGCGCGACCGCCCCGGTCGCCTTGGGCGTGCCGCTCGTCTCGGGCAGGCGCAGGCTGGCGAGCCCGTCGATGCCGCTGGCGATCACCGCGCCCGACCCGTCGACGGGATAGACCTGAAGCCTGCTGCCATTGCCGTCGACGACATAGCGGTCGTTGTCGACGTTGAAGCCGCCGTTGCGGGTATAGGTGGTCTGGCTGCCCTCGGCCGCGGGCTTGGTCATGAAGAAGCCGTCGCCCGACACGACGAGGTCGAATGCGCCGCCGGTCTGAATCAGGTTGCCCTGGCCGAACTGCTGACGAATCGACTTGGTGACGACGCCCGAGCCGACCTGGGCATTGGGGCTGACCGTCACGCTCGAGGCGATGACGTCGGCAAATTCGACGCGGCTCTTCTTGAAGCCGTCGGTGGCGACGTTGGCCAGGTTGTGGCTGATCGTCGACATTTCCTTCTGGCTGGCCTGAAGACCGCTGAGCGAGGTGTAAAAGGACATTGCTTCTTCCTTTGCGAAACGGAGTTCAGCCGACCGAGCGGACGGCGCTTGTCTTGACCTGACCGATGCCGGGGAGCGTCAGCACGGGCTCTCCCTCGACGAGCGAAACCGAGGCGACGGGCGCCCACACGAGGCTGCGAGCCGCGACCGGCGCGGCGCCGTCATTGGCGGCGACCGTCACCTTGAAAGGGCCGGCGCCGGCGGCTTCGCCCGCCTCGGTCTTGCCGTCCCAATCGAAATTGGCGGTGCCCGGCTTCTGCGCGCCGAGCGGGATCGTGCGCAGGACGCCGCCGTTCATGTCGCTGATCGTGACGGTGACGTCGGTCGCCGCCTTGTCGATCTCGACCGCGCCCTCCAGCCCGCCGCTGGCGCGCGGATAGGCAACCGATCCTTCGGTCAGCACGGTCTTGCCCGCCCAGCCGAGCGCGTCGCCCATCGTCGTGCCGGTGAGCTTGTCGGCGATCGACTTCAGCGTCGTCGACATCTCGGTGATGCCGGCCAGCGACGAGAACTGCGCCATCTGCGCGACCATCTGGGTGTTGTCGACGGGCGAGAAGGGGTCCTGGTTCTTGAGCTGCGCGGTCATCAGCTGCAGGAAATCGTCCTGGCCCATCTGCTGCTGCTGGGCGCGGGTGATCGTCTTCACGCCCGACGTGCCGGTGCGGTTGATGCCGAGCCCGGCGAGCGTGCCGTCGAAGGTCGTCGCCATGACTTAGCGTCCCAGCCGGAGGGTTTCGGTGATGAGCGACTTGGCCGTCTGCATCACCTCGACATTGTTCTGATAGCTGCGCGCTGCCTCCATCATGTCGACGAGCTCGCGCGTTTCGTCGACGGCGCTTTCCCAGACATTTCCCTCGGCATCGGCGAGCGGATTGCCGGGATCGTAGCGCTTGGTCGGCGCCTCGCCCGCGGTCTTGACCTGCTCGACATCGACGGTCGCCATCTGGCTCGCCGCGTCGAAATGCGTGCGGAAGACCGGCTTCAGCGTGCGATAGGCGGCGGCCTCGCTCGACGACACGGCGCCGGCATTGGCGAGGTTCGAGGCGGTGGTATTCATCCGCACGAGCTGCGCCGACATGGCGCGGCCGGAGACCTGGAAGATGTTCATCGGGTTCTGCTGGAACGCCATCGTCATTCGCCCTTCAGCGCGCGGGTGATGGTGTTGATGCGACCGTTGAGGAACGCGAGCGTCGTCTGATAGGCGACGGCATTCTCGGCAAAGGCGGTCTGCTCGGTCGAAAGCTCGACGGTATTGCCGTCGATCGAGGCCTGGGTCGGCACGCGATAGCGGGTCGCGGCGGTGATCGACATGTCGGTACGGCCGCCGGGCGCCTCGGCCCCGCGCAGCGCCGCCTGGAAGTCGATGTCCTTGGCCTGGTAGCCGGGGGTCGAGGCGTTGGCGATGTTCGAGGCGAGCTTGCCCATGCGCTGCGAGCGCACCTGGAGCGCGGTGCCGTGAACGCCGAAAAGTCCTTCATTCGCCATGTCGCCGCGCCTCCTTTCCCTGCGCGTGGGATCGTCCCGGCAGGATGACAGCAAGGGGCGTGCCAGTTTTGCATTGGCTTCGCCTGGAGATGCCGGGGGTGTCGATGCGGGGGGGCCTGCGCCGTGGTTAGGGCACCGTCGTCAGCCGCCAAGCGGCAACAGGCGCAACGTCTCCGCGCTCTCCGCGCCTTCGCGTGAACCCGCGCTACGTCGTACCCGTGCGAGCCGGGTCCCGCGTCCTCCTTCTTCCGCTCACAGCGAGCGAGGCAAAGGTCCGGTGAAGCCTGAGTCACTGCTCTACCGGCAACATCTTGCCGCCTGGCCGGCAAAGCGGCAACGCGGCGACCCTGGCACGGCTCTTGCTGCAACCACGCGCATGAACCCGCTTGCGACCTTTGCCGATTCTGTCGCCGCCGCCATCGTGCTGGGTGGCGTTGCGGTGGCCAGCCTCGTGCGTTTTCCACCTGGCCTGATGATCCGCGCGATCGGCGCGCTGCGCGTGCTCGGCCGCCGCGCACCGCGGCTCGATGCGGAAGTCGAACAGATCGCCGCGCTCGGCCGCATCGCGCGCAAGCACGGGGCGATGGCGCTCGACCGCTCGGTCATCGACGATCCCGACATCGCGCTCGCTGTCCGGCTGATCGTCGACGGTGAGCCGCCCGAGGCCGTGGAGGCCGCGATCCTCCGCGCCCGCGATGCCCGCATAGAGCGTCACCTCGCCGTCGCCGAGGTCTGGGCGAGCATTGCAGAGGCGGCGCCCGCCTTCGGCCTGATCGGCACGATCATCGGCCTCGTCCGCATGTTCACCGCGATGCAGGACCCCGCGGTCATCGGCCCCTCGATGGCGGTCGCGCTGCTCGCCACACTCTACGGCGCGCTCCTCGGCAACCTGATCGCGCAGCCCATCGCCGGTCGCCTGCGCCGCCTCGCACGCGCCGAGGCGTTCGAGCGCGAGCGGCTGGCGGCACCGCTCCTCGCCCTCGCCCGGCGCGAGCGGCCGCGCGCCGGGATGGCCGCATGAACCGCTTCGACGGCCTCGAACCCAGTCGGCCGCTCTGGCTGGTGACGCTTGCCGACCTGTGCCTGCTGCTCGTCGGCTTCTTCGTCTTCGTGCAGTCGAGCCAGCTCGACCGGCGCCAGCTGGCCGCCGCGATCCGCAAGGGCTTCGACGGCGCGCTGCCCGAAGCCGAGCCGATCACGCTCGACCGCGCCGCGGTGCGCGGCTTCGGGATCGCCGATGCCGCCACGCCGCCGCTCGGTCACCTGATCGGCTGGGCGCGGGAGGCAGCGGCCGACCCACGCACCACGATCACCGTCACCGGATCGACCGACGGCAGCAGTGCGGACCGCGATCCGCTGACGGGCGCGGCCCCGATCCTCGCCGCCGATCGCGCGCGCGGCGTCGCCGCGACCTTGGTTCGCGGTGGCGCCATTTCGCGCGACCGCATCGTCATTTCCACCGACCCGGCCAGCAACGGCCGCCACGTCCTTCTCTCGGTCGGCTTTGCCGGCGGGCGGCAAGTGCTTGCCGCCCGGCAATTGCCGCTTGCCGCTGTTTCAGGAGCCTTGCCATGACCCCTGCCCTTCTGATGCTGGCACTGGCCGGCGCGCCCGATTTCCAGTCGACGACGCTGATCGACACCGCGGTCCAGCAATTCACCGGCCGCGCGATCGGCGAGGAGGGCGGCGCCGTCACCCGTGTCGACGCGCGCCTCAAGCTGGCGCAATGCCCGATGCCCCAGTTCGAATGGCGGGGCACAAACAAGGACGCCGTCGTCGTCAGCTGCATGGCGCCGGTCTGGAAGATCTATGTGCCGGTCAAGATGGCCCCTGCAGCGGCGCGACCTGTCCTCGCCGCCGCCGCCGCCGTACCCGTCGCCCCGCCCAAGCCCGAGATTGTCGTCAAGCGGGGCGATCCGGTGACGGTGGAGGCGGGTGCCGCCGGCTTCTCGATCACGCGCGACGGCGTGGCAATGGGCGACGCGGCGAAGGGTGGCCGCCTGATGGTCAAGGTCGATCCCGCCAAGCCGCCGATTCAGGCGGTCGCGGTCGACATGGGCCGGGTGACGTTACCCGGCTGGTGACTTCAGCTGCGCATGGCCGAGCGCAAGCGCGACCGCCATGCCGCCCACGATGTTGCCAAGCGTCGTCAGCCCGAGGTTGCGGCCGATCGCTGCCAGCCCGATGGCGCCGTCCGACTGGATCAGCCAGCCGATCGCCAGCAGCGACTGGTTGGCGATCGAATGTTCCAGACCCGCCGCGACGAACACCGTCACCGGGCCGATGATCGCGAGGATCTTCGCCGGCAGCGACTTTCCGCCGATCGCCATCCAGACAGCCAGGCAGACGAGCATGTTGGCGAGCACGGCGGAGCTCACGAGCGCGAGTGTGGTCTTCCCCGTCTTGGTCGCGGCGGTCGATAGCGCCGCGTCGGCGACCGCGCCCTCGATCCCGGCGCCGCCGCCTGCAGCGACGAATAACGCTGCCACGATCACGCTGCCGACCAGATTGCCGAGCCATACGATCACCCACGCCGCCAGCATTCGCGCGGCACCGAGTTCGCCGGTTTCGGCGGCGAGTACGAACATCGTGTTGCCGGTGAACAGCTCGGCTCCTGTCACGGTGACGAGGATCAGACCGACCGAAAAGGCGAGGCCCGAGAGAAGCTGTGTCGTGCCCGACGGCGGGCCGCTTGCCTGCGCGACCAGATAGGCGATCGACCCGAAGGCGATGAACATGCCCGCCAGCACCGCGAGCAGCGCCATGCGGTGCGGCGGCGCCTCGGCCTTGGCCTCGAAGACGTCGGGCGCCGTCTCCGCGATCTCGGCGCCGGTCAGGTCCTCGCTCATCGCCCGCTTCTCCTCGCTGTCTCGCGGACAACGCGGCGCTTGCCGGTGCGGCCCAAATCGTCGGCGGCGCGGCAGATGAAAAAAATCCTAAAGCCCGCGCGGCAAGGGTCGTTACCCGAAATGTCTCTCCTTGTGGATAGCGGACATCGTCATGGACCCGATCGGTTCGAAGCCCATTGCCAAGCCCGGCCTCGCCCCGGTGACGCCGACCGCGCCGGTCGCGCGCGTCGCCGACGGGGTATCGCCGCAGGCGGCCGAAACGGTCCGCTCATCGGCGGTCGCCGTCACGCGGGAGATGGCCGCCAAGCCGCCCGTCGATACCGAACGCGTCGCGCGGATCAAGAAGGCGGTCGAGGACGGCTCATTCCCCATCGTCCCCTCGACGATCGCCGATCGACTGCTCGCCTTCAAGCTCAACTGGAAACCCGATGACGCGGCGTGACGCTCTCGTACAGGTGATCGACTGCCTCCATGCCGAGATCGCGGCACTGAAGGCGAACGACACCCGCGCGCTCGAACGTGCAACCGCCGCCAAGCTCGGCCATATCGAGGCGGTCGCCGCCTGCGAGGGTGAGCCCCTGACCGACGAGACCCGCGCGCTCGCGCACGAGGCGCAGCGGCTGAACGAGACGGCGCGCATCTATGTCAACCTGATGGCGGCAAATGTCCGCCGCCGGCTGCAATCGCTTGCCGGTACCGCGGTCGCGCCATACCGCGCGGGCGTCTACGCCTGACCCTGCCCATCTGGTGATCTCTCCGCTCGCGCGCTAGCGCGGGCCTGTTTGGCACGCCCCTTGCTGCTGCGTCCCCGAATACGGGGGCCTGACTGCAATGAACATGCGCGCCGCAGCCGCGGCAGACATTCCGATGACGGCATCGAGCCCGCACTCGGCGATCGCCGAGGCGAGCCGGCGGACGGGCATCGACTTCTCCTATCTGCTCGGCCAGGCGCAGATCGAGAGCGGCATGCGAGCCGGGGCCCGTGCGCGCACCTCTTCGGCCACCGGCCTCTATCAGTTCATCGAGCAGAGCTGGCTGGGCGTGATGAAGGAGCACGGCGCCGAGCACGGCATGGGCTGGGCCGCCGACCGCATCCAGCGCGGCGGCAATGGCCGTTATTATGTCACCGACCCCAATGCGCGCCAGGCGATCCTGGGTCTGCGCACCGACCCGCGCGCCGCCAGCCTGATGGCCGCCGAACACGCGGCCGACAACAAGGCCGAGCTGGAAGGCATGCTGGGCCGCGAGGCGACCGGCACCGATCTCTACATGGCGCATTTCCTGGGCATCGGCGGCGCCAAGAAGTTCCTCGCCCAGATGCAGGCCAACCCGGGCCGCAGCGCCGCGGGCATGTTCCCCGCAGCCGCCCGCGCCAATTCGAGCATCTTCTATGCCGAAGGCGGGCGTCCGCGCAGCCTCTCCGAAATCTACAATCGCTTCGCCGGCAAGCTCGATCGCGGCACCGAGACCGCTGCACGCGCGATACCCGGCGGCATCCAGCTCGCGCAGGCTGAAGCGACGCCGCGCCTGCCCGGCATCGACGTGATCCTCGGCAGTGAGGCGGAGGGCGGCGACGATGCCTGGCTCGAGACCACGCTCGCCAATCTCAATGTCGTGCGCAGCCAGCCCCGCGGGCAAGGCGACCGGGTCAGTCCCTATCGTCCGACGCCCGAAACCGCGCGTCTCGCTTATCTCATGCTCGCCAATCTGGGGGCGTGATGCTCGCTTCGCTGACAAAAGGCGGCCTCGCCGGCGCATCGCGCTCGATGGCGCTGCCGGGCGCGATCCTGCTTCTCGTCGTGCTGATGGTCGTGCCAATTCCGGCCGCGCTGCTCGACGTCTTTTTCATCGCCAACATCATGCTCAGCCTCGCGGTGCTGATGGTGGCCCTGAACGCGCAGAAGCCGCTCGACTTCTCGTCCTTCCCCACCGTCCTCCTGTTCGTCACCCTCTTCCGCCTCGGCCTCAACGTCGCCTCGACGCGCGTGGTGTTGGTGCACGGGCACGAAGGCGGCGCGGCGGCCGGCCATGTGATCGAGGCGTTCGGCACCTTCCTGATCGGCGGCGACTATGTCGTCGGCATCCTCGTCTTTTCGATCCTGATGATCATCAACATGATCGTCGTGACCAAGGGCGCGGGGCGCGTATCCGAAGTCTCCGCGCGCTTCACACTCGACGCACTGCCGGGCAAGCAGATGGCGATCGACGCCGACCTCAACGCCGGCCTCATCACCCCCGACGAAGCCCGCGCGCGCCGCGTCGAGGTTTCGACCGAGGCCGACTTCTACGGCTCGATGGACGGTTCGTCGAAGTTCGTGAAGGGCGATGCGGTCGCCGGCCTCCTCATCCTCGCGATCAACATCGTCGGCGGTGTCATCATCGGGGTCGCCAGCCATTCGCTGTCGCTGAGCGAAGCCGCCTCCCACTACATCATGCTGGCGATCGGCGACGCGCTCGTCGCGCAGATACCCGCGCTGATGCTGTCGATCGCCGCCGCCGCGATCGTCACCCGCGTGACCTCATCCCACGACCTGTCTGGCCAGATCGGCAGCCAGTTCGCGTCGCACCGTACCTGGACTCCGGTCGCGGCGATCCTCGGCCTGCTCGCGTTGCTGCCCGGCATGCCGACGCTGGTCATCCTGCCCGCCGCCGCCGCCGCTGGCTACGGCGCCTGGCGCCTCAAAAAGGCCGCCGACCGCCCGCCCCCGCCCGAACCCGCGCCGCCCGCGCCCGACCTGTCGCGCATCGGCTGGGAGGAAGTGACCGACGGCATGCAGGTGATGCTCGACATCGGCTACGGCCTCGTCCCCCTGGTCGACGAGCGCAAAGGCTCTCCGCTGATGAGCCGGATCACCGGCGTCCGCCGCCAGCTTTCCAAGGACCTCGGCTTCGTCGTGCCGCAGGTGCGCGTGCGGGACGACATCAACCTCGCGCCCTTCACCTATCGCATCGTCGTCGGCGGCGTCGTCGTCGGCGAGGATCAGGTGAGCCCCGACGAGATGCTGGCGCTCAATACCGGCACTGGCGTGGGGCAACTGCGCGGCAAGGCCGCCAAGGACCCGACCTTTGGCCTTGACGCCACCTGGATCGCCGCGGGCGATGCCGATGCGGCGACGGGCATGGGCTACCTCGTGGTCGATCCCGGCACCGTCATCGCCACGCACCTCAACCACCAGCTCGTCCAGCATGCCGCCGACCTGCTCGGCCCGGACGAGGTGCAGTCGCTGCTCGACGGGCTCAAGGAACGCGCCGGCGCGCTCGTCGCGGCGCTCTGCCCCGCGCCGCTGCCGCTCACCACGCTGACGCAGGTGCTGCGCGGGCTCCTGGCCGAGAACATCCCGCTCAAGGAGTTCCGCCGCATCGCCGCCGCCATCGCCGTCGCCGCGCAGCGCACGCTCGATGCCGAGGAACTGATCGAGGCGATCCGTCCCGAGCTCGGCCCGCTCATTGTCCAGAAACTGTGCGGCGTGCGCGAGCCGCTTCGCGTGATGACGCTCGAGGGGCAGCTCGAGGCGCTGCTCGGTCAGGCGATGCGCGCCGACGTCCACCGCCGCCACACGATCGAGCCCGATCTCGGCCGCCGTATCGTCGACGCGCTCCAGAATGCGGCCCAGCCGCTGATGGCCGAGGCCAAGCCCTTTGCGCTCGTCGTCCAGCCCTCGATCCGGCTGGCGATCAGGAAGCTCGTTCGCTCCTGCCTGCCCGACACGCCGGTCATGAGCTTCTTCGAAGTGCCCGAGGACAAGGCGGTCGAGGTCGTCGCGGTGATCGGCGCGCCGGGGGCATTGCCGGCGTGAACGACATGACGCTCTTCACCTATCGCCCGACCACGCCCGCAGTCCGCGATGTCGAGGCACAGGTCCGCGCCGAGCTGCCGATGGTCCGCCGCGTCGCCTGGCACGTCCATGGCAGCATGAGCAGCCTGGTCGAGGTCGAGGACCTCATTCAGATCGGCATGGTCGCGCTGGTCGAGGCGGCGAGGAGCTTCGAGGATCGGGGCGAGACGAGCTTCCGCAACTTCGCGATGACGCGCGTGCGCGGCGCGATGATCGACGAGCTGCGGCGACAGGCGACGCTGACCCGCGGCGCGATGAAACGGCGGCGGCACTATCACGAAACGCTCGCCGCGCTGACCCACACCCTCGGCCGGCCCCCGCGCGAGGAGGAGATCGCCGAGAAGCTGGGCGTCACGATCGAGAAGCTGCGCACCGACTATGCCAGCGCCGAGGCGGTACGGTTCGATTCGATCGACGAGGTCTATTCGGACGAGGCCGCCTGGTTCGCCGACGACAGTGCCGACGCCTTTTCCGCCCTCGCCGAAGCGGGCACGCGCGACGCGCTCGCCCGCGCGATCGCCGACCTGCCCGAGCGTGAGGCGCTCGTCATTCAGCTCTATTATGTCGAGGAACTCAACCTCGAGGAGATCGGCCAGGTGGTGGGCGTGGGCGCCGCGCGCATCTGTCAGATCAAGGCGAGCGCCCATGCCCGCCTCAAGAAGGCGCTCAAGGGCCGCGTCTGAAAAGGGGCGGCTGGCCAGTCACATAGTCGCAGATTAGCGTGCCTGCCCGACCGAGGTCGAATCGGGAGGTTGCGTGTCAAATCCAGTCATTGTCGCCATGACTGCCACCCTCGCAGTCGGGCAGGCCGTACCTGTTGCGCCGCCCGCACCGCCAGTGCCGCCGCCCATCCAGGACGGCGCCACGCCGCCCCGCCCCGACCCGGAGCTTCTTCGCTGGGTCCCGGGACCGGTTCGCTGCGCCGACGGACCCGTCGAAGCCGCGCCGATCCGGCGGCCGGGAAACACGCTCCGTTACGGCTCTGGTCCCGCGACGCAGGCACCGGTCGAGCTTCGCTTCGCCATCGCCGCCGACGGCCGGCCGGTCTCGATCGATCGGGCGCCGGGCGGCTATCGCTATCATCCGGACGACCTGCTCCCTGCCCTCGCCGCAAGCCGCTTCCCGGCCGCCGCACGCCGCGATTGTTCGATCACCTATTCGCCGGTCTCGACGCCACTTGGCGAGGCGCCGGTGGCCGAGCTCGTCTCTTACACGATCAACCCGCGGTCGGGCCGGCTGCCGCGCGAGGGCTGGGATCGAATCCGCCCGGCGGGCAACTGCGCCGACCGACCGCGGCCCGGCGCGCTGATGCGGGCCATGCCCGACTTTCGAAACATTGCGGGAACCCCGGGGGTACAGGACTGGTCGCTGGTCGCCTATGACACCGATGCGGCAGGCAAGCCGACCGGCGTCCGTGCGGTCGAGGGTACGGGCAACCGCGCGCTCGACGCGGCGTCCGTGAAGGCGATGCGCGCCTCGCGCTTCTCGGGCGGCGCGCGGACAGGCTGCGTCTATCCCTATTGGCGTACCGCCGACACGCTCCCCGCGCCGCCGATGCCCGACGCGGTCGCGGCCCCCTCCCCCACCTGCCCCGACGGACGCGATTGGGCAAAGGCGCCGACGCTGACCTTCCCCGAGCCCTATCGCCGCCGCCGGATCGAGGGCTGGGCAATCGTCCGCTACGACGTCGCGCCGTGGGGCGAAATCGGCAACCTGACCGTCGTGGCGGCAGAGCCGACCGCCGATTTCGGGCGTCAGGCAACGCAGATGCTGCGCATGGCCAGGCTGAAGCCAAGTGCGCAAGGGCGGAGCGGCTGCATCGATCGGGTGAAGTTCGTCATGACCCCGGCCGATGCCCCGCCCGCCGACCCGGACGACGCGGCGCGCTTCTATTGAACCGCCGCCTCGTTGCGCCGGACGCCAAAATTTCTCGCGCAATTGCTTTGGGGCAATGCAATCGCGCGTGACATCCATTCGGACGCTTAGTAGGAGTATTGGAGCAAATCCTATAGGAGAGCGACTATGACGGGAGGATGGCGAAAGCTGCGCCTGATGGCGGCAGGCCTCGCGATGTTAGCGGTCACACCGCTTCACGCCCAAAACGACAAGATGACGCCGATTCCGATCCCGGCCCAGCCGACGGCGATCTTGCTGAATACGGGCGAGCTGCCGAACGCGCCGAACAAGGAGAGCTGGCACAGCCAGTATGGCAGCGTGTTCGCGCGCAACGTCACCGTCGCAACGTTGACCCCGTTTCTCCCCGATCCCGCCAAGGCGACGGGCGCGGCGGTGGTCGTCACTCCCGGCGGCGGCTTTCGCACGCTGTCGATGGAGAATGAGGGCTGGGACGTCGCCAAGGCGCTCAATGCAAAGGGGGTCGCTGCCTTCGTCCTGAAGTATCGCCTCAACCAGACGCCCGCCGACATGGCCGGGTTCGAGGCTTCGATGACGGCGATGTTCTCGGGTGCCGCTCGCGCCACGCGCCGGCCGGACGCCTCGGCGATGATGGCCAATCTCGCGCCGCAGATCGACGACGCGCGCGCCGCCTTCGCGCTGATCCGGTCCCGGGCCAAGGAATGGCGTGTAGATCCGGACCGGATCGGCATGGTGGGCTTTTCCGCAGGCGCGATGCTGACGATGGCGACGACGCTGAACGGGGTCGATGCCAAGCCCGCCTTTATCGGCAACATCTATGGCCCGCTGAACGCCATGCCCGCCCCCGCCGACGCGCCGCCGATGTTCGTCGCGCTGGCGGCCGACGATCCGCTGTTCGGCTCGCCGCAGTACGGGCTGATCGACGCCTGGCGCACGGCCAAGCGCCCGGTCGAGTTCCACCTCTACGAACAGGGTGGCCACGGCTTCGGCATGTATCCCAAGTCGACGACCAGCACCGGCTGGTTCGATGCCTTCACCCGCTGGATGGGCATGCACGGCTATCTCGCACCGAAGCGTTGAAGGCACTTCTCCCCTCCCTGGAACGGAGGGGCCGGGGGTGGGCAGGTTCGAGGTGGGGTGGTTTCGACCCCACGGACCTGCCCAGCCGGCGCCTTAGTCAGGGACGGACTTGAGATGTGTCCCGCTTCCGCTCCAGCCCAACAAAAGATACACCTATATCCGTGAAGAACGGGGCACGCGGCGCGCGGGGCGCGACGATCATCGACGTGGCGGCGGCGGCGGGGGTGTCGCCAATGACGGTCAGCCGCGTCATCAACGGCAAGAGCGGCGTCGCCGCAGAGACGCGCGCCGCCGTCCAGCGCGCGATCGAAGCGCTCGATTACACCCCGAATGTCGCCGCGCGCAGCCTCGTCACCTCGACCGAGCTGCGTGTCGGTGTCCTTTATTCCAATCCCAGTCGCGCGTTCATGAGCGAGTTCCTGACCGGCGTGTTCGAGGAAGCCTCGACCCGCGGCGCGCGCCTGATCCTGCTGCGCGGCGAGAACGGCCACCCGCCCCCCTTGCCCGCGATCGAGGAGCTGGTCGCCTCGGGCCTCGCGGGCGTCGTCGTGACGCCGCCCCTCGGTGAGGCGCTGCCCGTCCTGTCGATCCTGCGCGCGGCGGGCGTGCCGATCGCGGCGGTCGGTGCGCACGGCGTGGCGGGCGCGACCTGCGTGCGGATCGACGACCGGCTGGCGGCGTACGAGATGACGCGGCACCTGCTGGCGCTCGGCCATCGCCGGCTCGGCTTCATCCTCGGCAACCCGGACCAGGCGGCGAGCGCCGAGCGCATGGCCGGCTTCTATGCCGCGGTGCGCGAGGCGGGCGGAGTCGAGGTTCGGGTCGCGCAGGGCGATTTCAGCTATGCCTCGGGCCTCGCGGCAGGCGAGCAGCTGCTGGCCGCCGACAACCCGCCGACCGCGATCTTCGCGAGCAACGACGACATGGCCGCCGCCGTCGTCTCGGTCGCGCACCGCCGCCACCTCGACGTGCCGGGCGAGCTGTCGGTCGCGGGCTTCGACGACACCACCGCCGCGGTCACGCTCTGGCCGCCGCTGACGACGATCCACCAGCCGGTGCATCGGCTGGCGGCGGAAGCACTGGCGCGCCTGCTGGGGCATGGCGAGCCGGGCGACTGCATCCTCGACCACGAGATTGTCGAGCGGCAGTCGGTGGCGGGGCCGCGGGGCTGAGGTGGCTACTTTTGCGAAGTCGGCTTTCGTCCAATAGCGAACATGAGCTACCTCATGTAAGCAAACGCATGGTTCGCATACGAGCATATTCCTTCGTCATGTCCCTCCCACTCATGCTGGTTCTCGTGGGAGTGGTTTGGTTCTTCGTCGCCGACGAAGACCATGTCATGAAAGGCTAGCTCGTCTTCGCTGCTGGATTCGCCTTGCAGGTGTTTCTAGGGCTGACGATCGCTTGCCCCAAATTCGGGAAATCTCCCTACACGATTGGTCCAAACTGGGGACCGCTGGGCATAGCAGGCACCCCTATCCCCGACGCAATCTGCTCCAAGTGTGGGCACGATTTCCGGATGAATCCGGACGGCACCTAACCTGCCCAAAGCCGACATTTTAGATTCTATGATACACCGCCCCTACCCCCGCCCCGCATACCGGAACCACGCAAAGTCCGCCGGCGTGCCCCGCCCGCTCATGTCCTGGCACGCCATCGCCACGAACGTGCCGGTGAAGTTGGGCAGCCCCGGCAGCGTCGCCTCGTCCGACAGGATGCTGGCGTCGAGCGGCTCGCCCGCCGCCTGCCACTCGGCCCCGTCCGCGCGCCAGAAGAAGCGGAGCGCCACGCCATCGACCTCGACCGCCAGCTCGATCGGGCCGTCAGGCAACTCGCCCAGCAAGACCATCTCGATCGCGCCGTCCTCGGGATTGGCGGTCATCCGCTGGAGCACGCGCGCGTCGCCGTCGCGGCTGACGTGGAGGTAATGGAACTTGGTGCTGTTATAGTAGCAGATCAGCCCCGCCGCCGCCTGAAAGTCGCGCGGCTCGAACTCGAGCCGCGTCTCGGCTCGATAGCGAAAGTCGGTCTGCCGCCGCGCGACCAGCGCCTGCTCGAACAGGCTGCCCACCGTGTCGCGGCCATACAGGCGCAGGAAGCCCGGCCGCTCGGTCAGGCTGAGCAATCGCTCCGGATACGGGCTGCGCAGCCATTGCAGCGGCTGCGGCAGGTCGGGGCCGTCGAAGCCGCCGTCCCACTCGGGCTCGTCCCACGGCGCGGGGGGCAGCGGCGCGGGCGGTGCCGGATCGGGCTCGCCATCGCCCGCCACCGTGCGCAGCCAGCCGTCCTCGCCCCAGACCATCGGCTGGATCGCGGTCTCGCGCCCCAGGATGCAGCGCTCGCTCGACGCGACCGGGCGACCGCAGAGATAGGCCATCCACGGCGTCCCGTCGGCGAGGTGGACGAGGTCGGCATGCCCCGCGCGCGTCAACGCCCCCTCGCGCCGGCCGTTCGCGGTCAGCACCGCGCCATCCGGATGCACCTCATACGGCCCGAACAGATCGCGCGAGCGCGCCATCACCGCGGCATGGTTCCAGCCGGTGCCCCCCTCGGCCACGAGCAGATGGTACCAGCCGTCATGCTTGTAGAGGTGCGGGGCTTCGGTGAAGCCGCGGTCGGTGCCGGGGAAGATATTGCGGGGTTCGCCCACCAACCGCCCTGCAGAGTGGTCGAACTCCTGCACGACGATCCCGGCGAAACGGCCGTGGCCGGGGCGATGGTCCCAGAGCATGTTGACGAGCCACGTCCGCCCGTCGTCGTCGTGGAACAGCGCGGGATCGAACCCGCTGCCGTTGAGGAAGACGGGGTCCGACCACTCGCCGTCCACCGTCTCGCAGGTGACGAGGTAGTTTCGGAAATCGCGCAGCGACACGCCCGTCGCGCCGTCGACCGTCGTCGTGCCGTAACGCTTGACGTCGGTATAGACGAGCCAGAAGCGGCCATGCGCATGCGAGAGGTCGGGCGCCCACACCCCGCACGAATCGGGATCGCCGCGCATGTCGAGCTGCGCGGGACGCATCAACGGCCGGCTCGCCAGCCGCCAGTGCTGAAGGTCGCGGCTGTGATGGATCTGCACGCCGGGAAACCATTCGAAGGTCGAGGTGGCGATGTAGAAATCCTCGCCGACGCGCACGATCGACGGGTCGGGGTTGAAGCCCGGCAGGATAGGATTGCGGATCAGGGTCATCGCGGCTTGCGCACCAGCGTCCAGAGGAGAAGCGCGCCGATCAGGTCGAGCACGCCGAGAAGCACGAAAAAGGGCTCATAGCCGACATCGTCGACCATGCCCCCGAGCACCAGTGAGAAGACCAGCACACCGAGATTGCCCGCGAAGCCCGCCAGGCCTGCAGCAGTCGCCACCTCGTTGCGGCGAAACAGGTCGCTCGCCATGGTGATGACCGTAACCGACAGCGTCTGATGGGCGAAACCGCCGAGGCAGAGGAGTGCGATCGCGGCATAGGGATTGGTAACGATACCAACGAAGGCCATGCCCGTCATCAGCACGGCGCCGGTGGTGAAGGCCCAGCGCCGCGCGTCGATCAGGTCGACGCCGCGCCGCTGAAGCGCCGCGACGATCGCCGGCCCGAAAAGGCAGCCGAGGTCGGCGGCAAGGAAAGGAAGCCAAGCGAACAGCGCGATCTGCGCGAGGTCGAAGCCACGGACGCGGGCGAGGTAGAGCGGCATCCAGAAGCTCAGCATCCCCCATACCGGGTCGGCAAGCATCCGGGGGAGCGCGATGCCCCACAGGTCGCGGCGGCGCAGCAGGGTCAGCATCCGCGGCCGCTCGGCGGTCGCGGCCAGCCGCGCCTCCTGCCCCGACAGGATATAGTCGCGCTCGGCCGCACCCAGCGCGAAATGACGCTGCGGCGTGCGGAACCACAGATACCAGAAGACCGCCCAGATCAGCCCGATGCCCCCGGCGACGATGAAGGCCAGCCGCCAGCTCTGGGTCATGACCGCCCATGCGACGAGCGGCGGCGCGAATACCGCACCGAACGACGCGCCGATATTGTAGATGCCGCCCGCAAGCCCGCGCTCCTTGGCGGGAAACCACTCGGCGATCAGCTTCTGCCCCGCGGGCTGCGCCGATCCCTCGGCCAGGCCCAGCGCGCCGCGCAGCACGGCGAAGCCCATCCAGCCGCTCGCCAGCGCATGCGCCGCGGTGATGATCGACCACGCCGCGACAAACATCGCGAAGCCCGTGCGCAACCCGATCGCGTCGAGCACGTAGCCGGCGAGCGGCTGGAACATCACGCCGATCTGGAAGGCGCCGGTGATCCAGCCATATTGCTCGCTGGAGATATTCTGTTCGGTAAGGATGACGGGCGCGGCGACGCCGAGCACCGACCGCGCGAGATAGTTGATGACCATCGCGCCGACGAACAACGCGATGATCGTCCAGCGCAGCTTCGGTATGCGTCCGACCTTCATCACCCCTCCCGTTAACGTCATCATCCGCCCGGCCCGTGCCGCTTTTTGTGCGACGAGTCGATGATGGCGCCCTCTTTCGTACAAACAGGCTTCTTCAGTGCCTTAATGCCTGAACGGAACCCGTTGCGAGCGGGGACTATAGTCCTACTATTGACAAGTGCAATGCACGCTCGCATGAAGCGGATGGTAGCGTTATCTATCGCACTTGATAAGAGGGTAAGGAGGGTCGGCGAGTCGGCGGCGACAAGCGCAAGCCGGCCGGCAACGAAGACCTTTGCACCGGCATGGATCATATAGTATACGATATTGCGTCAATGATCGCGTAACGCGGCAAACGGGCCGGATACGGCACCGCACGACAAGCCCCTCGGGGGTTCAGGGAGAGAGAGATGTCTGCAAGCAATCGTACCGTTCCGGGTCTGTTGTGGCGCCGCACCGGCGCTGCCAGTCTCGCCGCGCTCGCCACCTGCCTGCTCGCCGCGCCGGCGCTCGCGCAGGAGACGCCGCCCGCCGCCGCGCCGCTGCCCGAGCCACAGGCGACGCCGCCGTCCGATCAGGCCGACGATATCGCCACCAGCGCGCAGGACATCGTCGTCACCGGCTCGCGCATTCAGGCCAGCGGCTTCAACGCACCGACGCCGACCACCGTGATCGGCGAGGAACAGATCGCCGCCAATGCCCAGCCCAACGTCTTCACGACGATCGCGCAATTGCCCTCGCTCCAGGGGTCCTCGGGTACGCAGACCAACACCTTCTCGACCTCCTCGGGTGCGCAGGGGCTCAGCTCCTTCTCGCTGCGCGGCGTGGGCGCGATCCGCACGCTGACGCTGCTCGACGGGCAGCGCGTCGTCGGCGCCAACGTGACCGGCGTGCCCGACATCAGCCTCTTCCCACAGCTGCTCATTCGCCGCGTCGACGTGGTGAACGGCGGCGCCTCCGCCTCCTACGGCTCGGATGCCGTCGGCGGCGTCGTCAACTTCATCACCGATACCCGGTTCAAGGGGATCAAGGGCAACGTCCAGGGCAGCATTACCGATTACGCCGATGACGAGACAGTCCTCGTCCAGCTGGCGGGTGGCACGAGCTTCCTCGACGAAACCGTCCACCTCGTCGTCAGCACCGAGTACGGCAACGAGGCGGGCGTCGGTCCCGGCCCCTATGGCATCGGCCTGGCGGGAGGCCGCGACTGGTTCGTGCAGCGCACGCTGGTCAACCGCAACATCACCAACGACGGCAATCCCCAGCTGGTGCTGCGCGACTTCGCCCAGTCGATCGGCTTCACCAAATTCGGCCTCATCACCGCCGGCCCGCTGCAGGGCACTGCGTTCGACGAAGCGGGCAATCCCTTTGCCTTCGAGTATGGCTCGAACGGTGTCCCGGCGCGCAATGCCGCGGGCACGGTCATCGGCTGCGACTTCGGCTTCTGCCAGGGCGGCGACGTATCGGGCAACGTCGATTCGGGCCGCTCGCTCAAGTCGTCGATCGAACGGCTCAACGCCTATACCCGCCTCGGCTGGGACTTCGCGCCGAACAACGAACTCTATGTCAGCGTGAACCTGGGCCAGGTCCGCACGCAGAACCAGCCGATCAACGGCCAGAACCGCCCCAACCTGACCATCCAGTGCGAAAATCCGTTCGTGCCTCAGCTGGTGCGCAACCAGTGCGCGGCGGCGGGCATCACCAGCTTCCGCTTTGGCACCAGCAACGCCTCGCTCGGCAGCACGCAGGTCCGCACCGATCGACGCCAGTATCGCTTCGTCGCCGGCGCCAAGGGCCGCACGCCCGTGTTCGGCACCGACTGGAACTACGACATCTACTTCGAACACGGCACGAACTATTCGGACATCGAGGTCAGCAACATCCACCTGTCGCGCCGCTTCGACCGCGCGATCGACGCCATCACCCTGAACGGCCAGATCGTCTGCCGCGATCCCGTCGCCCGCGCCAACGGGTGCCAGCCGCTCAACATCATCGGCGGCAATCCGTCCGAAGCGGCGCTGCGCTATGTCCAGCCCGAGAACGGCCCGTTCCAGCGCACGCGCCAGACGCAGGATGTGGTCAGCCTCAACTTCTCGGGTCAGCCGTTCGATCTGTGGGCCGGCCCCGTCTCGGTCGCGTTCGGCGGCGAGGCGCGCCACGAATTCTACCGGGTCTATGGCGATCCCTATGGCGGCGGCTTCGGCAACGCGCCGGACAACGCGAACTATCCCGTCGACCCGACGCTGCTGGCGGGCGGTGCCAACTGGTATGCCGGCAATTATTACCCCGGCACCGGCGCCTACAGCGTCAGGGAAGCCTATGTCGAAGTCGATCTTCCGATCATCAACTCGGATGGGCTTGGCCGCGCGAACATCAACGGCGCGGCGCGCGTAACCGACTATTCGACGTCGGGTACCGTCTGGACGTGGAAGATCGGCGGCACCTGGGATCTGCCGCTCGACGGCTTCCGCATTCGCGGCGTCGCGTCGCGCGACATCCGCGCGCCCAACCTGTCGGAACTGTTCGCGGCGCCCGTCACGACGACGCTGCCGAACTTCTTCGACCCCTTCAACAACCGCAATGTGCTGGCCCTTCAGTACAGCGTCGGCAATACCGAGCTGACGCCGGAGATCGCACGTTACAACACCCTCGGCGCCGCACTTGCCAATCCCTCGTGGCTGCCGGGGCTGAACATCTCGTTCGACTGGTACAACATCAAGATCGACGACGTGATCGGGAGCCTGGGTGCGGGCGATATCGTCAACTATTGCTTCACCAACATCCTTCCGCAGACCTGCGACGCCTTCAACCTCAACAACCCGAACGGCCCGAACTTCATCAACGTCCAGTCGTTCAACTTCGCGTCGATCGAGACCGAAGGCTTCGATATCGAGGCGAGCTATCAGTGGCGCAATCCGCTGGGCCTGCCGGGCCAGTTCGTGTTGCGCGGCCTTGCCACGCACGTCGCAAAATATGTCAGCGACTCGGGCCTGCCGGGCACGATCCCCAACGATTCCGCCGGGCAGAATTTCGGTGCCACGCCCGACTGGAAATGGCTGGTGACGCAAAGCTACTCGAACGACCAGTTCTCGCTGCTCCTCCAGCAGCGCTGGTTCACCTCGGGCGTCATCAACAACAATTATGTCGAGTGCAATCCGGGCTCGTGCCCCGTCTCGACCGGCAACAACCAGACGATCAGCCCCGAGGACAATTTCGTGCCCGGCGCCTTCTATTTCGACGTCGGCGGCACCTACAACCTGACCGAGGAAGTCACCGCCTATTTCAAGGTCGACAACCTCTTCGACGAGGATCCGGCGCTGTCGCCCTTCTTCTCGAACCCCGCGCTCTACGACGCGCTCGGGCGCACCTATCGCGCCGGCGTCCGCTTCAAATTCTGAGCCCCCGCCGCACGGCGAACCTTGAAGGGTGGCAGCGCTTCGGCGCCGCCACCCTTTTTCTTGCGAGCCCCCCGGCCGGGAGTTATGACGCATAACAAACAGCCGAGAGGATCCATGACTGATCTAGCCGAAGCGCCCGCGCGCACTTTCGACCGCGTCAATCCCGTCACCGGCGAGGTCGCGACCACCGCCCCCGCCGCGACCGTCGCCGACGCGAACCTCGCCGCCGAGGCCGCAGTCGCCGCCTTCCCCGCCTGGGCCGCGCTCGGCCCCAATGCGCGCCGCGCCGCCCTCAACAAGGCCGCCGACGCACTCGCCGCCCGCGCCGATGCCTTTGTCGAGGCGATGATGGGCGAGATCGGCGCGACCGAGGGCTGGGCGCGCTTCAACCTGATGCTGGCGACCGGCATGGTACGCGAAGCGGCGGCACTGACGACGCAGATCGGCGGCGAGGTGATCCCGTCCGACAAGCCCGGCTGCATCGCGATGGCGATCCGCGAGCCCGTTGGCGTGATGCTCGGCATCGCGCCGTGGAACGCCCCGATCATCCTCGGCGTCCGCGCGATCGCCGTCCCGCTCGCCTGCGGCAATACGGTGGTGCTCAAGGCGAGCGAGCAATGCCCGCGCACCCATTCGCTGATCGCCGAGGCGTTCGCCGAGGCGCTTCCGCAAGGCGTCGTCCAGATCGTCACCAACGCCCCTGCCGATGCCGGCGAGATCGTCGGCGCGCTGATCGATCATCCGGCGGTGCGCCGCATCAACTTCACCGGATCGACCGCGGTCGGTCGCATCATCGCCAAGCGCGCGGCCGAGCATCTGAAGCCCGTCCTGCTCGAGCTGGGCGGCAAGGCGCCGCTGATCGTCCTCGACGACGCCGACCTCGAAGAGGCGGTGAAGGCGGCGGCGTTCGGGGCGTTCATGAACCAGGGCCAGATCTGCATGTCGACCGAGCGGATCATCGTTGTCGACGCGGTCGCCGACGCCTTCGTCGAGAAGTTCGCGGCCAAGGTGGGCTCGATGCCCGTCGGCGACCCGCGCGAGGGCAAGGCACCGCTCGGCGCAGTGGTCGATCGCAAGACCGTCGATCATGTGAAGTCGCTGATCGACGACGCGGTGGCGGCGGGCGCGGTGCAGGTCAATGGCGGCGCAGCGAAAGGCGTCCTGATGCCCGCGCACGTGATCGACAAGGTGACGCCCGACATGAAGCTGTTCCGCGACGAGAGCTTCGGCCCGGTCGTCGGCATCGCCCGCGCACGCGACGAGGATCATGCGATCGAGCTTGCCAACGACACCGAATACGGGTTGTCCGCTGCCGTCTTCACCCGCGACACCGCGCGGGGTCTGCGCGTCGCGCGGCGGATCAAGTCGGGCATCTGCCACGTCAATGGCCCCACCGTGCATGACGAGGCGCAGATGCCCTTCGGCGGGGTCAAGGCTTCGGGCTACGGCCGGTTCGGCGGCAAGGCGGGGATCGACGCCTTCACCGAACTGCGCTGGATCACGATCGAAACCGAGCCCGGGCATTATCCGATCTGAGAGGATTGAACGACCGTTCGAACCTCGTCACCCGACTTGTTCCGGGGTCCATCGTGCCGCAACCGCAGCGGCCGCGATGTTTCGGCGAACCGTTGCCCCGGGACAAGTCCGGGGCAACGAAGCAGACCGAATACTCCGACACAATGCTGGCATCCCGTCCGCGCTTCTGTCATGCTGATCCTATAGGATATAGTAAGGGAGAGCGGGATGAAGGGTGTGAACCTCGATCGGCGCGCGCTGCTCGGTGCGGCGCCGGCGGGCCTGATGCTGGCGGGCGGCGGCACCGCGGCAACGGCGTCAGACAGCGTCAAGACCGGCGCGCATAGCGGCCCCGGCGGCTGCGCCACGCCCAAGAGCGCCATTGCCCGCACCCGCTACGGCCCGGTCCGCGGCTTCGTCGCGGGCGACGTGTTCCATTTCAAGGGCATCCCTTACGGCGACGACACCGGCGGCGCCAATCGCTGGCTGCCCGCCAAGCCGCCCAAGCCCTGGACCGATCCCTATATGGCGCTCGTCTACGGCGCCAATTGCCCGCAGACGCTGCACAGCTGGCGCGCGATCGAGCATACCTTCCTTCAGGACTGGGACGACGGCTTCCTCGGCGAGGACATGCTGAAGCTCAACGTCTGGACGCCGTCGCTCAGCGGCAATCGCCCGGTGATGGTCTATTTCCACGGCGGTGGCTTCGCCTTCGGCTCGTCCTATGAACTGCCGAGCCACGAGGGCGCGCAGATGGCGCGCAACCACGACGTGGTGCAGGTGTCGGTCAACCACCGCCTCAACGTCCTCGGCTTCTTCGACGTCGCCGAACTGGGCGGCGACGCCTATGCCGACAGCGTCAATGTCGGCATGACCGACCTCACCGCCGCGCTTCAATGGGTGCAGGAGAACATCGCGAGCTTCGGCGGCGATCCCGACAAGGTGATGATCTATGGCCAGTCGGGCGGCGGATCGAAGGTGACGACCCTGCTCGGCATGGACAGCGCCAAGGGTCAGTTCGGCCGCGCCATCGTCATGTCGGGCGGCGGCGGCAACAGCCCGAGCGCCGAACAGTCGCGCGACTTCGCTCGCGCCGTCGTCAAGCGGCTCGATATCGGAACCGGCCGCACCGCGCTCGAGGCGCTGCAGAAGATGGAATGGGCGAAGCTTGTCGAGGCGGGGAACGCCGTCGCGGGCGAGATCAACGGCCCCGCGCGCGGCCTGCCCGGCCCCGGCGCGCCGCCCCCTGCCACGCCGCGGGTCGGCTGGGGACCGACGGTGGACGGTCGCCTCATCACGCTCCGCAGCTATTTCGACGCCGCGCCCGACGCCTCGCGCCAAGTCCCCGTCATCATCGGCGGGACCAGCGAGGAAGGCATGCGCTTCAGCCAGAACCCGACCGAAGCCGAATGGCGCGCGCAGCTGGCGACGACGATGGGCTCGGATCGGGCGAACGCACTCGTCGACGCGATGAAGAAGGCACATCCCGAAAAGGCGATCCGCACCCTGAGCTACGGCGTGCAGGGGCTGACGATGCGCAACAACGTCCAGCGGATGGTCAAGCTGAAGTACGAAAAGGGCGGCGCGCCCGTCTATCAGTACCATTTCCAGTGGCAGTCGCCTCAGCTCGATGGGGTGGCGGGCGCGTGGCACACGGCCGAGCTCGCCTTCTTCTTCGACAATACGAAGCGGTGCGAGCAGGGGACCGGCGACACGCGCGAGGCACGCTCGCTTGCGACCAAGTGCGCACGTGCCTTCGCCAATTTCGCGCGGACGGGCAATCCCAGCCAGCCGGGCCTCGCCTGGACGCCCACCGATCCGACGCGGTGTCAGACGATGGTGTTCGACAATCGCAGCCGCATGGTCGACGACCCCGAAGGCAATGTGCGCCGGCTGTTGCTCGCATGAGAGGCCTGCTTGCGCTGCTGGCGCTCGCCGCCACGCCGGTCGCCGCGCAGGGGCCGTCGAAACCCGAGCCGGTGACGACGCCGGGCTCCGGCAAATGGCCCGCGACCTACGAAGCGGTCCCTGCCCTCCCCGCCCACGTCGTCTATCGCCCGCGCGACCTGTCGACGCTCGGCGCGCGCAAGCTCGGCATCTACGTCTTCGGCAATGGCGGGTGCAGCGCCGACGGGACGAGCTCGCGCAACCACCTGCTTGATATCGCCTCACGCGGCTATCTGGCGATCGCGCCGGGGACAATCCCCGACAAGTCCAAGCCGGAACCCCAGCGTAGCGGCCCGCCCGGCCGGTTGACCGCCGCGACGCCGGCGTCGGCGCTCAAGGAAGCGATCGACTGGGCAATCGCCGAGAACGGCCGCGCGGGCAGCCCGCTGGAGGGCCGCATCGACCCGGACCGTATTGCGATCTCCGGGTTCAGCTGCGGCGGGCTTCAGGCGCTGATGAACGCCGACGACCCCCGCGTGAGGACGATCGTCGTCATGAACAGCGGCGTCTTCAACAAGCAGCCCGGTGCGATCGAGGGCATTCGCGTCGGCAAGGACGCGATCGGACGGCTGCACGGCTCGGCGCTCTACGTGCTTGGTGGGCCGACCGACATCGCCTATGCCAACGGAATGGACGATTACCGGCGTATCGGCGGCATCCCTGCGGCGGTCGTCAACATCCCGGTCGGCCATGGCGGTACGTATATGCAGCCGAACGGCGGCATCGCGGCCGAGGTCGTCGGCGCGTGGCTGGAATGGCAGTTGTGGTACGATCAAGCGGCAGCGCGCCGGTTCACCGGGCCGGACTGCGGCTTCTGCCGCGACCCGCGCCTCACGATCGAGCGCAAGAACATCCCGTGACGGCGGCTAGATCAGCCGCCGCCGATCCCCTCGACCACCCGGCCCGTCCCGTCGCAATTGGGACAGTTGCGCCGATCTACCTGCCCCGAGCCGCCGCACTCGGGGCAGAGATTCTCGCCGCTGCCGGGGGTGCCGGGTTCGGCCTGGTCGCCGGGATGCAAGGGCTCGGTCATCGCGAAATTTCCTCTCGCCTGACCAACGATCGCCGCTCGCCAAGGCTCCGTCGCGGCTTGGCAAGCGCAGCGCGGCACGGCATGGGAGGCGCCCCATGACGCCCCCCCGCTTCACCTTCACGATCCACGCGACCGACGGTCGTGCGCGCCTGGGCGAGATCGCGATGCGGCGGGGCACGATCCGTACGCCCGCCTTCATGCCCGTCGGCACCGCCGCGACGGTCAAGGCGATGAAGCCCGCCGACGTGCGCGCGTCGGGCGCCGACATCCTGCTCGGCAACACCTATCACCTGATGCTGCGGCCCTCCGCGGAGCGTGTGGCGCGACTGGGCGGGCTCCACGGCTTCATGGGCTGGGATCGCCCGATCCTGACCGACAGCGGCGGCTATCAGGTGATGAGCCTCGCCGAACTGACCAGCCGCAGCGAGGAGGGCGTTGCCTTCAAGAGCCATCTCGACGGCTCGCGCCACCTGATCAGCCCCGAGCGGTCGATGGAGATCCAGCGCCTGCTGGGCAGCGACATCGTCATGGCGTTCGACGAATTGGTGCCCACGACCTCGACGCGCGAGGTACAGGCCGCGGCGATGGAACGCTCGATGCGCTGGGCGCAACGCAGCCGCGACGCCTTCGACGCCGGTGGGGATCATGCCGCCGGGGCGGCGCTGTTCGGCATCCAGCAGGGTGCCCTCGACGAGGGGCTGCGCAAGGCGTCCGCTGATGCGCTGAAGGCGATCGAGTTCGACGGCTATGCGGTGGGTGGGCTTGCCGTGGGCGAGGGGCAAGAGGCGATGTTCGGCGTGCTCGACTATGCGCCGGGCCAGCTCGATGCCGCCAGGCCCCGCTACCTGATGGGCGTCGGCAAGCCCGACGACATCGTCGGCGCGGTCGAGCGCGGCATCGACATGTTCGACTGCGTGCTCCCCACCCGCTCGGGCCGGACGGGACAGGCGTTCACGCGCGCCGGGCCGATCAACATTCGCAACGCGCGCTTCGCGGAGGATCAGGGGCCGCTCGACCCCGCCTGCCCCTGCCCCGTCTGCGCCACGTGGAGCCGCGCCTATCTCCATCACCTCGTCCGCGCGGGCGAGATCCTCGGCGCGATGCTGATGACCGAGCATAATCTGTGGTTCTACCAGACGCTGATGGCCGATCTGCGCGCGGCGATCGGCGCGGGGACGCTCCGCGACTTTGCCTCGGCGTTTCGAGCGACCTATTATGCGGAGCGACCGGCGACAGCAGGCGTTTCGAAGGGTTAGGAAGAGGGAGCCCCAATGGCCGACAGCGACGACACGCCCGACAACGAGATCATGGAAGCGGCCAAGCACGCCCGCGCGGTCAAGGATCGCCGCTCCGCGACGGGCGCCAACCCGCCGCCCGCCGCCGAGGAAAAGAAATTCCCTATTGCGACCGTCGCGGGCATCGGCATCGGCTCGGCGGCGCTCGCGGCCGCGCTCATCTATTCGAACCGCGGCAACCGCCGGAAGGGTTGAGCCCCGCCGGCGGTGACGCGCCTAGTCGCCGTGCTCGCTATCGAGCTCGGCCATCGCCTCGTCGAGCGCGGCGAGCGCGCGCTGCCGTTCCGCCTCGCTCAACTCGCCGTCGGCCTCGACATGCGCGCGTGCGGTGCTGATCGAGCTGCGCGCGATGGCCTTCCCGCTGCGGGCCGCGGCCAGCGCGGCATATTGGGCGCGCCCGGCGTCGTGATGCGCGCGCTCTGCCATCCGCTTGATCCGGTCGGTGCAGATGACGGTGCGGGTGATCGTCCGCCCGTCGGCGGCGCGGTCGCTGTAGCTCACCGGCCCGTCGCCGCCGCAGCTTTTCTCGCGGATCTCTGGAACGCGGATGGTCGCGGCCATGCGCTCGGCCTCGGCGGCTGACCGCTGCGCCTCGGCGGTCAGGCGATTGAGCTCGTCCCGGTCGATGCGATGGTTGCGGCGCAGCACGATCGTCCGCTTGCCGTCCTTCGCCCTGTAGACATAGGCCGCAGGCGCCGGCGGCGCGTCGGGCGCCTCGATCGCGGCGGGTGCCGGCGGGGCTTCGGGTGCTGCCGGCGCCTCGGGCGGAGTCGGCAGCTGCGGCAGCTCGATGTCGGCGATGCGGACGCCGATGCGGTCCTCGACCCTGGCCTTCAGATTCTCGGCCGCGCGGGTGCCCGAGGCGGTGAGCGCGAGGCCGGTGAGCGCGAGTGCGGTGATGCCGGCAAGGCCCGCGCGCGTCGTGCGTCGATCGGGCTTCTGGTGGTGGGTCAACATGCGGAGCCTCCCTTTGATCTCGTTGATCGTGTGCAGGTGACAAGCCGCCGAGACCGCGCCCCCATGCGCGCTCTTGACGATGGCGCGGCCATAGGCGTGGCGCAGCGCCGGGTGACGACCGGCGAGCACGAGCGCGTCGCAGGCCATTTCCTGATCTGCGCGAAACGCGCGGAACGCGCGCCACGCGACCGGATTGAACCAGTGGAAGGCGAGCATCGCCAGCGCCGCCCAGTTGGCGGCCAGGTCGCCGCGGGCGTGGTGGCCGAGCTCGTGCGCGAGCGCCAGGTCACGCTCCAGATCATCGTAACGCTCGGCGAAGTCGGCCGGAAAGGCGACATACTTGCGCCAGATGCCGAACGCGAGCGGCCCCGCGGCGGCATCGCTCTCGATCATCGCCACGCGGCCGCCGACCAGTGCAGCCTGGCGCCGCGCGCCCGCCTTGATCCGGGCACAGAAACGCGAATAGACGATCAGGTGCCAACCGGCGAAGCCCAGCGCGCCGAGCGCCCAGACGGCGACGAACATCGCCGCCCACGGGAGCCCCGCCTCGATCGGCGCGTCGGTGACCGCGGGCAGATCGACATATTGGGCGAGCACGTCGCTCGCGATCGCGACCGGCGCCACCCCTGCCTCGCGCCATTCGGCGGGCATCGGCGGCATCAGCATGCGGAGCAGCGGGATCGCCCACAGCGCATAGGCGATCTGCGGCCCCACCCAGCGCCGCACCGGCGCGCGGATCGCCAGCACCAGCCCCATCAGCAGCGTCGTGGCGACCAGCGTCTCGATGGCCCAGGCGATCATTGCTTGAGTTCCTTCAGCAGCGCCTCGATCTCGGCGATGTCATCGCGGGTCAGTTCGTCGCGCTCGGCGAGGTGGGCAACCAGCGGCGTCAGCCGGCCGCCGAACAGCCGATCGATGAGCTTCTTCGATTCGCCCGAGACATAGTCCTCGCGCGCGACCAGCGGTCGATAGCGATAGCGGCGGCCATCCTCCTCATGCGCGATGATCGCCTTGGCAAGCAACCGGCCGAGCAGCGTCTTGACGGTGTTGACCGTCCAGTCGCGGTCGGCGGGCACCCGCTCGGCCACTTCCTGCGCGGTGAGCGGGCTTTCATCCCACAGCACCTCCATCACCGCATGTTCGGCATCGCTGATTCGCTCGGTCATGACGCACCCTTTCGACTACAGACGTAATCGCATCGATTACAAGCGTAGTCAAGCGGGTAGTCGGTGTGTCGGCAGCGCTTACAGCCGGCTCGGGGGCCCCGGCGGCGTTAACGAACAAAGCGTCGAATTTCCGCCGCTTCGGCCAACTGGCATGCGGAATGCAGATCGATTAGCAGTTCCGAAGCGCGTCTGGTCCGACGCTTCAAATCCGGGCGGGCCGCCTTGTCCAGGGCGGCCCGCCCACCCGGAACCCTTCAGGCAGCAACGAGACCTGCGGGAAGCGACGGCCGCGCAGACGCGAAGCGATTCGCGTGTCGGCGCGCGATGCGATCAGCAGTGACCGCCATCGCCGCGGGATAGATGTCGCCCAGCAACCGCGCGAACGTCCGATCCCAGCCGAAGCCCGCGACGACCATGTCGCGCGCACGCCGGCCCATGCCGCGCGGGTCGCCGGCCCAGACCGCCTCAACGTTACGCGCCATCGCCGCGACGTCGTCGACCGGACCGAGCAGGCCCAGCCCCCCGGGCACGCGATCGGGCATCGCGCCGCCGCTCACGCCGACGACGGGCAGGCCCGCCGCCTGCGCCTCGAGCACCGACACGCCGAACGTCTCGTCGGCCATCGCCGAGACGTAGATGTCCGACGAGGCGAGCGCGCGGGCGAGGCCTGCACGATCCTTCTCGAACCCCGTGAATGCGATCGGCAGGTCGGCCGCTGCCGCCGCCAGCGGTGCGCGCAGCTTGCCGTCGCCGATCATCACCATCGCCGCGCCGAGCGACGCGGGCAAACGGCGGAACATCTCGACCAGCCGGTCGGCGCGCTTCTCGTTGTCGATGCGGCCGGCGTAGATCAACAGCGGCCCCTCGCCCGCGGGCAACCCGAGCTCGGCGCGATAGCCGGGATCGCGGCGGCCTGGATTGAACAAGGTCGTAGCGACACCGAGCGGCAGCACCGAGGTCTGATGGATTCCGCGCCGCGCCAGCGGCTCGCGCGCCGCCTCGCTCAGCGTGTAGACCCAGTCGAAATCGCGATAGGTGATCTCGGCATAGCCATAGGACAGCCAGCGCAGGCCGCGCGCCACCGTATCGCCGAACTTCTCCGCGCCGACGCGATAGACGTGCGCATTGGGAAAGTCGGTGCGATAGCCCGCGATCAGCGTCGTCTCGGGAAAGGCGCGGCGATGATGGATCGCGGTCCAGGGCAGTACCCAGGGGCAGAGCGATTCAATCACGTCGGGCTGGTATTGCGCAAGCAGGTCTCGGACGACGCCGGTGCGCAGGATAAAGCGGTAATTGGGGCTGCCGCGGACCGGATCGGCACCGACCTCGGCGAAGATGTGGCGGCCGTTCACCGTCACCCGATCCTCAGGGCCGGGCACGATCTGCAGCAGGTGGTGCGGCGTTTCGCGCAGCACATAGTCGCGCTTCTCGCGCAGATAGGTGCTGATGCCGCCTCCGCCCGCGGGCGAATAGCTCTGCGTCAGGTCGCACAGGATCTTCGGCGCACCCGCACGCAGGTCCGCCTCCGCCGCCAACGCGGCGCCGGTCTGCTGGAGCATGGATGCCCCCTTTTCTGTCTATGGCGGGGCGGCGGCCCCTAAGGGTCAGGCCTCGGCCGCGCCGGTTTCGTCCAACAGGGTCTTCAGCTCACCCGTCTCGTACATCTCCATCATGATGTCCGAACCGCCGATGAACTCGCCCTTCACATAGAGTTGAGGAATGGTCGGCCAGTCGCTGAACGCCTTGATGCCCTGACGTATCCCTTGATCCTGAAGCACATCGACGCTCTCGAAGTCGGCACCAAGATGATTGAGGATCGCGACTGCCCGGCTGGAGAAACCGCACTGAGGGAACAGCGGACTGCCCTTCATGAACAGGACGACGTCGTTGGCATCGACGATCTCGCGGATGCGCGTCTGGCTTTCGTCGGTCATTTCTACTTACTCCTTGGGCGCGGCGGTCGTCAGCTGGAGTGCGTGGAGCACGCCCCCCATCCGGCCACCCAGCGCCGCGTAGACGGTCTGATGCTGCTTGACGCGACTCAGACCCTTGAATGCGCCCGAGACGACATGCGCGGCATAATGATCGCCGTCGCCCGCAAGGTCGGTGATCGTCACCTCCGCATCGGGCAGTTCGGCGCGGATCAGCGCCTCGATCTCCTCGGCGGCCATTGGCATATCAGGGCGCCTCGAGCAGCTGGCGGCGCGCCTCGACCGTCTGATCGTCGAGCGCTCGGCGAACCGTGCCTTCGTCGACATCGACATTGGCAGCGATCAGGTCGCCGTAGAGCTTACGCACCACATCCTCTTCGCCCGCTTCCTCAAAATCAGCCTGCACCACCGCCTTGGCATAGGCCTCGGTCTCTTCGGGGGTGAGCTTCATCAGGCCGGCAGCCCACTGACCGAGCAGGCGATTGCGGCGGGCGACGACGCGGAAGAGCATATCTTCGTCGCGCGCAAACTTCGCCTCGAACGCGCGCTCGCGATCGTCGAACGTGGTCATCTGCTCCCGGCCCCTTCGTTGCACTCGATGACCAAGCAGATAGGGGGGCGGTTGCGCCTCCGCAACGGCTGGCGGCTTCAGGCGATTTCGACAACCACCTTGCCGATCGCCTCGCGCGTCGTCAGCGCGGCGATCGCCTCGCCGCCGTGGTCGAGCGGGAAGCGCTGCGTCACGCGCGGGGCAATGCGGCCCTCTGCCCAGAGTGCGAACAGCCGCTCGACATGCGCCGCATTGGCCTTCGGATCGCGCGCCGCGAACGCGCCCCAAAAGACCCCGCACACGTCGCAGCTTTTAAGCAGCGTCAGGTTGAGCGGCAGCTTCGGGATGCCCGCCGGGAAGCCGACGACAAGGTAGCGCCCCTCCCACGCGATCGATCGCAGCGCCGGTTCGGCATAGTCGCCGCCCACCGGATCGTAGATGACGTCGGCGCCCTTCGGCCCGACCGCGGCCTTGAACTGTTCGGCCAAGGCCTTCGAGCCGTCCTTGTCGAAGGGGCCGCGCGGGTAAACGATCACCTCGTCCGCCCCCGCTTCGCGCACCGCCGCCGCCTTCGCTTCGGACGAGACCGCGCCGATCACCCGTGCGCCCATCGCCTTGCCGAGCTCGACCGCCGCCAGCCCGACGCCGCCCGCCGCGCCGAGGACGAGCAGCGTCTGCCCTTCGGCAAGGCGCCCGCGATCGGCGAGCGCGTGGATGGTGGTGGCATAGGTGAGGAGGAGCGCCGCCCCTTCGGCGAAATCGCGGCCCTCGGGCAGGCGGTGGAGCTGCGCGGCGGGCACTCCGACCTTCTCGACCAACCCGCCATTGCCGATCACCGCGATCACCCGGTCGCCGGGCGTCCAGCCCGTGCCCCCCTCGCCCACTGCCTCGACCACGCCGGCGATCTCGCCGCCCGGCGCGAAGGGGCGCTGCGGCTTGAACTGGTACTTATCCTCGATCATGAGGACATCGGGATAGTTGATCGCGCACGCCCGGACGGCGACCAACACTTGCCCCGGCGCGGGGGTCGGGTCGGGCAACTCGGCGATCTCTAGAGTTTCAGGTCCGCCCGGCACCCTCGACAGCAACGCCCTCATTTCGGCTTCCTCCCGCGATCCACGGGCGATCCGAACCGACGGCCGCCTCGTATTTCGAAATCGCGGTATCCTTTGCCAGCGTGATCCCGATCTCGTCCAGCCCCTCGATCAGGCACTGGCGGCGAAACGGGTCCATCTCGAAGACGAAGCGGTCCTGCCAAGGGGTGGTGACGCTCATGCTTTCAAGGTCGACAGTGATCGCCGCGCCCTCGCGCGCCACCTCGACCAGCCGGTCGATCGCGTCCTGCGGCAGCACGACGGGGACGATGCCGTTCTTGACCGCATTGCCCGAGAAAATGTCCGAATAGCTCGGCGCGATGACCGCGCGGACGCCCATGTCACCCAGCGCCCAGGCGGCATGCTCGCGGCTCGACCCGCAGCCGAAATTCTCGCCCGCGATCAGGATCGGACTGCCGGCATAGGCCGGGTCGTCAAAGACGTTGCCGGGCTCGCGCCGCAGCGCCTCGAACGCACCCTTGCCCAGCCCCTCGCGCGTCACGGTCTTCAGCCAGTGCGCGGGGATGATGATGTCCGTGTCGATATTCTTGGCACCGAAGGGATAGGCGCGCCCCTCGACGCGGGTGACGGCTCGCATGGTCAGTCGAGTTCCTTGGGGAAAGCAGGCAGGGCGGCGAGGTCGCGCGGATCGTGCTGGATGACGACCCGCGCCTTCAGGTTCTTCGCGATCGCCTCGAACCGGTCGTGGCTCGCCAACGTTTCGGCGCGGCTGACGTTGAAGGTAGGGACGCCGCGCACCGGCCGATTCTCACGGAAATGATACTGATCGCCCGAGATCAGCACCGCGCCGCTGCTGGCGGTGCGGACGAGCAGCGCCGAATGGCCTGGCGTGTGACCGGGCATCGTCAGCATCATCACGCTGCCATCGCCGAAGACGTCACGGTCGCCGGCGACGGGCGTGGCCTTGGCCGGGCCGTCGGTCCAGGGGCGGAGCGCCGCGCGCTGCGGATCGTCGCCGCCCATCGCCTGTACGGCCGCCCAGTCCTTGGCGCCGATCAGCAATTCGGCCTCGGGAAAGGCTTTGGCGCCGCCGGTGTGATCGGCGTGATAATGGCTGATGCCGATGAACTTCACGTCGGCGGGTGTCAGGCCGAGCGCCTTCAACCGGTCGGCGATCGCGATGCCCGCCGTCATCCGACCGGGCGCGCCCGCCGCCATCTCGGCCGACAGGCCCGTGTCCCATAGGAGCACGCCCTTGGGGTGGCGGATCAGGAAGCAGCCGGCGACGAACTCGCGCCGCTCGCCCGCGAACAGCATCGTGTCGTTGAAGCGGCCAAGATCGGGCTGGACCAGCCGCCCGCATTCGAACGCCGCGAGGCGCACGGTCGCAGGTGCCTGCGCCGGCGGCGCGGCGCCGACGGTGGCGAGCGCGATGAGCGAAGCGGCGATCAGGCGCATGACATCAATTCCCCTGTTGGTCGGGGACGATGCTGCCCGAGCGTCAACCCGTTGTCACGACGGGCTTTCAGCCCTCGGTCGACGCGCTCGCCTGCTGAACGGGCGTATCGCCCTTGGCGCGGACCTTGCCCGACGCGGCATAAGCCGCCGCCAAACCACTCATCACGGTTCCGGCGATCAGCAGGACCATCACTCGACGCATGACTACGACCCTCCCCGGCATGTTTGCCGGCCCTCATGACCCCGCGACCAGTTCGCGCACGTCGGTCAGACGCCCCGTGACCGCCGCCGCTGCCGCCATCGCGGGCGAGACCAGGTGCGTGCGTGCGCCCGGTCCCTGCCGCCCTACGAAATTACGATTCGAAGTGGAAGCACAACGTTCGCCGGGCGGCACCTTGTCGGGGTTCATCGCCAGGCACATCGAACAGCCGGGCTCGCGCCATTCGAACCCCGCCTCCACGAAGATGCGATCGAGCCCCTCGGCTTCCGCCTGACGCTTGACGAGGCCCGATCCGGGGACGACCAGCGCCTGACGGATGCGATCGGCCACCCGCCGCCCCTCGACCACCTTTGCCGCGGCGCGCAGGTCCTCGATCCGGCTGTTGGTGCAGCTGCCGATGAAGACATGCTCGATGCCCACATCCTGCATCCGCGTGCCCGGCGTCAGTCCCATATAGTCGAGCGACTTTCGCGCCGCCGCCTGCTTCGACGGATCGGCGAAGCTCTCGGGCTCGGGCACCGCGCCGGTGATCGGCACGACGTCCTCGGGGCTGGTCCCCCAGGTCAGCGAGGGCGCGATCTCGTCGCCGTTCAGCACCACGCGCTTGTCGTAGATCGCGCCCGCGTCGGTCGGCAGCGTCCGCCAATAGGCGACCGCCCGTTCCCAATCTTCGCCCGCGGGGGCCATCGGGCGACCCTTGAGGTAGGTGAAGGTCGTCTCGTCCGGCGCGATCAGGCCCGCACGCGCGCCGCCCTCGATCGACATGTTGCTGATTGTCAGCCGTCCCTCGACCGAAAGCGCGCGGATCACTTCGCCGGTATATTCGATGACATGGCCGGTACCGCCGGCCGCGCCGATCCGGCCGATGATCGCGAGGATCACATCCTTCGCGCTGACGCCGAAGCCAAGCGTCCCATCGACGCGAACTTCCATCGTCTTCGACTGCTTTAGAAGCAGCGTCTGCGTGGCGAGCACATGCTCGACCTCGCTCGTCCCGATGCCGAAGGCGAGCGCACCAAGCGCCCCGTGCGCCGAGGTATGGCTGTCGCCGCAGACGAGCGTCGTGCCGGGGAGCGTAAAGCCCTGTTCCGGCCCCACGACATGGACGATACCCTGCTCCGCATCGGTCGCACCGATATAACGGATGCCGAACGCGGCGGTGTTGCGCTCGAGCATCTCCAGTTGCTGCGCGCTCGCCGGGTCGGCGATCGGCAGGCGGCGTCCCGCTGCATCGACGCGAGCTGTCGTCGGCAGATTGTGGTCGGGCACCGCCAGCGTCAGCTCGGGCCGGCGCACCCTGCGCCCCGCGGCAGCGAGGCCGGCGAACGCCTGCGGGCTCGTCACCTCGTGGATCAGGTGGCGGTCGATATAGATGAGGCAGGTGCCGTCGTCGCGGCGTTCGACCACATGGTCTGCCCAGATCTTTTCGTAAAGCGTGCGCGGTTTGCTGGCCATGGCGCGGCCACTTAACCTTTTGCTGCCGAATCGCAAGCCGCCGAGCAACTTTGTGTCGCGCTGGCGAAGGCTTGTCGGATTGGGCTAAGCCGCCCGCATGACCCGCCTGACCGTCAACAACCAACCGATCCAGTATGCCCTGTCACCCGATACCCCGCTCGCCTACGCGCTGCGCGACGCCTCGAACCTGACGGGCACGAAGATCGCCTGTTCGACGGGCGAGTGCGGGGCGTGCACGGTCGATATCGACGGGCGCGCGGTGCGATCGTGCGCCGTGACGATCGCCGCGGTCGAGGGAAGCTTCGTCACCACGATCGAGGGGCTGGCGCGCGACCGCGACCATCCGGTGCAGCAGGCGTTCCTTGCCGCCAACGTATCGCAATGCGGCTATTGCATCCCCGGCCTTGTCATGAGCGCCGCGGCGCTGATCCGCGAGGTGCGCGACCCCGACGAAGACGCGATCCGCCAGGCGATGTCGCACCATTGCCGCTGCGGCATCCAGCCGCGGCTGGTCGAGGCGGTCCGCCGCGCCGCCGCGATCGCGCGTGGGGACGAAACGGTCGAACCGATCGCCTCGCCCGACACCGACGCGCGCAACGCGGCCAAGCAGGTCCCGGCACTGACCACGCCAAGGCGTCGCCCCGAAAACTGACAAATTGCTGTCAACGCAATTCAGAAACTGCTCACCGCATTTGGCATAGTTCGTGTTGCATGCGGCGATCCCGGCTCTTCGAGGGCGCCGCTGGAGGGACTTCGAATGAAGCGTCAGTGGATGCTCGCGCTTTTCACCGCCACCGCGCTCGTGCCGGCGGCGGCGTTCGCGCAGGATCGGGATCGCGGCCGGTCCGAGCGCAGCATGGATGCCGGCGCGCGCGCCGCGGCCCGTGCCGAGCGCCAGCGTGACAGCGGCGTGTCGCTGGGCGGCGGCGCTCGCATTGAGCGGCCCGCGCCGCAGCCGCGCGCCGGCTTTCAGCGGCCCGAGGGGCAGCGCGGCGGCTGGCAGCGGCCCGATCGCCCGCAGGGGGGCGGCTGGCAGCGGCCCGATCGCCCGCAGGGGGGCGGTTTCCAGCGGCCCGACCGTCCGCAAGGTGGCTTCCAGCGCCCCGACCGACCGACAGGTGGCGGCTGGCAGCGGCCTGACCGACCACAGGGCGGCTTCCAGCGGCCCGAAGTCGCACGGCCCGAGGGCTGGCAGCAGCGTCCCGATCGACCCGGGAGCGGGTTCCAGCGCCCCGATCGCCCGCGCGGCGACTGGCAGCGACCGGGCGCCGGTGGCCAGCGCCCCGATGGGGGCTGGCAGCGCCCCGGCACCGCGGCCGAGCGCGACCGCTATTTCAACGACCGCCGCGACCGCTTCGAGCGCGATCGCCGCGGCGACGACGATCGCTTCGATCGGCGGAATGGCCGGCAGTGGAATCAGGGCGACCGCCGCTGGTACGGTGACAACAACTGGCGCGTCGGACGCGACCGCGATCGGTGGAACGATCGCGGCGGCTATGACCGGCGCGGCTGGGATCGCGGCAGCTGGAACAGGGACTGGCGGCGCGACCGGCGCTACGACTGGCGCGACTATCGCCAGGCGAACCGCAGCCTCTATCGCCTGCCCCGCTATTACGCGCCGCAGGGTTACTATGGCGGTTACCGACGGTTCGGGATCGGGTTCACGCTCAGCACCCTTCTGTTCGCGCCCGACTACTGGATCGACGACCCCTATAACTACCGCCTGCCCGACGCCTACGGTCCCTATCGCTGGGTGCGTTACTATAACGACGCGCTGCTGGTCGATCTGGAGACGGGCGAAGTCGTCGACGTCGAATACGACATCTTCTGGTGATCTCGATCAGATGATGCCGGGGGCCGGTGCGGCGACGCGCCGGCCCCTTGCATTTCGGGCACGCTGCGGCAGGAGGAAGTCATGGCAAGCGCAGCAAAATCTCCCGGCCCGCCCTCCGCCACTCGCGCCGCGATCGGCCGCGCGGTCGCCGAAAAGCTCGAGGCCGACCCGCGCATCATCCGGGTGCCTCTCGACGCCGCGCAGGTCTATTACTGCCTCGACTTCCTGACCGACGACGAGTGCCGCGTGCTGATCGAGGTGATCGACGCGGGCCGCCGCCCCTCGACCCTGCTCAGCCAATCGGCCGATCCCGGCTTTCGCACCAGCGAGAGTTGCGACATGGACCGCTACTCGCCGATTATCCGCCCGATCGACGAGCGCGTCGCCGACCTGCTCGGCATCGCGCCCGAGCATGGCGAAACGATGCAGGGCCAGCGCTACGCCCCCGGCCAGCAGTTCCGCGCCCACCACGACTATTTCCATCAGAGAGAGCCCTACTGGGCGGCGATGCAAGGCCAGGGCGGCCAGCGCACCTGGACGGCGATGGCCTATCTCAACGAGGTCGAGGAGGGCGGCGCGACCTGGTTCCCGCTCGCCGGCATCCGCATCCCGCCGCGCAAGCGGATGCTGCTGATCTGGAACAACATGAAGCCCGACGGCGCCCCCAACGACGCGACCCTGCACGAGGGGATGGCGGTGGTGGCAGGCACCAAATACATCTTCACCAAGTGGTTCCGCGAGGATCGCTGGCTGAAGGCGGCGGATTGAGGCGCGAAGCCAAGACGAAGAAGCGGACTGCGGACCGAACCCTAGACGACGCGCTTTTCCGAGGTCCTTCTTCCATGAGCCTGCACCCAGGCTTGCCCGAGGGCGCGCCTCTTCCGGCTTTACGAGCCATCGTTCGCAACCGGACACCACCGCGCGATTGCGAACAGTGAAACGCGCCACATCATGGCAGTTATGATAGCGAGTTTTGCCAGATCCGCCCTCTCCTACCCGGAAAATCCGCAGAAAACCGACGTTCTTCGAACTTGGCATGCTCGCTGCAAAGCTCCCGGCAACCAGGCACGCCGCCTGAAAACGCAGGGAGAAGCACCATGACCGTCCGTTCGATCGCCACCACCACCGCCTTCGCCGCCCTCAGCCTCGTCGCCGGCACCACCTTCTGCGCCGGTGTGGCCAGCGCCGAGGAAGTCGTCGCCGCTAAGCCCGCCGCGGTCGCGACCGTCGCGCCAGACACGAAGATTTGCGTCAAGACGAAGCTGACCGGCTCGCTGATTGCTCGCAAAGTCTGCGACACACGCGCCGACTGGATCAGCCACCAGGGTGTCGATCCGGTCGCCAAGTGACCGCTCGCAAGGAACGGGGCCGGCTCCCATCCCCGCCGGCCCCGTTCCCTTCCACCTCTCGCAGCCATTTCGACAACGCGGGACCGATCGGCGCCGGGCGGCCGGTTCAGTCAGTTGCGGCCCAGCCCTGCTAGGGCGCCGCGCTCGAGAACGTGGATCGGCCCCTATCCCCCCGCCCCCCACGCCGCTAATCGGGACGGATGTCACCGGTCTGCAACGTCACCCGATCGATCCTCGGCCAGCCCTGGCATTGGCGCGGGCTTGCCGGCGACACGCTCGATGCCGGGTTCGTGGCCGACGATCTGGTGACGCGGCTGCTCCTTGCTCGCGGCTGTCCGCGCGAGGCGATCGAGCTTCACCGCAGCCCATCGATCCGCGGCTTCATGCCCGACCCCTCGATTTTCCGGGACATGGACGTCGCCGCCCGCCGCCTCGCCGACGCGGTCGAGAAGCGCGAGGCGGTCGCGGTATTCGGCGACTATGACGTCGACGGCGCGACTTCGGCCGCGCTGATGATCCTTGTACTGCGCGACCTCGGCCTGGAGCCGCGCGCCTACATCCCCGACCGGCTGATGGAAGGCTACGGCCCCTCCGCCGAAGCGCTCGTGCGATTGGGACGCGAGGGCGCGAGCCTCATCGTCACCGTCGATTGCGGCGCACAGGCGTTCGAGGCCTTGGCGAGCGCGCGCGCGGCGGGCACCGACGTCGTTGTCGTCGACCATCACAAATGCTCGAGCTTGCTGCCGCAAGCACATGCGGTGGTGAACCCCAACCGCCTCGACGAGGGCGAAGGTGCCGCGCACGGCCATCTCGCCGCGGTTGGCGTCGCCTTTCTCCTGTGCGCCGCGCTGCTGCGCGAGTTGCGCGCGCGCGGTTTTTTCGCGATCCGGCCCGAGCCCAAGCTGATCGACCGGCTCGATCTCGTGGCGCTGGGCACCGTCGCCGACGTGGCGGCGCTGCGCGGCCTGAACCGTGCGTTCGTCGCGCAGGGGCTGAAGGTGATGGCGCGGCGCGCGAATCCGGGCCTCGCCGCGCTCGCCGACGCGGCGAGGCTCACCCGGGCGCCGACCTGCACCGATCTCGGCTTCGCGCTCGGACCCCGTATCAATGCCGGCGGCCGGGTGGGCCGTGCCGACCTCGGCGTCCGCCTCCTCACCACCCGTGACCCCGCCGAGGCGAAGGCGATCGCCGAGGAGCTCGACCGCCTCAACGAGGAGCGCCGCGCGATCGAGGGCGAGGTGCAGACCGCGGCGGAGGCGATGTGCGGCGGTGATTGCGCCGTCGCGATCGTTTCGGGCGAGGGCTGGCACCCCGGGGTCATAGGCATCGTCGCGGGGCGCCTCAAGGAAAAGCTCGGCCGCCCCTCGCTCGTCATCGCGATCGGCGAGGATGGCATCGGCAAGGGCTCGGGCCGCTCGATCCCCGGCGTCGACCTCGGCGCCGCGGTGCTCGCCGCCAAGGAAGCCGGACTGTTGATCGCCGGCGGCGGCCATGCGGCGGCGGCGGGCGTCACCGTCGCGCCGGGCGGCGTGCCGGCGCTCGCGGCTTTCCTCGAGGAAAAGCTCGCCGCCACGGTCGCCCGCGCACGCGAGGATCGGTCGCTGCTCCTCGATGCGGTGCTCGCCCCCGGCGGCGTCTGTGCCGAGCTGGTCGATGCGATGGAGGCGGGCGGGCCCTATGGCATGGGCTGGCCGAGCCCGCGCGTCGCCGCCGGCCCCGTCCGCATCGTCAAGGCCGACCGGGTCGGCAACGGCCATGTCCGCGCGATCGTCGCGGGCGAGGACGGCCGCAGCCTCAAGGCGATGGCGTTCCGCATGGCCGATACCGAACTCGGTGCGGCGCTGCTCGGCGCACCGCCGCACCGCCGCCTCTGGCTCGCGGGGCGGGCCAAGCGCGACGACTGGAGCGGGCGGGCCGTGGCCGAACTCCATATCGACGATGCCGCCTGGGCCGACTGATTTCGTGCGTCACGGACTTGACCGCCGCGCCGCCCTCTTCTATCCGCGCGGCCTGCCTCACGGCCCCTTCGTCTAGCGGTTAGGACGCGGCCCTTTCACGGCTGAAACACGGGTTCGATTCCCGTAGGGGTCACCAGGCTGCCTTCCCAGGGCATCCCAAAACGTGCCGTAAACGGCTGTTTTCTGCGGTTTTTTGTGGTATAGCCATCCTATTCGGATCGGTGATGAACCACTCCATACCAACAACCTGATGGTATATCTGATGGCACGTCGCCGGTTGCTTCGATGGAGATACCATCATGGCGTTGTCGGTTGCGGCGATCAAAGCGGCCAAGAGTCGTAACAAGACCTACAAGCTGAGTGACAGCGACGGGCTCTATCTACTCGTGACGCCTACGGGCGGTCGCTACTGGCGAATGAACTACCGACATCTCGGCAAACAAAAGACACTGGCGTTCGGCGTATGGCCCGAAACCGGGCTGGCCGAGGCGCGCGCCGAGCGCGACGCAGCGCGAAAGATACTCGCGCGGGGTGATGATCCCGCCGAGCGGATCAAGCTCGATCGCATCGCGGCGGCGGTAGCGGCTTCAAACAGCTTTGAGGCTGTCGCCGGCGAGTGGCTTCTCAAGGTCGAGAAGGAAGGACGCTCGCCCGTCACCCTGAAGAAACTGCGCTGGCTGCTGGGGTTCATTAACGCAGCGATCGGCAAGCGCCCTATCGCCTCGATCTCCGCGCAGGAGCTCTTGCTGATGCTCCGAAAGATGGAGGGCAAAGGCCGCTACGAGACTGCCAAGAGGCTGCGCAGCACATGTTCGCAGGTGTTCCGGTACGCCATCGCGACGGCACGTGCCGACCGGGATGTCGCAAGCGACCTGCGCGGTGCCCTGATCGTCCCGAAGCCAGTCCATCGTGCCGCCATCACGACGCCCCGAGAGGCTGGCGCGCTGCTGCGTTCGATCGAAGCGTTCAAGGACAGCGCTAATGTCCACGCAGCACTTCGGCTGCTACCTCACGTCTTTGTGCGCCCTGGCGAGCTGCGCTTCGCCGAATGGGCGGATATCGACCTCGACAAGGCCGTCTGGACGATCCCGGCGCAAAAGACAAAGATGCGGCGCGCTCACAGCGTCCCCCTCTCCCGCCAGTCGCTCGCGATCCTCCGTTCGATTGAGCATGACGCGGACGACAAAGGCTTCCTGTTTCCCTCGCGCACTTCGGCTGACCGGCCGATGTCGGAGAACACAATCAATGCCGCTCTGCGGCGGATGGGCTATGCACAGGACCAGATGACCGGTCATGGTTTCCGGGCAATGGCTGCAACCCTGCTGAATGAAATGGGTCTGTGGCACGCCGATGCGATCGAACGGCAACTAGCCCACTGCGACAACAACGCTGTCCGGCGCGCCTACACCCGCGGCGAGTATTGGGACGAGCGGGTGCGCATGATGCAGCATTGGTCTGATCATCTCGACTTCCTGCGCGACGGCGCGAAGGTCTTGCCGCTTAAGCTCCAAGCCGCTGAGGCGAGCTTGAGATAGACGATACCGAGCAAGTTAAGGCTGCTATGCCCTAGTAGCACTCGTTGAAGGCCTAGCCGCCGCTTTCAGCAGACCGACTGTCCGCTTTGACGAACCACGTTGTTGGGCGGATGTCCGCATTGGGCAGGGAAGCGGCCTGTCCGTTTTCGGGCGTCTCTAGCGCTAAGCTGCCGTTGGTTCAGGCTCAGCCGACCGGCAGCTCTGCGCCCCAATATTGTTAGTCCGAAGCGGTTATCAAATTTCATTAATGCGGATATTCGCAGGGCATGTAGATAGAGCGCAATTTCGGCAGCTCAATCGGTCAATCTTTAAATTAGACTACACCGGCAGCCGAGCATCACAAAGGGCGCGCTCGTAGCATTACTCTCCGAAATCATCGAAAGATTCGATTATCATCGCGCGGTTGACGTCGTCTCTGACCGCGTCCATCTCCGCCGTCGATAGGGCCGAGAAATGTTTGGCTAGCTTTACTGACGCTTCATAAGTCGCGACGCGTGACGCAACCGTTCTCATCTGCCGAAGGGCGGTATGATGGCGGTCATGGTCGCCGGCGCGCACCATCTGCGGCAGCATCTCAACAACGGGAAGCAATGGACCCTCTCCGGCGGCGGCTCGGAAAGCAATTACCTGCCCGAGAACGCCGCACAGAAAGCCGAGGTCTGGAGCAATTCGGATGGCAAACCGACGCGCCCGCTGGGCCGTTGACGATCGAGGTGCACTCTTCGTGACCTCGCCTTCATGCTTTCGAACATATGCGAGCAGCCACTCTTCGATCTCGACCAGCGTTCGACCGCCGCACCACATGGCCGTCAGATCTCGAAGGGCCCCGAGCGTGCGCCGTGCCGTCGCCTTTGGCTTAGTCGAGTTCGTGTAGGCGCGGCCGAACACAGACTCGAGTGCAGTCTCCCGCATGAAGATGCTGATGTCCTGTGGATGTTCGGCGACTACGCCTAGCAGCCAGGTCATCCAGTCTTCCGTCGTCCCTTTATCTACGGGCGCCTGGTCGAGCGCCCTCACCAATCGCTCGATAAAATGCGGTGGCACCCCGTTGCGGACCGCGAGTTCTCGCTGCCAATCTGTGACCGGAGGATCCTCAAGGCTCGCTTCCGCAGCCTTCAATGCCACGCGGCGACCCTTCAGCCATTGATCTGCAGCTCGGGAATCGGCTTCCTTGCGCCTGAAAAAACCTAGGGACCGCCCGACGATGTCGTCGAAGCCGCTTTCACCAGCGGCCGTGACGGCCGACAGGCGTCGAATGATCGAATGCGCCTTAGCATCGAGGGCGGCCGAAACCTCGACCGTGTCGAGCAACAGCTCGATTGGATCATGTATTTCCTCGCAGGCGTCCTGCTCCGAAAAGACAGTTTGTAGAATCTGCTGATCAGGAATCTCAAGGTCGTCGAGCTCAACCTTGATAGGCGTTGCTGGCACGACGATCGCCAACCCAGTCGCAGCGTAGGCAGCGCGTCCAGCTCGTCCCAAGGCATTCAAAATCTCATGCGGGCGAAGGTCAGTGCGGGGATTTCCGTTTGGATCGTCTGCAGTACTGCGGTCAGTCCCCGCGAGAATCACGACATCACAAGGAAGATTTAGGCCTTGGGCGATCGTCGAGGTAGCCGCGATGACATCAAGCCCCTTGTCCTCGCCGCCAGCCTCTCGCCTGACCCGGAAGACGCTTTCCACCAGCCTCCTTTCCATCGGCAGCAGATCGCCATGATGAACCGCCGCACGACAACCGGATGGGTCAAACGTCGCCGCCTGAGACCCTACGTCGGTCAGCACCGCATCCCTCATTTCCAGCTGCGTTTCGTCGAGCGTGACCGTCGCCGGCGCAATCAGCTCATTTATTTGCCCCGCCACGCTTCCGCATGCCCTCGTGTCGTTGCAGAAGACAATCACTCGCTTCCCGAGGCTGGCATAGTCGGCGGCCAATTGACCAGCGACTTCATTCCGGTTCGATGTCAGCCGTTGGTTCGCATTCCAAACGAGTGGCGGCCGATGATCGGACAGCGGTTGCACGACAATTTTCTCGGGCCTTTTCGGGTGCCAGCCAGAGATAAGCGAAAATAGTCCGAACGGTCGCGCAGGCACCCTGCTCTTCGCCTTCTTGGTCTTCTCCTTGGCTGCTTTCGTCGCTCCATCAGCGATGTCGTCGAGATCATAGATTACACAGGAGCGTAGCTGTCGCGTTGGCTTCCAAGGATCGTCAAACGCTTCAACCTCTCTCCCGCTCACCCCTCGCAGCCAGCGAGCGATGTCGCCGCCCTTGGCGACCATGGCGGACAAGAGCAGCAAATCCGCCTTTTTCCGGTGCCGCATGAATGTCAGAAGCGCGAGCATTGCGTCGATGGCACGCGCGTTCACCTTCGTGGAGCTCGCGGGATCATCGGCACTGATGAGGTGGAACTCGTCAAACACGAGAAGCCCGACCTTATCGAATAACTCTGGCGCAAAACCCATAAGTGCCAGACACCGCTCCGGGGTCATCACGGAGAATGTCGGCAGCCGGTCACCCAGCTCTTCGAGCGCTAGGTCTTCCACGACACTGACGTCTTCAAGGCTGCCGATCTGCGCGGACATGTCCGTTTCGACCTGATCGACCAGAGCGTGCGTCGGCGCGAGGTAGACCACACTCTCGCCGGCGCATAAAGTCGCGGCGATCTTCAGGATCGAAAGCGTAGTCTTTCCAGAGCCCGTCGGAGAGGTCATGACCATGGACCTTCCCCGATTCAGATAACCTGTTTTGACGGCCTTGAGGTGGTTGACCCACAAAAACGGCCGGGACTGCGCCTGCGAAAGTAGCCAGTCCGACCATGCTTCGGCCTTGGCGCCAGAGGGTGCCGGTATATTGACGAGCATTGCCTCCTGCACCCCGTCGACGAGGCGGATAAGAAGCGACGCGAGATGGTGTGGACCCGCGAATTGGTAATGGGCGGCTCCCGTTACGTCATTCTCGATTGCGACCACCGAAGCTTCGGAGAGGCGGATGACCTGCTCCAACCGACCTCGGATGTCGAAGTCGGGTGTCGCTTGGCCCCGTGCCTTGAGAGCGAGAACCTGAACGACATGCGCGCATTCGCGAAAGAGCAAATCGGTGGCAACTTCGCGGCTGTCGTCCTGCGCTATGCGATCGTCATATAGGTCGCGCTCCACCAGCGGACCGAGGTTACACGTCGCAAGTTCGCGAATGCCAAGTATCAACGACCGTCGAACCGCGCGGGGCTCGCCCCTCGCCCTGAGCTGGCCGGCGGCTTCCGCAGCATCGGCGGCTCGATCGGCGATGAGGAAAAGCAGCGTTGCGGAAACGGTGGAGCCGATCGCGTCGCTCGAAATGACTGTCGGCCGGTCAGGCACCATTTCTCGGAGACGGCCTAGCACCTGATGCGCGCTCGCAGCGACAAAGGCTGCGGACCGCGTCTGCTCTGGCCTTAAGTCGAGCGCGACGTAGGCTTCGAAGGTGGAGGCGAGGCGCCGTACCTGGTCGATCGTTTTACTTACGGTTTCCGGTTCAGCTTTGCTGGCAAGCAGTCTCGCCGTAGCCAGTTCAATATGGGCAGCCGTGAGAAGCTCGTCCAAGATTTCGGGGTCGAGACCTGGCAAATCTGGCGCTTGGCGAAGGAGCGCGCGCGAACTGGGATCAAACATTGGCGATTTCCTTCACCTTCGCCGCAACTTCGGCGGCAAGGAGCGCCAATCCACTTCTAACATCATCGAAAGCGAGCACGCCTGCAGCACGAGTGGATTTGGCACCTCCCGCGACCGCTTCGAATCCGGCAATGAGGTGGTCAAAATTGCCAGCCTTGCGCTGATTTTCTCCGGTCGCCACCGCAACTCGAAACTCGCGGACACCTTCCCAGAAAACTTCATCGACTGCGGCTTCAGCGTCGATCCCTGGCACGCTTTTTAAAAGTGTTACTAGGTCGGCGAGGATTTCATCGTCGCGATCCCCGCGCAGGATCGCCTCGATATCGGTCCAGACACTCGACGTGATCAGGCTACGCGGCGACTTCGAGGCCTTGTCCTCACACACCACGATACGAGCGATCTCATTGCCGTCCTCATCAAGGTCGACGATGAACCCATCGAAACCCTTGTCAGCCTGCCGCACATGCGGGGCCGTCATATAGCCATTGGGGAGCGCCATTCTCGCTGCGACCCATGAGACATGCTGAAACAAGAGACCGTCTCGATGGAGAAGTGACGTGCGAATTCGATTCTTTGCGTCCTTTTTCTCTTTGGTAGTGCCGTTGAGAAAGAGCTCGACATCATCGTCATGCGGCGCCGTGAGCTTCCGCACGACATTCTCTGCTACCTTGCCCTTTGGCACACGCCGTCTTGGTTCGAGCGCGCCAATCACGCGTTGCGCGTTTTCCTCTTGCCGAAGATAGAGGAAGGCAACGACTTCCACTAGTTTCGCTCGATTTCTCTTTTTGATTGACCACTCAGCGAAATCACATTCAGGGGTCGTTGAGGTCTTAAATGTGAGCGGCATCTAAGCATTTCCATGCCAACGGGATTTGGACGGTGGAGTATCGAACTTTTTGGGAGAAACTGCCAGTCCAACAAAAATTTAATCTCTATCGCGATATGAGGCGAACAGCATCAGCGAGGTCGGCGCTGCAAGTGGTTTACAGCACTGACCAGCGTTTAGCTCACAGCGCCGTCGTCAGTTGGCACCAAAATGGAACAGTTGGTCGATGGCAATGCTATAACCGAGACTGCGCCGAAGACGGCAGCTATCGCTGCCTTGCTTTCCTGAAGCAGACTGCCGGCTTCCGGCCCAGGTTCAGCCACGCAGCCGGACATGAACCAACGACCGGTTCCGAGGAGCGATCAGCCCGTGACGAACGTCTATTTGTGGGCGTGTCCGGCCGGGCCGCTTTGCGCCGCAAGACCCACAAAGCGCCATTCAGCCGCCGATCGGGGCCACTTAGAAGCGGACATCCGTTCAAAACCCGTGGTGAACAGCCTCGAGGTTGCACCCATCCGGATCGAGCACAAAGGCACCGTAGTAGCGCTCATGATAGTGTGGGCGTGGACCCGGCGGTCCGTTGTCGCGACCGCCTGCTGCCAAGGCTGCTTGGTAGAACGCGTCAACAGCCGCTCTGTCCGGAACGCTTAGAGCTATGTGAACATACCCGCGTATCGGCTCCCCCTTGCCGAGCCACAAATAGGGCTTATGGCCGCTGCCAAAGCCGACGTGATCCGGCTTCTCGTTCGTCCCACCATAGGATTTCAGGCGGGTGATGCCGAGCGGCGCGAGTGCCTGCGAGTAGAATGCGATCGACTTGGCGATGTCCGTTACCGCGATGCTGACATGATCCAACATGCTCGTCCTCCGCTCTTGAGCTCAAGCCGCACCGTAGCTTAAGGTCGGCATTGCTGCCGTTCTTTCTTTGCGAGCTGCTGTCGCTGTTACCGCCACATACGACCAAGCGACTTCGTAGTTGATATAGCCTAAGCACGATCAAAGTGGTCCGCCATGACCCAGTTCCGGTCATCCGCAGCTGACTTTTGCCTTCCCGCATTCAGCCGTCCGTTCACCTCATTGGCTGCGGGCGATCAAGGCAGACAGGCATCTTTGGCTACGCCGCCGCAATTTCCGAAAACGCTCGGTACGCTATTTGGTCCTCGACTTAGAGCTGCTTTGGAATTGGCCGAACGCACAAGCTCTGATCAGGCCAGATTCGCTTTTGAAGAGCTGTAGCGAAGGTCTGACGGGATTTAGGGCGCGGTGAGTGTTCGACCGCTAACCCCGGCTCACCGAACGCTGCATCACTCCGCGTTGGCCAACTCCGTCAGCATCACGGGCGTGATCCCCTTATCGCATTCGGCAGGGGACGCAAAAGGCAGAAGCCCCGGGTCACAATGCAGGGCATCGGCATCGAACGCCGCATAGCTCGCCAGTGCCGGCGGGTCGGCGATCGTCACATGCCCGTCCTTGATCTCGACCAATCCGCGCTTTCGCAGCGCGGAGAGACTTCGATTGCAATGCTCCGGCGTCAGACCGCAGGCGTTCGCCAGATCGCTTTGCGTGAACGGCCAGGGCATGGTCATCGCGTCAATCGCCGAAGTCAGGCGCATCCGGGCGAACAGCATGCAGAGCAGCGCCGCGATGCGCGGCTCCGCGCGGCGCATGGCAAGGTTCGCGCTCCATTCGCGCTGGATCGCCGTCGCCGTCATGCTTTCCCACCAAAGCGCCTGTCCCACCGCCGGATGATGCCGGTTCAAGTGATTGAGCGCGGTGCGGCCGATCCGCGCGACGCGTGCCTTCCCCACCACCCGGCAGCCACTGTCCGCCGCCCGCATCATGAAGACGTTGAAATCGCAGACGTCGCCGCCGCAAAGGATGGCGACGATCTGCCGTCTGCCGGTCCGGGGTACGCGTTCGCGGATCGCCCAGCCGTCGACGATCACCTCGATCGCATCCGGGCGTTCGCCCTGATCGAAGATCGGCATCCCGCCCTCGATGGTGCGTACGTCACGCGCCAGCGCCGCATCGAGCACATCGGCGCCGGCGAGATCCAGCCTGCCCGCCAGCATCAGCTTGGTGGACAAGAGCGACCGAACCTTTTCGGGCTTTTCCGTAAACAGCATATCGAAGGTACGCCGGGGCCACGGCTTTAGCCGCATGACCTGACCAGCACGCGCTCGGCTTATCGGACGATTGCTGCGACCCGTCCCTAAAGCCGATGATGTTTGTCATGCTCTGACAGCAAGAACGCAGTTTTCCAGATCGCCGCGCCGCTCCTGCGAAGCCCGAAAACCAATGATAAACATCATGATGAGGGGTGGCTTTCGTGTTCTCTCTACCGGCAACCAACCATTGTCCGGACGGGTTCTGCTTTCGTGACCTGATGGCGTCACATGATGCACGAACCAAAGGAGACACATCATGGCTATTCTTTCGAGCCTTTTCGGCAGCGACGGTGAAAACGGCAACAGCAGCGACCTGCTCGGTGCACTGACTGCGGTCGGTTCGGTTGATGCCGGCTTCGAGAGCTACAACCAGAGCATTGATGACGACGGGTCGTCGGAGACGTCCTACAATGCGGGTTCGCTCGGCACGGACCTCGACGTCGGCAGCATCCTGTCGAACATGACCGACAGCTTCTCGGACACGGACGGCGGCGGCATCTTCGGCTGATCGCCGAAGCAAAACGGCCCCGCATCGCGCCAACGATGCGGGGCCGAACGCTTCAGACGAAGCATGATGCACGCTCATCGACGTATGCGAGACGCCGAGGAGACTTGGTTCCAATCCATGAGCGGACCGATCGGTTCCACTCGATGTAGGGACGGTCCTCGATGCGAATGAACGACCCATTTCGTGGCTGACCCTGCCGACCCGTCAGAAGCCGCGCGCGCGGATGCCGAGCGCAGCGGCCGCAGCCATGTGATTCATCACGGCGCGACCGACATGGGCCTCCTGGCGCCAACGCCGCTGGCCCTCGGCGTCGTTGCGGCAGCGCTCATCCCGTCGGCCGCGAATGCAACGACATCGGCGTCCGTATCCACCAAGGCCGGCGGTCTCGCTGGAGCGGAGCTTGGCTCTGCCATTCATTCTTCATCAGACGTGGACGATGCAGCTGGACGAATCCGTGCTGTCGGTGATGGCGCTCAGACCGGTGGGATCACCAGTGCGGCACCGACCGGTCCGCAACCGCAGATCGAATTGGCGATCAACGGGCATCCCGTTGCCTTTGTCCCGTTCGAGAATGGTGGTCAGGTCGCTGTCCAACCGTCCCCGCCACCCGCTGTTGTCGGCGATGCGACCGCCCTCCCGGGCGTCGCCGCGCCTTCCGCAGATACGATCGACGTTGTCGATGCGGTCCGAACCAGTGCAGAAGCGTTGAGCGGCGCGCTCGAGATGCTGGTCTCGCGGCTCGACGTCCCGACGCAGCAAGCCGCGGCCGAGGTTGCGACGACGATCGATGGCCTGACGAACGCCCTGGAGGCGCAGGCCGGCACGCTCGCCGCAGCGGCGAACGATACGGTCGACGCGATCGGAAACACGGTCAGCGCGACAGGCGACGCGGCTGTGTCGCAGGTCGACGCGCTGCTGGATCAGGCGGACGGCCTCGCCGCGGACCTGGACGGACACGTCGATCGGGTTGGCGACGTCGCCGCAGGGATCATCGATCAGGCCGGTACCGCCATCGGACAAGCCGCTGGCGCGGCCGATCAGGCCGTCGCGACCACGGCGACTTCCGCCGGCGCAATCCTCGCCGATGTCGGCACCGTCACGGCTGCCGCCGTTCAGGACGTGCAGGCGGGGCTGACAGGTGCGGATCCGGTCGGCGGGCTCGCGACCCTGTCCGGCCTGCTCGAGGCCAGCGACAGTTTCGAGATCGTGCGCGAGGGCGACGCCGCGCCGGTCTTCGCCAGCGTCGCGGCGATACCAGACGCGATCGAGCCGATCGCCGGCACGGTTACCGCCGATCTTGGCACGGACGATGGCGGCTTGCTCGATACCGCGTCCGACGGGCTTTCGACGCTTGTAGGCGGTGACAAGCATGGCCTGGGCGGCCTATTCGACGGGGATCACGACCATGGCTGATCGCGCCGCGCACGCCGGCCCGGCCCTGCCGCCGGCGCTGGACCCCGACCATCCCGAGTACAAGCCCGGCGACGAGTTCGCCGGCGCGCTTCGTGCGACCAAAGGACTGTTATGGACCGCCGCGGCTTTTTCGGGCGCGGTCAATTTGCTATTCCTCGCTTCGCCGATCTACCTGATCCAGATCTACAACCGCGTCATTCCATCGGGCAGCATCCCCACGCTGATGGGCCTGAGCTTCGCATTGCTGCTCGCGCTGTCAACAATGGCGGTGCTGGATGCGGCGCGGGCGCGCGTGCTGGTGCGCGCGGCCGCACGGATCGATCGGCTGCTGTCGGGCCGCGTGTTTCAGGCGATCATCGACGTCGGCGGCAAGGTGGGCGCAGGCAAGCGGAACGCCCAGCCGCTGCGCGACCTCGACCAGTTCCGCGCCTCGCTCGCGGGACAGGGCGCGCAGTTCTTCTTCGACGTGCCGTGGATGCCTCTGTTCCTGATCGTGCTGTTCGTCTTGCATCCGCTCTTGGGGCTGACGGCGCTGGTCGGCGCGGCGGGGCTGATCGGCCTCGCCTTCCTCAACGAACGCACGACCCGCGCGGACAACAAGGCGTCGCAGGAAGCGGCGATCCGCAGCTATCAGTTCACCGACGCGATCGCGCGCTTTTCCGACCCAGTGCACGCTATGGGCATGGACCGAGCGCTCGCCGGGCGTTGGCGGACCGACCGCGAGACGATGATGCGGCGCCAGGCGTCGGGCAGCGACCGCAACGCTGACTTCGCCTCCGCCATCCGCTTCCTGCGCCTGCTGATGCAGGGTGCGATGCTGGGGGTCGGTGCGTGGTTGGCAATCGAGGGATCGATCCTGCCGGCGGCGATCTTTGCCGCGAACATGATGCTTGGCCGTGCGCTCGCCCCGATCGAGGTCGCGGTGACCGGCTGGCGCCAGATCGAGCAGGGCCTTGCGGCCGGCCGACGCGTGCAAAAGGTGCTGTCCGCCGCACCCGCGCGCGTCCGGCGCGTCGAGCCGCCGATCGGCGGCGCCGATGTTCGCCTCGACAATGTGCGCTTCGTGCCGCCCGGGGCAAAGCGCGATGCGCTGACCGCCATCGACCTAACCATCGGGGCGGGCGAATCGATCGCGATTGTCGGCCCTTCCGGGGCCGGCAAGAGCAGCTTGGCACGCCTGATCGTGTCGGCGCAGCCCCCCACGGAGGGCGCGGTACATATCGGCGGCCTGAACGCGAGGCACTGGTCGCGCGACATGCTGGCCCGGCACATCGGCTATCTGCCACAGAATGTCGGGCTGTTTCCCGGCACGCTGCGCGACAACATCGCCCGCTTCTCCGACACATCCGACCAGCTGGTGATCGAGGCGGCAGTGCGCGCCAATGTCCATCAGATGATTCTAGACCTGCCCGACGGATACGAGACGCGCGTCGACGAGGGCGGATCGGGCCTGTCCGGCGGCCAGCGCCAGCGGATCGGCCTGGCGCGCGCGATGTTCGGCAGCCCCAAGCTGCTCGTCCTCGACGAACCCAACGCCCATCTCGACCAGAATGGCGAGGAAGCGCTAGCCCGCGCGCTCCAGTATCTGAAGCGGCAGGGATCGACGATCCTGCTGATCGCGCACCGCCTGAATCCGGTTGCGCATGTCGACCGCGTGGTGGTGATCGACAAGGGAAGGCTGCAACTGGACGGCCCGCGCGCGCGAGTGTTCCGCAAAGTGCGGACCGACCTTGTCCGCTCTATCGCCGAAGCACCGGTGGGGTGAACCAATGAAACTCGACTTTCTCCACTCGGGCGGCGCCGCGCCGGGCGGCAGGGCATTCGCGATCTGGGAACCGGCCGCGCCGCGTTCGCTGGACGATGCGCGGCATATCGTGCGGACAGGCCTGATCGTGGCGGGGCTGTTCTTCGGCGCGCTGCTGGCCTTTGCCTTCCTCGCGCCGATCTCCGGCGCGGCGATGGCGCCGGGCGAGGTGACGACCAGCGGCGACCGCATCGTCATCCAGCCGGCCGCCGGCGGCGTCGTGACGCGGTTGCTGGTGCGCGAGGGGCAATGGGTGAAGGCGGGGCAGTCTTTGGTCGAACTGAACGGCGTTCGTTCCGCCGCGGCGTTCGAGCAGGCGGAGGCACGGCGCGACGCCCTGCTCGCGCGTCAGGCGAGACTGGTTGCCCAGCGCGATGATTCCGCATCGATCACCTATCCGGCGCCGATCGTCGCGCGCCGTAATCAGTCGGCCGTCGCCGCCGCGATCGCGACCGAGGACGCGATCTTTCGCCGGCACCGCGAGATCCGCGATGCCGAGCGCGGTATGGCCGCCGCCGATACCGATGCCGCCGTCGCGACGCGCACTGGTGCGCAGCGGCAGCTTGCCTTGATTCGTGACGAGCTTGCGGTGATGCGCGGCCTGTATGAGAAGGGCTATGCCCGCCGGACGCAGGTGCGCGCACTCGAACGTGCCGCGACGGAACTCGAGACCCAGACGATCACCGGCGGGGCGGGCATCGCAAAGACGCGGCTCGAACAGGCCCGACTGAGCGAAAGCCAGATGGTTCAGATCGTGAGTGAGCTCGGTCAGGTTGAGGCGCAACTGGCGCAGCTTGGCCCTGCGCTGCGCGTCAGCCGTTACGACGCGTCGCTCGCCGAACTGCGCACGCCGGTGTCGGGACGGGTGTACGGGGTGGCCGGGGTCGGCCAGGGGGCGGTCGTTGCCGGAGGAACGACACTAATGCAGGTGGTACCCGACCGCCGCGCGCTAGTTGTCGAGGCGCGGATCAAGCCGCAGGACATCGACGATGTACGCGTCGGTCAGACGACCCGGTTGCGCTTCACCAGCGTCAATCCACGCACGCATGGCAGCGTTGATGGGCGGGTGACCACGCTGTCCCCCGCGCCGATCAGCGAACGTACCGGCCAGTATTATCGCGCGCAGATCATTGTCAGCGATCCAGACGCCCTAGTTGCCCAAGGCGTTCGACTCCAGCCCGGCCTGCCGGTCAGCGCGACCGTCGAGACGCAGGCGCGAACGCTGGCCGACTATTTGCTCGCTCCGCTGGGCGACGCGTTTTCACGCGCTTTCCGGGAAAACTAATCGGCGAGGCCGCTGCCAGCGACAGCGCCTTATACACCCGCCCTTATGAGTTCCCGACTTAGTTTCTGCCCCATAGAATGAACAAACGTCCGGTTACAGCGACCGTCGCCTCGAAGCGGCCATTCTGCTTTCCACCCATAATGTCATTGGTGCCTCTGGAACGGATGGTTGGTTCAGGGGCTAGCTAAGGGGTCGGCAGAGGTCCGGCATTGGACACTGACCGCACGCACGATGGCTAGCGCCCAAGCCCCCTGCCACGCCCAAAGTCGATGCCATGATTGAAGGCAAGCTCCGCGCCGAGGCGACGCCCGGTGTCGACAGAAATGCCCAGCTCGGCCTTCCGCGCGGCGAGAAGCGATTCCAACTGCGGATCGCGCTCAAGGCCCTTTGCCATTCCCGCCATCTCGTTCAGGGCTGATTTGCGGCCAGTGTAGTCGCCGGCGACATATGCTCGGTTCGCTCCGCCGCTGAGCCTGGCCCAGCGCTCTACGAACTGGTCCGCGCGGCGCCCGGGATCCAGGCGGATTTCAGCTTCAAGCTGCAATGCCCGCATCGCGCGATTGAAGCTGCCGCCCGCGGTCTCCCGTGCGAGCGGCGGGTCCTTCTTGTATGCGGTTTCCAGGTCGCGCGAGGCATACTCACGCAGCGCGTTCAGGCCTTTGCGCGCCTCGTTGATTTCCCGCACCTGGCCGGCGTCAGCTTGGAGCCCTTTGTTGAAGCTCTCGAAGATCCTGACCACCGCGCGAGCGTGCCGCTGAACGATATTGCGGCGTGCCTGACGCGCTTGCTCCTCTGGCGATTTGGCGGGTTCCACCGGGCGTTCGACCGGCAAGCGGAGCCCGTCGAACATGCCACGCACCTTATCCGGCACCTTGCGGACGAGGTCTGCCACGCGCTCGCGAAACGTTATGCCGCGACGTTCGGCAAATCGGCGTTCCGGCTCCTGCGCATAGTCGCTGGCCATGTCTCTCGAACGGTCGCGCGACAGCGTGCGGACGAGCCTGCTCTGATCGGCGAAGTCGTCATGGCCGTAATGCAGATCGACGCGGTCGCGATGGCGCGAGAGCGCCACATAGGCAGCATGGCGATCAAGCCCCGGCGTCGCGAGCACATGCACCCGATCGACGGTCACGCCCTGCGCCTTATGGACGGTGGCGGCGTAGCCGTGATCGATGGTCGTATAGTCTTTGACGTCGAAGGCGATCGCGCGCCCATCGTCGAGCATCACCGCTATGCGTGCCTGGGTCAGCGATTGCACCTGACCAAGCGTGCCGTTTTTCACCCCCAAGCTGCGCTCGTTGAGCAGGAACATGATCCGGTCACCGGTGGCGAAGCGCCGCTCTCCGCGCTCGGTCGAGATGCTCACATCACCGCCGAGGTCGCCAGCTGCCCGTAGCCGCTCCCTCGCGGCGAGATTCAGTTCACGCACCTCGTCATTGGTATGCGTGAGGATGATGCGGCTACCGCCCGGCGCCAAAGCTCGGTCCCGATCCCAGCGATCGATAAGATTGGCTCGCGCTCCCTCGCGGGTTTCCGCCATGTGCACATGCCCGGCCTCGTCATACGCACGAATGGCTTCAGCGGTGCGGCCGCTGGCGAGCTGCCGCGTCGCGTGCCGCTGCCAGTCCTCGCGCTGGCGGCGGATCTCGGTGATCTCGACGCTGCCACGCCGTTCGGCGATCGATCGAAACGCCGCGCCTGCCTCAATTGCCTGGAGCTGCTCGGGGTCGCCGACAAGCACGACCTTGGCACCGCGCTTCTCGGCCTCGCCAAGCACGCGCTCCATCTGCCGCGTTCCGATCATGCCTGCCTCGTCGATGACCAGCACGTCGCGATTGGTGAGCAACTCCCGTCCCTGCTCCCACTGCCTTTCCATGCTGGCGATCGTGCGCGACGCGATCCCCGATCCGCTTTCAAGATTGTCGGCGGCAATGCCGGACAGCGCGACGCCGCGAACGGCTAGCCCCTCCCCTTCCCATGCCTCGCGCGCGACGCCGAGCATGGCGGATTTCCCGGTGCCGGCGTAGCCGATGACGACGCCGAGATCCTTGGCGTCGGTGACATGCTCAAACGCCGATCGCTGCTCGGGCGAAAGCGCCAGACCGCGCCGCTCGGCATTCGCAATGGCGCGCTCGCGATCGCGCTCGGCGACGCGATGGTGCTCGCGCTCCGCGAGCGCCTGCGTCGCGCGCGCAAGGCGCTGCTCTGTCTCGATCATGTCCTGGCTGGTGAAGCGATCCTCGCCGCGCCCATCCTTGCCGAGCACGACCAGTTCGGGCGCACCGCGCAACGACGCCATGACCTGATCGAACTGATACTTCCCCTCGCTATGCCGATGCGCGAACATGGCGAGGTCGCGCGTCGTGAATGTCGCCTGGGTTCGCGTGATCGCGTCGAGCGCCATTCCGGGATTGGCGATGATCTTGTCGCCGTTCGATCGCGCGATCTCGCGGTGGTCGTCGACGCGCTCGGACTCGAGACCCTGCGCCGCCATCCGCGACGCGGCCGGGCCTATCTTGTGCTGCGGCTCGAGGTCGATCCCTTGCGCTTCGAGCGAGCGGTGATCGATCCGCGCATCGATATCGAGTTCGGCGAGGCGCTGATTGACGTGCTCACTCCAACGCTCGCGCCACTTCTCCAGCAGGTCGGTGCGGTTCCAGTCGCGGTTCTTCTTCCCGAATCCATCTTCGCCGACGTCGCGCATCGTCAGCATCACGTGTGCGTGCGGCTTGGCGAGACCATCAGCCCCGATATCCCAATGCACGTTGAGATCGGCGATCATGCCGCGCTCGACAAACTCATCACGGACAAAGTCGCGGGCAAGCTCGATGCCCTGCTCCTTGGTCATCTCGCGAGGGATCGCGAACTCGATCTCACGCGCCAGCTGCGCGTCCTTGCGCAGCTCCACCGCCTCAACGTCGTTCCAGAGGCGCTCGCGATCCGACAGATGCTCGGGCGCTCCTTCCGGCAGCATCACCTCGGAGTGCACGACGCCAGCCTTGTTGGAGAAGTCGTGGTGCCGGTCGAGCCGCTGGTCGTGCAGCCGCGAAGCAGAGCGATAGGCCGCCGACGCCAGCGCCGACGAGCCCGCGGCACGCGAAATGATCTTTGCCGAAAAATGGTAGATTGCCATGACGGCAATCCACTTACACTTCAGACGCGACGTCGACACGACGTATAAGCGCGCCCTCCAAAGATTTCATCTTTCTCGGGACGCGGTCGTCTCAATTGATTTCAGCGCGTTGTCGCTGATCGATGGCTCCGATAACTGGATTGTCCCGAACGCACAACTCACGGACGATCCGATGCGCAAACCCCGCGACTATGATGCCGAGCTGAAGGCCCTTGATGACAAGGCAAAGGTGCTCAAGGTGCGGCGTCTCGAACAGCTGGGTCAGCTGGTAATGGCGACGGGCGCCGACGCGCTGCCGATCGAGCAGCTGGCGGGTGCGCTGCTGATCGCGATCGAGCAAAAGGACGTCGCCGCGGCGGAGGCGCAACGCGCGCGCGGCGCGGCCTTCTTTCGCGCCGCGAAGCGCGCTGGCCGAAGCGCTTCTGGCAACGGGGAAATCAGCGAAGCGAACGACGGCGCTGCGCCATCGTCTGCTGCTCCAGAGCGCACGTCATGATCAGCGCAGGTGGCAGGTGAGACGCCGCGAGCGAACGCGAAAGCTGATCGAGCTTGGCGGCCTTGTCGCCAAGTCGGGGATCGTCGATCTGGTCGATGACGATCGCGCGATCATCTATGGTGCATTGCTACAGGCCGCGGCTGTCCTTCGCAGCGAAGACGGCGATGACGCAAAGCGGCTTTGGTCGCGGCGCGGGCACCGCGCGTTCAACGATGAGCCCGAATAGATCCACCGGACGATTGCGCTAAACATCCATTATGGACATATCGCGCCGACCTGCTCTTCAAGCAGGCGAAAAGCCAACCTGCTCCGCTGCTTCCTGATTGGAAATCGATCATGTCCGAAGACACCACGCTCAACCCGGTCGAGCTTGCCACCGAACTCACGATCGCCTGGCTCGGCAACCAGAACAACCGTGTGTCGCCCGACGACGTGCCGGCATTCCTTCGCACGATGCATGCGACGCTGAACGAACTCTCTGGCAGCCCCGCCCCTGCGACCGAAGCTGCGGACACTGGTGCTGAGACGACCGAGTACACGCCTGCCGTCTCGGTCCGGAAGTCGCTGGCGTCGCCGGACCACATCATCTCGATGATCGATGGAAAGCCCTACCGGACGCTCCGCCGACATCTTTCGACGCACGGCCTCACGCCCGATGAGTATCGCGCGCGCTACAATCTCAAGGCCGACTACCCGATGGTTGCGCCCAGCTATTCCGAAGCGCGGCGCTCGATGGCGAAGCTGATCGGCCTTGGCTCGAAGGGCCGTCAGGCGCGCAACGCATCCGCTGAGGAACCTGCCGCGGCCCCTGAAGCGAAGCCCGCGACCCGTCGCCGGAAGAAGACCGAAGAAGCCTAATTCTGGCGAGCGCCGCGCGGCGTCAGTCGCGCGGCGCGAGCCGCTTTTCGCACACCGCTTTAACAAGCGTCCGAAGCTCGGCGACACGCTCAGCCAGCCAAGTCAATTCATCGTCGCTGATCTCAAAGTGCGGTGAGTAGCGCGCGTTCACATAGGCCTGTCGCAGCAAATCGAAGCAGCGGCGGCTGCGCTTGTCGGCACGCGGCCACGCCACAATCAAGTCGGGAGCGACATCCTCGGCATGACTGCGCAGAAAATTGAGTTTGTGCGATTTTGGCGAGTACAAAGTCAGGACCAGTAACGTGCAGTGGTAAAGCTGCTCGGTAGCTTGATGGAGCTCAAACGCTGCCTTTGCTCGCCAATAGCGATCATCGCCCTCAGCTCGCTGTAGCTTGAAAGTCGTAAGTGATCGCTGGGCGATTGCGAACCATCGTTCGAAATGCTTCTCCGCTTCGGCCCGCGCCTCGTCCGGCGGGAGAATGCGCGGCGCCGTCAGCTCAAAGCCCTCGGCCTCATAAAGCGCGATCCCCTGGTTCGCGATATCGACGAAAAACGGCCGGCCGTTCGTCAGCTGGCTGTTCACATCGGCAAGGTCGTGGACGATGAAATTGACCGGTGCGCTCAGCGCCTCGTTGATGGTCGCATCGCGCATCAACCGGTCGTCGGCTTTCCCCCAATATTCGACCGGGTCGGTGAGCTTCGCGTCGTTGACGACGACGAGAATGTCATAGTCGGATTTGTAGCCGCCGACCGGATCGTCGACCCAGTCGCCGCGCGCATAGCTGCCGTAGAGGATCACCTTGAGGATGCGCCCGCGCTTCTTCCACGCCTGCGTCGCCAATCCGATCTCGCGCTCGAACTCCTCGAACAATACGCGCACGACATGCCGCAGCTCGCGCTGCTTCCGGTCAGGGAGATGATCGAGGTCGGTCTTCATCGCCGCACTCCTAACCCGCGATGCATCAACCGCAAACCTCGCCGGGGTGTGCTCGGGCGGGGCTCGCGACCCTCATCGTCGGCGCCTTCCGGCGATCCAGTGCGCCGCGCGCTTCCACCACGGTCGCTTCGGACACCCCTCCGCCGCTTCGATCAGTGCCATCATGCAACGCGCGAAATGCCGCTCCACCTGCTTGACGCTGAGCCCCGTGCGCTCGGCGATTTCGGCGTAGGAAAGGTCGTCCAGCCGGATGGCGAGGAAGATCTCGCGCTGCAGCCTGGGCATTCGCTGCAGCCCGGCCTCGAGCCGCTCGATGATCTCGGCTTGGGTCCCGTGCTCGCTCATGACAGCGCCTCCCCGGACCGCGCGAAGGCGAGCAGAAAATCGGCAGCCTTGCTGGCGGCGCTGGCGGCGCGAAAGATTGCCTTCTCGTCCTCGCGCAGCACTGCCAGCCACGCGCCAATGTAATCCGCATGCCGAACCGTCGGCCGGATCGCCAGCGATGCGCAGGCGAAGGCGCTCGCCATCTCGGCGACCAGTTCCTCGCGGGCATAATCGGCGCTGCCGAAGCCGCCGCGCTGGTCGCGATCCAGCCGGCTCGAATGCCCCGTCCAATGGCCAAGCTCGTGGAGCGCGGTGCGATACCAATTGATCGGCTCGCCGAACGCGGCCTGCTGCGGCACCGCGACATAGTCCCCGCCCGGCGAATAATAGGCCTCGCCCCCGCCAACCCGGAAATCCGCGCCGTTCGCGTCGATCAGCGCCTGAACCCGCGGCAAGATATCCGCCTCGGCCGGAGGCGCCGGTCGTTCTGTCAGCTGCTCGGGCAAGCCGTCGCACTGCTCGGCATTGAAGACGGTGAACCGCTTCAAAAATGCCTGCTGCCGCGCCTCGCGATCCTCGCCGCGCGCGCGCTCGGCCTCGTCCTTGGGCGTAAAGCGATCCGCATAGCAGATGGTAGTCCCTCGCTCGCCCTTGCGGACATTGCCGCCCGCCGCCTGTGCTTGGCGGTAGGTCAGCCAACGCTGCGAGGCATAGCTCCCCTCGATCACCGCCGGCCACAGGATCAGTACATTGATCCCGGAATAGCGACGCCCGGTGGCCGCATTCGCGGGCATGGCACACCCACATGCCACAGTATCCCAGGGCTGCACCCAGGGCAGCCGCCCCTCCTCTAGCTCGGCAATCACACGAGCCGTCACCTCGGCATAGAGGCTCGCACGCTCGTTTCCGGTCCTCATCGCTCCCACCCCTTCCAAACCACCGCAACCGGCGCCGGAATGGCGGGGTGGGCGGCAGGAGCGGACCGGCGATCCCGCCGGCAGAGGCGGGCCGCACCCCAAGGGCCGAAATGCAATGGAGGACCCCGGCGCAGCCGGGGTTGCGGCACGCCGCGGCGGGTTCAAAGGGCAGCGACGCCCACCCCCGCCAATTCGAGTGCCGGAGGCCAACGCCACCGCGCCCGTGGCGCGGTGACCGCAGCAACGGAGCGCGCAGCGCTGCTCAGCTCGAACCGAGCTGCACGAACATGCACTCTCGAAGCCGGTCGGCCGTCGCGGCGGCGTGCGCGCGCAGCTGTGCGCCAGCCGCCGTCGCGCCCCCCGGCCGGGTCGAGTGTGCCACGCGCAAGACCAAAGGCACTGCGGACCCTGGCGGCTTTGCAGAAGTCCGCCAGCGCACGCGCATCAATCCCGCGTTCCGTTTGCCGGCGCCGCCGGCCCAAGCGTCAGGCGATCGAGACCGCACGGGCCGGGACGCTACAAGCGACTCGGCGCCGCCCAACCTGCGTTAAGCGTGGTCTCGCCACCCGTGAAACGCCGTGGGATTGGAGACACGAAACCTGAAGCTACGCCAGCGCAAGTCTTCGTGCGCTACAGGTGCCTCTAAGGGGACACTCGGACCTCAACCCCTTGCAGTGTCGGCTTAATTCCCAATCCTCGTCGAGGTGACCCAGATCACCGCAGACAGGATCAAGCCATGACCGACACCTCAGACCGCATCCTTCGCATCAAAACCGTGCTCGAGCGCACCGGCCTCAGCCGCTCGACGATGTACCGCAAGATGGAGAACGGCACCTTCCCGAAGAACATCCAGATCAGCACGCGCTGCACAGGTTGGCGTGAGTCCGCTATAAACGAGTGGTTGCGCAATCCGGTATTCTATGAGGCATCCCAATAAGCCCGGCTTAGTAAAGGATAGAACCCGAGCCGCGATCAAGCTTCGTAACGCGATGCCGGTAAATTTCGGAGCCATATGTCGGCATCGATAGCTACAACTCGCCCCGATGACGACAGAGTCCTTTTGGATGATAAAGCAGCCCGTCTGCTCTCGGACGGCTGACGGCGATAAGCTGCAATTCGGTCAGCAAGGGGTGCAGGGGATATGAACGCCGGTTGAGGCTTAATTGCAGCCTATCTGCTTTCAGACGGTCTCACACCACAGCAGACTGGCTGCGTTGGAAGGAAGCGGGTGCAGTATGCAGACACATGTTCAGCTGGCAAAGTGAACGCCTTTACCGACAAGCTAGAGACTCGATGGAGGGTCGGAACAACCCAACTGTCCGAGATCAAGGTCAGCTAGTGATCGCTTCGAGCGTGCGCTGCTTGGTCTCGGGAAAGACGCGCCAGACGACGAAAGACTGGAGCAGCATCGCTGCGGCGAACCCGTAAAAGGGGATCGCCGGTCCCGCTACAGTCAGCAGCGGAAAGACGAAGGCGATGACCGCATTGGCGATCCAGTGCGTCGCGCTGCCGACCGCCTGTCCCCGCGCGCGGACCTCGGTGGGGAAGATCTCGCTCAGGTAGACCCAGATCACCGCCCCCTGCGACATCGCAAAGGCGGTGATGAACAGCACTAGCAGCGGCAGCAGCCACTCCGCCTCCAGCGCCCCGTCATAGGTGAGCGCGACGCCCAGCAGCACCGCCGCACACCCGACGCCGCCGCCGATCAGCAGCGGCCGGCGGCCCACCCGGTCGATGATCGCGATCCCCGCGAGCGTCGCGACAAGATTCGCCGCGCCGACCGCGACCGCCTGCGCATCAGCCGACAATTCTGCGAAGCCGCCGGCCGCGAAGATGTCGTTGAGGTAGTAGAGGATCGCATTGATGCCCGAGAGCTGGTTGAACAGCCCCACCGCGACTGCGAGCAGGATCGGCCTGCGATGCCGCCGCCAGTCGAGCCGACCGCCACCCTCCGGAGCCGCGGCATCGGTCAGCTCGACGCCCAGCCGCCCGGCCGCCGCGGTCGCCTCCTCGCGCCGGCCGCGCGCGTTCAGCCAGCGGGGACTCTGCGGCACGCCGGCCAGCAGGATCAGGAACAGGGCCGCGGGCAGCGCCGCCACCGCCAGCTTAATTCGCCACGCAATGTCCCCCGCAAACGCCGCGCCGATGATGCCGTTGACCAGATAGGCGGCGAGGATGCCGATGACGATGTTGAGCTGGAACGTCCCCACCAGTCGCCCGCGCCGTGCGGGCGGGCTGATCTCGGCGATATAGACGGGAGCGAGCACCGAAGACGCGCCGATCGCCACGCCGCCGATGAAGCGAAATGCGGCGAACATCCACAGGCCCGTCGCTAGCGCGCACCCCACCGCCGAGACGAGATAAAGCAGGCCGACACCGCGCAGCACCGAGCGGCTGCCATAGCGGTCGCCCGGCGCGCCGCTCAGCAACGCGCCGGCCAGCGTGCCCCAAAGGGCCGACGATACCGCGATGCCCATCGACACCGGGTCGGGGGCGAAGCCGCCGCGCAGCGCCTCGGTCACGCCCGCGACGACCGCTGTGTCGAAGCCGAACAACAGGCCCCCCAGCGCCATCGCCCCGATCGCGCGCCTCTGCGCGCTCATGCCGCGCTTGCCCGCTGGCGGGCGAGGAAGTCGGCATGCGGTTCGGCGGTGCGCGCCGCCCGGTCGATCGCCTCGCGCATCCGCGCCAGTGCCGTCAGCAATTCACTCTCTCCCATCTGATCGGCCAGCGGACTCACTCGCTCGGGTAACAGTTCGAAGCCGGCATAGATGCTCAGCCAGCTCGGATCCTGGAACGTGTCCCATTCGCGCCGCACGAAAACGCCACCCGCCCGCCACGCATCGATACGCTCGGCCAGCGAATCGGGCAGCTCCAGCGCCCGATTCGCGTCCCAGAAGGGCTCGCCGGTCCGGTGGTTGGCCCAGTAGTGGAGCAGTATGAAGTCGCGGATGCGTTCGAACTCGAGCACCGACTGGCGGTTATACGTCGCCGCTAGCCGCGGGTCGCCGCCGCGGTCGGGGAACAACGCGACAAACCGCTCGAGCGCCGACTGGACGAGCACGATGCTCGTCGATTCAAGCGGTTCGAGGAACCCGCTCGACAGCCCCACGCCAACGACGTTCCCCGCCCAGAACCGGGCGCGGTGGCCGGTCACGAAGCGGAGGCGATTGGGCTCGGCGATCGGCTCGCCCTCCAGCGTCGATCGCAGCCGCGTCTCGGCATCCTCGTCCGACAGATGCGCACCGGAATAGACGATGCCGTTGCCGACCCGATGCTGGAGGGGGATATGCCATCGCCAGCCCGCCGCGTGCGCGGTCGCGGTCGTGAACGGCCGATGGACCCTGGCGCTGCGGCACGGGATGGCGATCGCGCGGTCGCACGGCAGCCAGCGCCGCCAATCGACATAAGGCACGCCCATCGCCTCGCCGAGCAGCAGGCTCCGGAACCCCGAACAGTCGATCCAGAGGTCGCTCTCGACCGCCCGACCGTCGGCCAGCCGCACCGACCGCACGCCTTCATCGTCCCGCTCGACATCGACGATCCGCCCGTCGATATGCGCGACCCCGTTGGCCAGCGACAGCCGCCGCAGCAGATGCGCGAACCGGGTCGCATCGAAATGCAGCGCAAAGTTGAAGACGCCAAGGTCGCTGCCCGGCTGGGTCGAGGGCGGCAGAAACAGCCCCCGCTCGGCCAGCTGCGTCGCGAGGCAATAGTCGCCGAGCGGCAGGTCGTGCCCCGCGGCCCTGAGTTTCAGCCAATATTGGTGGAAGGCGACGCCGTTCGCCGGCACGCCGTACAGGCCGAACGGGTGGAAGAAGCCGTGTCCCTCGCCGCCCCACCCCTCGAACCGGATGCCGTATTTGATCGTCCCCTCGGTCGCGGCGAGCACGTCGGGTTCGCCCAGCTCGACTGCGGCCAGGAAGTCGCGGATTGCCGGCACCGTCGCCTCGCCGACACCGACGGTGCCGATCTCCGCACTATCGACGACGGTGATTGCGATGGGCAGGTGCGAGAGTCGCCGCGCGAGATAGGCGGCGGACATCCAGCCGGCGGTCCCGCCGCCGACGATGACGATGCTGCGGATCGGCTCGCAACGGTCAGTCATGATCGTGCTCGTACCCCGAAAAATGATCCGTCGCCGTCCTTCTAAGACGGCGACGGACCGAGGGGGAGGGCTTTAGAAGCGGGCGCGCACGCCCGCGATGAAACGCCTTTCGTAGATGTTTTCCCAAAGAACCTGATCCTCGAAGGTCAGGTAATAGCGCTCGGTCTCCGCGGTCAGGTTCGAGGCCTGCCCGTAGACGGTCAGCTGCGGCGTGATGTCATAGGCGATCGACGCATCAAGATAGTTGGTCGGCTTTTGATACTGGGCAAGCCCGGCGATGCCCGCATAGTCCGACGACACCAGCCGTTCCGACCGATAATTGTAGGCGACGCGCGCCGACAGGCCGTATTTCTCGAACCACAGCGCGACGTTCGCCTGATGCTTCGAATTGTCCTGGAACGGCTGGTCCTTGCCCGCCAGGTCGACACGACCGGTATCGCCCAGCGACAGCGTATAGTTGGCATCGACGCCGAACCCGCCGAAGAACCCGTCCACGCCATAGTCGGCGAGCGACTGGCGTGCCGAGACCTCGATGCCCTTCAGCGTGCCGCCCGCGCCCTGCACGATCGTGTTAACCGGCACGCTGCGGCGGATCACCCCGTCATTGTCGGGGATGTCGCTCCGGTTGATCGTCGCATTCTCGATGAAGCTTTCGACCGACAGGTAATAGGCGCCAATTGCGATCAGGCTTGACCGGCCGGTATAGTATTCGAGACTCGCCTCGACATTGTCCGACCGCCATGGATCGAGTTGCGGGTTGCCGCGCGAATTGGCTCCCGTCGCGGCGAAGATCGGCGCACCGCCGCCCGGATTCGTCTGGATCGCATAGTTGATGTTGAGCCCGCCGCCCCACTGGAGGAAGTCGAGCAGCGTCATCGTCTTGGAATAGGCCCCGCGCAGCCTAAGCTTGTCGGTCAGGTCGAGCGCGACGTTGAACGCGGGCAGGAAGTCGGTGAAGTTGCGCTCGACCGTCACGTCGCCGCCGTCGATTCCCGAGACGCCGTAAGGCTGCGGCGCGCCGACGACGTTCTGGCGCACCTGGAAGCGGGTGTTGACAATCCGCACGCCGCCATTGGCACGCACCGGCAGACCGAACAACTCGCCCTCGCCATCGACTTCGAGATAGCCCGACAGCTGCTGGAGCTGGATGCCGAACGAATCGGCCGGGTTCACGTTGTTGATGCTGCCCGGATAGAAGCGGTTCTGGAACGCCTCGCTGTCGTCGAGCGCGCGGGGATCGAGGACGTAGAGGTTCGGCGTGCCCGCCGCGGGCAGGCCGTATTGCCTGAGAAGACCCGCGAACGCCGGGTCGTTGCCCTGGCGCGTCAGGCCGGCGGTATAGGGAACGCCGGCCGCATCGCGAACCTGGCAGTTCGGATCGTTCAGGTTGACGTCGAACGCCTTCCACTTGACCAGGCACCCCGCCGCCGGATTGGCGGGATTGTCGGTGTTGCCTGCATAGAAGGGCGAGACGCGCTCGAAGGTGAATTGCTCGACCGACCGTTCGCCGTAGCGCGCCCCGAACTTCAGCGTCACCGCATCGTTGGCCTGCCATTCGGCATCGCCGCGGACCGCCCAGAGATCGCCGTCCTGATAGACGTTGTTCTCGGACGAAATCGTCTTCAGGCCGTAGCGGCTGATGTCTTGCGTCTGCGCGAGGAAAGCGTCGGAGAAGCCGAACACCGGGGCGCCCGACGAATAGTCGACCGTCGCCTTCTGGCCGTAGACGCGGTAGCCGGTGGGATTGAACCGGCGATCGCCGCCCACCGAGGCAGGGTAATTGCCAACCCCCTCATACGCCCATTGATAGCCGTCGGTCAGGCTGAACTGGGCATAGCCCTGATCGCTCTTGCGGCTGGCCTTGCCGTAAATGCCGCGCAGCGTCGCCTTGAAGCCGGTGTCGTTGTCCCAGTCGAGCTGCAGATTGTAGTTCTGCGATGCCGACTTGATGCGGAACGTCTCGGCATAGCTGTCGAAATTGGCGAGATCGTAGGCATAGGTCTGGACGGTGTTCAGGTTGTAGCCGCCGACGACCGCGCCGGTATCGCGCGAATTGGTGGGCAGGTACGGCGCCGACTGCCAGTCGACCATCTGGAACTGGAAGCCCGCAGTGCGGTCATACTGAGTCTGGCGCGTGTAGAAGCCGTCGGCGGTCAGCTTGAGTGCGTCGCTGAGCTCAATCTGAAGCGAGGCATTGGCACCGAAGCGCTCGCGGCTGGTGATGCGGTTCCAGGCGGTGTGCGATTGCGGCGTGATGAAGGTGTCGTTGGCATCGCCGTCGCCGTTGACGTCGAAGCCGACGATCGCGCCTGCGGCATTGCGCACCGGCGTGCCGCGGCTGGCGGTCAGCGGCGCACAGCGGGTGCCGCCGGTCGCGGGTGCGACGCTGGTCGCCGCGGTGGGCACGATGCACGACGTCGCCGGATCGGCATCGGTGTTCGGCCCGATATTGTAGAGGATGTTGCCCGCGGCATCACGCTGGTAGTTCCCGACCGCGAAGTCGCCGGGATTGGTCGCGCTGCCGCCCTCGTTGCGCAGCGCCACGCCGTAATCCTGGATGCCGCGATAGCTGTTGGAGAGCGTAAGGTCGCTGTACGCCGCCGACACGAGCAGCCCGACACGGCCGCTATTGTAAGCGATCAGGCCGTTGAACGACGGGTTCCACTTCTTCGTCCGGTCGCCATACTGCGCCTCCGCCGCGCCGGCGATCGTGAAGCCCTGCTTGAGGTCGAAGGGCCGGCGCGTGAGCAGGTCGACGGTGCCCGACAGGCCCGCCTGCTGCAGCGAGGCAGTCGAGGACTTGTAGACCGTCGCGCCCGAAAAGAGCTGCGAGGGGACGTCGTTGAAATTGGGCTGGACTGTCGTCACCGAATTGGCGCCCAGGAACTGCTCACCATTGAGCAGCGTCGTCACCTGCGGCAGGCCGCGGATGTTGAGGCCTGCGCCCTCGCCCGCCTCGCGGCGGATCTGCACGCCCGGGATGCGCTGAAGCGAGTCCGAGATGGTGACATCGGGCAGCTTGCCGATGTCCTGCGCGCTGATCGCATCGACCACCGTTGCGGCGTTGCGCTTGACGTCTATCGCGCGGGCCTGTGCGGCGCGGATACCGGTGACGATGATCTCGTCCTCGGCTCCGACCTGATCGGCGGGCTGCGCCGCGGCGGCGGAGTCGCCCGAGGCCTGCGGATCCTGCGCGAAGGCGGGCGTCGCCAGCATAGCTAGGCTCGACGTTGCGAGCATCAGCGTCTGACGCGCGGTCAGCATCCCCTTCATCATCCTCACTCCCGATATTCGGCGACTGACGCGCCTTTAATAAGAAACGATTTATTTAATCGTTGGAATGTGAGGGAGTGTCAACCCGCATCCGCCTTCAAATCGGTCGATTTATGGTCATAAGCTTATTCACGTTTGGATTATCAGCTTGGAGTCGGAGCCGTCCGAGGATCGGTGCCAACACGAGCTCCATCGCCGCATAGCCCGCCGCGGTCGGATGCACGCCGTCATGGGAGAGCGAAGAGAGAATGCCGCCGCGCCCGTCGCCGAGCACCGGGCTGTAATCGACATGGATCGCCTTTGTCTGCCGCGCATCGTTGGCGATCCAGCGGTTGATCTCGGCGATCGGCGCGATCGTCTCGACGCCCGGCCGCCAGGGAAAGGCGGCGGCGGGCGGCACGTTCGTCAGCAGCACAATGATCCCGTTGGCGCGGGCCAGCATCGCCATCGCGGCGAGGTTGTCGCAGGTCTGCTGGCGCGTCATCGGCCCGGTATTGCGCGCAATGTCGTTGGTACCGGCCATGATATGGACCGCTCGCGGCCGAAGGGCGACAACATCGGCCATCATCCGCACCAGCATCTGCGGCGTCGTCTGTCCGCCGATTTCGCGCCCGACCCGGCCGGAAGAAGTCGGGCCGCTGGCCGCGCCACCCCTCCGTGATCGAATCGCCCATGAAGACGATGTCGGTCTTCGCCCCCCTGGCCTTCAGCGCCGCATTCTTGGCGGCATAGCGGCCGAGCCAGGCCCAGTCCTCGCGCAGGCGGTATCGGCGGCATCGTCAACCCGCGCGGCGGCGGGGATCAGCGGCAGGGACGCTCCCGCGGCGAAGAGCTGGCGTCGGTTCATCACAGGGCCTCCGTCAATGCGCAGACGGGCTCGCGAAGGCGCGCGCCCGTGCCGACGCCTCCGTTGCCGAACACGATGTGCCGCTGGGTTCCAGCATCGAAGCGCGGCCAGCCGGGCAGCCCCGCGCCGTTGGGATTGCCGGTCCGCGCGAAGTTCGCCCAATAGTCGAGCAGCGACAGCTTGGCCGCCCGCGCGCTGCCCCAGAAATAGCCGATATCGACCGCGTGCGCCGTCCGCCCGCCATCGCCCGACAGGTCGAAGTCGTAGCGCCAGACGGGTGCGCCCGTTGCGGCGATCGCCATCGCCATCCGCCCCGCCGGGCAGCGAAAGGTCGCGTCGGTCGCGATCTGCTGGTCGATCGAGCCCATCCGCGGATCGGCCGCCGGATCGCGCCCGCCCAGACCGTAGAAATGGCGCGCCGCCCCCTCGTTCGCGCCGAAGCTCAGGGCGACGAACGCATCGCGTGCCGCCCGCCCACCCGGCAGGTCGAGCTCGAAGCGGTTCGACCCGACGATCGCCGGCCGCGGCGGTGCCTTCGCCATCAGCGCCGCCGGGTCGGAAGGGATCACCGTCCCGTCGATCGTCGTGCGCAGCCACAGGTAATCGTCCGCCGTCAGCCGGGCGTCGTGCAGCTTCAGGTCGGCGGCCAGCAGCGCGTTGGCCGATGCACGGCGCAGCGCCGCGATCGAACCGTCGGTACCGAGCGCCGCATCGACCTGATCCCCCAGCCACAGCGCCTCGTCCAGTGGTCGCGGCGGCAGGCCAAAATTGGGTGTGCCCGATTGCATCACCGCTTGCGCAAACAGCCCGCGCGCGGCGGGGCTGGCGATCAGAAGTCCCACATCCTGCGCGCCCGCGCTCTCGCCCGCGATCGTCACGCGCGCGGGATCGCCGCCGAAGCGCGCAATGTTGGCCTGCACCCAGCGGAGCCCCGCGATCTGGTCCATCAGCCCGTAATTGCCCGCATGGCCATCCTCGACCGCGCCGCGATGCGCGAGGAAGCCGAAGATGCCGAGCCGGTACTGCACCGAGACGACGACGATGTCCTTCGTCACCATCGGCGTTTCGGTCATGCCGCCCGCGCCGGCGCGGTTGCTGCCGCCATGGATCCAGACGAAGACCGGCCGCTTTCCCGTGAGCGCGGGCGTCGCGACGTCGATCGTTAGGCAATCCTCGCTCGCGAACACGTGGCTCGCGCGGTTCCAGCCATAGTCGTTCTGGAGGCAGGCGGGCGCGGCCCGTGCCGCATCGGCGACCCCGCGCCAGCGCTCGACCGCGGCGGGCTCGCGCCAGCGCCGCTCGCCGAGCGGCGGCGCGGCATAGCGGATGCCGCGAAAGATCAGCCGGTCGGCCGCGGCGCTGCCCCGCACCTGCCCGCCCGTCACCGCGACGACGGGCGGCTCGGCCGCCGCCACCGTCGCCGGGGCAAGGAGCAGCGCGAGCCAGCGCCTCACCGGATCGCCACCCCCGCCTCGGCAACGTTCCACCCGCGCAGCGACAGGCGCGGGCTGGCCGTCACACTCGCCGGATAGCGCACCGTGATCGTCCGCGCCTCACCAGGCAGCAGCGCGACGTAATTGTCGCTATAGTAAGCCGGCAGGATGCGCGCGCCCTTCTCGTCGGTCAGCGTCAGCTTGGCATTGAGCGCCGGCACTTGGCCGCGGTTGGTGAGCGTCACCGCGATCGCGCGATCCTCGCCTTCAGTGACGGGAGCCGCGGCTAACGCCTCCACGCTTGCCGCACCCATCGTGTTCAGCGCCCGATACGAAGCCTCGCTAGCGCCGCGCCAATAGAAATTGTCGGCGACGACCTTCCCGCCCGCATCCACCAGTTCGAGCTTCACCAGCACGACCGGATTGGCCGCATAGAGCTGCCCCAGCGGCACCGCCGCCAGCGGCGTTGCCCGGTTGGCGAGCGCATCGAGCCTGTCGGTCCGCGCGAACAGCTCGGCATTGTCGAGCCCGACGACGCGCGTCCGTACCGTCAGCCCCTTGGCATCGCCCTGCGTCGTGTTGAGCACGACCAGCTCGTTGCCCGGCAGGTTGAGCTGGACGTGGAGCGGCTGCGTCGCCTTCTTCGCCCCGTAATAAGCCGCGTGGGTGTCATAGTCCCAAGAATAGATCTGCCATGCGTTCGACGGCCAGGCAGGATGCGTCATCCAGAGCAGCCGCCCGCTGTTCTTGGTCCAGAGATGTCCCAGGAAACCCTCGTACATCGCCTTGTGCGTCTCGAGGTTCATCATCTGCGCCTTGCGCTCGAAGTCCTCGAAGCTGGTCGCCGGGCCGAACATCGTGGCGAGGCTCGCCATGAACGTCTTGGTGTCGCCGTTCCCCGCAAAATGCCAGTCGTGATAGGCGAGTACGTCGGACAGTGGCCAGCGATCGGCCTCCGGCACGTAGCTGCGCACCGATTCGAGCGTCGAGAGCGAGGGCGTGCCGGTCTCGACCGAAAAGCCCGTCGCCAGATCGGTGAAGTAACCGGCCGGCGGGCGGTAATTGTACGGCCCCGACCCCTGCAGATTGACGACGTTCGAGCTGCCGGTGAACCAGCGCGTCCCGTCGAGGTCAAACACCGCATCGTCCAGCCCCTCGTTCAGCGCGGGATAGGGCACGCCCTCGTTCCGGCCGAACCACAGGATGATCGAGGGATGGTTGCGATAGCGCGCGATGGTGTCGCGGGCGTTCGCCAGGAAGAGCTGCGGGTCCTGCGGCTCGACCTGGAAGTTCTGCGTCGACTGCCAGAAATCGTTCATCACCATCATGCCGTTCTCGTCGGCAAGATCGTAGAACTCCTCCTCGCTGTTGTTGCCCATCCAGTTTCGGATGATGTTCATGTTCGCCTCCTTCTGGAGGCGGAAGAAGGGCTTGAGCCAGTCATAGCTGACGCGCTTCATCGCGTCGTCCATGCCCCAGTTGCCGCCGCGCGCGGCGATGCGCACGCCGTTGACGCGGATCGTCAGGTGCGGCTCGGGCAGGTCGTCGCCGATCGTCTTGACGGCGCGCGACGTCTCCCCCGCAGCCGTCAGCGATTCGGCCCAGCCGGTCGGGCTCTGCTTGATGCCGGTGTGCGTGACGTCGATCAGCTTCTCGCGCTTCAGCCCGCCATCGGTCGTTTGCACGTTGACCCGGCGCAGCTTGCCCGCCCGGTCGAACAGCGACAGGTCGTAGCTCACCTCGCGGATGCCGAACCGGTCCGCGTGGGTGTCCGACACCGCGCCGTCCACCACCGCCTCGAACGCGATGTCGTAGAGCGCGGGGTCGCCATAGCCGTTGGGCCACCACAGCCGCGGATTGGCGACGCGAAGCTGCGCGAACTCGGCAGGGGTGAAGCGGACCACGCCGTTGCCGGGGGCGATCGTTGCGCTCTTCTCGACCGACACCCCTTCGAAGCGCGCGCGGACCGTCACGGCTTTGGCGGCGTTCGATTCGTTGCGGACGGGGACGTTCAGGTAGACGTCGGCGCTGTCGGTGCGCGGCAGCGGCAGGTCGGTGACGATCTGCGGGTCGAGGATGCGCACGTCGCCATGCGCGACCAGCTCGACTGGCCGCCACAGCCCGGTGTTGCGGTCGCGGATCCCGGGGATCCAGTCCCAGCCCTCGGTCGCGACGAAGGTCGGGCCGTCGATCGCCAGCTGGCCGCCATTCTCGCCCACCCCGCCGGCGATCGACTGTTCGTGCGGGATGCCCGGATGCGGCGGCGGCGAGACGCGGACCGCGATGACATTCTCGCCCGCCACCGGCTCGAAATCGAATTGCCCGCGGATGAAGGCGCCAATCGTGTCGCCCAGCCGCCTACCGTTGACCCACATCTCGGCGGCATAGTTGACGCCGCCGAAGACAAGGGTCGTCCGCTTGCCCGCCGCCTCGGCCGGCACAGTGAACGCGGTGCGATACCAGTAATCCTGCCGCGACAGGCTCTCGGGGATCTTGAGGTTGTTGAGCCCGTAATAAGGATCGGGATAGACGCCGCGATCGACCAGCGTCTGAAGGACGGTGCCCGGCACCGTCGCCGTATGCCAGCCGCGTGTCGTCGCCCCCGGCCGCGACAGCGCCGCGCCGCCGGCCTTAACCTCGGGCGCGGCGGCGAGTTGCCAGCCGTTGATCTGCCAGCGGCCCGTGCCCGTCGGCTGGAGTTGGGGCGCCGCGGGCGCAGGCTTGGCGACCGGCGGGTTGTAGGCGACCTCCGACTGCGGCAGCGTCCACGGGTCCTGCTGACGCCAGAGCCCGGTATTGGCCTTGTTCTGCCACTCCCAGCCGACGCCGACGCGCCAGATCTGAACGAGGTCGAATTGCGGCCGCGCGGCGACCATCGCCGCCACTTCGCGCCCGCCCGCCGCGCCGGGCGTCACCTTCGCCTCGATCAGCGTGCCGCTGAAGTGGCGCGTGCCCGGCGGGGCGATCGCGATCCGCGGCGCGACGGCCGACGCCCGCGCCGCGCCGATGCCGGCGCGCCTGCCGTCGATATAGAGGGTGACGCTCGATCCGTCGGACACCGCCGCGACATGCGTCCAGCGCCCCGCCGCGATCGGCGCACGCGCCGTCACCCGCGCATCGCCGTCACGCAGCGTCAGCCGCCCCTCGTCCAGCGAGAGGCAGCGGCACGCCGCTGCCGGATCGCCGAGCGCGACGAGCACTACCTCGCCCGGCTGGCGCGCGTCGGGCCGGACCCAGGCAGAAATGGTATAGGGCGCGCCCGCCGCCACCAGCGTCTCGGCCCGCTCCAGCGGCCGGTCGATTCCGACCCCGCCCTCGAGGAAGGCCGCGTTGTACGGCCCGACATTGGTCGGCCCCGCGATCTGCTGCGCCGCAGCGGCCAGCGGCAGCAGCGCGGCACCGGCAAGCAGAAGCTTCGAGAACATGCCCATCGGCCAGCAACCTCTCTTTAAGCGATCGTTTTTATGATTGATGGGGTTGTGCGAAATGGCAGGGGCGCGATCAAGCGGTTTTGGCCGCTATCGTCGCGAGCGCCGCCGCCATCGCGATCGGGCCCAGCGGCCCCGCCGCATCGCCCAGCGCCGGCGCGGTCACGAACGGTGCCGGCGGCAGCTCGACATAGCCCGCGACGATCGCGCGCAGCCGCGCATCGATCCGCGGCAACAGGAACGGCCGCCCGTTGGCGACGCCGCCGCCGATCAGGATGCGCGCGACCCCCGTCGCCAGCACGATCGCCTGGCAAAGCTGCGCGGCGGCCTCCACCACCCCGTCCCAGACCGGGTGATCGTCGCCGATGTCGCTCAGCGGCGTCGAACCCAGCCGCGCATGAATCGCGGTGCCTGACGCCAGCCCCTCGACACAATCGCCGTGGAAGGGACAGCTTCCCGGCCAGTCGTCGCCGGGCAGGCGCGGCACGCGCATATGGCCGAGCTCGCAATGGCCGATCCCGCGCGTCGCCCGGCCATGGACGATCAGGCCCACGCCCACCCCGGTCCCCAGCGTCACATAGGCGAAGTCTGACAGCCCCAGCGCCGCGCCCCATTTTGCCTCTGCCAGCGCGGCGCCGTTGACGTCGGTGTCGAAGGCGACGGGCACGCCGTAACGCCGCGACAGCCGCGCGGCGACATCGGTCTGCTGCCAGCCGGGCTTGCTGGTCGAGGTGATGTGCCCCCAATCGGCGGTGCCGGCCGCAAGCCGCACCGGGCCGAACGACGCGACGCCCAGCGCCGCGAACCCGCCGGCCGATCGCCAGCCGTCGAGGACGCGCTCGATCGCACCCAGCGTCGCGTCGGGGCGGGTCGTCGGCACCGTCGCCTGATCGACGATCAGCCCGTCGGGGGTCGCCAGCACGCAGATGCACTTGGTCCCGCCCAGCTCGACCCCCGCCAGCAGCGACACCCCCTCTGGCGGAATGATAAGCGTTCGGGAGGGCAGCACGGTCATGTCGTCGTCACCAGTCTGATGGGCCGGCGATTCCGGCGCGGCGGATGTCATTGCGCCGCGGCGCGGGCGTAAAGATCGGGGAGCTCGCACTCGAGCAGGATGTCGGGGCGGTCGGTGAACGCCTTGAAATCGGCAGCACTCGCCTGGCCCGGATAGGGGGCGTAGAAATGCTCCTTGCGGTCGAAGGATGGATTGGCGTTGCGCCAGACCAGCACCCAGGCGATGCCGCGCGTGTCGGCATCGGTGTCGATCCCGCGGCCGAGCACGCCGGTCCACCATTGGGGATCGGGGATCGCCTCCAGCCCGGTTTCGGTGAGCGCGGCAACCTTGCCGCGCTCGCGCGCCAGCCGGACGAGCGTGCGCAGGCGGTTGGCGAACACGTCCCGCGTCGCCGCCGACTTGATCGAGTGATAGTCGTCATAGCCGAGCACGTCGATCACGTCGTCGCCGGGATAGCGCTCCAGATAGTCGATAGCGCTGTCGAACACGTCGGTCGAATAGGCGTAGAGCAGGTTGCGCAGACCCCGCCGGTCGCGCAGGTGCGTCACCGTCATCCGCCACAGCGCCTTGAACTCGGCCGCCGTGGCATGGTCGCGGCCCCACCAGAACCAGCTGCCGCTATGCTCGTGCCAGGGGCGGAAGATCACCGGGATCGGCGTGCCGTCGGCCGCCTTCAGGCTGGCGAGGAACTCGGCCGCGGCATCCAGCCGAGCCATGTAGCGATCGTGCAGGTCGCCGCCGGGCAGGATGCGCGACACCGCCGGCGCGGCGACGTTCCAGGCGTCGCCGCCATTGGCGGGATTGCCCTGATGCCAGGACAGGGTGACGACTCCGCCGCGTGCGTACCCCTGCTCGATGAAGCCGCGCAGCCGTGCCGCGCCCGCCGGGTCGATCGCATCGCCGCCCTTCGTGAGCGCGCCGTTCAAGTCCCAGCCATAGACCGCGGGGAAACAGCCGGCGACGTCCTTGACGTCCGACCGATCGGCCTCGCCGCGCCAGCGATAGCCGTAAGCGAGCGTGTCCTGGTGGCCGAACAGCGTCGCCCGAGGCGCGATGCTACGCAGCGAGGCGAACAGCGCCTGCGTCTCGCGCGTCGCCGCACGATCGGCGGTGCCGGCCGGCGCATCCCCGGCGGCACGGGGCGCCGCCGGCGGGGTGGTCGCACACCCCGCCAGCATCAGTCCCGCGGCCAGCGCCGCGCGCATCCATCCCCGCTCGCGCATCGTCACAGCGTCAGGCGGACGCTGAGCTGGAATTGGCGATCGCTCTTGAAGAACGAGCGCGGCGCCTCTAGCCCGTCACCGTTCAGGACGAAGCTCGTCCTGATCTTGTAATCGAACAGATTGTTGACGGTCAGGCCGATCTTGAAGTTCTGATTGACCGTATAGAAGAACGCGGCATCCGCCGAGTCCGTTGGCAGGCTGTACACCGGCAGGAACGGGAAACAGCAGTCGCGGTTGCTCAGCAGGAACTTCGACCGCCAGTTATAGGCCAGCCGCGCATAGATGCCGTATTTGTCGAAGAAGATCGACGTGTTGACATTGTGCTTCGACAGCTGCGGAAGCGGCAGGTTGTCGTACAGGCCAGTAATGTCCTGCGGCGGCTGGTTGCCGTCGCCCTCGTTCGGGGTCGGGTCGGTGGAGGGGCGGAAATCGGGCGGCGACAGGATGACGTTACCGGCATCGATATAGGTGTACGCCGCCTGGATGCCGAGACCCCCGAGCGCACCGGGCAGGAAGTCGTAGGTCTGCTGATAGGCGACCTCGATCCCCTTGATCTTGCTCGACCCCTCGGCATTGGCCGGACCTGTCAGCTGCAGCGCGTAGGTCGAGCCGCCATTTTCGAAGTCGCGGGTAAAGCCGCTGTTCTGGACGATAACGTCGGTCAGGTTCTTGTAGAACAAGGTCGCGGTTAGCGAGCCCACGCGCGCGAAATACCATTCGGCCGACAGGTCGAACTGGTCGGACTTGATCGGCTGCAGGAACGGGTTGCTCGCCCGCGCTTCGAACACGCCGGTATTGCCGTTGAAGCCCAGCGAGACAAAGTTTCTGAGGTCGCCGAAATTGGGGCGATTGATCGCCTTCGACGCGGCGAAGCGGAACGTCAGCTTGTCGTTGACATCGAACCGCAGATTGAGGCTGGGGAGCCAGTTGTCGAAGGTCTGCGTCGCCACCTGCGGCACCGAAGCACCGTTGGCGAAGGCAAGTGCCGCCGCCTGCTGGGCGGCGGTCACGCCCGGACGGCAGAGCGCGGGGATCTGCGACGTGGGCGGTGCCTGGCCGGTATTGGGATCGACCTCGGTCTGCTCGGCGCAGAAGCTGGCGAAATCAGCGAAGCCGTTCGGCAGCACCTGGTTGCGCTGCGGATAGTTGATCGCGCCCGCCGCCTCGTCGGTGGTCCGCACCCACCGCACGCCGACATTGCCCGAGAAGCGCGAGCCACCGTCGAAGTCGGCGCCGAAATCGGCGCGGGCATAGGCGGCGATCGTCTCCTCGCTGTTCACATAGACTTCGTTGGGCTGGAAATAGCCCTCGATCAGCGCATTGAGCCCGCTGGCGGGCGTGCGATCCTCGAGCGGAGTGTAGGAGAACTGGCCCGACGGGTCCTTGGCCCGGCGCAGCAGGTCCATCAGCGCGTCATGATCGCGCAACGTCGCCTCGTTGATCGCCGGCACGCTCGGCACGCTGGCATCGCCGCGGAAGAAGCCCTCGAAATTGTTCGTGCTGATCGCGTCCGGCGTGACCGACACGAAGCGCGGCCCCTGATCGACCCAGGTCGCCGACAGCGACCCCCAGTTGTTGTAGTCGTTGGTCCGCACCGTCTGCTGCCGCTTCGAATAGCGGCCGCCGACGCGCACCTTGCGCAGGAAGCTGTCGTCCGAGACGTCGTATTCCAGGTCGCCGCGGAAGGCGTACTCGTCGCCGTCGTTGATCGATCGGTTGTTGAAGGCGTTGTTGTAGAACCAGCTGTTCGGGCTCCCGAAATAGCTGGCGGTGTCGAAGCCCGGGGTGACGAAGCTGACATTGGGCAGCCCGCCGGTCAGGTCGATCGACACGTTCGAGAAGGTGTAGATGTCGACGATGTCGTCGGTGCCCTCGGCCTCTGACTTGGCGTATTGCGCGTCGAAGTTGAAGCGCAGCCGATCGGTCGCGGCGAACTTGACGTTGAACGCGGCATCCTGGTTGGTCGACTTGGAGTAGAAATAGCGGTTGGTCGACGCCGTGTTGATGCCGCCCGGATTCACGAACTGCTCATAGGGGCAATAGGTCGAGGTATAGGGGAAGCCGTTGTTCGGGATGATGCACGGGTTGTTCGGCGTGTTGCGCGCCTGAAGATTGCCGCGGCGGACGATCGTGCCCGAGGTGAACACGCCGTCGTCGTTGAACGTGTAGTTGGCGTTCGGATTGAACGGAAACCCGTCCTGGTTGATGTACCCGGCGGGATAGGTGTTGCCGATATCGTTGTAATAGATGTTCGGCTCGACCGTGCGATCGACCCAGCTCTCGATCGACTGCGCGCGCAGATACTGCGCCGTCAGCAACAGGCGCTTGTCGGCGGTCTCGAACTGCGCCGACGCGGTGATGCTGTTGCGCTTGGTGTTGAAGCTTTGCTGGCGGAAGCCCGCGCCGCTCGGCGTATAGACGGTGTCGAAGCCCGCGGGCGTCGGAAAATTGTCGCAGACGCGCAGCTGGTACGGCGTGCCCGCATTGATGAGCCGCCCTTCATTCGGGTTGTTCCCGTCGCAGGTCACGCCGTCGAACTGCGATCCCTGGAAATCGACCCCGTCGGGCGCATAGCCATCGACGCCGTCGTCGGGTGCGTTGAAGCGCGGCAGGAACGACGAGACGAACACCGAATCGGCGCGGCTGCGCTGCTGGAAGAAGCTGCCGCCGACGAGCAGGCCCAAACGGTGCCCGTCACCGACCGTCCACTGGTTGCTGAACAGCCCCGCGAACGACCCCTCGCCGCGCTGCTCCAAGTCGCCCCAGCTCATCGCTCCCGACAGGTACAGGATGCGGTCGTTGCTGTCGAAGGGCTTGCGCGTGTTGATGCTGACGGTGCCGGCGATCCCGCCCTCGATCAGGTCGGCGGTCGCGTTCTTGAACACCTCGACCGACCCCGCCAGCTCGGCGGGAATGTCATTATAGCCGATGTCACGGCCGGCGCTGACCGCGAAGGTGTCCCGGCCGTTGAACTCGCCACGGGTGTAGGTGAGGCCGCGGATCTGGACGCCCGAGCCCTCGACCGAGAAATGCTGCGAATCGTTGGGTGCGGCGAACCGGTCGATCGAGACGCCGGGCACGCGCTGCAACGCCTCGTTGATCGAGCGGTCGGGCAGCGCGCCGATATCCTCGGCGGTGATCGCATCGACAATGGTATCGGACCGGCGCTTGATCTCCTGCGCGTTGGCCAAGCTGGCGCGGATGCCGGTGACGACGATGTCGCCTACCGCCTGGTCCTCGGAAGAAAGGTCGGTGCTCGCCGGCGGCGGCGCGGGTTCAGTCTGCGGCGCGGTCTGTGCGGAGGCGGCCCCGTGCCCGATCATCGCCACCACCGACACGCCCGCTGCCAGGCGGAGCCCAGCCTGTCGAATCGTCATCCCCTTCATGTCCATCCCCTTTGTCATCGCCGGCCGGCGTTGATCGCCGATCCCGGTCGCGCGGCTGCACCGTGCCGTATCGTCATATCATCGCGACGAAACGCGACAAGCCATAAAAGAAAATTGATTTAATAAACTTGGTTGGACAAGTTGGAAGTAGGAGAGCGGACAAGGATGCGAACGGTCATCTTGGGGGGCGGCACCGCGGGCTGGATGACGGCGGCGGGGCTCGCGCGCCTGCTCGGCCGGGAAACCGAAGTAACCCTCGTCGAATCGGCCGAGATCGGAATCGTCGGTGTGGGCGAAGCGACGTTGCCGCACATCCGCGCCTTCAACCAGCGGCTGGGCATCGACGAGGCCGCGTTCATGGCGGAGACGCTCGGTACCTTCAAGCTCGGCATCGATTTCCACGACTTCGGCGCGATAGGCGAGGCGTACATCCACCCCTTCGGCAGCTTCGGTGCGCCCATCGGCGATGTCGGCTTCCATCATTACTGGCTGCGTGCGGGGGCGCCGGCGCCGCTCGAGCGGTTCAGCCTGCCTTGCCTCATGGCGCGCGCCGCCCGTTTCGCGCACCCCGACCCCACCGAGACGGCCGATCATGCCGGCTATGGCTATGCCTATCAGTTCGACGCGACGCGCTTCGCCCCGTTCCTGCGCGCCCGTGCCGAGGCGGACGGCGCGGTCCGCATCGAGGGGCGCGTCGTCGGCGTCGAGCGGCATGGCGAAAGCGGCGACGTTGCGGCGCTGATCCTCGCCGACGGGCGACGGGTCGTGGGCGACCTGTTCGTCGACTGCTCGGGCTTCGCCGCGCGCCTGATCGAAGGGGCGCTGGCCGCGCCGTGGGAGGATTGGTCGCGCTGGCTGCCCTGCGACCGGGCCGTCGCGCTCCCCTGCACCGCGCCTGCCGGCCGGGTCGAGCCCTATACCCGCGCCACCGCGATGGCGGCGGGCTGGCGCTGGCGCATCCCGCTGCAGCACCGGGTGGGCAACGGCTATGTCTATTCGAGCGCGCATCTGGCCGACGAGGCCGCGGCCGACGCGATCGCGGCGGCGCTGGACGGCCCGGCCCTGGCCGAACCGCGGCTGCTGCGCTTCCGGGCGGGGCGACGCCGGGCAAGCTGGGTGGGCAACGTCGTGTCGGTGGGGCTGGCCAGCGGCTTCCTCGAACCGCTCGAATCGACCAGCCTCTATCTGGCGCAGATGGCGATCACCGAGCTCGTCGAGCTGTTCCCCGACGGCGCGATCGACCCGCGCGACCGCGCCGAGTTCAACGTCCGCGTCGATCACGAATATGACCGCATCCGCGACTTCCTGATCCTCCATTACACCGCCACCCGGCGCGACGATTCGGACTTCTGGCGCGACATGCGCGCGCTGACGCTGCCCGACACGCTGGCCGAGCGGATCGAGCTGTGGCGGGCGACGGGCCGTGTCGCCCAATATTCGCACGGCCTGTTCCTCGAGCCGAGCTGGATAGCGGTGCTGATCGGCCAGGGCATCCTGCCGCATGGGATCGATCCGCGCGCCGCCGCCGCCGATCCTGCCCGGCTGGGTCGCGCGATGGCGGCGCTCGATGCCGATCTCGCGGCGCGCGTCGCCGCGATGCCGGACCATGCCGCCGCGCTCGGGCTGCACGCGCGTGCAGCGGATGCCGCCTGAGGTGCCGCCGCGCGTCATCCTGGTCGGCGACGGCACCGCCGCCCTGCTCGCCGCCGCCGCGCTGGCCCGCATGCTGCCGCCCGGCCATTTGATCTGGCTGGCGCCGTTGACGCCGCCCGCGCCGATTGACCATTGCGCGCGCCTGTGGCCCGTCGCCGAAGCGTTTCATGCACGCATCGGCCTGCGGCCCGAGGCGCTTGCCGCCGCCGGTGCGCACCGCCATTCCGGCGAGCGGTTCGAACGCTGGCCGGGTCCGACGCCCTGGGATTTGCCCGCAGATGCCGAACTGATCGAGCAGCCGCAGCTCGACGCCTGGCTCGCCGACCGCCGCCGACCGCTCGCCCCAGCGCCCGATCCCGCCGCCCCGCCGACGCGGATCGATCCGGACGCCTATGCCCGGCTGCTCGGCGCACATGTCGCGCGGCTGGGGGTCGAGCGACGCGCCGTCCCGCATCTCGGAATCGAACGGCGATCCGATGGGGGTATCGCCCGGCTGGTCGCCGACGGCCACGGTGTCGAAGCCGATTGGGTCGTCGATGTGTCGGCAGGCCTCTCGCCCGCGCCACTCCGCCCCGCGCCGACCGCGACCGGTCTGATCGCGATCGGCACCGCCCCGCGCGAGCCGCAGACGCGCTTGCGTGCCGCCGCGTTCGGCTGGATCGGCGGCGGCATGGCAGGCTTCGCCCCCGGCACCGACCCCGCCGCCGCGCGCCGGCGTTTCCGCACCGAAGCGGCGGTCGAGCCCCGCGCGATCGCGCCCGTCGCGCAAGGACGCCGCACCGGCTGGGCCGCCAACGTCGTGTCGCTCGGCCCGGCGGCGTTCGTCCCCGATCCCGTCGCGCGGCTCGACCTGGCGCTCGTCCAGTCCGGCCTGCTTCGCCTCAGCACGATGCTGCCCGCTGGTGCACCGCTTGGCGTCGAGATCGCCGAGGCCAACCGCCGCGGCGAGAGCGAGCACGACGCCGCTGCCGATTATGCCCGCGCGCTGACGACGATCGATCGCGAAGGGGCCTTCTGGACCGCCGCCGCCGCGCTGCCCGTCTCGCCGATGCTCGCCCGCCGGCTGGACCTGTTCGCGCGCCGCGGCCGCCTGCCCCCGGTCGAGGACGATCCGGTCCCTCCCGGCCAGTGGCGCGCGGTGCTCGCCGGGCTGGGCCATGCGCCCGCGCGGCCCGATCCGCTCGCCCGTGCGGGGCTGGCGGCATGAGCGGCGGCGCGGGTCCGATCCGCGACGTCGTGATCGTTGGCGGCGGCACCGCGGGCTGGATGATCGCCGCCGCCGCCGCGCGCTTCCTGGACGACGGGCAGCGGCGCATCACCCTGATCGAATCGGACGCGATCGGAACGGTCGGCGTGGGCGAGGCGACGATCCCGCCGATCCTGAACTTCAACGCACTGCTCGGCATCGACGAGGCCGAGTTCGTCGCCGTGACACGCGCCAGCTTCAAGCTCGGCATCGAGTTCGTCGGCTGGGGGCGTGCCGAGGACCGCTACATCCACCCCTTCGGCACCTATGGCCGCGACATCCACGGCGTCGCCTTCCACCAGCTCTGGCGCAAGTTCGCGGGGCGGCCCGGCGTCGGCCGGATCGACGACTATGCGATGTCGATCGCCGCGGCGCGCGCCGGCCGCTTCGCCCACCCCGCCGCCGACCCGCGCGATCCGCGCTCGCAGCTGGCCTATGCCTATCATTTCGACGCCGGGCTCTATGCCGCCTTCCTACGACGCCGGGCCGAGGCGGGCGGCGTCGCCCGCATCGAGGGACGGATCGCCGGGGTCGATCGCGACGCGGCGAGCGGCAACGTTCTCGCCGTCACGCTGGACGACGGACGTCGGGTGGAGGGCGAGCTCTGGATCGACTGTTCGGGGTTCCGAAGCTTGTTGCTGGGCGAGACGATGGGCGTGCCCTTTGTCGACTGGTCGCACTGGCTGCCCTGCGACCGCGCCTGGGCGGTGCCGTGCGTGCGCGTCGATCCGCTGCTGCCCTATACCCGATCGACCGCGCGGCCCGCGGGCTGGCAATGGCGCATCCCGCTCCAGCACCGGACGGGCAACGGACACGTCTTTTCCAGCGCGTTCATGACCGAGGAGGCAGCGCTCGACCTCCTGCTCACGAACCTCGACACGGCCCCTACCGCCGAGCCGCGACTGCTGCGCTTCACCGCCGGTCGCCGGACCGATCCGTGGCGCGGCAACGTGGTCGCGCTGGGGCTGGCGGCCGGATTTCTCGAGCCGCTCGAATCGACGAGCATCCACCTCGTCCAGCACGGCATTCAGCTCCTGTTCGCGCTGTTCCCCGACCGAAGCTTCGCCGGGATCGAGCGCGCCGAATACAACCGCCTGATGACCGCGCAGTTCGACGCGATCCGCGATTTCGTCATCCTCCACTATCACGCGACGCAGCGGACCGGCTCGCCCTTCTGGGACCATGTGCGCACGATGCCGATCCCCGACACGCTGGCGGCGAAGATCGCGCTGTTCCGGGAAAAGGGCCGCGTCTTCCGCTATGACGACGAGTTGTTCGCCGTGCCCAACTGGACCGCGGTGATGCTGGGCCAGGGGATCGTGCCGCGCGGCCACGATCCGGTCGCCGATTCGCTCGACGACGCGCGCATCCTCGCGATGATGGCCTCGCATCGGCGCGCCTGCGCGGCGGCGGCGGCGGCCATGCCGGACCACGACGCCTTCATCGACCGATTGATCGGCAGCAGTCGCGGCGTCAGCGCCGGGGGCTAGGCAGCGACCAGCGACAACCGCCGCGCTGCGCCCGCGTCGGCGGGCAGCAACAAATCCTCGAACGGCAGTAGCGCCGCCCCCACCGCAGCCGCATCCTCCGCCTGCGCCGCCGCCTGCACCGGCGCGAGCACCGGCGCGTTGCGGCCATGGATACGCAGCAAGGCGTTGGTCCGACGCGCCAGCTGGTCGACGATCGCCACCGGCAGTCGCCCGCCGATCAGCACCGTTTCCGGATCGATCAGGCAATTGACCGCGATCAGTGGCTGGACCAACGCTCGCGCCGAATGCTCGACCCAGGCCTGCACCTCGCGCGCGACCGCCGGGTTCGCCTGATCGGGCGATCGCACGCTCGCCCCCGCCAGCCCCGCCGCCTCGAACCGGCGGGCAAGGCCAGCGAGCGAGACGAGGTTCTGGAGCGGCACCTGCCGCCCCGCCCCGTCATCGACCATCAGGAAGCCGATCTCGCCCGACCGCCCGTTCGCCCCGCGGTCGTAGAGCGAATTGACGACCAGCCCGCCGCCCAGCGCATAGGTGACGAGGAGATAGAAGAAGCTGCCGTAGCGCTGCCCCAGCCCGAACTGCATCTCACCGATCGCGGCGGCAGCGGCGTCGTTCTCGACCCAGACGCGCAACGGATGCGGCTCGACGAACAGCGACGCGACGTCGGTGTCGGCCCATTCGCCGTAATCCGCCGGGCGGCCGGGCAGGTCGACCTCGCCGATCTGGTCGGGCAGTGCGACGCCGACGCCCGCGACCTGTTCGCGCCCGATCCCCGCGATCGCGAGCAGACGGTCGAACTCCTCGGCATGGAAGGCGCGCACGTCTGCGGGCATGGGAAACGCCATGTCGCGACTGATCCGCGCGCGCACCGCGCCGCCGAAATCAACGGCGACGAGCGTCAGGTGATCGCGGTCGATGTTGACGCCGATCGAACAGGCGCCGGCCGGATTGATCGTCAACCGGACCGCGGGCTGGCCGCGCGCCCCGCGCCGCTGGCCCGCCCGCGCGAGCAGGCCGTCGTCGAGCAGGCGGTTGGTGATATTGGTAACCGTTGCGTGCGTCAGCCCCGTCACCGCCGCGATGTCGGCGCGCGTGACGGTGCCGTTGACGCGGATTGCATGCAGGACGACGCGCTGATTATGCTGGCCGGCATGCTCGATATTGGCCCCTGCCAGCAACGATGATCGCTCACGCCCGTCCATGCATCATCCTTCGCCCACCGGCGGTCAGCATGCCCGTTCCCCAATCACAATCAAGCCGGTTGACGCGGCTGCGCCCGCCCGGCCGCAAAGGCAAAGCCGCAAAGCGCCAGATAACAGGCCGCCGGCACCAGCATCGCCGCGGCATAGCCTGCCACATCGGCAAGCGATCCCACCGCCAGCGGCAGGATCGCTCCGCCGACGATCGCCGTGCACATCAGGCCGGCCGTCGCCTCGCTGCTGGCGCTCGACCGCTCAAGCGTCAGGGTGAAGATCACCGGGAACATGATCGAGTTGAAGAGGCCGATCGCCAGCGCGACGAAGCCCGCGCTCACCCCGCCGACGCCCGCGACATAGACGCACATCGCCGCCGCGATCGCGGTGGCGGCGGCCAGCAGTTTCGTCGCCGACGCGCGCGCGAGCAGCACCGACCCGATCGCGCGCCCGACCATCGCCCCGCCCCAGTAGAAAGCGACCGCCTTGGCCGCTTCCTGCAGCGAGACGCCCGGCACGCCGTCCGACCCCATGGTCAGCCCCAGCAGCGGCACACCGAACGCCGCGTCCGACCGGCCCCAGACGCTGTCATCGTTGAGGAACAGCGCCATCTGCGTCCCGATCGCCACCTCGGCCCCGACATAGAGGAAGATCGCCGCCGCGCCGAGCAGCGCCCATTGCGAGTGGAACACCGCGGCGATGCCGCCGGTGCCGCTGGCCGGTGGCGCGGCGGCGGCGATCACGCGCCTGCCGAAGAAGAAGAACAGCGCCAGCAACGCGATCATGCCGCACAGCCAGAGATACGCCGTGTCGATGCCCGCCAGCGCCTGCGCCCGCGCCGCCGGATCGACCGAAGCACCGGGCTTCACCTCGATTCCGGTCAGGAACAGGTGCGCGCCGACGATCGGTCCGATGAAGGTGCCGAAGGAATTGAACGTCTGACTGAGCGTCAGGCGGAAATGGCTGCGCTTCGGATCGCCGAGCGCGGCGGCTAGGGGGTTGGCCGCGACCTGGAGCACGGTGATACCCGACGCCAGCGTGAACAAACCCAGCAGGACCAGCGGATAGATCGCCAAATTCGCCGCGACGAGCATCGTCACGCACCCTGCCGCCATCGCCCCCAGCGCGATCAGGATCGAGCGGATCGACCCCACCCGCGACACCACGGCCGCAGCGGGAAAGGACACGAAGAAGTAGGCCGCGAAAAAGGCCGAGGCGACGAGCTGCGCCTGAAGATTCGAAAGCGTGAACACCCCCTTCACCGCCCCCACTAGCGGGTCGATCAACGAGGTGATGAGGCCCCACGCGAAAAACAATGTTGTGATGACCGCAAAAGCGAGGCGCGTCACCGCGCCCACGGGCGCACCGCCGCCATATGCAGCACCGGGAAAAACCAAGGCCATTACAAACCCCATAAATAAATCGTCTTGGATTTGTGATAGGGAGGACCACATGCACCCGCAAGCACGGGTGCGTCACGATCGAACGCGATTCAGGGTTTGAACGCTGTGCTCATCGTACGATTTGCATCCGAAGCCATGTATGAATGGTTCAGCCCGGTAGGACGGTTGTGAGGCACGCGCGAACACGGAACATATTGCGCAACATGAGCGAGTATTCGAAGCTCGGCGCTGCTTCTATCAGGCTAAGCGTCCGGAGAGGGTCCTGTCGGTCGCTAAGCACTTGTCTCTTTTGCGCTGACAGCGCCCGCGCAACCGCGATCAGCGAGCAGCGGCCCGGTCCAATAGGGCGCAAATTTCCTCAGAGGCTTGATGGCATTTACGATGGTACCATCTAGAGAAATGGCAGATTTTCCTCTTTATCCTAGATGGTTAGAGATAGCATGCTGCTTCCGTAGGGGTCACCACCGGCAAGCGGGGAATGGCGGTAGTCTGCCGCGTTGGGCTTGTCGCGTCAGGTCGCTCTGTTTTTTCCCCTAGTTTTCGGCAGCTTCGCTGGCACCCTTCAGCACGCTGTGGACGATCGTCCTGTTCCTTCGTCGAGGGATGCGCCCGTCGCTCATCAACACGAACGATCGCAGGATCGGCTGCGAAACCAGAAGTGCGACACTGCGCAACCCGACGAATTGCCGCGCGGCCGATGCAGAAACAAATGCGACTTCCGCTCGCAAGGAAAGCGCAAAGCCATGGATGTGGCGAGCTCAATCACCTCCTTCGTTGGCGCGTCGTCGATCACGATCAACCGTGCTGATTTTTCACATTCGCGCTGGCGGTAGTCGATCGATTGACCCACCGCGAAGCACAGGGCCGTGTGCTCCCTTGATTCTACCTCAATCTGCACTGCGCCGCGCTCTAGGGGATACCGTCACCCTGGAGCGGCGCCTTGCCGCATTCCTTTTGTCAGCGCTGACAGATCCTCGCGCTGAAAAAACTTACGTCATCGGGTTCCGAGAATGAAGGAATGGCGCAAGCCGCAAGCGAGTAAGCCGTATCAGGTCCATCAGCTTCGCCGGCAGGAAGGATCGCGCCCGCGGATGCCCTGCAATAGGTCCCACCGGTAAGGCTTTGCAGCGCGATGACTTAATGCGGCCTGCGCGATACCAGTCAAACACTGTGGAACTCGAGCGAGTCATTCCCACTCGATGGTCCGCAGCCATCATAACTGATTGATCTTCCAGAGGAAAAATATTTCTGCACCTCTGCGATACCGTCCCAGGCACCGCGGAAAAGTCGCGCTGTTGATTTTATTGGTGGATTCAGCGGCTCTCGAAAACCCGACTTTCCGGATCAATCGCCACCATTCGCCCCGCTCGCCGCATTTTTTGGTGGATCCCGAGCTGGTCTCCAATGAGCAGACGCTCAAGAAAATACCGTCAAACCATCTAAAAGCTGTCGCAGCATGGCTCCATCGCCGCGTAGGTGTACACCGGTAAGTCGGAATTATCACGCATCTGAGATGCGCGATAATTCTCACGCAGCTGACCGAGAAGGGCGTGAGCAGAGGCGGCGGTTCGATCACCCTTTCAGGTTGCTGGCGTCATCCTGCACCGTGCAGGCCTCCATCTCTGAGACCTCAGCGGCAATCGTCGACAGCTGCAGTTGGGCTTCCATCCTCTCCAACCGCTGCAGCGCCCATTCGATGAAAGCATGAGAAGCGGAAGCTTCCCCGAGGATTTGGGCAGCCGGAAGGGTCATCAGAAACGTGCGCAGTCGATCTCGCTCATCCGCCTGCGCGAGCTTCCGGTCGAGATATTCCACCCGTTGCTGTTCGAGCTTGGCCAGCCGCGCCTGTTCGGCGCGCCGCTGGCGGGCAATCTCCTCGAGCCGTGCCCGCTCGCGGGCCTCTTCCCGCTCCACCTTCCGGCCGGCCGCGAATCCAGCAAACGAGAGCAATATCTCATTGATCCGGCTGTCGATCTTGCGGGCGCGGGTATCGGCGAACCGACGCTGAGCGTTTTCATATCGTGACCAGCCCGCGATCTCGATCGCCATCTCACCGGTTGGCGTGAAATCATAATAGGGGATGGAGGGGCGCTTATCCCAATTGTCCCAGTCATTGCGATGGCGGGCATACCAGCGCTCGCGCCGCCGTGTCTCCTCTTCCGTGGCCACATGGAGCGAACGGCGGATCGTCTGGTACACGGTGAAGCCGATCCCTTCATCGTCGACCATCATCTCGAGGCCCTCGCGTCCGGCTTCGAAGCGATGGCCGCGGGCCAGAGCATTGTAGACGAGTGCATTCAAAAAGACGCCGACACGATCGAGGGTGTCGGGGTGCGCACGTATGCGAAAGACGTCCCCGCCAAGACCGGTGATCGCGCCATTTTGATCAGGCTGGACCTTCCTTGCTGCAACAAGCGTCTTAGCGACGAGCGGATGCAGCTTCTCCGGTACGGCTACAGCTTCCAACGGCTGCCTGGCCAGCGCTATCGCCGCCTCGATCGGCTCCGGCGGGGGCGGCTTCGCGCGGGCATCGATCACGATGCCATCGCTCACGCCCTTCGGTGCAACGCCGAGCGGTTTACGCTTAACCGGACGTCCGGCATGCAGCCGTCCCCAATAGGTGGCATCCGGCAAGGGGATGGCGTGCTTCACGCATTGCTTACGCAACGCCACGTCGGAGATGCCGAGCTCGGGCGCTACCTTGGATACGGCGCGCTCCCAGATCATGTCGTAAAGTTGCTGCCGTGTGAGAACATGGCGCATCGGCAAACCTCCTGGAATTTTTAAGTTCGATACGCTATATGACCATCTACATAGTCAGGAACGCGACATGGATGTGATCAATCTGGCAGATGCCAAGGCCCATCTGAGCGAGCTTGTCGACCGGGTCGAAGCTGGCGATTCGATCGACATCACCCGTCGCGGCAAGCCGGTTGCGCGGCTGACCGCTGTAGCAAGGCCGCGCAAGCCGATCGATGCCGAGCTGCTCCGATCGCTGACGACGGCTATGCCGCCGCAGTCCCAGAGCGCCGGCGATCTCGTGCGCTCGATGCGGGACGGCGATCGCTACTGATGCTCTATCTCGACACGTCGCTGATCGTCGCGGCGCTCTCCAACGAGGCGATGACGCCGCGCGTCCAGGCTTGGCTGGGAAAGCAGGATCCGGCGCAACTGCTCATCAGCGACTGGACCATCACCGAGATGTCGTCTGCCATGGCCATCAAGCTGCGCACCGGGCAAATCAGCCTGGAACAACGCGCTGCGGCGCTTGCCATGTTCAACCAGCTGATCGCCGAGAGCTTCACCGTGCTTCCCGTAACAGGCGGGCAATTCCGGGCGGCTGCGAGGTTCGCTGATCAGCATGGCCTTGGGCTCCGCGCGGGCGATGCTCTGCATCTCGCCGTCGCATCGGAGCATGGCGCCACGGTGCATACTCTCGACCAGCGGCTCGCGCAGGCCGGGCCAGCGCTCGGCGTGCCCGCGCAGTTGCTGGCGTGATCCAAGTCCCTCCAAATTTGGCCAGTCCGCTCGGGAGCTGACATGGCGGGTGATTGGTCCGACGAGCAAAACGACGCGATCGTCGCGGATTATTTCGCGATGCTCGCGAACGACATCGCCGGGCGCCCCTACAGCAAGGCCGAGCATAACCGCGTGCTGCAGGCGGTGATCGATCGACCGCGGGGCTCCATCGAATACAAGCATCAGAACATCAGCGCCGTGCTCAAGGGGCTCGGTGAGGATTGGATCCCCGGCTACAAGCCAGCTTTCAATTTCCAGGCCTCGCTGGTCGATGCGGTGGTGCGCTGGCTCGAGCGCCATCCTGACTGGCTCGCACCGGCCGCGCGGATGGCGATGGGGCCGTCAGTGTCTGCACTTCGAGAAGAGGCCCTGCTGTGGATCGGCCCGCCGCCGACGCACAGCAATGCGCCCCCGCCCGACGAACTCGAACAGATGGCTGCCATTGCTCGAAAGTATGATGTGGCGGAGCGTGATGCCCGCAATCGCGCTCTGGGTCGTGCTGGCGAGGAGCGCGTCCTCGCCCATGAGCGAGCCACCCTGCTCGCCGCCGGCCGGTGCGACCTCGCCGATCACATCCGCTGGGTGTCACATGTCGACGGCGATGGCGCCGGCTATGACATCCTGAGCTTCGACGCCAACGGCAGCGATCGGTTGATCGAGGTGAAGACGACCAATGGCTGGGAACGCACGCCGTTTCACATCACGCGCAATGAGCTGGTCGTTGCGCAGGAGCGACGCAAGGATTGGCGGCTAATGCGGTTGTGGAATTTTGCGCGAGAGCCGAAAGTGTTTGAACTGCAGCCGCCGATGGAGGCGCATGTGTCGCTGATCGCGACTAGCTATCAGGCAAGCTTCTTATAGCAGGCAGAGACCCGACTGACAGCTTCTCCGAGCAAATTGCTAGAAGCCGCCACCGGCTGAAAGGACGCTACGCCTAAGCGACGTTGGAGATCAGCCCACCTTCTCCTTGTGGCACCAGCTCGTGAACATGGTACGGAATGTCAGCGCTGCGGCACTTTCTACCCAGAAACTCGGCCTCGGAGCTGTCATGTGTGGACAGGATGACCTGATAGCCTAGCTCGCGCACCATCTGCCGAAGCAGGTCCTTGAACGCGCTCGCGTGAATCACGTCATTGTGCTGGAGCGGATCGTCCAGAAGCAGGCCGCGCCAGCGGGACCATCCGAACGTCGTGCTAGCTGCGAGCAGGGCGGCCACGCTCAGCGCCGACAGCTGGCCCTCGCTGAAGTAGAGATTAGGATTCATCTCGAGCTGCGTCACCGATCCGTCAGCCTCGCTCCGCACGATCCCCGGGCGCAGCTCGGAACGGGTCACATGATGCTCGGCGCGGTAGATGATCGATGCATCCGCCCAGGTCATCAACGTCCGGGCAAACCGCTGGATCGTGGCGTTGAGCGGCGCCAACACATCGTCAGCATAGGACTCCGCTCGCTGCTGGAGTTGGCTGCCAACGGCGTCAATTCGATCCCGCGCCCTTTGCGTGAACTCGAGCTCGCGACGCGCCTCCTCAGCGCGTCTTTCCAGCAACCGGCGGACATCAAGATCGGTTGCGGCGTTCTCGTTACGTACGATCTCGGCAATCCGCGCCTCGAGACGGCGCAGTTGCTCGTCGCTCATCCACTTGCGATAGCCGGCAACAAGCTGCTGCTGCGTCGCGCGCACTTGCTCAAGCTGCGTCGAACGTTCTTTGATCCGGGCGCGTCTTTGAGCCACCCGCGCGGTGTCGGGCTCCCCGCTCTGACCAGCATCCATCTACCGCTTGACGAGCGCAGATCGGGTGTTGGCCAAACTATCGAGACGAGCGTTGGACGCGGTCTGCGCCTCGGTCTCCCGAACCTCAGCCTCACGTTGGGAGTCCCGAGCCAAGCGAGCCTCATCGGTAGCGGCACGTTCCACGGATATCCGTGAGGAGAGGTCGGAAAGCTGGCTCTCGATAGCTGCCTGCTCATTATCGAGGTCGACGAGTAGCCCCTTCTCGTCAGTCCATATCTCGGCATGCTGCCGCAACGTGGTCCGTGCCGCCCCAACATCCTCGTCGGCTGCATCCCTAGATTGCTGGAGCGTGCCACGCTTCGTCAGCTCCGCCTTCAGAACCGCTTCAGCTTCCTTCAGCCGCGCGTCTATCTGCTCAGGAGTGTCGCTGGCGGCGAGCTTCGCATCAGTCTCGACAAGCTCCTGCTCCAGAAAAAGCGTCTCGGATTGGTCGTAGACCCCGTCTGCCGAACCTCCCGCTTCGACAAGCTGCTGGCGCAGCTCCTGCTCCCGTGCACGCAAGGTCGCCATCGATGCCTGCAGCTGCTCCAGCTCGGCGATGGCGCGCTCCACATCCACGATCTGACGCCGGAACCCTTCGCTTTCCAACCGGGCCTCTGCCAGCGCCGTGGCCAATTGCGATGCAGGCCGAGCATCGGCGGCGCTCTGCTGGGTGGCGAGCGCGGCAAGTCGCCCCGGTGGGAACTCAGAGGCGCAGACCGGACAGGTGACATCGTCATGCCCCAGCCGATGCGCAATCACCGAGACGGCTTCGGAGATGGCCCGCGTGCGGTCGTCGTGCGCGCGCAGATCCGCGTTGATGCGGGCGATCATGGTTTGAGCGGCAGCTTCCCGCCCGACCAGAGTTTCGCGCTGCGCCCGCAGGTCCGCCGCTTGCCTGCTCGCGAGAAGCGGTGTCAGCCGGTCGATCTCGGCGCGGGTCACAGTCAGCTTTCCCGAGACTTCGGCCCTGCGCCGCGCAAGAGTGACCCGGTCCGCTAAGGCGCGGCGATCGGCTCGCTGGGCGGTCGCGCGCGCAAGGCCCTCCCGCAGAGCAGCGATGCTGACCTCAGTCCGGCGAAGCTCAGCCTTCGAGCGCTCAAGCTGCTCTTCCGCGTCTCCACGCCGCGATTGCGCGTCCTCCAGCTGACGAAGAGCGGCCCGCACTCGCGTCAGGATGACGGAGCGGGCCTGCGCCTGCGCAGCCTGGCGCTCGGTGGCGACCAAATTCGCTGTCATCCGCAAGAGCGAAGCCTCGGCTTCCGCAAGCTTCTCGACTGCTGCAGCCCGACGCTGCTCGATATCGTCGGCCCTGCTCCGGAGAGTCTGCGTCTCCGCGCCGGCTGCGTCGAAATCAGCCGCAATCTTTGCTAGCGCGTCGACGGCTTCGGTGTCGGCCACGCTACGCTGCTCGACTGCGCGCAGAAGCTCGGCGAGTGCCTCGAGCAGCGCCTCCGAAGGCGTGGATGGTTCCGGCATGCTCCAATCGACCCCCGGGGCCAACCTAAGGACCTGAACCCCTGCCAGCTCCACCGCCTCGCGCAGCGCTGCGGGTGGAACTGCTTCATCGGAGGAGGAAAGCTGCCTGGCGCGATCCCGCTCACTGAGAAGAGACGTCCAAGCTGTCAAAGCCTCTGACGCCTCGCCGAGCTTCTTCGTCCGGTCCTCCAGTGCGCGCGTAAAAGCCCGTCGCACACCGAGACCACTCATCCGCTCACGGAGCGCGTTTATGCGGTCAACGCCAGCGGGGCCTTTCAGGGCTTCCCATTGCTTCTCAGGCTTACGAAGAGAGAAGCGCTGTGTCGCTGCCTGACCCAGGAAGTGGGTGATGGAGAGGTAGCCATGGAGATTGGCTATCTCCGCCCACTCCGGGCGCTTCAGAAGCGCCGCGATCGCGTCCTCATCCGGAACGAAGCCGGCCCCACGGTCGATCGGATCGCCGTCGCTGAACTGCAGGCTCACCCGGTGGCTATTCGCGGGCGCGCCGATGCGGGTCAGCGGGTCGGGCTCCTTGCGCCGAGCGTCCGTCGGGATGTCCTGAAAGCGGCTGACCTGATTGGTGAGCGCCCACGCAGGCTCCGATGCTCAGCGATCGCTATCGCCAAGCGAACCGAGGCCAGATCCAAGCCAAGGCGGCGGCTGGGTTTTACGCCAGCCCCCATGTCATCCCGCTCCGACCATCGTGGTCAACCCGCCGCGCTTTTACACGGCACAGTAGAACGCGATCCTTGCAGCTCTGTGACAGTTATCGACTAGCTGAACGATAATACTGGCGGCGTCCCGCTTACAGGGGGCCTCGCCGACTACCACTTAGGCCGTCGCGCAGGTTTCGCACACCTTACCACAGAGCGGCCTGAGTTAATGCCTCAGGTAAGTCACTTCGAAACCCTTGACCTGCCGGTATGCCTGAAGGCGGTTTGGCAGGCTAAAGGCATCGTTCATCTCGAACTTTTGGAAGATGTCGAGGCCTCGATCGAGACTGATCTTCCAGCCCGTGTCGCTGTTGATGTGCCGCGCGTGAATGGTGTTGGTCCCGTCGAACTCCCAGGAGAAGGTTATGCCAGCGGCCGCGCCGGCGGCCTCCACGGCCACCAGATTGGACCGCTGCTTTTCGGGATAGTTCTCGTCCAGGCAGGTTACGAGGTGAACCGCGACCTCGTCCTCAGGCGCTTTGTGCAGCGCGATCATTTCAACGAACTCCATCACGTTCCTGATCTGATGGAACATCCGGATGTAGGGATCGGTGATGACGATCCTCTTTGCGCCCGCGATCCAGGGCCAGAAAAGGTCGGCGAATGTCACCCCCTTTTGGTTCTCGTTGAACACCCTGTGTCCCTCGCGCGGGGCTGCGGGCTCAGCCTTGCCGCCAAGCGTGACCGACGTGGTCGAGGTCGCTGACGCGGAAGTGGTGGAGCCCCCCCTTCTGACGCAGTCGGCTCCTCATGCCCCGGGGCGCGCTTGTGATAGTGGTCGGGGTATTCCGTCTCCTCCAGCGTCGTGACGCTGACTCTACGGCCGTCGCACGCGGTGAACGAGAAGTCGGTCTCGGGGTAGGTGCTGTCTATCCGCAGAAGCTGGTCCTTGACCCGCTTCCGGCCCTCCATCGCGAGGTGCAGGATCTCTTCCACCTCCGCATCGCTTGCGTCGTCCGCTGGGAACAGCAGCTTCATCATGCCCGAGAAGGTCTTGTTCACGCCATCGCGATCGCGCGTTGAGATATCGGGCGAAAGGCTGAACAGGTCTCGGTAGCGGTTGGAATAGTCGTCGTTGCGCATGTGCCGGAGGATCTCGGCTAGGTAATCGACAACGAAACCGTAGCCGGTCGCAAACATTTCGCCGCGGATGACATCGATCTCCCAGCCCGGCACATAGCTGTGAAGGCGATCTATGAAGGCCGAGTCGTAGTACTTCTCCGGCAACTCATCGAACAGGTCGCTATGCTTCAGCATGTAGGGAACGGTGTGCTTGGTGTTCCCAACAAAGACCATGGACGCCTCGGCTCCGAGCGCCTCAACGCCCCGGGAAAAGCTCTTATTGGCCATGTAGTTTTTCATGATATCGACAAGCGCCTTGTCGACGCGCTTTTGCCGGCCCGCGAATTCGTCGAAGGCGACGACATCCCAGTAACCGACCAGGCCAATCTTGCCCGAGCTGTTGTTGACGAACAGCTTGGGCGCCGTCACCTCGCCGCCGGAAATAAGGATCCCGTGCGGAGAGAACTCGGAGAAGATGTGCGACTTGCCCGTCCCCTTAGACCAAGTTCGATGAGGTTGTAATTGCGCTCAACGAAGGGAACGAGGCGCATCAGCTGCAAGAGCTTGCTCCGGCGCCCGAACATCTCGGGGTCAAATCCCACCGTCTGGAATAGCAGGTCGATCCACTCGTCCGTCGTGAACCCGGCCCGCGCCTGGAGATAAGCGTCGTAATCAAACTTGGAGAGCTGGATCGGCTTGATGCTGCCGAGGACCCAAGGCGCGACGTTCTTGTCCTCGCTGTGCTCGGACTCGACATCGGCGATGCACCAGACGCCGCTGACGAGCAGCTTGGGATGGGTCTTCACCGTCCCGGAATCGATGATCACCTTCTTGATGCCGAGGTTGGAGAAGGTGGCCTCGTACACGTCCCTGTCGGTGTTCAGATCGACGCTGATCTTGTCGATCACCTTCCATCGGCCCTTTTCCCGGATGTTCGACCGGATCAGGCCCGCCTCATTGCGATGGACATAGTGCTTGCGCAGGATTTCCTTGACGGTCTCGATCCCTGACTGAATCGAGGCTTCGTCGTTGGTGGCGCAGTATTGGCCCAGCAGGAATTCCAGCACATAGGAAGGGACGATGGCGTTGCCCTTCACGGCCTTGACCAGGTCCTTGCGCACCACAAGGCCGGGGAAGCGTTCGTTGATTTTGTCGTCCAACGCAGTCATCGCTCCCCCCTTCAGAAGTCAAAATCGTTCGAGAAGCTGCGCTTCAGCCGATAGCGAGCTGTGCGGTACTCCCGGAAGTGGGACGTCTCGCCATGTCGCTCTTCGAGTTTCAGGATCACCTCCTGATCATTGAACGCGTCGGCCTGACGCGAAAGCAGGAATCGGACCGGGATTTCGCGCTCACGGGGATTGTCGGAGCGGAAGTCGAAGACCAGCTCATGGCAATCGGAAATCAGCTCGCCCGACTGGGCGTAGATGCCGGCCCGCAGCTGGCGCGACTGGGTTTTCTCGGTCACCGCGGTCGCCTGATAGAAGCGCACCGAGATCTGGCTCGAGGTGATCATCTGGTTCGAGCTGCCGATGATTTCGACCTCGACCGCCGAAGTGTCGCTCTGACGCTTCTTGTTGATTTTGACCACGGGGACGACGACCTCCTGCAGCGTCGCCCCGCCATGAACGAACCGGCTCCCCGAGCCCTGCCTGCGCAACCGGTTGATCGATTTCGGGATCAGCACCTCCACCGAGCCCTGAAGATTGGCCTGCGCAGGCGTGAAGCGCCGCAGGCCATGATTGGCCTTCAAGCCATGCCCGAGGATGAACCGCCGATCCCGGTACAGGATCGTGTCGCCCTCTACTTGGGCGGACGAGAAGTCGCTCTCCTCGATCGGCCGGTGCTGGTAGATAAAGCCGTGGTCTGCGGTGACGATCATGTTGGCGGCATTGGCGCCGTTAAGCTTTTTCACCAGCCGCACGATCTCTTCGATCGTATCCTCCGCGGCCTCGAAAACCCGCTCCTCCGAAACCTGCTTGTCGCCGATCGCGTCGATCAGGTTGTGATAGACATAGATGACGTCGTGGTCCCGGACGAGTGCTCGCGCCTGATCCTTGTCCAGGCCCATCAACTCCTCGGCTTTCAACGCCGTGGTCCTGTCGCCTGAGCGACCTTTTGCCAGGATCTTCTTGCGGTTCTCCAGCCCCTGTGAGCTCTGGCCGTCCACCAGGACGGTGGCGGTGTCGTTATCGGCGATCTGCAGGTTGCCGTTGGGCAGGAGCGAAGCCATGCCGAGCTGAGTGTAGCTCGGAAGGCTGCCAAACACTGGCTCGATAGCCGCCTCGTAGCGATCAAGGCTCCGAATTCGCCCGAGGAGCTCCTCGGCAATTTCGTAGCGGAGTGCGTCGGAGATGATGACGCAAATCTTCTGATCACGACGCCGGAACTCGCCGACATGCTCGCGATAGAAGCCCCGCTGCCCCGAGATGGGCGCGGCCGACCAAGATTCGGCCCCGTCCACATGGGCCTGCCACGCCTCGTTGAGGCGCAGCAGATAGCCGTTCACGTAATGGTTCTCGACCTGCTCCGATAGCTCGCGCATCAAGGTCGCTTGCCCGGACTTTTGCATGTGCCAGATGAATTTCCGGTAGAGCTGATCGATCCTGAACCAGCTCTTCGCATAGCGCTGCACGCCCTCAGCCAGGCTGGTCATGCCAAGCGCTACCTGAGCCATCGCCTGCTGGAATTCGGCGGCGAAACCGATCGCCTCATAGAGGTCGCGATAGGCGCCGTACCAGTGGCTTTGCCGCCGCTGACGAACCCAGCTCAGCACGTCAGCCTGAGCGACAGTCTGAGCGCTGACCTCATGGACCAGCGCGCGGATGATCGCTCGGTCGACCTCTTCGAAATAGTCGATCTCGATCAATGTGCGGAAATCGCGTTGGCCAGATCCTCGGCGATGCCCAAGGCCTCGGCATAGTCAGCCGCCAGCTTGGCAAAGGCCTCCCCGGCATTCCGGTTGTTTTTCCACCGTCGGAAAAACACTAGGGCGTCGGACGTCAGGATCGGCTCCCCGCCGACGGCGCTCTGGTAACAGGACTTGAATAGGGTGATCGCGAAGTCGCCGATGCTGGGACGCTCGGCGCGATAACCGAAGACCCGCGCCATCTGGTCCCAGAGGAAGGGGTCTAGTCCGATGCGGCCGATCACGCGGAGGCTGTCGTCGCGTCCTTCGGCGAGTTCCATCAGCAGCGCTTCAACGACGGTGTCGAAGCCACCATCTGCGCCCGTGCAGATGGCCAGCATCTTCAAACGCAGGGCGGGTTTGGTGTCATCCCCGCGGATCACCGTCTTCAGTTTTTCCATTCGGCGGCTGGAACGGAAGAACTCGTGGTGCTCGCGCACCAGATCCTCAAAGCCGATCGGTAGGCCGAGATCGCTTAGCCAGATCGCCACCTGGTCGGTCTTGAACACCGCGTTTGCCAACTCGACGTCGAGCAGCCAATTGTCGATATCTGCTGGTCGCGGCCCCTCCCAATAGAGCAGGAATTGATCCTTCGGGAATTCCCGAAGGATTCGGTGCTTCACAGCGAACTCGGTGTTGACCACCTCGACCTTCGTCACGCTGCTCAGCGTTAGCCCATCGAATGCGGCGCGGAATTCGCGTGCGGGGTCGTACCAAAAGACCATGCGGTGCTTGTCGAAGTGGCCTTCCAGACCCTTGGCGATGCGGTCCAGCATGGTCAGTCGTCGCCGTCATTCAGGCCCTTGATGGGCTTCAGGGCTGCACCGAACTTGGGATAGTTGGCCTTCACACCATCATCGAGGTCGATTTCGATCTTCTGCGTGGCCAGAGGGAACAGGACGTCGCGCTCCCACGCATCAAGTTCCTCGATCTGCCTACCCGTCGCCTCGATCTCTTTCAGGGCCTTCGTCTTCTGCGCGGGCGAAGCGTCACCGCTGATGCTCAGCGCCTCCTGCGCGCGCCGATAACCCTCCAACTTGTTGCGGAACTCGCGCAGGTAGTCGTTGAGCACCACGCTCACAGTGAAGCCACAAGCGGCCGTCCAGGCGCAGACCGCTCTTGCCCGAGTCTTCCTAGGTCTTCACGATCTCGAAGCCCCGCCGAGCGGCGTACTGCGCTATGACTTCTGCCTGGTTTTCGGTGGAGTACTTCTGATGCTCGGTCGACATGCGCACGTACTGGGCTGCCCTCACAGGTGCGCGGGACGTTTCTTCAGCGCGGATTGCCTCTGATGCTTCGATCACACCGGCTGCTCTCACTGGCCCAAGAAGGACAGGTTCGACCTCCCACCAATTCTATTGGGAGTCAGGAGGAATGTCGTTCTCCGAGAAAGACCGAAATCTTCAGTCGAAACCTGGAAAGCCCTTTCCGATCGATGGCGGCGCCCAGTCCTTCGCGCGCGAGATCTCCTTGGCGCTGAAGGCCGAATTCGGCGGCACACCCGCTTCGCTCAAGACGGTGGCCCAGCTCACCTCATCGAATGAGCGCGCGGTGCGAAACTGGTTCGAAGCCAAGAACGCACCCAGCGGCGAGAACCTGGTGATCCTGATGCGCCATTCCGATCTGGTGCTCCGAACGGTCCTAGGATTGGCCGATCGCCAGGATCTGGTCGTGGCGGTGGGGCTGGCCAGCCTGCGGCGTCAGCTTGTCGATGCCGTAGCCGCGATCGATGGACTGCCGCTATCGCCTGAGTAGGCGTCGGCCGCTGTTGTGAGAACCCGCCGATTTGTACGCCATGGCCGCCGCGAACCCTACGCTGCGCCGTAGGCTCTTTCATGTTGCGTCTATCGGCTGCAATCGACACCGCACGTCACATCGCGGGAGGCAGAGCATGTCGACACGCCCTGATGCATTGAAGAAGCGGATGATCCGGAAGCATGAGCTTCGACAGATTGTGCCGCTGGCGGACACCACGATCTATGAAATGGAGCAGCGAGGAGAGTTTCCCCGCCGCTTTGCGCTGACGCCGCGCTGTGTCGTCTGGGACCTCGCCGAGGTCGAAGCGTGGCTGGCCGAACGGTTGAGCAAGGCGCGGCGATCATCTGTTGACCGGGCGCCGCACCCAAACGTGCGCCAGCGCAAGGCTCGCCCCGTTAGAGCGCCGGATCAGGCGCGAGCATAGCCATCGCCGGCGGGACCAGCACCGGCACCCGCTTCTGTCCAGCAACCCAAGCGTCCACGATGTCGGACCATTCCCGCATCATGTGCCGGCGCTGATGCTCATATTCAGCCTTGTTGTAGACGCCGCGTGACGAGCGGCCGTCTTCATGGGCCAAACACTTCTCGATCCAGTCGCTGTTGAACCCAAGCTCGTTCAGAAGCGTAGACCCGGTCCGGCGCAAGTCATGAACGGTGAAGGGCTCGAGCGGCAGTCCCTCCTTCTGGGCGCGCTCCACGACCGCATAGGTGATGCGATCGAAAGTGGCGCGCGACATGGGCGCGTCCGCATCATACCGCGAAGGCAGCAGGTAGCGTGAGTTCCCGGCGCAGGTCTTCAGCGCGATCATGATGTCGAGGCACTGCCGAGACAGATAGACGTTGTGCGTCTTCGAGCGCTTCATCCGCTCTTTCGGGATCGTCCAGACCGCGTTCTCGAAGTCGACCTCGTCCCAGGTCGCGTCCTGCAGTTCGCTCTTGCGGACCATCGTCAGCAGGAAGAGTTGCATACCGAGCCGGATCGTGGGCAGCGTGGCGACATGCTCGAGCTGCTTTAACATCACGCGAATTTCGGTCGGTGATAGCGAGCGGTCCTTCGGCACAAAGGTCGCGATCGAAGCGGGTCCGACATCGTCAGCCGGATTGGCGACCTTCTCGCCGTGCAGAATCGCAAATCCGTAGATCTGCTTGAGGATGTCGCGGACGTGGATCGCGGTGGCGGGAGCACCACGATCGACGATCTTGCCGCAGTGAGCGCGAAGATCATCCGGCGTGATCTCGTGGAGAAGCCGGTTTTTCCAGACAGGGAGCAGCTCACGCTCGAAAATCGATCGCCGCATGGCTCGCGTACTGTCGGCCATGGGCGCCTTCATTAGCCAGCTCTCGCCGAACTCACCGAAGCTCTTCGCTTCCTTGAGGCGGCGCTTTTCCCGCTGCTTCTCCTGGGCCGGCGATCGACCTTCGGCGACCGCCCTCTTGGCGTCGATCGTCTTCTCACGGGCCCGCGCAAGCGAGATCCCGGTCGGGCCGTACTTTCCGAGCGTCAGAGTCTCCCGCCGCCCGTTCAAGCGATAGTCCAATCGGAACGTCAGCGTCCCTGACGTCGAAACGTGAACGTAGAGCCCGTCGCGGTCCGTGACTTTGTACGCTTTATCGCGTGGTTTCAGGTTCTTAAGCGCTACATCGGTGAGCATGCGGGCTCCTCCAAGTCGGGAATACCGTCAGCCCATTTTCAGCACCTTAGCGGAACCATTTTTCCTATATTTCAGCATCTTAACGCGAAGAAAATACCGTCACACGGGCCGACGGGCCTGACGGTATCGACGCTTGCCGCGTTCTGCAAGTTTGGAGCATACCGTCACGTAGACCGTCCCAGCCAACCGCTGCTCAGCGATTGACCCCGATAGACCGCGAGAGATAATCTTTTTAATTCAGAGCCTTAAGCGGCACACAGCGAATGCTCGCGATAGCCCCAGACGGGCCTGAATCATTCCCACTCGATCGTGCCCGGCGGCTTGCTCGTATAGTCGTAGGTGACGCGGTTGATGCCGCGGACTTCGTTGATGATGCGCGTCGCGACGCGCGGCAGGAAGTCGCCGGGAAAGCCGAACGCCTCGGCGGTCATGCCATCGGTCGAGGTGACGGCGCGGAGCGCGAGGACGCTGTCATAGGTGCGCCCGTCACCCATCACGCCGACCGAGCGGACGGGCAGCAGCACGGCGAACGCCTGCCAGATGGCGTCGTAGAGGCAGGCGCTCCGGATTTCCTCCAGATAGATGGCATCGGCCTTGCGCAGGATATCGCAGCGTTCCTTGGTCACTTCGCCGGGAATACGGATGGCGAGGCCGGGTCCGGGGAATGGATGGCGGCCGACGAAGATGTCCGGCAGGCCGAGCTCGCGGCCGAGCGCGCGCACCTCGTCCTTGAAGAGCTCGCGCAAGGGCTCGACGAGCTTCATGTTCATCCGCTCGGGCAGGCCCCCGACATTGTGGTGGCTCTTGATCGTGACACTCGGGCCGCCGGTGAAGCTGACGCTCTCGATCACATCGGGGTACAGCGTGCCCTGCGCCAGGAACTCGGCCCCGCCGATCTTGCGCGCCTCGTCCTCGAAGACGTCGATGAAGGTCTTCCCGATGAACTTGCGCTTCGCCTCGGGATCGGTGACGCCGGCAAGGCCCGAGAGGAACAGCGTCTCGGCGTTCACATGGACGAGCGGGATGTTGTAGTGGCCGCGGAACAGGCTGACGACTTGGTCGGCCTCCCCTGCCCGCATCAGCCCGTGATCGACGAAGACGCAGGTCAGCTGCTCGCCGATCGCCTCGTGGATCAGGACCGCCGCGACCGCCGAATCGACGCCGCCCGACAGGCCGCAGATGACGCGGCCCGTACCGACCTGCTCGCGAATCTCGGCGATCTTGGCGGCGCGGAACTCGGCCATCGTCCATTCGCCCGAGCAGCCGCAGACATGGCGGACGAAATTGGCGAGCAGCCGAGCACCGTCGGGGGTATGAACGACCTCCGGATGGAACTGCATCGCGTAGTAGCGACGCGCATCGTCGGCGATGACGGCAAAGGGCGCGCCGGCGCTCGCCGCGACGGGGCGAAAGCCGGGGGCGAGCGCCGTCACCTTATCGCCGTGGCTCATCCAGACCTGGTGGCTTTCGCCTTCGGCCCACATGCCGTCGAACAGCGCGCATCGGTCGCCGATCTCGATGAAGGCGCGGCCGAACTCGCCCGAGTCCCCTGCCTGCACCCTACCGCCCAGCTGGTGCATCATCACCTGCTGCCCGTAGCAGATGCCGAGTACCGGCAGCCCGCTGTCGAAGATCGCCTGCGGCACGCGCGGGCTCCCCTCGTCGAGGACCGAGGCGGGGCTGCCCGACAGGATGATGCCCCTCGGCTTCATCCGCTCAAAGGCGTCGGCCGCGGCGGTGAAGGGAGCGATCTCGGAATAGACGCCGGCCTCACGCACGCGGCGCGCGATCAGCTGCGTCACCTGGCTGCCGAAATCGACGATGAGGATGGATTCGGGGTGTTCGATCATGCGCCCATCTAGCCCAAGCATGGCCGAGGGCAAGGGGCGTCACCGCTGGCGCAGGGGGCTCCGTAACAGTTCGGCCCGCGCACGCAGGTGATAGATCGCCTGCATGCGGTCCATGCCCGTTTCGCGGCACACCCGCTTAATCTCGCTTTCGCTCGGCACCATCTGGCCCCCGGAACAAGCCGAAGCCCACAAGACATTTGCGGGCCTCTCAGCATCGCCGCGCGCCGTGAACGCGACCGGATAAGGTACCGTCCATACACCGATCGGTTCCGGCAGAGTCCTCTAAAGACCTGATTTAATCTCCAGTCCCGTCCACTTCGCCGCAAATGCGTAAAGGTCGGCCGTCTCCTCGATGACCTTGTCGGTCGGCTTGCCGCTGCCATGGCCGGCGCGTGTTTCGATGCGGACGAGGTGCGGCTTGGGACCGATGTCGCTTGCCTGAAGCTGCGCGGTGTATTTGAAGGTGTGGCCCGGCACCACGCGATCGTCGGTGTCCGCCGTCGTCGCCAGGATCGCTGGATAGGTCTTGCCCGCGGTCACATTGTGATAGGGCGAATAGGCGCGCAGGACCTTGAAATCCTCGACCTTCGACGGATAGCCGTAATCGTCGACCCAGTAACGGCCGGCCGTAAACCGGTCGAAGCGCAGCATGTCCATCACGCCCACTGCGGGCAGGGCTGCTGCGAACAGGTCGGGCCGCTGGTTGACCACCGCGCCGACCAGCAGGCCGCCGTTTGACCCGCCCTGGATCGCCAGGCCGTCCTTCTTGGTGATGCCTTGCGCGATCAGATATTCGCCCGCCGCGATGAAATCGTCGAAGACGTTCTGCTTGTTCTTCAACCGCCCACCGTCGTGCCACGCCTTGCCATACTCACCGCCGCCGCGAATGTTGGCGAGGACGAAGACGCCGCCCTGCTCCAGCCAGGCGATGCGCGCGGCCGAGAAAGCGGGCGTATAGCTGACGTTGAACCCGCCATAGCCCCACAGCATCGTCGGCGCCGGGCCGGTCACGTCCTTGCGCCGCACCACGAACATCGGCACGCGCGTGCCGTCCTTCGACGTGTAGAAACGCTGCTCGACGCCGTAGCGCGAGGGGTCGAAGGCGACCTTCGGCGTGGCCCACGGGGTTGCCGTGCCCGACTTCATGTCGAGACGATAGATCGTGGTCGGCACGTTGAAGCTCGTAAAGGCGTAGAAGGCCTCGGCATCGTCATGCTCGCCGCGGATACCCGTGACGGTGCCCACGCCGGGCAGCGCCAGCTTGCCGAGAAGCCGGCCTTCCATGTCGTAGCGGCGCACCTCGCTCTTGGCGTCGACCATGTAGACGAGGACGATCTGCCCGCCGACGACCCCAGCCGATTCGATGACGGCGCTATCCTCGGGCACGACGTCGCGCGTCACCGGCGCGGCGTCGGCGATGTCCATCGACACGACCTTTGACCGCGGTGCACCCTTGTTGGTGGTCCACCAGAAGCGCGTGCCCTGGTTGCCCATATAGCCCCATTCGTGCTCCAGGCCCCGGATCAGCGTGCGCGGCTTCCACGCCGGATCGGCAAGATCAACCAGCGTCACTTCATAGCGGTTGTCGGTGCCCTCGCTGGTGGTGACGATCAGCCAGCGCCCATCGTCGCTGAGCTGCGTCGAATGGCCGCGCTTTGGCGTCTCGGGCGTCGCATAGACGAGCCGGTCGTCTGCCTGTGCGGTGCCGAGCTTGTGGAAGTAGACCGACTGGTTCTCGTTGAGCGCCTGGAACTGCTGCGCGGCGTCGGGCGCGGGGAAACGCGAATAGAAAAAGCCCGAGCCGTCCTTGGCCCAGGTCAGGTTCGAGAACTTGACCCATTTGAGCTCGTCGGCCAGCGGCCGGCCGGTGGCGACGTCGAGCACGCGCACCGTCCGCCAGTCCGAGCCGCCGTCCTGGATCGCGTAGACGAGGTGCCGTCCGTCCTCCGAGGGCTCATACTCGCCGAGCGCGGTGGCGCCATCCTTGGCCCATGTGTTGGGATCGATCAGCACCCGCCCCTCGCCGTTCAGGCTGTCGCGGACGTACAGCACCGCCTGGTTCTGAAGCCCCGAGTTGCGGGCATAGAAATAGCGGCCGCCCTTCTTCTCGGGCACGCCGACGCGCTCATAGTCGAACAGTTGCTTGAGACGCGCCTTGAACGCCGCACGGCCGGGCAGCGTCGCCAGATAGGCGTCGGTCGCCTGGTTCTGCGCCGCCACCCAGGCGGCGACCTTCGGATCGGTGCGGACGTCGTTCTCGAGCCAGCGATAGGGATCTGCGACCGTCTCGCCGAACAAGGTCTCGGTCACCGGCACCTTGTCGGTCGCGGGATAGGAAATCGGGGCTGCCACGGTGCTTCGCGTCTCCGGCCTGGGATCGTCTGCCGCATGAATGGGGGCGGCGAACAGGAGCGGCAAGGCAAGCAGCGCGACACGCATCGAAACTCGTCTCCGATGAAACAAGAAAGGCCGCACCCTGACGGGATGCGGCCCTTCGTGCAAGTGTCGGGAGGATGAGCCCGATCAGGCTGCTTCGTCGAAATCCTCGTCGGTCAGGACCGGACCCGAATCCTGGCCCTTCGCGCTGACGTCGCGATCGACGAACTCGATGATCGCCATCGGCGCCGCGTCCGACGCGCGGGGACCGGCCTTGATGATGCGGGTATAGCCGCCGTTGCGGTCGGCGTAGCGCGCGGCGAGCACGTCGAACAGCTTCACCAGCTGCGCGTCGTCGAGCAGCCGGGCATGCGCCAGACGACGGTTCGACAGGCCGCCCTTCTTGGCCAGCGTCACCAGCTTCTCGACATAGGGGCGAAGCTCCTTGGCCTTCGCGACCGTGGTCGTGATCTGCTCGTGCTTGATGAGCGCCGCCGACATGTTGCGGAACAGCGCGATGCGGTGGGCCGAGGTCCGCTGAAGCTTACGGCCGCCATATTTGTGGCGCATGTGATCTTCCTTCGTGTTCGTCAGGGGGCCGTTTCACGGAACCCCAAGCCAGGTGGGACGTCGGGCCACCCCATCTACGTCATCCTGGACTCGTCCGGGACCCCGCTTCTTTCGTGTTCACGCCCGCCGCGGTGGAGCCGCATCGTCGGACAGAGCCTTGCGGCCCCGCCGACCGGGCCCGGCGATCGATCCGGGATTAGCGATGCTAATCCCGGACGCCGGGCTCAGCCCATGATCTCCTGCTCGAGCTTCTTGGCCATTTCCTCGATATTCTCGGGCGGCCAGCCCGGGATTTCCATGCCGAGGCGAAGGCCCATGCTCGACAGCACTTCCTTGATCTCGTTGAGCGACTTGCGGCCGAAGTTCGGCGTGCGCAGCATCTCGGCCTCGGTCTTCTGGACCAGATCGCCGATATAGATGATGTTGTCGTTCTTGAGGCAGTTGGCGCTGCGGACCGAAAGCTCGAGCTCGTCGACCTTCTTGAGCAGGTAGCGATTGATCGTCGCGGTGTCGCCCGGCGTGTCGGCGGCCGGCGCCGGAAGGCCGGCCGTGGCCGCAGGCGCCGCGCGGGTCATCGCCGAATCATCGAAGTGGACGAACAGCGCCAGCTGATCCTGAAGGATGCGCGCGGCATAGGCGAGCGCATCGTCCGGGCTCACCGTGCCGTCGGTCTCGACCGTCAGCGTCAGCTTGTCATAGTCGAGTTCCTGCCCGACGCGGGTGTTCTCGACCTTGTAGCTCACCTGGCGGACCGGCGAGTAGAGCGCGTCGACCGGGATGAGGCCGATCGGCGCGTCGGCCGGACGGTTGGCGGTGGCGGGCACATAGCCCTTCCCCGTGTCGGCGGTCAGCTCCATGTTGAGCGTCGCGCCGTCGTCGAGGTGGCAGAGGACGAGCTCGGGATTCATCACCTCGATGTCGCCGGTGACGGCGATGTCGCCCGCCTTGACCTCAGCGGGGCCGGTCGCCGACAGCTGAAGGCGCTTCGGCCCTTCGCCCTGCATCTTGAGGGCGATCTGCTTGACGTTGAGGACGATGTCGGTCACGTCCTCGCGCACGCCCGCCAGGCTCGAGAACTCGTGCAGCACGTTCTCGATCTTGATCGACGTGACCGCCGCGCCCTGGAGCGAGGAGAGCAGCACGCGGCGCAGCGCATTGCCGAGCGTCAGGCCGAAGCCGCGCTCCAGCGGCTCGGCGACGAAGGTCGCCTTCCGCTTCGAATCATTGCCCGACTTCTTCTCGAGGCCGTTGGGCTTCTTCAGTTCCTGCCAGTTCTTTGCGTTGACAGACACAGGCTTCCCCTGGGTTGGGCGGGAACGGGGCGCTTCCCGCCGAAACGCGGCGTCGCGCGGGCGGCACGGCTGCTCGGCCGGCCCGCCCGCGCGACGCGATATTCAGATCAGACGCGGCGACGCTTGGACGGACGAACGCCGTTGTGCGGGATCGAGGTCACGTCGCGGATCGAGGTGATCTGGAAACCGACCGCCTGCAGCGCGCGAAGCGCCGACTCGCGACCCGAACCCGGACCCTTCACTTCGACCTCAAGCGTGCGGACGCCGTGCTCGGCGGCCTTGCGGCCCGCGTCCTCGGCGGCGACCTGGGCGGCATAGGGCGTCGACTTGCGCGAGCCCTTGAAGCCCATCATGCCGGCCGACGACCACGAAATGGCGTTGCCCTGCGCGTCGGTGATGGTGATCATCGTGTTGTTGAAGCTGGCGTTCACATGCGCGACGCCGGCGGTGATGTTCTTGCGCTCGCGACGGCGAAGGCGCTGCGGTTCACGTGCCATTGGAAATCATCCTGACTTTGTGTCGTGGTACGGAGGCCGGGAGGCAGTCGGCCTCGAACCTGTCTCCGACGGAGAAGAAGGGAAATCGGCCCCCCGGGACCGATCTTACTTCTTCTTGCCCGCGATCGGCTTCGCCTTGCCCTTGCGGGTGCGCGCATTGGTGTGCGTGCGCTGGCCGCGGACCGGCAGGCCCTTGCGGTGGCGAAGGCCGCGATAGCAGGCGAGGTCCATCAGGCGCTTGATGTTCATCGCGGTCTCGCGACGAAGATCACCCTCGACGGTGTAGCCGGCGTCGATCGCCTCGCGGATCTGAAGGACCTCCTGGTCGCTCAGGTCCTGCACGCGGCGGTCCGCGGCGATTTCCAGCTTGTCGGTGATTTCCTTGGCCTTGGCCGGGCCAATGCCGTGGATATACTGAAGCGCGATGATCACGCGCTTGTTGGTCGGGATGTTGACACCCGCAATACGAGCCATGAACTTTATTCTCCCAGCTCCACAGCGGACGGCATGGCAGCACGTCCGCTATCTCGTCGCGTTGATCCGAACCCAAGCAGAAGTGGCGGTCGCGAAAGCGCGCCGCCGGTCAACCGCGGTGTCGGAAGAGGTGCCAACTAGGCGGGGCGCGGGCGCCTGTCAAGCGAGTCGCGCGCTGTCAAGCGGAACCTTTTCGCCGCTTCGACGTGCGCGCTATCGCCGCTCGGCCAGCGCCTTGAGGCGCGCGAGCTGTTCGCCGAGCACCGCGTCCACCGGCGCGGCGAGCGCCCCACCCTTGCCGCGCAGATTGCCGCCGACGACATAGGTCAGCGTAAGCCGCGTTCCCGCCCCTTCCGCCGCCAGCGCGAGGCTCAGCGTCGCGGCCGTCGCCTCCGCCTGAAGCGGTCCAAGCCCGCCCGACAGGCGCAGCAGCCTCGCGCGATCGGCGTGGATCACGCGGGCATGTTCGATGCTGCCCCTGCCCCCGTCCAGCTTCTCGCAGAAGCAACCGGGCGCCGACAGGTCGAGCGACAGGTTCTCGGCCTTGCCCGAATAGCTGTGCGCGCCGTTCCACCAGCGCGGCACGTCACCCAGATGGGTCCAGACGCGCTCGGGCGATGCGTCGATCGTCACCACCTGCTCGATGACGATCGCGTCGGGACCGGACGACACCACGTCCCCCAAAAGCGGCAGGCCGAGCAGCGCGAGCAAAGAAAGCATGACGTTCTCCCCCGCGACCGATCCGACACCGACCGCGCGAATCGGTCAAGCCTTGCCGAGGATGTCCTCGATCGCCGCGGTCACATGCGCGATGTCGGCCATGCCGTCGATGCGGCGCACCAGGCCCTGCGCCTCGTAATGCGGCAGGATCGGCGCTGTCTTGGCTCGGTATTCGGCCATACGCGTGCGCACCGTCTCGGCATTGTCGTCGGGGCGGCGCTTGAACTCGGTCGATCCGCAGACGTCGCAAATGCCGACGACAGCCGGCAGCTTGAACACGTCATGATAGCCCTCGCCGCACTTGGCGCACGTGAAGCGGCCGGTGATACGCTCGACCAGCGCATCCTCGTCGACCATCAGCTCGATCACGTAATCGAGCTTGCGGCCGCGCGCGGCCAGCAGCTCGTCTAGCGACGCGGCCTGGGCGGCAGTACGGGGGTAACCGTCGAAGATGAGGCCAGGCTCGGGGCCCAGCTCGTCGAGCCGCTCGCCAATGATGCCCGACACGATCTCGTCGGAGACGAGCTGCCCCGCCTCCATCACCGCCTTGGCAGCGAGGCCCGTCGGCGTCCCCGCCTTGACCGCGGCGCGCAGCATGTCGCCGGTCGAAAGCTGGACCATGCCGCGCTCGGCGACGAGGCGACCCGCCTGCGTGCCCTTGCCCGCGCCCGGCGGCCCCAACAGGATGATGTCCACGCCTTCCCCCCTTTGAACGCCGTCTGCCCTGCCCGCCTTACTGGCGGACGCGGCCACCCTTCAGCTTCGCCTTCTTGATGAGGTCGCCATATTGGTGCGCCAGCAGATGCGACTGGATCTGCGTCACCGTGTCCATCGTCACGTTGACGACGATGAGAAGGCTGGTGCCGCCGAGATAGAAGGGAATGCTCAGCGCCGAGACGAGGTACTCGGGCAGCAGGCAGATGATCGTCAGATATGCCGCGCCGATCACGGTGATACGTGTCAGCACGTAATCGAAATAGTTCTCGGTGTTCTTGCCCGGCCGGATGCCCGGGATGAAGCCGCCATAGCGCTTCAGATTCTCGGCGGTTTCCTCGGGATTGAAGACGACGGCCGTGTAGAAGAACGAGAAGAAGATGATGCCCGCGGCATAGAGCGCCATATAGACCGGGCTGCCGTGCTGCAGATACTGGTTGAGCGCGATCATCGTGTCGTTCCACCAGCCCCCGCCGCCGGCCGCGGCGTTCTGGCCCGCGAACTGGCTGATCGTCACCGGCATGAGCAGGAGCGACGAGGCGAAGATGGGCGGAATCACACCCGCGGTGTTGATCTTGAGCGGCAGGTGGCTGCGCTCGGCCTGCACGCCGCGCGCGGTCTGACGCTTGGGATACTGGATCAGGATCCGCCGCTGCGCGCGCTCCATGAAGCAGATGAACAGGACGAGGCCGGCGACCGCGGCGATGATGCCCATCAGGCGGACGGGATCGACGGTGCCGGTGCGGCTCCCCTCGAACAGCTGGACCAGCGTCGTCGGTAGGTGGGCGACGATGCCCGCCATGATGATGAGGCTGATGCCATTGCCGATACCGCGGCTGGTGATCTGCTCGCCCAGCCACATCAGGAACATCGTGCCGCCGATCAGCGAAACGACCGCGCCGATGCGGAACAGCATGCCGGGCTCGACCACCGCCTGCGCGCCGGCCGACGCGCCGAACGCCTCGAGCCCCACCGCGATGAACCAGCCCTGGATCGCCGTCAGCGCGACCGTGCCGTAGCGGGTGTACTGATTGAGCCGCTTGCGCCCGCTTTCCCCCTCCTTCTTGATCGCGGCGAGCGTCGGCGACAGCGAGGTCGCCAGCTGCACCACGATCGAGGCGGTGATGTACGGCATCACGCCCAGCGCGATGATCGACATGCGCTCCAGCGCGCCACCCGAGAAGGTGTTGAAGAAGTCCATAACCCCGCCCTGCGTCTGCTGCGCGAGCAGGTTGAGCTGGGTAGGGTCGATGCCGGGCAGCGGCACATAGCTCAGCATGCGGAACACGATGAGCGCCCCCAGCGTGAACCAGAGCCGCTTCTTGAGCTCGGTCGCCTGGCCGAACTTGGACAGGCTGATGCTGGTGGCGAGATTGTCGGCTGCGGATGCCATCTGGATGTCTGTCCCGGGAATCAGTGCGGGCGGAACCTTCGCCCGTCCGGTTCGTGCATATAGGCCGTCATGCGGCGATGTCTAATGCCGGGGCGGTCTCTGCCAGCGCCCGGTAGCGCCGCGCACGGCTTACGAGTGAGGGCGCCCGACGATCGGACGCCCCCTCGTTCGATCAGGCCTGGCTGGCCTTCTGCTTCTCGGCCTTTGCGGCGAGGCGCTCGGTGCGCGCCTTGCCCTTCTTGGCGGCCGCCTTCTCGGCGGCGGGGACGACCTCGATCACCGACACGGTGCCGCCGGCCGCCTCGATCGCCTCGCGCGCGCCCTTCGACACGCCGGCGACGGTCAGGTTGAGCTTGGCGGTCAGGCTGCCCTTGCCGAGCACGCGCACGCCGTCCTTGCCGCCGCGCGTCAGGCCGGCCGCGTTGAGCGCCGCCTGGTCAAGGCTCGCGCCCGCGTCCAGCTTGCCTTCGTCGATCGCCTTCTGGAGCGCGCCGATGTTGATCTCGGCATAGTCCTTGCCGAACGGATTGTTGAAGCCGCGCTTCGGCAGGCGCATGTGGAGCGGCATCTGACCGCCCTCGAAGCCGTTGATCGCGACGCCCGAGCGCGCCTTGGCGCCCTTCTGGCCGCGGCCGGCGGTCTTGCCCAGGCCCGAGCCGATGCCGCGGCCGACGCGCACGCGCTCCTTGCGGGCGCCCTTGTTGTCGCGGATGTCGTTCAGTTTCATGTCTTGCACTCGCTTTCGCTAGGTTCGCGCTGAAAATCAGGAAGGGGGCCGTTAGCCCCCTTCCCTCGTCTTGTCATGTGTAATCGAGGATCAGTCCTCGACCGACACCATGTGATGCACCTTGCGGATCATGCCGCGCACCGAGGGGGTGTCCTCGAGCTCGACCGTCCGGTGCATCTTGTTGAGGCCAAGGCCGACCAGCGTCGCGCGCTGATCCTTGGTCCGGCGGATGGGCGAGCCCGTCTGCGTCACCTTGATCGTCGCCATCAGCTTTACTCCACGAGCGCCGCGGCATCGGCCTCGGCGGTCTGCGACCCACCGCGGCCGAGCAGGTCGGCGATCTTCTTGCCCCGGCGCTGAGCGACGGCCTTGGGCGAGCTCTGCTCACCCAGCGCCTCGAACGTCGCGCGGATCATGTTGTAGGGGTTCGACGTGCCCGTCGACTTGGTCACCACGTCGGCGACGCCCAGGCTCTCGAACACCGCACGCATCGGACCGCCGGCGATGATGCCGGTACCCGACGGCGCCGAGCGGAGATAGACGTTGCCCGCACCGAAATGCCCGCGGCCATCATGGTGCAGCGTCCGGCCCTCGCGAAGCGGCACGCGGATCATCTTCTTCTTGGCCGAGGCGGTCGCCTTCGAGATCGCCTCCGGCACCTCGCGCGCCTTGCCATGGCCGAAGCCGACGCGGCCCTTGCCATCGCCCACGACGACCAGCGCCGCGAAGCCGAAGCGCTTGCCGCCCTTCACCGTCTTCGAAACGCGGTTGATGTGGACGAGCTTCTCGATCAGCTCCTCGCCACCCTCGTCGCGGTTGCGGTCGTCACGGCGACCGCGGTTGCCGTCACGGCCGCCACGACCGCGATTGTCGCCGCCGGGGCCACGCCCACGGCCACCACGGCCACCACGGGGAGCGCCGGTGTTCGCGTCGGGCGACGTCGCCTCGACCGGGGTCTCGGTCTGGTTGTTTTCGTCGGCCATCGTCAGAACTCCAATCCGCCTTCACGCGCGGCATCCGCCAGCGCCTTGACGCGACCATGATAGAGGAAGCCGCCGCGGTCGAAGACGACCTGCGTCACGCCCGCCGCCTTGGCCGCTTCGGCAAGCTTCTTGCCCACGTCCGCCGCCGAAGCGACGGTCGCGCCGAGCTGCCCGCCGCCCTTGAGCAGGCTCGAGGCCGAGGCGAGCGTCTTGCCCTGGGTGTCGTCGATGACCTGGGCATAGATATGCCGGCCCGAACGATGCACCGACAGCCGCGGACGGCCGCCCGAACGCGCGCGGAGCGCGGTGCGGTTGCGGCGACGCCGCTTCTCGAAGAGAGAGAGACCCTTGCTCATTACTTCTTCTTCCCTTCCTTGCGGAAGATGAACTCGCCGTCGTACTTGATACCCTTGCCCTTATAGGGCTCGGGCTTGCGCCAGCGGCGGATTTCGGCGGCGACCTGGCCGACCTTCTGCTTGTCGATGCCGCTGATCTCGACCGTGGTCTGATCCGGCGTCTTGATCTCGATCCCCTCGGGGATGTCGAAATTGACGTCGTGGCTGTAGCCGAGCTGCAGCTTGAGGGTCTTGCCCTGCGCCGCCGCACGATAGCCGACACCGGTAATAAGCAGCTTCTTCGAGAAGCCCTCGGTCACGCCGGTCACCAGGTTCTGGACGAGCGTACGCTGCATACCCCAGAACGCGCGCGCGCGCTTGGTGTCGTTCGCCGGCAGTACCGAGATGCCGCCATCGACGGTCTCATACTTAATGTCGTCGGCGAGCGGCATGGTGAGGGTGCCCTTGGGACCCTTCACGCTGAGCTCGCCGCCTGCGATGTTCGCCGTCACGCCCGCGGGGACGCTGACCGGCTTCTTGCCGATGCGGCTCATCAGAACACCTCCGCCAGCACTTCGCCGCCGACATTCTGCTCGCGCGCCTCGGCGTCGGACAGAACGCCCTTCGGCGTCGAGACGATCGTGATGCCGAGGCCGTTGCGGACGCGCGGAAGCTCCTGCGAACCCGAATAGACGCGGCGGCCCGGCTTCGAGACGCGGGCGACGTGCTTGATCGCCGGCTGGCCCTCGAAATACTTCAGCTCGATGCGGATGCCCTCGATCGGGCCCAGCTGCTCGGCCGAATAGCCGCGGATATAGCCCTCGCGCTGAAGCACGTCGAGCACGCGCGCACGCAGCTTCGACGCGGGCGTCAGGACGCTGTCCTTGCGCGCGCGCTGGCCGTTGCGGATGCGGGTGAGCATGTCACCCAGGGGATCGGTCACTGCCATTGTCTGGATCCCTTACCAGCTCGACTTCACGACGCCGGGGATAAGGCCCTTGTTGGCCAGATCACGCAGCATGACGCGAGCAAGACGGAACTTGCGGTAATAGCCGCGCGGACGCCCGGTGAGCTCGCAGCGGTTGCGGATGCGGGTCGGATTGCCGTTGCGCGGCAGCTCCGCCATCTTGAGACGCGCGATCAGGCGCTCGCTCTCGTCGAGCGACTCGTCGTTCGCGATCGCCTTCAGCTTCGCATACTTGGGCGCGTACTTCGCGACCATCTTGCGACGCTTCTCGTTCTTGTTCACAGAACTCAGTTTCGCCATGACTTAAGTTCTTCCTTCCTTATGCCGCCTGCTTGGCTTCTTCGTCCGCCGCACGCGGGAACGGGAAGCCAAAGAGACGGAGGAGCTCGCGAGCCTCTTCGTCGGTCTTCGCGGTGGTGGTCACGATCACGTCCATGCCGCGGACCTTGTCGATCCGGTCATAGTTGATCTCGGGGAAAATCAGCTGCTCCTTGATGCCGCAGGCATAGTTGCCGCGACCGTCGAAGCTCTTCGGGTTGAGGCCGCGAAAGTCACGGACGCGCGGCAGCGCGATCGTGACGAAGCGGTCAAGGAACTCGTACATCCGCTCGCGGCGCAGCGTGACCTTGACGCCAATCGGCATACCCTCGCGCAGCTTGAACTGCGCGATCGACTTCTTGGCGCGCGTCACGACCGGCTTCTGGCCGGCGATCAGCTCCATTTCCGAAGCGGCCTGCTCGACCTTCTTCTTGTCCTGGGTCGCCTCGCCGACGCCCATGTTCAGGACGATCTTGTCGATGCGCGGCACCTCGAGCGCGTTCTTGTAACCGAACTTCTCGGTCATCGCCTTGGCGATGCTGTCGTCATACAGCTTGCGCAGGCGGGGCGTGTACTTGTCAGCCATTGATGACGTCCCCCGTCTTGGCGGCGACGCGAACCTTCTTGCCGTCGCGGATTTCGAAGCGGACGCGCGTCGGCTTGCCGTCGGCGGTCACGTGCGCGACCTTCGAGACATGGAGCGGCGCTTCCGAGCGCTCGAGCCCGCCCTGCGGCGCGGCCTGAGTGGGCTTCTTGTGGCGGACGGCGACGTTGACGCCGGCGACGACGACCTTGTCCTCGCGCGGGATCGAGCGGATCACCTCACCGGTGCGGCCCTTGTCCTTGCCCGACAGGACGACGACCTTGTCGCCCTTCTTGATCTTTGCGGCGGCCATTACAGCACCTCCGGCGCAAGGCTGATGATCTTCATATAGCCCTTGCCGCGCAGCTCGCGGACCACCGGGCCGAAGATACGGGTGCCGATCGGCTCCTCGTTCTTGTTGACGAGCACCGCGGCATTGCCGTCGAAGCGGATGACCGAGCCGTCGGCGCGGCGGATATCCTTGCGCGTGCGAACGATGACGGCGCGGTGCACGTCACCCTTCTTCACGCGGCCGCGCGGCGCGGCTTCCTTGACGCTGACGACGATCACGTCGCCCACGCCCGCGGTGCGGCGCTTCGAGCCGCCCAGCACCTTGATGCACTGGACCCGCTTGGCGCCGCTGTTGTCGGCGACGTCCAGGTTGGACTGCATTTGGATCATGTGACCCGTTCCTTCTCACTGGGGTGGATACCGACCCAACCCCGCCTTCGACCAACCCCCGGCATCGCGCCGGCGGCAGCATCTTCGATCAAGCCGCGTGTTCTGCCGCGACCTCTTCCGGCGTCGCGTGGGTGTTGACCCGCGCCACGACCTTCCAGGTCTTGAGCTTCGAGATCGGCGCCGTCTCTTCGATGCGCACGGTCTCGCCCTCGCGATACTCGTTGCCCTCGTCATGGGCATGATACTTCTTCGAACGGCGGATGATCTTGCCGTAGAGCGGGTGCTTCACCTTGCGCTCGACGTTCACCACCACCGTCTTGTCGGTCTTGTCCGAGACGATCACCCCGGTCAGCACGCGCTTCGGCATGTCGGTCCCTTCCTTACTTCGCGTCCGAGCGCGAGCGCTCGGTCTGCAGCGTCTTGATGCGCGCGATGTCGCGACGAACTTCCTTGACGCGGCTCGACTTCTCGAGCTGGCTGGTCGCCGCCTGGAAGCGGAGGTTGAACGCCTCGCGCTTCAGGTTGCCCAGCTCCTCGCCCAGCTGATCGTCGCTCTTGGCGCGCAGATCACTTGCCTTGGTCATCTATCAGCCCTCCAGGTGCGACGTGTCGCCGAGGCGCGCCACGACCTTGGTCTTGATCGGCAGCTTCATCGCCGCACGCTCGAACGCTTCCGCCGCGAGCGGGCCGGGCACGCCGTCCAGCTCGAACAGGATGCGGCCGGGCTTCACGCGCGCCGCCCAGAATTCAGGGGCGCCCTTGCCCGAGCCCATGCGGACTTCGGCGGGCTTCGACGACACCGGCAGGTCCGGGAAGATCCGGATCCACAGGCGGCCCTGACGCTTGATGTGGCGCGTGATCGCACGGCGAGCCGCCTCGATCTGGCGAGCGGTGATCCGCTCGGGCTCCATCGCCTTCAGGCCATAGGCGCCGAAGTTCAGCGTCGCGCCGCCCTTGGCCTCGCCCTTGATCCGGCCCTTGAAGGCCTTGCGGAACTTGGTGCGCTTCGGTTGCAGCATCGGACTTAGTTCCTACGGTCGTCGCGCGCCGGGCGCACGCCCGACGTCTGCGATTCGAGGTTCAGGCGATCGGTCGCCAGCGGATCGTGGCCGAGGATCTCGCCCTTGAAGATCCAGACCTTGACGCCGCACACGCCGTACGCGGTGTGGGCCTCGGCCTCGGCATGGTCGATGTTCGCGCGCAGCGTGTGCAGCGGCACGCGGCCCTCGCGATACCATTCCGAACGCGCGATCTCGGCACCGCCCAGACGGCCGCCGCAGTTGATGCGGATGCCCTCGGCGCCCAGGCGCATCGCCGACTGCACCGCGCGCTTCATGGCGCGGCGGAAGGCAATACGACGCTCGAGCTGGTCGGCGATGCCCTGCGCGACGAGGCGCGCATCGACTTCGGGCTTCCGGATCTCGACGATGTTCAGCGACACGTCCGACGCGGTCATCGAGCCGAGCTTCTTGCGAAGCTTCTCAATGTCGGCGCCCTTCTTGCCGATGATGACGCCCGGACGGGCGGCATAGATCGAGATGCGGCACAGCTTGGCCGGACGCTCGATCACGACCTTGCTGATCGCCGCCTGCTTGTGCGTCGACATGATGTACTGGCGGATCTTCAGATCCTCCAGCAGCAGCCGGCCATAGTCAGCGCCCTCGGCGAACCAGCGGCTGTCCCAGGTGCGGTTGATCTGCAGGCGAAGGCCGATCGGATTGCTCTTGTGACCCATGGATCAGGCCTCCTCTTGCACTTCGCGAACCACGATCCGAAGCCGCGAGAACGGCTTCAGGATGCGCGTCGACTTGCCGCGGCCACGGGTGTGGAACCGCTTCATCGTGATCGACTTGCCGACCGACGCCTCGGCGACGACGAGCGCGTCGACATCGAGGTTGTGGTTGTTCTCGGCATTGGCGATCGCCGATGCCAGAACCTTGCGCGCGTCCTCGGCCATCGCCTTCTTCGAGAAGGTGAGGATGTTGAGGGCGTCGCCGGCACGCTTACCGCGGATCAGGCCCGCGACCAGGTTCAGCTTCTGCGCCGACCCGCGGATCTGCGTGCCGACCGACAGCGCCTCGTTATCGGCGACGCGGCGGGGAGCTTTATCCTTGCTCATCAGCGCTTGCCCTTCTTGTCGGCGGCGTGGCCGGGGAAGAAGCGCGTCGGCGCGAACTCACCCAGCTTCATGCCGACCATCTCTTCGTTGACCGACACCGGCACGAACTTGCGGCCGTTGTAGACGTTGAACGTCAGGCCCACGAACTGCGGCAGGATCGTCGAGCGGCGCGACCAGGTCTTGATCGGACCCCCGCGACCACCGGCGTCCTGCGCCGCCTCGGCCTTCTTGAGAAGGCTGAGCTCGACGAACGGACCCTTCCAAACCGAACGAGCCATCGTTTAGCCCTTCTTCTTCGCGTGGCGGCTACGGATGATGAACTTGTCCGTCGCCTTGTTGTGGCGGGTGCGCGCACCCTTGGTCGGCTTGCCCCAGGGCGTGACCGGATGACGGCCGCCCGAGGTCCGGCCCTCACCACCGCCGTGCGGGTGATCGACCGGGTTCTTGGCGACGCCGCGGGTCAGCGGACGCTTGCCGAGCCAGCGATTGCGGCCGGCCTTCGCCAGGTTGGTGTTGCCGTTGTCAGGGTTCGACACCGCACCCACCGTCGCCATGCAGTCGGCGCGGACATAGCGCTGCTCGCCCGAGTTCAGGCGGACGATGACCATGCCGCGGTCGCGACCCACGACCTGCACGTAGGTGCCGGCCGAACGCGCGATCTGGCCGCCCTTGCCGGGCTTCATCTCGACATTGTGGACGATCGTGCCGACCGGCATCTGGCCGAGCTCCATCGCGTTGCCCGGCTTCACGTCGGTCTTCTTGCCCGCGATCACCTTGTCACCGGGCGAGAGCCGCTGCGGCGCGAGGATATAGGCATAGTCCGTCGCTTCGTCGGTCCCGTAGTTGACGAGCGCGATGAACGCCGTGCGGTTGGGATCGTACTCGAGGCGCACCACCGTGCCCTCGACGTCCCACTTGCGACGCTTGAAGTCGATGATGCGATAGCGCTGCTTGTGGCCGCCGGCGATGCCGCGCGAGGTCACATGGCCCTTGTTGTTGCGGCCGCCGGTCTTGCGCTTGCCCTCGGTCAGCGCCTTGACGGGGCCGCCCTTGTGCAGCGCCGAGCGGTCGACCAGAATCAGGCCGCGACGCGCCGGCGACGTCGGATTGTAGTTCTTCAGCGCCATGGTCAGTTGACCCCCTGCGTGACGTCGATCGAATCGCCGTCCTTGAGCGTCACGATCGCCTTCTTGATGTCGGAGCGCTTGTAGGGCGTGCCCTTCCAGCGCTTGGTCTTGCCCTTCTGGACGATCGTGTTGACGCCCGTCACCGACACGTCGAACAGCGCCTCGACCGCCGCCTTGATCTGCGGCTTGGTGGCGTCATTCGCGACCTTGAACACGACGGCGTTGGCCTCGGACACGAGGGTCGCCTTCTCGGTGATGTGCGGCGCGACGATCACGTCATAATGACGCGCGTCGATCGCGGCCTTGCCCTTCTTAGCCATTGAAGCGCGCCTCCAGCTTCTCGACGGCAGCGCGGGTCAGGACCAGCGTGTCGTGCTTCAGGATGTCATAGACGTTGGCACCGACCGCCGGCAGGACGTTGACGCCCGACAGGTTGCGGGTCGCCAGCGCAAAGCCGTTCTCGACCGCCTCGCCGTCGATCACCAGCGCGGTCTTGCCGAAGCCGAGCTTCGTCAGCGTGCCGGTCATCGCCTTGGTCTTCGCATCGACGACCTTGAGGTCGTCGAGGACGATCAGCGTGCCGGCCGCCGCATGGCTCGACAGCGCCATCTTGAGGCCGAGCTGACGAACCTTCTTGTTGAGGCTCGACTCGAACTCGCGAAGGCGAGCGCCGTGCGCCTTACCGCCGCCGATGAAGATCGGCGCCTTGCGGTCGCCGTGACGGGCCGTACCGCCGCCCTTCTGGCGACCGAACTTCTTGCCGGTGCGCGCCACGTCCGAACGCTCGCGCGTCGGGCGGGCGGTGCCGCGGCGATTGTGCAGCTGCCAGGTGACGACGCGGTGCAGGATGTCCGCGCGCGGCTCGACGCCGAACACGGTGTCGTTGAGCTCGATCTCGCCCTTGTCGGCGGCGTCGAGGGTCTGGACCTTGACCTTCACGTTCAGCCCTCCTGGCCGTCGGTCGCCGCGACCTCGTCACCACCCGCAGCGGGGGTGTCGGCAGCGGCGTCGTTGTTGTTGGCGACCTGACGCAGGCCGGCGGGGTACGGCGCGTCCTTGTGGCGCGCGACCTTGACCGCGTCGGTCACGACCAGCCACGCACCCTTGTGCCCGGGCACCGAGCCCTTGACAAACAGAAGGCCGCGCTCGCTGTCGGTCGAGACGATCTCGAGATTCTGCTGCGTGCGCTCACGGTCGCCCATGTGACCGGCCATCTTCTTGTTCTTGAAGACCTTGCCCGGATCCTGGCGGTTACCCGTCGAACCATGCGAACGGTGGCTCAGCGACACGCCGTGCGTGGCGCGAAGACCTCCGAAGCCCCAGCGCTTCATGGCGCCGGCGAAACCCTTGCCCTGCGTGCGGCCCGACACGTCGACCAGCTGGCCGGCGACGAAATGGTCGGCGCCGATCTCGGCCCCGACATCGAGCAGCGCGTCTTCGGCGACGCGGAACTCGCAAAGCTGCGCCTTCAGCTCGACCTCGGCCTTGCCGAAGTGGCCGCGCTGCGGCTTGGCGACGTTCTTGGCCTTGGCGGTGCCGGCACCGATCTGGACGGCGACATAGCCGTCACGGTCGGCGGTGCGCTGTGCGACCACCTGGACGCCCTCGAGCGCCAGGACGGTGACCGGCACGTGGCGGCCGTCGTCCTGGAACAGGCGGGTCATCCCCATCTTCTTCGCGATCACGCCAGTGCGCATGATGCGTATTCCTTCCCACAACAGAGGCTCCCCGGGGGGAGCGTGCCAACGAAAAGACCCCCCAGCGTCACCGCCGAAGGGCCAGCCCAATTACAAGTGCCCCCGTCAGGGCCGTGGTTTCGCTTCGTATAAAGCGAAAGACGGGGACTCAGGCGCCAGTCTATGACTGGCCGGTATCCCTGCTTTCGTGAGGACCACCGCGGCGGGCGATTCTCAACACGCGGGAGAATCGTCTCCCGCGGAAGCAGCGCCAATAGGGAAAGCGGAGGAGATCGTCAACCGCTGTCCCGACCGGCGCACGGCCGTTTTCAGGCCAGCTTGATCTCGACGTCGACGCCGGCGGCCAGGTCGAGCTTCATCAGCGCGTCGACCGTCTGCGCGGTCGGCTGCACGATGTCGAGCAGGCGCTTGTAGGTGCGCGTCTCGAACTGCTCGCGCGACTTCTTGTCGATATGCGGGCCGCGGTTGACGGTGAACTTGTCGATGTGCGTGGGCAGCGGGATGGGACCACGGATCAAAGCACCCGTACGACGGGCGGTGTCGGCGATGTCGCCAGCGGCCTGATCGAGCACGCGATGGTCGAACGCCTTCAGGCGGATACGGATGTTGTTGTCCATGTTTCCCTACCGATGCGAAAGAGCGGGCCCGTGGCCGGGCTCGTGCTGTTTCTACGCGACTGACTGGTTGGGCGGACGCCGAAGCACCCTGCCCTCATAAAAAGGCAACGGCCGGCCCGATTGCCCGGTCCGGCCGCTTCCTGCATTCCGAAGGCGAGTCACCCCGCCCCGGCAAGGCTCGCGCCTATATTACTTCGAGATCGCGCTGACAACCCCCGCGCCGACGGTACGGCCGCCCTCGCGGATGGTGAAGCGCTGGCCGACGTCCATGGCGATCGGCGCGATGAGCTTGACGCCCAGCGCAACGTTGTCACCCGGCATCACCATCTCGGTGCCCTCGGGCAGCTCGATCGTGCCGGTGACGTCGGTCGTACGGAAGTAGAACTGCGGACGATAGTTGCCGAAGAACGGCGTGTGACGGCCACCCTCGTCCTTCGACAGGACGTACACTTCCGACGTGAACTCGGTGTGCGGCTTGATCGAGCCGGGCTTGCAGAGCACCTGGCCACGCTCGACCTCTTCACGGCCGACGCCGCGGATCAGCGCGCCGATGTTGTCGCCGGCCTGGCCCTGGTCGAGCAGCTTGCGGAACATCTCGACGCCCGTGACCGTGGTCTTGCGGGTGTCGTTGATGCCGACGATCTCGACTTCCTCGCCGACCTTCACCACGCCGGTCTCGACGCGGCCGGTGACGACGGTGCCGCGACCCGAGATCGAGAATACGTCCTCGATCGGCATCATGAACGGCTTGTCGAGCGGACGCTCGGGCTGCGGGATCGACTCGTCGACGGCGGCCATGAGCGCGAGGACGGCGTCCTTGCCCAGCTTCTCGTCGGTGCCGTTGAGCGCGGCGGTCGCCGAGCCACGGATGATCGGAATGTTGTCACCGTCGAAGTCGCGCTTCGACAGCTCCTCGCGGACCTCCAGCTCGACGAGCTCGAGGATTTCCTCGTCGTCAACCAGGTCGACCTTGTTGAGGAACACGACCATCGCGGGCACGCCGACCTGGCGGGCGAGCAGGATGTGCTCCTTGGTCTGCGGCATCGGGCCGTCGGTGGCCGCGACGACCAGGATCGCGCCGTCCATCTGCGCCGCGCCGGTGATCATGTTCTTCACATAGTCGGCGTGGCCGGGGCAGTCGACGTGCGCATAGTGACGCGACTCGGTCTCGTACTCGACGTGCGCGGTCGAGATGGTGATGCCGCGCTCACGCTCTTCCGGCGCCTTGTCGATGTTGGCGAAATCGACCGCCGCGTTGCCGGCGACGTTCTCTGCCAGGATCTTGGTGATCGCAGCCGTCAGCGACGTCTTGCCATGATCGACGTGACCGATGGTGCCGATGTTGAGGTGCGGTTTGGACCGATCGAACTTTGCCTTCGCCATGATTTCCTACCTTCTGATTCGATTTCCCGGCCACGATGGGGCTGCGCGAGAAGGCGGCCCCATAGCGGCTGATTTGCAAGAATGCCAGCGCCGTCGGCGCCCGGCGATTAAGCCAGCTTCGCCTTCACTTCGTCGGCGACGTTGGCGGGCACTTCGTCATAGTGGCTGAACTGCATCGAGTAGCTCGCACGACCCTGCGTGAACGAGCGCAGCTGGTTCACATAGCCGAACATGTTGGCCAGCGGGACCATCGCCGTCACCGCCTGCGCGTTGCCGCGCGTGTCGGTGCCCTGGATCTGGCCGCGGCGGCTGTTCATGTCGCCGATGACATCGCCCAGATAATCCTCGGGCGTCACCACCTCGACCTTCATGATCGGCTCGAGGAGCTTGATGCCCGCCTTCTGCGCCGCTTCGCGCATCGCGCCGCGGGCGCAGATCTCGAACGCCAGCGCCGACGAGTCGACGTCGTGGTACGCGCCGTCGGTCAGGTGCACCTCAAAGTCGATGATCGGGAAGCCGATCAGCGAACCCGTCAGCGCCGTCTCGCGGAAGCCCTTCTCCACCGACGGGATGTACTCGCGCGGAATGTTGCCGCCCTTGATCTCGTCGAAGAACTGGTAGCCCGAACCGCGCTCGCCCGGCACGACCGTCACCTTGACGCGGCCGAACTGGCCCGAGCCGCCCGACTGCTTCTTGTGCGTATAGTCGATGTCGACCTTCTTCGCGAGATATTCGCGATAGGCGACCTGCGGCGCGCCGACATTGGCCTCGACCTTGAACTCGCGCTTCATACGATCGACGAGGATCTCGAGGTGGAGCTCGCCCATCCCCTTGATGATCGTCTGGCCGCTCTCATGGTCCGTGGACACGCGGAACGAGGGATCCTCGGCGGCGAGGCGATTGAGCGCGAGGCCCATCTTCTCCTGGTCGGCCTTGGTCTTGGGCTCCACCGAAAGCTCGATGACGGGCTCGGGGAACTCCATCCGCTCAAGGATGATCGGTGCCGTCGGAGCCGCGAGCGTGTCACCCGTGGTGGTCTCCTTGAGGCCCGCGATGGCGACGATGTCACCGGCATAGGCGACGTCGATGTCCTCACGGTTGTTCGCATGCATCAGCAGCATGCGGCCGATCTTTTCCTTCTTGTCCTTCACGGTGTTCTGGACGGTGCCCTTCTCGAGCTTGCCCGAATAGATGCGCGCAAAGGTCAGCGTGCCGACGAACGGGTCGTTCATGATCTTGAACGCCAGCGCCGAGAAGGGCGCGTTGTCGTCGGCCGGACGGGTGTCCTCGGTCACGCCGTCCATCTTCAGACCCTGAACCGCGGGGATGTCGAGCGGGCTCGGCAGATAGTCGACGACGGCGTCGAGCAGCGGCTGCACGCCCTTGTTCTTGAACGCCGAGCCGCAGAGCACGGGGACGAACGAGAAGTTGAGCGTACCCTTGCGGATCAGGCGCTTCAGGGTCGCCGCATCCGGCTCCTCACCCTCGAAGAACTTCTCCATGACCTCGTCGTCCTGCTCGACGGCGGCCTCGATCAGTTCGAGGCGCGCGGCCTCGGCCGCGTCCTTGAGGTCGGCGGGGATGTCCTGATACTCGAACTTCGCGCCCAGCGACTCCTCGAGCCAGATGATCGCGCGGTTGTTGACCAGGTCGACCAGGCCCTTGAACCCGCCCTCGATGCCGATCGGCAGATAGAGGACGAGCGGACGGGCGCCCAAGCGATCCTTGATCATCTGGACGCAGCGCTCGAAGCTCGCGCCGGTGCGGTCGAGCTTGTTGACGAAGCACATGCGCGGCACGCGGTACTTCTCGGCCTGACGCCACACCGTCTCCGACTGCGGCTCGACGCCCGCGACGCCGTCGAAGCACGCGACCGCGCCGTCGAGGACGCGCAGCGAACGCTCCACCTCGATGGTGAAGTCGACGTGCCCGGGCGTGTCGATGATGTTGATGCGGTGCTCGGGACCCTTGCCGTCCTCGGCTGACCAGAAGCAGGTCGTCGCCGCCGACGTGATGGTGATCCCGCGCTCCTGCTCCTGCTCCATCCAGTCCATCGTCGCGGTGCCCTCATGGACCTCGCCGATCTTGTAGGACTTGCCGGTGTAATAGAGGATGCGCTCGGTCGTCGTCGTCTTGCCGGCGTCGATGTGCGCCATGATGCCGATGTTGCGATAGCGCTCGAGCGGATGGCTGCGGGCCATGATCTTACTCCTGGTGCCGGGTGGCGGCGGGGGCGATATGAACGTCAGGGACCGTTCGTCTCGAGCGAAGTCGAGAGACTTTGCCGAGCGTCGGCAAGGCCGGAGCCTCTCGCTTCGCTCAGCGGCGTCCCTCGACTGCGCTCGGGACGAACGGAAAATGTGGGGGCGAGGCCGAAGCCTCGCCCGCCATATAGGTATTACCAGCGATAGTGCGAGAAGGCGCGGTTCGCTTCGGCCATGCGATGCGTATCCTCGCGCTTCTTCACCGCGTTGCCGCGGTTGTTGGCGGCGTCGAGCAGCTCGCCCGACAGGCGCGCCGACATCGTGTTCTCGCTGCGGTTGCGGGCCGAGGTGATGAGCCAGCGGATCGCCAGCGCCTGCGCACGCTCGGGACGCACCTCGACGGGGACCTGATAGGTCGCACCGCCAACGCGGCGGCTGCGGACCTCGATGCCCGGCTTGATGTTGTTGAGCGCATCGTGGAACACGCCGATCGGGTCGCGCTTCGCACGGCTCTCGACCGTCTCGAGCGCCGAATAGACGATGCCCTCGGCAACGGCCTTCTTGCCGTCCAGCATGACGCTGTTCATGAACTTCGACAGGACCTGATCTCCGAACTTGGGATCAGGCAGGATTTCCCGCTTCTCGGGACGACGACGACGTGCCATCTCAGATTTCCTTCTAGAACTTCAGCGAACCCGGAACCCGTCCGGCGCTTACTATGGCGATTACTTGGGACGCTTGGCGCCGTACTTCGAACGGCTCTGCTTGCGGTCCTTGACGCCCTGCGTATCGAGCACGCCGCGCAGGACGTGGTAGCGGACGCCGGGAAGGTCGCGAACGCGGCCGCCGCGGATGAGCACGACCGAGTGCTCCTGCAGGTTGTGGCCCTCGCCGGGGATGTACGAGATGACTTCGCGGCTGTTGGTCAGACGGACCTTGGCCACCTTGCGAAGTGCCGAGTTCGGCTTCTTCGGGGTCGTCGTGTAAACGCGGGTGCAGACGCCGCGCTTCTGCGGGTTCTGCTCCATCGCAGGGACCTTCGACTTGGCCTTCTGCGGTTCGCGGCCCTTGCGGACCAGCTGGTTGATCGTCGGCATGAAGCCCTTCACCTTCCAAATGGTTACTTTGCTGGAGCCCTTTACGAGCGAATACGAAAACGACCCGGACGCGCGCGCCCAGGCCTTTGACGTCTCCAGCAACGTTCAGCGCATGTCCGATCGGGAATCGAATGGTCCCCGACAGGAACCGGCGGGCCTATACGCGCAGGGGCAGGGACGGTCAACACCGCCCCTGCCCCGTCCCGCACCCCGCCTCAGCCGATCGCGGCGAGCAGCACCTCGTGAAAGCGGTCGGGCGCCTCGATCTGCGGCGCGTGGCCAAGCCCCTCGAGCCGGACGAGCCTTGCGCCGGGGATCTTCGCGACCGCGGCGGGAGCGATCGCGGGGATCGGCTTCAGGAACTGCTGAAGCGTCGGCGGCGCCTGCCGCTTGGCGAACACCGTCGTGTCGCGGGTGCCGACGATGACCGTGGTCGGCGCCTTGATCCGCCCGAACTGATAGAGGACGGGCTGGGTGAAGATCATCTCGCTGGTCTTGCCCTGCGCGGTCGCCATCGCCTCGCGCCCCGCCCCCGCGAACTGCCCAGCCAGCATCCGCACCCAGCGGTCATAGGCCGGCCGCCACTCTCCATGATAATAGTTGGCGAGCTGATAGGCCTTGATGCTGGCCGCATCGGTCTTGCGCTCGTCGGCGATCAGATCGGCGAGCGGGCGATAGGGCACACCCTCGGCCGCACGATCGGTCAGGCCGAGCGGATTGACCATCACCAGCCGCTCGGTCAGTGCCGGATGGTCGATCGCGAACCGCGCCGCCAGCATCCCGCCCATCGAATGGCCGACGATCACCGCCCGGTCGATGCCTCGCGCCTTCATCAACCGCGCGGTGTTCGCGGCGAGTCCGGCGAGCGTGTACTGCGTGCCCGCGGGCTTGTCCGACTTGCAGAAGCCGATCTGGTCGGGGACCAGCACCCGCCAGCCGCGCGCCACGAGCATCCGCGCCGACGCTTCCCACGCCGCGCCGCAGAAGTTCTTGCCGTGGAGGAGCACCGCGACGCGGCCATTGGGCTTGGCGGGGCGCACGTCCATGAAGGCCATCTGCGCGACCTCGGTGCCCACGGGCGCGCGCAGCCGCTCGACGGTGAAGGGATAGTCGAACCGCTCCAGATTGACGCCGAGTTCGGGCAGTGCCGCCGGGGCGGCGGCGCCCGCCTGCAGCAATGCCAGTGCCGCGATCAGACTCACGATGCGGTCGCTCCGGCCACCACCTCGCCGCCCTTGATGACGACAACCGGCTTTTCGAGCGTGCGGATATCGGTCAGCGGATCGCCCGCCACCGCGACGATGTCGGCATAGCGCCCGACCGCAATCGCGCCCACGTCGCCCGTCCGCCCCAGCGCCTCGGCCGCATTGGAGGTCGCCGACTGGAGCGCCTGCATCGGCGTCAGGCCGAAGCGGACCATCACCGCGAACTGACGCGCATTGTCACCGTGCGGATAGATGCCGGCGTCGGTCGAAAAGATCATCCGCGCCCCCGCCTGTGCCGCCTTGCGAAAGTTCTCGCGCTGGATCGTGCCGACGCGGCGCTCCTTCTCGATGTTCTCGGGCAGGACTCCGTTCTTTTCGCCCTCTGCCAATGTATATTCGGTGTTGTAGACATCGAAGCCGAGAAAGGTGCCACGGGCCTTGGCCGCCTTGATCCCGGCATCGTCGATGAAGCTCACATGCTCGATCGTGTCGAACCCGGCCTCGATCGCGGCGCGGATGCCATCGGCGCCGTGCGCGTGCGCGGCGGCCTTCAGCTTCCAGAAATGCGCCTCATCGACGATCGCCTTCAATTCCTCGGGATGGAGCTGCTGCACGCCGGGCTCGGTATTGCGGCTGAAGACGCCGCCGGTCGCGCACGCCTTGATGACCTCGGCCCCGTATTTGCGCTGCTCGCGCACGCGGCGGCGCAGTTCCTCGGGGCTGTCGCCGACTGCGGGCGACTTGCGCTGGAAGGAGGGCGGCAGGAAGGTCTCGTCGCAATGCCCGCCGGTCGCGCCCAGGGCATGGGCGGCGGGGACGATGCGCGGGCCGGCGACCCAACCCTCCTCGATCGCCTGCTTGATGCCGACATCGGCATAGCCGTCGCTGCCGACGTTGCGAACGGTGGTGAAACCGGCGCGCAGCGTCCGCTCGGCATTGCCGGTCCCTTGTGCGACCCAGAAGCTGTCGGTGAACTGATAGCCGCTATAGCCGCCATATTTGGGGTTGCTGGTCAGGTGGGCGTGCATGTCGATCAGACCGGGGACGAGCGTTCGACCTGGCAGGTCGATGCGACGCGCGCCCGCAGGGATCACGGGCCTTGCCGCCCCCTCGCCCACCACCGACACGATGCGGCCGCCGGTAGCGACGATGACGGGCCGTTCGACCACCTTGCCCGACAGCACGTCGATCATCCGGTCGGCGGTGATGACGACGCTGTCGACGGCGGGCGCCGGACCTTCCTGGACAGCGGCGGCGAGGGCGAGCGGCAGCAGCATCATCGACATGGCTCGACCGTTGCCGCCTCGCAATGACGGGTCAAGCCCGTTCAATCCTTGAGCGGATCGTGACCCCAATTCATCAGCGAATAGCGCCAGTCCGAATGTTCCGGATCGTCCTTAGGCCCTCCCTGTGCCGCGTGGCGGCGGACATAGCCCACGACCTTCTTCATGTGTGCATAGTCGTCGTCGGTCAGGTCGGCCTGCTTCTTACGCTTGATCGCGACGATTCGCCGGCCAGAGGCGTGGCCGACGCTCTCGCCGCCGCCGTCCTTCTGGCCGACACGCTTCGAATCGTCGGTGTCGAGGAAGCGCTCGATTGCCGCCGGGGCCATGTTGACCGCTTCGGCGAAGTCGTCGCGGATCGCCTTCTTCTCTTTCTCGTCCACGCTTACATGCCGTTTGCCGGCGCGGCGTTCATCGCGGCGGCATCGTCGGCGGTCGTGTTGAGGATCGCGTCGTTCTCGAACGAATAATTCGCCTGCGCATCGTTGAGGATGACGTTGCCGGTGTTCGTCGTCGTCGCGGTCTGGTCAGTCGAGGCGCCGCCGCCGCACGCGGCGAGCAGGGCGATCGGCGGCAGGGCCAGGAAATAACGCGATTTCATCGGGGCTTGCTCCATCACTGTGCCCCGGTTCAACCGCCGAGCGCGCAACTCGTTGCGTCGAGCGGCCCCCTCAGGCGATCGAAAGGCCCGCGCGCCGCACTGCTGCGCAGTAGCGCCGCATGCCGGTAATCGCCGTCTCGCTCAGGCCGACATAGGCGCGCCGCCTGTCGAAAGGGTCGTCGTGCCGCTCGAACAATCCCGCCTCGCGCATCGTGGTGATCCATCGCAGCGCCGTCGTCGCCGGCACCGCCGCGGCGATGCACAGGCTGGAGACCGAGACGCGCTGATGCTCGAGATGGGCGGCATAGAGATCGAGCAGCATGTCCCAGGCGGGATCGGCGAACAGGTCGCCCTCGAAGAACTGGTCGCGCATCCGCCGCGCGCGGATCGCGGCGCGCACGTCCGCGGGGTCGATCGCGGGCTCGCCCTCGTCGGGCACGGCGCGGTACGGCGGGGCACGGTCGGCGACCTGGCTGCCCAGCATCGCCGTGCCCGGATCGGTGCGGGCGAGGCGCGCCAGCGTCTCGGCGATCCGCGCCACCTCGTCATTGAGCTGTCGCAGCCGACGCTGGTCCGAATCGCGCGCGGCATCGTGCAGCGTGCGCGGCGGCGGCCCCGCGAGAGCGAAGGCGGCGACGCGATCGACGAGCGTGGGTTCACAAAGCAGCGCGGCGCGCACCCCCTCCAGCGACGAGGCGACAAGATCGAGAGCGTCCACCGGACAGCTCGCGATCACAAGGGCATCGTGGCGATGCGCGGCGGCGGCAGCGGCGTCGAGGGCGGCGATCGTCGCGGCATCCGGTTCTCCACCCGGCAGGTCGAGCGTCAGCACGTGCAGCCGCGCCTGCATCGCCAGCCGGCCCGGTCCCTCAGCCAGCGACACGCGCCCGGCAACCCGTGCGCCGCTCGCCCGCGCGGCCTCGACCGCCGCCTCGGTACCCGGTCCGTCCCCGATCGCCACGACAACTCGCTCATCGAGTTCGAGGGCCCCAAGGTAACTCGTCGATCCGTCCATCAAACACTCCCAGAAGATGGTTTCGATCCGGAGCCGATATTGATGCAAGTTATGTGGACACGAAATGTTCTGAAAGCGTCAAATCGGATGTTTGCCAGTGAAGACCGGCTCTTGGGGGCGCCAAATGCGCATCCGGAACGGAGCGAGCGACCTGGCCGACGTCCGTTCCGGGTCGATCGTTTACCGTGCGACCAGCGCCGCGTCGCGCATGCCGCGCCAGACGCGCAGCGCCTGCACGGTCTCCGGCACGTCGTGGACGCGCAGCCATTGCGCGCCCTGATCGGCGCCCCTGACCGCCAGCATCACTGACCCGCCCAGCCTCGCGCCGACAGGGGCTTCGCCCGACAGCGCGCCGACGATCCGCTTGCGGCTGGCCCCCAGCAGCAGCGGGCAGCCGAGCCCGTGGAACAGCGACAGACCGTTGAGGATGGCGAGGTTGTCGGCCAGCGACTTGCCGAAGCCGATGCCCGGATCGACGATGATGCGCGCGCGGTCGACGCCCGCCGCGACCGCCGCCTCGATCCGCGCCTCGAGCCAGTCGAAGCAGTCGGTCAGCGCATTGCCCCCCGTCATCGCTCCCTCTGCCCCACGCTTCGGATCGGCCGAATGCATCAGCACGACGGGCACGCCCGCGCGCGCAACCACCTCGGCCGCGCGGTCGTCGTAGAGGAGCGCCGAGACGTCGTTGACGATGTGCGCGCCCGCCGCCAGCGCGGCCTCCATCACCGATGCCTTGCGCGTGTCGATCGATACCGGTGTGCCGCTGGCCGCCAGCCGCTCGATGACGGGGACCACGCGGGCGATCTCGTCGCCTTCCCACACCGTGGGCGCGCCGGGCCGCGTCGATTCGCCGCCGACGTCGATGATCGCCGCCCCCGCCGCTGCCATATCGACGCCCGCTGCGGCCGCCGCAGCCGGATCGCCGTCGTGACGGCCACCATCGGAAAAGCTGTCGGGCGTCAGGTTGAGGATCGCCATCGCCTGTGGCTGGTCGAAGCGCAGCACGCGCTCACCCGCCTGGATCGAGGCGCGAGGCGCCGAAATCCGGTGGGCGAGCAGGGCCGCCCGCTCGGCCTGCGGATCGGGCAGCGCCTTGGCGAAATCGTCGAAACCGGCGACCGGCACCGTCCGCCGCTCGGCGCCGCGGATCACCTCATAGGCGGCGAACCATTGCAGCCCGCCCGCCAGCCGCGCGACCTCGCCATCGCGACCGACCGGCGTGTCGACGAACTGGACGGGGCGCAGATGCAGCATCGCGCCGCTCAGGGCTGCGTCGCGAGCAGCCAGCGCTGGCGGAGCGTGTCGATGGGCGCAAGCCCGCCCTCGCCCTCATGATGCCAGAAGGTCCAGCCGTTGCACGATGGCGCGCCCTGTACCGCGGCGCCCAGCTTATGGATCGATCCCTCGCCGCCATCGCCCGCCAGCGAACCGTCGGCGCGTACCGTGACGCGCCAGCGCCGCTTGGCATCGGTCAGCACCGCGCCCGGCGCGATCAGTCCGTTCTCGACCAGCGTCCCGAACGCGACGCGCGGGGCATTGCGCGGCGCCTGCATCGTGCGGAGCAGCGATTCGTCGAGCGGCAGCGCCGCTTCGATCCGCGCCTCGGCGGCGGCGATATATGTTTCCTCACGCTCGATGCCGATGAAGCGGCGGCCCAGCCGTTTGGCCACCGCACCGGTCGTGCCGGTGCCGAAAAAGGGATCGAGCACCACGTCGCCCGGATGCGTCGCCGCCAGCATCACGCGATAGAGCAGCGCCTCGGGCTTCTGGGTCGGATGGACCTTGTGCCCATCCTCGCCCTTCAACCGCTCGGCGCCCGAGCAGATCGCGAACTCCCAGTCGGAGCGCATCTGGAGCTCGTCGTTGAGCGTCTTGAGGCTGCGATAGTTGAAGGTGTAGCGCGCCTTCTCCCCCATCGATGCCCAGATCAGCGTCTCGTGCGCGTTGGTGAAGCGCGTGCCCTTGAAATTGGGCATCGGGTTCGACTTGCGCCAGACGATGTCGTTGAGGATCCAGAAGCCCATGTCCTGGATCGCGGTGCCGACGCGGAAGATGTTGTGATAGCTGCCGATCACCCAGATCGTGCCGTCGGGCTTCAGGATGCGGCGCGCTTCCTTGAGCCACGCGCGGGTGAACCGGTCATAGGCGGCGAAGGTGTCGAACCGGTCCCAGTCGTCGGTCACGGCATCGACATGGCTGCCGTCGGGCCGAAACAGCTCACCGCCCAGCTGCAGGTTGTAGGGCGGGTCGGCGAAGATGCAGTCGATGCTGGCATCGGGCAGCGCCTTCATCGCCGCCACGCAGTCGCCGCGCAGGATCGTGTCGAGCGGCAGCGGGGCCGGCGCCTTGAGCTTGCGGCGCGCGGGCGCGCGCACCTTTTCGATCACTGGCATCGTCGACAAGTCCCCCGGCTCCCTCGGACGCGCATCCCGAGTCCAAAGCGACGGTTTCGTCAAGCTTCCGATGGTTGACCCGAAAGCTTAACAAGTCGTTCGCCACAGCGAACATTCCGAGTCCGCAACCATATATGGGGTTGCCGCCCGCCGCCTCCCCCACCAGCGCTTGCGATGTGTCCCGGCGGACTCACCGCCCGCGAAACTTACCAGAGCACGCCCTTTACCGGGGTCAGCGGCTTGGGCGCCTCGTCGCCGATCGCCTGCTTCAGGTCGATCTCGATCGTCCGGCACATCGCATTCATCGGCAGGTCGTGAGGCGTGTTGCTGAACGGATCGACCAGATCGTCGCCGATCTGGAGCGCCGCCAGGAACATCAGCCCCGCCAGCGTCGAACCGATCGGCGTCGCCCAGCCCAGCGTCTCGACCAGCCCGATCGGCAGAAGAAGGCAGAACAGCCGCGTGAAGAAGGACGGGAAGAAGCGGTACTGAACGGGCAGCGGTGTGTTCTTGAGCCGCTCCATGCCCCCCTGCGCATTGGCGATATCGACGAGAATGCGCTCCATCTGCGTCTGCTGGATGGTGTCGAGCCACCCCTCGCGGCGCGCGTCCTCGATCCGCTTGGCGGTACCGTCGAGAAAGCCGTTGGCAGGATTGGCGCGGCCCATCGCCTCGTCGGCCTCCTCGCGCGACAGCAGATCGTAGACCTCGGGACAGTCCTTCAGGCGGCGCAGCTGGCAGCGCAGTGCGTTGACATAGGCGATCTGCCTGAGCGCGATCGATCGCTTGAGGTCGCGCGCGCGCGGCGGATCGTCGGGGATGAACGCGATCGCCCCGCGCACGAGGTTGCGCGAGGCGTTGATCATCAGCCCCCAGAGCTGCCGTCCCTCCCACCAGCGCTGATAGGCCGAATTGTCGCGAAAGCCGAGGAACAGCGCCAGCACCGTACCGAAGATGGTGAGCGGCAGTGACGGCGCCTTGAACGTCGTCGTCATGTAGAAGGCGGTGACCGCCACGTCCCAGAAGAACAGCGCCAGCAGCGGCTTCCACACCTCGATGACGATCGAGCTCATGCGGGGGGTGTCGTTGACGATCATGCCTGTCTTAACCTGCGTTGCACGCGCCATGAATTGCTGCGCATGCGAAGGGTTCCCGTCCGGTTTGTAAGGAAGCGTTACCGTCGCTAGAGGCACGCACCATGTCGAACCTGACCCCCGAACTCCGTGCCGCCGCCCTCGTGTCCAAGGCCTGGCCTTATGAGGAGGCACGCAAGCTCCTCGCCCGCTATCCGGGCGGCAAGCCCGACGGCGAAGCCGTGCTGTTCGAAACGGGCTACGGCCCCTCGGGCCTGCCGCATATCGGCACCTTCAACGAAGTCTTGCGCACGACGATGGTTCGCCGCGCGTTCGAGACGCTGTCCGACCAGCCGACCCGCCTGATCGCGTTCAGCGACGACATGGACGGCCTGCGAAAGGTGCCCGACAATGTGCCGAACCGGGAGATGCTGGCCGCGCATCTGGGGAAGCCGCTGACGAAGGTGCCCGATCCGTTCGGCAAGTTCGAGAGCTTCGCCCACCACAACAATGCGATGCTGCGCGATTTCCTCGACCGCTTCGGCTTCGAGTACGAGTTCGCGTCGGCCACCGATTATTATGCGAGCGGGCGATTCGACGCGACGCTGAAGGCGGTGCTGCGCCACTATGACGCGATCATGGGCGTCATGCTGCCGACCCTCGGCGAGGAGCGGCGCGCGACCTATTCGCCGGTGCTGCCGATCAGCCCGAAGAGCGGCATCGTCCTTCAGGTGCCGGTCGAGGTGGTCGATGCCGATGCCGGCCTGATCGCATTCGACGACGAGGGCGAACGGATCGAGCAGTCGATCCTCGGCGGCCGCGCCAAGCTCCAGTGGAAGGTCGACTGGGCGATGCGCTGGGTCGCATTGGGTGTCGATTACGAGATGGCGGGCAAGGACCTGATCGATTCGGTCACGCAATCCTCGAAGATCGCCCGCGTCCTCGGCGCCCGCCCGCCCGAGGGCTTCAACTACGAGATGTTCCTCGACGAGCATGGCCAGAAGATCTCGAAGTCGAAGGGCAACGGCCTCAGCCTCGAGCAATGGCTGACCTATGGGCCGGAGGAGAGCCTCGCCTTCTACGCCTATCGCGAGCCGAAAAAGGCCAAGCAGCTCCACCTCGGCGTCATCCCGCGCGCGATCGACGAATACTGGCAGTTCCGCGGTAACTATGCGGGACAGCCGGTCGAGCAGCGGCTGGGCAACCCGGTCCACCACATCCATGACGGCGAGCCGCCAGCGGAAACGCTGCCCGTTACTTTCGGCCTATTGCTCAACCTGATCGGCGTGATGGGCGAGGCGACGAAGGAACAGGTCTGGGGCTATCTCGGCAACTATGTCGCCGATGCGAGCCCCGAGCGCTACCCGGCGCTCGACGCGCTGATCGGCCATGCCATCGCCTATGTCCGCGACGTGGCGGAGAAGCCGGTGCGACGCGCGCCGGAGGGGGTGGAGGTCGAGGCCCTGAAGCGCCTCGACGCCGAACTCGCCGCGCTGCCCGAGGGCGCGAGCGCCGAGGACATCCAGAACATCGTCTACGAGATCGGGAAGACCGCCGGGTTCGAGAATCTGCGCGACTGGTTCAAGGCGCTCTACGAAACGCTCTTGGGGTCGAGCCAGGGGCCGCGGATGGGGAGCTTCATTGCGCTGTACGGGGTGGCGAACAGCCGCAAGCTGATCGCCGAGGCGCTGGCGAGGGGGTGACCCGCCCACGCGCCCACCCCATCCCCGTTTGGGTTGAGCAGATTGATGCCCCTACCCGTGCGTCCGCCCGAAATCCGCCCGCGCGTCGTCCTGCCCCTGCTCGACGATCGAGCGGCGGATCGCGCGGGTCTGGGTGAAGTGATCGAACAGCGCGTCGCCCTGGCCCCAGCGGATCGCGCGCTGAAGGAGCGCCAGATCCTCCGAAAACCGCTGGAGCATGTCGAGCACCGCCTCGCGATTGGCGAGGAACACGTCGCGCCACATTGTCGGGTCGCTGGCGGCGATGCGCGTGAAGTCGCGAAAACCGCCCGCCGAATATTTGATGACCTCGCTCTGCGTCACTTCCTCGAGGTCGGAGGCGGTGCCGACGATCGTGTAGGCGATCAGGTGCGGCAGGTGGCTCGTCACCGCGAGCACCCGATCGTGATGGTCGGGGGCCATCGTCTCGACCTCGGCGCCAAGCGCGCGCCAGAAGCCGGCGACGCGGTCGACAGCGGCGGGGTCGGTGCCCTCGGGCGGGGTCAGGATGCACCAGCGATGGTTGAACAGCGTCGCAAAGCCCGCGGTCGGTCCGCTCTGCTCAGTCCCCGCAACGGGATGCGCGGGGACGAGAGTGTGGCCGGGGAGCGCCGCCTGCAGCGCCTCGACCACGCTCGCCTTGCACGAGCCGACGTCGGTGACGATCGCATCGGCGGGCAGCGCGGGAGCAAGGTTGGCTGCCGCACGCCCCATCGCCCCCACGGGCACGCACAGCACGACCAGTTCTGCGTCGTGCGCGGCGTCGGCGGCATCGTCGGCGATCGTGTCGCACAGCCCGATCTCGCGCGCCACGCGCCGCACCTCGGGATCGGCGTCGTAGCCCGTCACCCGTATGCCGGCGATCCGCGCGCGCGCGGCGAGCGCCACCGACGAGCCGATCAGCCCCAGCCCGACGACGGTGATGCGCGAAAAGCTCATCCGCGCTCGACGATCTCGCGCAGCGCCGCCATGACCCCTTGCGTCTCCTCGGCCGTGCCGATCGAGATGCGCAGGCCATGCGGCAGGCCCTGTCCGGGCAGCCAGCGGACGATATAGCCCGCATCCATCAACCCCTTGTACGCGGTCTCCGCGCTCACCGGCCCCTCGAACAGCACGAGGACGAAGTTGCACATCGAGGGGACGGCGCGCAGGCCGGCATTGCCGAGCTTGCCGACCTCCGCCGTCAGCCAGGCGCGCCACTCGGCATTGTGGACGCGGCTCGCCTCGACAAAGTCCTGCGCCTCGAGTGCGGCAAGCGCCGCCCCCTGCCCCGCGGTCGTCAGGTTGAACGGCATCCGGATGCGATGCATCGCCTCGACCGCCTCGGCCGAGCCATATCCCCAGCCGATCCGCTCGGCGGCGAGGCCGTAGATCTTGGAGAAGGTGCGCGTGACGATGACGTTTGCCTGCGTCTTGGCGAGCTCCAGCGCGCCGTCGTCGTCGCCCGACTCGATATATTCGCCGTAAGCCTGGTCGATCACCAGCATCACGTCGCGCGGCAGGCCGGCGTGGAGCCGTGCGATCTCGTCGCGGCCGGCGAAGGTGCCGGTCGGATTGTTCGGATTGGCGATGTAGACCACCTTGGTCGCGGGCGTCACCGCGGCGAGGATCGCATCGACGTCGGTCGCATAGTCCTTGTCGGGCGCGACCACCGGCGTCGCGCCGACGCGCCGCGCCGCGATCTCGTACACCGCAAAGCCGTAGCGGACGAAGATCACCTCGTCCCCCGGCCCCGCATAGGCGCCAGCGACCAGATGCAGCACCTCGTCCGATCCGGTGCCGTAGATGATACGCGCGGGATCGAGGCCGTAGCGCGCGCCGATCGCCTCGCGCAGCACGGCGGCGCTCGCATCGGGATAGCGCTCCAGATCGTTCGCCGCCGCCGCGAAAGCCGCGCGCGCTTCGGGCGCGGTGCCGAGCGGGTTTTCATTCGAGGAGAGCTTGACGACCTTGCGCCCGTCGTCGGTCTTTGACCGGCCGGGGACGTACGGAGCGATGCCCATGATCCAGGGCTTGGGAACGGGTGCGAACATGGGGTCCGCCGATAGGCCCGGCGGCCGGAGGTCGCAAGGCCGGGCCTTTTCCCGTCCCCGCGGCTCGGCTAAGGGCCGGCGTCCATGTCCGCCCCCACCTTCGGTCAGAACTGCCGCGCCGTGCTGCCCGGCCCGCTCCGCCTCGACGGCGGGGTGCTCCTGTCGCCGGTCGAGATCGCCTATGAGACTTATGGCACGCTAGATGCGGAGGGGACGAACGCGATCCTCGTCTGCCACGCGCTGACGGGCGACCAGTATGTCGCGTCGAACCACCCCATCACCGGCAAGCCCGGCTGGTGGACGCGGATGATCGGGCCGGGCAAGCCGATCGATCCCGCGCGCGATTTCGTCATCTGCACCAACGTGCTCGGCAGCTGCATGGGCACTTCGGGGCCCGCCACGGTCAACGCGGCGACGGGCAAGCCGTGGGGCATGAGCTTTCCCGTCATCACCATCCGCGACATGGTGCGTGCGCAGGCGATGCTGCTCGACCATCTCGGCATCGGGCGGCTGAAGGCGGTGGTGGGCGGATCGATGGGCGGGATGCAGGCGCTGAGCTGGGCCGCGACCTTCCCCGATCGCGTCGCCGCCGCCGTCGTCATTGCCGCCACCGCGCGCCATTCGGCACAGAACATCGCCTTTCACGAGGTCGGGCGACAGGCGATCATGGCCGACCCCAACTGGAATGGCGGCGACTATTATGAGGGCACGCCCCCCGCCGCGGGCCTCGCGGTCGCGCGGATGGCGGCGCACATCACCTATCTGTCCGAAGCGGGCCTGACCGAGAAGTTCGGGCGGCGGCTTCAGGCGCGGGAGGCCAAGTCGTTCGGCTTCGACGCCGATTTCCAGGTCGAAAGCTATCTGCGGCATCAGGGCCTTGCCTTCACCGACCGGTTCGATGCCAACGCCTATCTCTACATCACCCGCGCGCTCGACTATTTCGACCTCGCCGAGGAGCATGGCGGCGTGCTCGCCAATGCGTTCCGGGGGGCGGCGACGCGCTTCTGTCTCGTCAGCTTCGATACCGACTGGCTCTATCCGACGCGCGAGAGCCGGGCGGTGGTGCAGGCGCTGCACGCCGCGGGTGCGGCGGCGAGCTTCGTCGAGCTGTCCTCGCCCTTCGGCCACGACGCCTTCCTGCTCGATAGCCCCGAATTGAACCGGGTGGTCGAGGGATTCCTGGGGAACGGCCGATGAGCCTGCGGCCCGACCTTGCGATCATTGCCCGCAACGTCGCGCCGGGATCTCGCGTGCTTGATGTCGGCTGCGGCGACGGCGCGCTGATGGCGGCGCTGCGCGACCAGAAGCAGGTGGACGCGCGGGGCCTCGAACTCGATCCCGCCAATGTCGCGGCGGCGGTGGGGCGCGGGCTGTCGGTGGTGCAGGGCGACGCCGACACCGACCTCGCCGACTATCCCGACCAGAGCTTCGACTATGCGATCCTTAGCCAGACGCTGCAGACGACGATGCGCCCACATGTCGTGCTCGATCACCTCTTGCGGATCGGGCAGCGCGCGTTCGTCAGCTTCCCCAATTTCGCGCACTGGCGTGTTCGCCTGTCGCTGCTCTGGGGCGGGCGGATGCCCGTCACGCGCCTGCTGCCGCTCGCCTGGTACGAAACGCCCAACATCCACCACGTCACCATCGACGACTTCCGCGCCTTCGTCCGCGAACAAGGCCTGACGGTCGAGGGCGCGTGGTTCCTGTCGGACGGGAACCCGGCGCGGCCGGCGGCGGCGAACTTCTTCGCCGAGCATGCGGTGTTCCTGCTGCGGCGGTGAACCCGGCAAGCCGCGGGTTCAGGCGAAGCGCCGCACCAGCGGGGTGTCGCAGACATCGCGATAGCGTGCCATGACCAGGCTGAAGACGCCGAACAGCATCAGGCCGCCCGCCACGCCTGCGAACAACCAGCTGCGATCCGAATAGACGGCCAGCGCATCCTGGAACCCCACCTCGCCCGCGCGGCCCGACCGGCCGAGGTCGATCAGCGCCCAGGCGACGCCGGCGAACACCGCTGCGCGCGCGGCATAGCCGATGCGCCCCACGACCTTGCTCCAGTGCGGCGCGTTCCGCGTCAGCAGCCGCATGAACCCCGCGCTCCATGCCTTTTCGGCCTGTGCGAAGGCGGCGGCGGCGAAGCCCAGTCCCGCGACGATCAGCAGCGCCCAGCCGAACGGCAGGCCGAGCGCGACTTCGGTGGCGTCGCGCCCTGCCGCGCCGTCCCTCGGCTGCGTGCCCCACGCGAAGAGCGACGCGGCGCCGTAAGCGAGGCCGAAATGCGCAAAGGCGCTCAGCGCATGGCCCGCGCGCTTCACCCGTCCCTTGGCGTCGTCGCCATCGGCCTCGATGTCGATCGCAGCGCCATAGAGGCGAAACAGGCCATAGGCGGCGAGCCCGAGCGCCAGCCCGGCGGTCAGCGCCGCGCCGCCGGGAATGCGCGACAGCGGCGACAGCACGCTCGTCGTCCCCTCCGCCCGGCCGGTGGCGAGCGACAGATAGCCCAGCGCGAAGTAGAGGATTGCGCGCGCCAGATAGCCGATGCGCGCCAGCATCGCGATGCGTTCGTCGGGCTTCATCGGCGGTCGCTCCCCTTGGGTTCGGGGGCGTAACGCCGCTCAGCGCAAAAGGATCAGCGGACCACGCCCAGCCACAGCCGCTCGCCGCGGCTCACCTCGCGCTCGACCACGGCAGCGGTGAAGCGCTGCACCGCGCGCTGCGCGCGGACCAGCGGCCCCTCGTCGCCATCGATCACGCTGCTGCCCCAGCCGTCGGCAAGCGCGCGCATCTCCCGGTCGCCAACGACGACCGAAGGGAAAGGCAGGGTCACGCGCGGCGAGGCGAAGCGCGCCTCGTCCTTGGCGCCGGGTTCGAAGAACAGCGCGCCGGCGACGCGGCCGACATAGTCGGCCGGCGACAGCCGCGCCCACCAGGCGGCGGCGAAGCAGCCCGCGCCCTCGGCGACGAGCAGCACCGCCCGGTCGGCGTCGAGAACCGCGCGATCGATGCGCGCCGCGAGCAGATTGCGATCGGGCAGACGACGGGCCCGTACGGGCACATGACCATTGCCCGCCGCCGGCCAGTCGAGCAGCCGGCTCCACGCCGGCACGCGCCGCTCGGCAAGCGTGACGACCGAGAAGCGATTGGCAAGCGCAGGCAGGGCAAGATCCATCGCGCGACTCCAGCGAGAGGCCGGCTTTCGAATCTACAGCAATCCGATCGGCGATCAATCGCCGATCGGCGCGTCAGAAGGGCACGTCGTCGTCGAGGTCGTCGGGGAAGCCGCCAGCGCCGCCGCCTTGCCCACCGCCCGAATAACCGCCGCGCGACCCGCCGCCACCGCCGCCGCGCGAGGATTGGCCGGCGAAATCGTCGCCATAGTCATCGCCGCCGCGCGACCCGCCGCCAAAGCCGCCGCCACCGCCGCCGCCCTGACCGCCGCCCGGCCCGTCGAGCATCGTCAGCACGCTGTTGAAGCCCTGAAGGACGACTTCGGTACTATACTTGTCCTGGCCGTTCTGATCCTGCCACTTCCGGGTCTGAAGCTGACCCTCGATATAGACCTTCGATCCCTTGCGCAGGAATCGCTCGGCGACATTGGCCAGCCCTTCGTTGAAGATCGCGACCGAATGCCATTCGGTCTTTTCCTTGCGCTCGCCGGTGTTGCGGTCCTTCCACGATTCGCTGGTCGCGATGCGCAGGTTCACGACCTTGCCGCCGTTCGAGAAGCTGCGCGATTCGGGGTCGCGGCCGAGGTTGCCGACGAGGATGACTTTGTTGACGCTGCCGGCCATTGTGACTCCAGAGTTCCGGGATTCGAGTGATGGGCGACCTTATAAACCTCAACCGCGCGCGCAAGGCCCGCGCAAAGGCGGCACGCACTGCGGAAGCCGAGGCCAACCGGCTGAAGTTCGGACGCAGCAAGGCGGAGCGGACGGCCGAAGCGCTGGACAAGGCGCGGGCCGAACGTCTGCTGACCGGCGCGAAGCGTGAGGAAACCGAGTGAAAGCCGCCCTGCTCGCGACAGCCGCGACGCTGCTCGCCGGCCCCGCCCTCGCCCAGACCGCCGCGCCGCCGCCCGCCGCGGCGAGCACCGCCCCGACGCCTGCACCGACACGCTGGCCGGTCGCGGAAGCAGACCACATCCTCCGCGACTTCGCGTTCCAAAGCGGCGAGCGATTGTCCGAGCTCAGGATGCACTACCGAACGTTGGGCAAGCCGCATCGCGACGCCTCGGGCGCGATCGACAATGCGATCGTCGTCCTGCACGGGACGGGCGGTACTGGCGCGCAGTTCCTCCAGCCGCAATTCGCCGATCGGCTCTATGGCCCCGGCCAGCCGCTCGACATCGGCAAATACTGGATCATCCTGCCCGACAATATCGGGCATGGCGGTTCGTCGAAGCCATCAGACGGGCTTCGCATTCGCTTTCCCGCCTATGATTATGACGACATGGTCGATGCTCAGGTGCGGCTGCTGGCCGAGGGACTGGGCGTCGCGCATCCCCGGCTCGTCTTCGGCACGTCGATGGGGTGCATGCACGGCTTCGTCATGGCCGAGCGGCATCCCGACTTCGCCCGCGCGCTGATGCCGATGGCATGCGAGCCGGTGGCGATCGCTGGGCTCAACCGGATGTGGCGCCAGCTGGCGATCGACGGGATCAAGGCCGACCCGGCCTGGGCGGGCGGCGCGTACGAGGCGCAGCCAGCGGCGGGGCTGCGGACGGCGGCGAGCCTGCTCTTCGTCGCGGGCGGCGCGCCGCTCTACCTGCAGGCGACCTACCCCTCGCGCGCGGCGGCAAGCGCCTATGCGCAGGAACGCGTCGCAGCCTCGATCAAGGGGCTCGACGCCAACGACCTCATCTATCAGCTGGATGCCAGCCGCAATTACAACCCCTGGCCGCGGCTGGAGGCGATCCGGGCGCCGATGACGTGGATCAATTCGGCCGACGACTTCATCAACCCGCGCGGGCTTCCCTATCCGGCCGAAGCGCTCAAGCGGATGCCGAGCGCGCGGTTTCGGATGATCGCAGAGACGCCGGAGACGCGCGGGCACGGGACGCATACCTGGGCCAAATTTTGGGAAGCCGACCTGCTCGAACTGCTCAAGCGCACCGAACACCCCTGAGCCGTCCCCCGGGCGAAGACCGGGGCATGGGGGTACAGTCTAGGGGGTGTGGCTCACCCCAGCCCAGCCGCGACCGCGAGCCAGTAGGTGATGCCGGCCGCGACATAGGCGACCGCGAACAGGTACCCCACCATGAACAGCGGCCATTTCCAGCCGTTGGTCTCGCGCCGAGTCACCGCGATGGTCGAAATGCACTGCGGCGCGAACACGAACCAGGCGAGGAAGGCGAGCGCGGTGGCGAGGCTCCAGCGCTTCTGGAGCTGCTGCCGGATCGTCGCCTGCCCTGCCTCGCCCTCGCTGTCGTCGACGGCATAGACGGTGCCGATCGCCGCCACCGCCACCTCTCGCGCCGCCATCGCGGGAATCAGCGCCAGGGCGATGTCGTGATTGAAGCCGATCGGCCGAACGACGACCTCGAGCCCGCTGGCGATCCGCCCCGCCACCGAATATTCGGTCTGCGGCACCCCCGGCGGCGCCTTGGGGAAGCTCAGCAGCGCCCACAGGATTACCGTGGTCAGCAGGATGATCGTTCCCGCCCGCTTGAGGAACGCCGCCGCGCGGCTCCACAGACCGAGCGCGAAATCGCGCAGATTGGGCAGCTGATAGCGCGGCATCTCGAGCATGAAGCCCGACGACGCGCCCTTCGTCACCGACCGCCGGAGCGCCAGCGCGGCGAGGAACGCCCCCGCGATCCCGGCGATGTAGAGGCCGAACAGCACCAGCCCCTGAAGCCCCACGCCCGGCAGGACCGCGCGGTCGGGAATGAACGCGCCGATGATGATCGTATAGACGGGCAGCCGCGCCGAACAGGTCATCAGCGGCGCAATCAGGATCGTCGTCAGCCGGTCCTTTTCATCGTCGATCGTCCGCGTCGCCATGATCCCCGGCACCGCGCAGGCGAAGCTGGACAGCAGCGGGATGAACGCTCGTCCCGACAGGCCGACACTCGCCATCAGCCGGTCCATCAGGAACGCGGCACGGACCATGTAGCCCGATGCCTCCAAAAGCAGGATGAAGCCGAACAGGATCAGGATCTGCGGCAGGAAGACGACGACCGCGCCCACGCCCGCGATCACGCCGTCCACGATCAGCGACCGCACGAACCCCTCGGGAATGAGGTCGCCGACCGCGCCGCCGAGCGCCGCCATGCCCCCCTCGATCCAGCCGATCGGCGCTTCCGACCAGGCGAACACCGCCTGGAAGATGACGAACAAGAGCGCCAGCAGCACGCCCATGCCCCAGACGGGATGCAGGAGCACGCCATCGAGCCGGTGGGCGAGCCGGCGCGAGCGCGTCTCGCTGATCGTCGCGGCGGCGGCGAGCGCGCGCGCCTCGCGCTGGAGCATCGCAATGTCGGGCAGCGCCGGTTCGGCCGGTGCCTCGGACACGCGGCGCAGCGCCTCGACCAGCGCCTCGCGCAAGGCGTCGAGCCCGCGACGGCGCACAGCGACGGTGGGCACGACGGGCAGTCCGATCGCCTGAGACAGCCGCATCGGGTCGAGCGTCAGCCCGTCGCGCTCGGCCAGGTCGATCATGTTGAGCGCGACGACGATCGGCATCCCCAGCGCCTTGAGCTGAAGGACGAAGCGCAGATGATTGTCGAGATTGCCGGCATCGACGACCACCAGCAGCGCGTCGGGCCGCCGCTCACCGGCTAGGCGTCCAAGCACCACGTCGCGCGTCACCCGCTCGTCGGGGCTGGCCGGGTCGAGGCTGTAGGTGCCGGGCAGGTCGATCAGCTCGGCAGGGCGCCCGTCGGCGAGCGACAGCCGGCCGCTATGCCGTTCGACAGTCACGCCGGGGTAATTGCCCACCTTCTGCCGCGCGCCGGTGAGCGCGTTGAACAGCGCCGACTTGCCGGCATTGGGGTTGCCGACCAGCGCGATCAGGGGGGCGGGATGCACTAGGCGCTGGGCGCGACGTGGATCGCGCGCGCCACGTGGCGGCGAAGGGCAATGGTCATGCGGCCGATCCGGCACGCGATCGGCCCGCCGCCGAGCGTCGAGCGATGCACCATCTCGACCGCCACGCCCTCGTCGAGGCCGAGCTCGCGCAGACGCCGCGCCTCGGGCAGTGACAGCGATTGCCAATCGACCGCCTGCACGACCGCACGCGCGTCGCGTGACAGCTGGACAAGGCTGAGCGTCGGGGAAAGCATTGCGAGCGATTATCAATATGGGCGGGGGAGCGCCAGCGTTAATTGTCGGGCGCATCACTCCCTTTCCCTCCGGTGAGCGGAGTCTCGCCCCACTGGCCCCTCGTGCCCGAAGCCCCTATCTTGCCGCCAATGAGCTTTCTCGAACGCATCTCGCCGCTGCGCGCCTGGCGCGACCTGCGCCTGTTCCTGTCGTATCGCCAGCCCTACGAACTGGGGTTCCTCGCATTGGCGATCGTCGTGACGACGGTGGTCATCACCGCCTTCTATATCGATTCGAACATCGAGCGGCCCTACAAGCGGCCCGAGATCACCTATTTCGAAAGCTGGCCCTCGGATCGTACCGACGCGCAGATCAGGGCGAAGCAGGCGGTCGACAAGGTCGAGGAAGACAGGCTGCGCGCCGAGTTCAAGGCGAGGCAGGAGGCGCGCAAGGCCGAGTTCAAGCGCCTGAACGACAAGCTGGAGCGCTGGGGCCTTTGACTGACGACGAGCGCTGGATGGGAGCGGCGCTCGCCATCGCCGCGCGCGGCCGTGGGCGGACCGCGCCCAATCCGTCGGTCGGTTGCGTCATCGTGACAGGCGGCCGTGTCGTCGGCCGCGGCTGGACGCAGCCGGGCGGCCGCCCCCATGCGGAGGCGATGGCGCTGGCCGAGGCGGGCGAGGCGGCGCGCGGCGCGACCGCCTATGTCACGCTCGAACCCTGCGCGCATGAGTCGCGCCGCGGCCCGGCCTGTGCCGACCTGCTCGCCGCGGCGGGCGTGGCGCGGGTGGTCGCGGCCTTGCGCGATCCCGATCCGCGCACCGACGGGGTCGGCCTCGCTCGCCTGACTGCCGCGGGGATCGAGACAGCTTGCGGCCAGCGCGAAATCGACGCGCGCAGAAGCATGGCCGGCTTCCTCGCCCGCCAGCGACTCGGCCGTCCGCACGTCACGCTCAAGCTTGCGCTGTCGCTCGACGGCGGCGTCGCGATGGGCGACGGGCGCAGCCAGTGGATCACCGGGCCTGAGGCGCGCGCACACGCGCATCTGGAGCGGAGCCGACATGAGCTGATCCTGGTGGGCGCGGGCACGCTCGCCGCCGACGCGCCGCGTCTCGACGTGCGGCTGCCGGGCCTTGAGGATCGCGGCCCCATGCGGGTGCTGCTGAGCCGACGCGGGGATGCCCCCGCCGGCTGGCTGGCGATCCGCGAGCTTGGCGCGATCGCCGACCTGCCGGGCGACCATCTGCTGGTCGAAGGCGGCGCGGCGGCCGCTGCCGCCTTCCTGTCGGCCGGTCTCGTCGATCGGCTGATCGTCTATCGCGCGCCGATCCTGATCGGGGCGGCGCGGACGCTTGGCGACATCGGTTTGACCGATCTGGGGCAGGCGCATGGCCGCTGGGTGCTCGAGGACCGGCGGACGCTTGGCGTCGATACGCTGGAGGTGTACGGGCGCGCCTGATGTTTACCGGAATCGTCACCGATGTCGGCCGTATCGAGGCCGTCGAGAAGCAGGGCGACCTGCGCGTCGTGGTCGCCACCGACTATGACACTGCCGCCATCGACCTCGGCGCGTCGGTCGCATGTTCGGGCGTCTGCCTGACCGTCGTCGACAAGGCACCCGGCCGCCTGGCCTTCGACGTGTCGGCCGAGAGCGTGTCGCGCACTGCCGACGGCATGTGGACCGAGGGGCGGCGCCTGAACCTCGAACGCGCGCTGCGGCTCGGCGATGAGCTCGGCGGCCATATCGTCACGGGCCATGTCGATGCGGTCGGCACCGTGGCGGCGGTCGTGCCCGAGGGCGGCAGCCTTCGCGTGACGATCGAGGCGCCGCGCGATCTTGCCCCCTATGTGGCCGCCAAGGGGTCGATCACCGTCGATGGCGTGTCGCTGACGGTCAATTCGGTCGAGGACCGGCCGCACGCCGTCCGCTTCGGCCTCAACATCATCCCGCACACGGCCGAGGTCACGACCTTTGCCGACCTCCAGCCGGGCACCGCCGTCAATCTCGAAATCGACGTGCTCGCCCGCTACCTCCAGCGCATGGAACAGGCGCGTGCCGCAACCTGAGCTCTCCCGCCTCCGCCACGCCTTCCTGTCCACGCCCGAAGAGATCATCGACGAGGCGCGCAACGGCCGGATGTTCATCCTCGTCGACGACGAGGATCGGGAGAACGAGGGCGACCTCGTCATCCCGGCGCAGATGGCGACGCCGGCGGCGATCAACTTCATGGCGACCTATGGCCGGGGCCTGATCTGCCTCGCCATGACCAAGGCCCGCGTCGATCAGCTTGGCCTGCCGCTCATGAGCGCGGCCAACGGCACCCGGCACCAGACCGCCTTCACCGTCTCGATCGAGGCGGTGAAGGGCGTGACCACCGGCATCTCCGCCGCCGACCGCGCCCGCACCATCTCGGTCGCGATCGACGCCAGCCAGGGACCGGAGGCGATCACGACGCCCGGTCACGTCTTTCCGCTGGTCGCGCGCGAGGGCGGCGTGCTCGTCCGCGCCGGCCATACCGAGGCGGCGGTCGACGTGTCGCGCCTCGCCGGGCTCAACCCCTCGGGCGTCATCTGCGAGATCATGAAGGAGGACGGGACGATGGCCCGCCTCGACGATCTCGTCGCCTTCGCGCAGTTCCACAATCTCAAGATCGGCACGATCCGCGACCTGATCGCCTATCGCCGCCGCTACGACCACCTCGTCGAAAAGCGCGCCGAAACGCGCTTCGACAGCGCCTGGGGCGGCGAATGGCGGGCGATCACCTATTGGAACAAGGCGCAGGGGACCGAGCAGATCGCACTGGTGAAGGGACGCATCGACCCCGCCCAGCCGACGCTGGTGCGGATGCACGCGCTGTCCCCCCTGCCCGACCTGTTCGGCGAGGCGGGAACGCGCGGCTCGCTCCTGCGCCGGTCGATGGAGATCATCGGCGAGGAAGGCGCGGGCGTCATCGTCGTCATCAACAAGCCGCGCAGCGACGCCTTCACCACCGCGCTGATGGCGCGCGAGGGCAAGCTCGCGCCCGCCGACATGGACGAACTGCGCGACTATGGCGTCGGCGCGATGATCCTGACCGGGCTCGGCGTCGAGGAGATGGTGCTCCTGACCAACACCCACCACACGCTCGTGGGCCTCGACGGCTATGGCCTGTCGATCGTCGGCGAGCGGCCGATCAATCCGCAAGAGGACGCCTGATGGGAAAGCTGCTGATCGTCGAGGCGCGCTTCTACGACCACCTCAACGACATGCTGATCGAGGGCGCACGCGCCGCGATCAAGGCCGCGGGTCACACGTCGGAGACGGTGACGGTGCCCGGCGCACTCGAGATTCCCGCCGCGATCGCGCTGGCCGACCAGTCGGGCATGTATGATGGCTATGTCGCCATCGGCGTCGTCATCCGCGGCGAGACCTATCATTTCGAGATCGTGGCGGGCGAGAGCGCACGCGGCATCCTCGCGATGACGATGGACGGCATGGCGATCGGCAACGGCATCCTCACGACCGAGAATGAGGAACAGGCGATCGTCCGCGCCGATCCCAAGCAAAAGGACAAGGGCGGCGAGGCGGCGAAGGCGGCCCTCGCGCTGATGGGCTTGCGCGAACGCTTCGCGTGACGACGGGGCCGGTCCTCTTCACGCCCCGCCTGCTTCTTCGCCTGCCCGAGCCGCAGGATTTCGACGGCTGGGCGGCGATGTGCGCCGATCCGGACACCATGCGCTTCCTGGGCGGCGCGATGGTACGCGAGGCGGCGTGGCGCGACTTCGCGCTTCGCCGCGGGGCGTGGGACGTGCGCGGCTTCTCGATGTTTTCGGTCATCGAGCGCGCGACCGGCGCCTGGGTCGGCCGCATCGGCCCCTGGCAGCCTGAGGGGTGGCCCGGGACCGAGGTTGGCTGGGGCGTCCACCCCGCCTTTGCCGGGCGCGGCTATGCGCATGAGGCGGCGGTCGCCTGCATGGACTATGCCGTCGACGTGCTCGGCTGGGCCGACGTGATCCACACCATCGACCCGGCCAACACCCGCTCGATCGCGCTCGCTGAGCGGCTGGGATCGCGGGATCGCGGGCCGGTGCGGCTGCCCGCGCCGCTCGCCCATTTCACCGTCCATGCCTGGGGCCAGCGCGCTGGTGAATGGCGCGCGCGCCGCGCCTGACAAACTTTGCGACAATCGCGGCGTTGCGCAGTGCGGCGAAAGCGGCGACATGGTCCAAAGGCGGTTGGAACCGGGCTCGTTGATGGCCCGTTCCGACCCGCGCCGTGCCGCAGCCTGCTGCGGCGCATCGTCACGCCTGCAATTTCCGGAAGGCCCGCCTTGCGACCTAATCTCGCTCCCCTTGTCCCGCTCGCGCTGATACTCGCCGCCTGTTCGGGCGGCGGGGCGCAGGAAAAGGCGAAGGGCAAGGGGCCGAGCGGCCCGCCCGAAGTCGGCTTCGTCGTGATGAAGAGCGAGGCGGTGCCGCTGGTCAACGAGCTCGCGGGCCGCACCGCCGCCTTCGAGACGAGCGAGGTCCGCCCGCAGGTCTCGGGCGTCATCCAGGCGCGCCTTTTCACCGAGGGCAGCATCGTCCGCCGCGGCCAGACGCTTTATCGCATCGACCCGCGCCTCTATCGCGCCGCGGTGAACGAGGCGGCGGCAACCGTCGCCAATGCCGAGGCCAATCGCGTGGCGACTGCCGCGCGCGCCGAACGCTTCCGCCCGCTCGCCGAGATCGAGGCGGTCGCCAAGCAGGACTATACCGACGCCGTCGCCGCCGCCCGCCAGGCCGCGGCACAGGTGCAGCAGGGTCGCGCCCAGCTCGAAACCGCGCGCATTAACCTCAAGTTCACCGACGTGCCCGCGCCGATCACCGGCCGTATCGGCCGCAGCCTGTTCACGACGGGCGCGCTCGTCACCCAGAACCAGGCCGAGCCGCTGGCGATGATCCAGCGCCTCGATCCGATTTTCGTCGATATCCAGCAGAGCTCGACCGAGCTTTTGCAACTGCGCCGTGCGCTCGCGACCGACGGGGTGATCCCGTCCTCGGCGGAGGTGCGGCTGCGGCTCGAGGACGGCAGCGACTATGGCCAGGTCGGGACGCTGCAGTTCGCAGAGGCGATGGTCGATCCGGCAACCGGTGCGGTGACGCTGCGCGCGCGCTTCCCCAATCCAGAGGGCATCCTCTTGCCCGGCATGTATGTCCGCGCGCGCTTCAGCCAGGCGACGGCGGAGGAAGCGATCCTCGTGCCCCAGGCGGGCGTCGCCCGTGATGCGCGCGGCAACGCCACGGTCTTCGTCATCGGCCCCGATAACAAGGCGGTGCAGCGCAAGGTACGCGCAACGCGGACGATCGGCGACAAGTGGCTCGTCACCGCAGGCCTGCGTGCCGGCGAGCGTGTCATCACCGAGGGGCTGGCGAACGTGCGGCCCGGCGCGACGGTCCGCCCCGTTCCCGCCGGCTCCCCGCCCCGCCAGCAACCCCGGCCAAGCGGCGACGCCGCCAAGAGCGGGCGTTAAACACCCGTGATCTCTCGCATCTTCATCGACCGGCCGATCTTCGCCTGGGTCATCGCGATCGTCATCATGCTGGCGGGCGTCGGCGCGATCCTGACGCTGCCGATCGAGCAATATCCCGACATCGCCCCGCCGCAGATCAACGTTCGCGCCAATTATCCCGGCGCGTCGGCCGAGATTCTCGAAAGCTCGGTCACACAGGTGATCGAGCAGCAGCTGACCGGCATCGACGGCCTGATCTATTTCTCGTCGTCGTCCAGTTCGGCAGGTTCGGTATCCGTCCAGGTGACGTTCGAGAAGGGGACCGACCCGGACATCGCGCAGGTGCAGGTCCAGAACAAGGTGCAGCAGGCCCTTCCCCGCCTGCCCACGCAGGTGCAGCAGCAGGGCCTGACCGTCACCAAGTCGAACGCCGACTTCCTGATGGTCGTGTCGGTCTATGACGAGAGCGACCGGACGACCGCGATCGACGTCGCCGACTTCCTCGTCTCGAACCTTCAGGACCGGCTGGGCCGCGTGCCCGGTGTCGGCGACGTCAACGTGTTCGGCACGCAGTACGCGATGCGCATCTGGCTCAATCCCTATGCGCTCTCCTCCTATCAGTTGATGCCGAGCGACGTCACCGCGGCGATCGAGGCACAGAACACGCAGGTCGCCGCCGGTCAGATCGGCCAGCAGCCCGCCCCGCCCGGACAGATGCTCAACGCGACCGTCACGGCGAAGTCCCGGCTCCAGACGCCGGAAGAGTTCCGCAACATCATCGTCAAGACGCAGACCAACGGCAGCCGCGTGCTGCTTTCCGATGTCGCGCGGGTCGAGCTGGGCGCGGAGAACTATACGACGATCAGCCGCCTCAACGGCCATCCGGGCGCGGGCATCGCGATCCAGCTGGCGCCCGGCGCCGACGCGCTCGAAACCGCCGAGCTGGTCAAGGCCGAGGTCGAGCGCCAGGCGGGCTCGTTCCCGCCGGGCTACAAATACGCCTATCCCAACGACTCGACCGCCTTCATCAAGCTGTCGGTCGAGGAAGTGGTCAAGACGCTGATCGAGGCGATCATCCTCGTCGTCATCGTCATGTTCGTTTTCCTGCAGAGCTGGCGCGCGACGCTGATCCCGGCGATCGCGGTACCCGTGGTGCTGCTCGGTACGTTTGCGGTGCTCGCCATCGCCGGGTTCACGATCAATACCCTCACCCTGTTCGGCCTCGTCCTCTCGATCGGCCTGCTCGTCGACGACGCGATCGTCGTGGTCGAGAATGTCGAGCGCGTCATGCACGAAAATCCCGAGATGAGCCCGCGCGAGGCGACGATCATCTCGATGGGCGAGATCCAGATCGCGCTGATCGCCATCGCGCTCGTGCTGTCGGCGGTGTTCGCGCCAATGGCGTTCTTCGGCGGGTCGGTGGGCGAGATTTATCGCCAGTTCTCGATCACCGTTATTTCCTCGATGATCCTGTCGGTCGTGGTCGCGCTCGTCCTGTCGCCCGCACTCACTGCCACGCTACTCAAGCGCCCGGCCGACAAAAAGAAGGCGAAGAACAAGATCGGCCAGTGGACCCAGAAGTTCGGTGACAAGTTCAATCGAGGGTTCGAGAAGACCTCGACCAAGTATCGCGACACGGTGAAATGGGTGTTCGGCAGGCGTGTGCTGGCGCTCGCCGTCTATGCGGGCCTGTGTGCGCTGTTCGTCATCGTCTTTATCGGCCTGCCGACCAGCTTCCTGCCGAGCGAGGATCAGGGTCGCGCGCAAATCCAGTACACCCTCCCCGCCGGCGCCACGCAGGAGCGCACGCTCGCCGCCGCGCGCGAGGTCGAGAAATACTTCCTCGGTCCGGCCAAGAAGAATGTTGCGATCGTCTATACGATCAGTGGCTCCGGCCCTGGCGGCGCGGGGCAGAATGCCGGTCGCGGCTTCATCGCGCTTGCCCCCTGGGATCAGCGTGAGGGGCCCGAGAACAGCGCACAAGCGATCACGCGGGCCGCGACGCAGGCGTTGCGCGGGCTTCGCGACGTGCAGTTCTTCGCGCTCAATCCGCCGCCCGTCCGCGGCCTTGGCCAGGCGGGCGGCTTCACGCTCCAGCTCCTCAACACCGGCGGCCTCGACCGCGAGACGTTCAAGGCGCGGCGCGACGAACTGCTGGCGCAGGCTTCCGCCGATCCTCTTCTCACCAACGTCCGCCAGAACGAACTGCCCGACGTGCCGACGCTCGAGGTCGAGATCGACCAGGCCAAGCTCGGCGCCCTCGGCCTCAACGCCAATCAGGTTGACCAGACGCTCTCGGCGGCGTGGGGCGGCGTCTACGTCAACGATTTCGTCGATCGCGGCCGCGTGAAGCGCGTGTTCGTGCAGGGCGATGCGAGCTATCGCGCGCGGCCCGAGGACCTTTCGAACTGGTTCGTGCGCGGCGCCGACGGACAGATGGCGCCCTTCACCGCCTTCGCCCGCGCCGACTGGGGCGTGGCCCCCACCGTTCTTGCCCGCTTCCAGGGCCAGCCCGCCTATCAGATCCAGGGCGAACCCGCCGCGGGCGAGAGCTCCGGCGCGGCGATGGACCGGATGGAGGCGCTGGTCGGACAGATGCAGGGGGTCAGCGTCGCCTGGTCCGATCTTTCCTATCAGGAGCGGCTGTCGGGGGGGCAGGCCCCGCTCCTGTACGGCCTCTCGATCCTCGTCGTCTTCCTGTGCCTCGCCGCGCTCTACGAAAGCTGGTCGGTGCCCTTCTCGGTGCTGCTGGTGGTGCCGCTCGGCCTGCTGGGCGCGGCGCTGGCGGTTTGGCTCCGCGGCCTCGAGAACGACGTCTATTTCCAGGTCGGGCTGCTCACCACCATGGGCCTGTCGGCCAAGAACGCGATCCTGATCGTCGAATTCGCCGAACAGGCCGAGCGCGAGGGGATGAGTCCGATCGAAGCCTCGCTCGAGGCGGCGCGTCTGCGCCTTCGCCCCATCCTGATGACCAGCTTCGCCTTCATCTTCGGCGTCGTGCCGCTCGCCATCTCGACTGGCGCGGGCGCGGCCAGCCGCGTCGCGATCGGCACCGCGGTGATCGGCGGCATGATCGCCGCAACCGTGCTCGCCATCTTCTTCGTGCCGCTCTTCTACGTCCTCGTCCGCAACCTGTTCGGCGGCAAGGTCCACGGCACCGAGAAAGAGGAAGGTCGCGAACGGACCGAGGGTGACGAGAGGCCCGCCACGACATGATCCGCCGGACTGCCCTGCTCACCCTGCCGCCGCTGGCGCTCGCCGCGTGCAGCCTCGAGCCTGCCTATGAGCGCCCCTCGCCCGCAGTATCGAGCGCCTTCCCGGTCGTGCCCGGCGGCGATCAGCCGCCCCTGCCGGCCAGCGGCGCGCGACCGGTGGGCTATCGCGAGATCTTCCGCGACCCGCGGCTGATCGCGATCCTCGACCGTGCGATCGCCAACAACCAGAACCTTCAGGTCGCGCTCGCCAATGTGCGCGACGCGCGCGGCCAGCTTCGCGTCGCGCGAGCCGAGTTCCTGCCGGCGATCGACGCCTCGGCCGGCGCCTCTATCGCGCGCAACCGCGGTGCGGCGCAGGGGCTCGGCGCAAACGGCGGCAGCGTCAGCGAGCAGTATAATGCGCAGGTCGGCCTCAGCGCGTTCGAGATCGACCTGTTCGGCCGCATCCGCTCGCAATCGAACGCGGCGCTGGCGGAATATCTCGGCACTGTCGCGGGCGTGCGCGCCGCGCGGCTGACGCTGGTCGGCGAGACGGCGAGCGCCTACTACACGCTCGCCACCGACCGCAGCCTGCTCGCCGTCGCCGAGGAGACGGTGAAGAGTGCGGAGCGGACAGTCGCCCTCACCCGTGCGCGCGTCAGCGGCGGCATCGCCGCGCGCACCGACCTGCGCCAGGCGGAGACGGTGCTCCGGCAGGCAGAGGCCGACCGCGCCGACCTGACCGCGCTCGTCCAGCAGGACCGCAACGCGCTTCAGCTCCTGGTCGGCGCGCCCGTCACCGATGCCGAGCTGCCGGCCGCGATCGAGTCCGCCGAGCCGCTGATCGCCGACGTCCCCGCCAATCTCGATTCGCGCGTCCTGCTCGCACGACCCGACGTGGTGCAGGCCGAATATACGCTTCGTGCGGCCAACGCCCGCATCGGCGCGGCGCGCGCAGCCTTCTTCCCGACGATCAGCCTGACGGGACTCGTCGGCTTCGCCAGCAATGCGCTGAGCTCGCTATTCACCGGCGATCGGTTGATCTGGAACGGCGGTGCCGATCTCGGCGTTCCGATCTTTCAGGGCGGCGCGCTGACCGGCAATCTGGAAAGCGTGCGCGCGCGGCGCGACGCAGCGACAGCGCAATATCGTCAGACGATCCAGACCGCGTTCCGCGAAGTCGCCGACGCGCTCGCCCGCCGCGCGGTGATCGCCGACCAGTTCGCCGCGCAGCAAGGCCTGGTCGAGGCGGCGGCCGACACGCTGCGGCTGTCGGAAGCGCGCTATCGCGAGGGGATCGACCCGTTCCTCAACACGCTCGACGCGCAGCGCACGCTTTATTCGGCGCGCCGCGCGCTGGCGCAGGCGCGGCTGGTGCGCGCGAATAACCTGGTCGAGCTGTACCGCTCGCTGGGCGGAGGCGAGCTGGTGCCCGAGGCGGTCGAGGGGCCACCGGAAGCGCCGCGCGCGGGTGAGGCGCTGAAGACGTCCGACTAGAGTACGTCACCCCGGGGTTGACCCCGGGGTGACGATACGGGGTTACGCGCGCGTACCCGTCAGCGGGAAACTGCCGAAGGCGCCCGCGGTCACCTTGCCGTCGAGGCTGTCGCCCGACACCACCGCCTCGCAATCGAGCGTCATCGGCATCGGCACGGTGATGTCCATCTTCCACGTCAGCGTGTCGCCGGCGAGCGTGCCATTGACCTGGCTGGTGCCCATCCCGCCCGAAAAGGTGCCCGAAAAGCTGTCGCCCGCGCTCTGCACGTCGAGCGTCGCCTGCTGGTCGCCCAGCGGCGACTTGACCGTCACGTTCCACTTGCCGTCGGCGTTCGCCATCACATCCACTCCTCAATTGGCCGCAGCGCGCGGTGTCGACGCGCCGGTTCCCACCACCTCGACAGGCAGGCCGAGGCTGTCAAGCTGGCTCCGGACCTTGGCCGCGTCGCCAACAACCACCCAGACGAAGCGGTCCGGGTCGATCGCCCGCCTTGCCGCAGCGTCAAGCTCGCCCGCGGTCAACGCGCGATATTTTTGCGCGATCGTGTCGTAGTAATCGTCGGGCCGGCCATAGAGATCGTTGGTCTCCATCGCGGTCAGCACGCTGGCGCTCGTCTCGAACGTGCCGGCCAGCTCGCGTGTTTCGCCCTGGATCGTCCGCGTGAACTCAGCCGGTGTCACGCCCCTCGTCGTCAGGAACCCTCCGATCTGCTCGCGCAGCGCCGCGATCGCCGGGCCGGTCTTGTCCGCCTGCACCGGCGCGTTGAGGGTATAGGGCACTGCCCCCGCCAGCCGCGAAAAGCCGCCGCGCACGCCGTAAGACCAGCCCTTCGCCTCGCGCAGGTCCATGTTGATCCTGCTCAAAAAGCCCGAGCCCAGCACCTCGTTGGCGGTGAGGACGGGCAGCAGCTCGCCCTTCGCATCGAGCGGCGTCAGCTGGCCCGCGGCGATCAGCGATTGCGGCGAGTCCGGCCGGTCGATCAGGACGATCCGCGGGGTGGCGGTCGCGCCCGTGCCGGCGGCGGGCTTCACGCCGGCCGGGCCGGCCACGCGCCAGTCGCCCAGCGCTGCATCGAACGCCGCCTTCACCTCGGCCAGTGGTCGGTCGCTGACGACGAAGACCTTGGCCTTGTCGGGGCGCAGCCATGCCTGCTGATAGGCGATGAGGTCGGCGCGCGTCGCGGCCCTGACCGCCGCCGGGTCGCCTGTCCCCGCTGCGAGCTTCGCATAGGGCGATGTGGCGCCATAGACGAGCGGCGGCAGTGCGCGCTGCGACAGGCCGGCAGGGCTCGTCGCCTCGGCAGCGATGCGCGCCAGCGTCTGGCCGCGCACCCGCTCGATCTCGGTCGGCGCGAAGGCCGGGTTGCGCACCACGTCGCCCAGCAACGCCACCGCGCCGGACAAGTTGACGCTCGGTGCAAAAACGCCGACGCGCGAGCGATCGGCATCGTTGGTGGTGACGATCTGCGCGCCCAGCCGCTCCTGCGCCTCAGCGAGCGCCAGCGCATCGCGGGTCGTCGTCCCCTCGTCCATGAGAGCGAGGGTGAGGTTGCCGAGGCCGAGTTTGCCCGCCGGATCAGCGACGATGCCCGCGTCGAAGCTCATCACCGCACGCGTGACCGGGAGCGCGGGCTGGCGCGCATAGACGAGCTCGATCCCGTTCGACAGGCGCGTTCGCTCAACCTTTGGGAAGGCGATGTCGCGCACCTCGCCCACCTCGGGCAGGGCCCCGCGCGTGCCCTTGGCCGGCCCCTCGGCCGTGGCGGGCTGCGGCGCGGCGTTGTTGCCGGGCGTCGTCGCGGGCGCGCCGGTCACCTCGGCATAGGCCTCGCGCTGGCCCGGCTCGACGGTCAGCGCATATACCGGGCGCGAGAGCCATTTGGTCGTCACCGCCTTGACCCGCTCGGGTGTCGCCGCGGCGAGTTCGGCCAGCTCCTTCTTGTAGTATTCGGGATCGCCCGCGAACAGGAGGCCCGAGGCCAGCGTCCCCGCCTTGCCCCCACCACCGCCCACGGCCTCGAGCCCCGCGAGGCGACCGGCGATCGCCGTCGTCGCTACACGCCGCGCTTCGTCCGCAGTCGGGCCGGTGCGCAGGAAGTCGGCGATCACCCGGTCGAGCGCGGCGGCGGCGGCCTTGGCATCGACGCCGGGCTTCACGTCCATCGTCACGCCGAACATGCCGACCTGAGTGAATGACTGGTTATAGGCCGACACGCTGACCGCCAGCTTCTGCTTGCGGACGAGTTCGGTATCGAGGCGCGAGCTCGCCAGCCCGCCGAGCGCCCCCGCCGCCACGTCGAGCAGCGCCGCGTCGGCGTCGCGCAGGCCGGGTACTGCCCAAAAGCGATAGAGGCGCGTCGTCGCGACACGGTCGCGGATCGTCTCGCTGACCGGGGCGGGCAGCGTGGGCACCGGCGCCGACGGCGCCACGACCTTCGGCCCGGCGGGGATCGCGCCGAAATATCTCTCCATCAGCGGCCGCGCGGTCGCGACGTCGATATCGCCGGCCAGCGCGATGACGGCATTGTTGGGGCCGTAAAAGCTGCGGAACCACGTCTTCACGTCGGCGAGGCTCGCGGCCTGCAAGTCGGCCATCGAGCCGATCGTCGAGTGGTGATAGGGGTGGCCGGGCGGGAACAGCCCTTCGACCGACTTGTAGCGGACCTGGCCATAGGGCTGGTTGTCGCCCTGACGCTTCTCGTTCTGGACGACGCCCCGCTGCTCGTCGAGCACGCCTTGCGTCACCGCTCCCAGCAAATAGCCCATCCGATCGCTTTCGAGGAACAGCACGCGGTCGAGCGCGGCCTTCGGCACGGTCTCGAAGTAATTGGTGCGATCAAAGCTGGTAGTGCCGTTGAGGTCGGTGGCCCCCGCCGAGCGCAAAGGCTCGAAGAAGTCACCGGGCGCATTCTCGGTCCCGTTGAACATCAAATGCTCGAACAGATGCGCGAAGCCGGTCTTGCCCTTGGGCTCGTGCTTCGACCCCACATCGTACCAGACCGACACCGCCACGACCGGCGCCTTGCGGTCGGTATGCACGAGCACGCGCAGGCCGTTCTTCAGCGTGAAGCTCTCGTACGGGATATCAACCGACTTGATGAGATCGGCGACGGGCGCAGGAGCGGGATCGGCGGGACGGGCGAAAAGCGGGGTCGAAAGCGCCGACAGGGCGGCACCAATCATCAGGAAAGAACGCACGGATTGAAGGCCCTTCTCGGCAGTTTCGATCGTAACGATAGCGGGCATGGCGGGGCGTGCAAGCCGAGCGGCTTTCTGGCAAAGGCGCGGGCATCCATCATCCCCCAGCCGAGGTTCGCCATGTCCATCCGCTTCCTCGCTCTTGCCGGAGTGCTCGCCATGACCGCCGCCGCTGCCCAAGCCGAAGACAATGCCGGCTGGACCCTTGTCATCCACGGCGGCGCAGGGGTGATCGAACGCGAACGGATGACGCCCGAGCGCGAGAAGGCGGCGCGTGCCGGCCTCGATGCGGCGCTATCGGCGGGGGAGAAGGTGCTGGCGCGTGGCGGCAGCGCGCTCGACGCGGTCGAGGCGGCGGTGCGCGTGCTGGAGGACGATCCCAGCTTCAACGCCGGGCGCGGCGCGGTCTTCACCTATGAGGGACGCAACGAGCTCGACGCCGCGATCATGGAGGGGACGACGCGCAAGGCGGGTGCGGTGGCGGGCGTGACCGCGACCAAGAACCCGATCGGCCTTGCGCGCCGGGTGATGGAGAACAGCCCGCACGTGATGCTCGCGGGCGCGGGCGCCGACACCTTCTCGAAGGAGCAGGGGCTGGAGCAGGCCGGGCCGGAATGGTTCGGTACCGAGGAGCGCCGCCGCCAGCTCGAGGAACTGAAGGCGCGCAAGGCCGACGCCTTCGACATCGACATGAAATACGGCACCGTCGGCGCGGTCGCGCGGGACAGCGCTGGGCATGTCGCCGCCGCCACCTCGACCGGGGGCGTCACCGGCAAGCGCTGGGGCCGGGTCGGTGATTCGCCACTGATCGGGGCGGGCACCTATGCCGACGATCGCGCCTGTGCCGTGTCGGCGACGGGTGCGGGCGAGTTCTTTATCCGCGAGGGCGTGGCGCACGAGATCTGCGCCCGCGTCCGCTTCAAGGGCGAGAGCCTCAAGGCCGCCGCCGACACGGTGATGGCGGAGACCCAGGCGCTGGGCGGCACCGGCGGCGTGATCGTGACCGGGCCAACCGGCGAGATGGCGTGGAGCTTCAACACCGCTGGCATGTATCGCGGCCGGGTGAGCGCCGGCGGCGCACGCATCGTCGCGATCTATGGCGACGAGCAGTGAGGCGGCTGCTTCTAGCCCTGGCGCTGCTGCTCGCACCGGCAAGCGCCCAGGCCTATGGCTTCTTCACGCATGAAGCGATCGCGCGGATCGCGATGCTCAACGTCCGGCCGGAGACGGCGCGGGCGGTGCGGGCGATGCTGCGCGGCGCCCCGCCCCTCCTCCAGACGCCGGAATGCAAGGTCGCGACGCCCGAGGCCGCGTCGGTCTGGCCCGACTGCGTGCGCGGGCTGGGCGACCGGTTCAGCTATTCGGCGAGCTGGCACTATCAGAATGTCGATGTCTGCAAGCCGTTCGATCCGAAAGCCGCGTGCAAGGACGGCAATTGCGTCTCGGCGCAGATCGAGCGGCAGGTGAAGCTGCTCCAGAACCGCACCGTGCCCGCGCGCGAAAAGGCGATGGCGCTTGCCTTCCTAATCCATTTCGTCGGCGACCTGCACGCGCCCCCGCACGGCGGCGATCGCGGCGATCGCGGGGGCAATGATGTGAAGGCGAGCTATGGGCCGGTCACGGCCAAGTGGCTCAACCTCCATTCGATCTGGGACTCGCCGCTTGCCGAGCGCGCGGTAACGACGCCGCCCTCGCTCTTCCGCGTCTATTCGGCGGACGAGCGCGCGTCGCTTGCGAGCGGCAGCGTCGAGGACTGGAGCCGGCAGAGCTGGGAAGCGAGCCGCGATACGGCGTACGCGCTGGCGCTAGGCGAGGCGTGCGGGCCGGAGCCAACAGGGCCCGTGACGGTGACGCCGCAGGCGATCGAGAAGATGGTGCCGGTACAGCGACTCCAGATCGAGCGCGCGGGGCTGAGGCTCGCGCGGATGCTCGACGAGGCGTTCGATCCGGGCAAGGCATTCGTACCGGAGAAGCGGCCCGCGTATCGCGGGGGCTGAACGCGTCGAGGGGGGAAGCGGAACCCCGGCTCTGGAGCCGGGGTAAGGAAAGCTGCGCCAAGGCTCCCGCCCCGATCGTCGTCACTCCTGACCTGGTCTGAGGTCCCGCTTCCGCCTTCCTTAGGAGATCACCACCGTTACCGCGCGGCGGTTCTGGGCATAGGCGCCCTCGTCCGATCCGACCGCCTGCGGGCGTTCCTTGCCGTAGCTGATCGTCGTAATCCGCCCGGCGTCGATGCCGCGCGCGACCAGATAGTTCTTGGCCGAGTTGGCACGCCGGTCGCCGAGCGCGAGATTGTACTCGCGGGTGCCGCGCTCGTCGCAATGCCCCTCGATCGTCACGCGAACGTTCGGATATTGAGTCAGCCACTGCGCCTGGGTGTCTAGGATCGCGCGCGCATCGGGATCGATGTCGTAGCTGTCGAGCGCGAAGTTGACGGTGTCCGATCGGACCGAACGGCGGAAATCCTCGGCCGAGCCGGGCAGCGCGCCGGTGCCGACCTGGCCGCCCGTTTCGCCGCCGGTGCCGGGCGCCGTGGTGCTCTCGCCCGGCGCGGGCGGCAGGACAGGGGGGCGCTTCTTGGCGCAGCCGGCGACGGCGATCAGTGCGACGCTCATCACGAGCGCAGCTTTACGGTTGGCCATGTCGGTCTCCTCGGAAAATGGGTCGGTCGCTCGTTCCCGATGCGACGAACCGTTGAAAGCCCGTTTCGTTTCAGATCGTCGCGTCGCCGCAACGATTCGACAGAATCACGGCCGGACCGGGCCCCAGCTGGGGTCCGACCCGTCGAGCGGGGTGCCGATCCGACGCTCGTTGACGCCGGTGAGATCGACCGACCAGACCTGCGATCGACCCGAGCCCTGCGCCGAGCGGAGGAAGGTCAACACACGGCCATTGGGTGCCCAGCTCGGCCCCTCGTCGCCCCAGGCGTCGGTCAGCAGCTTCTCACCGCCACCATCGGCATTCATCACCCCGATTTTGAACCCGCCCGCAATGCGCGTGAACGCGATCAGGTCGCCGCGCGGGCTCCAGACCGGCGTGCCGTAGCGGCCGCCGCCAAAGCTGATCCGCCGCTGATTCGAGCCATCGGCGTTCATGACATAGAGTTGCTGCGAGCCGCCGCGGTCGCTTTCGAAGACGATGCGGCTGCCATCGGGCGAATAGCTGCCGCCGGTGTCGATGCCGGGCGAGTTGGTCAGCCGCTGCGGGCTGCCCCCCTGCGCCGACACGCGGTAGAGGTCGGTGTTGCCGCTCTGCGCCATCGAAAACAGGATTGACCGGCCATCGGGCGAGAAGCGCGGCGCGAAGGTCAGGCTGACCCCCTGCACCACCTTGCGCTGCCGCCCGCTGGCGAGATCGTAGACATAGATGGCCGGCTGATCGCCGACATAGCTCATGTAAACGATCGACTGCTGGTTCGGCGCGAAGCGCGGCGTTAGCACGATCGACTGGCCATTGGTCAGGAAGCGGTGATTGGCGCCGTCCTGGTCCATGATCGCGAGGCGCTTGATTCGCTTGTTCTTGGGCCCCGTCTCACTGACATAGACGATGCGGCTGTCAAAATACGGCCCCTCGCCGGTCAGGCGGGTATAGACCGTGTCGGCGCATTTGTGCGCCGCGCGCCGCCAGTCCGACGGCTGGACGACAAAGCCCTGCCGCGCGAGCTCGATCTTCGAGAAGACGTCGTAGAGGTAGCAGCCGACCGTCAGCGTGCCGTCGCCGTTCGAGCGGACGAACCCCTGCACCAGCGCCTGCGCCCCCGTGCCGCCCCAATAGTCATAGGCGGGCGCTGTCACCTCGGGAAAGACGACGGCGCGAAGCTGGCCGGGCTGGAGCGGGGTGAACAGGCCGGAATTCTTGAGGTCGGCGGTCACGATCTCGGCCATCTGGCGCCCCAGATCGTCCGTCGAGCCCGCGGGCGTAGACTGGACCGCGGGGGTCGGCATGATGGGGATGGCGATCGGCATCGGCGCCGAGATGCCACCGGTCACGTCGACCTCAAGCGGCGGCGGTGCCTGATCCTGCCCCGCCGGCACGGCGACCTGAGGCACGTCGAGGGGCGCCGGCGGCGGCGCTTCCTGCGCGACGAGCGGCCCGAGCGCGAGGCAGCCCGACAGGGCGACCAGCATCCGCAGTTTCAGCATCGAACGCTCCTCTCGGCGGCTCAACGGAGCTGCCAGTTATAGTTGATATTGCTCCAGCCGCCATTGGCGGTCTGGTAGAACTCGGCGGGCAGCTTCAGCGGCGTGCAGGCGCGAAAGGCGGCGATGCCGAGATCGGCGACGCGCTGCGCGTAGCGCTCATTCTCGCCGGAGATACCCGTCTGGCGCACCATCTTCGGATTGCCGGCCAGCGTCCCGTCGCGATTGAGGCGCAGATTGAGCACCGTCACGATGTTGTTGGCGCCGGGCATCCCCGTCGTGCTCTGGCGGTCGGCACAAGGCTGGATCTGCCGCCGGATCGCGTCGCGTATCCCGGCAAGCGCGCGGGCGTCGATGCGCGCCGCCGACGGCGGGTTGGGCGCGCGGCTCTCGCTCGGCGTATCGGTCAGGCCCTTCAGGAAATCGTCGCCGAGCCGCGAGCCCCGCGGACGGCTCGCCTTGGCGGCGGTGTCGCGACCCGTTCCCTTGGCAGCGGCGGCCTTTGGCTGCGCCTTGGTTGCGGGTGCTGCCTTGGGGGCTGCCTTCGCGGCCGCCTTGGGGGCTGGTTTGGGCTCGGCCTTGGGCCGCGCCTTCTCCTTGGGGGCAGCGGCGGGCCTTCGCGGCTGCGGCTGGGCCTTGGGCGCAGGCTTGGGGGCCGGGCGCGGCTCGGGGGCGGGCTGCGGCGGCGCAGGCTCCGGTTCGGGCTGCGGCTCGGGATCGGGCGCCGCCTCTGGCTCGGGCGGGGCGGCGTCCTCGGGCGGGCCAGCCTCCGGCGCGATCGAAGTGGCGGGCGGCTCGATCGAGGCGGGGGCCTGTGCCTCAAGCCCCACCTCGTCGACAAGGCTGACGTCGATCGGCACCGGCTTCAGCTCGGTCGGATTGGGCGTCGCGAGAAAGCCGACCGAGAGCAGGCCGAACAGCACGACGTGGCCGACGACGGCGGCGCCCAAGCCAATGCGTTCGGCGCGATCCATCGCTGGCTCAGCGCTCGCTGGCGCCGAGCGTCACCAACGACACGCGGTTCAGCCCGGCGCGGTTGAGCTCGCCCATCACGCTCATGAACTTGCCATAATTGGTGGTGCGGTCGGCACGCACGAGGATCGCGGGCGGCTCGCCGGTGGCGTTGGCCGTGGCGATTTCCGCCAGCGCGTCAGGTAGCTGCGCCTCGGTCAGTTCGTTGTCGTTGACGAAGATGCGGCCCGCATCGTCGATCGCGACCTGCACCGGCTCCTGCTCCTGATCGAGTGCCTTGGCCCGGCTTTCCGGCAGGTTGACGGGCACGCCCGCGGTCAGCAGCGGTGCCGTGACCATGAAGATGATGAGGAGGACGAGCATCACGTCGACGAGCGGCGTGACGTTGATGTCCGCCATCGGCGCGCGCCGCCCGCGCCCCCGGCGAGAAGGCAAGTTGGCGCCCATCAGGCGAGCTCGAGCTGGCGGCTGAGCGTGGCGTGAAAGCCGTCGGCGAAGCGGTTGAGCCTCGCCTCGATCCGGTCGATCGCGTGCGCGAACCGGTTATAGGCGATGACGGCAGGGATTGCCGCGAACAACCCGATGGCGGTCGCGAACAGCGCCTCTGCGATGCCCGGCGCCACCACCGCCAGCGACGAGTTCTGCTCCGCGGCGATGCTGGTGAAGCTGCGCATGATGCCCCAGACGGTGCCGAACAGCCCGACGAATGGCGCGACCGAGCCCACGGTGGCAAGGATGTTGAGCCGGTCGCCCAGCCGGTCGATCTCCGCCGCGACGGCCGCACCCATCGCGGTGGCGAGCCGCTCGCGCGTACCCTCCCGGTCGATCGTCTTGCCCGCCGTTGAGCGGCGCCATTCGGCCACGCCGGCGGAAAAGACGCGGGCGATCGGCAGCTCGCTCTCGGCATGCTTGCGGTGGAAGGCATCGACATCGTCGGCGCGGCGATAATCGCCCTCGAACGTCTCGATCGCCTTCTTCGTGCGGCCGACCTTCACCCGGAAGCCGATGATGATCGCCCAGGTCCAGATGCTGGCGAGCAGCAGGCCCAGCATCACGCCCTTCACGATGAAATCGGCCTGAAGGAACAGCGCGATCGGCGACAACGTGGCGGCGTCGGTATTGACGAAGGCGGCTTCCATGCGGGCTCAGTCCCCTTGAGGCAGAAGGCGGGCGAAGATGTCGAGCCACTGAAGCGGCTGGCGGCGCGGGCGGCCCGAGGGGGTGACGAACACCGCCTCGACGCTGGCCTCTACCAGAATGGCCGTGCCCTTCATGACTCGTTGCTGAATGGTGGCCGATGCCGGGCGGACGGCGGTCAGCCGGCTGACGACGACCAGGTCGTCGTCGAGGCGCGCGGGCGCGGCGAAGCGCAAGCTTACGTCGCGGACGGCATAGACGCCCTCCCCACCCTCGAACGCGGCACGCTGGTCGATGCCCGCGACGCGCAGCATGTCAGAGCGGGCGCGCTCCATATAGCGCAGGTAGTTGGCGTGATAGACGACGCCCGACAGGTCGGTATCCTCGAAATAGACGCGCACCGGAAAGCGGTGCTCGGCGCCTTCGAACCGGCCGGTGGAGGGGACGTCTGACGTCATGCCAGCGGGGCTTTATCGGGGGTGGGGCGGAGGGTCAAAGCGTAAGGCCGCTTTAACGCTCCCGTCCGCCCCGAGTCGCCGGCACGCTTGTCGATACGGGCTCTCGACCTCGCTCGATGCCTGTTCGCGACCAATGGGCGAGGTGTCTGGCCGAGTTCAGTCGAAAAGGCCGTCCTGCACCCCCGCGGGCGGCTCGATGCCGAGGTGCTTCCAGCCGGCGGCGTTGAGGCAGCGGCCGCGAGCGGTGCGGGCCACCATGCCGATCTGGATGAGATAGGGCTCGATCACTTCCTCGATCGTGTCGCGCGGCTCGCTGAGGCCAGCGGCCAGTGTCTCCACGCCCACCGGCCCGCCGCGGTAGATGTCGGCGATCATCGTCAGGTAGCGCCGGTCCATCGCATCAAGGCCGAGGCGATCGACCTCGAGCCGGTTGAGCGCACGGTCGGCAACGTCCGCATCCACCACCGGCGCGCCCGCCACATCGGCGAAGTCGCGCACGCGGCGCAGGAGCCGGCCGGCGATGCGCGGGGTGCCGCGTGACCGGCGTGCCACCTCGGTCGCGCCATCATCCGCGATGGCGAGGCCGAGCAGCCCCGCCGCGCGGGTGACCACGCGCGTCAGTTCCTCGACGGTATAGAATTGCAGCCGTACCGGGATGCCGAAACGGTCGCGCAGAGGCGTCGTCAGCAGCCCCTGCCGCGTCGTCGCGCCGACCAAAGTGAAGCGCGGCAAGTCGATGCGGACGCTGCGCGCCGACGGTCCCTCCCCGATCATCAGGTCGAGTGCGCGGTCCTCCATCGCGGGATACAGCACTTCCTCGACCGCGGGCGCGAGGCGGTGGATCTCGTCGATGAACAGGACGTCGCCGTCCTCGAGGTTCGTCAGCAGCGCGGCTAGGTCGCCCGAGCGTGCGATCACCGGGCCGCTGGTCGCGCGGAACCCCGTCCCCATCTCGCGCGCGATGATCTGCGCGAGCGTCGTCTTGCCGAGGCCGGGAGGCCCGAAGAACAGAACATGGTCGAGCGCCTCGCCGCGCGCCCGCGCCGCCTCGATGAACACGCGCAGATTCTCCCGCGCCGCCTTCTGCCCCACGAACTCGTCGAGGTGGCGCGGGCGGAGCGCGGCATCGACGTCCTCAGGGCGGCGGACGGGGGCGAGGATGCGGTCGGCGTCGGTCACGCATTCACGCTTAGCCGCCCGCGCGGCGGAACGAAAGCAGGACGGGACGCAGAGAAGCTTGGGGAAGATCGGCGGCGTGCTGCGGCGCAGCTAGACTGGCGCGATGCTGATCCTCGCCCTCGCGCTCCAGGCCGCCGCCCCCGACCCCGCCGCGGGCGAAGAACTGACGATCGTGGCGAAGATCGATGTCGATGTCGCGGGCCGGATCACCAACTGCACGATCGTCGAGAGCGAAGCGCCGCAGAACGTTAACGAGGCCACGTGCCGCACGCTGGCACTGAAGGGCCGGGTCAAGCCGAAGCTGGAGGACGGCAAGCCGGTGGTGTCGAGCCGCGAAGTGCGCATCCGATGGCGCAAGGGTGAAGCGCCGAAGTGAAGTTAGGACGGGGCTTCGACAAGCTCATCCCGAACAGGGAAGGCTGGCGCGCTTTCCTACCGTTCGGATTAGCCCATCGAAGCCCTGCCCTGCTTGTCAGGTTCGCACGCTCGTCGCCGCGAAGGCCTGCCGGATCGAATCGTACAGCGGCTTGGGCTGGGCCGCGGCGTCATAGGGGCAGGGTCGGAGCGGCAAGCCGTCGGGGCGCGGCTGGAAACTTTGCAGCCAGCTATATTTGTCGTTCATTCCCCAGGCGAGCACGTCCTTGAGCTGCGGGTAGCTGAAGAGAAGGTCGAGCCACGCCTTTCCGTAGACCGCCACGTCGGCGTCGCGCTGTTCGATCGTGCCCGTGCGATTGCGGTCGCTCACGTCGAGCTCGGTGATGATGAGCTTGTAGCCGAGGCTCGTCACCTGATCGAGCCAGTTGCGCATCTGCGGGATCTGCGCATCGGCGATCGATTGCGCCGTGCCCGACGAATAGAAGCCGATATGCGACTGGATGCCCAGCGCGTCGACGGGCACGTTCCGGTCGCGAAAGCCGCGCAGCAGCTCGAGCACGCCATTGCGGTGCGTCGTCGATCCCCAGTCCATATAGTCGTTGTAGACGAGTTCGGTCCCAGGCAGCTCGTCCCGAGCGGTGCGGAAGGCGAGGTCCATGATATCGGCACTGCCGCCCACCGCATCGCCCAGGATGTTGCGGCGGATCGCGCCGGTCGACGGCTCGATCGCCTCGTTCACCACGTCCCAGCTCTTGATGCGATTGCCGAAATGTCGGGAGACGTTCTGGACATGGGTGCGGATGATGCGTTCGGCGGTGGCGCGCGGGTTCGCGCCCATGTCGTAGGTGCGCAGCCATGCAGGCAGCCGATCCTGCAGATACCAGAGCATGACGTGGCCGCGCATCTCCAGGCCCTTCGACTCGGCATAGTTCAGCATCGCGTCGGCGCGCGTCCAGTCATAGACGTTCTCGGCGCTCGACTGATATTCCCACTTCATCTCGTTCTCGGGGACGACGAGCTGGCAGTCGCGCTCGATGAGCGCGGCATAGGCGGGATTGTTGAAGGAGCCGGCATCGGCGCCCGGCGCGGCGAAGGCAAAGGTGGTGCCGAACCGCATTCCCTTTGCCGCGGCGGCCGCGGCCAGCGTGCCCGCCGGGCTGGGCGACGGTGAAGGGGTGGGAGTGGGAGTTGGCGTCGGAGCCGGCGAGGGGCTGGGGCTCGGTGCCGGGCTCCCGCCGCCGCCGCTTCCTCCGCTGCAAGCAGTCAGCCCGAGCGCGCCGGCGAACGCGAGCGTCTGACGCCGCGAATAGCCTGTCATATCCTCATTCCTTGTCGCACGGCTGTTGCGACAACCCCGCCGCCGGACGTCGCCTCCGGTCGGTCAGAGGATGCTAACGGTGATCGGGAAGCGCACAATCGCAAATGGTTGGGCGCGGGAATGAATACGTAACCGGCTATTTCGCCGCGCGCTTCAGCGCCTCGCGCACCAGCGTGTCGAAGGGGACGTTCGCACCGAGCGCATCCTCCGCCGCGCGCACCGCGGCGCTGGCGTCGGCGGGGCGGAAGCCGAGATTGAGGAGCGCCGAGACGGCATCCTGTGCCTGTCCGCCGAGCGGCCCTGTCGCACCGGCCGGGCCGATAGCGATCGTACCCTTGTCCTTCAGTTCGCGGACGATGCGCTCGGCGAGTTTCGGGCCGACGCCGTTGGCGCGGCCGACCATCGCCTTGTCCCCGCGCGCGATCGCGGTCGAAAGCTCGTCGGGGGACAGGACCGACAGGATGGCGAGCGCCACCCGCGCCCCCACCCCCTGCACCGCGGTCAGATAGCCGAACCAGTCGCGCTCCTCTGGGCTCGCAAAGCCGACGAGGCGGATGAAATCCTCCGCCACCAGCATCTGCGTGTGCAGCACCGCCATCGACCCGATCGGGCCGAGCGAGGCCAGCGTTTTGGTCGAGGCGCCGACCAGATAGCCGACGCCGCCCACGTCGATCACCGCAGAGTCGAGCCCGGCGGCGGTCAGCACGCCCTTCAGATGCGCAATCATCGCCGGCTCAGTCGAGGCTCTTGCCGACCTGCTCGAGCATGTCCTTCGACAGGCCGGGCGTGCGCAGGATTCGCTCGAGCTCGGCGCGCATCAGCTTCGCGCGCCCCTCGTCAAAGCGCCGCCAGCGGCCCAGCGGAGGAACGAGCTTCGCCGCGGTCTGCGGGTTGAGCTTGTCGAGCGCAATCAGCTGGTCGGCGACGAAGCGGTACCCCGCCCCGTCCTCGGCATTGAAAGCGCGCTGGTTGACGCTGAACGCGCCGACGAGCGCGCGCGCGCGATTGGGATTGGCGAGGGTGAAGTCGCGATGGTTCGACAGCTCGACGACACGGGCGAGGGTGTCGGTCCGCGATGACAGCGCCTGGGTCGAGAACCACTTGTCGAGGACGAGCGCATTGCCCGCATAGCGATGGTAGAAGATGTCGAGCGCCGCCTCGCGAGCCTCCTCGCCCCCCGAATTAACGAGCGTCGTCAGCGCCCCCTGCCGGTCGGACATGTTGTCCGCTTCCTCGAACTGGCGAAAGGCGAGATCGCTGGCGTCGGCGGCGCCTGACGCCGCGATATAGCCGAGCGACACGGTGCGGAGCCGGCGGCGGCCCTTGGCCGCAGGCGTATATTCGAAGCGATTGTCGCGCGCGCCCTCATAGGCCGCGCGCCAATGGTCGACGAGCGTCTGGCCAAGCTCGCGGCGCAGCCCCTCGCGCGCCTGGTAGATCGCCTCGGGATCGACCACCGCGAGCTGGTCGCCGATGAAGCTGTCGGAGGGAAGCAGCACCGCCTCGGCGACGAAGGCGGGGTCGAGGCGTGGGTCGGTGAGCGTGTTGCGGACGGCCTCCACGACCGGCGCCTGGTCCGCGCGGCCGTGGCGGACCGCGGCGACCAGCGTGTCGAGCATCAGCTGCTGCATCGCCTCGTAGCGTGCGAACGGATCGTCGTCGTGCGCGGAGAGGAAGGCGAGTTCGGCCGGACCGCGGTCGGTCTCGACGATCACGGGGGCCGAGAAGCCGCGATTGATCGACAGGACCGGCGGCTCGGTCACCGTCTCGAACGCGACCTCCGCCTCGTCGTCCTTGAGGAGGACGAGCTGCTCGGAACCGAGCGCGTTGGCGGTTTCCGCACCGAACAGCTTGATGCGTAGCGGCACGACCATCGGGTCCTTGGTCGGCTGGCCGGGTGTCGGCGGGACGGTCTGGCGCAGATACAGGCGCGCGCGGCCGCTGCCCGCCTCATGCTCCAGCCGCGCCGAGACGCGTGGCGTGCCCGCCTGGCTGTACCAGCGGCGGAACTGGGCGAGATCGACGCCGCCCGCATCCTCCATCGCGCAAACGAAATCCTCGACCGTCGCAGCGGTGCCGTCGTGGCGGTCGAAATAGAGGTCGCTGCCCGCGCGGAACTTCTCGGGGCCGAGGATCGTGGCCATCATGCGGATGACCTCCGCGCCCTTGTTGTAGATCGTCGCGGTGTAGAAGTTCGAAATCTCGAGATATGCGTCGGGGCGGACGGGATGCGCGAGCGGCCCGGCATCCTCGGGAAATTGCGCCGCGCGCAGCGACCGCACATCCTCGATCCGCTTGACCGCGGCCGATCCCTGATCAGCGGAGAAGCTCTGGTCGCGATAAACGGTGAAGCCTTCCTTGAGGGATAGCTGGAACCAGTCGCGGCAGGTGACGCGGTTACCCGACCAGTTGTGGAAATATTCGTGCGCGACCACCGCGGCGACGGCGTCATAGTCGTAATCGGTCGCGGTGTCGGCATCGGCGAGAATATAGCGGCTGTTGAAGATGTTCAGCCCCTTGTTCTCCATCGCACCGAAATTGAAGTCGTCGACCGCGACGATGTTGAACACGTCGAGATCGTACTCGCGACCATAGACGTCCTCGTCCCAGCGCATCGAGGTCTTGAGGGCGGCGAGCGCATGGTCGGTCTTGGCGAGGTCAGGCGAGCGCACCCAGATACCGAGCGCGACCTCGCGGCCCGAGCGGGTGACGAAGGTGTCGCGATTGGCGACAAGGTCGCCCGCGACCAGCGCGAACAGGTAGCAGGGCTTGGGGAAGGGATCGTCCCACGCAGCCCAGTGTCGGCCGCCATCGAGGTCGCCCGCCCCCACCGGGTCGCCATTGGCGAGAAGGACCGGGAAGCGCGCCTTGTCGGCGGTCATCCGCACCGAATAGCGGCTGAGCACGTCGGGCCGGTCGGGGAAGAAGGTGATGCGGCGAAAGCCCTCCGCCTCGCACTGGGTGCACAGGAGCCCGCCCGAGGCATAGAGGCCCATCAGCTGGGTGTTGCGCTCGGGGTGGATCAGCACCTCGGTCTCGATGCGATGCCTGGCCCCGTTCAGCGCGATCGAGATGCCACGGTCGGTGGCCGTCCACTCCGCCGGCGCGCCATCGACGGTAATCGACAGCGGCTCCAGCCCGTCGCCATCGAGATGGAGCGGCGCGTCGTGGTCGCCAGTGCGCTCGACCTCGAGCACCGCGCGGACGCGGGTGGCGGTGGGATCGAGGTCAAAGTCGAGCGCGATGCGCGGCACCTGCCACTCGGGCGGGCGATAGTCGGCGCGGCGGACCGCACGGGGCGCGACAGGCGCGTTCAGGGCATCGAGCATGGCGAAGGAGTTAGGCCGTTGCCCCGGTCACGGCAATGGCGCGCTCACCTGATTCGGAACAGGCGGAGCGGCGAATTGCGCGGGAGCATCACAGGCTCGAGAAAGGCGGGGATCTGACCGCGTGCAATCTGCGCGTAGACGCCGTTCTTCGACCGCGATCGATAGACCGTCGTTTCCGCCATGTTGGGGCAGATGAGCAGTAACGTCGCGCCATGCGCCTTGGCGATCCGGTAGAAGGTCGCCGGCGATCCCTGAAAGGCATGATGCACGTCGAGGATCGCGTCGCCGTTGCGGTGATAGGGGCCGGCGATCGCCCTGTGGTGCGTCAGGGTAATGAGCCGCGGGCCGAGATCGACATGGGTGAACACCGTCTGCGCCGGCAGCCGTCCCAGCGGGCGCATCGCAGGGATCGTCGCGCAGCGCTGGTTGGCGCGGCTCACGCGCTGCTGCATCGCATTGGGGCGGTCGATCGGCAGCCACCGGATCATAAGGCCCGCGAACAGCCCCGACACGATCAGGAAGCCGCCGACGCTGCCAATCACCCGCACCGCCATCAGCCGGTGGTTGAGCAGGCGCGGAAAGAGCGCCCAGCCGAGCGCGGTCACACCGGGCACCGCGAGCAGCTGCGCCGCCGGTCCCACGCGCACCTGCCAGAGGAGCAGCGCACAGGCGAGCGCAGTGAACAGCATGACCGGCACCCAGCCCGCGAGCTTCGCCGCGTCGCCCCGCGCGCGCCAGGTGGCGAAGATCGCGCCGATCAGGCCGATGACCGGCAGCGCCGCGATCGGGAAGGCGGTGCGCAGCGGATGCTTGTAGATCGGCCGCGCCTCCCGCACGTTGTTGAGCCAGGTGCGCGCAAGTTCGTCCGACACCCCCTCCGGCCGGGCGAGACATTGCGGGAACAGGCTCGCGAACGCGCCGGCAAGGACCCCGCCGGCGATCAGCGCCAGGACCAGCCGCACCTCTCGCCGCGCCGGGCTGAGCCACGCCAGCGCAAGGAGGAACGCACCGCCCGCGATCGTTGCCGACAGCCACACGGGCGTCAGCGCATCGCATCGCATCGCGCTGTTGGCGTAGGAGGCGAAGCCTAAGTAGCCAATCGCGCTGCCGCCCGCGAGCGACGCCCCATAGGCGCCGAGCCGCGGCGCCTCCGCCCGGTCCCAGACCCAGCGCAGCGCGAGGATGCCGCCCGCGCCCACCGCATAAGGCAGCATCTCGAGCCCGATCGACAGCGAGAAGGCGCTGGCTCCCCCAACGATCGCACCACCGCGGGCCTTTCGCGGATCGGCGAGCGCCGCCACCGTCACCGCCAGCGCGGCGAGTTGCCAGCCATGATGGTCGATGCGCGTGGGCATGTACATCAACAGCGTTGCCGAGCAGCCGAAAAGGAAAACCAGCGCCAGCGGCCAGGCGCGCGCGTTGATCAGCCGCCGTGCCGCGACCGCCATCGCGCTCATCGCGATCGAGAAGGGAATGAGCGGCGCCACGCCAACCGCCAGCCGCTCGGCCCAGGCGGGGCTCGTGAACAGGCGGAAGAACAGGATCAGTCCCGCGATCGGCAGGTCGACGATGCGGCTCCAGTGAATGTCGAAGCCGCCGGGCGGATTGAGCCGGTATTGCCGCAGGTCGTACCACCCCTGCCCGTTCAGCCAGGCGCGGACCTGCATCAACCGCATATTGTCGTCGGTGTCCGACAGCGCGAGCCAGTAGATTCCGCCCCAGCGCTGCCACAGGAACCAGCCCGCGAACACACCCCACGCTAGCAGCGTCCAGCGCAGCCAGTGACGGCGAAGCTGGGCATCGAGGAAATCGGACTGCATCTCGGGCTTTTCTCGGGGAACGCGGAAGGATAGGGCGGCCCCTACTCTGAAGTGCGTAAAGGGCAAGGGTGTGGGCGGCGTGACGGGCGGCATCGAACGATTGAGGGATGCGCCCATCGTCGGGCAGCTGATGCGCTTCCTCGTCGCCGGGGGGATCACCACGATACTCTACACCGCGGTCTACCTGCCGCTTGCCATATGGGTGTTCGGGCGCGAACGCGCCGTGCTGGCGGTGCCGTTCGCCTTTGCGGTCGCGGTGACGGCGGGGTTCTGGCTGCACAGCAACTGGAGCTTCCGCGGTCACGGCACCCGGAGCGAGGGATCGGGCCAGCGCGCCAAGTTCGTTGGCGTTCAGGCCTCTGGCCTCCTCATGCACGCCGCGATCACCTGGATCGTCACCGACCGGCTGGGGATGCCCGCCTGGGCACCGCTCGTGCCTGGCCTCATCCTCGTCCCCCTCGTCACCTTCTTCCTCAACCGCCAGTGGGTGTTTCGCTAAGCCATGGATCGCATCGTCTATGACCGCATGGCGGCGCACGACACCACGCACTGGTGGTACCGCGCGCGGCGCGAGATCCTGGCCGACTATCTGACGCGGGAAGCGTTGCTACCCAAACAGGCACGCATTCTGGAGATCGGGTGCGGCACCGGCCACAATCTTCCGATGCTGGCGCGGTTCGGCGAGGTGGACGCGATCGAGATCGACCCGGCGGCACGTGCCTTCGCGGCCGAGCGGCTGGGCAAGCCGGTGGGCGAGGCCCCCCTCCCCGCGCTGAACGGGGTCGCGCGCGGCGCCTACGACCTCGTCGCCGTGCTCGACGTGGTCGAGCATGTCGAGGACGATGTCGCGGCACTCAGGGGCATGGCCGAGGTGCTCAAGCCCGGCGGCGCGATCCTTGTCACCGTGCCGGCGCATCCGTGGATGTGGTCGGCGCATGACACGGTGAACCACCACCACCGCCGCTATTCGAAGGCGACGCTCGGCAAGGCGATCCGCGACGCGGGCCTCGATCACAACGGCCTGCGTTACTTCAATTCGCTGCTGTTCCCGGTCGCCGTCGCCGCGCGCGTGGCGGGCAAGCTGACGGGGAAGGACGACAGCGACGATTCGCCGCCGCCCGCACCCGTGAACAAGGCGCTGGAGACGGTGTTCCGGCTGGAGCGGCATCTGGTGGGCCGGCTGCCGCTGCCGCCGGGCCTGTCGATCATCACGCTCGTGCGCAGGCCTTGAGCGCCTAGCGCGTCACCCGCGTGACGTGCCCCATCTTGCGACCCGGCCGCGCCTCGTGCTTGCCGTAAAGGTGGAGGTGGAGGCCCGGCTCGGCCGCGAGGTCGGCCCAGCGTGTGGCATCGTCGCCGATCAGGTTGGTCATGCTGACCGCACTGCCCGTCAGCCCCGTCGGGCCGAGTGGCAGGCCGAGGATCGCACGCGCGTGATTCTCGAACTGAGAGGTTTCGGCGCCCTCGATCGTCCAGTGCCCCGAATTGTGGACGCGCGGCGCCATCTCGTTGAAGACCGGGCCTTCGCGGCCCGCGAAGAACTCGAGTGTCAGCACGCCGACATGATCGAGCGCTTCGGCAACCCGGCCCGCCAGCGTCGCCGCTTCGGTCCATTGCGCGGCGATCTCCGCAGGGGCGGGAAGGATCGAAGTGTCTAGGATGCCGTGCTTGTGGACGTTGCGCGGAGGCGGATAGCTTACGGTGCGGCCGTCGAGGCCACGCGCAATGACGATCGAGAACTCGTGATCGAAAGCGACGAAGCCCTCGAGGATCGCCGGGCCGCTACCGATCGCCTCCCAGGCGGCATCGGCATCGGCGGGCGAGGCGAGCCGCGCCTGACCCTTGCCGTCATAGCCGAAGCGCGTGGTCTTGAGGATCGCGGGGCAGCCGATGGCGGCGACCGCCTCATCGAGTGCTGTGCGATCCGGCACCTCGGCCCAGCGAGCGGGGCGACCGCCGAGTGCCTCGACGAAACGCTTCTCTGACACGCGATCCTGCGCGACCTTCAACGACTTGGGTGACGGGCGCACCGGGACGAGATCGCCCAGCCGATCGATCGGTGCGGCCTCCACATTCTCGAACTCGTAGGTGACGACATCGACCTGGGCCGCGAACGTCGCGAGCGCCGCGTCGTCGTCATAGGCACCTTGCGTGAACGCGGGCGCGACGTCGTTCGCCGGGCCGGTTTCCGGCGCATAGATGTGGCAACGATAGCCGAGCTGAGCGGCGGCGATCGCGATCATCCGACCGAGCTGGCCGGAACCGAGGATGCCGATCGTGGAACCGGGGGGCAGCGGGGTCGTCATTGCGGGCTGTCGGGTACCTTGTCGGTCTGCGCCTGCCGCCACGCGACCAGCCGCTCGCGCAACGCTTCGTCGGTGAGCGCGAGGATCGAGGCGGCCATCAGCGCCGCATTCGCCGCCCCCGCCTCGCCGATCGCCAACGTGCCAACGGGGACGCCCGCGGGCATCTGGACGATCGAGAGCAGGCTATCGAGGCCCGACAGCGACCTGGAGCGGACGGGCACGCCGAGTACCGGCAGGTGCGTCATCGCCGCGACCATGCCCGGCAGATGCGCCGCGCCCCCCGCCCCCGCGACGATCACGCGGATGCCCCGGCTCTCGGCTTCGCGGGCATAGGCGACGAGCCGATCGGGGGTACGGTGCGCCGACACGACGCGCGTCTCGTGCGCGATGCTGAGCGTCTCGAGCATATCGGCGGCGCGCGACATCGTTTCCCAGTCCGATGTGCTGCCCATGATGATGCCGACGAGCGGTTGGCTCACTGTCTCTTCTCGCCCTCGAACGGGAAAGCACGCGCCCTAGCGGCATGGGCGGAAAAGGGCAACGCGCTAACGGCGCCCAGCCGTCACCTTGGACTCGTTAGAGAAGGCCGCTTCGCGGCATGTCCGTTGGCTCCTGGTCGACCGATGCGGACCTTTCTCTATCGAGCACGCGGCGCGGCGCCTTCTGGGGCACCTCCGGGGTGGCGAGGATGCGTTTAGAACTCCTCCTCGGGCGGCGGTGGTTCCTCGTCCTCGGGCCGGCGGCGGTCGGGTTCGAAGCGGTCGCGGTCGATCTTGATCGCGCCGTCGCGGCCGACGCGGACGCCGATCCCGTCGAGCTCGCGCTGCACGACATCGGGCAGGCCATCGATGCCGTTCCCGACCACGTCGATCAGGTTGCCGACCTCGTCGCCGGCCTCCTCGATCACCTCCTCGATCACCGGATCGGGCCGCCCCGCCGGCCCTGCGCCGGTCGCGCGCATCATGTAATCGCGCCAGATGCGCGCGGGCAGGCCGCCGCCCGACAGGCCGGCATTGGGCGTGTTGTCGTCATTGCCCACCCAGACGCCGGTTACGATGCCGTCGGCATAGCCGATGAACAGCGCGTCGCGATTGTCCTGTGTCGTCCCCGTCTTGCCGAATGCCTCGACCGACAGGTTCGCCTGCCGCCCCGTCCCCTCGCGAATCGAGGCCGCCAGCAGCGTGCGAAGGCCCGCCAGCTGCCCGGCAGGAATACGGCGGCTGTCGAGGCCGAGCTTTTCCAGCCAGCTCCCCTCGGGCGGCTGCGCGAGGCCGCGCGGGCGCACCGGCATCTCGCCCGCCGCCACCGCCGCATAGGCGGCGGTGAGCTCAAGGAGCGACACCGACGAGGTACCGAGCGCGATGGACGCTTCGTTCGGGATCGGCGTCGAGATGCCGAGGTCGCGCGCCGCCTTGATGACCGCCTTCGGTCCGACCTGCTGCGTCAGTCGCGCCGAGGCGACGTTGCTCGACCGCGCGAAGGCGCGCGCAAGGCTGATCTCGCCGAGATAGCGGCCGTCATTGTTCTTCGGCGACCAGTCGGCGATGGTAACGGGCGAATCGTCAATAGTGTCGTCGGGTGTCATCCCCGCGCGCAGCGCCGCAAGATAGACGAACAGCTTGAAGGTCGAACCTGGCTGACGCCGCGCCTGCGTCGCGCGGTTGAAGGGGCTGTCGGCGTAATTCTTGCCGCCGACCATCGCGACGATGCGGCCGTCCGGGCGCATCGATACGAGCGCGACCTGCGCCTGTCTGAGCCCCGCCGAACCGACCGCGCGCACGGCGGCGCGCTGGAGGCGCATCTCCAGCGTCGTCTTCACCGTCTGGTCGGCGCCGATCGCGCCCGCCTGATCGCGCGCCTGGGGAAGCACCCAGTCGGCGAAATAGGTGCCGGTGGGGAGGCGTTTCGCCTTTGCGACCTTGAGCCGTGCGGGCTCGACCGCGCGCGCCCCGGCAGGGCTGAGGTAGCCGGCATTCGCCATCGCGCCGACGACCACCGCTTGCCGGTCGCGCGCACCCTTGAGGTTCTGGGTCGGCGCGAGCCGGCTCGGCGCCTTGACGAGGCCCGCGAGCATCGCCGCCTGCGCCGTCGTCAGCTCGTCCGCGTCGCGGCTGAAATAATGCCGGGCAGCGGCCTGGAGCCCGTACACATTGTCGCCGAAATAGACGTTGGAGAGGTAGCGCGACAGGATCTCGTCCTTCGACAGCCATGCCTCCAGCCAGAAGGCGATCATCACCTCGCGCAGCTTGCGCGCCAGCGTCCGGTCGGAACTAAGAAACGCGTTCTTGGCCAGCTGCTGCGTAATCGTGCTGCCGCCCTGCGAGCTGTTCGAGGTGAAGGTGTTGTTGACGAAGGCGCGCAGGATGCCACGCGGATCGACGCCCAGATGGCTGCGGAAGCGCCGGTCCTCGATCGCGAGGAACGCGCCCGTCACATGCGCGGGCAGCTTGGTCGCGTCGACCGGCTTGCCGATTTCCGCCCCGTGACGCGCGATCGGCTCGCCCTCGGCCGAGAGGAGCGTGATCGAAGGCGGCACCGGTGGCTCGAGCGACTTGGAGAGCGGCGCGGTGATCGCCAGCCAGACGATCGCGACGACGAGCAGGACGATGAACGCGCCCACGCCGCGCGCCACCCAGCGCATCGGGCTCGGCCGCCAGCCGGGCGGCAGCGGGGGCGGCGGGCCGCCGATCCCCTCGCTGAGCGCCGTCGGGGCGTCGCCGGCGGGCTCGGGCGGGGCGGGCGGCTGGCCCCAGGCGTCGTAGCTGTCGATGCGCATCGGAAAGACTGTATTACCGCGCCAACACACTGGACGCAATCGCGCTTATCGCATGCGCGCGGCGTTATCGGCAATGGCGGCGGCTCAGGCGACCTCGTGCGTGCCCAGCATCTCGGCCGCGCGGCGGGTCGCGGCGGCAGTGTCACCGGCGAGCCGCTTGACCTCGGCCGCCACCACGCCGAAGCCGCGCCCGGCATCGCCCGCCTTGGCCGCTTCGATCGCGGCGTTGAGCGCGAGCATGTTCGTCTGGCGCGCGATTCCTTCGATCGCCGTCACGATCTGGCGCAGTTCGCCCAGCATCTTCTCGCGTTCGCTGTCGCGGTCGGCGAGCGTCGCCTGCAGGCGCTCGGCCTCGGCCAGCTGGGCCGAGACGGTGTGCTCGAGCTGGACCTGCCGCGTCATGTCGGTGGCCATCTTGAGCACGCCCATTGGCCGGCCGTCGCGGCCGATGATGGGGTTGTAGGTCGCCTGAAGCCATAGCTCGCGCCCGTCTGCGGCCACCCGACGATACACGCCACTGTCGAACTCGCCCGCGCCCAGCTTCTTCCAAAACGCCGAATAGGCGGGCGAAGCGGCGTCTTCGGTGGTACAGAACAGGCGATGATGCCGCCCGATCACCTGCTCGCGCGTATAGCCGGTGAGCTTCAGGAAATTGTCGTTGGCATCGACGATGTCGCCGGCGGGCGTGAACTCGACAATCGCCTGCGACTTCAGGATCGCCTGCCACACCGCCTTGCCGCCGAACCTGATCGTCACTGCATCCACTCCCCGGGCAGGGCGGTTAAACAGGATCAGACGAGCAGCCAAGGGATGATGATGAACTGCGCGCTTCCGTGCACAAGGGGTCGTCGATGATCCGGCACCTGTGGAACCTGGGCGGCGGGATCGCAGTGCTGCTGGGGCTGGTCGGTGTCTTCCTGCCGCTGATGCCGACGGTGCCGTTCCTGATTCTCGCCGCCTTCTGCTTCGCGCGCGGCAGCCCGCGGTTCGAGGCGTGGCTGCTCGGCCACCCCACCCTCGGTCCGCCGGTCGTGGCGTGGCGCGAGCGCGGGGCGATCCCACGCCGGGGCAAATGGGCCGCGACGATCGGGCTGACGGGCAGTGCGATCCTTGGCCTCGCCTTTGCACCCTGGCCCTATGCCATGATCCCGGCCCTCATCGCAGTGGTCAGCGGGAGCTGGATCTGGAGCCGCCCGGACGCCTGAGCGAGGCGCGGATCATCGCCGACGTCTCGCGGCTTCCGTCATGGCTCCAGCCGGGCTCGCGCACGAGATAGCCGAGCTTCGCCCGCCACGGCGCGCGCCACAGGTCGCGGGCAATGCCCACCCATTCATGGAACGCCGCCCACAGGACGTTGAAGCTGCCGAGATCGCGGACGAGGCGGTAGCGTACCCGCTCGCCCTCATCCTCCGCCTCGAAAGTGCCGAACAACCGGTCCCAGACGATGAACACGCCGGCATAATTGCGGTCGAGATAACGCGCATTCGCGGCGTGGTGGACGCGGTGGTGGCTGGGGGTGTTCATCACCGCCTCGAACCACCGCGGCATCCGCCCCACCGCCTCGGTATGAATCCAGAACTGGTAGACGAGGTTGAGGCCCACGACGAAGAACACCATCGGGCGGAAAGCCGATCAGGAACAGCGGCAGACGGAAGAGGAAACCGAGGCTGAAGAAGCCCGTCCACGTCTGCCGCAGCGCCGTCGACAGGTTGTAGTGCTGGCTTGAATGATGAACGACATGGCTCGCCCAGAACAGCCGCACCCGGTGCGCCGAGCGGTGAAAGACGTAATAGGCGAGGTCGTCGAGGACGAACGCCGCGACGAACCAGTGCCAGGCCCAGCCGATATCGAAGAGGCGCAAGTCATGGACGAAGGTTGCCATCGCGAACATCGCGCCTGCCGACAGGATGCCCGCGACGGTGCTGCCGAGCCCCAAGAGAAGCGAGGTCAGCGTGTCGCGCGGGCCATAGCGCGTGGCGTCGCGCCGCCGCGCAATCAGCATCTCGGCGAGGACGAGCACGACGAAGCCGGGGATCGCGTAGGTGACGGGATCGGGCAGGACGGGTGCCATCGCGCCCTACTTACAGCGATGTCAGCGGCGCCTCAATGGACGGTCGGGCGCTGGGCAAGCGCCTCCGCCGCGCGGACCTGATCGTCGGTGACGCCGAACAGCGACACGCGGCCGAACATCGCCTCGCCGCTGTCGATCGCCACCCCCTCGACCGCAGGGGCAAGCTTGAGCGGCGCGACGAGGCGCCGAACGGCGACGCGCGCGCCGTGGCGCTTGAGGAGCGCGAGCGTGCCGTTGCCGGCAACCAGCGCCCCCTCGCCATTGCCGCCGACCAACGCCTGGCGCGCCTGGAACCCCGCCAGATGCTGTTCGGCGAGCCGCATCGCCGTTTCGGGATCAGCTATGTTGATGTCGCCGAGCCGCAGATGGCGCGCGATCGCGGCGAGCGCGAGCACCGCGACCAGCGACCCGGCGAGCATCGTCCAGCTCATGCGCGGCCCGACAGCGCGTCGAGCATCGGGCGCAGCCCGGTAAGGCTGTAGCCCGCCTCAGCGCCCTTTTCGGTAATGGCTTCCGGGTCGCCGCCCGCCTTGGCCGCGGAGAGTGCCCAGAGGTTGCAGGATCGCGTGCCTGAGCGGCAATAGGCGAGTACCGGACCATCGGCGGCCTTCAGCGCCGCGGCCATCGCGTCGATCTGCGGGTGGCTGAAGCCGGCATGGGTGATCGGGATCGCGGTATAGGCGAGGCCCGCAGCCTCGGCCGCTTCGCGCATGGCGACATCGCTCGGCTGGCCGGGCTCCTCGTCGTCGGGCCGGTTATTGACCACCGCCTTGAAGCCCAGCGCGGCGACCTCGGCGAGTTCCTCCGGCAGAAGCTGCGGGGCGACGCTGATCTGGTCGTCGATGCGGCGGATGTCGGGCATGGAAGTCTCCTTTGCCGACGCATCTATGCGTGCGCGGCGATCACCTCAAGAAAGGCGGGGCCATAGGCGTCGAGCTTGCGCGCGCCGATACCGGCGATGCGGCTCATGTCGGAAAGGCTGGCGGGCTTTGCCATCGCCATGTCGCGCAGCGTCGAATCATGGAAGATGACATAGGGCGGCAGCCCGGTTTCCTGTGCGATCTCGCGCCGACGGGCACGCAGCGCTTCGAACAGGGGGTGGCCGACGGGATTGGGGGTCGCGCCGGCGCCGCCGCGGCGGCGCCGCTCGCGCTTGGGCGGAACGATCAGGCGGAGCTCGGCCTCCCCCTTCAGGATCGCGCGCGCGCCGGGGCCGAACTCTAGGCCGCCATGCGGATTGGCGCGCACCGCGTCGCGCAGCATCAGCGCGCGGCCGACGGGCTTGAGGAGCGCCGCCTCCTCCCCCTCGACGATGCCCCAGACCGACAGGCGCTCGTGCCCGCTGGTCAGGCTGCGCTCGGTCGATTTGCCGGTCAGCACCTGCTCGATATAGCCGGTGCCGAACATCTGGCCGGTGCGGAAGATCGCCGACAGGTATTTCTGCGCGACCACGGTGGCATCGACGGTGGCGGGCGGCTTGAGGCAGTTGTCGCAGTTCCCGCACTGCGCAGGCGGGTTCTCGCCGAAATAGCGGAGCAGCACCGCGCGGCGGCACTCGGCGGTCTCGACAAGGCCCGCGAGCGCCGCAAGCCGCGCCTGCTCGCCCGCGCGGCGATGCGGCTCGACCTCGGCGATCCGCTGGCGCGCGCGGGCGAGGTCGTCGGCGCCCCAGAACATATGCGCGACCGCCGGGTCGCCGTCGCGGCCAGCGCGGCCGGTTTCCTGGTAATAGGCCTCGATCGACTTGGGCAGGCCCGCATGCGCGACGAAGCGGACGTCGGGCTTGTCGATCCCCATGCCGAACGCAACGGTGGCAGCCATCACCATGTCTTCGCTCGCCACGAACGCCGCCTGGTTCGCGGCACGCACCGCGGGGTCGAGCCCGGCATGATAGGCGCGCGTCGGCCGGCCCGAGGCGGCGAGAGCCTCGGCCAGCTTCTCGGTCCCGGCGCGCGTCTGGGCATAGACGATGCCCGGCCCGTCGGCCTCGGCGATCACGTCCATGATCTGACGCGTCGTGTTGTCGCGCGGGGTGATGGCGTAGCGGATGTTGGGCCGGTCGAACCCGGCGACGATCAGGCCCTCTGCCGGAATGCCGAGCTGGTCGAGGATATCGGCGCGAGTATGCGCGTCGGCAGTGGCGGTGAGCGCGAGGCGGGGCACGCTCGGAAACTGGTCGAGCAGCGGTTTGAGCAGGCGATAGTCGGGGCGGAAGTCATGCCCCCATTCGCTGACGCAATGCGCCTCGTCGATCGCGAACAGGCAGAGCGGCGCGCTTCCCAGTAGCTCGCGGAAATACCCCGTCGAGGCCCGCTCCGGGGCGATGTAGAGGAGGTCGAGCGTACCGGCGCGGAACCGGTCGATCGTCTCGGCCCGGTTGCTGTCGGCGCTGGTCAGCGTGGCGGCGCGGATGCCCACCGCTTCGGCCGCGCGAAGCTGATCGTGCATGAGGGCGATCAGCGGGCTGACGACGACGCAGGTGCCCTCCAGCATGACACTGGGAAGCTGATAGGTCAGCGACTTGCCCGCCCCCGTCGGCATCACCGCCAACGTTCGCTCGCCCGCCAGCACGCGGCCGACGACCTCGGCCTGCACGCCCCGGAACTGGGTGAAGCCGAAGGTGGCGTGAAGGACGTCTAGAGGGTAGGGCATGCGGTGCCCTTAGCAAGGATTGGTGCGGGGGAAACGGGTGGACCGCCCACGAGCCCCCGTTCGCGTTCAGCCTGTCGAATCGCTGTCTTGCTCTTCTCGCGCCGGGCAAGGGTGCTCAACCTACCGCCCCATCACTCCCCGCACGAACGACGCCGTCACGTCCGCATGCGTCACCGGCAGCATGTGCCCCCCGTCGACCAGTTCCAGCCGGCAGCCGGGGATCGTCGCCGCGGTCGCCCGCCCGTGCATCTCGGGGTCGAGCACTGCGTCGCCGCGGCCGAACAGGATCGCGGCAGGGAGCGACAGTTCGCCGTAATGCGCGGCCATCCAGGCGACTTCGGGCTTCGCGTTCATCACCTCGAACGAGCCGGCCCGATAGCTTTGCGGGCGGGCGGAGAGCGCGCCGCCGCCCCTCGTCACGAAGTCGTCGGGGACAGCATCGGGGGCGAACACCATCTTGGCAACCGCAGGGCCGGTCAGCGCGGCGCTCGGCACCGCGAGCGTCCAGGACAGGACCTCGCGCACGCCGGCCGGCGCGACGAGGCCGGCGAACTGTGGCGGTGCGGTCTCGACCGGCTGGGTCAGCGGCGCGATCAGCGCGAGGCCGGCGAAGCGTCCCGGTGCGGCGAGCGCGGCGGCGAGCACCACCGCGCCGCCCAGCGAATGGCCGACGAGCAGCGGCTTTTCGAGCCCCAGCGCATCGGCGACCGCGACCACCGTTCGCCCCTGTTCGAGGATGTTGGGCCGCCGTCCCTTGAGCACCGAATGCCCCCAGCCCGGCCGGTCGATCGCGATGAGGCGGTAGTCCGCGGCAAGCTTGTCGGTCAGCGCATAGGTGAAGTTACGAAGCTGCCCCATCAGCCCATGGACCATCAGCAGCACCGGCGCGTCGCGCGGGCCGAGATCGACATAATGGATGCGCGCGCCGTCGACCTCGACGAACCGGCCGTCCGCGGGCACCGCCCGCTCCGCCGCGCGTGCGCCGAGCGCCGACCAGAGCGCGAGCCCGCCGCCGATCGCGCCCGCGGCACCCGCCGCCACGCCCCACCAGTTCGTGCGCTTCTCGGCCATCACTCGCTCCCTCATTCGGCCGCCAGCGCTTCCTCGCGCTCGCGCGCCTGCCGCGCCCACATTTCGGCATAGATGCCGCCTGCGCGCAGCAATTGCGCGTGGGTGCCCTGTTCGGCAACCCTGCCCTCTTCCAGCACGACGATGCGGTCGGCATGGACGACGGTCGACAGGCGATGGGCGATGACGATCGTCGTGCGCCCGCGCTCGATGGCTTCGAGGGTGGCCTGGATCTCCGCCTCGGTCCGGCTATCGAGCGCGCTGGTTGCCTCGTCGAGGATCAGGATCGGCGGGTTCTTGAGGAGGGTGCGGGCGATCGCCACGCGCTGCTTCTCGCCACCCGATAGCTTCAGGCCACGCTCGCCGACGCGCGTCCGATAGCCGTCGGTGAGGCTTTCGATGAAGTCGCCGATCGCCGCGCCGCGGGCGGCGTTGGCGATCTCCTCCTCGGTCGCGCCCTCTCGGCCATAGGCGATGTTGTAGCCGATGGTGTCGTTGAACAGCACCGTGTCCTGCGGCACGATGCCGATCGCGGCACGAAGCGTCTCCTGCTGAACCTTGGAGATATCCTGTCCGTCGATCAGGATACGGCCGCCCTGCACGTCGTAGAAGCGGAACATCAGCCGAGCGATCGTCGACTTGCCCGCGCCGGAATGGCCGACGATCGCCACCGTCGCGCCCGCCGGCACGTCGAGGTCGATGCCCTTCAGGATCGCGCGATCGGGTTCGTAGCCGAACACGACATTCTCGAACCGCACCGCCGCGCGGTCCACCACCAGCGGCGGTGCGCCCGTCACGTCGCGCACTTCCGCGCCGGTATCGAGCAGGTCGAACATCGCACCCATGTCGATCACGCCCTGCCGGATCGTCCGATAGACCCAGCCGAGCATGTCGAGCGGGCGGAACAGCTGGCTAAGCAACGTCGACACCAACACAACGTCGCCCGGCGTGAAGCGCCCGGTCGACCAGCCCCAGGCGATCACCCCCATGCCGATCGCCAGCATTCCGTTGGTGATGACCGACTGGCCGATATTAAGCCAGGCGAGACTGTTCTCGCTCTTGGTCGCGGCATTGGCATAGGCGTGGACGGCGCGCTCGTACCGCTCGGCCTCACGCCGCTCCGCGTTGAAATATTTGACCGTCTCGAAATTGAGGAGCGAGTCGACCGCGTGCGCGACCGCCCCGGTGTCGAGATCGTTCATCGCCTCGCGCAGCTTCTGGCGCCAGTCGGTGACGATACGCGTGAAGGCGATGTAGATCACTACCATCGCCAGCGTCGAGGCGACCAGCCACCAGCCGAAGCGCGAGCCGAAGATCTGAAGCACCAGCCCCAGTTCGAGGATCGTCGGCGCGATGTTGAACAGGAGGAAATAGAGCATCGTATCGATGCTCTTGGTCCCCCGTTCGACCACCTTGGTGATCGCGCCGGTCCGCCGTTCGAGGTGGAAGCGCAGCGACAATTGATGGAGGTGCCGGAACACCGCCGCTGCCAGCCGCCGCGTCGCATCCTGCCCCACCCGCTCGAACACCGCGTTGCGCAGGTTGTCGAACAGCACGGTGCCGAGCCGCGCCGCGGCATAGCCGATGACGAGGAGGACGATCAGCGTTGCGGCGCTGCGATCCCCGCTCGCCATGCCGTCGACCGCCCCCTGCAGCGCGAAGGGCGCGCCATAGACCTGTACCAGCTTCGAGGCGACGACGAAGACCATCGCGACGATGATCCGCGCCTTCAGCCGCGGGGCCTCGCGCGGCCACAGATAGGGCAGGAAGCGCCGCACCGTCGGAATGAGCGGACGCTCGACGGTCGTGCCCGTGGTGTCGATGGGTGGCATGCGGGCGTCTATCTGGGGTCAAGACTGCCGACATGCAACGCGAACGGGACAGGCAACCGTTCGTCGCGGCTTGCGTTGAACCGGACGGAGGTCGAGACGATGGAACCGCTCTATTTCGTGATGGCGATCATGGGCTGCGGCGATGCCGGGGCCGTATGCGAGCAGGCGCGTGTCGAGCCGATCCGCTATCGCACCGCGCTCGAATGCCAGGCGGCGATGCCAGAGGCGCTGGCGCGCAATTCGGACCTGTCTTTCCCCGAGATCACCGGTGCCTGCCAGCAGCAGGGCATGCGCATGGCTAAGGCCAAAACGCGCCCACGCGGCTGACGGTCAGGGCGCGGCGGTCGCCCAGCTCGCAGTCAAGGTGTCGCCACTACGCACCGACCCCGCCGAGGCGGCAACCCCGGTACGGGTCAAGGCCCGAATCGCGGCATCGACCGCCGTCTCGGGACCGCTCAACGTCAATGGCACCCCCGTTCGCGCTCCGGCCCAGCCGAGCAGCGCCAGTCCGTTCGGATCGGGCACGCCATCGGTCAGTTCGACCGGCGGCAACGCGCCCATGGGCGGTACCAGCTCGATCCGCCAGCCCGGCACGACTGCGGCGACGCGCGTTTCGAGGGTGCGATAGGCAGACAGCGTCGCCCCCTCCAGCGGCTGCGCCCGCACCACCGCATGGCGCTGGTCGGCGTCGATCAGGATCGCCTCGCGAGGGGCACCCGACACGAGCGCGAGTTGCTCGGTCAGTCGCTCGGCGGTGCGATCGCCGAGCCGTCCGGCGGCGTTGGCGATCTGCGCCGCCTCGGCCTCGGCCCCCGTACCGACGCGATACTGGTCGATCGAGACGGTAACGGGCCGGTCGGTGCGCTGGCGCAGCACCGCGGCGGCGTGCTTTTCGGCCGCGGGGTTGAGCCGGGGCGTCAGCACCGTCGCCTCGATACGGATGCGATCGACGGCATATGTGATGTCCACCTGGCTGAGCCGGGCATCGCTGCCGAACTCCCCGGTCAGCACCTCGCGCGCCTGCCGCGTGAACAATGATTCCCATGCGATCTGGCGCAGCGACACGCCGAGCGGCAGCGCAAGTGCGCCGAGCGAGCCGAACACCAGCACCGTCTGGACCAGCGTATGCTGCGGCGACAGGTGCGAGCCGAAGCCGTGTACCCGCGCGATCATCGCCGCCGACAGTGCAATCGTCATGAGGTTGGTCACGAACAGCAGCAGCGCGCCGCCGAACACCGTCCAGTTCTGAGTCGCAAGGCCAAAGCCGACGACCGCCAGCGGAGGCATCAGCGCGGTCGCGATGGCGACGCCGACGACGGTCCCCGCCCGGCCGTGGATCACCGCATAGCCGCCCGCCAGCGCCGAAAACAGCGCAACGACCAGGTCGAACAGGTTGGGGCGCGTCCGCGCCGCGATCTCGTCGGTCACGTTCTGGAGCGGCGAGAGCGCGACGACGAGCGCGGTGAACCCGATCGCGAGCACCGTTCCCAGAATGAGCGCGGCAAAGCTCGCCCGGATTTCCGGCCAGTCGAAGGTCGCGAGGCCGAAACCCAGCCCGATGATCGGACCCATCAGCGGCGAGATCAGCATCGCCCCGATCACCACCGCGGGCGACGACAGGAGCAGGCCGAGCACCGCGATGCCCGCCGACATCAGGATCATGAACGCATAGCGCCCGTTCCAGCCGGCGTCGTCGCGAACCGCCGCCAGCACCGCCTCATGATCGACATCGCGGCGAACATGCACGCGCCACCAGCGTTGCAAGGCGGGTATCGACGGGAGGCGGCGCGCGGGATCCGACATGGATCAGGTCGTTAGGGGCTTTGCCACGTGGCTGCCAGTGCATAGGAGCAACGGCAAGGTGAAGGGGAAACGTCGATGACCGTAACGATCTTCGGCCGCTCGCGCTCGGCGCTGCGAAGCTTCCTACACCGCGAGGCAACGGGCGGAATCGTCCTGATCGTCGCCGCGGTGGTCGCGCTGGTCGCCGCGAATCTGCCTTCGACGCGCGAGGCCTATTTCCACCTGCTGCATCTGGAGACCGGACCGGTCATCAGCCCCAAATACGGGTCGATGACGGTGCACCTGTGGATCAACGATGCGCTGATGGCGCTGTTTTTCCTGCTCGTCGGGCTGGAGATCAAGCGCGAGATGGTCGACGGGCGGCTGGCGAGCTGGGAGCGGCGGCGGCTGCCCGTCGTCGCGGCGGCGGCGGGGATGGTCGTGCCGGCGATCGTCTATCTCGCGACGGTCGCGCCCGATCCGGGGCTGACCGCTGGCTGGGCGATCCCGGCGGCGACCGACATCGCCTTTGCGATCGGCGTGCTCGCGCTGCTCGGCAAGCGGGCGCCCGCCTCGCTCAAGCTCTTCCTGACAACGGTGGCGATCGTCGACGATATGGGCGCGGTGGTGGTGATCGCGGTTGCCTATACCGCCGGCATCGGCTGGGGCTGGCTGGCCGCGGCGGCAGGGGTGCTGGCGCTGATGACGGCGCTCAACCGGCGCGGCGTTCTGGCGCTCTGGCCCTATCTGCTGCTCGCGCTGCCGCTCTGGCTGTTCGTGTTCAATTCGGGCGTGCATGCGACGGTTGCCGGCGTGCTGGCGGCGATGACCATTCCTATCATCAAGTCGCCGGCCGCGCCCGATGCCGCCAATTCGCCGCTCCACCGGCTGGAGCACCTGCTCCACACGCCCGTCGCCTTCGTCGTCGTGCCGGTGTTCGGCTTCGCCAATGCGGGGGTGTCGTTCGCCGGTCTGTCGCCGGCGATCCTGTTCGAGCCGCTGCCCCTCGCCATCCTGCTCGGGCTGTTCGTGGGCAAGCAGCTCGGCATCTTCTCGGCGATCTGGGTTGCCGACCGGACGGGCTTTGCTGCGGCGCCCAATTGCGGCTGGCTGCAGATCTGGGGGGTTTCGATGCTCGCCGGCATCGGGTTCACGATGAGCCTGTTCATCGGCGGCCTCGCCTTTCCCGGCAACGAACTGCTGATGGACGAGGTGAAGATCGGGGTGCTGGCGGGGTCAGTCGTGTCGGCGCTCGCGGGCTTCCTGCTGCTCCGGTCGGGGCCGATCCTCACGCGCGAACCCGCCCGCATCGCCGAGGTGGCTGATCACGAATGAAAGGGGCGCCGCCACGACAGCCGCGCCCCCTTCCTTCCGCCAACGGCGCGGCGTCAGAGTTTTTCCGTCAGTTCCGGTACGAGCTTGAACAGGTCGCCGACGAGACCGAGGTCGGCGACCTGGAAGATCGGCGCATCCTCGTCCTTGTTGATCGCCACGATGACCTTCGAGTCCTTCATACCGGCGAGGTGCTGTATCGCCCCCGAAATGCCGACCGCGACATAGACCTCGGGCGCGACGATCTTGCCGGTCTGACCGACCTGGTAGTCGTTCGGGGCATAACCCGCATCGACCGCCGCGCGGCTGGCGCCAACGCCGGCACCCAGCTTGTCGGCGAGCGGGTCGATCAGCTTGTGGAATTCCTCGGCGCTGCCGAGCGCACGGCCGCCCGAAACGATGATCTTGGCGCTGGTGAGTTCTGGCCGGGCCGACTGGGCGATCTCGGCGCTGACGAAGCTTGATACGCCCGCGTCGGTGCCGACGCCTTCGATCGCCTCGATCGTGCCCGACCCGCCCTCGGCCGCTGCCTTCTCGAACGCCGTCCCGCGCACGGTGACGACAAGCTTGGCGTCCGAGGTCTTCACTGTCGCGATCGCGTTGCCGGCGTAGATCGGGCGGGTAAAGGTGTCCGGCCCCTCGACCGAGAGGATATCGGACAGCTGCATCACGTCGAGCAGCGCGGCGACGCGCGGGGTGATGTTCTTGCCCGTCGTCGTGGCCGGCGCGACGAAGGCGTCGTGGCCTTCCATCAGCGTGGCGACCAGCGGCGCGACATTTTCAGCGAGCGCGTGGGCAAATGGCGCGCCGTCGGCGACATGGACCTTGCCCACGCCCGCGATCTTCGCGGCGGCTTCGGCGACGCCGGCAACGTTCTCGCCGGCCACGAGGAGGTGGACCTCACCCAGCTTGCTGGCGGCGGTCACTGCCGACAGCGTCGCATCCTTGACGGCCTGACCGTCATGCTCGACCCAAACCAAGGTCTTCATTTCTGCGTTCCTTTAATCTGAATTGAGCCGGCTTACTTTGCGACGCCCATCGCCTTGAGCTTCATGACCAGCTCGTCGACGTCGGCGACCTTCGCACCGGCCTGCCGCTTCGACGGCTCGGCCACCGACACGACGGTCAGGCGCGGCGCGATATCGACGGCGTAATCGGCGGGCGTCTTGGTCGCGAGCGGCTTGGACTTGGCCTTCATGATGTTGGGCAACGTCGCATAGCGCGGCTCGTTGAGGCGCAGATCGGTGGTGATGATCGCGGGAAGCTTGAGGCTTACCGTCTCTAGCCCGCCATCGACCTCGCGCGTCACCTTCGCGCTGTCGCCTTCGACCTCGACCTTCGAGGCGAAGGTGCCCTGGCCCCAGCCGAGCAGCGCGGCGAGCATCTGGCCGGTCTGGTTCGCATCGTCGTCGATCGCCTGCTTGCCGAGGATCACCAGCTGCGGCGCTTCCTCGTCGACGATCGCCTTCAGGAGCTTGGCGACGGCAAGCGGCTCGACCTCGGTCTCGGCAGTGACGAGGATCGCGCGGTCGGCCCCCATGGCGAGCGCGGTGCGCAGCGTGTCCTGCGCCTTGGCGACGCCGATCGACACGGCGACGATCTCGGTCACGACGCCCTTTTCCTTGAGGCGGATCGCCTCCTCGACGGCGATCTCGTCGAAGGGATTCATGCTCATCTTGACGTTGGCGAGGTCGACGCCCGTTCCGTCGGCCTTCACTCGCGGCTTCACGTTATAGTCAAGCACGCGCTTGACGGGGACGAGGGCTTTCACCAGCGGCTCCACTTCCTGCAGTCGTTGTTTTCGAACGTTGGGTTGCGCCTATTTCTGGCCATTCCTACGCCGTTTCGCAAGTCCGGTACGGCAATGCGGGCCCGACGTAGCGTCAAACGAAAGGGGCCGGAACGTTGCCGCCCCGACCCCCGTTTGAACGCGACTCGCGCCGGAGGGTTCAGGCGGCGTTCTTGACCTCGGCGACGATCTTCTTTGCCGCATCGCCCAGGTCGTTCGCCGGCACGATGGCGAGGCCCGAATTGGCGAGGATGTCCTTGCCCTGCTGGACGTTGGTGCCCTCCAGCCGGACGACCAGCGGCACCGACAGGTTCACTTCCTTCGCCGCGGCGACGATGCCCTCGGCGATGATGTCGCACTTCATGATTCCGCCGAAGATGTTGACGAGAATGCCCTTCACCGCGGGGTCGGAGAGGATGATCTTGAACGCCGCCGTCACCTTCTCCTTCGAGGCGCCGCCGCCGACGTCGAGGAAGTTGGCCGGGAACATGCCGTTGAGCTTGATGATGTCCATCGTCGCCATGGCAAGGCCCGCGCCGTTGACCATGCAGCCGATGTCGCCGTCGAGCTTGATGTAAGCGAGGTCGTACTTCGACGCCTCGAGCTCCATCGCGTCCTCTTCGGTGGTGTCGCGCAGCTCCATCAGGTCCTTGTGACGGAACATCGCATTGCCGTCGAAGCCGACCTTGGCGTCGAGGACCATCAGCTTGCCGTCGTCGGTGACGGCGAGCGGGTTGATCTCGATCTGCTCGGCATCGGTGCCGAGGAAGGCGTCGTAGAGCTTTGCGGCGACGTTGGCCGCCTGCTTGGCAAGGTCGCCCGACAGCCCGAGCGCAGCGGCAACGGCGCGGCCGTGGTGCGGCTGGAAGCCGGTCGCGGGATCGACCGAGAAGCTGTAGATCTTCTCGGGCGTGTCATGCGCCACGGTTTCGATATCCATGCCGCCCTCGGTCGAGACGACGAAGCCGACGCGGCCGCTGGCGCGATCGACGACCAGCGCGAGGTAGAATTCCTTGGCGATGTCGACGCCGTCGGTGACGTAGAGGCGATTGACCTGCTTGCCGGCATCGCCCGTCTGAACCGTGACCAGCGTGTTGCCGAGCATCTCGGTCGCGGCCGCGCGCACCTCGTCCTCGGTCTTGGCGAGGCGGACGCCGCCCTTGGCGTCGGGGCCGAGTTCCTTGAACTTGCCCTTGCCGCGGCCGCCCGCGTGGATCTGCGCCTTCACGACATAAAGCGGTCCGGGCAGCTTCTTCGACGCCTCGACGGCTTCCTCGACGCTCAGCGCGGCATAGCCGGCGGGGACGGGCACGCCGAACTTGGCCAGCAGCTCTTTCGCCTGATATTCGTGAATGTTCATCGCGCGGGTATCCTTCCTCGCAGGGGCGCCGCATCGCGGACGCGAAACGGAGAAGCCCTAAGCACAGCCGCGCGGCGGAATCTACCCCTTGCAAACCCCGTCGGGCACATCGCTCCGGCAGTTGCGTCGCAATCGCAACAGCGCATGGGCCAACGCCCCGGTTTCCAGTCGCAGGCCGCATGGTTATATGGGCGCAATGCACGTGCTGACCGGCATCCTCATCTTCCTTGCCACCGTCGCCGCGATGGAGGGCGTTGCCTATGGCGCGCATCGCTGGATCATGCATGGGCCGGGCTGGTTCCTGCACAAGAGCCACCACCGACCGCGCACGGGTTTCTGGGAAGCCAACGACCTTTATTTCGTGATCTTCGCCGCGCCGTCGATCAGCCTGCTGGTCGGCGGCACCTATTTGGGCTGGCATCCGGCGACGATCTGGATCGGCGCGGGGATCGCGGCCTATGGCGCGATCTATCTCGGCTTTCATGACATCATCGTCCATCGGCGGGTGCCGTCGCGATATCTGCCCAAGTCGCGCTACATGAAGCGGATCGTGTCCGCGCACCGCCTTCACCATGCGGTCGAGACCAAGGAGGGCACGGTCAGCTTCGGCTTCCTGATCGCACCCAAGCCCGAGGAACTGAAGGCAGAACTGAAGCGTCGCGGCAATGCAGGGGTGCGCGCACCCCGCGAGATGGCTTGAGCCTCGGCCCGTCGATCGGCCGGATCGCGCTGCTCGTCCTGAGTGGCACCGCAACGCTGAGCCTGATCGGCGCGATCGCCGAAACCGCCGACACCGGCCCCGCCCCGCCGCCCGCCGCGGTGACGCGGCCCAGTCCCATCGGCGAGATCGTGCCGGGTGAGGTGGTGCGCGTAGTGGCGCCGTCCGAAGCGCCCGTACCGCCTGCCCCCGATCGCGAACTCGAGCGCTGGCTACGCGCGATCAGCTATGCGCTGACGGCACTGGCGGGCTTTGCCGCGGCGGGGGTCGTCGTGCTCCTCCGCATCGCCTCGGCGTTGTCGCGGATCGCCGATCGCGATTGAGGCGATCCGGAGCGCCGATCGTTGTCCCCCGTGAAGGAGACGATCATGGCGCAGCACCCCGAAAAGGAAGAGCCCGGCTTCGAGCACGACGTCAACGAGCTCGACGAGAACTCGACCGACACATCCGAGCACAGCACCGAGGAGGACGCAGACGAGGGCGAGCTGGAAGAGGCGCAGGCCGAAGCCGCCGAGGAGCGTGAGGAAGAAGGCGGGTATCAGTAGACCGGCCGAGCCAGAGGCCAGCGATGCCAGCCCGCGCTGGGACGATTGACCCTAGTCGTCGCTTCAGCGGGGTTGGGACTGCTTCGGCTCGTGCTGTGGGTGATCTCGGCTTTCGCCGGGATCACCGCTAGCGCCGGATGAGGCCCCTTAGTCGAACAGGCTCGACACCGATGCTTCGTCGGCAATGCGCTTGATCGCTTCGGCGACCAGCGGCGCGATCGTCAGGTGTCGGATGCGCTTGGCCTCCGCGATCACGTCGTGGTTGCCGATCGAGTCGGTGATGACCAGTTCCTCGAGCGCCGATGCCTCGACCCGCGCCACTGCGCCCCCTGAAAGGACGCCGTGGGTGCAATAGGCGACCACCCCAGCCGCCCCCGCCGTCTTGAGCGCGGCGGCGGCGTTGCAGAGCGTGCCGGCCGAATCGACGATGTCGTCGATCAGGATGCAGAAGCGGCCCTCGACCTCGCCGATGATGTTCATCACTTCCGATTCGCCCGGCCGCTCGCGCCGTTTGTCAACGATCGCGAGCGGCGCGTTGTCGAGCCGCTTGGCGAGCGAGCGGGCGCGCACCACGCCGCCGACGTCGGGCGACACGACCATCAGGTTGCGCTCGCCAAAGCGCGTCAGGATGTCGGTCGACATCACCGGCGCAGCGTAGAGATTGTCGGTCGGGATGTCGAAGAAGCCCTGGATCTGCCCGGCATGCAGGTCGACCGACAGCACCCGGTCGGCACCCGCGGTGGTGATGAGGTTGGCGACCAGCTTGGCCGAGATCGGCGTCCGCGGGCCGGGCTTCCGGTCCTGACGCGCATAGCCGAAATAGGGGAGCACCGCGGTGATCCGCTTCGCCGACGCGCGCTTCAGCGCGTCGATCATGATGAGCAGTTCCATGAGGTTGTCGTTGGCGGGGAAGGCCGTCGACTGGATCACGAACACGTCCTCGCCGCGGACGTTCTCGAGCACCTCGACGAAGATCTCCTCGTCGGCGAAGCGGCGCACGTTCGCCTGCGTCAGCGGAATCTCGAGATAATCGCCGATCGCGCGCGACAGCGGATGGTTCGAGTTGCCCGCGAGGAGTTTCATGCGATCGCCTTGCCTGGATGGATGCTCGCGCGCCCTTTAGAGCGGGCGGGGCGATTGTGAAACCCATGTGACGAAAGGCACTCGCGTCAAGACGTGACGAATGGACGGCGTGGCAGCCGCCGCCTACACGCCCGCCATGACCGTCGTCACCCGTTTCGCGCCGAGCCCCACCGGGCTGCTCCATGTCGGCAACCTGCGCACCGCAATCCTCAACTGGCTGTTCGCCAAGGCGAAGGGCGGGCGCTTCCTCCTGCGGCTCGACGATACCGACGCGGCGCGCAGCGAGGAAAGGTTCGTCGAGGCGATCCGGCGCGACCTTGCCTGGCTTGGCTTGGTGCCCGATGGCGAGGAACGGCAGTCGGCGCGGCTCGATGCCTATGAGGCGCGGTTCGATGCATTGGTGACGGCGGGGCGGCTCTATCCCTGCTACGAAACGCCGCAGGAGCTCGACCTCCGGCGCAAAATCCTGCTCGGGCGCGGATTGCCGCCGATCTACGACCGCGCGGCGCTGGCGCTGACTGCGGCCGAGCGCGCGGCGCTCGAGGCCGAGGGGCGACGGCCACACTGGCGATTCCGGCTCGATCATGACGCGGCCATCGAATGGGACGACGCGATCCGCGGCCACCAGCGCTTCGACCCCGCAGCGATCAGCGATCCGGTGGTGCGGCGCGCGGACGGCAGCTGGCTCTATCTGCTCCCCAGCGTCATAGACGATATCGACATGAACGTGACCCATGTCGTGCGCGGTGAGGATCATGTGTCGAACACCGCGGCGCAGGTGCAGATGTTCGCGGCGCTTGGCGCTTCCCCGCCGACCTTCGCGCACGCCGCGTTGCTTACAGGGAGCGAGGGCAAGCTGTCGAAGCGGCTCGGTTCCTTGGGTGTGGAGCATTTCCGCGAGGAGGGGATCGAGCCGCAGGCGCTGATCGCGCTGCTCGCGCGCATCGGTACCAGCGACCCGGTCGAGCCGATCGTCGATCCGCTGACGCTCGCCGGCGCATTCGACTTCGCGCGCTTCGGCCGCGCGCCGGCGCGGTTCGATGAGGCGGAGCTGACCGCGGTCAATGCGCGGATCGTCCATCAGCTGGGTCACGCGGCGGTCGCAGATCGGCTGCCGTCGGGGATGGGTGCCGAGGCGTGGGAAGCCGTCCGCCCCAACCTGAGCCACGTCGCCGAAGCAAAGGACTGGTGGCAGGTGATCGAGGGGCCGATCGATCCGCCCGCGATCGATGACGCGGATCGGGTCTATCTGGCCGACGCGGCCCGCGCGGCAACGGACATCGACTGGACCGCGGACCCCTGGCACGCGCTGACGGGCGCACTCAAGGACGCGACCGGGCGCAAGGGCAAGGCGCTGTTCCTGCCGCTGCGCCTCGCGCTCACGGGTCAAGCGCACGGCCCCGACATGGCGACGCTGCTGCCGCTGATCGGCCGCGACCGCGCGCTGGCGCGGCTTCAGGCGGCGGGCGGGTAGCGGAGGCGACCGACGAAGCGCGAGAGGCTGAGCCGATGCGGACCGCCGGTCCATTTCGCCTTCGCAGCCTCAAACCGCATCACGTCGTCGATCCGGCGGGCGAGAAAGGCGCGCGTGTCCGCCTGACCTTCGCTCTCGTCATCGAGGAACACCGTCACCGTCGCGGCATAGATGCCGGCGAGCAGCGTGCGCTTGGTGTAGTGGTTGTAATCTGTCGCGGTGTCGCCCGCCGCGCGCCACATCACGTCGGCCGCGCGCCATCCGAGCTTTACGCCGCGCACCGCGTTCTGCGGCAGCGCAAGAACCGCGAGCGCGCGGCGCAGCGCCTCGCGATCGGGCGCGACGATATCGAGCCGCGCCTCGACCAGCGCGGCGATCTTTGCCCTGATCTTCATCGCGGCGAGCGTCTCGGGCGGCAGGCGGCGCAGCATTTCGGCATCGACATGCGCGAACCAGGCGTCGATCATATCGACCGCGCCGCCGGGAAAGGCGAGCCGCGCCACGTCCCGATCAATGCCGAGCGTGTCCGCCGCGGCATCGACCGCCGCGGGTTTCCACCCGTCGAACGCCGCGTTGCTCGCCACCAGCGGGGCGAGGCCCACGCGCATCTCGTCAAGCGTCGGATCGGGCGGCAGGTCGGTCATCGCGTCGGCTCCAGTCTCACGCCACCGATCTAGGGTCCGCAGCCTCCGGTGCAAGCGGCTTGCCCTCGGGCTTTCGGACGAGCACCAGCGCCGCGGCGATCAGCACCGCCCCGGCAATGTCGGGCAGCCCCAGCCGCTCGTCGAACCAGAGCCAGCCGATCGTCGCCGACACCACCGGCTGGATCAGCAGCGCGAGGCCAACGACCAGCGGCGTCAGATGGCCGATCGCATAGATGAGCAGCCCCTGCCCGATCAGCTGGCTGCACAGGGTGAGGAGGAGGAGCGGCGTCCAGTCGCCGGGCATCACCCGCTCGCCGAGGATCAGCGCGAGGGCAAGGAGCGGCAGCGCGCTCGCCGCGGTCGACAGGCCGAGCGCCGACAGCGGCCGCATCGCGGTGCGCACTCGCGCCATGATGATGAAATAGGCGGCATAGAGCACGCCGGCGAGCAGGCAGAACAGGTCGCCGACCAGGTTCTGCGGCGACAGCTCGGCCGAGCGGCCGAGCAGCAGCCCGCCGCCGAGCGCCGCCAGCGTCAGCGCCGCCCCCTGCATCCGCGTCGGCCAGGCGCGCGCGACGATGAAGCCGTAGATCGGGTAGATCAGCGTCGCCGAATTGCCGAACAGCGTCGAGTTGGCGAGCGTCGTGCCGAGGATGCCGACATGCCAGCTGCCGAGATCGAGCGCGAAGGCGAGGCCTGCGAGCGCGATCGCTCCCCACAGCCCCCGCGCCGCGCGCACCGGCCGCTCGCCGAGCAGCGCCGCGGCGACCAGCAGCACGGGTGCCGCGAGCGCGATCCGCCAGAAGGCCGCGGCGACTGGCCCGGTATCGGCCAGCCGCACGAACAGCGGCCCCGTCGCAAGGAAGACGTTGGCCGCCGCGACCGCGGCAACCGGTGCCCAGCTTGGGCCCTGTGTAGTTATCCTTTGGGTCAGGGTCCGATGCATGGCGCCCCTTAGCGACCTACTTGTCCGCTGTCCTGCCAACAATGGAGTTTCCCCGAATGGCATCGCTCTATGACCCGATCCGCCTGGGCGCGGTCGAGGCGCCGAACCGCATCCTCATGTCGCCGCTGACGCGCGGCCGCGCGACCGAGGGGCACGTCCCCACGCCGATCATGGGCGACTATTATGCGCAGCGCGCCGGCGCCGGCCTTATCATTAGCGAGGCGACGGGCATCAGCCGCGAGGGGCTGGGCTGGGCGTACGCGCCGGGCCTCTGGACCGACGAGCAGGTCGAGGGGTGGAAGCCGGTGGTCGAGCGCGTGCATCAGGCGGGTGGGCGCATCTTCGCGCAGCTCTGGCACATGGGCCGGCTGGTTCATCCCGATTTCCTTGGCGGTGCGGCGCCCCTCTCCTCTTCGGCGACGACCGCGCCGGGCAGCGTGCGCACCTACCTCTCGAACGGCGAGAAGAAGCCTTATGGTGAGGCGCGCGCCGCGACCCTCGACGACATCAAGCGGGTGCTCGACGATTACGAGCATGCGACGCGGGGTGCGCTGGCAGCCGGGTTCGACGGTGTGCAGCTGCATGCGGCCAATGGCTATCTGATCGACGAGTTCCTGCGCGACAATTCGAACTTCCGTGACGACGATTATGGCGGCAGCCCGGAGAATCGCGGCCGCCTGCTGCGCGAGGCGATGGACCGCATCGTCGAGGTCGCGGGCGCCGACCGCGCCGCCGTCCGTTTCTCGCCCAATGGCGACACGCAGGGGGTGATCGATTCGAATCCCGAGGCGGTGTTCCTGCCGATCGCCGACTATCTGGAAAGCAAGAAGATCGCCTTTGTCGAGCTGCGCGAGCCCGGCCCCGACGGCACCTTCGGCTCGACCACGCAGCCGGCGATCTCGCCCGCCTTCCGCCAGCGCTGGACCGGTCCGCTGATCCTCAACCAGGATTACGACAAGGCGTCGGCCGAGGCTGCGGTGGCCGAAGGGCGTGCGGACGGCATCGCCTTTGGCCGGCCGTTCATCTCCAACCCAGATCTGGTCGAGCGGCTGCGCACCGGCGCCCCGCTTGCCAAGGACGACATGGCGACTTGGTACAGCCGGGGGCCGGAGGGGTATACGGACTATCCGGCGCTGGCGCGCGAGGACGCCTGAGCTAGATCTCCCCGGGACGGGGAGGTGGCACGCGCTGCGTGACGGAGGGGGAAGGCCGCAGGCGCAGCGCTCGTGGCCATCCCCTCCACCGCCTTCGGCGATCCCCTTTCCCGTTCCGGGGAGGATCGACCCGCTGCCCCGGCGCAGGCGGGGCCGCGATCAAGTCGAAAAATGTGGTGAACCTGAGCAATCCCAGCCTTTGCTGGGACGACGTCGAGGGAGAACCCTTACGCCGCCAGCGCGTCGGTCTTGGTGTCCGCGAGGCTCGTGCCGTCGAGGATTCGTGCGGTCTCGTCGCGGACGCGCGCCATCGCGATGCGGATCGCGCAGGTCGCCTCGTCCTTGCAGTCGGTGCAGGGGCGATAGGCGGTGCGGCTGACGCAGGGGACGAGCGCGAGTGGCCCCTCGATCGTCCGCACAATCTCCCCCAGCGAGATGAGATGCGCCGGCCGCGCGAGACGATAGCCCCCCGCCTTGCCGCGGGTCGAAAAGAGGAAGCCCGATTCGCGCAGGTCGGCGAGGATCAGCTCGAGGAACTTGCGCGGCACGTTCGCTTCGGCCGCGATGCGGGTCATCGGCACGGGGGCGCCGTTCATCGGCTGGCCGGCCAGGAAGATCATCGCGCGGAGCGCGTACCGCGAACGCTGCGTCAACATGATCGATGTCCCATGCCACCGCCGGGGCTGGGGGGAAAGGCCCTATTTCCGATCGGAGATGGTCGCGCGCGCCAGGGCTTTTCTTTGGCGGCGCGGCGCCTATATCGTCCGGTGCCGGCTCGTCCGGCTATGGCGATAAAATGTAGCGTACAATAGGCGCAGCGGACCCGGGGGCAGTACCCGGCGGCTCCACCAGAAATGGTGGTGGATCTGGACACCGTTTCTGACGGGGCCGAACCAGGATCGACGTGTGTTGAAAAGCGCTGCTTTCGCCCGGAATGGGACCACCGCAACGGCCCATCTCACAAGTGCCAACGATAACGAGGCGCTCGCGATTGCGGCCTAACCCCAAGACCTCACGGTCTAGGTTAGATTGACAAAAGCGCGGTAGGGACCGCACCGGGCAACAGAAGCGGAAACCGGCGGCCGCCGGGGGGGCCGAGCAACAGAATCCCCCCGGACTTACCTGATTCGCATGCGGCGTCGCCACAAGGGACCCCACCCGCATCGGGCGTCTACGGAGACGCGAACTCATTGTTGGTTCGGCAAGCGGGACAGTGGCCCCGGACACAGTCCCGGGTGACAGGCAGGGCCTATCCCAACCATCCCCCGGCAAACCCCGCCCGCTCCAGTCCGCGTCGGATGTACGGGTTCTTCCGCATCGTCTTCCACACCAGTCCCGTGCGATGGTTCTCGATCATCGCGACGATCGGCCCCTGGTCGATGCCCAGCCAGTCCTTGTCGACCCAGCCCACCCCCGGCCGCAGTTCGCCGTGCTTGAACGGCTCGGGCGGGCGTGACTGGATCGAGGAGTTGAAAGCGTCGAGGAAGCCGTACTTGCCGTAAAGGCCCGTGCCATAGCGGCGATAGATCGCGGAGACCGCCGGCTCGACGATCTCGGGCGCGAAGGGATAGCTGCCGAGAAGCGCCGTGGGCGCGAGTGTGCCGTCGTCACGCTCGCCGGGCCCGCGTGCCGAGTAGCTGAAATACTGCCGCCCCCCCATCCGGAAATCGCCCGGCCCGTCGCAGGCGGTCAGCCCCCAGAGGTCAGGACCATAGCCCGGCCAGCGGCCGGCATTCTCGATCGCGTACTGCCGCTGCGCATAGGCCGCGCGGCGGCTGTTCTCGAAATAATCGATGCCCTTCTCGACCATCAGCGGGTCGCGGATGCCTTTGAAATCGATCCAGACATGGCTGTACTGGTGGCCGAACATCGGCGCGAAGTGGAGGTGCTCCTGCCCCCAATGTGTGCCCCAGCTCGCGCGGAACCGGTCTGCGAGCGCCGCCCAGGTACCATCCGCCAGCGGATGCGTCGGCGAACCGAGGCCGAGCACGTAGAGGATCATCCCCTCGTTGTAGATGTTCCAGTCGCTGGGGATAAAGCCGCTCTCGGGATGCCAGCCCATCGACACGAAGGGCGGGCGCGGAGTGATCCAATCCCACTCGATCGCGCGATAGAGCCGGTCGGCGAGCGCCCGCACCTCCGCCTCGGCCGGGTCGTCGCGGTCGTACCAGCTTTGCGCGAACAGGACGCCGCCCATCAAGAGCGCGGTGTCGATCGTCGAGAGTTCGCACCGCGCGAACCGCCACCCCTCGGTCACGCCGAGGAAGTGATAGAAGAAGCCCTTGTGCCCGCTCCGCCGCGTCGGCTCCGGTCCCATCGGCGCGCCCGCGAGGAACCGCAGCGTGCCGAGCGTGCGCTGAAGCCCGGCGGCGCGCGTCACCCAACCATGGCTCTCGCCGATCGGGAAAGCGGTGAGCGCGAAGCCCATCGCGGCGATCGAGGCGAAGCTGGGCGTCGGCCAGCGATCGGGGGCAAGGCCGCGCTCGACCTCGGTCGTTTCCCAGAAGAAGCGGAAGGCGCGCTGCTGGATATCGTCGATCAGCGGGCCGGTCGCGGTATCCGGGCGCGGCGGATTGCTGGCGATCAGCGGATCGCCCCGCCGGGGCGCGGCGCAAGCGGCGGCCATCCCCGCAAGCCCAATGCTTGCAGAGCCGAAGAAACGGCGTCGGTCGAGCAAGGCGACCTCCTTTTTGATTACGCGTACGATGGTGCCGGGGTGGCCATCAGGGGGGAGAGGGGACCACCCCGGCGAGGATCGGCATCAGAAGCGATAGCCGACCCTGAACTGGATGCGACGCGGCAGCGTCAGCAGATTGTTGCCGATCAGTGGCGGATCGAGCGGATCCTGGATCTGCCCGGTGGCGGGGTTGATGTTGTTGTTCACGCCCTCGTCGAAGCCGGAGAAGTTGCGGTTGTTGAAGACGTTCAGCACGTCGACCGCGACCTCCAGCTCGCCGCCCAGCACCTTGGGCTTGTTCGACAGCGTGAAATTGACTTCGCAGAAGGCGAAGATGCCGATGCAGTTCTTGTCGGGATAGCCCGCCAGGAACTCGCGCTGCCCCGGCTCGGTGCCGCCGGTCGTGTCAATGATCTGATAGGCCGAACCCGAGCCGAAGGTGCTGAGTGTCGAGAACTGGAAGCCGAGCGGCAGGTCGGCAATGCCGGAGATGACGACGCGGTGGCGCTCGTCACCCGGCGCGGTGCGCCAGCCATAATCGTCGGGCACGACCTCATCGAGGCTGAAGAGCCCGTCATTGTTGATCTCCGACTTCGACAGCGTGTACGCGATCGACAGGCCCCAGCCCGACCGCTCGGTATAGGTCTTGTCGAGCGTGACGAAGAGCGCCTTGTAGCGTGTGTCGAGCCCGTCGAACCCGATCAGCGCGTTCGAATAGCCGTTGGCGACGACGGGCGCGGTGTTGCAGCAGGTACCCAGCCCGTTGTTGTTCCGCGTCGCGAACAGATAGGTATAGCCGTTGCGCCCGCGCTGGTACGAGCCGGAGACCGAGGCCTGGAACGGCCCGATCTTCTGCCGCACGCCGAGGCTGAACTGGTCGTTGACCGGCGGCTTGGTGTCGTTCTTGGTGACGAGCAGCTCGGGCAGCGCGGTTTCGGGATTGGTCGCGATCAGCTGGAGCAGGCCGTCACGCGTCAGATAGCTGTCGTTCCACGCCACCGTCGGCAGGCCGCGGCGCGGACGGCCGTCGGCCGAGAAGCGGAACACGCCGATCGGGTTGATCGTCCGCGACAGCTCGTCGACGGTGTTGTTGAAGTTGTTGCGGTCGTAATAGCGGCCGGCACCGCCGAAGATCACCGTCGTCTCCTCGCCGGTGATGTCGTAGGAGAAGCCGAACCGCGGGGCGATCGCGCCGGTGAACGGCTTACGGTTGCTGCCCGTGCTGATGTAATCTTCCGGGTTAAAATAGTCGGTCGTCGGCAGCGCGCGCAGCGCCGCCGCGGCATTCGCGGGCGTCACGAACTTATTGTTGTTCGCGTTGGTCTCGTAATCCCAGCGCACGCCCAGGTTGAGCTGCAGCTTGTCGGTGACGTCCCAGTCGTCCTGCACGTAGAGGCCGAGCTGCGTGTTGGAGCCGTAGATGCGCCCGTTGCCCAGGCCCAGCCGCGCCTCCGACGGGAACTCGAACGTCAGATCATCGGTCGGATCATTGGGCGTCCCGGCATTGTCGGCGCGGTTGAAGGTATATTTCGGCTGGATGAAGGCGTTGTTGTTGAACTCGATGTCGGTCACCTCGACGCGCACGCCCCACTTGAAGGCATGCCCGTCAACCCCGGTATAGGTCGTATCGTTGCGCAGCGTGTAGCTCTGCTGCAACTCGCGCCGCGTCGAATCCTTGCCGCCGTACAGGATCACGCCGGCATATTCGAACGCCGGCAGATCAGGGTTGATCGAGGTCGGATTGAATTCGTAATTCAGATAGTTGGCGTTGAACTCGTTGATGAAGTTGTCGCCGTTGTACGTCCACTTGAATAGGTAGGTGTCGACGAGGTTGCGCTTGTTCTCGGCCGCTTCGAACGCCGTGTTGCCGCCGAAGCCCTGGATGTCCGTCTCCTCGCGCCGGCTGAACGACAGGTCGAAGGTCTGATTGTCGTCGGGCGTCAGCGTCAGCTTGCCGAAATAGAAATCCTGGCGGAACGGGCTGACGAACGCGCCCTCGAACTCGGACAGACGACGACCCGAGAACTGCTCGAACTCCTGGATTGCGACGTCGGCGCCGGTCGAATCGACGTTGAAGGCGCGGTCCTGATCGTTGCCCTCATAGGCGAAGAAGAAGAACAACCGGTCCTTGATGATCGGGCCGCCCAGCGAAATACCATACTGCTTGCGCTCGAACGCGGGCTTGGGCCGGTCGTTGAGCGTATCGAGGAAGCTCGTCTCGGTCAGCGAGCGGTCGGTGTACTGGCCGAACACCTCGCCGTGGAACTCGTTGGTGCCCGACTTCGACACCGAGGTGATGATGGCCGACCCCGCCTGCTCGTACTCCGCCTTGTAGTTCTGCGTGAGCACGCGGAATTCCTGGACCGCCAGCTGGCCGAAGGGATTGCCGCGGCTGTTCTGCTGGCCGGCGACGCCGCCCTCGCGCAGCTTGTTCTTCAGGCTCACGCCGTCGATGAACACGTTGACCTGGCTCGCGGCGGAGGCACCGGCGCGGAAGCTCTTGTCGGTCTCGCTGTCGTTGTAACGCACGCCCGGCGCGAGCGCGGCGAAGCTCAGGAAGTTGCGGTCGGTCTGTGGCAGGGTGCGGATCTGCGCCTGGCTGACGTTGGTGGCGATCTCGCTGGTCTTGACCTCGCGGAGCGTCGATCCGGTGACGACGATGCTCTCGCCCTCCCCGTCCGATCCGCCCACGACGACCTCTCCCTCGGCGGGCGCGTCGCCGGGTGCCGGCACCGCAGGCGGCGTGCCGTCGGCAGGCGCGGGGGCGGCGGCGCCCAGCGTCACGTCGAACGTCGCCGACTGGCCGATCGCGACGGTGACGACGCGCTGAAAGCGCTGGCCGTCCGCCTCGACCGTCAGCGTATAGGCACCGGGACGCAGGCCGTTGAAGATGTAGGCGCCGTTCGCTGCCGTCGTGGCGGTGATCGTGCGGTTGGTCGCCTGCGCCACGAGCGTTACCGTCGCGCCCGCGGCGGGCGCGCCGCCCGATGCGCGGACGATGCCGCGCAGGCTGGCGGTCGTGGTCTGCGCCGCGGCGGGCGCGCCGATGGCGGCGCTGCCGGCAAGCGCGGTTGCGCTCGCCAGCAGGATGCGGACGGCTTGATGCTTCTTCATGATGCTCGTTCCCCTGAACCTGGCCCCTCTTGGCGGGGGCGTGTCGTGTGTGTTGCGGCGGTGCTGTCGCGCGGCACCAGCGCCGGAACCATTTCTTCAACGAAATGATCCGCCGCGCCGTCGACCAGCGCGGCCAGGCGCACGATCGCGCGCGCGCCCGCCTCGGCGATGCCGACGCGCAGCGTCGTCAGTGCCGGGCTGACGAGCCGCGCGAGCGGCACGTCATCGAAGCCGGCGATGGCGATCTCGTCCGGTACCCGCACGCCCGCGTCCCGCAGCGCGACAAGCGCGCCGATCGCCATCATGTCGTTGGCGGCGAAGATCGCCTCGCAGTGATCGGACTCGGCAGCGAGCGCCAGCGCCGCCGCGGCGCCCGAGGCCTCATCGAACTGCCCCTCGACGATCCGCGGCGACAGGCCAGCCCGTGCCATCGCCTCGGCATAGCCACGGCGGCGCCCGTCGGCGTCGATATTGCCCGCCGGGCCAGCGATATGGACGATGCGCCGGCGGCCGGTCGCGACCAGATGCGCGACCATCGCCGCCGCGCCCGCGGCATTGTCGATGCGCAGTTCGGCCCGCCCCTGCTGATTGGGCGCGCAGTTGACCAAAATCGCAGGCACGCTCGGCGGCAGATGGCCGCCGAGTACGTCGGCATCGACCTGAGGCGCCATGACGACGAGGCCATCGACCCGGCCGCGCATCGCCCGCAGCGCCTCGATCCCCTGCTCGGGATCGGCATGCATGTTCGATAGGAGCAGGTGCAGCCCGCGCGCCGACACCTCGCGGTCCATGCCGCGCACGAACTCGCTGAAGAACTCGCCGTGCAGATCGGGCAGGACCACGCCGATCGTGCCCGTGCGCGACAGGCTGAGGCTGCGGGCGCCGGCATGGGGGACATAGCCGAGTTGCTGCGCCGCCGCCTCGACCCGCGCGCGCAATTCGGGCCGCACATTGTCGCGTCCGTTGAGCGCGCGCGAGGCGGAAGCCACCGACACATCGGCAACCCGCGCGACATCACGAATGGTGGCGTTGCCCATTTCCGGCGGCGACCCTCTTCCCGAACCTTCTTTGTCGTGCTGCGCAGCAAACATGCCTCGCGGCCTTGCTGAAACCGGTTACAAGACTCTAAGAGCCGGTGCAAGATCGATTCAGCACGGTGTCTATCCTGGATCAGGAACGCGCCGGAACGAGAGGAGACGCCCTTGCCGCACCTACCCGACCTGTCCCGCCGCGCGCTGATGCTGGGTGCGGGCGCCGCGGCGGCCTGGGCTGCCTCGCCCGCCCGCGCGCTGTTGTTGCAGGCAGCCGAGAGCGGCGTTTCCGCGCGCGTCCGCGACCTGATCGCGGCGATGACGGTCGAGGAGAAGGCGGGCCAGGTGACGCTGATGGCCGCGGCCTGGGCCGGCGGCGCGGCAACGACGCTCAACCCGCCCGCCGGCAACAACAGCTTCGAGGGGCAGCTTGAGGAGACGCGAAAGGGCCGGCTCGGGGGCGTGTTCAACGGCAACGGCGCGGCGATGGCGCGGCGAATGCAGGCCGTGGCGGTGCGCGAGTCGCGCTTGAAGATCCCGCTGATCTTCGCCGCCGACGTCATCCACGGATTCCGCACCGTGTTCCCGATGCCGCTGGCCGAGGCGGGCAGCTTCGATCCCGATCTTGCCCGTCGGACGGCGCGCGCCGCCGCGGTCGAGGCGACGGCGGCGGGGATCGACTGGAACTTCGCGCCGATGGTCGACATCGCCCGCGACCAGCGCTGGGGCCGCGGGATCGAGGGCGCGGGCGAGGACGTGCTGCTCGGCCGGATCATGGCGGAGGCACGCGTGCGCGGTTTCCAGGGCGACAAGGGGCTCACCGCCGACGACGCGATGGCCGCCTGCGCCAAGCATTTCGCCGCCTATGGCGCAGCGGAGTCGGGGCTCGATTACAACAGCGTCGATGTGTCGGAACGGACGCTCCGCGACATCTATTTCCCGCCATTCGAGGCGGCGTTCGCGGCGGGCGCGGCGACGACGATGGCGAGCTTCAACGAGCTGTCGGGCGTCCCCGCCACCGCCAACAAGTGGCTGCTGACCGACCTTCTCCGCCGCGAGTGGAACTGGGGCGGGCTCGTCGTCTCCGACTATACCGGCGACATGGAGTTGATCGACCACGGCTTTGCCGCCGACGAGCGCGAGGCGGCGAAGCTCGCCTTTCTGGCGGGCGTCGACATGTCGATGCAGTCGGGCTTCTACATCCGCCACCTGCCCGACCTGGTCGCCAGCGGCGACGTGCCGATGGCGCGGCTCGACGAGGCGGTGGGCCGCGTGCTGGCGCTGAAGGAGAAGCTCGGCCTGTTCGACGATCCCTTCCGCCGGATCGACCCGCGGCGCGAGAAGACGCGGGTCCGCACACGCGCGCATCTGGCGCTGGCGCGCGAGGCGGCGGCGAAGTCGATCGTCCTCCTGAAGAACGAGGGCGACCTCCTCCCCCTTCCCCGTTCGGGCAAGCGGATCGCGCTGATCGGGCCGTTCGTGCAGGGGAAGCGCGAGTTGATCGGCCCGTGGAACGTCTATGGCACCGATGCCGAGGCGATTGACCTCTTGACCGGCGTGCGCGCGGCGGTGACCGATCCGGCGCTCGTCACCGCCGTCGATGGATCGGGCATCACCGACCCGCTGCCCGGCGGGATCGAGGCGGCGGTCGCCGCCGCGCAGGCCGCCGATGTGGTGGTGCTGGCCGTGGGCGAGGCGCAGAACATGTCGGGCGAGGCGCAGTCGCGCACCGACATCACCATCCCGCCCGCGCAGATGGCACTCGCCGAGGCGGTCGCCGCGACGGGCAAGCCGGTCGTCGTCGTCCTCCGCCACGGCCGCGGCCTCGCCTTGCACGGGGCGGTGCTGGAGGCGCCGGCGATCCTCGCGGCCTGGTTCCTCGGCTCGGAAAGCGGTCCTGCGACCGCCGACATCCTGTTCGGGCTCCAGAACCCCTCGGCGCGGCTGCCCGTCAGCTTCCCGGTCGAGAGCGGACAATCGCCCTATTACTACGCGCACAAGTCGACCGGCCGTCCCAATCCCGGCGACAAGCCCGAACCCTACAAGGCGCATTTCCGCGAGACGCTCAACCGCGCGCGCTTCCCGTTCGGGCACGGGCTTACCTACGGGAAGATCGCCTATTCGGCGCTCGAGGGCGGCGGCGCCACGCTCGCTTCAGGCGGCTCGATCGAGGTGGCGGCGACGGTCACCAATTCGGGCACGCGTGAGGCGGAGGAGGTCGTGCAGCTCTATGTGCGCGATATGACCGCCAGCATTACCCGGCCAGTGCGGGAGCTGAAGGCGTTCCGAAAGGTGCGCCTCGCGCCGGGCGCCTCGCAGCGGGTGGCGTTCACACTGAAGCGCGAGGACCTGACCTTCATCGGCACCGACCTCAAGCCCACCGTCGAACCGGGCAAGTTTCGCCTGTGGATCGCGCCGTCCGCCGAGGCAGAGGGCGTCTCGGGCGAGTTCATGCTGGCCTAGAATCCTCTGCCATCGAGGGGGGCGGCAGCCGCCGGCTGATGGAGGGGAGGTCCACAGGCGTTTTGTTCGCGGTGAGCCCGCCTCCACCGCCTTTGGCAGTCCCCTTCCCGTCCCGGGGCGGATTACGAACTCAACACTCTACCACGTTCGCCGCGAGGCCGCCCTGTGCGGTCTCCTTGTACTTCTCGCCCATGTCGAGGCCGGTCTTGCGCATCGTCTCGATCACCTCGTCGAGGCTGACGCGGTGCGTGCCGTCGCCGAGCAGCGCGAGCCGCGCCGCCTCGATCGCCTTGATCGCGCCCACGGCGTTGCGCTCGATGCAGGGCACCTGCACCAGCCCGCCGACGGGATCGCAGGTGAGGCCGAGATTATGCTCCATGCCGATCTCGGCGGCGTTCTCGACCTGCTCGGGCGTGCCGCCGAGCACCGCACAGAGGCCCGCGGCGGCCATCGAACAGGCGACGCCCACCTCCCCCTGGCACCCCACCTCCGCGCCGGAGATCGAGGCATTCTCTTTGAAAAGGCTGCCGATCGCTGCGGCGGTGAGGAGGAAATCCTCGGTCCCGCGTGGGCTCGCGCCCGGCACCATCCGCTCGTAATAGCGCAGCACCGCCGGCACGATCCCCGCTGCGCCATTGGTGGGGGCGGTGACGACGCGGCCGCCCGCGGCATTCTCCTCATTGACCGCCAGCGCCCAGAGGTTGACCCAGTCGATGACCGAGAGCGGGTCTGCAAGCATCTGCTCGCGCCGCGCCATCAGCCGCTCGAACCCCGCCGCCGCCCGCCGCCGAACCTTGAGCCCGCCGGGCAGGATGCCATGGGTGCGCATGCCGCGGTCGATACAGTCGCGCATCGCCTGCGCAATTGCATCGAGGCGGGCCGACAATGCCGTCTCGTCGATCGCGGCCAGCTCGTTCGCCCGCTGCACCCCGGCGATCGAGCCGAGCGTCCGGGCATGCGCGAGCAGGTCGGCGCCCGAGCGATAGGGGTGCGGCGGGTCGTCCATCATCGCGGGCGCCGCATTGCCGCGCACGGCGTCGGCCTCGACCACCGCCCCGCCGCCGACCGAATAGACGGTGCGCTCGAGGATCAGCCCGCCTTCCCCGTCGAACGCCGCCAGCCGCATCGCGTTGGAGTGGAAGTCGAGCCGTTCGAACATCCGCCAGCCGAGATCGACCGCCGGATCGAACGCCGCGACCCGCCCGCCGGGCAGCGTCACCCGCCCCTCGGCCTCGACCGCTGCCACGATGCCGTCGATCGCATCGGGATCGACCGTCGCCGGACGACAGCCCGACAGCCCCAGCATCACCGCCCGGTCGGTCGCATGCCCCCGCCCCGTCAACGCGAGCGAGCCGTAGAGATCGACCGACAGCCGCGCGACCGGCGCATCGCCCAGCGCCTCGACAAAGTCGCACGCCGCGGTCATCGGCCCCATGGTGTGCGACGAGGACGGGCCGACGCCGATCTTGAACAGGTCGAACACGCTCGCGACCACCGCCGCCTCCTCTCCCGTGATGCGAGAGGAGGTAGCGGTTTCATCTGATACTGTCGATCAGCGCTTCCGGCTCAGCGCATCCGCGGCGGCAGCGAGCTCGATATAGTCGGCGCCCACGTCCACCACATATTCGTTCTCGCCCCAGAAGAAGGGCCAGTCCTCCTTGTTCTCGGGGAAGTCGGGCTTGAGGATCAGCGCGCCGGGCACCACCCCGCCGGCGATGTAGCTGAAATCGGCGCGATTGCTGCCATAGGCGACTTCCTTCGACCGCGTGCCGACCCCCGACACGAACGAGATGTCGCTGCCCGGATGGTTGCCGTGGAGATAGTCGAGCGCATCGTACACGTGCCGCGCGGGAACGATGTCGGGAAACGCCTCGTGAAGGCGATAGGCGGCAAGGCCGAAGCCGACGACGCCGCCATTGCCCGCCCAGCCGCCCTCGCCGATCGGCACGCCGTAGGGATTGGCCTTGGCGAAGCCGGCCGCACGCGTCGCGAACGCGCGTGCCTGTGCCTCGAGCGCGGTTCGGTAGCTCGCCGGCATCAGCGGCAGCGCGTCGAGCGCGGTGGGAAGGTCATAGGCGAGCCGCTCGCCCAGCGTCGGCACCAGCGCCTCGATCGCGCGGGCATAGCGCGCATCGCCCGTCGCCTTCAGGAGCTCGACCGCCGCGCCGAAGCGCTCGGCATCGATCGGCCCGCCGGTCGTGTTGCCGTGGCGGAAGGTGTCGGGCGCACGCCCGTCCTCGTCGGCCCACACCTTTTGCGCGGTCGCGAGCGCGCGCGCGGCGAACCCATCGTCATAGCCCTTCAGCGCCCGCGCCGCCGCCGCGAGCGCCGCTGCCGAGCCGTAATTGAGTGCCGACGCCTTGCTGGTGAAGGCCCAGCGATCGTCGGGCGTGCCGCTACGGTTGCCCTTCACCTCATAGGGCTTGAGGTCGGGGTCGAAGACGAGGCCGTCGGTCTTGGTCGAGGCGTCGCCGAGATGGGTGTACTGCCCCACCTCGGGCTCGACGATGCCGTGGATCGCGTGGCCGACCGCGTCGAACTGCGCCTGCAGCTGCAGCGCGCCGTGGCGGATTTGCTGAAGCAGATCGGGGGTGCCGTCGGGCACGTGGATTTCGACCCGGCGGGTGTTCCAGTCGATCGCGGTCGTATCGCGCTTCAGCCCGAACCGCTCCCAGCTGCGCACCAGCGAGCGGACGACGGCGTACTGCGTCTGCGTGCGGATGTCGAAGTCGCCGGCATCGAGCCAGCCGCCGATGGCGAGGCCGGGGATATGCTCGCCCGGCGCAAACTTGGTGTCCGTCGTCGGTCCCTGGCGATAAAGGTCGATATGCTCGTGATTGACCGGCGCCTGCCGCGCATCGTCGCGGTGCGGGTCGCCGTGCCAGACGCGATACGCCTCGTTGACGAACATATGGTCCATCTGGACGGGCAGATAGACGCCGAGCGACGGGTGCCAGGCATCGGCGAACACGTCGTCGGCGATGCGGAACGGCGCGGTGCGCGTCTTGCCGTATTCGAGCAGGTAGAGGCCGGGCTCGCGCACCTTCGAGAAGTCGAAACGGCGATAGCGGTAGCGGAGGTAATCGCCCCAAACGGGGGCCGGTCCCTGCGCCGCCACTGTCTCGCGCCCGTCGGCATCGATGCGGATCAGGCGCGCGTTCGCCGCCGTCTTGTCGTTCCGGTCGAGCTCGATCGTCGCCACCTTCGCGGCGCCCGCCGTATAGCCGAGCTGCGAATGGCCGATCACTGGCGCGCGCGTCCAGCCGGGCACGCTCGTCATCTGCACGGTCCAGTCGAGCACGCGGCCGCTACGGCCGGCGGGCAGAACGCTGCGCAGCACGAACCAGCCGTTCTGCGCCTGAGCGCGCCCGTCATAAAGCGCGATCGAGCCTTCATTCGCGCGCACGCTCACCCGCTTGGCGGGGTCGGAAGGAGCGAGGACGAAGCTCCTGCCCTCCGCCATCGGCAGCGGCTCCGCGCCCGGCCCGTCGCTGCGTCCGCTCGCCGGGTTGCGTGTCGCGGTGCGCTCCATGTCGGGCGAGGGGTGGAGCGGGAAGATGCCCGGCCGACCGTCGGCCAGATAGCCATTGTGCCAATAGGCCGAGGGCAGGAACTCGAGCGTGAAGCCCGCCTTCCCCGCCACCGCCGCGGGCAGCGCGGCGGGCAGGATCACGCTGACGCGCACCGCCGCCGGTCCGGCAGGCTCGGTGCGCACGGTGTAGCGGAAGCCCTGGTCGGGATATTCGCAATCGACCTCGACCACCCCCGTCTTGCGGTCCACCCGGCGCGCGACGACGCGGGCGAGCGGATCCCATTGACCCGGCGTCGCCGAAAGCCGCACATCGCCGTTGGTGGCGATGCGCGTTTCCTGCTGCACGATCTCGATCCCGGCGATCTTGGCATCGGCGAACAGGTCGGCCTTGTTGGCGAACACCCACATCTCGGCCGCCGGCGCGCGATAACTTTCCTTCGCGTCGAGCGTGATCGGCCGCTGCTGAGCCGTGGCTGCGCCCGCCATCAGCGCGAGCGCCATCGCCGGCGCGAAGGCCATCTGCCTGATCTTCATCACATATAGTCCTTCAGGTAAGGGAAATCGCGCGCTTCTCGCGCATCGATCGATAGATCGCCTCGATGATCCGGATGTCGCGCAGCCCCTCCTCGCCCGGCACGATCGGGGTGCGGTTGTCGCGGATGCACTGTGCGAGATGGTCGAGCTGACCGACGAACTGGTCGGGGCCGCTGGTATCGATATTGGGCGTGGACGTCGCGCCGTTGCGGCGCACGCGCATCGCCTGTCCGCGATAGGCGGTGGCAGGTTCGAGCTCGATCCACCCGTCGCTGCCGATCGCGCGATATTCGTTGTGGCTGGACGAATAGCTCGAGATGCAGCTCGCCAGCAGGCCCGAGGGGAAGCGGAGGGTAAAGTCGATCCGGTCCTCGACGGTGGCGAAGCGCGGGTCGCGGCGGTCGGTGCTCTCGACCGCGGTGACTTCCACGGGCTCCTCGCCCGCCAGATAGCGCGCGGCCTGAAGACTGTAGATGCCGATATCCATCATCGACCCGCCGCCCGACATTTTGTGGTCGAGCCGCCACTGATTGGGCTGGATGGGAAAGCCGTGCGCGGTGCGGATCATCTTGAGGTCGCCGATCGCCTTGGTCCGACACAGCTCGATCGCGGCGACATTGTGCGGCTGGAAGCGGCTGCGATAGCCGATCATCAGCTTCTTGCCCGCCCCGGCCGCGGCGGCGACCATCGCCTCGCACTCGCGCGCGGTCGGCGCCATCGGCTTCTCGCACATCACATGCTTGCCCGCCTTGCTGGCGCGGATCGAATATTCGGCGTGCATCGACACCGGCAGGATGACGTAGACGATATCGACGTCGGGATTGTCGGCGATCCGGTCGAAGGTCGCATAGCTGTAACGGTTCTTCTCGGGCACGTCGTATTCGGCGCCGTAGCGCGCGAGCTTCTCGGACGTGCCGCTGACCAGCGCGGCGATGCGCGAATGCTGGCAGCGGGCGAAGGACGGCATGATCTGATTGGTTGCGTAACTGCCGAGCCCGACGATCGCGTAGCCGAGCTTGCGGCCGGGTTGCGCGCACGCCGCCTGCGGCAGCGCGGCGAGTCCCGCCACCGCGCCGATGCCGATCAGCGCCTCGCGCCGGGTCGTCTCGTTCGTCATGGCCTGGCTCCCAGCTCGATCTCGAACGGTACGACGGGCAAGGGCGCCTCGTCGAAGGTGTTGACGACGGGCGCGTCGGCAAAGGCGTAGCGGACCTTGGTCACAGGCTTGCCGTCGCCCTTCAGGATGACGCGGTCGCCCTCGACCCGCCCCTCGGCGAAGCGGCAGGCGCCGCCGCCACACAGCTCGAACGCGATCGGCCCCGCCGCGCTCCACGCATGGAGCGCACCGGTGACGCCGGTGAAGCGCAGCACCACGTCGGCTCCCTCGGCCACGGCGCTGTCGATCAGCGGCCCCGACGCCGGTCCCTTGTCGCCGTAGGCGACGACGTTCGCCGCCCGCACCAGCCGCTCGGCCAGCGTGTTCTTGTTCGCCGGGTGGATGTCGGTCCGCTCGCCGATATCGACCGCAGTGACGATCGCGGCGTGGCGGTCATTCTTCGCCGCGAGGCGCTGCTCGTTGCGCACCACGCCCCAGCCGCTGTCGGTGGGCGCGAGCGACGGCGATCCATAGTCGGCAAGGCCGACGATCAGGAAGGGCAGCTCGGCCACTCCGAACTGCCGCCGCCAGCCCGCCATCAGCGCGGCCATGCGCTGGTCGTAGCCGGGCTTCCCCACGTCGCTCTCGCCCTGATACCAGGCGACGCCCTTGAGCGCGATCGGCCCCAGGGGCGCAATCATGCCGTTGTAGAGCGTCGAGAGGCCGCCATGGCTTTCCCAGGGCGTGCGCGGGACGGCGGTCGCGCCCGACTCGGCGGCGATGCTGTAGCGCCAGCCGTCGCCGAGCGGGATGGCCGCGCCGCCCGCCGGGGTCAGCTTCATCGCCTCGACCGGTCCGCGCAAACCGCCCGGACCATAGGTGTCGGTCACGGCGACGACGATCTCGTTGGCGCCCGCCTTCAGCGCGCGGGCCGGCACGGTATAGCGGCGCGCATCGCCCCAGCCAAAGCTCGACCCCACCGCGACGCCGTTGACCCAGACGGTATCGAGCTCGTCGATGCCGCCCAGCTCGAGCACGGCGTCGCCGCCGGCGCGCGGCAGCTCGACCGTCTTGCGGAACCACACGGTGCCGTTGAGGTCCGCCATCTCGGACACGCCCCATTCCTCCCAGAAGGCGAGGCGCGGGACCGGGTTCCACTGGCGGCGGTCGGGGGCGTTCCACGGCTCCTGCCCGGCCGTCTCGCCCGACACGCCGCGCCACCACGTCCCCCACCGCTCGGCAAAGCGCGCGCTGCCCGCCGAAGGATCACGCTGATAGAGGGCGAGGAGCGCGGCGTCCTCGGCCATGCCCGGCAGCTTCGCGGCGTCGGCGCTGGCGATCCACGGACGGATCTGCGTGCCGCCCCAGCTCGAATCGATCGCGCCCATCGGCACTTTCCGCTCGGCCTTGAGCTGCTTGACCATCAGATAGCATGCGGCCGAGAAGTCGGCGACGCTCGCCGGCGCGGCCGCGGCCCAGGCCGGGCGCGGCGTCAGCGGCGTATCGGCCGAGAAGGCGACCTTGTGCTCCATCGACAACAGGCGGATTTGCGGGTCGGTGGACCAGGTGACGATCGGGTCGCCGTTCAGCGTCTTGTGGGTCTCGAACTCCATGTTCGACTGACCCGAGCAGAGCCAGACGTCGCCGATCAGCAGGTCGTCCATCGCCGCCGTCGCGGTCCGGCCCTTCGCCGTCAGCCTGTACGGGCCGCCCGCCTGCATCGCCGGCAGCACCGCGCGCCAGGCGCCATCACGGCCCGCCTTCACCGTGCGGCGCGCGTTGCCCATCTCGACCGCGATCGTCTCGCCCGGATCGGCGCGGCCGGTGACGACGATCGGCGCCTCGCGCTGGAGCACGGCGTGGTCGCTCATCGGCGTGAGGATGACCGGATCGGCCCGGGCCGTTCCCGACCCCGCGGCACCCGCCACCAACGCCGCCACCCCGAACGCAGGCCGCAAGATCGCCTTCATCCCTCACCCTCTCTTCTTTATCCTGTCTGATATCGCTACCAGCATGACATGACGCCAACAAGCGTCAGGGAGAGGACAAAAAATGTCGAACGAGCACCGGGGATTCACGCGGCGCGGCGCGCTGGCCGCGGCAACGACCGCCGGCGCGGCGATGGCGCTGCCGGTAGCGGCGACGCAGCGGCGCGCGCAGCCCAGCCGGCATGAGCTCTGGTACGACGCGCCCGCGACCAAATGGACCGAGGCGCTGCCCGTCGGCAACGGCCGGCTCGGCGCGATGGTGTTCGGCGGCACCGCCGGCGAGCGGCTGCAACTCAACGAGGACACGATCTGGGCGGGATCGGCGGAGAACCCCGTCAATCCGCGCGCAAGGGCCGCCCTGCCCAGGGTGCGCGAGCTGGTCTTCGCGGGCAAGTTCGCCGAGGCCGAGAAGCTCGCCTCCGCCGACGTGATGGGCGTGCCCTTGAAGCAGCCGCCCTACCAGACCGCGGGCAGCCTGATGATCGACATGGCGGGCGCCGATGCGGGCGTGACCGGCTATCGTCGCAGCCTCGACCTCGCCACCGCGGTCGCCGAGACGCGCTGGACGGCGAACGGCACGACCTATCGCCGCCGCGTCCTCGCCTCGCCCGTCGATCAGGTCATCGCGGTCCGGATCGAGGCCGACCGGCCGGGTGCGATCGCCGCGCGGCTGGGCTTCACCTGCCCGCTCAAGTCATGGAAGGTCGCGCCCGAGGGGCAGGACACGCTGATCCTGTCAGGGAGCGGCGACCCGCACCATGGCCGCCCCGGTGCGATCCAGTTCGAGGCGCGGCTGCGCGTCCTTGCCGAGGGCGGGCGGGTGACGGCGAACGGCGATGCGCTGATGCTAGCGGGCGCTGATGCGGTGACGCTGCTGATCGCCATCGCCACCAATTTCCGCCGCTTCGACGACCTGTCCGCCGACCCGGCGTTGATCACCCGCGACCAGATCGCCCGCGCCGCCGCCCGGCCGTTCGCGGCGATCGAGCGCACCGCGACCACCGAGCATCGCCGCCTGTTCGATCGCGTGCGCCTCGACCTCGGCGACGGGCCGAACCTGCCCACCGACAAGCGCATTCAGGCGATGCGGACGGGCGACGACCCGGCGCTCGCCGCGCTCTATTTCGACTATGCCCGCTATCTCCTGATCGCCTCGTCGCGGCCGGGGACGCAGCCCGCCAATCTTCAGGGTATCTGGAACGACCTGCCGACCCCGCCCTGGGAGAGCAAGTACACCGTCAACATCAATACCGAGATGAACTACTGGCCCGCCGAGCCCGCGGGCCTGCCCGAACTGACCGAGCCGCTGATCCGCATGGTCGAGGAGATGGCGGTGACGGGCGCGCGGACGGCGCGCGAGATGTACGGCGCGCGCGGCTGGGTCTGTCACCACAATACCGACACCTGGCGCGACACCGCGCCGATCGACGGGCCGCAATGGGGCCTATGGCCGACCGGCGGCGCGTGGCTGGCGATGCACCTGTGGGATCGCTGGGACTACGGCCGGGATCGCGCGTATCTGGAGCGTATCTGGCCGGTGCTGCACGGCGCGGCGCTGTTCTTCCTCGACACGCTGCAGCGCGATCCGACGACCGGCGCGCTCGTGACCAACCCCTCGATCAGCCCCGAGAACCAGCATCCCTTCGGGGGGGCGCTCTGTGCCGGGCCGGCGATGGACAACCAGATCCTGCGCGACCTGTTCGATCATGTCGGCGCGGCCGCGCGCATCCTGGGCCGCGAGGACGAGAGCACGCGCGCCATGGCCGCGGCGCGCGCGCGCCTCGCGCCGGATCGCGTCGGCAAGGCGGGGCAGCTCATGGAATGGGCGGAGGACTGGGACATGGAAGCGCCCGAGCGCAACCATCGCCACGTCTCGCACCTCTATGCGCTCTACCCCAGCCATCAGATCGCCCCCGACACCACCCCCGCGCTGGCCGCGGCGGCGAAGCGTACGCTCGAGCTGCGCGGCGACGAGGCGACGGGCTGGGCAACCGCGTGGCGGATCAACCTGTGGGCGCGGCTGCGCGACGGCGACCACGCGCACCGCATCCTGCGCTTCCTGCTGGGGCCGGACCGCACCTATCCCAACATGTTCGACGCGCACCCGCCCTTCCAGATCGACGGCAATTTCGGCGGCGCGGCGGGGATGCTCGAGATGCTGATACAGGATCGCGGCGATACGCTGCTGCTGTTGCCGGCGCTGCCGAGCGCGTGGCCGCAAGGGTCGGTGACGGGCGTGCGGCTGAAAGGGCGCGGGATGCTCGACCTTTCGTGGCGCGGCGGTCGGCTGGCGAGCGCGCGGATCAGGAGCGAGCTGGCCGGCGAGCGGCGCGTGTTGCTGGGAGACAAAGCGAAAACCTTACGGCTGACGCCGGGTCGGATGGTGCGGCTGACGGGACGCGATTTCGCCTGAGCCTTACCCGGGCGAGGGCCCGGCATACCGCCCCTTGGTCACCACGGAGTTGATCCGGCATGACGGGGGTGGTGGGCCACCATCCCGCGACGCTCAAATCGCGCTCAACCCCTGCACCTTGATCCGGTCGATCAGGTCGCGGTGGCGCGGCAGCCCGGCCCGCAGCTTCTCGGTCTGCATACGGTTCTCGCGCCGCGCGCGCTCGGCGAGGCGGGCGTCGTCGCCCAGCGTCACCGGCTCGACCTCGGTGCGGAAGCCCATGCCGTAGAGGACGTACTGATAGCTCGCGGCGGGAAACACCTCTTCCGCGCGGTCGAACTCGTCGTGGAACCAGGGCGACTGCCAGCGCCACAGGTCGATGAGGTCGGCGAGGCGGTCGGGAATGCTCTCGGTCCGAACATTGTCGCGCCAGAAGTCGGTGTCGGTCCGCTTGGTCAGCACATAGTGGAGCTTAAGGAAATCGACGATCCGGCCCCAGCGATAGGCCGTCGTCTCGTTGAAGCGCCGCGCGATCGTGTCCATCACCTCGCGCCGCGCGGGCATCTGTTCGGCGATCAGCTTGGCCGACAGCTCGATGAGCACGATGGCGGAGGCCTCGAGCGGCTCGAGGAATCCCGCAGCCAGCCCGACAGCGACGACATTGCGCTTCCAGAACTGCTCGCGGTGGCCCGCGCGGATCGGGATCTTGCGCACCGACAGGCCATCGGCGGCGGCGCCGGCATAGGCGCGCAATTCCCGCTCGGCGGTCTCGTCATCGACATGCGCGCTCGAGTAGACATAGCCGAGCCCGCGCCGCGTCGGCAGGCCGATGTCCCAGATCCAGCCAGCCGACTGCGCGGTCGAGAGGGTGTGCGAGGCGATCGGGCTGTCGGGCCGCTCATGCGGCACCTGCACCGCCATCGCGGTATCGCAGAACAGCACGTCCTTGAGCGGCCTGAACGGCACCCCCATCGCACCGCCGATCAAGAGCGCCTTGAACCCGGTGCAATCGACGAACAGATCGCCCGGAATCGTCCCCGCCTGCTCGGTCACGAGATGCGTGACGTCGCCGTCCTCGGCCTGGCAGACCTGGGTCACGTCGGCGAGGATGTGGCGCACGCCCAGCTTCTGCGTGCAGTGCCGCGTCAGGAAATCGGCGAACTTCCCCGCATCGAGGTGATAGGCATAGTTAGCGACCGCGTCATATTCGCGCGTGGCGATCGTCTTGGGCGCGAGGCCGTCGTCGCAGATGCGCCCCTGCGGGCAGACGGCATCGCAGAAGCTCTCGTCGTCGTTCGCCGCCAGCCAGTGCGGCACGAGGTTCAGATGCTGGAAATTGGTCGGCAGCATCAGCGGGTGGTAATAGGCGTCGTCGGGCGCGCCCGTGGTCCAGCGCTGGAACCGCGCGCCCTGCTTGAAGGCGGCGTCGCACTCGCGGAAAAAATCGGTCTCGCTCACGCCCATCTTGGCGAGGGTGGAGCGCAGCGTCGGCCACGTCCCCTCACCCACGCCGATGATCGGCACGTTGGGCGATTCGACGAGGGTGACGCTGAACTGCCCCGCGTCGATGCGGGTCTTGTGCCGCGCGGCAATGACGCCCGCGGCCAGCCATCCGGCGGTGCCGCCGCCAACGATGACGATCTTCTGTACCGGCCCGGTCATGGCCCCATTCTCTTGAAAAAGAAGGGGCCGGGCAAGCCGTGATGCCCGGCCCCAGTCGGGGATCAGAAGCGGAAGCGGACGCCTCCGGTGAAGCGGCGGCCATAGGCGAACACGTCGAGCAGCTGGTTCGAGTAGCGGCCGTGCGTGCTCTGCACCTCGTCGAACACGTTCAGCGCTTCGACGAACACGCTGTAGTTCGACGTGATGTCCCAGCTCGACGACAGGTCGACCTGGATCGCCTCGTTGACGAAGGTCGGTTCCGCGCCGAACGCCGAGTTGTTCTGCGCCTGGCCGAACTGCGACAGATACTTGTCGCGCCAGTTTACCGCGGCACGGATCTGGAACCCGTCCTTGTCGTAGAAGCCGACGAAGTTGGCCGAATTGGCCAGACCGGTCACCGCGAAGCCCGTGGTCGACAGGTCGGTCTCGTCATAGGGCCGGTTGGTTTCGACGAAGGTGGCATTGGCGTTGAAGCCGAAGCCCGAGTCGCCGAACACCTGCTGCCACGCGATTTCGACGCCGCGCACCTGCGCACTCGGCCCGTTGACGCGCTGCGACACGACGAACACCGCCGGCTGGCCCGTGGTCGGGTCGATGACGCCGTTAATCGTCTGCGACTGCGCACCCGCGACGTTGAAGTTCGACACGTCCTTGATGAAGCCGTTGACCGAGAAATACGAGTTGCGGGCATAGTACCACTCGACCGCCGCATCGTAGTTCCACGACAGGAACGGCTGGAGCGCCGGGTTGCCGCCCGTCGCCGTCAGCGCGCCGCGCCGCTGGCCGACGCCGATGTTGAGCACCGGGGTCAGCACGTTGAGCGACGGCCGCGTCAGCGTACGCGACACGTCGCCGCGGATGTGCAGCGTGTCGGTGATCTCGAGCTTCGCATCGAGGCTGGGCAGGAAGTAATCGTAGCCGCTCTCGGTCGTCACCGACTGCTCGGGCGTGAAGATCACGGTGAGCAGCGTCGGGTCGGTCGTGCTGGTCACGATCGAGGTCGGCAGACGACCGAAGCCCGACGAGGCGATGTCGGTCTTCTCATAGCGCAGGCCGGCGTTCAGGCGGAACGCCATGCCGCCGAGCTCGCCCTTCAGGTCGCCGCGGATATAGGCGGCATAGGTCTTTTCGCGGATGTTCTGCCGGCCCGGATCAAGCGCGAGGTCGAACGTCCCGGTGAACGGCGGCGTGCAGCAGCCGGCGTTGAAGCCCGGAATGTTCTGGACCTGCGGATTCCCAAGCCCTTCCAGATACTTCTGATAGAGGAACGGGTTGATCGCGATCAACTCGGGCGGCAGCGACCCTTCGAAGCCGGGGATCCAGTCGCCGGTGGGGATACGGTCGGCCAGCAGGTTTGCTGGGATCAGGACGCCGCCGCCCTGGCCCGAAGGCGCACCGTAGCCGGCATAGGCCTGCCAGTGATTGTTGATGAAGGTGTTACGGCCCTGCAGGCTGTACTCGTCCTCCAGGTACATGCCGCCCGCCTTGATGCTGAACTGGTCCCGCTCCCACGCAACGTTCGCGCGGAACTGCACCACCTCGTCGCGGTTCTGCTGCGCCGTGCGGACGGTCACGTGACTGCCGATGACCGAGGTGTCGGTCCAGCGCGCCTGATTGCCGCTCGGACCGAAGGTGTTGAGCACAGGGAAGCTGTTGCGGCTGTCGCCCGTCACCGCGACGCCAAGCGTCGTGCCGAGCAGGCCGCCATAGCCGACGTCGGCATTGTCGCTGCTGATCCGGCCATCGGGGTTGAGCTTCGACAGCGAGTAGCTGGCGTCGAACTCGAAGCGAAGGCTGGGCGTCGCCTGCAGCTTGAGGTTGGCGCCGACCTGGTTGGTTTCGAGCAGCGAGCTTTCAATCGCGCCGGTGAAGTCGGTGGGCGTGCCCGCCTGACGGAAGTCGACCGTCGTGCCGTTCTCGTCGAGCTGGACGTTGCGCAGCTGATCCTGGTTGAACCACATACCGAAGCCGGCGATGTTGGTGTTGACCGTCTGACGCGAATAGTTGTCGTCGATCGTCAGCAGGATCGCATCGCTGGGCTGCCACTGGATGGCGAGACGCCCGTCGAGACGCTCGTCCTTGGTATAGCGCTGATCGGCGCCGTACTGCTGCTGGTACCAGCCGATGATCTCGCGGCGATTGGTCGGCGTCGCCCATGCGGCCGAGCTCGCATCGGCGGTCGGCGAACAGGTCGCCGCGGTCGACCCGGCCAGCTGGCACGGGGCGTAGCGACCGCCCTGCCAGCCCGAAACGAAGACGCGGTTTGTCTCGGTATCACGGCGCGTATAGATCGCGCTGCCGAGGATCCCGAACGTGTCGCCCGCGAAGGTCTTGCTGAACAGCGCGCCGACCGTGGGGACGAAGGTGCCCGCCTTGTCCTGAAGCGAGCCGCCCGCGGTCACCGCGATGCGCTCGCCCATCTTGTCGAAGGGCTTGGGGTAGCTGATGTTGACGGTCGCGCCGATCGAGCTCGACGAGACGGTCACGTCGGGCGTCTTGTAGACGGCGAGCTGGCCGACGAAGTCGGCACCGACCGTGGTGAAATCGACCGAACGGCCGCCCGAGGCGGTCGACAAGCGGCGCCCGTCGATCAGCGTCTCGTTGAAGTCGCCGCCGAAGCCGCGGACGGTGATGCCCTGCGGCTCGCCGCGGTTACCCGAGCGGTTGATCGACACACCCGGCAGGCGCTGGAGCGAGGCGGCGACGTTCGAGTCAGGAAACTTGCCGATATCTTCGGCCGAGATGACGTCGACGACGCCGGGGGCGGTGCGCTTGATGTCGAGGTTGCGCTGGAGCGACCCGCGGATACCGGTAACAATGATGTCCTCGGCTGCGGCGTCGGCATCGGGCACAGCATTGCCCTCGGCCGGTGCCGTCGTCTCGCTGCCAACCTGCTGATCCTGCGCCCATAGCGGTGTCGCGCACGCGATCGCCGCGATGCTGGCGCCGCCGGCGAGCAGCCGACGGACGGTGCCGCCGCTGATACCGGTAACAAACGCCGAGTCGCCAAATCCCTTCATGCTGTCCTCTCCCGTCGCTCTTCTCTATCTTGCAACGCCTTCGGCTCGCCGGCCGAACTGACATTGCGGGCCCGACATGAGGGCCGGACGATTCGATCCTATAGCCATTTGGGGCTGGCGACAATCGCTATTGTCGGTCTAAATCGCCGGAAACGCCGCCGTCGGGTCGGCCGGGAGGGGAAAGACATGGCCGCGCAGCGCCTTGAACTGCTCAACGCGAACGATCATGCGGGGCTGCGGCTCGGGCCGATCCACGATGCGCCGCCGCCCTTCGTGCAGATCGTCCTCGACGAGTTCGCGAGCGCGGCGACGCTGGCGCCGATCTTCGTGACGCGGGCGGAAACGACCGGCGAATTCTACGCCGGCGCCATCCTCGGCCTCAAGCCAGAGGAGCCGCCGCTTGTCGCACGCGAGGAGCTGACCGGAGTGTTCGAGCCGCTCGACTGGTCGCGCCGCGGTTTTCATGTCGTCGGCGAACAGGTGGCGATCGATCGGGACGATCCCCGCTTCGCCGACTCTGCCGGCGAGCCGCTGTTCGGCAGCGACGGCGGTCCCACCCCTGCCCTTGCCGGCATGGCACAGGCGCTCGGCCGGCTGAAGCAGGGGATCGACGACACCCGCGCGTTCATCGACGCGGCGCTGGCCCACAAACTGCTCGAGCCGATCGAGGTGTCGCTCAAGTTCGACGATGGCGAGCGGCTGAATCTCGCCGGACTCTACACGATCAGCCTCGATGCGATCGGGGAGCTGGGCGATGCCGAGGCGCTGGCGCTGCTGCGCGCCGGGCACCTGCAGTCCGCCTATACCGTCGCGCAGTCGGTGCGCCAGCTCGGCCGGCTCGCGCAGCGCCGCAACGCGCGACTGACCGGATGAGCCAGCCGGTCACCGCGATCGATGCCGCGACGCTGCCCGACCGGGCGGCGTTCGAGGCCGCGGTCGTGGCGCCCTGCCGGCCGCTTGTGCTGCGCCGTGCCGTCGCCGACTGGCCAATCCTCGAGGCTGCGGCGAGCGGAAGGGCGGCGCTGATCGACGCGCTGCTGCCGCTCGCCGCCCCCGGCCCGGCCGAGCTCTTCGTCGGCCCGTCCGAGATCGCCGGCCGCTATTTCTACGCCGCCGACCTCGACGGCTTCAATTTCGAGCGCCGCTCGATGCCCCTGCCGGACGCCATTGCCGCGATCGGCGCCGCGACCGGCGAGCACAGCCTCTACCTAGGCTCGATCCCGGCCGAGATCGGCTACCCCGCCTTTGCCGCCACCCATGCAATGCCCTGGCTGCGCGAGGGCGTCGGCCCGCGACTTTGGCTGGGCACCGCCTCGACCGTTGCTTGCCATCATGACCGCCTCGACAATCTGGCGGTGTGCGTCGCCGGGCGGCGGCGCTTCACGCTGTTCCCGCCGGAGGCGATCGGCGACCTCTATGTCGGGCCGATCGACCATACGATGGCGGGCCAGCCCGTCAGCCTCGCGGTCGGATCGGCGCCCGGCGGCCGGCAATGGCCGCGGTTCGAGGCTTGGCGCGAGCAGGCGCTGGTCGCCGATCTCGAACCCGGCGACGCGCTCTATCTCCCCAAGCTCTGGTGGCATCAGGTCGAGGCGACGGGCGACCTCAACCTCCTCGTCAACTATTGGTGGGACGCCCATCCCGCCGGCCCCGACGATCCCTTCACCGCCATGCTGCTGGCGATGACCACGCTCGCCGAGCGTCCGCTGCCCGAGCGCACCGCATGGCGCGCCTTTTTCGACCATTATGTCTTCCGTCCGGACCGCCACCCGCTCGAACACCTGTCGCCCGAGCGGCACGGCATCCTCGGCCCGCTTGATGCGAACCGCGGACGCATCCGTGCGATGGTCATGCAATGGCTGCGTCGTTGACGCGCGCTTTTGTCTGACTAGACTGAGATCCTATTCGATCCGGGAGAGCCTGAAATGTCCGTCCGCGCCGCGCTCGTCGCGCTTGCCTGCATGACCACGCCGCTTCTGGCCCAGGACCGGATGGGCACTGCGCCGGGCTCGAACCCGCTGTTCCGCAACGTCTTCACCGCCGACCCCGCGCCGCTCGTCGTCGGCGACACCCTTTACCTCTACACCGGCCACGACGTCGCCCAGCGCGACGAGATGTTCAACATGCAGGAATGGCTGGTCTGGTCGACCAAGGACATGAAGACGTGGACGGCGCATCCGCCGATCATGAACGTCAAGGACTTCAAATGGGCCAAGAAGGACGCCTGGGCGGCACAGACGATCGAGAAGCACGGCAAGTTCTGGTTCTATGCCGCGGTCGAGCATGACGACACGCATCCGGGCAAGGCGATCGCCGTCGCCGTCGCCGACTCGCCGACCGGCCCGTTCAAGGACGCCAAGGGATCGGCGCTCGTCACCAACCAGATGACGCCCAAGGGCACGCACAGCTGGGAGGACATCGACCCCACCGTCTTCACCGACGACGACGGCGCGACGTACATCGCCTGGGGCAACCGGCAGGCCTATATCGCCAAGCTGAAGGAAAACATGATCGAGATCGACGGCGAGATCACCGAGATCACGCCCCCGCATTTCGAGGAAGGCCCCTGGCTGCACAAGCGCGGCAACCTCTATTACCTCACCTATGCCTCGCTCGACCGGTCAAAGCATCGCGACGAGCGCGTCTCCTATGCCACCGCGCCGTCGATCAAGGGGCCGTGGATCTATCGCGGCGAGCTGACTGATTCGGGCAAGTACAGCTTCACGATCCATCCGGGCATCGCCGCGTTCAAGGGCAACTGGTACATCTTCCTCCACAATGCGGCGCTGGCGATCGGCGATCTGAACGGCGCGATCGGCCGGCGGGCGGTGACGGCGGAGTATCTGCGCTACAATCCCGACGGGACGCTGAAGAAGGTGCCGCACACCGTCGAGGGCGTGACCGCCCCCGCGCCGGCCGACGCGAAGGTTCGTTGAGGCCGCTGCCGAAACGCACTGGCGCGCGGACGATGTTAGCGCTATCCCGAGCCACGATGCGGCAGCGACCGCAAGTCAGGAGAGGATGAATGATGCGAGCCACCCTTAGCCTTGCCGCCAGCGCCCTGGCGCTGTCGCTCGCCGCCTGCTCGGGCGGGGAGACGCAGGCGGGCAACGACACCGCCGCCGCGGAAAACGCAAGCGCGGGCGAAGTGCCGTTGACCAACGCCAGCGCCGATGCGGTCGGCCCTGACGGGCGCAAATATCTGTCGCAGCCGCTGACGACCGAAATCTACACTGCCGATCCGTCTGCCCATGTCTGGGGCGACGGCAAGCTCTACGTCTATGGCAGCCACGACATCGACGGCGACGCGCAGGAAGACGATCTGGGCGGCCATTTCGAGATGCGCGACTATCGCATCCTCGAACTCGCCGAGCCGGGCGGCAAGACGATCGTCCATCCCGTCGCGCTCGACGTGAAGGACGTGCCCTGGGCCGACAAGCAGATGTGGGCCCCCGATGCCGCGTTCAAGAACGGCACCTATTACCTCTATTTCCCTGCCAAGGATAAGCAGGGCGCGTTCCGCATCGGCGTGGCCACCTCGCAATCGCCGGTCGGCCCGTTCAAGGCCGCGCCGCAGCCGATAAAGGGCAGCTTCTCGATCGATCCCAGCGTCTTCGCCGACGGCGGCGAGCACTATATCATTTTCGGCGGCATCTGGGGCGGCCAGCTTCAGCGCAACACGACCGGTACCTACGATCCCAACGGGTCGAAGACCGACCTTGAAAAGCCCAACGAGCCCGCGCTCAGCCCCAAGATCGCCAAGCTGTCTGGCGACATGATGGAATTCGCCGAGAAGCCGCGCGACATCCAGATCCTCGACGAGGCAGGCAAGCCGCTGCTCGGCGGCGACACCAACCGCCGCTTCTTCGAGGCGGCGTGGATGCACAAGCGCGGCGACACCTATTACCTCAGCTACTCGACCGGCGACACGCACTATCTCGTCTATGCGACGGGCAAGTCGCCCTACGGCCCCTTCACCTATCGCGGCCGCATCCTCGAACCCGTCAACGGCTGGACCAGCCACCATTCGATCGTCGACTGGAAGGGCAAGTCGTGGCTCTTCTACCATGACGTCCAGCTTTCGGGGCAGACGCGCCTGCGCAACGTCAAGATGACCGAACTGAAGTACAATCCCGACGGGTCGATCCAGACCATCGATCCGTTCGTGAAGTAAGGACGCGCATGTTCCTCGGCATCGATATCGGCACCTCGGGAGTCAAGGCCGTCGCGCTCGACGAGCGCGGCGGCGTCGTGGCGACGGGCGTCGCGGCGCTGACCGTCCAGCGGCCGCATCCCCTGTGGTCCGAACAGCATCCCGATGCCTGGTGGGACGCGACGCAGGCGGCCGTGCGCGCGATCGACCCGGCGGTGCGCCGCGCCGTCCGCGGCATCGGCATCGCCGGCCAGATGCACGGCGCGGCGCTCCTGGGCGAGGGCGACCGCCCGCTCCGCCCCGCGATCCTCTGGAACGACGGCCGCAGCGAAGCCGAGTGCAAGGCGCTGGAGGCGGCGGTGCCCGACCTTCACGCCGTCGCCGGCAACCTCGCCATGCCGGGCTTCACCGCGCCCAAGCTCCTGTGGGTCCGCGATCACGAGCCCGACATCTTCGCCGCCGTCCGCACCGTGCTCCTCCCCAAGGACGAAGTGCGGCTGCGCATGACCGGCGAGAAGGTTTCGGACATGTCCGATTCGGCCGGCACGCTCTGGCTCGACGTCGCGGCGCGCGACTGGTCCGACGCGATCCTCGCCGCCACCGGCCTGACACGCGAGCACATGCCGCGGCTCGTCGAAGGGTCGGCGGTCTCCGGCACGCTCCGCGCCGAGGTCGCCGAAGCCTGGGGCATGGAGCGCGTCCCCGTGGCCGGCGGCGGCGGCGACAATGCCGCGGGCGCCGCGGGCGTTGGCGTGGTCGAGGATGGCGACGCCCTCCTCTCGCTTGGCACTTCGGGCGTCATCTTCGTCGCGACGAAGGACTTCCGCCCCAACCCGGCGCGCGCGGTGCACGCCTTCTGCCACTGCCTGCCCGACATGTGGCACCAGATGGCAGTCCACCTGTCGGCCGCCGCCTGTATCGATTGGGTCGCGCGCCTCACCGGTACGTCCGGCGCGGCCGAGCTGTTCGCCCGCGCCGAGAGCGTCGGCCCCGCCTGCGGTCCCGAGATCTTCCTCCCTTATCTGTCGGGCGAGCGGACGCCGCACAATGATGCGGAGGTCCGCGGCGGTTTCCTCGCCCTCGACCACGACACCACGCCCGAGCGGCTGGCACAGGCCGTGCTGGAGGGCGTCGCCTTCGCGCTCGCCGACGGGGTCGAGGTGCTGCGCGAGGCGGGTACCGACCTCACCCGCCTTTCGGTGATCGGTGGCGGTGCACGCTCGCGCTACTGGGGCCAGACGCTCGCCGCCGCGCTCAACGTCGAGCTGGTCTATGCGGCGGGCGGCGAGGTCGGGCCGGCGCTCGGCGCCGCACGGCTCGCGCAGCTCGCCGTCGACGGCGGCAATCCGGCGCAAGTCTGCACCAAGCTGCCGACCAGCCACACCATTGCGCCCGATCCCGAGCTGGTCGAACGGCTCGCCCCCAAGCTCGCGGCCTTCCGCGCCGCCTATCCCCGCATCACGCCCAGGAGCTGACGAATGGCCACCGATTTCTTCGCCGACATTCCCCAGATCAAATATGAAGGGCCGGACAGCGACAACGAGCTCGCCTTCCGTTTCTACGACAAGAACCGCGTCGTGCTCGGCAAGACGATGGAGGAGCACCTCCGCTTCGCCATCTGCTTCTGGCACACCTTCTGCTGGCCGGGCAGCGACGTGTTCGGCGGCGGCACCTTCAATCGCCCCTGGCACGCGGGCGCCAATGACAGCGCGGCGGCGGCGACCAAGCGGGAGGTCGCGTTCGACTTCTTCACGAAGATGGACGTGCCGTATTACTGCTTCCACGACGTCGACGTGATGGCCGATGCGCAGGACGTGACCTCGCACCGCCGCAATCTCGCCGAAGCGGTCGATCATCTCGAGCAGCTTCAGGCGTCGAGCGGGCGCAAGCTCCTGTGGGGCACCGCCAACCTGTTCAGCCACCCGCGCTTCGCCGCTGGCGCCGCGACCAGCCCCGATCCCGAAGTCTATGCCTTCGCCGCGATGCAGGTGCGCGACGTGCTGGAAGCGACGCACCGCCTGGGCGGCGAGAACTACGTCCTGTGGGGCGGCCGCGAGGGCTATGAGACGCTGCTCAACACCGACCTCAAGCGCGAGATGGACAATTTCGGCCGCTTCCTCAGCCTCGTCGTCGAGCACAAGCACAAGATCGGCTTCAAGGGCACGATCCTGATCGAGCCGAAGCCGCACGAGCCGACCAAGCACCAGTACGACTTCGACACCGCCACCGTGTACGGCTTCCTCAAGCGCTTCGGGCTGGAGAACGAGGTCGCGGTCAATATCGAAGCGAACCACGCCACGCTGTCGGGCCACACCTTTGAGCATGAGCTGGCGATGGCGTCGGCACTCGGCATCTTCGGGTCGATCGACGCCAATCGCGGCGATCACCAGAATGGCTGGGACACCGACCAGTTTCCGAACTCGGTCGAGGAACTGACGCTGGCGATGCTCGAGGTGATCCGCGCGGGCGGCTTCACGACGGGCGGCTTCAACTTCGATGCCAAGGTACGGCGCCAGTCGATCGATCCGGTCGACCTGTTCTACGGTCACATCGGCGGCATCGACACCGTGGCGAAGGGGCTGCTGAACGCCGCGGCCATCATCGAGGACGGCCGCGTCGACGGCATCCGCGCGCAGCGTTACGCCGGCTGGACCGATGGCCTGGGCGGCGAGATCGCGAACCTCGACCTGGCTGGCATCGCCGACCTGGCGGTGGAGCGCGACCTCAAGCCCAGCCACAAGTCGGGCCAGCAGGAGCGGCTCGAGAACCTCGTCAACCGCTTCGTCTGAGACCCATGGGGGCCGCGGCATGCATCGCGGCCCCTTTTCCTTTGAGAGGATCGCCGATGCGCGCCCTGTTGCTCACCGCGCTCGCCGCCGCCGCACCCGCCGCTGCGCAGGAAGCGCGCTTCGCCGACTTCCGCTACGAAGGCCGGTCGATCGAACGCGAGGTGCCGAAGACCGGCGAGTATCGCAACCCGATCCTCTCAGGCTATTATCCCGATCCGTCAATCACGCGGGTGGGCGAGGATTACTACCTCGTCCTCTCCTCCTTCACCCACTATCCGGGCCTGCCGATCTTCAAGTCGCGCGACCTCGTCAACTGGACGCAGATCGGCAATGCGATCGACCGGCCGGGACAGCTCGACACCTCGGGCCTCGCAGTGTCGCGCGGCGTATTCGCGCCCGACATCTCGTTTCACGACGGCACCTTCTACATCGTCAACACCTGCGTCGACTGTAAGGGCAATTTCGTCATCACCGCGAAGGACCCGGCGGGACCGTGGTCGGATCCCATCTGGCTGCCGTTCGAAGGGATCGACCCCTCGATCTATTGGGAGGGCGATCGGGCGTGGATCGTCAACAACCGCGCGCCCAATGAGCCGCCGCGCTACGACGGGCACCGCGCGATCTGGATCCAGGAGTTCGACTGGCGCGCGGGCAAAATGGTCGGCCCCTCGACCCAGCTCGTCAACGGCGGCGTCGACCTGTCTAAGAAGCCGGTGTGGATCGAGGGCCCGCACATCTTCAAGAAGGACGGCTGGTATTACATGACCGCTGCGGAGGGCGGGACCAGCGTCAACCATTCGCAGGTCGTCCTCCGCTCAAGGTCGCTGACCGGCCCGTTCGTGCCATGGGAACGCAACCCGATCCTGACGCAGCGCGACCTCAACCCCGCGCGGCCGAACCCCATCACCTCGGCAGGCCACGCAAAGCTTGTCCAGACCGCCAGCGGCGACTGGTGGGCGACCTTCCTCGCAACACGGCCCTATGAGGGCGACTTCTACAATATCGGGCGCGAGACGTTCCTGCTGCCGGTCACGTGGAAGGACGGCTGGCCCGTCATCCTCGATCCCGGCAAGCCGATCCCGCACGTCGCGGCCAAGCCCCGCCTGCCCGCCGGTCCGGCGCCCAAACTGCCGACCAGCGGCGACTTCGCCTATGTCGACGATTTCGCCGGGCCGAAGCTCGGGATGCAGTGGATCGGCGTGCGCACGCCCAAGTCGAACTTCTGGCGGCTCGACAAGGGCGACCTCGTCCTCAAGGGCGGTGCCGCGCTCGGCGACCAAAAGGGGGTCCCCGCCTTCCTCGGCCGCCGTCAACAGCATCACATCGCCGCTGCGACCACGACCGTCAGCTTCGTGCCCGCAAAGGACGGTGATCGCGCTGGGCTTGCCGCGATGCAGAGCGACCAGTCGAACCTGTTCTTCGGGCTGACTCGCCTCGCCGGCAAGCCGGTGATCGCGCTCTACACTCGCGACAAGGGCGAGGAGGTGCTGGTCGCCTCGGCGCCTGTCGATCCGCGCACGCCTGTCACGTTGACGATCCGCGCGAACGGCGGCGCGATGGCGTTCGATTATGCCGCAGGCGGGACAAAGCGGACGCTGAAGGACGACCTGGACGCGCGCTTCCTCAGCACCAATCGCGCCGGCGGATTTGTCGGCACGGTCGTCGGCCCATTTGCGTACACGGGCTGATTGCGGGAAGCGCTTGTCCGTTCTATTGTCGGACTTATAAGGCAAAGCCATGCCATGTGGCACGCGGGAGGGAACCGAGTATGATGATCCGCCTGGGAGCAGCGCTCCTTCTTGCCACCGCCGCGATGCCCGCGATCGCTGCCGATGCCGAGCGCAAGCCCTTTGGGAAGCTCGCCGACGGCAGCGCGGTCGAGATCGTGTCGCTCAAGAACAAGCGCGGGGTCGAGGCGCGGATCATCACCTATGGCGCGACGCTGCAGGCGCTGATCGGTCCCGACCGTGCGGGCAAGCGCGCCGACGTGACGCTCGGCTACGACACGGCCGAGGAATATGAGAAGGTCCCCAATTATTTCGGCGTGACCGTCGGCCGCTACGCCAACCGCATCAAGGGCGGCAAGTTCAGCCTCGACGGCCGCGAGTACCAGCTGACGCTCAACGACAAGACAAATTCGCTCCACGGCGGCACACAGGGGTTCGACAAGCGCAACTGGCGCATCGTCTCGGTCGCGAGCGGGCCGACCGCGAAGCTTGTCCTCGCGCTCACCAGCCCCGATGGCGACCAGGGCTATCCAGGCAAGGCCGACGTGACCGTCACCTATACGCTTGACGAGGCGAGCAACCTGACGATCGCCTACGACCTCAAGACCGACAAGCCGACCATCGCCAACATGACCAACCACGCGCTGTTCAATCTGGCGGGTGAGGGCGCACCGGCGGGCACGTCGAACCATGTGCTGACGATCCCGGCCAAGGCCTACACCCCGGTCGACGCGACGCTGATCCCGACAGGCGAGCGGCGCGCGGTTGCGGGCAGCGTGTTCGACTTCACCCGCCCCCGCCTGATCGCAGAGGGGCTGCGCGACCGCCGCGACGAGCAGATCCGCCTCGGCACCGGCTATGATCACAACTTCGCGCTCGACAAGGGGCAGACGCCGACGCCGCAGCTCGCCGCGCGGCTGGAGGACCCGAAATCGGGTCGCGTGCTGGAAGTGCTGACGACAGAGCCGGGCGTCCAGTTCTATACCGGCAACTTCCTCGACGGGTCGGTTTCGGGCAAGTCGGGCCATGCCTATCGCCAGGGCGACGGCATCGCGCTCGAGCCGCAGAAGTTTCCCGACGCACCGAACAAGCCCGATTTCGCCTCGCCGCGCGTCGATCCGGGCAAGCCCTATCGCCACGTGATGATCTATCGCCTGACCACCCGAAAGTGACCGCAGCGCCATGACCGATCCCAACAAGCCCAAGCTGCGCTCGCGCGCCTGGTTCGACAATCCCGAGAATGTCGACATGACCGCGCTCTATCTGGAGCGCTACCTCAACTACGGGCTGAGCCTGGAGGAATTGCGGTCGGGCAAGCCGATCATCGGCATCGCGCAGACGGGCAGCGACCTGTCGCCCTGTAACCGCCACCACCTGGTGCTGGCGGAGCGGGTGCGCGCCGGGATCATCGAAATGGGCGGCATCCCGCTCGAGTTCCCCGTCCACCCAATCCAGGAAACGGGCAAGCGGCCCACGCCCGGCCTCGACCGCAACCTCGCCTATCTCGGCATGGTCGAGGCGATCTACGGCTATCCGATGGACGGCGTCGTCCTGACGATCGGCTGCGACAAGACGACGCCCGCCGCGCTGATGGCGGCGGCGACGGTCAACATCCCGGCAATCGCCCTGTCGGTCGGCCCGATGCTCAACGGCTGGTTCAAGGGCGAGCGCACGGGTTCGGGCACGATCGTCTGGAAAGCCCGCCAGCTCCTCGCCGCGGGCGAGATCGACGACGAGCAGTTCATCAAGCTCGTCGCATCGTCGGCCCCCTCGACCGGCTATTGCAACACCATGGGCACGGCGACGACGATGAATTCGCTGACCGAGGCGCTGGGCATGTCGCTGCCCGGCTCGGCGGCGATCCCCGCGCCCTATCGCGACCGTCAGGAATGCGCCTGGCGCACCGGCCGCCGCATCGTCGAGATGGTGCATGAGGACCTCAAGCCCTCCGACATCCTGACCAAGGAAGCCTTCATCAACGCGATCCGCGTCAACACCGCGATCGGCGGCTCGACCAACGCGCCGATCCACTTGGCCGCGATCGCGCGCCATATCGGCGTCGACCTGCCGATCGAGGACTGGCAGTCCTACGGCCTCGACCTGCCGCTCCTCGTCAACCTCCAGCCCGCTGGCGAGTATCTCGGTGAGGACTATTACCATGCCGGCGGCGTGCCCGCGGTGGTCGCCCAGCTGATGGTTCAGGGCCTGATCCATGAGGACGCATTGACCGCCAACGGCAAGTCGATCGGCGACAATTGCCGTGACGCCGTGATCGAGGACGAGAAGGTCATCCGCCGCTTCGACGCGCCGATGCTCGAAAAGGCGGGCTTCGCGGTGTTGCGCGGCAACCTGTTCGACGCTGCGGTGATGAAGCTCAGCGTCATCTCCGACGAGTTCCGCCAGCGCTACCTGTCCAACCCCAATGATCCCGATGCGTTCGAGGGGCCGGTGGTGGTGTTCGACGGCCCCGAGCAGTACCATCACATGATCGACGACCCCGCGCTCGGCATCACGCCCGAGACGCTGCTGATCATGCGCGGCGCCGGCCCGATCGGCTATCCGGGCGCCGCGGAGGTCGTGAACATGCGCCCGCCCGCCTATCTGATCGCCGACGGCATCCACAGCCTGCCTTGCATCGGGGACGGACGTCAGTCGGGGACGAGCGGCAGCCCGTCGATCCTCAACGCCAGCCCCGAGGCGGCGGCGATGGGCGGCCTTGCGCTCCTTCGCACCGGCGACCGGGTGCGCATCGACCTTCGCAAGTTTACCGCCGACATCCTCATCTCCGACGAGGAACTGGCAGAGCGCCGCCGCACGCTCGAGGCCGAGGGCGGCTATAAGTATCCGGCGTCGCAGACGCCGTGGCAGGCGATCCAGCGCGAGCGCGTCGGCCAGCTATCCACCGGCGCGATCCTTGAAGGCGCGGAACAGTTCCAGCGGATCGCCCAGACCATGGGACTGCCGCGCGACAGTCATTGATCTTCGCCGCGGTGCGCGTCCCGGCGGGGGTTGGGACGCGCGCCGCGCCGGTTCGCGATGAGCGGATCGCCACAGGAGAGTGCTGATGACCAAGGCGATGTTGCGTGCGGGCCTCGCCGCCTGCGCGATGTTGTGTGCGTGGCCGCTGACGGCGCAGGAGGCGGCGGTCCCCGTTACGGTGCAGGCCGAACGCCCCGGCGCGAGGATCGAGCGCGACATCTTCGGCCAGTTCGCCGAGCATCTGGGCACTGGCATCTATGGCGGGGTCTGGGTCGGCCGCGATTCGAAGATCCCCAACGTCCGCGGCATCCGCAGCGACGTGGTCGCGGCATTGAAGGCGATCCGCGTCCCCAATATCCGCTGGCCGGGCGGCTGCTATGCCGACGAATATCACTGGCGCGACGGCATCGGCCCGCAGGCGAAGCGCACGCGCAAGGTCAACGCCGCCTGGGGCAACGCGCCCGAACCCAACGCCTTCGGCACGCACGAGTTCATGGACTTTGCCGAGCAGGTGGGGGCCGAGGCCTATGTCTCTGTCAATATCGGTTCGGGCACCGTCAAGGAGGCGGTCGACTGGGTCGAGTACATGACCGGCGACGCGGCGACGACGTCCGCAGGGGCCGAGCGCGCCGCGAATGGCCGCCGCGCACCTTGGAAGGTCAAGTTCCTCGGGATCGGCAACGAAAGCTGGTCGTGCGGCGGCGCGATGACGCCCGACTTCTACACCGACCAGATGAAGCTCTACGCCCGCTTCATCCGCAACTATCATCCCGACCAGCGCGAGAAGATGCCCGGCGCGATGCGCCGCATCGCCGTCGGCCCCGGTACCGGCGACACCGCCTATACCGAAGCGGTGATGAAGGCGTGGAAGACCCACGACTGGGCCTGGAACATCGAGGGGCTGTCGCTGCACAACTATACGACGGGCGGCTGGCCGGTCAGCTATTCCTCGACCGATTTCGGTGAAAAGGAATATGCCACCTTGGTCAAGGAGACGCTCGGCATGGACGGGCTGATCGCCAAGCACTCGGAAGTGATGGACAAGTACGACCCCAAAAAGGAGGTCGCGCTCGTCGTCGATGAATGGGGGTTCTGGGCCGCGCCGCTGCCGGGGACCAATCCCGGCTTCCTCCAGCAGCAGAACAGCGTGCGCGACGCGGTCATCGCCGCCTTGAACTTCAACATCTTCGCCCGCCACGCCGACCGCGTGCGCGTCGCCAACATCGCGCAGATGGTCAACGTGCTCCAGTCGATGATCCTCACCGACGGGCCAAAGATGGTGCTGACGCCCACCTATTACGTCCACAAGCTTTACCTGCCGTTTCAGGACGCGACCTTCGTGCCCGTCGACGTGGGCGCGGGCGTCTATCGCTACGGCGACCTCGCCATGCCGCGCGTCGATGCGGTGGCGGCGAAAGCCACGGACGGGAAGCTCTATCTGTCGCTCGTCAATCTCGACCCCACGCGCACGGCGACCATCGAGGCGAAGGTCGCGGGCAGCGCCGCCACGCGCGCGTCGGGCGAGGTGCTGACGGGACCAGCGATCAACAGCGTCAACAGCTTCGCCGCGCCAGATGTGGTGAAGCCCAAACCGATCGCGGCAAGCGTCGCCGGCGGGGTGGTCTCGGTGACGCTGCCCCCGGCGTCGGTGACGATGCTGGCGCTCGAATAAGCCGGTGCTTTCGCGCAGGCGGGAGCCTTGGGTCCGGGGCGCATCGCTCGTGGCTCCGGGCTCCCGCCTTCGCGCGAGCATGGCTGCGTGATCGAATGTCATCCCAGCGAAGACAGGGATCGCCTTACACGGGCGCCAGCGACCCCCGCCCTTCGCTGAGATGACGATACTTGGCCTTAGAGGACTCTCACCCCCGTCACCCCCTCGCCGTCCGCGGCCCGCGCCAGCGGGTTGGCGAGTGGAAGGGTGAACGGCGCCGCCTCGATCTCGAACACGTCGCCTTCCTCGGTCGCGAAGCCATCGCTGAACGACAGCGTCGCGGTGCCGAAGAAGTGTACGTGGATATCGCCCGGCCGGCGGAAGAGGTCGTATTTGAAGTGGTGGTGCTCCAGATTGGCGAGCGTGTGCGACATGTTCGCCTCGCCCGAAAGAAACGGCTTTTCCCACACCGTCTGGCCGCCGCGGCGGATGCGGCTGGTGCCGCGTATGTCTGCGGGGGGCGTGCCGATCAGGATCTCCGGCCCCAGTGCCGCCTGGCGCAGCTTCGAATGCGCAAGCCACAGGTAATTATGCCGCTCGGTCACATGGTCGCTGAACTCGTTGGCGAGCGCGATGCCGATCCGGTGCGGCGTCCCGTCCGGCCCGATGAGGTAGATGCCGGCAAGCTCGGGCTCCTCGCCCCCATCCTTGGCAAAGCCCGGCATCGACAACGGCGCGCCCGGTGCGACGAGCTGCGAGCCGTCGCCCTTGTAGAACCATTCGGGCTGCTGCCCGACCGCGCCGGCCGCGGGCTTGCCGCCCTCGACGCCTTCGAGGAACATGCGCATCGAATCGGTCTGATGCGCTGCCTCGGCGGCGGCGCGGTGCATCTTGTCGCGCCCCTCGGCCGAGCCGAGATGGGTCAGGCCGGTGCCCGACAGGATCAGGTGCGCCGGGTCGTCATGGTCGATCGGCGCGAGCAGCCGTCCCTCCGCCGCGGTCGCGGCGAGATCGACGGCGGCACCGCGCCCTGCGGTTTCAACAGCTTGGGCGAGCGTCTGCCCCGCCTCGATCGCCCGTACCGCAAGCTCGCGCACGCTCGTCACGCCCGCCACGACGAAGGCACCGCCCTCGTCTGCTGCCACCACCTGACGCTCTTCGCCCAAACGGACCTGCAACAACCGCATCTCAGCCTCTCGCTTTATTTACTCTGACTTATTACTCGATTGCAGGAATGGCAACGCGGGATTTGCCCGTCGCCGCGCACGCGATTACCGTCGGGGACGAAACGAGGGGACCTGAAGGGTGGAAGAACAGGCCAGAAAGCCGCGCGGAACGGGGCGGCGGCTGCGCGGTGCGGTCGCCAACTATCTCGGCACCGCGATCGTATCGGGCGAGATCGCGCCGGGCGAGCGCCTGTCGGGCGAAGTCGCCAATGCCGAGGCGCTCGACGTGTCGCGCAGCGCCTATCGCGAGGCGGTGCAGGTGCTGACGGCCAAGGGCCTGGTCGAGAGCCGGCCCAAGGCGGGCACCCGCGTCCTGCCAAGACACCGCTGGAACCTGCTCGATCCAGAGGTGCTCGCCTGGGCCTTTGCCAAGGAACCCGACCTCGAGATCGTCCGCAACCTGTTCGAGCTGCGCGCGATCGTCGAGCCCGCCGCCGCACGCCTTGCCGCCGAGCGGCGCGACAAGGCCGATGTGAAGGCGATGCGCGACGCGCTGGCGGCGATGCGCCGCTTTACCCTCGCCACCGACCCCGGCCGCGTCGCCGACCGCGAGTTCCACGACGCGATCCTGCGCGCGACCCGCAACGATGCCTTGGTGGCCCTGAGCGCCGGCATCGGCGCCGCGGTCAACTGGACCACCCACTACAAGCAACGCGCCCGCGCCCTGCCCCGCGATCCCGTCCCCGACCATATCCGCGTCGCCGACGCGATCGCCGCGGGTGATGCCGAGGCGGCGGACAAGGCGATGCGGGTACTGGTGGAGATGGCGTTTGACGACACGCGAGCGGCGATGGTGCGGTAGGGCGGCGAAGACGCGATGTCTGCTTACGCCCAGATGCGGACATTCCGCTTCGCCCAGAAGCGGACATTCTAAGCAATTTTCCCACTGCTATAACCAGCCGCCCGCACCTGGAGCAAAACGTGCCTGCCGATCCTTGGTTAAGCGCATATGGTGAACCCTATGACCCTCGTCCCGCGATCGAGGCATGGCGCGCCGGGCGGGTTGTCGACGGCCCCCAAGAGCTATGGGACAAGCTCTATCACCAAGGAGCCGTAAACTCGGCATCATATGCGGCGGTCGGCGAAATTGTCAGGATGATGCAGGCGCAATCGGAGCCTGATTGGAACTGCTATGCTTTGATTGCTTCGATTGAAGAAGGCCGCCTAGCCGATGGCAGCCCGCCGGTGCCCTTAGAACTTCGGCAGGACTACGAAAATGCGTGGTCCGTCATACTCCCGATGGCACTACGAGACCTCGGCCAAGCCGAAGACGACCTAATCGTTAGGGGCGCTCTGGCCGTCATCGCTCATGTCAAAGGGCAACACACGCTCGCAGCGATTGCGCTTTGCACAGAGGACGAGCGGGTGGAAATGCTTGCCGGATAGCGTCAGGTTCTCCGCCTTCATCTTGAATGCGGAACGTCCGCTTTCCTTGCCCAAAGCCGACCTTCCACAGCGCCAGGTCTTGCCGTCACTCCCCTCCGATCGCCGCCTTCGCCCGCTCGGCCAGCCGCGCGACCGCCGCTGCGTGGATCGCCGGGGCCGTCACCAGCACCCCGAACGCCTCGCCGCGCGGCGTGTTGAACGAGAGCGGCTGCCCCAGCGCATCGCTGACCGCCGCGCCGCCTTCGCGCGCGATCAGCACGGCGGCGGCGATGTCCCATTCGTGGCCCCAGCGTAGCGTCGCGAGCAGGTCAGCCTCGCCGGCCGCGACCATCGCCATTCGCAGCGCGATCGAGTTGGGCTTGGCCACCGTTACGAAATCTCGATCGGTCTTGGCGAGCGCATCGGCGGGGACGCGCGCGCCGGAAAGGTCGGTGCGCCCGCTCGCGCGCACGCGCTCGGTGCCGCGATAGGCGCCCTCGCCAGAAACCGCGCGCCAGTGCTCGCCGCGGGCGGGGGCGTCGAGCACGGCGATCACCGGCTGACCATCCTCGACCAGCGCGATCGACACTGCCCAGCCGGGCCGCCCGCGCAGGTAATCGCGCGTGCCGTCGATCGGATCGACCACCCAGACGCGCCGCCCGCCCAGCCGGTCGGCGCTGTCCACCGTCTCCTCCGACAGCCAGCCCGCCTCGGGCAGCAGCGCCGACAGCCGGTCGCGCAATAGCCGGTCAACGGCGATATCGACCTCGCACACCGGCTGACCCGGCGACTTCTCCCAGCGCTTCACCTCGCCGCCGAAGCGCGAGAGCGCCAGCGCCCCCGCCTCCGCCGCGATCGCGCTCACCCGGTCGGCAAGGGCCTCAGCCACCGGCGACGGTCATTCCGTCGATGCGGATCGTCGGCGCATTGGTGCCGTAACGGAACTCGAGATCGCTGGCGGGCACCAGCGCGCGGTACATGTCGATCAGGTTGCCGGCGATGGTGATCCCCGCCACCGGGCGGACCCGCTCGCCGTTCTCGATCAGAAAGCCCGCCGCGCCGCGGCTATAGTCGCCGGTCACCGCATTGACGCCCTGCCCGATGAGTTCGGTGACGTAGATGCCGCGCTCGACCTCGCCCAGCATCGTCTCGAACGGAATCGTGCCCGCGGCCATGTGGACGTTGGACGTTGCCGTACCGCCGCCGCGCGCGGCATGGCCGGTGGGCTCCATGTGGAGCTGGCGCGCCGCCGCGCTGTCGAGCAGCCAGGTCTGGAGCACGCCGTGCTCGACGAGCTTGACGGCCGACACCGGCAACCCTTCGCCGTCAAAAGGCCGCGACCGCAGCCCGCGCGGGCGATGCGGATCGTCGGTGATCGTCACTCCTTCCGCGAACACCGCCGCGCCCAGCCGGTCCTTGAGAAAGCTCGTCCCCCGCGCGACGGCCGCCCCGGCGATGGCGGCGGTGAAATGGCCGATCAGGCTGGCGCTCACCCGGCGGTCGAAGACGATCGGCATCGTCCCGCTTTCGACCTGCACGGGGTCGAGCCGCTCAACCGCGCGCTCGCCCGCGCGGCGGCCGATCGCCTCGGCGCTTTCGAGCTGGGCGAGGTAGCGCGCCGAGTGGCTGGCGTCGCCACCCTGCATCCGCTCGCCCGTGCCGGCGATCACGCTCGCCGACAGGCTGTAGCTGGTGGTGCGATAGCCGCCCGCGAAGCCGTGGCTGGTCGCGAGCGCCGACACCGCCGCGCGCGCCGACGCACCCGCCCCGTCGCTGTTGGTTATCCCTTCGACGCCGCGCGCGGCCTCCTCGCACGCCATGGCGAGATCGCGCAGTCGATCGGGCTCGACCGCGGCATCGTCGTGGAGGTCGAGTTCGGGCGGCGATCCGCGCATCAGCCGGCCTTCCGGCGCGAGGCCGGCATAGGGGTCCTCGGGCGCCGCCCTCGCCATCGCGACCACGCGCTCGGCGAGCCGGTCGAGGTCGGCGGGGGCGAAGCGCGAGCTCGTGACGCTCGCCACCCGGCGTCCGACGAACGCGCGCAGGCTGAGCGACTCGCCCTCCGACCGGTCGATCTCCTCGACCTCGCCCAGCCGGACGCCGACGCCGGTCGACTGGTCGGCGCTGACGCTCGCATCGACGGCATCGGCACCGGCGGCGCGCGCACGGGCGACGGCAGCGTCGGCAATCGCAACAGCTTCGGAAACGCTCAGCATGGGGGGCAGTTAGGGTGCCCGCCCGCCCCCGTCAAAGGGCAGCGGCCGTGCCGACCACCGCACAGGCAAGGAACATGAGCAACCCCGCCGTCCGGTTCGACCGGAACCGCGCGAGCGCCCCCGCCCCGTCCGCGGGCTTCAGCGTCGTCACCTGCCAGCCGAAATGGACCGCGACGGGCACCAGCGCAAGGAGCGCCAACGGGTCGGCGAACGTTCGCCAGAACGCGGCCATCCACAGCGCCACCGCCGCCGCGTAGAAGCCTGCAATCCCCGCCCGCACATGCCGCCCCATCGCACGCGCGGACGACTTCACGCCGACCAGCGCATCATCCTCGATATCCTGGAGCGCATAGATGGTGTCGTAGCCGATCACCCACGCGATCGACCCGATGTAGAGGAGCACGAAGGTCGAGGAGGCACCGCCCGTCACCTCGACCCAGCCGACCGGCGCCGCCCAGGAAAAGACGATCCCCAGCCACGCCTGCGGCCACCAGGTGATTCGCTTCATGAAGGGATAGGCGGCGACGAGCGCGAGGCTGGCAAGCGCAACGATCTGCGCCTCGACCCGCAGTTGCAGCAGCACGACGAAGCCGACGAGCGAGAGGGCGACGAGCCAGACCCACGCCGCCTTCAGCCCGACCGAGCCGCTCGGCAACGGGCGGCTCCGCGTCCGCTCCACAGCGGCGTCGAGGTCGCGATCGGCGATGTCGTTATAGACGCACCCCGCGCCGCGCATCGCGATGCTGCCAAGGAGGAACCAGAGGAGCAGATCCCAACGCGCGGGCAGCCCTCCGGCCAGCGCGACCGCCCAGGCGCCCGGCCAGAACAGGAGCCACCAGCCGATCGGCCGGTCGAACCGCGCGAGCAGCGCGAAGCCGCGCAGCTTCTCGGGCAATCGGGCGACGAGGCCCCGATGCTCGCTGTCGGGGACGATCGGCTGGGCGGTCATGGCGCTTCCCATGCCATTCGCCGAGCGGCTGCGAAAGTCCTCAGGGTGCGAGCGGGCGCGGCGCCTCCAGCCGGGTGCCCCGCCCCCCGGCGGTCATCGACGCGCCGACCATGCCGCATTCATAGGCCATCAGCTTCATCTCGGCACAGTTGTTGGGCCGCGCGATCAGCTTCGACCGCTCGCCCGGCACGTCGTCGCGATCGACTGCGCCGGGATCGGGCGTGACGAAGGGCACGCGCCAGCGGTCGGCGTCGCGGCGCGCACAGACGATAATGTCGGCGCCCTCACTCCGGCTGCGGCACTCGATCGTCGCGCGAGTCAGCACCCGCGTTTCGGCGACCAGCCGCGCGGCGTCGATCGATTCGGCCTGCACCATCAACAGCATCGCGAGCATATCGGCGCCTCCCGGTCGATTGGTTGCGATATCATCACGAAACGGCCGCTTCGTCCATTGCCCTGCCGCGCCTGCCCGCCTATCGCCCGCGCGAAGCTCCAGCGACCAAGGGGATGTCGACGTGACGCAATCGCACAGCCAGAATCTCGACCGCGTGCTCGTCCTCGAAATGGTCCGCGTGACCGAAGCCGCCGCGATCGCCGCCTCGACACTGGTCGGCCGCGGCGACGAGAAGGCCGCCGATGCCGCCGCGGTGGAGGCGATGCGCGCCGCTTTGAACGAACTTTACATGGACGGCACCGTCGTCATCGGCGAGGGCGAGCGCGACGAGGCGCCGATGCTCTATATTGGCGAGAAGGTAGGCTCGGCGCCGGGCAAGGGACCGAAGATCGACATCGCGCTCGACCCGCTCGAAGGCACGACCATCACCGCCAAGGCCGGCCCCAACGCGCTCGCGGTGCTGGCGATCGCCGAGGAAGGCTGCCTGCTCAACGCCCCCGACGTCTATATGGACAAGATCGCGGTCGGCCCCGGCTATCCGGCGGGCGTCATCGACCTCGAGAAGTCGCCGACCGAGAATGTCCGCGCAGTTGCGGCGGCCAAGGGCGTCCAGCCGCACGAGATCATCGCCTGTGTCCTCGACCGCCCGCGCCACGAGAAGCTGATCGCCGAGCTGCGCTCGATCGGCTGCGGCGTGATGCTGATCGGCGACGGCGACGTGGCGGGAGTGATCGCGACCAGCAATCCCGACACGACGATCGACATCTATATGGGTTCGGGCGGCGCACCGGAGGGCGTGCTCGCCTGCGCGGCGCTGCGCTGCGTCGGCGGACAGTTCCAGGGGCGCCTCCTCTTCCGCAACGACGACGAGCGGGCACGGGCGCGCCGCTGGGGGATCGAGGACCTCGACAAGGTCTATACCCTCGACGAGCTGGCGTCGGGCGACTGCATCTTCGCCGCGACCGGCGTGACCGACGGCTCGCTGCTGGCGGGCGTCAAGCGCAAGGGCCGGATGATGACTACCGAGAGCGTGGTGATGCGCGCCAGCTCGGGCACGGTGCGCTGGGTCAAGGGCGAGCATCGGATCTGAGGACGAGGAAAGGAAGTCTGGCTCCGTTCCCCTCAGCCGTTTGTGCTGAGTAGTGACCGAGTAGCTGCGTCAGCAGCGTATCGAGGGCTCGTATCGAAGTACGTGTACGCGTGCCGACCTGTCCTTCAATACACATCCTCGGTACGCCACTTCGTGGCTACTCGGCCGCTACTCAGGACGAATGTCACAGTTGAAGTCGTCACACTCGTTTTGGCGCGGGGTCCCGCAGCCTTTTCGACCGGCTGAAGAAGGAAGAAGCGGGACCCCGGATCGAGTCCGAGGTGACGGGTGATAAAGCTGCTGCTCCCCTCACAAGTGCCGCTTCTCCAGCTTCCGCGCCAAGGTCCGCCGGTGCATCCCCAGCCGCCGCGCGGCTTCCGAAACGTTGAAGCCCGTATCCGCCAGCACCTGATGGATATGCTCCCATTCGAGCGTGCGCAGCGACGTCGGCGCGGCGGTCAGGTCGGCCTCGGCATCTCCCTCGACACGCTCGAACGCCGCCTCGATATCGTCGGTGTTGGCGGGCTTGGTCAGATAGTTGGTGGCGCCCAGCTTGATCGCCTCGACCGCCGTCGCGATGCTCGCGAAGCCCGTCAGCACCACGATCCGCATCGCCGGGTCGAGCGCATGCAGCACCTCGACACAGGCGAGCCCCGATGCGCCGCCGAGCCGCAGGTCGACGACCGCGTGCGTCGCGCCATGCTCGCGCGCTGCCGCTGACAGCCCCTCGGGCCCATACAGCACGCGCACTGCATCGCCGCGACGCTCGAAGGAGCGGGCGAGCGTGCGCGCGAAGGTCGCATCGTCCTCGACGATCAGCAGCCGCCGTCCGGTCATCGCCCCTCCTCCAGCATCAGCGCGGCGAGCGGCAGGCGGAACACGACCTCCGCCCCCTCGCGCTCGCGATTGGCAACGGTCAACGTGCCGCCCAGCACGCGCAGCACGTTGACCGCCAGGAACAGGCCCAGCCCCGCGCCGCGCCGGTTCTTGCTCGACTGATAGGGCTTGCCAAGATGCGCGAGGATGCCGGGCGGCACCCCGCGCCCGTCATCGGCAATGGTCAGCACAAGCTCGGCGTCGCGCACGCTCGCCGCCACCTCGATCGAGCGTGCGCCCGCTTCGGCGGCATTGTCGAGCACGTTGACCAGCGCCTGCGCCAGTGCCCTGTCGGCAACGATCGCGCGGTCGGGGCCCAGCCGATCCTCGAACGCGACGAGGCCCGGATGCCCCTCGTCCCAGCGCGCAACGATGCCCGACAGGAATCGGCGCAGCGTCGTCCGCTCGGGTGCGTCTCCCGTCACCTCGCCGGCCGCCAGCAGGATGCCCGAGAGGATCGCCTTGCACCGCGCGATCTCGGCGGCCATGTCGGCCACTTCCTCGGCGCGGGCGGGATCGCTCGCAATCACCGGATCGCGCGCCCAGTCGCCGAGCGCCACCGCGACGGTGGAAAGCGGCGTGCCGAGTTCATGCGCCGCGCCGCTCGCGAGCAGGCCCATGCGGACGATATGCTCGGTCTCCGCCGCCTGCTGGCGCATCGCGGCGAGGCGCGCGTCGCGCTCGGACAGGTTGCGGGCAATGCGGGTGACGAACAGGACGATCAGCACCGCCGCAAGCGTGAAATTGAACCAGTTGCCGACGAGGTACGGGAGCGAATGCGCGCTCGCCATGCCCGGCGGCAGTGCGAGCGGGTGATAGTCGACGGTGAGCGCAGCGAACGCCCCGCTCGTCACCGCCACCATCGCCCAGCTCGTCACCGGCTTGAGCAAGATCGCGCCGAGCACGACCTGAAGCAGGAAAAGGCCGACGAACGGATTGGTCGCCCCGCCCGACAAATAAAGCTGGATGGTGAGCGCGCCGACATCGATCAGCAGCGCGGCGAACAGCTGGTTGTTGGTGACCGGCCGCCGCCGCTCGGCGAGCAACTGCAAAAGGTTGAGGGCGATCAGCAGGCCCAGCGTCGCGAACATCGGCAGGATGGGGAGCGACACGCCCAGCCCGAACTGCACCGCGACGATCGTCGCCATCTGGCCCGCCACCGCCAGCCAGCGCAGCTGAACGAGGAGCAGCAGGTTGCGGCGACCCGCATCTTCCGGCGACAGCTGGGTCATCGCCTGACCGTCACGCGCCATGCGAGGAAGGCGAGCAGCCCCGCCATCGCGAACCAGGTGAGCGCGTACTGAAGATGCGTGTTGCGGAACCGCACCACGGTCAGCCCGCCGCGCGGCCATCCATCGCCATTCGCCCCCGCATCGAGAAACCAAGGCAGGACCGGCCCCAGCCGCTTCGCCGCCGCGATCGCCGCCACGTCGCGCGAGTACCAGCGGTCGGCGGCGGGATCGTTCGAGCGGAGGAATCCGCCGCCCGGCTCGGTCACGCGCAGCAGCCCCTCGATGCGCACCGGCCCGGCGGGTGGCGGTGTTCGCCCTCGCCGGTCGGGCGTCACAAAGCCGCGATTGACGAGGAGGCGGCCCTGCGGCGTGTCGAGCGGCGTCATGACCCAGAAGCCGCCGCCCAGCTCGGTCACCGCCTGCGTATAGGTGTCGCCCCCCTGTACCCAGCGACCGGTTGCGGCGATGCGGGTATATTCGTCGCCCCTTGGAGGCGGCGGCACCGGCGGTGCCTTCAGCCGCGCCTCGACCCGTGCGATCAGGTCGAGCTTCCAGGTCCGCCTCTCGAGCTGCCAGATCCCCAGCCCCAGGAACAGGACGATAAGGAAGAGGACGCCGATCGGGGCGGCGGCGCGCTTCACATGCCGCTCATGTCCGACATCGCCGCGGCCGGCGGCATCGGCGGCATCATGTAACGGTTCATGTTGACCATCACCCACAGCGAGCCCGCAATGGTGATGACGACGATCACCGCGGTGAAGATCAGCGCCATCAGCGTCCAGCCGCCCTCCGACTTGGTATCCATGTGAAGGAAGTAGATCATGTGGACGACGATCTGGACGATCGCCAGCGCCATCACGATGCCCGCGGTGATCCGCGTGTCCTGAATGACGCCGCCCATCACCAGGGCAAAGGGAATGGCGGTGAGGACAACCGACAGCAGAAAGCCGGTGACATAGCCCTTTCGGGTCGCGTGCGCCGCCCCGCCCTCGCCATGATGGGCGTGCGCGGCATGCTGGTCGGCGACCTGCTTGGCCTCGTCGGCGGTGGCTTCGCGGCTCATTGCATCGATCCCAAGAGATAGACGAAGGTGAAGACGCCGATCCACACGACGTCGAGGAAGTGCCAGAACAGGCTGAGGCAGGCGAGCCGGCGCGTGTTCGCCGCGATCAGCCCCTTCTGCGCGACCTGCACCATCAGCACGACCAGCCAGATCATGCCGAAAAAGACATGCAGCCCGTGCGTGCCGACCAGGGCGAAGAAGCTCGACAAAAAGGCTGAGCGCTGCGGCCCCGCGCCCTCGTGGATGAGGTGCGCGAACTCGTAGAGCTCGATGCCGAGGAACGCGGCGCCGAACAGGCCGGTAACGGCAAGCCAGCCGAGCGTGCCGCGCTTGTTCTGCTCCTGCGCCGCGATCATCGCAAAGCCGTAGGTGATGGAACTGAACAGCAGCATCGCGGTGTTGAGCGCGACGAGCTTCAGGTCGAACAGCTCGGGCGCGGTCGGCCCGCCCGCGGCACTCTGGCCATAAACGCCCCAGCCCGCGAACAGCATCGCGAAGATGAGGCAATCGCTCATCAGATAGAGCCAGAAGCCGAGCATCGTGCTCGACCCCGCCTCATGATGATGCGGCTCGGTTTCCCAGAAGTGCGGCGCGTCGGCGGTGGTGGCGGGGGTGCCCGACATGATCACGCCTCCGCCAGCGCGAGGCGCGCGCGCTCGGTCGCGGCGACTTCCGACGCCGGGATGTGATAGTCCCGATCATAGTCGAAGCTGTGCCAGATCGCATAGCCGATCACGCCGAGCAGCCCCGCGCCCGCCAGCCACCAGATGTGCCAGATAAGGCCGAACCCGCTCGCCGCCGACAGCCCCGCGAGGATCACGCCGGCGCCGGTGTTCCTGGGCATGTGGATGTCCAGATACCCCTCGGCCGGCACCTTCCCGCCGCGCGCCTTGATGTCGTGCCAGGCGTCGAGGTCGTGGACCACGGGCGTGAAGGCGAAATTATAAGCGGGCGGCGGCGAGCTGGTCGCCCACTCGAGCGTGCGGCCGCCCCAGGGATCGCCGGTCTCGTCACGCAGCTTGTCGCGATTGAGGATGCTGACGCCGATCTGGATCAGGAAGGCGGCGATGCCCACCGCGATGATCGCCGCGCCGATCCCGGCGATGACGAACCAGATCTGCAGGCTCGGATCGTCGAAAGTGCGCAGCCGCCGCGTCACGCCCATCAGCCCGAGGATGTAGAGCGGCGTGAACGCGACCCAGAAGCCAATCACCCAGCTCCAGAAGCTCACCAGCCCCCACTTGCGGTCGAGCTTGAACCCGAACGCCTTGGGCCACCAGTAGTTGATGCCCGCGAACATCCCGAACAGCACGCCGCCGATAATGACGTTGTGGAAATGCGCGACGAGGAACAGCGAGTTGTGGAGCACGAAGTCCGCCGGCGGGACCGCCAGCAGGACGCCCGTCATGCCGCCCACGGTGAAGGTCAGCATGAACGCGACCGCCCACATCATCGGCAGCTCGTAGCGGATGCGTCCCTTGTACATCGTGAACAGCCAGTTGAAGATCTTCGCACCCGTCGGGATCGAGATGATCATCGTCGTGATGCCGAAGAAGCTGTTGACGCTCGCTCCCGACCCCATCGTGAAGAAGTGGTGCAGCCAAACGAGATAGGCGAGGATGCAGATGACGATGAGCGCGTAGATCATCGAGGTATAGCCGAACAGGCGCTTGCCCGAGAAGGTCGAGACAACCTCGCTGAACACGCCGAACGCCGGCAGGATCAGGATGTAGACTTCCGGATGGCCCCAGATCCAGATCATGTTCACGTACATCATCGGGTTGCCGCCGAGGACGTTGGTGAAGAAGTTGGTGCCGACATAGCGGTCGAGGCTGAGAAAGGCGAGCACCGCGGTCAGCACGGGGAAGGCGGCGACGATCAGCACGTTGGTGACGAGCGCCGACCAGGTGAACACCGGCATCTTCATCAGGCTCATGCCCGGCGCACGCATCTTGACGATGGTGGCGATCAGGTTGACGCCTGACAGCAGGGTGCCGACGCCTGCGATCTGCAATGCCCAGATATAATAATCGACCCCGACGTCGGGCGAATAGTCGATCCCCGACAAGGGCGCCATCGCCAGCCAGCCGGTCTTGGCGAATTCACCGACGAACAGGCTCGCCATGATGAGCATCGCGCCGGCGGTGGTCATCCAGAAGCTGAAGTTGTTGAGGAACGGGAAGCTGACGTCGCGCGCGCCGATCTGGAGCGGGACGACATAGTTCATCAGGCCCGTGACGAACGGCATCGCCACGAAGAAAATCATGATGACGCCATGCGCGGTGAAGATCTGGTCGTAATGATGCGCGTCGAGGTAACCCTCGTTCCCGAACGCCATCGCCTGCTGCAGGCGCATCATGATGGCATCGGAAAAACCGCGCAGCAGCATGACGATACCAAGGATCATGTACATGATCCCGATCTTCTTGTGGTCGACGGTCGTGAACCATTCGGTCCAGAGATAGCCCCAGAGCCGGTATTTGGTGACGAGGCCGATCAGCGCGAGGCCGATGACCGCGGTGCCGACAAAGGCACCGACGACGATCGGTTCGTGAAGCGGCAGCGCCTCAAGCGTCAGGCGGCCGAAGATCATCTGGGTGAGGGCGTCGGACATGGCTTCCTCAATTGCCCTTGACGGGCGCTTCGCGGTCGACACGCTGGCCGCTGCCGGTCCGGGCGGGGGCGCTGGCGCCCTTGCCCTCGGCATCGGTGCGCGGGCTTGCGGCATCCTCGCCGGGCGCGCGCTGGAACGCGGCCTCGGTGCGCGGACGCACGATGTTGTTGGTGGGCTGCGGCAGGCCCGAATGGCCGCCGCCATGCATCGACTCGGTCATGCACGGTTGGCCCGGCGCGACGCACAGGTTGACGATGCGGCCGAAGATGCCCTGCTCGACGCGGGCGAAATGCATCGGCTTCACGTCCTCGCTCGGCTGCTCGAGCTTGAGATAGGTCGCGGCATCGAGCCGGGCGGGCGCCGCCTTCGCGCGCGCGATCCACTGATCGAAGCCCACCTGGTCAACCGCATGGGTGCGGAACTTCATCTTGGAAAAGCCCGCGCCGCTATAGTGCGCCGACATTCCCTCGAAATCGCCGGGCTTGTTCAAGACGGCATGAAGCTTGGTCTCCATACCCGGCATCGTGTAGATCATGCCCGCCATCGCCGGCACATAGAAGGTGTTCATCACGCTCGACGAGGAGAGGCGGAACCTCACCTGGCGATCGACCGGCAGCACCAGCTCGTTGACACTGGCGACGCCCTGTTCGGGGTAGATGAACAGCCATTTCCAGTCGAGGGAGACGACCTGCACTTCCAGCGGGCGCTGCGTCGCGGGCAACGGCTTGCCTGCGGCAATCCGGCCGATCGGGCGATAGGGGTCGAGCGTGTGCGTCGCCACCCATGTGAGCGCGCCTAATGCGATGATGATGAGGAGCGGCGCCGACCAGATGATGAGCTCGAGACCCGTCGAATGGTCCCAGTCGGGCTTGTACTCGGCCTCCTCGTTGGTCGCCCTGTAACGCCAGGCGAAAACCGCGGTCAGTACGATCACGGGGACGATGATGAGCAGCATCAGGCCCGTCGACCACAGGATCAGGTCGGCCTGCTGGCGCGCGACGTCGCCCGCGGGGTTCATCACCACCATGTCGCACCCGCCAAGCGCCAGCGGGGCGGCGGCGAAGGTCGCGAAACGGAGAGCCAGGGCACGCGGGCGGTTCAGCATGATGCTGAGCTAGGCCCGGCGACCTTCACGCGAAATAGGACAAAATGTCCTATGCCACGCCCGCGGCGAAGGGGGTAAGGGAGCGCAATCGCGGCTCGCGGGTTGCTCGCCCAAAGGCCCCGCCACAAGGAACCGCCCGTCATGGCCGAAGCCGTCGCCCATTCCAGTTCGCTCGAGCGCGATGCGCGCGCCATGCACGCCGACGAGCATGTCCGTCCGGGCGAGATCGCGATCGGCGTCATCATCGGGCGCACCTCCGAGTTCTTCGACTTCTTCGTCTATGCGATCGCCAGCGTGATCGTGTTTCCCGAGCTGATCTTTCCCTTTGCCGATCGCGTGACCGCGACGCTTCTGTCCTTTGCTTTGTTCCCCCTCGCCTTCGTCGCGCGGCCGATCGGCACGCAGATCTTCATGGCGATCGACCGGCGGCACGGGCGCGGGACCAAGCTTACCATCGCGCTGTTCCTGCTCGGCACGTCGACCGTCTCGGTCGGCTTCCTCCCGAGCTACGAGGCGGCGGGGATCTGGGCCGCGGTGATCCTCGGCCTGCTGCGCATCGGCCAGGGCCTCGCGCTCGGCGGCGCGTGGGACGGCATGGCCTCGCTCCTTGCGCTCAACGCGCCCGAGGGCAAGCGTGGCTGGTTCGCGATGGTGCCGCAGCTCGGCGCGCCGCTTGGCCTCATCGTGGCGAGCGGGCTGTTCGCCTTCCTGCTCGGCACGATCGGCGAGCAGGATTTCTTTGCCTGGGGCTGGCGCTATCCCTTCTTCGTCGCCTTCGCTTTGAACGTCGTCGCGTTGTTCGCGCGGCTGCGAATGGTCGTCACCGCCGAATATGCCGAGCTGTTCAAGAGCCGCGAGCTCACCCCGTCGCGCGTCGCGCCGACGATCAAGGCGCAGTGGCGCAACATCGTCATCGGCGCCTTCGCCCCGCTCGCGAGCTTCGCCCTGTTCCACATGGTGACGGTGTTCCCGCTCAGCTGGGTCTATGTCTATACCGGCGAGAGCCTGACGCGCTTCCTCGTCATCGAGATGGTGGGTGCGGCCTTCGGCGTCGCGTCGATCGTCGCCTCGGGCTGGCTGGCCGACCACATCGGCCGCCGCTCGGTGCTTGGCTACACCGCCGCGGCGATCGCCGTCTTCTCGGGCTTCGCGCCGCAGCTGCTGCGCGGCGGGGCGATCGGCGAGTCGGTGTTCATGATCTCGGGCTTCATCCTGCTCGGCTTGGCGTTCGGCCAGTCGTCGGGCGCGGTGACGAGCAATTTCCCCAAGCGCGCGCGTTATACCGGCGCTGCGTTGACCAGCGATCTCGCCTGGCTGTTCGGCGCGGGCTTCGCCCCGCTCGCGGCGTTGGCGCTCACCCACTATTTCGGGCTGGCGGCGGCAGGGGGCTATCTTCTGTCGGGTGCGATCGGCACGCTGGTGGCGCTGGCGCTCAACAAGGAACTCGCGCGGCGGCTGGATTGAGCGTCCTCTTCCCCCGCTAAGGGGAGGAGTTGGGTGGTGGGTCGCCTGTCAGGGAGGGGAGCAGGTCTTCCCCCCGCGTCCGCCGCGCACTACACCCGCCCATATGATCCTGCTTGTCGAAGACGATCCGGCACTGCGCGTCCTTACTGCGCGCGCGCTCCAGGAAAACGGCTATCAGGTGCGCGCCTGCGCCGCCGCCCCCGAGTTTTGGCAGGCGTTCGAAGGCGGCGACGTCGAACTCGTCCTTCTTGACATCATGCTCCCCGGCACCAGCGGCATCGATCTTTGCCGCCGCATCCGCCAACAGAGCGACGTCCCCATCATCTTCATCAGCGCCAAGGGGAGCGAGGTTGATCGCGTCATCGGCCTCGAGCTCGGCGCCGACGACTATCTGCCCAAACCCTTCGGCACACGCGAGCTGATCGCGCGCGTGCGGGCGGTCCTTCGCCGCTGGGAAGCCAAGGGCAATGGCGGCGAAGAACGGTCGAAGGGCATCGCCCGGTTCGAGGGGTGGACGATCGACTTGCCGCGGCGCGAGCTGCGCTCGCCCACAGAGGCGGTCGTAGAGCTGACCGGTGCCGAGTTCGACCTGCTCGCCGTCCTCGTGGATCATGCCCAGCGCGTCATCGCGCGCGAGCGGCTGATCGAACTGTCGCGCACGCGCATCGGCGATTCGTCCGACCGGTCGATCGACGTGCTCATCAGCCGTCTGCGCCGCAAGCTGTCGACCGAGGAACGTCCCGCGCCGATCGTCACAGTGCGCGGCGTCGGCTACATGCTGAGCGCCCCAGTCACGCGCGAATGATGCGGCCGCACTGGCCGGCGATGGGGCTGATCGGCCGGCTGGTCGCAATCCTGCTGTTCGCGCTCGCGCTCGAGTTCGTCGCCAGCACGCTCCTCTACGAACGCGCGGCCGAATTCTCGGTACGCGATGACGAAGCGCGGCGGCTGGCCGAGCATCTGGTCATTGTCCGCCGCCTCGTCGGCGAAGCGCCGCCGCCTGCACGGCCGCGCTATGCCGCGGAGCTGACCACCGATCGCTACATCGTCCGCTGGAGCCCCGAGCAGCCGACATTGCCGCAGAACGGCCCGCCTCCGAACCAGATCCGCGATCAGGTGATCGCATGGGAACCAGGGCTCGAGGACCAGCAGGTCCGCCTCGCGCTGCTGCGCGTCGGCACCAAGTCGGTCATCACCGGACTGATGCGCCTGCCTGACGCGAGCTGGATCTATTTCCGCACCGCCGAGCCGGTGCGATCGGCGGGCGTGCCGTGGGAGCGAGTCATCGCGGCGGCGATCCCCGTGCTGGCGGTGATGCTGATGGGCGGCCTCCTGATCCGGCGCACGGTCAAGCCGATCCGTAGCCTGACCGGCGCGGTCGAGCGCTATACGCCGGGCGAGGCGCTGCCCGAGCTTGCAGAGGCGGGGCCGGCCGAGATTCGCCGGTTGATCGCCGCATTCAACGCCATGCAGGCGCGCATCCGCCGGCTGATCGACGAGCGGACCCGCGCGCTTGCTGCGGTCGGCCATGACCTGCGCACGCCGCTCGCGCGGCTGCAGCTGCGCACCGACGCGATTCCCGACGCCGATCTGCGGCGCGAGGTCGCCGCCGACATCGAGGGGATGGAGGCGATGGTCAATTCGCTGCTCGCCTTCCTCGGCGGCGAGGCCGATCCCGAGGTGCCGCGCCGCGTCGATCTCGCGGTGCTGTGCGCCAGCCTTGCCGACGATGCGAGCGACCATGGCCATGCCGTCCGCTACGAAGGACCGGCGCATCTCGAGCACCGCGTCCGCCCGTCGAGCTTTCGCCGTGCGGTCACCAACCTCGTCGACAACGCCGTGCACCACGGACGCGACGTAGTCGTCCGGCTGGAGCAGCGGCCGGGCCATGTCTACCTCCATGTCGAGGATGACGGCCCGGGCATCCCCGAGGAATCGCTGGCGCTGGTGCTCGAACCTTTCGTCCGGCTCGACGCCGCGCGGGGGCGCGACACTGCGGGCTTCGGCCTGGGCCTGTCGATCGTCGCGCGGGCGGTGGCAGCGGAGGGCGGAACGCTGGAGCTCGCGAACCGGCCCGCAGGCGGTTTGCGGGCCACGATCGCGCTGCCGGGATAGAGCAACCGGCTTCCTTTCGAAACACGGATGCGGGCACGCCCGCCAGCAATCATTCCTTACACGGCGTCCCCAACGGGAAAGGTGCGTCGGGCTATGCCATCCGCTGCGGTGCGCGTGTTGCGCCTGCAAGTGTGGAGGGTGTCATGCGGGCAAGCGTCGGAACCGAAACCGGAGGCGCGGCGTGAACGCTCCCGCCGCAGTCGCCGCTCCGCCGCCCGCTGCCGCGAAGATCGGCCTTCTGCCGAGCTTCGCCACGTGGAAGCAGGACCTGCCCGCCTCGATCGTCGTCGCGCTGGTGGCGCTGCCGCTCTGCCTCGGCGTCGCGCTCGCGTCGGGCGCGCCTCTGTTTTCCGGACTGATCGCCGGCATTGTCGGCGGCATCGTCATCGGCCTGCTGTCCAAGTCGCCGCTTTCGGTCAGCGGGCCTGCCGCAGGCCTGACCGTCATTGTCTTCGACGCGATCCAGTCGCTGCCGAGCTTCCAGGCCTTCACCCTAGCCGTGGTGCTCGCAGGCGCGATGCAGATGCTGTTCTCGCTCAGCCGCTCGGGCGTGCTCGCCGAATTCGTCCCGAGCTCGGTCATCACCGGGATGCTCGCGGCGATCGGCCTGATCCTGATCCTCAAGCAGGTACCGCATGCGGTCGGCTATGACGGCGATCCCTCGGGCGAGTTCGCCTTTGCCCAGACCGACGGGATGAACACGCTCTCGACGCTCTGGTTCTCGCTCACCGACAAGCTGACGATGGGCGCCGTCGTCATTTCGGTGATCTCGATCGCGTTCCTGTTCTGGTGGGACGCGAACAAGCCGAAGGACGGGCCGCTCAAGCTCCTTCCCGGACCGCTCGTCGTCGTCGCCGGCGCGGTGGGCCTCAACGCACTGTTTGGCGTCGTCGCCCCCGGACTCCAGCTCGAGCGCGAGCATCTGGTCGAGGTGCCGATCGCCGACGGCTTTTCGGGCTTCGTCGGCCTGTTCTCGCTCCCCGATTTCGGTCAGATCGGCAACGCGACCGTCTGGACCGTCGCGATCACCCTGGCGATCGTCGCCAGCCTCGAATCGCTGCTCAGCGTCACCGCGGTCGACGAACTCGATCCCCAGCGCCGCACGACCGACAAGAATCACGAGCTGTTCGCGCAAGGCGGCGGCAATCTCGTCTCCGGCCTGATCGGCGGCCTGCCCGTCACCTCGGTCATCGTCCGCTCCTCGGCGAACGTCGATTCGGGCGCGTCAAGCAAGCTCTCGACGATCATGCACGGCAGCTGGCTGTTGCTCAGCGTCGTGCTGATCCCGGCGATCCTAAACCTCATCCCGCTCGCCGCGCTTGCCGCCGTGCTCATCCAGACGGGCTACAAGCTCACCAAGCCGGCGCTGTTCCTGAAGCGCTGGAAGCAGGGCTATACGCAGTTCGTGCCATTCGTGGTCACGATCGCGGCGATCATGTTCACCGACCTGCTGATCGGCATCATCATCGGGCTGGCGGTCGGCTTCGTCTTCGTCGTCGCGCGCAATTTCCGCCCCGCGGTCAGCTTCGTGTGCGACACCGATGGCAAGAGCTGCATGATCCGCGCGCGCCGCAACCTCTACTTCATCCACAAGTACGAGCTGCAAAAGGCGCTGGGCCGGGTGCCTGCAGGCGCCGACCTGCTCATCGACCTGTCGGCGACCTCGTATGTGGACCTCGACAATATCGACATCATCAACGCCTTCGTCCGCGGCGCGCCGTTCCGCGACATCAAGGTGTCGGTCCGCGGCGATATCGCCGAGAAGAGCGCGCCGCTCGTTAATGCCCCGCGCCGGGAGCTCGTACACATATGAACGACTACAAACTCCTGCTCCTCGCCAACAAGGCGTGGGCCGAGCAGCTTCGCGAAGAGCGCCCCGACTATTTCACTCGCCAGGCCGAGGCGCAGCAGCCCAACTTCCTCTGGATCGGCTGCTCCGACAGCCGCGTCGCCCCCGACCAGATCACCAACTCGCCCCCCGGCGTGATGTCGATCCACCGGAACGTCGCGAACCTTGTCTATGAGGAGGACCGCAACCTGATGGCGGTGCTCGAAACCGCGGTCGAGCGCACCCGGGTCCGCCACATCATCCTGTGCGGCCATTACGGCTGCGGCGGCGTGGCGCAGGGGTGGAAGCGCGAGGGCACCGGCGCGGTCGGAGAATGGGTGGCCGGCGTCCACGACGTCTACACCGAGCACGCCGAAGAGGTCGATGCCCTGCCCGAGGGGCAGCGGCTGAATCGCATGGTCGAACTCAACGTGCGCGACCAGCTTGTCCGGCTCGCCCGCGTGCCGCTGGTACAAGCGGCGTTCGAGCGGGGTCAGGAGCTGACGCTGCACGGTTGGGTCTATGACCTGCGCGACGGCATCCTGAAGCCGTTGATGACGATCGATGCCGGCACTCGGCTCGACGCGGTCGAGCGGCCCGAGCCGGTGCTCGTCTGAACGCGATCGGTTGAGGGGGGCGGCGCCTCGTGCGCCGGCGCCCTCAACCGGATCGGGGGGCCGCGGTCCCCTCCCCGTCGGCTCCCCGGTCGAACCCTACCAATCGCCCGCGGCGGCCATCCACAGCGCGGTCGCCGCCGCCGCCGCGGTCTCGGCGCGCAGGATGCGCGGGCCGAGCGTGATGCCGACCGCCGCGGGGCAGGTGCGAATCGCCTCGCGCTCGGCGGGGGTGAAGCCGCCCTCCGGTCCTATCACGATCGCCGCAGGCCCGGGCCGCGCTCGCATCGCGGCCGCAGCGGGCACGCCGCCGCTCTCGTCGGCAAAGAACAGCGCGCGGTCGGCGGGCCAATCGGCAAGCAGCGCCGCGAGCTTCACCGGCTCAGCCAGTGACGGCAGGGCCGTCCGCCCGCACTGCTCGGCCGCCTCGATCATGTGCGCGCGAAGGCGGTCGAGGTTGAGGCGATCGACGATCGTGCGCTGCGTCAGTACCGGCACCAGCCGGTCGACGCCCAGCTCGCACGCCTTTTCGGCGACCCAGTCGATCCGCCCCTTCTTGATCGGCGCGGCGCACAGCCACAGGTCGGGCACCGCCTCCCGCGCGCGCAGCCGGTCGCCGACCGTCAGGGTCAGGTCGCGCTTGCGCACCTCGCTCGCGGTGGCGAGCCACTCGCCGGTCGCGTCGTCGAACAGCAGAACGGGATCGCCGACCTTCAGCCGCATGACGCCCGCCAGATAATGCGCCTGCCCGCCCCCGATCGGCACCAACGCGCCATGCGACAGCGGCGTCTCGACGAACAGGCGGGGGGTCGAATCGGGCGGCCAGGCGGGCGTCGCCGCCATCAGCGGCGACGCTTGGGCTTGGGCCGGGCGGTGTCGGCGACGCGCGTCCAGCGCTGCTCGCGGCAGCCGAAATTGCCGAAAAGGCAGCCGCGCCCGACCAGCGTGTTGCGCCCCTCCATCCAGATTGAGCCCGAGAAGCTTTTGGCGAGATCGGGGACATAGACCTCGCCCACCCACTCGCCCTCCTCGGGCGTGAACCCGTCGAAGATGCGCGTGCCGACCAGCCGGTCGGTCCCGCCGGCGGCTGCGTCGGCCTTGGCCTTTTCGCTCGCCCAGATGACGGTGCCGCACATCGCCTCGCCGCAGCGGCTGGCGCGGATATGGACGCTGTTGGAGCCGTTGCGCCAGACGCCCGACCAGTCGGGTGCCGATTGGGCGGGAGCGGCGGCGAGCAACGTGCTCGCGATCAGGGGCATGAGCATGGGCGACCTCTAAAACGAACGGTCGACGACATAGGGGCTCAGGTCGGGATTGTTGAGTCGGCGCGCTTCGCCTTCGGCGCGAGGGTCTTCGGCTTGTAGCGGCACAGGTCGACGACCGGGCAGCGCCAGCACTCGGGCGCCCGCGCCTTGCACACATAGCGGCCGTGGAGGATCAGCCAGTGGTGGGCATGCAGGCGAAAGGGCTGCGGCACCACCTTTTCGAGCCTCAGCTCGACCGCGAGCGGCGTCTTGCCGGGAGCGAGGCCGGTGCGGTTGCCGACGCGGAACAGGTGCGTGTCGACGGCGAAGGTCTCCGCCCCGAACGCCACGTTCATGACGACGTTGGCGGTCTTGCGCCCCACTCCCGGCAGCGCCTCCAGCGCCGCGCGGTCGGCGGGTACCTCGCCGCCATGCTGCTCGATCAGCGCCTGCGACAGCGCGATGACGTTCTTGGCCTTGGTGTTGAAAAGCCCGATCGTCTTGATGTGCTGTTTGAGGCCCTCTTCGCCGAGCGCGACCATCTTCTCGGGCGTGTCGACCTCGGCGAACAAGGCGCGGGTGGCGCGGTTGACGCCGGCGTCGGTCGCTTGTGCCGACAGCACGACAGCGACGAGCAGGGTGTAGATGTTGACCGATTCGAGCTCGGTCTCGGGGCTTGGATTGGCCTCGGCAAGCCGGCGGAAAAACTCGAAGACGTCTGCCTTCTTCAAGGCTCAGAGCCCCAGCACCTGGTCCATTCGATAGCGGCCGGGCGCCCGGCCCGCGAGCCACAGCGCCGCCTTGACCGCGCCGGCGGCGAAGATCGCGCGGTCCTGCGCATAATGGCCGATCTCGATCCGCTCGCCATTGCCCGCGAAGACGACGTTGTGATCGCCGACGACGGTGCCGCCGCGAAGGCTGGAGAAACCGATCGTCCCGCGCGCGCGTGCGCCGACTAGCCCCGCGCGGCCCTGCACGCCCGTTTCCGCGATCGTCGTCTCGCGCCCCGCCGCCGCGGCCTCGCCGAGCATCAGCGCGGTGCCCGAGGGGGCATCGACCTTGTCCCGGTGGTGCATCTCGACGATCTCGATGTCCCATTCCTGCCCCAGCTTGCGCGCCGCATCGCGCACCAGCGCCATGACGAGGCCGACGCCGACCGAGGTGTTACCCGTCTGGAGCACCGCGATCCGCTCGGCGGCGGCGTCGATCGCGTCGTGATGGTGCGGCGACAGCCCGGTGGTGCCGATGACGATCGGCGTGCCCGCTGCGAGCGCCGCATTGAGGTGCGCGTCGAGCGCCGCGGGGGCGGAGAAGTCGACCAGCACGTCGCACTCGCGCGCCAGCGGGCCGGGGTCTTCGCCCGCATCGACGCCGCCGGCATGCACAGCCTCCAGCGCCGGCATCGCCGCGACGATCGCCTGCCCCATCCGCCCCAGGCTGCCGTAAATGCCGATCCGGTTCATGCGCGTTCCCTTGGTTGCGAGGTGCCTTTGCCACGACCGGCCCGGACGCAACAGGGGTTAGAGCGTGATGCGCGCAATCAACTCCGTTCGTCCCGAGCGTAGTCGAGGGAGCCTGCCGAGCAAAGTCGAGGCACCTTGAGGCGTTCTCGCTCCGCTCGAACAAGTCCCTCGACTTCGCTCGGGACGAACGGGGGTGGGCCGTGCTGCCGCGCACGCGGTGACTTCCGCGCCTCACTTATCGGCGTCGTCTTGCAGTTTCTCCCAAACCGCGTTGAAGGCCCACACGATCGCAAAGCCGATCGGCAGGATGAGCCACACGGTCGGGCCCGGCTCCCAAGGACAATCACTCCCGCCTGAACTCTCGCATTGGCCCGCCGCACAGGATTGCGCCAACAGGCTGGCGAACGCGACGAACGCGAAGATCGTCGCGCAGCCGCAGCCGATCTTCGCACCAGATTGTGAAGGAGGCTCGTAAGGCAATCAGCCGTTGCTCGCCCGTGCCGGCGTGTTGACCCCCATCGACTGGAGGTAGCGCTTCACGTTGCGCGCCGCCTGTCTCAGCCGCTGCTCGTTCTCGACCATCGCGATGCGGACATAGCCCTCGCCGTCCTCGCCGTAACCGACGCCGGGCGCGACCGCGACCTTGGCGTGGGTGAGGAGCTGCTTCGAGAATTCGAGGCTGCCGAGGTGGCGGAGCGCCGGGGGGAGCGGTGCCCAGGCAAACATCGAAGCGCGGGGCGGCGGGATGTCCCAGCCGGCCCGCCCAAACGCCTCGACCATCACGTCGCGGCGCTTGTGATAGAGGAGGCGGTTCTTCTCGACGATGTCCTGCGGGCCGTTGAGTGCCGCACATGCGGCCGCCTGGATCGGCGTGAAGGCGCCGTAATCGAGATACGACTTCACCCGCGTCATCGCCGCGATCAGCTTCCGGTTGCCGACCGCGAAGCCGATGCGCCAGCCCGCCATCGAGTAGGTCTTCGAGAGCGAGGTGAACTCGACCGCCACGTCCTTGGCACCCGGCACCTCGAGGATCGAGCGCGTCGGATTGCCGTCGAAATAGAGCTCCGAATAGGCGAGGTCGGACAGCACCCAGACCTGGTTCTCCTTCGCCCATGCGACCAGCCGCTCGTAGAAGGCGAGGTCGACCGTTTCCGCCGTCGGGTTCGACGGATAGTTGACGACGAGGATGCTCGGTCGCGGCACCGTGAACGCCATCGCGCGGTCGAGGCTCTTCCAATATTCCTCGTCGGGCGTCGTCGGCACGCTGCGGATCGTCGCGCCGGCGATGATGAAACCGAAAGTGTGGATGGGATAGCTGGGGTTGGGCGCGAGCACGACATCGCCCGGCGCGGTGATCGCGGTGGCAAGGCTGGCGAGCCCCTCCTTCGACCCCATTGTGACGACCACCTCGGTTTCGGGATCGACATCGACGCCGAAGCGGCGGCCGTAATAATTGGCCTGCGCGCGGCGGAGGCCGGGAATGCCCTTCGACTGCGAATAGCCGTGCGCGTCGGGCTTCATCGCCACCTCGCACAGCTTTTCGAGCACATGGGCGGGCGGCGGCAGGTCGGGATTGCCCATGCCGAGGTCGATGATGTCCTCGCCTGCCGCACGCGCCGCTGCCCGCATCGCGTTGACTTCGGCGATGACATAGGGGGGCAGGCGCTTGATGCGGTAGAAGTCGTAGGACATGCGTGTGGCTCCTGATTGCCGCGACGGCGATTTCACCCTCGCGGCATCCCCGCTATACGGGCGCGGACAGGCGACTGCCAGAGGAGAGGACATGGCCGACCAACCCGAAGGCATCACGCCCGACCTGAAGGACCTGCAGCACTGGACCTGGGTGATGGGCCGGATGCAGCAGATGATGATGGAGCACGGCCTCGACCTGATGCAGGCCGCGCCCCAGCCGCTGAACGGCTCCCCCTTCGATCCCACCCCAGCGATCCGCGCGAGCGCCGATTTCTGGGCCGACACGATGAAGCTGTGGCAGCGCTTCCTCGACCCCGCCCATGCCGAACCTGCCGAGGAGACGCCCGAGCAGGCGCGCGACAAAAGGTTCAAGGCGCCGCAATGGCGCGAGGACCCCGTCTTCGACTTCATCCGGCAGAGCTATTTCCTGATCGCCGAGCACCTCGTGAAGGGCGTCGATGCGATCGAGGGCGTCGATCCGCGCCAAAAGGAGCAGATCCGCTTCGCCACGCGCGGCTTTATCGACGCGATGAGCCCGACCAACTTCCCCGCGACCAACCCGCAGGTCCTGGAAAAGGCGATCGAGACGCGCGGCGAGAGCCTGCTCAAGGGCCTTCAGAACATGCTTGCCGACATGGCCAAGGGCCAGCTGACACAGACCAGCGAGGGCGCGTTCGAGCTCGGCCGCAACATCGCTGTGACGCCGGGCAAGGTCGTCAAGCGCACGGCGATGTACGAGCTTATCCATTATGCGCCGACGACGGAAAACGTGTCGAAGATCCCGCTCCTGATCTTCCCGCCCTGGATCAACCGCTTCTACATCCTCGACCTGACGCCCGAGAAGAGCTTCATTCGCTGGGCGGTCCAACAGGGGCTCAGCGTTTTCGTCGTCTCCTGGAAGTCGGCGGACGCGTCGATGAAGGACGTGGTCTGGGACGACTTCATCGAGCGCGGGCAGATCGACGCGATCGACACCGTGCGCGATTTGCTGGGCGTGCCGGCGGTACACACGATCGGCTATTGCGTAGCGGGTACGACGCTCGCCGCGACGCTCGCGCTGCTGACCGCTCGCGGGGAAGCGGACAAGGTGGCCTCCGCCACCTTCTTCACTGCGCAGGTCGATTTCACCCAGGCCGGCGACCTCAACCTGTTCGTCGATGACGAGCAGATGAAGCTGATCGAGGCGCTGTCGCCCGACGGCTTTCTCGACGGGCGCTACATGGCGGCGACGTTCAACCTGCTGCGCGGGCGCGATCTCATCTGGAACTATGTCGCCAACAATTACCTGATGGGCGCCGAATACACGCCCTTCGACCTGCTCCACTGGAACAGCGACGTCACCAACCTGCCGTCGAAGTGGCACAAGAGCTATCTGTCGGACCTCTATCGCGACAACAAGTTGGCGAAGCCGGGCGCGATCGCGGTAGCCGGGACGCCGATCGATCTGACCACCGTGACGACGCCGGCCTATGTCCAGGCTGGCCGCGAGGATCACATCGCCCCGGCCGAAAGCGTTTGGAAGATCACCCACCACTTCGGCGGCCCGTTGCGCTTCGTACTCGCCGGATCGGGCCATATCGCCGGCGTCGTCAACCCGCCTGCGGCAGGCAAGTACCAGTATTGGATCAACGAGGACGGCGCCGACAGCCTCGCTGCCTTCGTCGCCGGAGCACGCGAAGTGAAAGGAAGCTGGTGGCCCGACTGGAGGGCGTGGATCGCCGCGCTTGACGCCGAGAAAGTGCCCGCGACGGGCGCGAGAATACCGGGCAAAGGCTCGCTCGCCGCGCTCGAAGATGCGCCCGGAACTTACGTGAGAACCCGTTGAGAACGCTCACAATGTCAGTATCTTGACCTTTTTGCTGCAGCGCAACAAATTGCTTGCGGCAACGGTCGAAATCAGGTAATCGCTGCGCCGCAACATTGCGCGAGGCGAGTGATGGCGATCAAGTCTTCCAAACCCGGCACGCCCCGCGGCACCGCGCCGCGTGCGAAGGTGTCGCCGCCGAAACCGGCAGCACCGGTGCCCGTCGCCGACACTGCGGTCGCCGCGGTCCAGGCTGCGCCCGCCGTCGTCAAGCCGGCCAAGCCCGCAAAGCCCGCACCCAAACCCGTGGTCGAGGTCGCCGAGAAGGTCGCCGACACCGCCAAGGCGACCGTCCAGAATGTCGCCGCCCCGGTCGCCAAGGCCGCCGAGACGATCGTCGAGGCTGTTGCCGATACCGCGACCGACACCGCCCAGGCCGTTGCGGCTGCGGCGGCACCCACCGCCCAGACCGTGCAGAAGGAAACCGCTCCGATGACCGACCTCAAGACCGCCGCCGACGCCACCACCCACAAGGCGCAGGCCATGTTCGGCGACATGAACGACCGCGCCAAGGCGGCGATGGAGAAGAGCACCAAGCTCGCCGAAGAGATGAACGACTTCGCCAAGGGCAACATCGAGGCGATGGTAGAGAGCGGTCGTATCGCCGCCAAGGGCGTCGAGTCGCTCAGCCAGGAAGCCGCCGAATACGGCCGCAAGTCGTTCGAGCACGCTACCGCCGCGATGAAGAGCATGGCGTCGGTCAAGTCGCCGACCGAGCTGTTCAAGCTGCAGAGCGATTACATGCGCTCGGCGTTCGACGCCTATGTCGCCGAAGCCTCGAAGGCGACTGAGCACATGCTTAAGCTGTCGAGCGACGCGATGCAGCCGCTGTCGAACCGCATGGCCGTCGCCGCCGAGAAGGTGAAGGTCGTCGCGTAATCATCCGCCCGCCCCGGCGGGATGGATCGAATGAAGGGGGCGGTCGCGATGCGGCCGCCCCTTTTCGTTGGCGGTACCGCCATACGGCCCTTGCCCCCATGGGGGGGCATCCCCTATTTTCAGCACCGATGCAGCGTTTCAGCCCCCATATGAGCGACGATGACGATCAGGGCGGGACCGGCGGCAACGGCACGTCGGTCGGCATCGCCACGCGCACTCGCGAGAAGACCAAGAAGCCGACGCCCTATCGCGTGCTGATGCTCAACGACGACTATACGCCGATGGAGTTCGTCGTCCTCGTCCTCCAGCGCTTCTTCCGCATGAACATGGAGGAAGCGACGCGGGTGATGCTCCACGTCCACCAGAAGGGGGTCGGCGTCTGCGGCGTGTTCAGCTACGAAGTCGCCGAGACCAAGGTCAGCCAGGTCATGGACTTCGCGCGCGAGAACCAGCACCCGCTGCAATGCACGCTGGAGAAGGCGTAGCGACTTCAAGGCAGCGGAACCTGGGATTCAAGTTCCAGGTCACGAATCAGATTAACCCCACGGCATCCCAGCACAGGCTGGGATCGCTTCAGCCTGTGGCGACCGATGGCCAGGGGCCCAGCCTTCGCTGGGGCGACCTGAGAGACGAACCTAATTCGCCTCTGCGATCTCGATCAGCGCACGGTCCATCGCCGGCGTGACCGGCGGGGCACCACCCGGCATGTCGTTGGCGAAGATGGCGAAGGTCAGGGTCCGCCCGCTTCGCGCCGTCAGATAGCCCGACAGCGCCGAGGCCCCATTGAGCGAGCCGGTCTTCGCGAACAGCCGACCCTCGAGCGCCGTCCCCTTGAACCGCGCCGCCAGCGTGCCGTCCACTCCGGCGATCGGCAGTGACGCGCGGAACGTCGCCGCGAACGGCTGGCCCGCCGCCCAGCGCAGCAGCGCGACCGAGGCGCGCGGGCTCAGCCGGTTATAGGTCGACATGCCCGACCCGTCGGCAAAGTCCCAGCCCGTCCGCGCCGCCCCCGCCGCGTCGAAGAGCGCCAGGTAACGCGCCAGTCCGCTCGCCGCGGTTCCTTCGGCGCTGCCGCGGCGCAGGCTCATCTCGGCGAACAGGTTCTGGCTCGCCTTGAGCGTCCGGGCATAGGTCTCCGCCAGCGGCGGCGGCGTCAGGCGCGCGATCGGCAGCGGCAACGCGGCGGGCGGCTCGCCCGGCCGACGATGCCGCGCCTTCACCTCGCCGACGACCTTCACCCCGCGCGCGCGCAGCAACCCGGCGAAGCGATGCGCGGCATAGGCGGCGGGATCGTCCACCGGCTGCGCGAGCGTCACCGGCGCCGCGCCCGCGATCGTGCCGCGCACGACGACCGTCCGCTCCCTCGGCAGCCGCTCGATCGATAGCGACGTGGCCGCGCCCGGCTCGACGCGATCCTCAATCCGGTACCAGCCGCTCGGCTCGGCGACGCCGCCGTCGGGCTTCACCGTCAGCGCGACCACATTCTCGTCCAGGCTGAGCGCGGAGATCGCTGCGCCCGATCGGGTCGGCAGATTGTTCCAGCTCCACCCCTGCCCCCAGCGCTCGTCAACCCAGCGACGATCGTCGCCGATCACGTCGCGCACGCGGCGGGTCCGCGCGGCTACGGCATCGGCGAGCGTCGCGAGGCAGTCGCGCGCGCAATCGGCCGCGCTCGACAGCCATGGATCTCCCGCACCCACCAGCACCACGTCATCGCCCTCCAGCGCGACGCCGGTGCCCTCGACAGGCGCCGGCGCGGCCATGTCGGCGAGAACGGCGGGGAGCTTGCTGTTCGACGCGGGCACGAAGCGCGCGTCGGGGTCGATCGCCACCACTTCGCGCCCGGCATCGTTGATAACGAGTATCCCCCAGCGCGTCCCGGCCAGATCGGGCGTAGCAAGGATCGCGCGCACCCGGTCGGCGAGCGCTGGCGTCTGCGCCCCGGCCGGCTCGCACGGCAGAAGCGCGAGCAAGATGGCCAGCCGCCTCATGCCCTGCGCTCCAGCCGGTCGACGCATGCCGCCACGGTGAGATTCGCCGACGCGCTCGGCACCGTGCGCGTCATATCGAGCAGCCGGTCGAACGGCAGCACCAGCCCGACGATCAGTGCCGTTTCGGCCGCGCTCACCCCCACCGCCGCCAGCACCGCCGCGAGCATGAACAAGGAGGCCGAGGGCACCGGCGCGGTCCCGAATGCCGCCAGCGCGCCGGTCACAAGGATCACGGCCCAATCGGCGGGTGCGATCGCATGGCCGAGCGCCTGCAAGCTGAACACGCTCAGCAGCCCCACATACATCGCCGTCCCGTCCTTGCCGATCGAGGCGCCGAGCGGCAGCACCGTCTGCGCCACCGGCGCGGCGATGCGATGGCGCATCTCGGCAAGCCGGATCGCAACGGGCAGCACCGCCGCGCTCGATGCGGTCGAGAAGCCGATCGCCAGCGCCTCGACACTGTCGCGCCAAAAGCCGAGCGGCGACCGGCGCGCGACGGCGAGCAGCAGCGGCGCGTGGACGATCGCCATCTGCGCGATCGAGCCGATGACGACCGCCAGCGCGAGCCAGCCAATTCGGCCGAACAGCTCGAGCCCGCTCGCCGCTACCGCATTGGCGATCAGCGCGAAGACGCCGAAGGGCGTCGCTTCCATCACAAGCCGCACGACCGAGAGCAGCACCGCCGACAGCGCCTCAAGCCCGCGCGCGAACGGCCGCCCGGCCTCTCCCGCCGCCACGGTGCCGGCCCCGATCAGGATCGCGGTGAAGATCAGCGCGAGCATGTCGCCCTTCGCCAGCGCCTCGACGATGTTGAGCGGGACGATGGCGGCGGCGGTGTCATAGAGGCTGCGCGGCTCGCCCAGCGCCTGCGCCGCCACCCCGGCGAGCGGGGCGCCCGCCCCCGGCTGCACCAGCGCCGCCACGGCCATCCCGATCGCCACCGCCGCCAGCGTCGTTGCCGCGAACAGCCCGATCGTTCGCAGCCCAAGCCGGCCGAGTTTCGCCGGATCGGCCATGCTCGCGATTCCCGCCGCGATGGTCACCAGCACGATCGGCGCGACGAGCATCCGGATCGCGCGTACGAACCATTCGCCGAGCAGCACGACCCTGGGCGCGGCCTCGGGCCAGGCGAGCCCCAACAGCACGCCGAGCACGAGGCCGCCGAGCACGCGCAGCCATAGAGGAACGGCGAGCCAGCGCGTGATCATGCTGGGCACGTACCCTCGCGCGGCATCCGCCGCAGCGCACGCCCTGCCGCCACGCCGGTCAGCCTGCTCTCTTCCACCGCCACCCGCCCGTTGACGAGCACCATCCGGACGCCCGCGGCGGTCCGTTCGGGCTCGGCATAGGTGGCGCGAGCGGCGTAGCTGCGCGGGTCGAACAGCACGAGGTCGGCGAAGGCACCGGGGGCGATCCGGCCCCGATCCTTGAGGCCGAAGGTGTCGGCCGCCAGCGTCGAGCTGCGCGTGACGAACCCGGCGAGATCGAGCACGCGGCGCTCGCGAACATAGACCGCATATTTGCGCGCGAAGCTGCCGAAGGCGCGCGGGTGCCCGGTCGAGGCGTCGCTGCCCGTCATCACCCAGGGCCGGGCCATGAAGGCACGGATGTCGCGCTCGGACTGGTTGAAGCTCGCCACCGCCGGGTCCTCGCGAGTGATGACCGCGATCGCCGCCTCGACCGGATCGAGCCGGCGCGCCGCGGCGATCTGCGCCAGCGTCCGCCCCTTCACATCGATCGGGCCGCTGGTGACGAGCAGCTTCTCCGCCCCGCCCCGCCGCCGCAGGTTCGCCTGCATCTCAGCCTTGACGCGCGCCTCACTCAGCCGCGCCAGCATCGCCGCCCGGCCGTCCGCCTGCGCCCAACCCGGCACGAGCGCGACGACTAGGCTGGTGCCCGAGGCGTCCCAGGGATACTGGTCGGCGGTGACGCGCTGGCCCTTGGCGCGCGCCGCCTCGATCCGCGCGATGACGTTCGGCGCGCGGCCCTCGACATCGGCGCCCAGCGCCTTGATATGCGCGATGTGCACCGCCGCGCCCGATGCGCGGCCGATCGCCAGCGCTTCCTCGACCGCGGAGTCGAGGCCGATCGAATAGCTCGATTCGTCGCGCAGATGCGTGTCGTAGAAGCCGCCGCGCCGCCCCGCCTCGGCCGCAACGGCGGCCACCTCTGCGGTCTTGGCGAAGCGTTGCGGCGCGTAGTAGAGCCCGCTCGACAGCCCCAGCGCGCCGTCGCACATCGCCCGCGCGGCCAGCGCCTTCATGGCCGCGAGCTCGGCGGGCGTCGGCGCGCGATCGGCGTCGCCCAGCACCGCGCGGCGGATCGTGCCGAAGCCCGTATAGCTGGCGTAGTTGATCCCGACCGGCCGCGCCGCGGCGCTCGCCAGCACCGCGCGCACATCGGCCTCGCCGCCGCCGTCATTGCCGATGAAGGCGGTCGTCACCCCCTGCATCAGGAAACGCTCGAGCAGGCGCGCCCTCGCGTCGGTCCCGAGCAGCTGGTCCTCGACATGGGTGTGCGGGTCGATGAAGCCGGGCGCCAGAACCAACCCCTCGGCATCGACGGTGCGCGTCGCGCGCATCGACAGGCGAGGCCCGACCGCAACGATCCGCTCTCCCCTTACCGCCACGTCACCGGTGAAGGGCGCGGCGCTGCCCGTCACTACCATCGCGCCGCGGATGAGCAGGTCGGCGGGGACCGGCGCGGCGCCGAGCGCCAGCAGAGCGGGGAGGATTGTAGCCCTCACGCCCAGAAACCCGGCGCGGGCGGCGTCATCCGTCCACCCACGATCCGCCCGCCGCCCGCCCGATCTTCGGCCAGCCACCATGGCCCGTCGAGATCAACGAACGCCGCCCGCCGCGCCAGCCGCAGCGCCGGCGCGATGCCGAGCGAGCTCGCCACCATGCACCCCAGCATCAACCCCAGCCCCGCTGCCTCTGCCGCGTCAGCGAGCACGAGCGCGGCGGTCAGCCCGCCGGCCTTGTCGAGCTTGATGTTGATGTGGCTGTAGCGACCCTTCAGCCGGTCGAGGTCGGCGATGCCGTGCGCCGATTCGTCGGCGGCGATTGGAAAGGGGGCGGCGAACCCCGCGAGCGCGTCGTCGGCGTCGGCAGGCAGCGGCTGCTCCACCAGATCGACGCGCGCCTCGACAAGCGCCGGGGCGACCGCGCGCAGCGTGTCGAGCGTCCAGCTCTCATTGGCATCGACGATCATCCGCGCGTCGGGCAGCGCGCGGCGTACCGCGGCGACCCGGTCGGCGACCGCCTCCCCATCGACCTTGACCTTGACCAGCGGCACCGCGCCGAGCGCGAGCGCCGCCGCGTGCATCGCCCGGGGCGTGTCGATGCCTACCGTCACCGCCGTCTCGGTCGGCATCGCGGTCGGCAGAACAGCGCGGCCGAGCCCGACATCGAGGTCCCACAGCGCCGCATCGAGGGCATTGCGCGCCGCCCCTGCCGGCATCAGCAACAGGAGCTCCGATCGCCCCGCCCCCGCCTCGACCGCCGCACGCACCGCCTCGATTGCCGCCAGCGCGCCCGCCACGCTCTCGCCATAGCGGGGATAGGGCACGCCCTCGCCCCGCCCGACGACGCCCGCCTCCTCGACCCGTACCTCGACCACTTCGGCCACCGTCTTCACGCCGCGCGCGATGCGGAACGGCGCGTGCAGGGCAAAGGCGCGCGGCTCGGCGGTCAGGCGGCGAAGCAGCGCTCGATCTCCAGGACGATCGGCTCGGCACCGAAACGATAAGGGTCGGTCGCGGGCAGGCCGAGTTCGGCCGCCGCCGCCTCGCACGCCGCGCGCGCCGCCGGCTCGTCCAGATGCGCGGTGTTGAGGCACACGCCCACCGCACGCACCTCTGGCGAGGTCAGCTGCGCGACGCGCAGATTGGCGTCGAGGCACTCGGCCAGCCCCGGCACCGGATAGTGGGGCAGCCCGCGCAGGTGTGGCCGCCCGACCTCGTGGCACAGCACCAGCGCATCGGCCTGCGCGCCGTGGAGCAGCCCGGTCGATACCCCCGCGAAACTCGGATGGAACAGCGAGCCCTGCCCCTCGATCAGATCCCACCCACCATCGCCCCGCGCCGGCGACAGCGTCTCGACCGCGCCGGCGATGAAGTCGGCGACCACCGCGTCGATCGCGATTCCCTCGCCCGCGACGAGGATGCCGGTCTGTCCGGTTGCGCGGAAATCGGCAGCATGGCCGCGCGCCTGCATCGCCGCGGTGAGCGCCAGCGTCGCGTACATTTTGCCCACCGAACAGTCGGTACCGACCGTCAGCAGCCGCCGCCCGTCGCGGGGTCGCCCATTGCCGACGGGCAGCCCCGCAGGCGGATCGCGCACGTCGAACAGGCGAACGCCGACCTCTGCCGCCGCAGCGGCCAGCTCGGGCTCGTCGCGCAATCGCTGGTGCAGCCCCGCCGCGATGTTGAGCCCCGCCCGCGCCGCCGCCGCCGCATCGGCGACCACCCGCGCATCCATCCGTCCGCCCGGATTGGCGATGCCGATCACCAGCGTCCGCGCGGCGATCCCCTGTTCGAGCGTCAGCCGCTCGAGCCCCACGCTGTAGGGGCATTCGTCGTGCCGCCACTCGCCGACGCATTTGTCGGGTGCAAAGGTCGCGAGCCCGCGCGCGGTCTTGAGCCCGAGAAAGTCGGTCGCTGCCCCCAGATAGAGGAGATAGGGGGTGGGAATCGTGCTCATCGCCCGCGCGCCAGCCGTTCCTCGATCGCCGAATAGCCCGAGCTGCCCAGCGGCGCATCCTGTGGGATCCCCGTCGACCAATAGGCCGTCACCCGCCCCCCTGGCTCGACCCACAGACCCGAGCGCAGGCGATAGGCCTCGCCCGCATGGCCGACCCGCGGGCGGCCGTCACCGAACAGGTCGTCGGGGCAACCCGCAATGCCGCTCCCCGTGAACATGACGCCGAGGCCATAGCGACAATAGATGCCGCCCTCGATCGCGCCGTTCCTGCCGTCATAGGTCCAGGCCGGCGTCGTCATCGCCCGAACCGAGGCGGGGGTGAGCAGCCGCACGCCATCGACGCTGCCGCTGCCCGCGATCAGCCGGCCGATCTTCGCCAGCCCCTGTGCCGAGATGCGGAGGCCGCCCTGCGGCGAGAAGATCGCGCCGTTGCGCCCCGCCTCCCAGCTTGCCAGCGAACAGCCGCCGCTTCGGGCGGGCGTGACCGAACAGACGGGCTTGGTACCGCGATTGTCGTCGCGGATCGGGGTGCCGTCGGGCTCGACCAGCACCACCGCGCGCGCTGCGGTCGCAGCATCGCACGCTTCCCACTGAAAGCAGCCGGCGATGTCGAGCGGGGCGAGCACCAGCCGGTCCATCAGCCGGTCGAAGCGCTCGCCGGTGGCGCGCTCCATGACCGAGGCGATCACCGGCCAGGCGATGTTCGCATAGCGGAAGTAGCCGCCCGGTGCCTCCGCCCCCCACGCCTTCGGATCGGAAAGGGCGGCCTGCAGATCGGCGTCGAGCGGCAGCACATAGTCGATGCCGTCGGCCAGCCCAGACCGGTGCGAGAGCAGCAGCCGCAGCGTGATCGGCACGTCGGGGAAGCGCGGATGGCGCAGCCGCCAGCCGAGCCGCGCCGACACGTCCGAGTCGAGGTCGAGCGTCCCCGCCTCGACCAGCCGCATCACCCCGATCGCCACAACGAGCTTCGAGATCGAGGCGACGCGGACCGGATCGTCCACGGTCGCGCGGCGCGCCGCGGCGGGATCGGCGAAGCCCGCTGACTGCGCCGCGACGACCTTGCCGCCCTCCACCACCACGCGGGCACCCGCGACGGGCTCGGCCGGCGGCGGCGGCTGTTGCGGCGAGACAAGGGCGAGCGCGAGGGCAGCGATCGGCATCATGCCGCGACGCTAACCGGGCGGCCGCGCGGCGTCCACCACGTGCTCCCTTACCGCTCCTTAACCATCCACGCTTACCCCCATATGCCATGACCCGCCCGCTGCCGATCGCGCGCGACCTTGGCCTTGCCGGCGCGCTCGCGGGCGTGATGACGTTCGGCTGGGCGTGGGTGCGCGGCGCCGATCTCGCCCGGCTGGCGCTGCCCGACGGCGACGATGCGGTGCGGTTACAGCAGATCCGCGACTGGCTCGGCGGACAGGCGTTCGGCGACCTCACGCAATATCGCATCGGCGTCGACGGCACCGCGATGCACTGGTCTCGGCTTCCCGACCTCGTCCCCGCGGCGATGCTGAAGGCGGGGCTCGGCGAGCCGGCGATGCTGGTGCTGTGGCCGGCGCTGCTGTTCGCGGCATTTCTGGTCGCGCTGGCGCAAGTGGCGCGCGCGATCGGCGCGCGCGCGGGCGATGCGATGATCCTCGCCGCGCTCGCCTATCCCGCAACGACGTTGTTCGCGCCGGGGCGGATCGATCATCACGGATTTCAGATGGTGCTGCTCGCGCTGTTCGCACTGGGGCTCGTCACGCCCCGCGCGCTGGCGGGGGGTGCGCTCGCGGGTGGAGCGGCGGCGCTGTCGCTCACGATCGGGATGGAAACGGCACCGGTGCTCACGGTGGGGCTTGCCGTCGCGACGCTCGGCTGGCTGGCGGGCGACCGCGGACGGCTGGCGGCCATCGGCGCATCGCTGCTGCTCACGCTGGCGTTTGCGGCCGCGGTCTTCGCGCCGATGGACTGGGCGAGCGCGCCCTGCGACGGCTTCGCCCGGGCGAGCTGGCGGGCGGGCACGATTGGCGGCGCGGCGCTGCTCACGATCGGAGGGATCGGCGCCGCGTTCGACACGCGGCGAGCACGGCTGGCGGTCCTTGCCGCCGTTTCGATCGCCGCCCTCACCGCCCTCCTGGCAACGGCACCGGTCTGTCTATCGCCCTATGGCGCGGTCGATCCGGCGCTCGCCCGCATCTGGTTGACCGAGGTGGGCGAGGCGCAGCCGCTGTTCGCCGCCGATCCGCGCTGGGCGATCGGCTATGCTGGGCTCGGCCTCGCGGCGCTCGTGGCGGCGGCATGGGTCGCGCGCGACGCTCGGCGGCTGACGGTCGCGGCACTGGTCGCGGCGGGGCTGGCGGTATCGCTCCTCCAACTGCGGGGCGCCTACGCCGCCGCCGCGCTCGCCGCGCCCCTGCTGGCGCTGGCGCTCGACCGGGCGCGCGCGGTGTCGCCGCTCGCTGCCTTGCCCGTGTGGATGGCGGGGGCGGGCATCGCCTGGCCGCTCGCCGCTGCCGCGCTGCCGGTCGCCGATCCGCCGTCGCCCGGCCCCGCCTGCGATGGCATCGAGCAGGCGCTAGCGATGCGGTCGCTGCCGCCGGGCCGGGTACTCGGGCCCGTCGATCTCGGCCCGTGGCTGGCCGTCGCCACCCGCCACCACGCCATCGCCGCCCCCTATCACCGCAACGCCGCGGGCAATCTCGCCAGCTATCGCCTGTTGGCCGCCGACGACACGGGGGCGCGGTCGATCGTGCGGTCGGTGCGCGCCGAGTATGTCGTGGCCTGCCCCGCGGCGCTGGACACGATGCGGATCAAGCGCGGCGCCGGCGCGGCTATGGTCGAGGGCCGCCCCCCCGCCTGGCTGGAGGTCACCGGCGTACCGGCGGTCTGGCGCGTCCGATGACCCGGCCGTCGGGCATGCGGATCGCCGCGCTGCTACTGCTCTGCGCGATATTGCCGCTCCTTTGGCCGGCGATCCCGCCGCTGAACGACCTGCCCGGCCATATCGGTCGTTATCACATCGCCGCCGAGCTCGCGCGCTCGCCCGCCCTGCAGGCGCATTGGCGCTACGACTGGGCGCTGGTCGGCAATCTCGGCGTCGACCTGCCCGCCGTCGCACTTGCGCGGGCGATCGGCGCCGAGGCGGCGGCGAAGGCGATCGTGCTGGCGATCCCGGCGCTGTTCGTGGGCGGGCTGCTGATGCTCGCGCACGTGCGACGACAGGGCGTGCCGCCGCTGATCGGCTTCGCCGCCGCGCTCGCCTATGGACAAGCATTCCAATTCGGCTTCGTCAATTTCGCGCTGTCGGCGGCACTAGCGCTGTGGGCGCTTGCAGGGTGGATCAGTCTCGCCCCACGCCCGGTGGTGCGCGCACCGATCTTCGCCGCGGTCGCCTGCGCGCTCTGGATTGCACACAGCTTCGGCTGGGGCCTGTTCGGGCTTGCAGCGTTTGCGAGCGAGGCCGCGCTGAGGCGCGAACGGGGCGAACGCTTGCCGAAGGCGCTGGTCGCCTCCGCCCTTGCCTGCCTGCCGCTCGCGCTCCCGATCCTCGCAATGATCGCGGCACCGGCGGGCGAGGCACAACCACTCGCCTGGGACTGGCGCGCCAAGTCGGTGTGGGTTGCTGGCCTGCTGCGCGACCGCTGGAAATGGTTCGACGTGGCCAGCGCCGTGGTGATCGCGGCCATTCTCTGGACCGCAGTCCGCCACCATGCTTTCCGTTTCGACCCGGTTTTGGGGGCGGTCGCGGCGATCCTTGTCGCCGCGTTCGTCGCGCTCCCCCGCATTGCTCTCGGCGGGGCCTATGTCGACATGCGTATGCTTGCGCCCGCCGTCGCGGTCGCGCTGGCCGCGGTGCGCGTGATCGACCCGCGCCTCGCCATCCGGCTGCTCCTGTTTGGGCTCGCCTTCCTCCTCGTCCGCACCGCCGCCACCACCGCGAGCTTCGTGATCGTGGCGGAGCGGCAGCAAGCCGCCCTCCGCATCGTCCCGGCCATCCCGCGCGGGGCAGCGGTGCTGGTGCTGGTGAACGAGCCTTGCGCTTCCGACTGGTCGTCCGACCGGCTCGGCCATCTGGCGGGCGTCGCAGAAGTTCGGCGCGACATCTTCGACAACGGCCAGTGGACGATTGCGGGCCAGCAACTGCTCGGCCACCGTTATCCGCTTGCTGCCCCCTATGATCGCGACCCGTCACAGCTCGTCTATCCGAAAGCGTGCGAATACGCCCCGACCGACTTTGCCGCTGCCGTGCGCGATGCCGATCGCCGCATCTTCACGCATGTCTGGACCATCGGGTTTCCCACTCGCCCCAGGCTCGCCCGCGACGCGATCCGAAAAGCGGCCGACGGTCCCTCAACACTCTATCGCATTGCGGCAAGTCAGGAAGCGAGCGGCTTGTCGCCCCCTGCCCCCAGCCGCTAAGGACGCGCGATGCAGGGGGTTGGGCAGGAACCGCTAAGGTGGTGGCAGACACGTTGGTTCGTCGCGGCGATGGCGCTGCTGGCGGCGCTGCCGCTGATCTGGCCCGACATCCCGCCACTGGTCGATCTCCCCGGCCATCTTGGTCGTTACCGGGTCCAATTGGCGCACGGTCAGGTGCCGTGGCTCAACGACTGGTATAATTTCGACTGGCAGCTGATCGGCAATCTCGGCATCGACCTGATGATCGTGCCGCTCGAACCGATCCTCGGCCTCGAGCTGGCGGTCAAGCTGATCGTGCTCATGACGCCGGTGCTGACCGCCACGGGCCTGCTCTGGATTGCGCGCGAGGTACATGGCCGCATCCCTGCGACCGCCCTGTTCGCCCTGCCGATCGTCTACAGTTTCCCCTTCCATTTCGGCTTCGTCAATTTCGCGCTGTCGATGGCGCTGGCGCTAAACGCCTTCGCCCTCTGGCTGCGGCTGGCGCGGCTTGGGCGACTGAAGCTGCGCGTGGTGCTGTTCGTGCCGATCGGCCTCATCCTATGGATCTGCCATACCTATGGCTGGGGCCTGCTTGGCGTCCTCGCTTTCGCCGGCGAGCTCATCCGCCAGTGGGACCGGCACCCGGCGCTCCGGGACAAGTGGAAGGCGCCGTTCTGGGCGGGCATCCACTGCCTGTCGCTGTTCCCACCGGTCATCCTGATGCTCGCCTGGCGATCCGGCGGGCATGTCAGCGGTCAGACAGGCGACTGGTTCAATTGGCGTGCGAAGATGCAGTGGGTCACGATGATCTTTCGCGACCGCTGGGAATTGTTCGACATGGCGACGCTCGCCACGTTGTTCCTGGTGATGCTGAAGGGACTGCGCGACCCCAATATCCAGTATTCGCGGCACCTCAGCATCTCGGCCCTGTTCCTGATCGCGGTGTTCCTGCTCCTGCCGCGCATCGTGTTCGGCTCGGCCTATGCCGACATGCGGCTCGCGCCCTTCGCGCTCGGCATTGCGCTGCTCGCGCTTCGGCCCAAGCCCGGTATCCCGATGCGTCACGCGGCGCTGATGGCCGCGGCGGGGCTGACCTTTTTCGGGGTGCGGATCGCCGCCACGACCTACAGCTTCTGGCTCTACGACAAGGCTTATGACCGCGAGCTCGCCGCGCTCGACAAGCTGCCTGAAGGCGCGCGCCTCATCACGTTCATCGGCGAGACGTGCCGCAACGAATGGAAGATGTCGCGGCTGGAGCACCTGCCCGGCATCGCGCTCGAACGGAAGCTCGCCTATGCCAACGACCAGTGGTCGATGGCGGGGGCGCAGCTCTTGACCGTCAAGCTGCAGGGCGCGCGCGGCTTCAACCACGACCCGTCGCAGATCGTCACCGACGTCAAATGCGCGCGTGAATGGTGGCGGCCGATCGCCGTCAGCCTCGTCCGCTTCCCCCGCCAGACCTACGATTATGTCTGGCTGGTCGAGCCCCCGGCCTATGACCGCCGGCTGGAGGCTGGGCTGATCCCGGTATGGCGCCGCGGGACCAGTGCCCTGTTCCGCGTCGACGACGCCGCCCGGCCCCCGCGGCTGATGATGCAGGATCTCGGACCCTATGGGCCGGAAATGAGAACGCGGATGGAAGCCATCAATCGGGCGAACCGGGCTTCCTGAACGGCGTCAGTTCACCGAGCATCTCGGCCTCGCGCTCGACCGCCAGCCGCTCGCGCGCGACGAAATCGGCGACAGCGCGGCGGAACGACGGGTCAGGGATATAGTGCGCCGACCAGGTCGCGACGGGCGCATAGCCGCGCGCCAGCTTGTGCTCGCCCTGTGCCCCCGCCTCGACCCGCGCGAGGCCGCGCGCGATCGCCGCGTCGATCGCCTGATAATAGCAGAGCTCGAAATGGAGGAAGGACACGTCCTCGACGCAGCCCCAGTAGCGGCCGTAGAGCGCGTCCGCGCCGATCAGGTTGAGCGCCCCCGCGATCGGCGTCCCGCCACGCTCGGCGAGGATCAGCAGCACCCGGTCGCCCATCGCCTCGCTGAGCATCGAGAAGAAGGCACGCGTGAGGTAGGGTCGTCCCCATTTGCGGCTGCCGGTATCCTGATAGAAGGTCCAGAAGGCGTCCCAATGCGCCTCGGTGATCTCGGCTCCGGTCAGGTGGCGGATCGTCAGCCCCCCGGTGGCGGCGGCACGCTCCTTGCGCAAATTCTTGCGCTTGCGGCTGGCGAGGTCGGCAAGGAAATCGTCGAAGCTCGAATAATTGCGATTGGCCCAATGGAACTGCACCCCCTCGCGCAGCAACCATCCCGCCGCCTCGAATGCCGGCAACTGCGCCGGCTCGACAAAGGTCGCGTGGGCGGAGGAGAGGCCATTCTGGTCCACCACCGCCTCCACCGCCGCGATCAGCGGCGCGGGCACGACGCCCTCGCGCAGCAATAGCCGAGGGCCGGGCACGGGGGTGAAGGGGACCGCGACCTGAAGCTTGGGATAATAGCTGCCCCCCGCCCGCTCCCAGGCATCGGCCCAGCCATGGTCGAACACATATTCGCCCTGGCTGTGCGTCTTGGCATAGGCGGGCGCGATCGCCGCCGGCCGGCCGTCCGCGCCATCGACGACGATCGGCAGCGGCGTCCAGCCGCTTCGCCCCCCCACCGACCCCGATCGTTCGAGCAGCGCGAGGAAGGCGTGGCTGAGGAACGGGTTTCCGGTCCCCGCGCACGCATCCCAATCGGCCGCGGCGATCTCCGACACCCCGCGCGCGATCCGCGCCGTTACAGCCACTTCAGCGCCTTGAATCGGGCATAGAGGACGCCGCACAGCGCCGCGATCACGCCCAGCACGACGAAATAAGCACCCTTGATCTTCAATTCAGGCATGAACTCGAAATTCATGCCATAGATGCCGGCGATCGCCGTCGGCACCGCGAGGATCGCCGCCCAGGCCGCCAGCTGCCGCGTGATCGCGCCCTGGCGCTGCTGCTCGAGCAGGTTCGACACCTCGAACACCTGGCCCAGCACTTCGCGCAACGTCGCCGTGGTCGCTTCGGTCCGGCGGATATGGTCGAGCACATCCTTGAAATAGGGCCGGATGTCGCGATCGATGCAGGGGATGTCGAGATTGACGAGCTTGCCGACCAGCTCGCTCATCGTGATGGTGACGCGCTGGAAGCGGATCAGCTGGCGGCGAAAGGTGAACAGCCGGCTGATCTGTTCGCGGTCGAGGAAGCTGTCGAGCGTCGATTGCTCGATCTCGAGCACGCATTCCTCGATCTGGTCGATGATCGGCTGATAGCCGTCGACGATGAAGTCGAGGATCGCGTGGAGCACATAATCGGTCCCCCGACGGAGCAGCGCGGGCGAGGTCTCGAGTTCCTTGCGCAAAGCCGTATGTGCGCGCGCAGAGCCGTGGCGGACGGTGACGATATGATGCTTGCCGACAAAGATCGCCGTCTCGCCATAGCGGATATGATCGCCGTCGAGATGCGCCGTGCGGGCGACGACGAACAATTGCTCCCCATAGATGTCGAGCTTGGGCAGTTGGTTCGCCTTGACCGCATCCTCGACCGCGAGCGGGTGGAGACGATATCGGTCGGCGATCGTCCGTAGCTCCGCCTCGCTCGGCTCGTAGAGGCCGATCCACACGAACTCGTCGTCGCCATGGCATTCGGGCACGGCGTCGAGCGACACGGGGCCGACACACTGGCCCGCGCGATAGAGGGTAGCGGCGACGACGGTCATGCCGGCGCTATCTGGGCGAGCGATGCGCGGCGTGCAATGGGTTGAGGCGCGGGAGACGACCATCAGCCGTACCGAGGCGTCGGGACCGCCCGCTAGCCGGACCTGGTGGCGACCGGCGGGGAGATCGGAAGCGACGAGCCCGCCATGACTGTTCGTGGCGGCGCGCGCGGAAGCGGCGCCGCCCCGTCGGGACGGACCGCGAGCAACGGCATCTCGGTTCCTCCGCGATGCCGACGGCGCTGGCCTGCGCATCCGCCATCGCCGCGCTTGCACGCTCAAGTGTATTGACTATGTAACACGGTTGAAGCCGGCGCCCGTTGCGGCCATCGTCGCGGGCGTTCGACGGAGGATGGAATGGCGACCGAGACGACGACTGCCGAACCCGCACTGAAGCTGACCCCGCCGGACCCGGTGCCCGCGGTCGCGCCGACCCAGGCCGCGGGCCTTGTCCCCGTCGATGAGGCGAAGAAGTCCGAACTGGAACAGCGGGTGGACGCCTTCATCGACGATCTCGTCGCGCAGGACGTCAATTCGCCCGAGTTTGGCAAGCGGGTCGATGCGATCAGCGCGATGGGTAACAAGGAAATTCGCGAGGCGGCGGGCCAGTCCAACCGCTTCCTCGACCGCCCCGTCCGCGCGATGGACCAGGAAAGCGGCGTCGGTGCCGACCTGCTCGCGCTCCGCCGCACGGTCGAGGATCTCGACCCCGGCAAGAAGGGCGACCTGTTCACCAAGAAGAAGCTGTTCGGCATCCTGCCCTTCGGCGACAGGATGCGCGACTATTTCGACGGCTATCAGTCCGCCCAGAGCCATATCGCCGCGATCCTCAAGCGCCTTGCCTCGGGCAAGGACGAGCTCCTGATGGACAATGCCGCGATCGATACCGAACGCGCCAACCTGTGGGCCGCGATGGGCCGGCTCGAACAGATGATCCACTTGTCCAAGGCGATGGATGCGCGGCTGGAGGAAAAGGCCAACGACCTCGATCACACCGACCCGGCCAAGGCCAAGGCGATCCGCGAGACCGCGCTCTTCTATACCCGTCAGCGCACGCAGGATCTGCTCACCCAGATGGCGGTGACCGTACAGGGCTATCTCGCCCTCGACCTCGTCAAGAAGAACAATGTCGAGCTGGTGAAGGGCGTCGATCGCGCCAGCACCACCACGGTCTCGGCGCTGCGCACCGCTGTGACGGTGGCGCAGGCGCTCACCAACCAGAAGCTGGTGCTCGAACAGATCACCGCGCTCAACACCACAACCGCCGGGCTGATCGATTCAACCGGCAACCTTTTGAAGTCGCAGACCGCCCGCATCCACGAGCAGTCGGCGTCCTCGACCATCCCGCTCGAGACGCTCCAGCGCGCCTTCCAGAACATCTATGACACGATGGACGCGATCGACAGCTTCAAGCTGAAGGCGCTCGACAGCATGAAGACGACGGTGACGACGCTCGGCAACGAGGTCGAGAAGTCGAAGGGCTATATCGCCCGGGCCGAAGGTGCCGCGCAGAATGCCGGCGCGGGCGGCCAGACCTTCAAGCTGGAGGCGCTGTGAGCGAGGTCGACGCCCAGATCGCCCGCGCGAACGAAGCGCTGGAGCGCGCGCGCGAGCGTCGCTCCAGCCTGTCGCGCCGCGCCGGGCGCCGGCGCGAGGGAACGATCGTGCGCCGCGTCGGCGCAATCGTGCTCGCCGATGGGCTCATCATCGCGATCGCGCTGGCGATCGGGATGGTCACCCCGCTCGGCACGCTGGGGGCGATGATCGTCATGGGCCTGCTCATCGCCACGACGCTTGTCATCGCCTTTGCCCGCACCGACGCCGCGCCGACGCCTGAACGGCTGGCGGAGACGCCGCTCAAGGCGCTGCCGCTTCAGACCGAACAGTGGCTCGAGGGCCAGCGCCTCGCCCTCCCCGTCCCGGCGCGCACGCTAGTCGATTCGATCGGCGTGAAGCTTGAGACGCTGTCACCGCAGCTCGCCCGGCTCGACGAGCGCGAGCCGGCCGCGGCGGAGGTGCGCAAGCTGGTCGCCGAACAGCTACCCGAATTGGTGCGCAGCTATCAGCAAGTCCCCGAACCGCTCCGCCGCACCGAACGCAACGGCGCCACGCCCGACGCGCAGCTGGTCGAGGGGCTGAAGGTCATCGATCAGGAAATCGCGACGATGACCGCGCAACTGGCGCAGGGCGACCTCGACCTGCTGGCGACGCGCGGGCGCTATCTGCAGATTCGCTATCAGGGGGATGAGGGGGTCTGAGCCCCCCGCTCGGCGGCGGGAACGATCCCGTCGGCGACGAGGCGATGCAGCGCGTCGATATGGCCTCCCTCACGCGGCGCGGTCGCGTCGGAGGTCATCGCGACGGTCAGCCGCAGGTCGGGGAGGATGTAGAGCATCTGCCCGCCATAGCCCCAGGCGAAGCGCACCGGATGGCCGCGCATCTCGCTCACGAACCAGCCATAGCCATAGCGCTCGCCGCTCCAGGGCGACGTGGTGCGGGGCGTCCAGCTCGCCTCGATCCAGCCGGCGGGCACCACCTGCCGCCCGCCGATCCGGCCGCCGAGCCGGTAGAGCTCGCCGAAGCGGGCAAGCGCACGCGGGCTCAACAGCATGTCGTTGCCGCCGAAATAGATGCCCTGCGGGTCGCGCGGCCAAGGCGGAATGGCGATGCCGAGCGGCTCGCCCAGCCACTCGCGTGCCAGCGCGTACGTGCTTCGTCCCGAGGCGCGCGTGAGCGCGGCGGACAGCAGATGCGTGCTGCCCGTCGAATAGAGCATCCGTCCACCGGGCTCGTCGACGAACGGGCGCGACAGCGCGAAGCGGACCCAATCGGGACTTGACACCCAGCGCCCGTAATTCTCGCCCGAGGTCCGCTCGAGCCCCGCCTGCATCGACAGGAGATTGCCGATCGTCACGCGTGCCAGCCGCGGATCGGGATCCGCGGGCGCGTCGCGGCGCAGGATCGGGAGAATCGGCTGATCGGGGCCCGTCAGCACGCCGCGCGCGATGGCGATGCCGACCAGCGCCGATATTACCGGCTTCGACGCCGACTTGATGTTGACCGGCCTGTCGAGCGGCGGCCCGCCGTTGAAACGATGCTCGGCCAGCACCTGTCCGTCGCGCAGCACGATCATCGAGCGGATCCGGGGCAACCGCCCCGCCGCCTCGACCGTCCGCGCGAGCATTGCGGCGTCGAGGCCGCGCGTGGACGCCGCCACCGGCTTCACAGCAACTAACCGGTCGCGCGGTTCGGCATCGCATGCGGCGGCGAGGAACAGCGGCAGGAGCATCACAAGGCGGCGGCGCGTCATGCCTGGTCAATGCCCGAGCCGCGTCAGGTTTCCCCCCGAACCTCCAGCGCCCGCGCGAACACCGCCTCGAACATCGGCGCGGTCAGCCGGCCGGTATTCTGGTTGTACCGCGAGCAGTGATAGCTGTCGATCAGCACCTCGCCCCCCGGCATGCGGTGTTCGGCGAGGTGCCCGAACTTGGCCTTTGGCAGCTTGCCGCCCAGCACCTTGACCGCCGATTGATGCGCGATCTGGCCCAGCGCCACGAACACGCGCGGCGCGGGCAGCGCGGCGATCTGTCCCTCAAGGAACGGGCGGCAGGTGCGGATCTCCTCGGGCGTCGGCTTGTTTTCGGGCGGCAGGCACTTGACCGCGTTGATGATGATCGCACCCTTGAGCTTCAGCGTATCGTCGGGCCGCGCCGCGTACTCGCCCTCGGCGAGCCCGAACTTGGCGAGCGTCTCGAACAGGAGGACGCCGGCATGATCGCCGGTAAAGGGCCGGCCGGTGCGGTTGGCACCGTGCTTGCCGGGCGCCAGGCCGACGATCGCCAGCCACGCATCGGGATCGCCAAAGGCATTGACGGGCGCGTTCCACCAGTCGGGATACTCGACCCGCAAGGCGTCGCGAAAGGCGACGAGTCGGGGGCAGCGCGGGCAGTCGCGCGGCGGTTCGGTATCGGGGATAGGGCTTGGCGCGAACATGCAGGCGGCATAGGCGGGCCATCGTGGCGACCGCAACCTATCTGATCGCACTGGGATCGAACCGGCGTTCGCGGCACGGACCGCCCGCCTCGACGCTGCGCGCGGCGGCGACGAGGCTCCCCGGCCGCGTAACTGCGCTGTCGCCGGTGATCTCGAGCGCGCCTCTCGGGCCATCGCATCGCCGCTACGCCAATGCCGCCGCGCTCGTGGAGAGCGAGCTTGCCCCGCCGGCCATGCTCTCCGCGCTCAAGGCGATCGAGCGCGATTTCGGTCGGCGGCGCGGCCGGCGGTGGGGCGCCCGCGTCCTCGATCTCGATATCGTGCTATGGTCAGGCGGACGCTGGCAGGAGCGGGCGCTGACGATTCCGCACGCCGCCTTCCGCGACCGCGCCTTCGTCCTGTGTCCCGCCGCGGCGATCGCGCGCGGCTGGCGCGACCCGGTGACCGGCCTCACCCTCGCCCAGCTTCGCGCCCGGTTGACCGGGGCCCGCGCGATCCCTAGGTCGCGACCCCGATGGTAGGGGTCCGTAGCTCAGTCGGTAGAGCAAGCGACTTTTAATCGAGAGGTCCCGGGTTCGAGCCCCGGCGGACCCACCATCGCCCTTCCAAGCCAGGTCGAGAGGCTGAAGCGCCTGGCGCGCCGTATGATCGATCGTGCTGCGCCGGTCGCTGGCGCTGATCCGTCGGCGTTCGTCGAGGGGCGCGGGGAGCCCGGCGCTTCGATATTGAACACGCCGGCCATGCCCGGTATGGCCGCCGGCGAGATCGGCCTGCGTGCGCGCATGTGACGACCAACCGCGACTCCCGGTGAGATATGCTGCGCAATAGCCTCGTTCTTCCGGCCTCGATCATCCGCTTGCCCTGGCTGCCGATGTTGCTGGTGCTGACGATCGGCTCGTTCGGGGCGCTGACCCTGTTTTCGATTGCGGGCGGGTCGATGACGCCATGGGCGCTCAGGCATCTGATGCGCCTGCTGATCCTGCTCGGACTGGCGCTCTGCATCTCGATGCTCAGGCCGCAGATGTTTCGCGACCTCACCTATCCGGCCTATGCCGCGCTGATCGTGGCGCTGGTCGCGGTGCAGATATTCGGGTCGGTGCGCAACGGCGCACGCAGTTGGTTCGACCTTGGCGTGTTTGAGTTCCAGCCGTCGGAGCCGATGAAGCCGGTGCTCGTGCTCGCGCTGGCCGGCTTCTATGCCAGCGTACCGACCAAATATATGCGGACGTTCAGCGCCATCTGGCCCGCGGCGCTCATCATCCTGCTGCCGGTCGGGCTGATCCTGCTCCAGCCCGACCTCGGTACCGCGCTGTTGCTCATGTTCTCCTCGCTCACGATCATGTTCATCGCGGGGTTGCCCATCCGGCTCTTCGTCCTCGGCGGCATCGCCGCCGGCGCCGCGATCCCGATCCTCTACAAATACGCGCTGCTGCCGCACCAGCGCGATCGGGTGGCGATCTTCCTCAACCCCGAGCAGGATCCGCTCGGCGCCGGCTACCACATCGTCCAGTCGAAGATCGCGATTGGGTCGGGCGGCCTGTTCGGCAAGGGCTTCCTCCACGGATCGCAGAGCCAGCTCCATTTCCTGCCCGAGCCCGAAACCGACTTCATCCTCGCCGCGATGGTCGAGGAATGGGGCTTTGTCGGCGTGCTGTTCCTCATGACGTGCTACTTCATTCTCTTCCGCTGGGGCATGAACGTCGCGCGTGCGTCGAAGGACCGGTTCAGCAAGCTGGCCGCGATTGGCCTCATCATGACGATCTTCTTCTACTTCGCGATCAACATGCTGATGAACGTGGGGCTGGCGCCGGTGGTGGGCATCCCGCTGCCGCTGTTCTCGCATGGCGGGTCGTCGATGCTGACGGTGATGCTGTGCATCGGCATGCTGATGTCGATCGACCGCGAAAATCGAGGTTACGGCCGCAAGCTTTAGGCTTCCGCCGAAAATGCGACGAACCGATGCGCAGTGGATTCACAAGGCGCTGGCGACGATCTACGATTCGGTCGGGCGCCGTCCGATCAGCTGAGGGGCGTTCGGGCGCACGGGCCTGCATTGCGTGTTGCGCTGGGGGAATGATGTGAAGACGCTGGCGGGTGCGCTGAAGCTCAAGCTGCCGATCGATCCGGCGCATTACGGCCGTGCCGACCGCTCGCCGATCGGACGCTGGGTGTGGGAGATCGACCGCGTCCTCCTCCTGCTCGTGGCGGCGCTGATCGTCGTCGGCCTGATCGCCGTCGCCGCCGCCTCGCCCGCTGCGGCGCTGCGCTATTCGGACGAGGGCACGCGCCTCGGCGACCTTCATTTCTTCTATCGCCAGCTCATGTGGGTGGCGGTGTCGATGCCGGTGATGATCCTCATCTCGATGATGCCGCGCGACCGGGCGCGGCGATTCTCGCTGGGCGGCGCGCTCATCTTCCTGGTGCTGCTCGCCGCGGTGCCGTTCGTCGGCGCGGAGAAGAACGGCGCGGTCCGCTGGATCGAACTCGGCATCGGCCAGCTCCAGCCGTCGGAGTTCCTCAAGCCCTTCTTCGTGGTGACGCTCGCGTGGCTTATGTCGATCAAGGAGAAGGAAAAGGGGCTGCCGATCTTCTGGCTGTCGGGTTGGCTGGTCGGCATCGTCGCGGTGCTGCTGATGAAGCAGCCGGATTTCGGATCGACGATCATCTTCGGCGCGATCTGGATCACGATGCTGACCCTTGCGGGCATCAATCTCAGGATCCTCGGTCTGCTCGGTGTGGCTGCGGTCGTGGGCGTCATCCTCGCCTATTTCTTCTATCCGGTCGCGACCATCCGGATCGACGGCTTCCTGTTTGGCGAGGGTGACAATTACCAGGTCGAGAAGGCGATGCAGACGCTGACGGCCGGCGGGCTGTTCGGCATGGGGCCAGGCGGCGGCACACGCAAGTTCAGCCTGCCCGAGCCGCAGAACGACTATATCTTCTCGGTCATTGGCGAGGAGTTCGGACTGATCGCCTGCGCTGCCGTCGCCTGCCTGTATCTGGCGATCGTCGTACGGGTGCTGGTCAAGCTGCTCGACGAGGAGGACGTCTTCGCGCTCCTCGCCGCTTCTGGCCTCGCGATCCAATTCGGGCTGCAGGCGCTCATCAACATGGCGGTCAACGTCCAGCTGGCGCCATCGAAGGGCATGACCCTGCCCTTCATCTCCTATGGCGGCAGTTCGATGCTGGCGCTGTCGATCGGCATGGGGCTGCTGCTCGCCTTCACCCGCCGCAACCCGTATCTGCGAGCGAGGCGCCTCGCTTACGGCTGACCGCGGTCCGGCGCGCGGCGATCGGATCAAGTGGCGCCGCGATCGGCGAGCATGAAGAGTGCGAAGCTGGTCACGCACCCGCCCGGATTCATGTCGCCACCCGCGACCGAGCGTCCTCGCCGCAACTGGGTGGCCGGGCCACCTACTCCATCGTACGGCATCATAATCACGGTCTCCGCGCGCCAGCGGTGACGCCGGGCGAAGCGAACGATCTCCTTCATGCGGAGCATGCAGCGCCGATCATTGCTCACCCCGGCGTTGGGCAGCAAGGTGAGGCAAATCTCATATCGTCCCGGATGCGCGGATTGAGCAGTCGCGGTCGTAGCTCCGGCCGGAAGCGCGGCCGCCGCGCGGCATCCAACGGGAAGAACTGGTTCATCGGCCGCCTGCGCGCCGGTGCAAACCGCTCGCAGGTGCAAAAAAGCTCTTGTTACTTTATAACATCGCGGTAGACAGGCGCGACTTTCCCCAAGCTTACCGGAATCGTGCCGATGCTGTTTCGCTCCGTGCTCCTCGCCTCCTCGATCCTCGCCGCGACGCCAGCGCTCGCCGAGGAGACGCCGCCCGCGCCTGCCGACACCAACGCGGCCGAGCCCGCGCAGCGCGGGGATCATTCGGACGCGCGAGCCGACATCATCGTCACCGCCCCCTATGAACAGGCGCAGGCCGACATCCTGTCGGGCACGTCGGTGCTGACCGGCCAGGCACTGACGCGCGACCTGCGCCCATCTATCGGTGACACACTCGCGCGGCTGCCGGGCGTCAGCGCCTCGTCCTTCGGGCCGAGCTCGTCACGGCCGATCCTGCGCGGCTTTTCCGGCGACCGGGTGCGCGTGCTGATCGACGGCATCGGTTCGATCGACGCCTCGACCAACTCGGTCGATCACGCGCCGGTCATCAACCCGCTGACCGCCGACCGGATCGAGGTGCTGCGCGGCCCCTCGGCGCTCCTTTTCGGCTCGTCGGCAATCGGCGGCGTCGTCAACGTCATCGACAACCGCATCCCGCGCGCGATGCCGACCGAAGCGGTACATGTCGATGCGATCGGCACCTATGGTTCGGCTGCCGAGGAGCGCTCGGCGGCGGGCGAGATCGACGTGCCGATCGCGGGCAAGATCGTTGCGCATCTCGACGGCAGCTATCTTCGCACCGACGACCTGCGCACCGGTGGCTATCTGCTCAGCCCGCAGCTCCGCCGCCTCGCCGCCGCGAGTGACGAGGCGGAGGTGCGCGAGAATGCCGGCCTGCGCGGCCGCCTGCCCAACACCGCTTCCGAGACGTGGGAAGTCGCCGGCGGCCTGTCGGTTGTTACCGATCGCGGCCATCTGGGCTTTTCGGTGAGCCGCTATGAGAGCCTCTACGGCGTCCCCGGCCGGATCGAGTTCGCGCACGAGGAGGGTGACGACCACGATCACGGGGACGAGGAGCACGGCCACGAGGAGGAGGAGGGGCACAGCCACGAGAATGTCCGCCTCAACCTCAAGCAGACTCGCTTCGACGTGCGCGGCGAGGTCGAGACCGACGGTGGTTTCCTCGACCGCATCCGTCTTCGCCTTGCCGCCGCCGACTATCGCCACGACGAGATCGAGGAATCGGGTGAGATCGGCACCAGCTTCTTCAACCAGGGCTATGAAGGCCGGCTCGAGCTCGTCCAGCGCGCCCGCGGCGGCTGGAAGGGCGCGTCCGGCGCGCAGATGTTCATCCGCGACTTCGACGTTCAGGGCGAGGAGAAGTTCGTCCCCCGCAACACGACCGAGCAGTTCGGCGTCTTCACGCTCCAGAGCCTTGACCTCGGCCGCTTCCGGGTCGAGGGCGGTGCGCGGTACGAGCGGACCAGCCTGACCGCACAGGCCGATGCCGATCTCGAAACGCCGCGTTACGAGCGCAGCTTCGACGCCGTGTCGGCGTCGCTCGGCGCCAGCTACCAGCTTGCCGATGGTGTGCGCGTCGGCCTCAACGGGTCACGCAGCGAGCGCGCGCCCTCGGCCGAAGAGCTGTTCGCAAGCGGGCCGCATGCGGGCACGCAGGCGTTCGAGATCGGCGACCCAAACTTCGTCAAGGAGAAGAGCTGGGGGCTTGAGGCAACGCTGCGCGGCTCTGCGCCAGGGCTGAGCTTCGCGCTCGCCGGCTATTACAACTGGTTCAACGACTATATCTATCAGTCGCCGACCGGCGAGGAAGTCGACGAGCTGCCCGTCTTCGTCTACGCGCAGGCCGATGCCCGCGTGTGGGGTTTCGAGGCGGAGGCGCGCGCCGACCTCGCCACCTTCGGCGCCACGCGCGTCAGTATCGACGGCCTCGCAGACTATGTCCGCACGACGATCACCGGCGTCGGCCCAGCGCCGCGCATCCCGCCGCTGCGCGTACTCGGCGGGCTTGAGGCGAACAGCGACCGGCTGAACGGCCGGGTCGAGGTCGAGCATGTGTTCGACCAGGACCGCGTGACCGCGTTCGAGCTGCCGACCGAGGGCTATACGATGGTCAACGCCTCGGTCGCGTTCCGCCCCTTCGGCCCCGGCAACGCGACCAGCCTGACGCTGTCGGCCAACAACATCTTTGATGTCGAGGCACGCCGCCACGCCAGCTTCCTCAAGGACTTCGCGCCGCTCGCCGGCCGCGACATCCGCGCGACGCTCCGCTTCCAGATCTGAGGGTTCAGTGCTCCCGCGCAGGCGGGAGCGCAGAGCCGGCAGGTTTTCTGTTGTGGCCAAAGGCTCCCGTCGTTGCGGGAGCCACCGCCCTATCTCCGCTCGGCGAGCTTGCGCTCCCAGGCAAGCGCGTCGCGGACGATGCCGTCGAGATCGTCGTGCCGCGGCCGCCAGGGCAGCGCCGACAGGATCGCGCCATTGTCGGCGACCAGCGCGTCTGGGTCGCCCGCGCGCCGCCCCTCCAGCCGGCGCTCGATGTTGAGGTTGGTCACGCGGTCGACCGCGTTGAGTACCTCAAGCACCGAATAGCCGCGGCCATAGCCGACGTTGAACGTGCGGCTCTGTTCGGGCTCGGCAATCAACAGATTGAGCGCATCGACGTGCGCGGCGGCAAGGTCGCTGACATGGATATAGTCGCGCACGCCCGTCCCGTCGGCGGTCGCAAAATCGGTGCCGAAGACCGAGACATGGCCGCGCTTCCCCGTCGCGGCCTCCACGGCCACCTTGATGAGGTGCGTCGCCCCCGCGGTCGACTGGCCGCTGCGACCTTCAGGATCGGCGCCGGCGACGTTGAAATAGCGGAGCGCCGCATAGTTCATCGGGTGCGCGGCGGCGACGTCGGCCAGCATCGCCTCGGTCATCAGCTTGGACATGCCGTAGGGGTTGATGGGCGACTTGGGCGCATCCTCGCGGATCGGCACGGCGTCGGGAATGCCATAGGTCGCGGCGGTCGAGCTGAAGATGAAGTGCCGGACGCCCCCTGCCACCGCGCTTTCGAGCAGGTCGCGCGAGGCGGCGGTGTTGTTGGCGTAATATTTGAGCGGGTTCTCGACCGATTCGGGCACCACCACCGATCCGGCGAAGTGCATGATCGCGGTGACGCCGTGCTCGGCGATCGCGCCTCGTACCTTCTCGGCGTCGCGGATGTCAGCGACGACCAGCGTCGCGCGCTTGTCCACCGCCCAATCGAAGCCGGTGACGAGATTGTCGACCACCACCACCCGCCAGCCCGCGTCGAGCAGCGCCAGCACCGCATGGCTGCCGATATAGCCCGCCCCGCCCGTCACCATCACGCATCCATCGCGCATCGCGTCGCCCCTGTCGCTTTCGATGCGCCCGCCTTACCCGCCCCCTTTGGATCGCGCCACGCCCAACCTATCTGAAGCGTCATTCAGGAGACGAAAGACATGCGTGAGGAAGTGGCGACGCTGGCCGGTGGGTGTTTCTGGTGCACCGAGGCGGTGTTCAACGACGTGATCGGCGTGACGGGGGTCGAGAGCGTCTATATCGGCGGTTCGACCGAAAACCCGACCTACAAGGAAGTATGCAGCGGCACGACCGGTCATGCCGAGGCGATCCGCGTCACCTTCGACGCCGACCAGGTGAGCTATGGCGACCTGCTCGACATCTTCTTCGCGACGCACGACCCGACGACGCTCAACCGCCAGGGCAACGATGTCGGCACGCAGTATCGCTCGGCGATCTTCCCCCACTCTCCCGAACAGGAGGCGGAAGCGCGTGCCGCCATCGAGCGGAACGCGGGCGAGTGGCCGGACCCAATCGTGACGACGATCGAGCATGCCGATCGCTGGTACCCGGCCGAGGACTATCACCAGGGCTATTGGGACGGCGAAGGGCAGCGCAACCCCTATTGCCTCGCAGTCATCCCGCCCAAGCTCAGGAAGCTGCGCAAGAGCTTTGCCGAGCGGTCGAAGGCGGTCGAGGCGGGCGCCTGACGGAACCGGCGGGCGATCGGCGGGTTGAGCGCCGGCCCGGGCCGTAACGGTCCCGAACCGGAGACACGCCCATGAAGCGCCTGATCGCCCCCGCCCTGCTCGTGCTCGCCGCCGCCCCCCTGTCCGCCTGCGGCGGTGACGGCGACGATGCGCTGGCCGAACGCGCCGAGGAACAGGGCGAGGCGCAGGCCGAAGCCGCCGTCGCGAACGGCGCGAACGAGGCCGTCGCCGACCAGATCGAAGACAATGCCGAAGCGCGCGCCGATGCGATCGACGAGTCGGACGTCGACACCGACGATCTCAGCGAGGCACAGCAGAACGCGCTGGTAAACGGGAACTAATCGCCGTCAGCGGCAGGCGGCGATGCCGGCGCGATCGGCTCCGCCGCCTGCTCGCCGGCGACTTGCCTGGCCTGCGCCTTTCGCCGGCGCAGATTGGCGCGCAGCGCTTCCGCTAGCCGCGCCGCTCGATCATCCTCGCGTTGCATACGCACTCGATAGATCGAAGCTGCGCGGGTTGACAATCATTCGGTGCCCACTCATAGGCCCGGCCCTGTCCGCCCCACGGGGCGGTCCCGGTGCTGCCGTAGCTCAGTGGTAGAGCGCATCCTTGGTAAGGCTGAGGTCGTGAGTTCAATCCTCACCGGCAGCACCATTTTTCCTATATATAACAACCGCTTACGATCTTCTGGTTCGAGGCAGCGGAGCCGCGACCGGAAATCGGAAGCGTATTGGAAGCAGCGGAGATCGAAGCGCGGGAATTCGTAGCGCACGAACTGCGGCTAGAGCGGGCTTCCTGGTCTGCTTGCGAGGAGGTTAGGTACAGGCGGCCAGCGCACAGCGAACGGTGGAAAGGGTAATGCCTTTGCTCGAATGCGCAAAGTTCGCACGGGGCGAGGTAGTCATCGTTTTCAGTGCAATTTGTGAAGTCAAAGCTGGACCAGCCTTGCGAAAATGCAGAAGCGCCTTGCCGCGTTCTTAGGGCCTCAGGGTCGGCAGCTCTCAGGTGCCTGGCCGTCCAGCTCACCAGTGATCAATGGACATCGTCATCGTTGACGCAGCGTAACTTGGTTATTTTCTTTACAGAAACTCCGCTTGGCGCGATTTAGGATACATAATCGCTCGACCGACTCCCTTGAGAAGTTGTTCGGCTATGAGCCTAGCGGGGTGCATCGACGGGAGTGCGGGTTGAGGTCTGCGCCCGCGTGCGGCCAGGGTAGCCATGCCGCGTTTGCGCATTGCCGAAGTGTTCGTGGAACATGCTCGCTCCGCACCGACGCGCGAGGCCCTATACGAGTCGCTGCTGCAGTGCTGCACCGACATGGGCGTGCGCTATTTCGCCCTTACCCACCATATCGATTTCGGACGCGAAGCGGGGCCAGCGGTTCGCCTTCACAACTACCCGCCGAGTTGGGAGGAATGGTTCGATGAGCACGGGCTCGGCAGGTCAGATCCGATCCACCGCGCCTGCAATCTCGCCAGTGTCGGCTTTGCTTGGTCTGCCGTTCCCAACATGATTAAACTCACACCCGACGATAGATGCGTGCTCGAGCGCGCTTATCGCCTGGGAATCGGCGAAGGGTTCACAATACCAGCGAGCGTACCGGGCGAGGCGCTCGGCTCGTGCTCGTTTGCGGTCGATGCCGGACGGCCGTTTCCGGAGGAGTTTCAGTTCGTCTGCCAGCTCATCGGAGGTTTCGCCTTCGAGGCAGCTCGCCGGATCTCGGGTTCGCGCGCCATCCTCACCGAACACCCTCCCATCCTCACCGATAGGCAACGCGATTGCGTGCTTTGGGCTGCGCGCGGCAAGACTGACTGGGAGATCTCGGTGATCCTCGGTGTCAGCCATGAAACGGTGATCCAGCATTTGAAGCACGCCCGCGAGCGCTACGGCGTCCAGAAGCGCGCGCTGCTGGCGGTCCGTGCGCTGTTCGATGGACTGATCAGCTTCTCCGATATCCTGAAGCGCTGACGCTACCCCCATTTCTTGGGATACCGCGTCGCCGCGCGGATCGGGATGCTTGGCCCCTCTTCATTTGAGGGGTGCAGCGTCATGGTTCTTCTCGTCGATTCCACTGTCGACAGCGTCACGGACACCGTGTTCCGGGGGATGTTCGCCGCACGAAAAAGCGTGTTCATCGACCTGCTCAAATGGGACCTGCCGGTTCTCGACGGGCGCTATGAGGTCGATCAGTTCGACGATGCGCATGCGCGTTACTTGATCCTCACCAATGCCGATCATGCGCATCTGGCGTCCGCTAGACTGCTGCCGACGACACGGCCGCACATCCTCGACACGCTCTTTCCTGCATTGTGCGAGCGTGCCGTCCCACGAGGTCCTCGCGTGTGGGAGATTTCGCGCTTCTGCTTGGGTCGGCAGCTACGGGCAGCAGAACGCCGGCAGGTCCGCAACCAGCTGGTCTCGGCAATTGCTGCCCACGCACTTCAGGCCGAGATCGAGATTTATACCGGCGTCGCCGAGATCGCGTGGCTGGAGCAAATCCTGAGCTTCGGATGGCAATGCCGCCCGCTCGGCGAACCGCTCCCGAACCAGGGCGCGATCCTTGGCGCGCTCGAGATCACGATCACCCCGAACACACCGGCCGATCTGACGGCGGGTGGCGTTTGGTTCCCGATCGTACCCACAAACTGCCGGCGCGCCGCGCCGCCCACCGCTGAGGCCCCGAGATGACCACTGAAGCGAACATCATGCCGGTGGGCGGCGACGCGGCGCTCGCGCTCCTGAACAAGGAAGGTTGGTGCGTGGTCCACGATGCGCTGCCGCGCGAGACCATCGAGGCGCTTTCGGCCGACCTCGCGCCCATTTATGATGCCACGCCCTTCTGCGAAGGCGATTTCTATGGCGGCCGCACCAAGCGGTTCGGAAGCCTGCTGAAGCGCTCACCGCATGCCGCCGCGCTGGCGCTGCAACCGCTCATCCTTACTATCGCGGAGACCGTGCTCTCGCCATGGTGCGACAACCTTCAGCTCAACCTCATGCAGGCGATCGGGCTGCACCCGGGTGCGCCGGCGCAGTTCCCGCATCGCGACCAGGACATGTGGCAAGGGGTCAAGGGCGAGGTCGAGTATCTGGTCAACGTGATGTGGCCGCTCACGCCTTTCACCGTCGAGAATGGCGGCACGATCATCTATCCGCGTAGCCATGGCGGCGAAGCGCTGAGGAACGCGATGCCCGGGCACCCGATCGTCGCCGAATATGGGCCCGGCAACGCCTTCCTGTTCCTGGGATCGACACTGCACGGCGCCGGCGCAAACCGCAGCGCCGAAATCCGCAACGCCGTTGTGGTGAGCTACTGCCTCGGCTGGTTGAAACCCTATGAGAACCAGTGGTTGGCTTATCCGCCGGCAATCGCGCGCGACTTCTCTTCCGAGCTCGCCGGCTTGGTCGGCTACCGCCAGCACCGCCCCAACCTCGGCAACTATGAAGGCATATGCCCCTCGCTCCTCCTTACCGGCAACCTTCCCGAGCATATCGGCGCGGTGGACGCGCTCAGGCCCGAGCAGGCCGAGGCGGTCGCTGCCCATCGCACGGGCCAGGAGGCCGGGGCATGAGCCCGCTCCAAGCAATGGAGCGAAGCTACGCGACACTGAAGCAACTGCTGCGCGAAGGTCGTTACCCGCCGGGAGTGCGCCTGGAGGCGAGCCGCATCGCCGAAGAACTCGGGGTGAGTATGACGCCGGTGCGCGACGTCCTGCACCGCCTGGTCGGCGAGAGGCTGGTGGAAGCCAGCGCCGGCGAGGGGTTTCACGTTCCACGGCTGCGCGAGGCCGCCCTTCGCGATCTGTACGAATGGCATTCTGCGTTGATCTTGATGGCACTGCGGACCGCTCGAAGTCCATTCGCGCAGGACGAGCTCGCGGGCGAGACGATGGCCGCGCGGACGGCGCAGCTTTTCGAGCGGTTTGCCGACATCGCCCCCAATCGCGAGATTCGCGCGGCAATCGGAATGCTGGCGATCGCCTGCACCCGTTTCGGATGGTCGAGCCGGAAGTTCTCGAGCCTCTGATTGGTGAGCTAGACGTACTCACCGTCAGTGGCGCGGGGCTTCCGCAAGCAGTGCGGCGCTATCATCTTCGCAGGATGAAGGCTGTCGCCGAACTGATCCAGCGGCGGGAGGCATTCTGAGCCGGACTTCGGTTATAATCCGATTATAATCTTCTTATAGCCGCCCATTTGATGAAGATTCTTCCGGTCGCATTCAGCGACAGGAGAATGACCATGGACCGCGAACTCAACGAAACCGTCGATCTGATCGATCTCGGTGCCGCCAGCGTCGAGACGCAGGGCGAGCTCCAGGGCGACGTCGACGGCGCCGGGCTGATCCCCTTCGGGCTCTCTGACGACTGAAGTGCGCGCGCCGGCCCGCATCGCAGGGTCGGCGCCGTACATGCGGGAGATCCGGCTTGTCCCTGTTCTGGCGGCTGATGCCGCACACCACCGCCTGCGTCGCGTCGGAACGGGTGATCCTGCTCGACATCCGCCAGGATCGATATTTTCAGGTCCCAAACGAAGCGACCGACGCATTCCGCCAGTGGCTGAACTGCTCGTACGCAGCCAGACCGCCTGAGGCCGTATTGTCCACGCTGGGGCGTGCGAAGATCCTGCGGGATCTTGATCCCGAGCCAACCAATGCTTTCAGGGAGCGGATTATCTTGCCGGAACCGAAAGGGGGCGCAAACCGGCAGGTGGCGCCCATCGAGCAGCCGCTGCGCGTTGGGACCACGATTGCCTTGACGTGGTTGAAGCTTCGGTGCCTCCCGTTTCGCTCGATTTTCGGCGCGCGGCTCGTTCGGCCACCGCTGCAACTGTATGATGCCGCGGCGGACCAATTCGAAACCGTCGAGCAGTTCCTGCGATCGCGAAACCTGATCCCGATCGCACGAAATTGCCTGCTCGACTCACTGGCCCTGGACAGCTGGTTGGCGCGCAGAGGCTATGGATCCCGCTTTATCTTCGGAGTGTCGCTCGCGCCGTTCGCAGCGCATTGCTGGCTTCAGACCCGAGATGCGATCCTGAACGACAGCTACGACCATGTCTCGCGCTTCACACCCATTCTGGCGCTATGAACCGCTCTGCCTTCATAGCCTTCATTTTCGACGCCGGTTTGCCGTTCCCTGAAGGGCTCACCGGCGCACGACATGCTCTTCGTCGGCAGCACGGGTTAGACGACCTGCTCAACACCCCAGGACTGCTCGTCCTCGGGGATCGCGGCGCAAGCCAGACACGGTTTGCCGATGGGCGAGGCATGGTGTGGGGTCATCTTTTCGAGCGCGCCTCGGGTAATCGAACGACGGAGTTGGATCCGACGACATCAGGCAGCGCGCCCGATGCAATGACGAGCCGGTACTGGGGAGGTTATGTCTTACTCCGGCGTCGGGCGGACGCAGTCGAGGTCATGCGCGACCCCTCGGGCATGATGGCTTGCTACCACGCCGCGATCGACTCAGCCCATATCCTTACGTCCCGGCCGGACCTGCTCATCCAACTTGGTCTGGTCCGTCCCAGCATTGACTGGACCATAGTCGCCCAGGGTCTGGTGTATCGTGACATCAGGCCGGTCCGAACCGCACTGCACGGCATCAGCGAAGTTCCACCGGGATGTTTGCTGAAAATTGGCGCCGGCTCGATCGACCTTTGCTGCATCTGGTCGCCCTGGACCTTCGCCACGCAAGCCGAAGACAATCGGGATTTTGACCGCGCGGCGGCCAGCCTCGGAACCGTGGCAACGCAAACGCTGCGGGCATGGGGCAGCGCTTTCCAGCGGCCGCTGATCGAGATTTCGGGCGGGCTGGACTCCGCGATTGTCGCGGCGGGATTGGCGGGCGACAAAACCGAAGGGCGCTGTCTGACGTTTGGACCCGTACCTGGCGATCCCGACGAAAGGCCCTGGGCTCGCGCGATAGCCACGCACCTCGGCTATGATCTGGCAGAGTTGGAGCTCGATACCGGCGTTGTGGACCTGACGCGGTCGGATGCCGCAGACCTGCCGCGTCCTTGCGCCCGCCTGTTCTCTCAAGCCCTGGATCGGCCAATCCGGGTCCTTGCGGAGGAGACAGGAGCGGACGGGTTCATCGGCGGCGCCGGCGGCGACAGCGTCTTCTGCCTGCTTCAGTCTGCCTTGCCCTTGATCGATCGGGCGCAGATCGAAGGGATCGGTCCTGGGGTCTTGCGAACTGCGATCGATGTCGCGCAAATCTCACAAAGCAACGCGTGGCGCGTACTCGCCGCCGCGTTACGATGCAGGCTTCGGCCGGTCGGGAGCTTTCCTCGCCCGATGACCAATTGCTTTATCTCCAGTGAGGCGCGACAAAATCTGCCCTGGCCGCAGGGAAATCCCTGGCTGGAAGCCGCGAGCGACGCGCCCCCCGGCAGCCGCCGCCACGTCTGGTCGATCATTGGCATCCTCAATCATCTTGAAGGCTATGGCCGCGAGACAAAGGCGCCCCACATTTCACCGCTGATGTCCCAGCCCATTCTCGAGGCCTGCCTTTCGGTTCCGAGTTGGTTGTGGTGCACAGGCGGACGCAACCGCGCGGTCGCCCGCGAAGCGTTCCGCGATCGCCTCCCCGCCATTGTCGTCGACCGCCGAACAAAAGGAGCTTTCAATGGGCTGGTGACCAGGTTGATCGATCAACACCGCGCGCTTGTGCGCGAGATGCTCCTAGGCGGTACTCTTGCGCGGCACAGCCTCCTCAACAAGGACGCGATCGCAGCCGCGCTTGCCGGGCCTCTGCCGACGCGTGACGCCCTCTCCCAGTTGATGGCGCTGGTCGATTTTGAGGCATGGGCTTCTGGCTGGTCGTCACGTTAGCGTTTCGCGAGCCGTCGACCTGCGGAACGTAACATTCGCCAGCGGGCGATCTCGGAGCGCAATTTTCGGTTCGCATCGTCCACGCCGCGAAGCCAGAAGTCGAACCACGCCAGGTTCCGCTCGTAGATCGCAAGACGATGCGCGGGGTGCAATTTCGTGTGCCGCTCATCCGGGAAGACGTACATGTCGACCGGGGCACCATGGGCTTGCAAGGCAGCGAACCCCTCCGCGGCCATGCGGTATTCGCCGTCAGGCAGTTGCATCAACAACGGCACCTGCAACCAGTTGGCGTTCATCGCGAGCGACTGCGGCTTCCAGAATGCGTCGTCATGCTCGCCCGCGGCCGGATAGCCCCATGCCTTTGCCGAGGCGCCGTAGCTCGGCCCGACGGCGAACACACCGCTCGGATCGTCACAACATGTGCTGACGCTGGCGGCGCTGAACCGTCGCGAATTGATAAGCGCGAACTGCACGGTGCTGGATCCATCGCTCATTCCGGTAATGCCGATCCGGGCTGGATCGACTGCGCCCTTCGAAATGGCGAGGTCGAGCCCTGCGTCTAGCACGGAGAAGACGCGACGTCGCCAACTCCAGTTCTTGACCTTCAGCCTTTGCCGAACGTTGAAGTCTGTTTCCGCTTCCAGTTCGGGTGCGTTGCGCGGCATCTGGAAGCTCAGGACGGCGAAGCCGCGGGCGGCAAGGGCATGTATCGGATACTCGTCACCTGTGCCGCCGCGAAGGAACCCACGGCTGACATACTGAACAACGACCAAGGGGTGCCGCTGACCGTAACGGTGGTCCGGCGGCAAGACCAAGTCCGCATAGGTCGCAACCCCGGCAGGATCCGACCAAGCGAGCCGTTCCACTCTGCCGACAGCGAGCCCCTGAAACTCCGGATTTGGGTCGTACACCGTGGTCAACCGGCCGTTCGCCGGATCGAGCGCGACGATGACGCGAGGATGCACGGCCGACTCGCGAGCGCAGACCAACTTAGACTGGAGGAGGTGGCATCCAAGGAGCCAGTCCGCCGTCTCGAGCAGCTTCTTCGGTTCAGCGGTCCGCACCTGCCAGCGATAGAGTGCTGTGCGGCCGCCGTTCGTCTGATCGCCGCCACGCAGGATCAGAAGCTCATCCTTTGACACCCACCACAGTCCGGCAATCGGTTCTCGGCACAGCATGGCTGCGCACGGGCGCGCCTCATTTCCGAGCTGGATCCAGAGCTGCGAGGCACCGTTTGGCCGTTGCGGATCAGCCGATGCCACCCAGGCGCGGGCGTCGGCCGGGCCGTTGGCAACGGCCGCGCCATGAGGGCGGGCGCCGCCGGCGCTGGTCAGTTCCTCCGCTCGGACCGTCGAGATCGGCGTGAGGACCAGCGAACGCATATCCAGATACGCGTTGCTCGTCGGGATCGGAAGACGCGGATGCGGGTAGGGCTCGGCCAAGGACCAGAACCGCTCGTCATAATGGTAGCCGGTCCTGCCTTCCTGCACGATTTTGGCGCGTTCCTCGTCCAGCCGGTCGCGAGTGGCGACGACGATCCCGCGGCCATCCCGCGCCCAGCGGGCGGAGGACGGCTCGGTCTTCAATTGCGTCAACTTCACGGCGGGCGTGCCGTCGAGGCCGACACGCCAGACTTGGGTGAAGACCCCGTCACGCCGCAGATAGGCGATCCATTTGCCGTCCGGCGACCATGTCGGTGTGCCATTTCCCGGGAGGCCGCTGGGGATCGCGGGAATACCATGCACGTCGCTCGGCGCGGCGATGATCTCGCCACCCACGTCGAGCAGCCTCGGCGGTCCCGCGCCGTCAAGCGCGATCAGGACAATGCCGATGCAATAGCGGTCGGTGTCGGGATCTCCCTGCCGCAGCACCAGAACCGCGTGCTTCCCATCCGGCGAAACTGCAAAGGGCTCGCGACCCGCCGCCTCGTCCATTCGGCCGAAGTCGCGAAGCCGGGCGAGGTCGCTGCCGGTGATCGGGCGCTTGCCTGCTGCCGCCCGGGGGGCGGGCGGCAGCAGGCGCTCTCGACAGGCCGCAGGCGTTGCGTGCACCGATGCGGTCCAGCTTGAGAGCGTAAGCAGTCCGGCGGCGACTCCGAGGCGCTTCACCACTTCTTCGTGATCTGCAGCGAGACCACTCGGCCCAATGGGTTGGCGTTCTCGCCGTCGAAGCCGGCGGTATAGGTGCCCACGAAATAGCTGACATAAGGCGGATCACGGTCGAAGATATTGCTGCCGTTGAGGGCGATCCGCAGCCCATGGAGTGGCCCCCTCGATTGCTCGAAATCGTAAGCGAGGTTGAGGTCGAATGTCGTCCAGGAGGACACGCGTTGCGGCGCAACTGCCGTCTTGTTCACGTAACTGTCGACATAGTTGCCGAAGAGCGCGGCGCTGAAGCCGGCCTTCTGAAAAGTGGCGCGTGCGCGAACGTGCAGATCGACTGGATTGCCAACGGTATCGACCACGTCGATCGCTTGTGCGGTCGGGGTCAGTTGCTGGCGGATTTGGAAGATATAGGTGCCGACCGCCCCGATCTCGACGCGGTCGCCGGACAAATCGAAGCCATACGCGACATCGAGGTCGAGGCCGGCCTGCTTGGAGACAGACAAATTTTGGAGCCGCGCGTCTGCGACCGCGACGAACTGCGCCGTCGCGGGGATGTTCTGGAGATTGCGATAATAGGGCGAGGCGTAGAGCTCCGCGACCCGCGCTCCGGAGGGGTTTGGCGTGAGAATGGGATTGTAGATGTCGCGGTTGATCAGGAAGCTGGCCAAATTGGCGGCAGGCGAAGCGATTCGGTCGCGATAATCCACGTTGAACCAGGTAGCGCCAATGCGAAAACCCGGCACGAAGGCGGGGCTGAGGTCCAAGCCCAAGGTCCATGTTTCGGCGCGCTCGGGTCGCAGATTGGGATCATTCCCACGGATGACGATGATGTTGGACGTCCCGCTCGACGCCTGCGGGTCGGCGACTGCGAACGCGAAGATGGCGATCGACCCCGGGTCCTGGCGCAGCTCGTTGAAGATCGGAGCCCGGAATGACTTGCCATAGCTTCCGCGCGCGGTGACGCCGGACAGCGGCTCCCAGCTCAGGCCGATCTTGGGATTCGTCGTGCGCCCGAAGTCGCTATAGTCCTCGGTACGCAGCGCGAGAGAAACGTCGAGCTTGCGGAAGCCGGGCAGCGAGGCCTCGCCGCCGAGCACGGGCACCAGTAGTTCGACGTACAGGCTTTTCACCGATCGCAGTTCGGGAAGCGGCGTCGGCGGCGTGACCAATTCGGTGAGAGAGGAGGTGTAGGAGGTCGTGGCTCCGTTGCGGTAACGGTCTTCGCGATACTCTCCGCCGATGGCCAGACGGAGGTCGCCGGCGGGCACGGCGGCGAGCGGTCCATCGGCGCGCAGCGTTCCGGACCAGACGACGCCATAATAGTCGTTCTTGATGTAGCCGCGGATCGAATCGATCGTCGCGCGATTGGTTGAGGGCCCGTCGCCGAAGAGGTTGTAGGCGGTGGTTGGATTGCTGTCGGCGAGCGCCAGAGCAAGCCGCGCCGAGTTTATGCGGTTACGCAGCGTCCATGCTTCATCCTGTCTTCCCCAGGTGCCATGTGCGTCGACCGTCCAGCGCCCGAAGGTCGCTTCCAATCCCGCCGTCACACCAAAGGCGCGCGCAGTACCGCTTTGGCCTTCCGGTCCGAGGTCGCGCGTGAAGCTATAGTCCACGCCGACTGGCTGGCGAGTCCCGACCGGATCCAGGTAGAATGGGTTCGTGACCGGGACGGTTCGGCGCGTATCTGCGCCTGAGCGCAGGTTGACGTCGTAACGGCGCCAGGTCGCCAAGCCATGCCCATAAAATCTCAGATCGGTACTCAGATCCTGGCTGAAGGCCGCGAACAGCGAGTGCCGCTGCTGCTGGGGAAGGATGTCGATGCCGAACCAGCTGTCTTGGCGATTGACGGCCCCCAGGGTCAGCTGAGCGGCTGTGAGACCGACGCCATTCTGGCCAGCGGGAACAGCATAGCTCCTGCCGCCCGCGTAGATGGTTCCGGGGCTGGCATAGCCGGGCCGGCGGTCGGGCCCGCCGAATGCCCGCAGATCATCGGTGGCATAGTCGCGGTCCGAAGCGCGCAGGCGATCGCGTTTGTAGAACTCGTAGGCGACAACGGCATGACCCGACGACCAGCGGGTTCCGAGCAGCTGACTGCCCTGATATTCCTGTGAATCCCCGTCGGCCGTACCAAACCGCAGGCTCGTCTCCGCTCCTCGAAAGTTGAGTCTCGTGACGACGTTGACGACGCCCGCGACGGCGTCCGAGCCGTAGATGGCGGACGCGCCGTCCGGAACGATCTCGATCCGTTCGACCACGGATGCGGGGACCATCGAAAGGTCTGAGAAGGTGCCGCCCGCGCCGCCTAGCGGTGGACGATCTCCATTGATCAGCACGAGCGTGGACATCTGCCCGAGACCCCGCAGATTGACCCCAGCGCCGCGTGAGGAATTGCCCCCACCCGTGCCAGTGATCAGCGAGCCGGTATTCTCGTTCGCGCCGCCGTAGAAGTTTTGTGGGATTGACTGGACCAGCTGCGCCGTAGTGGCGAAGCCGCCCTGTTGGAGCGCTTCGCGATCAAGGGTGATGACGGGAACGCCAACGGGTGCTTCGCCGCGAATGCGCGTGCCGGTCACGAGGATCTCGCCACCGGCATCAGCGGATACGTTTCCCACCTGCGCGGTATCGTCGCGCTGCACGACCAGCGTGCTGCCCACCATGGCCGCGCGCAACCGGCTTCCCCGCAAGAGCTGCGCGACTGCTTGCTCCGGACGGTAGCGCCCCTTCAGGGCGGGCGCACGAAGATCGGCAACCAACTCGGTTGGCGCAATGACCTGGGTGCCCGACTGCTGCGCGACCGCGCGCAAGGCGCTGCCGAGATCCTGGCTGGGCATGTCATAATCGCGAGCGCCGTCCACCTGGGCCAGCGCCGCGGGCACGACCATCACCATTGCCGTGCTCGCCAGGACCACCGCGCCCAATTTCCCCACTCGCATATACCGCTCCCCGTTTCTGTGCCGCCGATTTGGCGGTCTGGGGTGCGAGACGAGGTTGCGCGGGAAACCCGCCCAAAATTATTGGGGACGCCGGATCAGCGGCGTCGGAGGACCAGATCGCCCTGCGGCGAGCGTTCGGCCTGCAGCGAGAAGGCCGCCGCCAACGCCGTCGCGAGCTGCTCGACCGGCAACGGCCGGAAGCCGCCGGTCACCCGCGCCGAGGCGAGCGACGGATCGCCCAGGCGGATCTTGCGCTCCGAATAGCGATTGGTCTGCTCAAGGACGTCGCCCAGCGGCACCCCGTCGAAATCAAGCATGCCCGAAACCCATTGCTGCACCGCCGGCGACGCTCTGACCACCTTCGGACGGCTGGCGACATCGGTGAAGCACTCGCCCGGGGCGAGCCGCGTGACGGCCGCAACGCCGCCGGCCGGCGCAACGCCGCGGACGTCGACCGATCCGCGCAGCAGGCTCACTCGCACGCCTCCCGGCTCAATCCCGACGTCGAACACCGTGCCGAGCGCAATGACGGTCCGGCCGCCAGCCTCGACCCGGAACGGTCGCGCGGCGTCGTGCGCGACATCGAACCGCGCGCGACCACGCATCAGCCGGACTTGCCGCAGGTCGCCCGAAAACCGCACTTCGATGGCGCTGTCGGTGTCGAGCGTGACAATCGTCCCGTCGCCGAGCTTCACGGCGCGGATCTCGCCGACACGCGTCGCCTGCGGCTCGGCTTGCGCCACCAAGGCTGCATCCGGAACGGCGGACGGCGCACGCAGCAACCAGAAACCGGGAAGCACGACCAGGAGCAGCGCGGCCGCCGCGAAGACGGGCCGGACGGCAGGCATCTGCCACAAGGCAGGACGTGGCTCGGGCAGGCGGCGGTTGCGGCCCATTTCGGTGGCGGCAAGTCCACCGGCATCAAGCCATTGCGCGCCGGCCTCGGCATAAGCGTCGCGGTGCACAGGATCGGCAGCTTGCCAGCGCTCAAACTCGCTGCGCCACCGTGCGCGATCGGGACCTCGCATCCGCGCGAACCATATGCCGGCCTGCTTGATAACGGCGGGGCTGCGGTTCTCCTTGCTCGCCTTTCCCGGCATCAGTCCTTGTCCGCGTGCCGAAGCAGCATCGTCATCGCCCTGGCTATCTGCTTCTCAACGCCCGAGACCGACATGCCGGTGCGTTCAGCGATTTCACCATAGCTGAGGCCGTCGAGGCGGTGCGCCATGAATATCTCCCGAGTCTTGGGCTTCATCCTGCGCATTACCGCCTCGATGCGCGCAAGACTATCGCGAGCTTCGAGCCGGGAGACTTCATCCGCCACCGAAATGGCCGCTTCATCGAATGGCACCTGCAGCAGCTCGGCCCGGCCCCGCGTGCTTTTGGCGCGATCCCGCAGCAGGTTGCGTGCGACTTGCCGCAAAAAGGCGCGGGGCCGCGCGATCGGCTCGCTCCGCGCCTGCTCGCTTTGCGCCAGTCGAAGGAACGCCTCCTGCGCCACGTCTCCGGCTTCCTCCGGATTAGAGCGATAGCGGGTGATGAAGCGGACCAGCGCGTGACGCTCGTTGCGGTAGATCATCTCCAGCCCCAAGGGACCCGCCACTGCGGTTTCGTCCGTGTCGCCGAACGCCGTCGCCGTCGGGGGAGCCGGCGGCGACATCAGCCTTGCCCGCACCCGATAACGGGCTTGCTGCTCCGTCCGACCATGACGCCCATCTTCCCGCCTCCTGAATTGCGAAGCAGGCCGGCCGAGAAGCCGGGTGTTGAGAACAAGTTTGAGGACTTGCGCCGACGCCTTTAGCCGCGAACGGCCTGGACATGCACGTCGGCCACCCGGCGATGCGACACCTGGATAGGGACCCCAAACGAAGTTCTCACGCCTCGGCACCGCACTTTGAACGGCGCAATCCAAGACTAGGATTGGAACCGTTCAAAAGGCAAGCCAATCAGGAAAGCCAAAAATCGCGACCATTTCGGACGAAACTCGCTTAGACACGACCGTCAGGTCGCCTGCGCCGCAGGGGCGAGCAAGGCCGCACTCTTGCAGACGGACGGTCGCCGCGGCAGTGTGCGCGCGGGCTGGGGGCCAGCCGCCGCCGTGACCCCCGGCCGGTCGCAAGCGTGCCATGCGAGCCAAAAACGCGCGGACCCTGACGCCTTCGCAGACGGCGCAGAGCACGCCCCGCTAATCCCCGCGTTCCCTCCGAAATCAAAGCATTCGAGAACATTGCAATCGACAATTCTAGACTGGCATCCATCAAAGCTCGCGATTGAGCCGCGTGTACATAGGGGCGCCCAGCCATAGCCGGACAGCGCCTTGTTCGCCTTCGCGAAAGCCGCGTCGACGGCAGGCTCGCTATCGGCGGGAAGTACAGCGTCGATCCTTCGGCGAACGTCATCGCGCTGGGTCTTGGACGGCTTGTGGTCGGTGAACACGTAGATATGGGTCGCCAACACCGCCCAGCACACGATGCGTGTCGCCCTTGATTGTGGCATGAAGTCGGTGGATGCTGACGTCGTCGACGAGGGGTTTGGTCCAGTGCCCGCCGAGTTGTTTTCTTGGAGCGTGCGCGATCCCCATACTGCCTCGAAGCAAGTTAGCGCATCGGCAGTCCTGACGTCTGGCATGGCATGTGTCGATCGGACGGCCTGCCGAATCGCTGACGGTGCCGACTTGGATTGCCCAAGTGACGCGCGCCCTCGACCCGGTTCGCGGGAGACGCGTGACGAGATGGCCCGCATTTGCTCGCGCGTGCCTAGTTTGCAATTGCTGCCACCGCGTCGTGACGTGCTTGGGTTGAAAGTGCCCAACGAAGGCGCGCTTGACCTCGTCTCGCCGATCTACACTCGCACCGCTCGTAATGAAGCGATCCCGCCAGGCTGCTGGCATCGGGTGTGGGCATCAGCCGCGCGCAACGACAGATCGCGAGCATCCTGCTCACGCCGCAAAATACAGCGACTATCAGCGCTATACCGGGGCTGAGGCGGTACCGTCGCTGACGGCGCCGAATTTGCCCAAGCTGCCGCATGGAGGCCGGGGCGACGCGGTGCAAGAGATCATGCACGGAGCACGCAAGCGGGCGCTTCTGTTCCGCGGGGGTGCGGGCGCGGACCCATGGGCGCAATTTAGCGATGTCACGAGTTGGACAGGGGGCAACGCCGCGGCTCTGCAGGTCGATGGGCCGTTTGCAACCCGCTGCGAGATCCATGCCTCCATACTTGATCTATGAGGGAACGAATCTTTTGCGGCGTAAGCGGGCTCATGTTCGTTAATCGGCTTCCTAGCAGGAGAAGGTCGATGTCCATGAGCCTTGCAGCTGCACAAGCTCAAGCCCGCAGCCTATATGCCCGAGCGGCTAGCGAGAAGGCGATCGCTGCGAAACTTCCGCTTGGCGCAGTAAAAGACAGGCACTGGATGCGCGGCGAGCGCTTCGCAGATCAAGCTTGGTCGATTGAAGAGGCTTTCGACATCGAAACCGTGCCAAGCGGTCTGTGGCGTTAACCGATGACGGCCGAACGCTTAGAAGTGAGATGATGCAGATAGGCACCATCGAAGACCGCGAACTCTTTAAGTCGCTGCAAATGCTCGGTTGTCATCAATTTGCCCCGCTCAGGCAACGCCTTGCTCGAACGAAGCCTCTGGATCATCCGATTAACGTGAACCGCAGTCAGCCCCGTCGCGTCGGCAATATCCTCTTGGGTCAGAGCTTCGGTTGGAGCATCGGTCGCGGCCATGCCAGCGTCGGTCGTCCGTAGATGAAGCTCAACCAAGAGATGCGCGACGCGCTGTAGAGCGTCGCGTCGGCCGACGTTCAGTAGCCATTCTCGTGAGACCGACGCTTCGGCGAGCGTGTAGCGCCAGAGCGCGCGCCCAACGGCTGGATACTGCTCGACCGTCTGTTGAAGATCTTCGTAAGAAACCCAGCTTAGGTCGCAACTCGTGAGTGCCGAGATATGATGGTCAGCACGCTCCAGAAGAAAATGCTGTAGATCGAGAAGATCGCCCGGATAGTGCAAAGATACGATCTGCCGCCCCCCATCGCTGTTCATCTTCCACCGACACGCAAGACCACGCCTGAGGATCGCGCATCGGGTCGGTGCGTCTCCTTGCCTCAGGATCGGCTCGGATCGCCTAAAGAAGGCTGGAATTTCAGACCAACCCAGCACCGCTGCGCGCTCTTGTTGAGAAAGTGCCTCGGCCAACTCTAGCCTGTGGAGAGTTAGATTGATCACCGACCTTTCCCCGAACCAAGAAGGATCAATGTTGCCCTAATTTAAGCTGAGTTCTACTAACTTAGATTAGTGTTTTAGTAAGACATTGATACCTATTGCCGATTTGGCTGCGTCGAAGCTTGTGGCACGTCAGGCCATGTATCATGCGGTATTCACCCCCATCGAACTAGACAGCCTCGATCAAGAGGCGGCCCTCATTTACAAACAGGATCGGTTGATCGCTGTCGCGGTACGGCTGGCTGACCCGGCGCATATATCACGTGTCGGCTTCTGGAACATCGAGTTCTACGGCCCGCGACCAGGCGCATTTTTCAAACCTTTCGTGAGCCTGCCCGTACTCATCCAAGCGCTGAAGACCGGCCTGCCGACATATTTCCTAGCTGAAGAAGCTGTCCGGGATATGCAGAAAATTAAGGCGGATGGTGAAGAAACGGAGGAGATAGAAATCATCGAGCTGACACGATGAATTGAGGCTTGGAATGCCGCGCAAGACACCCCTTCCAACTGCCCTAAACGCTACTAGCGTCGCGGCTGGCTTACTGATCAGTTCGATTCTGACGCTCTGTCCTACATCACGCGAGTATGCCACCTAGTCGGCATGGATCGTGATCCGGATTGGCGTGATCGTGCAGAAGCGGTCGAGATATGGGTGCTCGCCTTGATCATGGCGGGCGCGCTGGTGGCTGGCATCATCTCTGCTGCTCGGCGCCTCGTAGGGTGACAATCCAGCTCGGCGACGGTCGGCGAGACGAACCGAGATGATGCTCGCAGGAAGCCTTTTATTGGCCGCACAGGTTGTGCCCGAGGGTAGAACCTTTTCCTGTACCCCTGAACGCGTTTGGGACGGCGACGGGCCGCTATGGTGCAAGGAAGGCCCGCGTGTGCGGCTAGCGGGCATTGCGGCGCGGGAGATCAACGGCAGCTGCCGAGCGAACCAGCCGTGCCCACGAGCATCTGCAGAGCGGGCGCGTGACGCACTCGTGCGGTTGGTTGGCAAACCAACGGGGCGATCGCGGGAGGGTCACGTGATCGTCGCGGGATCGAGGCTGACGTGTCGGTCGGACGGTAACGGAAGGGGCAACAGGACGGCGGCCTGGTGCACGTCTCCCCAGATCGGCGACCTATCGTGCGCGATGGTGAAGTCCGGAACAGTAGTGAAATGGGCGCGCTACTGGCGGACGCACCTCTGTCGCTAAGTAGAACGCGTGTCCTGATTGCCGTAATCATTACGATTTGCAGTCAGCTGACGGCGGCTCCACGAGATCGTATCGTCTCCTTAACGAATTTAGGTCCAAATCGGATCATGTGTCGCGAGAATGAGTATGAGCATGACCGCCGCGCGGCGGCAATCCTTCGCAGCTTCGGCGATCATGGCTATGTTCATATCATCGCCCAGATCGCGAGCTGTATCGACACGGGGGACAGCGCGGGTGAGGAGCAATGGCGAGCGGTCGCCTCAAGTTTTCACGCTCTGCATGTCCGAACTAACATGCCGTCGTTGCAGAGGACGGCCCGTCTTTGACATATCCGATTGATAGCGGTGAGACGGCCCACCGAGCAAAGGGAATGCAAACGCAAGGCCGTCTCACGGATGGTATCGCATATTCCGGCTCAGCTTCAATATTTCGTCTAGTCTTGGAGTCTCTAAGCGAGATTCATGCGCTCGTAGGTGGCGGCACACGTACCGGGGGTTGGTCTGCGTGGTCCGAAGAACCGTGCCTTGAGCGACCGAGTATCGCTAACAGCATTCCTTGGGACGCCCTTGCCTTGACGCGAGCAGTGAGGAACTGACGCCTGATTAAGGACGCTCGAATGAAGCGCTGATGATCGAGCGCTCAACGCGCAGTCCTCACCTCTTCGCGGCCAGCCGAGCCAGTCATTCCTTCTTGTAGTCGGCCGCCTCGTGCTCTCGTGCACGTAACGCCTGGCGTCGATACTCGGCCTCAACAGACGCGAAGTGAGGGCGTGCCTTGTCGCTCGCTACGGTTGCCGCCATGTCAGCGACTTGATTCGCAAGCTCGTTCAACTGGGCGCTTCGAACTACGCTTCTTTTCGATGCTGCTGACATAACAAACTCCCGCCGTTCTGAGCGGGAGCTTTCTCGTTGCTCTCGGTCGCCACCATGCTCGATCTGGGCGGACGATCACCGTCGATAACAGCTGGCGGAGCGTTGGTCCAATTCGGCAACGCCGCGCAGCGCGAAGGGCGGCAGCCAGGGCGAGTCAGAAGATTGACTATGTTAGCCACAAGCGATCGCCTGCGTCCGTCGTCTAGCCGATCGGCACGCTCCCGCCGATGAGGGTTACCGTCGGGGTGGCTTGGCGTGAGCCGCCTCGCCGTTCGATGCTAGGCGGAACAGCCGAGCGACCAGCGCTGGCCTCCACTTACGACGTTTCAAGAGCCTAACGCTATCTAAGCTCGCTGTTCAGACAACCTTTTGACCCATGATTTTCGGCTAAACGCTGCCGCACGTGCTCGCGGCCGCGCAAATGGTATATCGCTTGTAGGCGACCCATTCCAGTGTCGCGGCGTAACGCCCGAATTGCGTCTTCGCTCGGCTGCATCGCTTTCCCCCTTCGGATACGAGCCACCTAACGAAGCTACAGATACTAGCTCGCGAGCACATATATTTCGAAGTTTGTGCGCCGCAGCAAGGCAGCCTCAGCTTTTTGCAACTACCGGTTGTCTCACGCGTGCTAGGACCATCGATCACTTTTATCGTCCGTTGCGAGCTGGAAATTGCGCGTGAAGGTCACGTGATGTTGACGAAACGGTGCTTGTTGGAAGGCCATGGGCGCGGCAACCGGCCAGCGGCTTGGTGCACGTCACCGCGGGCGTGTGAGATGTCTTGCACGATGGTTAAAAGATTAACCGAGCTTACATGGTGGCGCTATTGGCCGGAGCATTATTGTGACACCTGCCGCGGAGCTCGCAGAGGCGTTGATAGTTGAGCGTCAGAACGGTGACGGGTCGCACGAGCATATCGCGGAGCGCATCATTGCGCTTGCGCTCGCCTAGGACAATGATGGCGTTGCTCGCTGGATCGAGATTGCCGTTCGGGAAGGATGTTTTGCTGAAACCAGACGGTAATTCAGCGCGTGCTCTCCCGATTCTCCATCTTCGATCGGCAATTTCGGGCAGGCGGAACCCGTAGAGGGCCATCAGCGCAATCGGCGCGGGAAGGTTCATGTCATTGGTTTTTCAAAGAAGAGCCTGCCCGCTTACGATGCCGTGACGAGCCTCTGAATTTTTGTTATCTATGCAAGCGTGGCCCTTTTGACGCCCCGATGTCCTACCTGTGGCAGGCCAGTGCCGTTTATGAAGACCCAGTGGGGCCTCGGAAAGCCATTTAACTGCAATGGCTGTGAAACCCGGCTAGTCATTCCAAAAAACCTCTGGATCGGCTCGGGTGCGTTTATGGTCTTTTGGCTCTTGAAGGATCGAGCCGCCTCGATGTCGGAGACTGTGATACTGATTTTTGGTCTCGTTGCTGTGGCTCTCATCATGTCACAATTATTCTTGCGCCTCCGAAAGCCATAGGGATTACTCTCTAGACTAAACAGCGATTTTCACTTCTTGATCTTTTTAGGGAACGTCGATTCCAAGTTGATGTCGGTTATCTCCACCGATGTATCTACAAGCGATCGCTCTGGTTCCCTGCCCCAAGCAGTCAATCGCAAACCGAAGGCGATTGCTCGCGAATGAATCGACCGACCGCGCTACAGATCGAGGCTTGGCTGCTGGGCATTCTGATCGCCGCCAGCATCATCGCCGGCCCTACCAGCCTCGTCACGTGGATCGGCGGCTTGCTGGACTGACATCAGCTGCGACGGGAACGGCTTCGCTAGCGTGACCGCATCGTCGAATGCGCACGTCAGCCACCGCTGCTCATCCTCCTCGTCGAGCAGCACCGGCATCGCCCTCGGGTGTATCGGTGCCACCAGCGGGTTCGGCTTGGTCGTGAGGAAGGCGAACACCGCTCCGCTCTCAGTCGGGCGCCATACTCCCGCGAAACTGACTATAGGCCGCGAGGGCACTTCGAACCAGAACAGCGGACGCTTGCCGGCCGGTCCGGGTCCATACTCGCTGAAACTTGTGAACGGGACGAGGCACCGTCGCTCAGGGTTCGCAAGTGCCGACGCCCAGAACGGTGAGGTGTAGTTGCGGACGTTCGTCACCTTGGTGTCGAGCAGCACGGGCTTGCCGGTCATCTTGTCGATGCGCTTGCCCGGCACCTTGCGCGGGAAACCCCAGGACATCGTGTCCAGCCGCCGCTCGCCGTCCTCCTGCCGGATCACCCAGGCGGTGCGATCGGGAAATAGCTCGGGCGTTGCCAGCTGAAGATCTGGCGGGAAGCTGGCGATGCCGTACCGAGCTGCGAGCTCAGCCTGATTGGCCGTCATGCGATAGCGATTACACATCATCTGCCCCGGATGCTTGCCGTGGAACGGCGAAAAGTCAGCTTCAAGCACAAGCAATTGACTCGCGCCGGCTAATCTCATTTTTTCGGTACCACGGATCGGAGGGGAACCGATTCGCAAAGGGGGATTATAATGTACAAGCTCGCTTTGGCGCTCTCGGGCGCCGCCTTCGTCATGCCGGTCACGCTTCAGGCACAGGTCCAAGCGCCTGCGGTTGCGCCAACGCCTCAGCCGGCAGCGATGGTGACCGGCCAGGTGGATAATGTGCTCCGGAGCGGCACTCCGGTCCCTCTTCGAATGATGGAAGCGCTGACCACCAAAGGCAAAAAGCTGAAAACCGGGCAACGCTTTAATCTTGAGGTTGCCGAAGCGGTGTCGGTGAACGGCCATGTCGTCATCCCTGGCGGAAGCCCCGCCGTTGGCGAGGTGACCGAAGTCCGCAACAAAGGCATGTGGGGCAAGTCCGGCCGCATCAACGCGCGGGTCCTCTACGTTCGGGCGAACGGCCGCCAGATCCGGCTCACCGGTCAGCTCGACGACAAAGGTGTCACTGGGACGGCTGGCGTTGTCGGTGCGGTTGCCCTCGTTCCGGTGGCCGGCTTCTTCATGACGGGGACGAGTGCCACGATCCCGCTCGGTGCGCCTGTAAACGGCTTTGTTGATGAGGACATCGCCTTCACGCCGGGCGCTGCGCAACCGGCGCCGATGGCGCTGGCTCCGAGCGCTCCTGTTTCTCCAGCCGCAGCGCCGCAAGCGCCAAAGGCAAATTGAACTAGCTAGGTGGGGAGACGATCATGAAGCCGTTATGCGCTTGCCTTGCTGCTCTCTTGTTCGTCTCCGCCCGCCCTGCGGTGGTCTGCAATGAAGCGACCTACTACTCGTCGGCCGCTGCTGCTCAGTCCGGCTGCTGTTCTCACCACAAGGGTGTGTGCGGTTGTTCGGGTGGGCGGAAGGCCTGCTGCGATGGGACGCTTAGCCCAACTTGCCAGTGCTGAGCTATTGCCGGGCCAAGCTAGACCCGATTGCCTTCTTCGATCAATGCACCCACGGCTTCTAGCTGCTGCACGATCCATCGATAAGGCATGTGGCAACTCGCCCAAGGGTGACGCGGCTCAGCCGTTGCGGCCTTCCAGAACTCGTTCAAGAGCCGCTGATCGCGGACGAACGGCCGCAGAACATGCAGCGCCAGTCGAACCTCTAAGGTCCCGACCGCCTCATTCGCCGATCGCGCTGTGGCTTCGCGTAGGATTTGCAGCGACAGGTTGATCAGCGCGTGGCGATGCGCCTCGCGCCGCGCCCGCCGCTTTCCGAACGGCAGCGGCAGCAGATCGATCACCGGGGATGCGCATCGTCTGGGGCACTTGATCGAGCGTCGCGCCGCTCGCCATTCGGTATTGCCGCCGTTCCTGCGAACCTCGGCGATCAGCGCTTTCAGGTCCCAGACCTCGGACGCCTGGCAGCCCCGACACGTGACCCGAACCTGCGCTTCGATCTTGTCGAGCTCGTCGAGCGTCTTCGGGTCGCCGACCACATCAGGCGAAGACAGGCAGAGGCAACTGCTCGCCGCGCGCGGCCATTACTGCGCGTGCCTGAACCGCCGCGTCGACTGCTTGACGATAGTGGACCATCCGGAAGCGCTCGGCCTCGTCGAAGCCGGTCGACGAACATTCCTCGATCGGATAGCAGGCGTCGTAAATCGCGCGCGCAGCCGCAAGCAGTCGCAGATCGTGCTGCATCCCATGTCCCATCGCTGTCGAATCGCCGATGCTGCGGCGTTCGATCATCTAGAACCAATAGGGAACAGATCGCAAGACGCTCAATTTGACTGACGCCAGTGATCCATCGCGGACCGATACCGCTCCTCGGCGGCGGCCCGCTTCTCGTCGAGGGCTTTCGCGGCTTCGCGGTATTCCTGGTCCAGCCCCCGCCGCTTCTTCTCCAAGGCAGCGATATCCGCCTCGAGCCCGTCGCGCGCCGCTTCGTATTCGACCTTCGCGACGTCGACCGCGGCTTCCGCTTCGTCGAGCGCTGCCCGGCTGGGGCGGGGACGCGGCTTCGCCTTCGGCTTAGGCTTCGATGCGGGTTGAGCCTTACCTGCCTTCGCTTTCCCGGCGTTCGGTTTTGCATCAGGCGGCAGGGCGGCCATGTGCTCGTCGACTGTGCCGCGCACCTTGCGCACAACGGCTCCGGGTTGTTCGAGCGCCGCTTCCATCAGCGAAGGGTCGGTGACTTCTTCGGCGATGCCCCTCGCAAACAGGTCGGCGTCCGCACCCCACGCTTCCAGTGCAGCCTTCCGGCTGGTCGCGGCGACATAGGCGTCATGGAAGCCGATCGGTGTCCGGAAGACCTTGAGCTTGCGAGCCATATGCGCGGAACGCTCGGCGAAGCACAAGGTGACAGCAGCCGCTGGTTGGATCGCGGGCAGGGAAGCCTCCGGCGCCTAGAACGAATCTGAAATTAAGACACTTGGCGTCGCATCGGCCTACCCTCGCCAGCAAAACTCGAGCCTGAAAACCCTGTCGGGCAAGACACATGGAGGTTCACATGCTCGGCAAGAACAAGCTCGTTACGATTGCATACAACAAGTTGGTTGGTGTCATCGCCGCTGTCGATGCGCGCAGGGAGGAACTCGAGCACCAGCGCGGCAGCGACAGGCACGCGCAGCCATCAATTCCACGACCCCTGCGAACGTTATGCCGGATGACGACCGGGCGGCCCCGCCGGAGATCGGACTGTAGGTGTCGGCAGGCCCGACGTCCACCCCATTGTGCAGGAGCCGGTGGCGGATGAGGCACCTGTCATCGCTATCGAGCCTGGTCAGCCGGACGCTCTGCCGGTCGATATGGATGAAGCGATGCGCTGCGCCACGCTCATCGCCGAGGCCGACGAAGAGCACTTCATGGACATTTACTGGCCTAAGGGTCATCCGTTCGGCAATTTCGATCAGACGGCCTTGGTTGAGGCGCTTGAGCAATAGACCGAATTGTCGAGATGGATAGCCATCCAGGAATTCCTTGACGCCGCGCGCAACGGCGATGGAAAGGCGTGCTTCGATGACTCGCGACGCACAGAGCTGAGATGGCTAGCGACCGACCTGCTGAACGGTGACGACGAAGCCCTTTCGAGGACTCGGCAGGCGGGCATCATCCGGTGAGATAGATTTTTGACGGGGCGGGCCAAACCCGCCCCGTTTCTACCTGCCGCGGCGTCATGGTATGAAACTGCGTCACCGTACTCTCCGTGCCCGGCATGCCGTTGGGATAGGCAGGAAGGGTTTCCGGCTGGAACCGGGCGTATATTGCTCGCGCTTGCTTGCGCCCGAGTGGAGATATGTGGGGATGGTTAGATCGCCCAGTCACTGACGAAAACCTTGCTTATACAACGCTCTGGCTAGCTAGGATTGGGGCGGCCGAGAACCCCATTTCTTGGAATAGCTCCAGAATGTTGCTGAGCGGATGGTAGGCGCTGCGCGATCGCCAGTCCGCAAAGTGGCGCAACGGCGCGCGCAGGAGCGTGCATGATCGAGGTTCATTTGCTGCGCTACGCGCTTGCCGCGGCCGACAGCGGCAGCTTCAGCCAGGCGGCCGATCGGTTCGGTATCAAGCAATCGACGCTCAGCAAACGCATCCACTATCTGGAAGACCGGCTCGGCCTCGCGCTCTTCCGGCGCTCGACACGCGGCGTGGTCCCGACGGGTCCTGGCGAGTGCATCCTGCGCAAGGCGCGCCGCATCGTCGATGATATCGATGCGTTGGACGAGGATTGTGCGGCGATTGCATGCGGCGCCGCAGGAACGTTGCGGTTCGGCTTCCACGGGTCGCTCGGAAGCGGCGACCTTTCGGCGGTCATCCGGGATTTCCGCGCGGCGTGCCCGGAGGTCGAGCTGGCTGCCCGCGAGCGCAGCCGCACGCGTCTGCTGCGCGCGTTGGAGCGCGACCAACTCGACTTCGCGGTTCTGAATGGCCAGGTGCAGCGCCCCGGAATCGTGTCGCTGTCGTTCTGGAGCGAGCAGGTGATTATCGGCCTCTCGACAGAGGACCGGCTGTGCGCGTGCGATCCGCTCTATTGGACCGACCTCAGGGGCATGACCTTCGTCGTAAGCAAGATCGATCCCGGTCCATTCCTCTACGATCTGGTCGCTTCGCGGCTGTCGGGGCCTGGCTTCGGACCGAGTGTGCGCGTTCAGGACGTGCGGCGCGAGAATCTCTTCTCCTTCGCAGCAGCGGGCCGTGCGGTCGTTACGACCGGCATCCCCGGGGCCAATGACGGCGTCGCGCTGCGCCAGGTGCACGACGCTTTTGGCGCGACGCATCTTGAGCAGGCGATCCACTGGCGTTGCGACAATCGGAGCCCCGTGCTCCGGCGTTTCCTCGAGATGCTCGCGCACCGCTACGGCCGCCCCGTCCCAGCGCTTTGATCGCTCGGGATGTTCGAAGAGCCGGCTGGTCCCAGGGCGCATCGGAGGGCCGGCGCGGATCAGCGAGGTCGGGACACGGTGACGGCGTTTGTCCGCCGGGGACGTGCGTCAACCGGAACTTCTTCTCCTCAACTTTGCGAATTCCCGGTCATCGGCCATGAAGTGAGCGAGCATCGGCACGATCAGTTTTGTCGGGCCCTGTGAGGGCAGTCCCGTTTCTGCGGCATGCGCTTCGGCGTAAGCTGTCAGGTCGCGGTATATGTCAGCAGGCACATCGATCGACACCTTCACCGGCTTGTCGTCGGCGATGGGCCCTAGCTTCAGTGTCATTTCGTTTCTCCACCCCAGGGTGCCACCACGATGTCCCGCGTCACGATCACGCGCAGCTGGAAGCCCGGCCGAATTGTCAGCGTCGGCTGGACGCTCATCTGGCGCCGGACGAGATCCTGTCCGGTGCGATCGATGGTCTCAGACGTGCCCTGGCGCAGCGCGCGAACGAGATCGTTATCGTCACTACTCCCCACCTCGGTACCAACACTAAGTAGCGTCGAGATTAGGGCCGCGCGAAGCATACCGCCCCAGTGCTGGTTCACCCGGTCCTGCAGCCCCGCACGGCCGACGGCGTCTGCGCCGGGCAGCCGATCGAGCTGAATCGAACGCCCATCGGGAAGGATGAGCCGGTCCCAGGCGAGCAGCACGCGGTTCTGACCGAACGAGACTTGCGAATCATATTCGCCAATGAGTCGGCTGCCTTGCGGGACCAGCAAGTGCCGGCCGCTCACGCTGTCGTAGACGTTCTGCGTCACCTGCGCGGTAATCATTCCGGGGAGGTCCGAGCGAATGCCGGTGATGAGCGCCGCTGGAATGATGCTGCCCGCCTGCACAATGTAGGGTGAGCTCGGCGGAACGACGCGGTGGCTGCTCTCGGTCGGGCCCTCGTCGACGGCGCGCAGGAAGTTGCGCTTGGCTCCCTGGTCGCCCCCGGAAGGAGCCGGGCCGGCGGACGCCGCGACAGTGTCGGCCACTGCCGGCTGGCGAAGCGACGCCTGTGCAGCCATGGCGTCCGACGCGGAGGCGCTTTCGCCCCCAGCGAACATCTTGCTGGTTCGGGCGGAATCGCGTTCCTGCCGAAGGTGCTCGCGCGCTGCCTGCGCAGCATCGGCGCCGTTGCCCGCCGGCGACGGGGCGCCCATTGGCGGCGGCGCGACATCGACCCCGCGCTGCTGTGCGGAGAGGATGGGGCGTCCTAGATCGCCGGGGAGCGGCGGGCCGAGCTTTGGAACTTGCGAATAGTCCTTCGGCGCTTCGACAAGGCTATCGGTCGTCGCGCGATTGTCGGTCGCATAAAGCTCGGTTGGGCTCTTCGGCCCCGAGGGCTGGAGCGCATAGATCAGCGCACCGCCGATGCCTGCGGTCGCGGCCAGTGCGACGACGGCCAGGGCCTTGCGCGACAGCCGCGTCACGCGGGGCGGATCGCCGCGCAACCGCAGCTCGGCAGCGCCCATCGGGGTGGGTTTGGCGGCGGCGCTCATTCCGACTTCCCTCGACGCGCATTATCCTGACGGAGGATGCGAACGCGCTGCTCGGACTTGCCGGCAGCCAGCCGTAGCTCCGCGCGGGCGAACAGCCGGTCGACAACCAGATAGCGGCTCCGCACGCGGTAATTGACCAATTCGCCTTCGCCCTTCGCGCCCACTACGAACAGTGGCGGGAGATCGCTCTGGGCGATGCTCGCAGGCAGCTCGACGAAGACCTGCCTCCCATCGTCGAACGCACGGAGCGGTCGCCAGGCGGGGCGATCGCCTTCGATGTGGTAGCCGAAATTCAGGGCGTCGATGTCGATGTTGTGGACCGCCGGCGCCGCGACGGCAGCTTCACGGTTGCGCGCGGTAAGCGCGATCAGCGCATCCTGGGGATAGGTCCAGGAGACCGAGGCCATATAGGTATCGGCCGTCGAGCGCAGCTCGAGGTGATAGGTGCGGCGGTCGGTATTGATGACCAGGTTTGTCACCAGCCCGGTGCGCGTCGGCTTGATCAGGATATGGACACGCCGCCCCGCCCCCGTCCCGCTCACTGTGTCGCCGATGATCCACCGGACCGTGTCCCCCGCCGCGACGGGACCCGATCCGACGAGCTGCTCGCCTTCCTGAAGCGCGATGTCGGTGACCTGGCCGGGTGCAGCGTAGAGTTGGTAGAGGGCGCCCTCGGCCCAAGGATAAAGCTGGATCGCGTTGAGGAAGCCCTCGCGCACCGGTTGCATGCGTGCCGCCGCGTTCGCAATGCCGATCCGAGCCTTGGGGTCGCCCTGCTCGCGCGCAGCCGAGGCGGTGAGCGGCTTGAGCTGAGCCGGCAGCGGCAAAGGCTCGGGAATTCGGACGATCTCGACGGGTTTGGGCGGTTCGGGTTCGGGCACCGCAGAAGGCGCGGCGTCGAAGTTTGGTAGACGCGTCTGCGCGTGCGACGCGGCGCAGGCGGCCAGCGGCAGGGCCGCGAGCAACATGGGCGGGCGGACGAGGATCATTGCGAGAGCTCCTTTGACCAGTTGAGGGCGTTCACGAACACGCCGAGAGGATTCTTGCGCAGCGCTTCCGGCGTGCGCGGGGTCTGGATCACGACCGTCGCGATCGCCGACCAGCGCTCCGTGGTTGCAAGGCTGCCGTCCTGGTAGCGGCGCTCGGTCCATGAGATGCGGAAGCTGTTGTCGGAAGCGCGGATCACGCTGGAGACGTCGACTGCGACCTGGAACTTGCCGACCTCGGCAAACGGGTCGTTGTTCCGCGCATAGTCGTTGAGCGCGAGCGCGCCCTTGGCGGTGGTGAAGTCATAGGCCCTTAGCCAGCTCTGGCGCAGCACCACCGGGTCGGCGGGAATGCCGCGGACATTCTCGATGAAACGCGCCAGGTGATAGGCGATCTGCGGGTCTCTCGGATGATAGTCGGCCTGCGCCGGCGCGACGGCCTGGGCTTCGCCGAGCTTGTCGACCTGGACGATCCACGGCGTGATCGTGCCTCGCATCGCCATGCCGATCAGCCCGGCGATCGACAGCGCCAGGAGGGCCAGCGCCGCGAAGCAGGCGAGCCGCCAGCTACGTGCCTGGACGCGGGCGGAACCGATGCGGTCGTCCCACGCCTGACCGGCGCGCTGATAGGGAGTCTCGGGCTCAGGCGTTGCGCCGTAGCGCACGGTCGATCGTCGAAACATTCAGTTCACTCCTTGTCGGTCACGCTGACGGCGGCACCGGGCCCGCGGCTGTCGCCGCCGCGCGATGTGTGGGTGGCGACGGATGCGCCGTGGACGATGGCTTGACGGCGACGCATCGACTTGGCCCAGGCCGGCGGCTCGCTGCGTGGCGTTTCCGCCGCGGGCGCTGGTTTCAACGAGGCCTCTTCGTCCGATCCAGCGGGCGGCGCCGAGGGGCTTTCACCGTGAGGCGTGGGGACGCCGCCGCTATCGCGCTCGGCGGAGCCAGCTCCGGCCTGCTGCCCGGGCACCCCGCCCGTATCCCGCTCGACCGGCGCGGCCGCCGGCGACGGCACTGCCGCCGAGGTGCTGCCGGAACGACCACCGCCGGTGCTCGCGCCACCGCCCGAACCGCCGCTCATCCCCGCGGCCCGGCGAAGCGGCGACATCACGCTGCTGGCAGTCGTACGCCCGACATTGCCAAGACCCGATGCGACGCCAGCAATGCCGATCTTTCCCTCAGCACCCGCGCGATAGGCACTGGTCGCGGTGCCGGCCATCCGGCCTGCGCCTGCAAGCGCGCCGCCGGCGGCGCCGAGTGCTACGCCTCCCGCGGCCGGACCCGCCGCGACCACGCCGCCGGCGGCAAGCGCCGTCCCAGCCGCTGCACCGGCGCCCAGCTGCGGGCCACCCGAGACGATGCCGCTGGCGATGGCGGGACCGAAGATGCCGAGGCCGAGCAGGCAGAGCGCGCCGAGCACGATTGCCATGGCGTCCTCGATCGTCGGCTGCGCCGTGCCGATCGCATTCGTGAATTCGGAGAAAAGCGTCGAGCCGATCCCGACGACGACCGCGAGCACCAGCACCTTGATGCCCGACGAGATGACGTGGCCGAGCACGCGCTCGGCCATGAAGGCAGTCTTGCCGAACAGGCCGAACGGGATCAGGACGAACCCGCAGAGCACCGTCAGCTTGAATTCGATGAGGGTGATGAAGAGCTGCACCGCCAGGACGAAGAAGGCGAGCAGCACCACCACCCAGGCGAACAGCAGGACGACGATCTGAATAAAGTTTTCGAAGAAGCTGATATAGCCCATCAGCCCCGAGATAGAGCCGATGATCGGTCGGCCGGCGTCGAGCCCCACCTGCGCGACCCGCCCCGGCTGAAGCAGTTCGGCGGTCGTGAACCCCGTGCCGGACGCTTTCAGCCCCAAGCCCGCGAAGCTCTCGAAGACGATCCTCGCGAGCACGTTCCAGTTGCCGATAATGTAGGCGAAGATGCCGACGAAGAGGGTCTTCTTGACGAGCCGGGCGATGATGTCGTCGCCTTCGCCGAAGGTCCAGAACAGCGCGGCCAGCGTCACGTCGATGACGATGAGGGTCGTCGCCAGGAAGGCGACCTCGCCCTGGAGCAGGCCAAATCCGGAATCGATGTAGGAAGTGAAGACCTCGAGGAATCGGTCGACAACGCCGGTACCGCCCATCTTATTGCTCCTGCCGATCGTTGGAGATCGCGCCGGTCGGGATTTCCATCGCGTCGGAGGATTTGCCGGGCGCGTCGTCCGCGACGGGCTCGGGCGGCGCGGCGCCCAGGAACCGTCGGCGGTTCTCGGCCCAGGCCGCGAGGCAGCCTGGATCCGAGCCCGCCGCCTGCCCGGCCAACTGGCAGCTCCGCAAGGCTGCCTGGAGCGGGTCTGTGGGCAGGTCGGTCGAGAGGGGCGCCGGGGGCGATGCCGGCTTCGGCTCGTCGCGGAGAGCCAGCAGGCTCATGGCGAGCGCGACGCCAAGGCAGGCGAACGCGCCGATGCGAGCGGGAAGCCGTATGTTCATCGCTCGTCCTCAGCGGTGAAACATCTGGGCCGGAGTCGGCTGGTAGCCGGTTCCGGACGCAAGGAAGCGGCGCAGCTGCTCGCGGGCCTGGTCCTGCGCGGCGGCACGCTGCGACGCCTCGAGCGCCTGCGCACGCCCTTGCGCCGCGACCACTGCGGTCAGGTCGGCGAGCTGCCGGGCCTGGAGGGCGAGCAGTTGATTGCCGGCCTGCGCTGCCTGCAAGGCGCCCGATGCCGACTGGCTTGAGCCGATCAGCCGGTCCATCGCGTCGCGCGACCCTTCGATATTGCCGACGACTCCCGCCTGCACCTTGAGTGCGTCCTCGAAGGCGGAGACGGTGTCCTCCCAGCGGGCGCGGGCATTGTCGACCAGCGTGCGGTCCGAGGCGGACGCCGCCGAGGCCCGGTACCGGCTGCTGAACACCTGGTCGATCGACTGCACCGAATAGGCGATGCGCTGTGCGCTGCCGAGCAGCTGCTGGGTTGCACGAACCTGGGCCTGCAGCTCGGCGAGGGCCGAGGTTGGCAGCGACGCCAGGTTCTTCGCGTCGTTGATCAGCGACTGCGCCTCGTTCTGGAGCGACCTGATCTGGTTGTTGATCTGCTCGAGCGTCCGTGCTGCCGTGAGCACGTTCTGCGAATAATTGGTCGGGTCGTAGACGATGCCGCCGAACTGGGCCTGGGCGGGCGTGGCCAGGCAAGCGAGAAGCAGCGCGGACGCGCCGGAGAGCGCGAAGGGGCGAAGCGAACGGATATGCATGACGTTTACTCCTGGGCAGTGAGGGGGAGAAGATCCGCGGCCCAGTCGAGGCCGCGGGCGCGCAGCCACGCAGGCGCAAAGCCGGCGCGGCCATGGGCTTCGAGGAGTTCTGCAATGCGTCGCTGGTCGGTGGGCGAGGATGCCGCGGCGAAGGCCAGCGCAACCTCGCCGAGCCCGAGATCGAACAGACGGTTGCCCCGGCGCGACTGGCAGTAATAGTCGCGCTTCGGGGTGGCGCGGGCGAGGATCTCGATCTGCCGGTCATTGAGGCCGAAGCGGCGGTAGATCGCAGCGATCTGTGGCTCGAACGCACGCTCATTGGGCAGGAAGATGCGGGTCGAACAGCTTTCGACGATTGCGGGCGCAATCGCCGACGTCTCGATATCCGCCAGGCTCTGGGTGGCGACGACGACGCTCGCATTCTTCTTGCGCAGCGTCTTCAGCCATTCGCGCAGCTGGGCGGCAAACGCCGGGCTGTCGAGGACGAGCCAGCCCTCGTCGATGATGATCATCGTCGGCGCGCCGCTCAGATGCGCTTCGATCCGGTGGAACAGATAGGAAAGGACGGCGGGCGCGGCGGCGCTGCCGACCAGCCCTTCGATCTCGAAGGCCTGGACGCGCGCTTCCCCGAGATGCTCGGACTCGGCGTCGAGCAGCTGACCGTGCGGGCCGCCGACGCAATAGGGACCGAGGGCTTGCTTGAGCTGCTGGGACTGGAGCAGCACCGCCAGGCCGGTCAGCGTCCGTTCCGGCACCGGGGCGGATGCGAGCGAGTTCAGGGCCGCCCAGAGATGCTCCTTGGCCTGTGGGTCGAGCGACACGCCTTCGGAGGCCAGGATCGCGGCCAGCCATTCGGCCGCCCAGCTGCGTTCGGCTAGGTCGTCGATCCGCGCAAGCGGCTGCAGGCGGACGCCGCACGACTCCTCATCCTGCGGCGAAGCCCCGAGATCCTGCCAGTCACCGCCCATGGCGAGCGCGGCGGCACGGATCGATCCGCCGAAGTCGAACGCGAAGATCTGCGCATTCCGGTAGCGGCGGAACTGCATCGTCATCAGCGCCAGCAGCACCGACTTGCCGGCACCCGTCGGCCCGACGATCAGGGTATGGCCGACATCGCCGACATGGAGCGAGAAGCGGAAGGGCGTCGACCCCTCGGTCCGCGCGAAGAACAATGGCGCCGCATCAAAATGCTCGTCGCGCGTCGGCCCGGCCCAGACCGCCGACAGCGGCACCAGATGGGCGAGGTTGAGCGTCGAGATCGGTGGCTGGCGGACATTGGCATAGACATGACCCGGCAGGCTTCCGAGCCAGGCTTCGACCGCATTCATCCCTTCGGCGATGACCGTGAAGTCGCGGCCCTGGATGACCTTCTCGACCAGCCGCAGCTTCTCGGCGGCAAGGCCTGCGTCTTGATCCCAGACGCTGACCGTTGCAGTCACATAGGCCTGGCCGACCAGGTCGCTGCCGAGCTCCTGCAATGCAAGGTCGGCATCGGCGGCCTTGTTCGAGGCATCGCTGTCGACCAGCACCGAGGCCTCGTTGGTCATCACTTCCTTGAGGATCGCGGCGATCGACTTGCGCTTGGCGAACCATTGTCGGCGGATCCGCGAGAGGAGCTTGGTCGCATCGATCTTGTCGAGGGTGATCGCGCGCGTGACCCAGCGGTACGGGAAAGCGAGTCGGTTGAGGTCGTCGAGCAGGCCCGGGAAGGTCGCGCTCGGGAAGCCGGTGATGGTCAGGGTCCGCAGATGCTGGCTGCCGAGCCTGGGCTCAAGACCGCCGACCAGCGGCTCGTCCGCGAGGATCGCGTCCAGATACATCGGGATCTCGGGCACGCGGACGCGCTGCCGCCGACAAGAGATCGTCGAATGGAGATAGGTCAGCGTCTCTGCGTCATCCAGCCAATGCGCTTCGGGCAAAAAGCCTTCGAGCAGTTGGAGCAGCCGCGTGCTGCGGTCGATAAAGCCGGCGACCAGCTCGCTGGGATCGACGCCGGAGCGCGATCGGCCTTCATAGAGCCAGCCTTCGGCCCGCGCTGCGTCCTCGGCGGGCGGCATCCACTGCAGCGTCAGGAAATAGGCGCTCTCGAAATGGGCGCCTTCCTCGGCGAACTGCTCGCGGCGCTCACGCTCGACGAGTGCGGAAGCGGGATCCGGGAAGGCGTCCTCGGGATAATCGAGCGCCGGTACGCGCTGCGCCTCGAAGAAGATCGCCCAGCCCGAGCCCAACCGGCGGAGCGCGCTATTGAGCCGGCCCGCCGTTGCGACCAGTTCCGACGGCGTCGCTGAATCGAGGTCTGGGCCACGGATGGCAGCGGTTCGCTGGAAGGAGCCGTCCTTGTTCAGCACGACGCCGGGCGCGATCAGCGCCGCCCAGGGCAAGAAATCCGAGACAGACGCGCCGCGCGCACGATATTCGCGGAGAGACATCATGTCCGCCTCACGCGCGCAGGAAAGCGGGGTAGCGCATGTGGCGCCGCCCGACTTCGAGGAATTGGGCGTCCCGGCGCGCAGCCCAGACGGCGGTTGCGTGGCCGACGGCCCAGATGAGCAGTCCGACCAGCCACAGCCGAAGGCCCAGACCCACCGCCCCGGCGAGCGTGCCGTTGACGATGGCAACCGAGCGGGGTGCGCCGCCGAGCAGGATCTGCTCGGTCAGCGCGCGGTGGACGGGGGCGAAATAGCCGGGGATCGCCGCGCCCGGATCGAGCGTCTCCATCAGACCAGCGCCCCGCCGCCAAAGCTGAAGAAGCTCAAGAAGAAGGAGCTGGCGGCGAATGCGATGCTCAGCCCGAACACGATCTGGATCAGGCGTCGGAAGCCCCCCGAGGTCTCGCCGAAGGCGAGCGTAAGGCCGGTGACGATGATGATGATCACCGCGATGATCTTGGCGACGGGCCCTTCGATGCTCTCCAGGATCGACTGGAGCGGGCTTTCCCAGGGCATAGACGAGCCCGAAGCATGCGCCGGCCCGGCGAGGAGTGCTGCCAGGGCGCAGGTGGTGAGAGCGGCCGCACGAGTGCGGACGGCCAAAAGCGAGACGTTCATTCGACTTCTCCGTCGGTGAGGAATGTGAGGCTGTATTCGCCCGAGGGTTCGAGGCCTTGGACGCGGGCGAGCTCGGCGAGACGCCGGCCGGCGCCGTCGCGCACCAGCACCGCGATCAGGCCGATCGTCTCGGCGATCAGCGGACGCGGCACGGTGGTGACGGCTTCCTGGATCAGTTGCTCGAGGCGGCGCAGCGCGCCGAGGGCGGTGCCCGCATGGATCGTGCCGATGCCGCCGGGATGGCCGGTGCCCCAGGCCTTGAGCAGATCAAGCGCCTCGGCGCCTCTGACTTCGCCGATCGGGATGCGGTCGGGACGCAGACGCAGCGAGGAGCGGACGAGTTCGGCGAGCGTCGCTACGCCTTCCTTGGTGCGCATCGTGACCAGATTGGGCGCGGTGCACTGGAGCTCGCGCGTGTCCTCGATCAGAACGATGCGGTCGCTGGTGCCGGCGATTTCAGCGAGCAGCGCGTTGGTGAGCGTCGTCTTGCCGGTCCCGGTGCCGCCGGCGACGAGGATATTGTCGCGACCCGCGACGCCGCTGCGCAGCGCCACGCACTGCTTGGGTGAGATGATGCCTGAGGCGACATAGTCGTCGAGGGTGAAGACTGCCACGGCGGGCTTGCGGATCGCGAAAGCCGGTGCGGTCACTACCGGCGGGAGCAGGCCCTCGAAACGCTCACCGGACTCCGGAAGCTCTGCCGATACGCGGGGCGAGCGGGCATGCACCTCGGTGCCGACATGGTGCGCGACGAGGCGGATGATGCGTTCGCCGTCCGCCGACGGCACCGTCATCCCGGTGTCGGCGAGTCCGGAACCAAGCCGGTCGACCCAGAGCCGGCCATCGGGATTTAGCATGACCTCGACGATTTCGGGATCGTCGAGCCAGGCCGCGATCGAGCTGCCGAGCGCAGTCCGCAGCATGCGCGCGCCGCGGCGCGAGGCTTCGGAACGGACGGGAGTTGCGCTCACTTCACGATACCCTGGTTTCAGGCCGGCGCGATGCTGCTCCGGCGACAGGGCTGACTAAGGGGGCGCGATTTTTGCGGTTTGCAACAGCAGGCTGGCGTCGTCGCGCGCTGGCGTAGCTTTAGAAAGCGACGGCACCTTGGTTATGCCGAAAAGTGCGGTGGTCGGCACTCGCGGAACAGATCGCCGCGAATCGGCGACCGGCATCGCCGCGTCTGATTCGACATCGGGCAATTGCGTATTCCGGAAGGAAAACGATCAGCGGAAACTGGCCGCATGACCTGGACCCTCATCCGCCTCGAACTCGCGCGCAGCCGGGAATTTCCCGAAGGCTCCCCCGCCCATGCGTATCTCCTGCGCGTGCCGCTCGACGGCCACGCGATAGCGGACGCCCGCGCGCTCCGAGCCCATCCCGAGCGAGCGGAAGTGCTGCGCATCTGGCCCGATGAGCCCGATCAGCGCGGTTATCTGCTTCATCGCGGCAACCGCTGGATCTTCTCCTATGCGCCCGGCGACGCCGACGACGAGCCGGTCTTTCATCTCGAAACCCATCCACTGCGGCTTGGCGAATATGTCACCATCACCGAACGCGACGGAAAGCCACGCGCCTTCAGGATCACAGAGTGCGAAGCGCTCGCCGACGCATGAGAGCCTTTGCGCAGGAATAGAGACATGCCGACCGCGAAGATCCTGATCCGATGCGGCCTCGTTTCCTCGCTGCTGTATGTGGTGATCGACCTCGCCGCCGCGCTGGCTTGCCCGGCTACGACTATACGGCACAGGCCGTCAGTGAGTATGGCGCGATCGGCGCCCCCACCCGTTCGATCGTCCTCGCGCCCTTCCTGCTCTATGACTTGCTGCTGATAGGGTTCGGCGCCGGAATCCGGGCGCAGGCTGGGCTGAAAGCGACAGGATCGTTCATCATCGCGGTCGGCCTGATCGGCCTGATTGCGACATTTTTCCCGATGCACATGCGGGGAAGCCCGAGAGACTTGAGCGACACGATGCATCGGGTCCTGACCGGTCTCACCGTCGCCTGCATCATCGGGGCGGTCGGCTCCGCGGCCCTGACGCTCCGCGGAGACTTTCGCTGGTTCTCGGCCGCAACCATCATGATCATGCTGGCCTCTGGGTTGCTGGCGGGGTTCCAGGCGCCGCGCCTCGATGCCGGCTTGCCGACGCCCGGCCTCGGCATCTTCGAGGCATCAACATCGGCGCCTGGCTGCTATGGGGAGGGCTGTTGTCGATCCGGCTGCGGGACTGTCGTCCCAATTCCGGCAACGGGTCGGGCGTTAACCTCAGCCGGTATTGACGCTACCGGAACACGAAGCCGTTCGAGTTCCTATGGCAGCCCGGGCGGCGGTCAGACCGACGTGCCGATCAGGCTGCCGATACCGGCAGTGACAGCCATCGCCAGCGCGCCCCAGAAAGTGACGCGCACCACCGAGCGTGCCGGCGAAGCGTCTCCTGCGATCGCGCCCAGCGCGCCGAGAACGGCCAGGCAGAGCAGTGACGTTGCGCTGACCAGCCAGATCAACAGCCGCTCGGGAGAAAGTGCCGCGATCAGCAGCGGCGCCGCGGCACCTGCGCTGAAGGTCGCCGCCGAGGTGAGCGCGGCCTGGAGCGGCCGCGCTGACGAGAGATCGGACATTCCCAGTTCGTCGCGGGCGTGCGCACTGAGCGCATCCTTTGCCATCAGCTGACTGGCGACCTCGCCGGCCAGAGCGGGATTGAGCCCGCGCGAGATGTAGATCTGCGCGAGCTCCTCATGCTCAAAGCCGGGCTGCTCGGCGAGTTCGCGCTGTTCCTTTGCCAGGTTCGCGTGCTCGCTGTCCGATTGGGAGCTGACCGAGACATATTCGCCCGCCGCCATCGACATCGCCCCAGCGACCAGCGCGGCGGTGCCGGCGAGAAGGACACCCGCGCTGCCGCTGTCCGACGCCGCGACGCCCACGATCAGACTGCCGGTCGAGACGACGCCGTCATTGGCGCCAAGCACGGCGGCGCGAAGCCAGCCGATCCGCTGGACGCTATGACGTTCGGGATGGGTCGTGACGCTTCGCATGCCTTGCCTCCTCGCACCGGCCGCCGATGCTCGCACTAGGTAAGATCACCAAGCGCCGCGCCCTCAGTGCTGGCCTAGCCTTCACCAAGCCAAGGCCGCGCGAACGCGCCCGGCATTAAAGGAGGCAGACATGTATCGCAGCATTCTTGTCCCGGTCGATCTCGACCAGCCAAGCTCCTGGGAGAAGGCGCTGCCGACGGCAGTAGCGCTGTGCAAGAGCTTCAGCGCCAAATTGTCGCTAGCGAGCGTCGTGCCCGAGCGCACCGCCATGCTCGAGGCGCAATGGTCGCCGCTTGCCTTTCGCGGGATGATGGAGGCCGCGCGCGCCAAGCTCGGATCGCTTGCCGCCACGGTCGAAGGTGCCGGTGAGGTCGCTCACCATGTCGAATGCGGCGGCATCTATGCGACGATCCTGTCGATCGGCGAGCTGATCGGCGCGGATCTCATCGTCCTGTCCTCGCATCGTCCAGCGATGCGCGACTATCTGCTCGGCGCGAATGCGTCTCGCGTGGTGCGTCACGCGAAATGCTCGGTGTTCGTGGTACGCGACGCTGTTCCCAATGCCGCCTGACCAGACGACCGCTGACCCGGCTGCCACCGCTGCGCGTGCGGGGCCCGCCGGACTGAGCGAAGCGGAGGCAATGCTTCGGCTGGCGACGGACGGCTACAACGAACTGGCGCGACGCCGCCGCCGGTCACTCGCCGGCGTCGTACTCGGCGTTCTCCGCGAACCGATGCTCCTGCTGCTTCTGATCGGCGGCGGGATCTATCTGGCGCTCGGCGATCTCGGCGAGGCGCTGATGCTGCTCGCTTTCGCAGGCTTCTCGGTGGTGGTGACGGCGGTCCAGGAGTCGCGCAGCGAGCGCTCGCTCGAGGCGCTTCGGGAGATGGCGAGCCCGCGCGCATTAGTGCTGCGCGACGGCGCGCACCGGCGCATTCCCGGCCGTGAAGTGGTGCGCGGCGACCTGGTCCTGCTCGGCGAGGGCGACCGGGTTCCAGCCGATGGCTGGGTAGTCGACAATGACGCGCTTGCCCTCGACGAGTCGCTGCTGACCGGCGAATCCGTCGCGGTCGCCAAGGTCGAGGCACCCGATGGATCAGATCTGGCTGCGCCGCGGCCAGGCGGCGATGGTCTCGCTTATGTGTTTTCGGGAACCCTTGTGGTGCGCGGCAGTGGACTCTGCAGGGTCGCTGCCACCGGCGAGAGAAGCGAGATCGGGCGGATCGGCCAGTCTCTTGCGCTCCTGGAGACGCAATCGCCCCGGTTGTACCGCGAGACCCGACGGCTGGTGGCGTCGTTCGCGGCAGGCGCCGTCCTGATCAGCGGCCTCGCGGTACTGCTGTTCGGACTGTTGCGTGGAAGCTGGCTGGAGGCGGCACTCGCGGGGATTGCGCTGGGCATGTCGATGATGCCCGAAGAATTTCCCGTGGTGCTCGTCATCTTTCTTGCGATGGGGGCTATGCGCATGTCGCGCGAGCGCGTGCTGGCCAGACGTGCCGCCGCGATCGAGACGCTGGGGTCGGCAACCGTGCTCTGCACCGACAAGACCGGCACGCTCACCGAGAACCGGATGACGGTCGCCGAGCTCAGGCTTTCCGATGACAGCGCCTTCGCAACCGATGGAACAGCGCTTCCCGAAGCATTCCTGCCCATCGCGGAGCTGGCACTGCTCGCCAGCGCGCCGCAGCCCTTCGATCCGATGGAGATTGCGTTTCATGATCTCGGCCGCACGCAACGCGAGGCCGGCACTGCAGGGCGGCGCGCTGCCGACTGGGACTTGAGCCACCAATATCCACTCGATCCAGGGCTGCTGGCGGTGTCGCATGTGTGGCGGACGGGCGGCGCGGCCGAGGACCATCTGATCGCATCCAAGGGCGCGCCGGAGGCGATCGCCGAGCTGTGCGGACTGGACGCCGATGCGCGCGCCGCGATGCGTGCCGCGGTCGATGCGATGGCCGGCGAAGGGCTGCGCGTGCTGGGCGTCGCCGAGGCGCGCTGGCGCGGGCGCGACTTTCCCAAATCCCAGCGCGGGTTCGACTTCGCCTATCGCGGCCTTGTAGGTCTGCGCGATCCATTGCGGGCATCGGTGCCCGAAGCGGTGCGGCAATGCCGGAGCGCGGGCATCCGCGTGGTGATGATCACAGGCGACTATCCCGAGACGGCGCGGGCGATCGCGCGCGCTGCGGGGATCGTTGAAGGCGAAGTCGTCACTGGAGCCATGCTCGCTGCCATGAATGATGCCGAGTTGGCGCGGCGCGTGCAGCACATCACGGTCTTCGCGCGGATCATGTCCGAGCAGAAGCTGCGGATCGTCGAGGCGCTCAAGTCAGCAGGCGAAGTCGTCGGGATGACGGGCGACGGAGTAAACGACGCGCCGTCGCTCAAGGCGGCCGATATCGGGATCGCAATGGGCGGTCGCGGGACCGACGTGGCGCGCGAAGCCGCCGCGATCGTTCTTCTGGACGACGATTTCGGGTCGATCGCGACCGCGATCCGCATGGGCCGGCGGATCTACGACAATCTCCGCAAGGCGATGGGGTTCATCGTCGCCGTACATATTCCGATCGCAGGTCTTGCGCTGATGCCGTTACTCTTCGGCCTGCCGATCCTGCTGGGACCGGTTCATATCGCGCTGCTCGAGATGATCATCGATCCCGTCTGCTCACTGGTTTTCGAGGCGGAGACCGACGAAGCCGATGTCATGCGCCGGCCGCCGCGTCCGCCCCGTAGCCTTTTATTGTCCCGCGCGCTGGTCGGCTGGTCGATCGCCCAGGGGCTGGCCGCCCTTGCGAGCGTCTCCGCCGTGCTGCTTTGGCTGCTCGCGGCGGGCGCGCCCGAGGCGGAATTGCGCGGCACGACATTCTTCGCGCTGGTCGGCACGATCCTAAGCCTGGTTCTGGTCAACCGATCCTTCTCGGCATCGCTCGTGACCGCGCTGCGTCGTCCCAACATCGCCTTCGCGGCAATCGCGGCACTGGCGGCAGCGGCGCTGGCGCTCGCGGAATTTGTGCCCGCTGCCGCCAAGCTCCTTGGCATGACGGCGCTCGGCTGGACCGATGGCCTGGTGGCACTGGGCGCAGGCGCGTTCGTGCTGGTTGCACTCGAGGCCGCGAAGCATTTCCGGCGGCGCCCCGGGACTGCGTGACCCGCCAGCGCAACGCCTCGCCGGCGCGGCGCTGCTAGGCGCCGATCGCGCGACGGGCGAGGGCGACCACATCGGCCAGTGGCTGCGCCGCCGGGAGCCGGCGCCAGTCCGCAGGCGGCGGGACATAGTCATCGGATTGCGCGACCACCACTACGGCATTGGCATCGGAGGCGTCGGCCTGGCGGGCGCATACCCTGTCGAGACGGACATCTTCGCTCGCTTCGAGCCACAGCCCGACGAACGACACATGCGCGTGAACTGCGGCATGGGCGATGGCGTCGCGTTGCTCCGGGGTGGCGGCGACTGCGTCCGCTATCACGGCGGTGCCTTGGGCGAGGTGCCGACCGGCAAGATTGGCGAGCAGCGTGTAGACAACGCGGCTCGCGAGCGGACTGTAGAGCGAGGCCGGCAGCTTTTGCTCCGGCGGCACCTGCGCCAGCCGCTTGCGGAGCACATCGCTGCGCAGTATCCGCGCGCCCGGCGCAGCCCCGAGCTCGGCGCCAAGCGACCGCGACACAGCCGATTTCCCGGTCCCCGACAGGCCGGCGACGGTGACCAGCCTTGGGCGCACGGGGGCGATCAGTTCGGCCGCGAGTGATAAGAACGCCTCGGCCTCGCGGGTTTGCTCCGCAGCGCCGCTTCGCGCAGCAGTCGCAGTGAGAACGTGCGCGCGGATCGTTGCACGGACCGAGAGGAACAGCGGCAGCAGCCGCACGCCGTTTTCATCGGCGGAGCGGTCGACATAGCGGTTGAAGACGAGGTTCGCTTCGGTGCGCAGGTTCCTGTGCCACAGGTCCATGAGCAGGAAGGCCAGATCGTAGAGCGTGTCTATCGTCGCGAGTTCGACACTGAACTCCAGACAGTCGAACGGCGTCGGCTCGCCTTCCACCAGAGCGACATTGGCGAGATGAAGGTCGCCATGGGCGTGGCGTACGAAACCCTTGCGTCCGCGTTCGTCGAGCAAGCCGGAATGGCGCTTCCAGCTGGCGCGCTGCGCTTGGAGCAATGCGGCGATACGTGCCTCACCCAGCACGCCAGCGAAGGGAGCCAGGCTCTCGGCATTTCCCTCGATCACGTTGCCAAATCTCATGGCGCCATCGCGGACCACAACCCTTTCCGCATGCTCGTGGAAGCCGTGGATGCGGTCGGCGAGGCCTTGCATCAGCCCCGGATCGAGAGCCCCTGCGTCCGCGAGCTCGTCGAGCAGCGCGCCATCGGGAAACCGTTCCATCTCGAGGATCCAGTCGACGGCGGGACCTTCGCCGCCGATCGCCAGCGTCTCGTCGACGCGAACGACAGGAAGCACCGCGCGATATAGGCCCGGCGCGGTTCGCCGGTTCAGCAGGAGCTCGGCCTCGAGCGCAGCGCGGCGCAGCTCGGGAGTAGAGAAGTCGAGATAGGCATAGCGCACCGCGCGCTTGAGCTTCCAGGCGCGGTCCCCGGCAAGAAAGACGGTTGCGGCATGGGTGTCGATACGCCGGCATGGTCCCGCCGTCGCCAGCCCATCCGGGCTCGCAAGAAAGCGCAGGATCTCGGCCTGGACCGGTTCGGCATTGCGGGGAGCAGGACGAAGGTTCGGTGGCATCGTCCCGCGCCGCTTCTCAATGGGTGAGGAAAACAGGCACCGGGCATTCGGCGAGCATCCGCTTGGTCACCCCGCCGAGCGCCGCCTCGATGAAGCGGCTATGCCCAAAGCCTCCCATCACCAGATAGGCGGCACCCAGCGAGTCGATCGTATCGAGGATCACCGTGCTCGGGATATCGAACATCGAGCTCTCGCGCCGAATGGTGGCGGTCATGCCATGCATGACGAGATAGTCGAGGGCCGCGTTGGCTGGCGCCCTGACCGAACCGTCCTGCACTTCGAGCAGGGTGATGGCCGTCGCGTGCTGGAGCAGGGGCACGGCCGCGCGCAATGCGGCATCGGCTTCCTTGCTGCCGTCCCAAGCGATCAGCGCGTGCCCATAGGCTCCGAACCCGCGAACCTGCTCGGGAACGGCTATGATCGGGCGTCCGGCACCGATCAGCACTTCACCCGCGATCTCGCGCATGTCGGGCTTCCCGCCCGCGAGTTCGCGGTTGAGGATGATGAGGTCGGTGAGGCCCGCGGCGTCGCGAACGCTGGGGCTTAGATAACCGGTCGTCTCGACCCAGTCAAAGTCGAGCCCCGACGCCTTGAGCTGCGGCTCGGTTCGCGCCCGGTTCGCCAGCTCGCGCTGCTGCTCGCACTCGAGCACCATCGCGGTCGCCCGGCAATCGTCCATGCCAGCCACGATCGCGGGCGGCATCTCGACCACATCGAGACAGGTCAGGTGCCCGCCAAGGACACGCGCCAGGTCAAGCGCGACCGACAGGCGCGCCTGCTGGCCTGGGTCGTCATGCATCAGCAACAGGATGTTCTTCATGTCGGCCTCCGCCAATATCGATGGCCAAGGCTAGGTGGGGCACGGATAGCCCGACATAGGGGTTGTTACGGACGCGCGGGCCTCGCGCCGCAACTGGAAACTTTACGAGGCGGCGAAGTGTCGCAATTGTCGGAGACTCGCCGAAAGCGCGCCACTCTGGCTTCCAAAACGCCCCTCGCCGGCAAGTCCTCCAATTCAACCATTTGCCATCCTGCGCGCGGTAAATTGAACAGGCGGTAGGTTTTGGTGCGCTCCCGATCAACTTCGATGTCGGAAGACGGGTCGGAAGCTGCCTTCCGGTCAGCGCGATCCGACGCTCGGGTTTACATCGTCGGACACTTCGTTCTTCAGCCGCGGTCCGAAATCCATGCGCCGATTGAGCGTTTCGACGAAGCGCTCCCAGCGTTCCTTGCCCATCGCCTGCGCCGCCGCCAGCGCGGTGTCGGGCAGCGGCGGATTGTTGATCAGCCAGAAGCGCACGAACAGCGCCAGCGTCTCATTGCCCAGTTCGACATGCCAGGCGAGCCGATCCGCCTGGCGGGTGATGCGATCGAGCCGGCGGCTGAGGGCCGCTTCGAGATGCTCGCTGCTGTCACCGGACAGGAAGCTAGCGAGCGCGGTCTCGACCACCAAGGCCTGCGTGACTCGCTTGCGCGCGGCATAATCGGCAAGCTGCGCCGAGAGATCAGGCGGCAGCCGGAAGGTGTGCTTGACCCTGAGCCCGCTCATAACGCGATCCCATCGCTTGGATCGAGAGACGCCTGGCGGGCGGCGCCGCGCATCCGATCGTTCTCCCGCCGGGCGGCGGCGGCATCGTCGCTCGCCGCATCGTCGAACTCGAATTCGCCGGGTGGTGGTGGCGGGGGTAAGGGAACGATCTCCTGCTCGACCGGCAGCTCCGGCTCACGGCGGATGCCGCCATTAGCCGCATCGTCTTCATCGTCCCCCTTCGGTGTGGCGGCATTGCTACCTTCGGACGCGGGCAGGCTGGACCAGTCGTTCGCACGAGGCGGCCGCCCCTCGGGTGACGGAGGCGCGATCACGCGCGCCTTGAGTCTCGGGTCGGCATAGTAACGGACCTTCAGCGCGCGGATCGGGTGGACGCCGGCCACCATCACGATCTCGTCGTCGGGCGGAAGCTGCATCACTTCGCCAGGCGTCAGCAGGGCGCGCGCGGTTTCGGTGCGCGACACCATCAGGTGCCCCAGCCAGGGCGAGAGCCGGTGGCCGGCATAGTTCTTCATGGCACGCATCTCGGTCGCGGTGCCGAGCGCGTCGGAAATCCGCTTGGCGGTTCGCTCGTCATTGGTCGCGAAGCTTACCCGGACATGGCAGTTGTCGAGGATCGCATTGTTGGGGCCATAAGCCTTCTCGATCTGGTTCAGGGACTGGGCGATCAGGAACGCCTTGAGGCCATAGCCCGCCATGAAGGCGAGCGCGGACTCGAAGAAGTCGAGGCGGCCAAGCGCCGGGAACTCGTCGAGCATCAGCAGCACCTTGTGGCGGCGGGCACTGGGCTTGAGTTCCTCGGTCAGGCGGCGCCCGATCTGGTTAAGGAGAAGGCGGATCAGAGGCTTGGTCCGGCTGATGTCGGAAGGCGGCACGACCAGGTAGAGGGTCGCCGGGCGATCGCCCTCGACCAGGTCCGCGATCTGCCACTCGGACCTGGCTGTGACGCGCGCCACGACGGGATCGCGGTAGAGCCCAAGGAAGGACATGGCGGTCGAGAGCACGCCTGAGCGCTCATTCTCCGACTTGTTGAGCAGTTCGCGCGCGGCCGACGCGACCACCGGATGCACGCCCTCCTCGCCGAGGTGCCGCGTCGACATCATCGCGGCGAGCGTGGCTTCGATCGGCCGCCTCGGGTCTGACAGGAAGGCGGCCACACCGGCGAGGGTCTTCTCGGGTTCGGCATAGAGGACGTGGAGAATCGCCCCGACGAGCAGCGCGTGGCTTGTCTTCTCCCAATGGTTTCGGCGCTCGAGCGAGCCTTCGGGGTCGACCAGCACATCTGCGACATTCTGGACGTCGCGCACTTCCCATTCGCCGCGCCGCACTTCGAGCAGCGGATTATAAGCCGCCGACTGGGGGTTGGTGGGATCGAACAGCAGCACCGTGCCGACCCGGGCGCGAAAGCCCGCGGTCAGCGTCCAGTTCTCGCCCTTGATGTCGTGGACGATCGCCGAGCCGTGCCAGGTGAGAAGCGAGGGAATGACCAGGCCGACGCCCTTGCCCGAACGGGTGGGCGCGAAGCACAGCACATGCTCGGGACCGTCGTGGCGGAGATAGGCGCGGCGCAGGCGGCCGAGCACGACGCCGTCATCGCCCAGCAACCCGGCCCGCTCCATTTCCTGCTCGCTTGCCCAGCGCGCCGAGCCATAGGTCTCGGCGTGCTTGCGTTCGCGGGCGCGCCACACCGACATGGCGATGGCGACGACGACCGCGACGATGCCGCCGGACGCGGCGATATAGGCGCCGGTCACGAAGATCTCGGGCGCATAGGCGTCGTAGCTGAACCACCACCAGAAGAAGGCGGGCGGCGGATAGACCGGATAGCCGCGAACGACGAACCAGGGCGGCCCCAGCGCGCTTTGGTAGCCGAGCGCCTTTGCGGTCCATTGGGTCGCACCCGAGACCGCGCCGAGCACGGTCAGGAGGACGATCACGACCTGACCCCACAGGATTTTCGAGGATTGCATGGGAAGCGCCTTTTCTAGATGCCGAGGCCGCGGCTACGGCCGAGTGTCCAATCGATCCCGCCCCCGCCAGCCATGGTGCTGGTGACGATCTGACCGAGCTGGCGTTCGAGCGCCGGCCGCCAGGGGACAAGCTGGAAGCCCAGCCCATCGTCGATCATTGCGAAGCGGCCCGAGGCGAGCGTCACGCGCTCGCGGTAGGTGCCGGCGATGGTGGATCCCGGCCCTGCCTCATAGGGCTTGAGCCCGGTGCGTTCGGCGATCCGTGTGGTGGCCTCGCGCAGCTCTGCCGAGCGCAGCGTGTCGATCAGGTTCGGAGCGAGCACGACCCGACCTCCGCGCCGGCTCGCCAGGCCCTGGCCGATCAGCTGCTCCTCGCGCGCTGCCATCGCCGCCCGCACGTCGCCGCCGAACGCCCGGCCGGTCAGCGAAGGATCGTTCCCGAGCAATTGCCGGTCGAGCCAGGTCGCGCCACGTGCCTTTACCTGCGCATCGAGCGCGAGATCGCTGCGGACGGCCAGCGCGCTGCGTGCGGCCCCGCTACGGTCCTGCCAGTTGCGGACCTCGACGATCGCGCCGGGGCTGGCGTCGCCCGTCAGCGCGAGGTCGGTGAAGCGCAAATGATGGAGGCGGCCATCGATACCGTCGATGATCGCATAGGCGCTGCCGGCGAGCTCGTCCTGAAGCCCGCGCTCGACCAGCCGGCCGATGACCGGCTCGGCGGCGCCTTGGCGGTGGATCGCGAGCTGCCCGTCATGGAGATCGCGTCCCGCGCCCTGCATGGCGCGATGCATTATTTTGATGATGTCGCCGCGCTCGCCAAGCGCGCGAAGCCGCGGCTCGAGATCGGCCTTGAGCTTCCAGCGCGCCGTGCCCGCCGGGGTGGCCAGACCAAGCCGCTCGAGCTTCTGCGCCCGCCCCATCAGCAACAGGTCGCAGCGTTCGTGCCGCGCATCGGCCTGCGGCCGAAGGTCGACAATATTGTCCTCGCCGGCGCGCGCCTGCAAGCCGCGATCGAGACTGGTCCAGCGCTCGGCCTCGACCTCACGCCCGAGCGCGGCGTCGATATCGCGCGCACTGCGCGGACCAAGCTCGAGGGTGACGCGGGCTTCGGCGCGGTGACGCAGCCCTTGCGCGATATAGGCGCGGTCGATCACGAGATCGGCGCCATCGCCCGCCACCCCGCGGACCAGCACATGGACGTGCGGATTGTCGGTGTTCCAATGGTCGACCGCGACCCAGTCGAGCGGCGTGCCGAGATCCTTGGCGGCATCGGCCATCAGTTCGCGCGTGAAGGTCCTGAGATCGGCGAGCTCGCCCGCATCCTCGGGCGATACGATGAAGCGGAAGTGGTGGCGGTCGTCCGCGCAGCGTCCGGCGAAGGCGTCGCCGCTCGCCTGGTCGCCGCGCGCGTCGAACATCGAGGCGTCGCGGCCATCGCGGGTCACGCCGTCGCGCTCGAGATAGGCGATATGACGACCGAGCGGTGCCCCGCGAAATTGCGGTCCCCGATGGCGAACGATGCGGGCCGCAATCACGACGCGTCGCGACCCGGCGAAACGCCGGACGGCAAGCGTCGCACCGCGGCCGCGCGCGAGTCGTCCGGACCCGCCGCCCCGCCGGGCGATCCCCGCGACGAAGCCCGAGCGTCCCGCCGCGCGCTTGACCTGGGCGGCGAGGCTCAGCGGACGGGCGTTGTCCGATCCCCGGCTTCGCCCCTTTCCGGGTCTGATCCGGAAGTCGTCGTCGCCGCTCATGAGCGTGCTCCCGGCGCGTGTGCCAGCGCCCGATGCGTTGATTTTGCGGCACAAAATTGGGCTTGCGACGGCTGAATCCAATCGGCGACGGCGCAAATTCGCAAGCCGCAACAACCATTTAGCCGCCCGTAGACGGCGGCGCTTTTATCTTGCCATCCCCAACTACGCCCTTCTGTCGCCTCCCACACCCAGCGTCTCTCATATTTCCGAAGCGGAAAGAGACGACGCAGAAACATGCGCATACCCGTCATTTCGGAACGCCCGTCCGCGGCACGAAGACCGGATCCCGAGGAGGTTCGGACGGTCGTGCGTCAGGCTTGCTCTGCGGTTCGGGGGACGAAGATTGGCCGGGTTGAGCGTCATCCGTGCCCGCAGGTTCGGACGTGCCGACGAACAATCCACCCCACCGCCAGGCCTCGGCATCGGGCAATGCGCGAACGGGAACCGGAGCGCTGCCGCCGATCATTCGCCCGGAAAGGCGAGCGACATAGGCGATGGTTTCCGCGGGCAAGGGACGGCCCGAAAGATAGGCTTCGTAGCGCCCCGGCCCGGCATTATAGGCGGCGAGGAAGCCGGGATCGCCATAGCGATCGAGCAGCTCGCGAAGATAGGCGGTGCCTGCGAATATGTTGTCGCATGGGTCGAAGGGATCGTGCCCGAGTGCGTAACGCGCACGCAACTCGGCCCAGGTGCCGGGCATCAGCTGCATCAGCCCCATCGCGCCCTTCGGCGACACGGCATAGACCGCACCGCCACTCTCCACCGCGATTACCGCGCGGATCAGCGCGTCCGTAATCGCGAAACGCGCAGCGGCGCGTGCGATCGGCGCATCGAGCACCACCGAAGGTGCGCATGTCGCCGAGATGGGGACGGCATGCGCGCTCGCCAGCGGCGAGCCAATGCATGCCAGCACCCAGGCCACGGCCGACAAACGCCCGCCAGATCGAGGGCCGATCGCACGCGGCATCACTGCTGCTCGGTCTCGCGGCGGCGCCGGTTGCGCTGCCAGAAGAGCAAATGCGGCTGGCCCTCGATCGTCGGCCGGAACAGGTTGGCGCGAATGGCGCGCGGCAATTGCGGATCGTCGACGACGACCGCCAGATAGGCCCCGGCGCGCTCGCCAGTGCGCTTCCAGGCAGCCCCGATCTCGGGTCCGTCGGCGGTCTCGCCGGCATGGACGCGGAAGTCGGGTGCGTTCCTGACGTCGCTGCGAGTGGCAGGCAAGATCAGAACCGCAGCCCTGAGTCCGAGCATCTCGAGGCGGCCGGAATAGCCGTCGCCATGCTCGCGAAATTCACCGATCCTGATCATTTGGACGCTCCTTGGTCTTCGCTTGGGAAAAGGATGGCAGATCGGCATCCGCGCCTCCGGGCAGCCACAGAGGCGTCATCACCCCGATGATTCCGCGCGCGGGGATAGGCCCGGAATAGCGGCCGTCGAAGCTCGCGGCCGAGGCCGGGTTGAGCAGAAAAACCTCGCCGGCGCCGAGCGTACGGCAGCCGCTCCAGGAGGGTAGCGGGCGCCCCATCCGATCGCGCGGGCGCGCCTCCGCGACGTGTTCGCCGTCGATCGACACCATTAGCCCAGTGCGGCAGACACGCTGTCCGGCGGTGGCCGCGACATGCTTGAGCATGGGGACGCGTGAGGGGAGATAGCCGCGATGGGCCATCAGCAAGGCGACCGGCGCCGGCGCATGCGCCGCGACGAGATCCCCGCGCTTCAGATTGGACGCGGGACGTGCCAAGTAGAGCCCCACGGGCACGCTGGCGCTGACATTCCACATCAGCCGCGGCACCGGCTGGACGAACGCCGGGATCACCACGGCGGCGATCGCGCAGTAGCCGGTAAGCAGGACGCCGAAGCGCGTCATGCGCCGATCTCCCGCCGCAGCAGCCAGGCGCGATGCCGCGCCAGCGAATAGGCGCGCGAGGCTTGGCCGGCGACCAGCCGATTGTGCGCGTGGCGCCAATAATCGGGCGCGACCGCGCACGGATCGATGCCGAGATCCTCGATCGCGTCAATCAGCTCGAGCACGCGCCTGACCTTCGGCCAGCCGCCCAGATGGAGCAGCAGTTCGCCGCCGGGCGTGACACAGGCGAGCGTCGTATAGGCACCACCCGGGGCAACGGTCCGGACGATATCGAGCCGGGAAAGGACTGTGCCATAGTCGTTCGATGCCCAGCGCACGAAGGCGAACACGCTGCCGGCGGCGAAGGAAAGCAGGCGCCGGCGTCGGTCGAGGATCTGGTCGAGAAGCGGCGCGCCGAAGCGGATCCAGCACTCGGTCGACTGCTCTACCCAGGTCAGCTCGACCGTGGTTATCCCCGGGAAGGGAGAGCCTTGTTCGCGCGCGGGGACAAGCGCCCCCGGCTCGGAAGCGACGCTCGGCGCGCTCATCGCCGCACCGGCCCCTTGCGCTCGAGGATGCTCGGATCGATGCGCTTGGCGGGATGGACGGTGCCGGTGCCGCTGTCTGAGGTCGAGCGGCGGACGCCCTGGTCGGCCCAGCGGATCAGGTCGTCGACCGAGTAGACGATGCGCCCGCCCAGCTTACGATAGACGGGGCCGGTGCCATAACAGCGATGCTTCTCCAGCGTGCGCGCCGACAGGCCGAGGAGCAGTGCCGCATCGGGTGTCCTGAGCAGCCGCTGCGTCGTCTCACCAGTCATTCGGAGCCTCCGGGGTTGGCCCGGCAAGCACCGCGGGCCAGTTCCAATCACGGGCGTTCAATGGCGGCAGATGGCACCCCGGAGGGAGCGGCCGAAACCGCACCGGGGCAAATGTCGCCCCTTAGCCGGACAGGAGACGGCGATAGCCACCTGCGGCGAGCGCCAGGGCCTCGGCCAAGAGCCGTTGGACGCGGCGGCGCTCGCTCATCGCCTTCCACGCAGCCGCGTCGGTCCCGGCAAGCCAGGGATAGACGATTCCCATGCCGATCTCGCGATTGCTGGCGCCCGCCACCGAGGCGTCGAGCACGCTGAGGAGCAGCGCCAGGCGGTGCCGCTGCAAGGCGCTCGGGCGCATGGCAGCCAGTGGCTCGGCCATGCTCAGCCCGGCAAACATGCGCCGTGCCGCGTCGCAGGTGGCAGCGCGCAGCGCGTCGGCCAGCGGCGGCAACAGGATCACCAGCGGCGCGCTGAGTTCGGTCCCCAGGACCTCAAAACGATGCCGCGCGCCGGCGATGTCGAAGACGAGATGACGCCTGTCGGCAACGCTGAACTCGATCGCAGGCTCGATGTCGGGAAGCGGCGAGGCGCCGGCAAGGCCGGCGGGCGCCGCCGCCAGCGAGACGATCTGCGACGCGCATTCCGCCCGCCAGATCGCGGGCGCCGCGCGCACTGGCCGATCGGGATCGAACAGGCGCACCAGCCCCCAGCTTCGTGCTTCAGCCAAGCACTTCCTGGCCGCCAAGGGCGCTGCCCGACCGCGCCAGGCCGCGCGATACGCCGCGTTTCGCCGCAGGAATTCCTGCGCGAAGTCGGGGCGGTCGTGCTTCGCAAACCAGTGGGCCTGGGCCGTAAGAGGCGGGCGGATGGCGACGGCGAGGCGCTCCGGCGGGACTATTCCCGCCCGAAAGGCTCGCCATTCACTACCCGCGACCGAAGGCCCGCCGATGGCACAAGGCTATCCCCGCGCGCGGACAACTGAAGCAAACCATCAGCCCAACAAGCACGCGAAAGGCGCCCCGCCGTCTCCGGCGGGGCGCCTTGGCCTGGTGTCAGTCGTTGCTGGCGCGCCGCGGGCGCGACCAGATCAGGCTAAAGGTCTCACCGCCTTCGTCGTCGAAGAGGTTCGCGAAGATGGGCTGGGTGAAGCTGGGATCGTCGAGCTTGACCGAGAGATAGTCGCGCTGCTCGGCCGAGGTCTTGGCCCAGGCGGCGCCGATTTCCGCGCGGCCGACATAGACCCGGTGGGTGGGTGCATTGTCGGTCGGGCGATTGTCTTCCGGGACGATCCGGACGCCCTTGGCCTGGACGCTGAGGGTCACGATCGAGCCCTGATATTCGTCGCCGACCTTCTTGAAGCTGCCGATGTTCGCCATGTCACTTACTCCGATTTCGAGTACCGCCCCATGCGGCCTCGATGGCGTCCAAAGGACGGGTGCGGATGACGCCGCAGCTCTGCCCACAGCGAAGCGGAGGACTGCCAAAGCGGGCTTTCTTGCCTCGCGAGGAATGGGCGCGTCCGGGGTCCCCGCGCGCTTGCGCGTGGGGCGGAAGCCCAGGGGAAGAAAGTCCGTGACGCAGTTGCGGCTAGTCAGACGAGGCGAAGCCGGTATCCGGTCAAACAGCCATCAACGAGGCCTCAGGGGCGGCCCGCAAGCGGAAAAAGACCGTGGCGAGAACACGCGCGTACCCAGGAAACGGCGTGGCAGCTTACGATCGTCCCGCCCACACAGGCTCGGTTTCGGACCTGACCGAACCGACCGCCGAACGACGCCCATCCGCCCATGGGACCTTGCAAGCGCGCACCGGCCTGCAGGGCGCACCCCGCCTCGACGCGTCACGTTCGAACGTCTGCAGCCCCCCGCACGCCGCCGACCTCGCCCCTCCTGTGACGAGGCGATGACCCACCAGATCGATGCTCGCCCGGCGCCCACGCACGGCCCGAGGCACGGCGGCGCGCCGAACGGAGGGTCGCCGCTCGCAGCGAGTGCTGCCGGCACAGGGTCAGCGCGCGGCGGTCCCCGGTGCGCGTACGAAGGACGAGACCTTCTCGGCTACCTCGCGCAGCGACGCGGCGATCCGGTTAAGTTCGGATGTCTCGGCGGGCGCGCAATCATAGCGGGTGGTCAGATATTCGCGCCGCTCGGACAAGCGGCCAAGATGCGCAAGCGTGCGCTTGCGCAGCACGAGCGTCGCGCCGACCGCGTGCGCGGTTCGCATCCCAGATCGTGCTGGAGATGCCGTACCGTCGCCGGAGAATGCCATGCGGCGAGGAGACAGGCGTTCAGATAAAGCTCGATCGCGTGGATCGCGAGCAACCGATAGGGAGCGCGTGACAGCGGCGAGCCGCGACGCTCGGTCGGCAGCAGCGCCTCGGCGGCGCGCCGATATTCATCGGTGAGCGCCAGCACGTTGCATGGGCTTGCCGCTTCCCCCGGGTAGAGTTTTTGCCCCTCGACCGACATCACCGGGACATAGCCCGCCGCCGGCGAAGACTTCGCTAACCGGCGCCGAAGGCGCCGGCCGCCCCGCGATCAGCGCGCGAAGGGATCATATTCGCGAACGATCAATGCGGGATCTCCGTCGAACTCGCGCTCTTCGGCGACGCCGAAATTGCTGCCTTCGATCCGGAACACGACCATGATGGTCATGAGGGTCCGCGAGAGGTTCCAAGCGTTCCGTTGGGCGAGGTTGAGCGGCATCTCCGTAGCTCCTGTCCGGGAGCGGGGACCGCCCCCGCTCGACAGGCGCCCGAAGTGTCCGGCGCTTGGCCGCAATCACCGCGCAGCGCAGCGGCCGCATGCACAGCATAGCGGACCCTTTACGGGTTGATGGCGTCAGGCCGTGGGCCGGGCCAAGGAAGTGCCTTCAAGAGCGGTGGCGGCTCCGCGCCAGGCGCAGTCATGGTGCCGTACTCAACAGATCATGGACGAATAACGGTCGGTATGCGCGAAGCTTGGGCGACAACCTGATCTGCGATCTAGACACTCCGCCTTCGCGGTGACGCGATCTGTTGCCGCCCCTGTTGAGCCGGTAGCGGCCTAGCTGCTTCTGAATAGTAAAAAGCGAAAAGCGGACACTGGCCGGGATTGTGAGGGCAGCGCTGAGCCTACATTAAGGCGTTCAGCTTAATTGGGCTCGTCTCGAGCGCCCAAACCTCACCGGCACCGCGCGGTCACCAGCCCTCGGCAGCCTTCGAGCAGGCCGGCAGGTGCGCCAGCCCCGCATGCCAAGCACTCATTAGAAAGAACGGTCCGGCGCATGCAACCTCCGCGCTTCCCCGACGGTTACCCCGTTCAACGAAAAGAAACGCGGTGAAAACAATGCGTTATAATATAGGTTGGGCGCGCGGCAATGCCCTCAAAGCTATGCAATGACCGCCACCCGCGAAGCACTGATCCGCCGCCAGCAAATCCTCGCGAACTTCGGCGAGTTGGTGCTCCGCTCGAACGATCTGCAGGAGATCCTTCAAGAAGGCTGCCGACTCGTGGCGGAAGCTCTCGGCACCGACCTCGCCAAGATACTCGAAATCGACCGCGGCGATGGCACGGCGTTGGTAAGGGCCGGTGTGGGTTGGCACGATGATGTCGTGGGCAAGGTGCGGCTGCCCCTCACCGAACATAGCTCGGAAAGTTACGCGATTGCCGAAGGCAGACCGGTCGTCACGCAGGACATCGCAGAGGAAATGCGCTTCGAGTTTCCCTCGTTCATGAAGGAACATGGCGTAGCCGCCATCGTAAACGCTCCCATCTTTCTGCCGGGAGGCTTGGCTTTCGGCTTGCTGCAGGTGGATGAACGTACGCCCCGCGCCTTCGACGAGGAGGACGTCGAGTTTCTTCGAACCTATTGCATGGTGCTGGGCCCGGTGATCGATCGGCTACAGACCGCCGCCAGGCTGGGCGAGAGTGACGAGCGCTTTCGCCTGATCGTCGAGCACGCGCTCGACCACGCCATCATCCTGAGTGACCTCGACGATCGAATCACGGGATGGTTTCCGGGCGCTGCAGCGATCTTCGGGTGGGATGAAGAGGAAATGCTCGGCCAGCCAGTGGCCTCCATCTTCACGCCCGAGGACCAGGCAAGCGATGCGCCGCGCTGGGAAATCGAGCGCGCGCGCGAAGCCGGCGCCGCGCCGAATGTCCGTTGGCACCTCGCGAAGGATGGGCGACGTGTGTTCCTGGATGGGCAGACGATCCTGCTGCGCGATGCGACAGGCCAGGCAATAGGTTTTCTGAAGATCGCCCAGGACATCACCGAGCGGAAACGTGCCGAGGAGCGGCAGTCGATGCTCCAGGCCGAGCTGCAGCATCGCGTGCGGAACGTGCTTGCCATGATCGCCTCGATCGTGGACCGGGCCGATATCAGCGGCACGGCAGAGGCGCTTCGCGACACACTGTCCGGTCGGATCGCGTCGCTCGCTCGCACGCAGGTGCTCCTGACGCGCGGCGTAAACGCCGGGGTGAGCCTCGCCGAGTTGATCCGCGACGAGCTGCTGCCGCTGTCTTCCGGCAAGCACACGATCACCATAGAAGGGCCCCCCGTGTCGCTCGCGGCGAAGCCTGCCGAGGTACTCACCCTGGCCATCCATGAATTGACCACCAACGCGCTCAAATACGGCGCATTGAACAATCGGGACGGAAGCATCGCGGTGACCTGGCAGCTCCAGGGAGCCGACGAGCAAGAGTGGTTGTCGCTAGAGTGGCGAGAGAGCGGCCTCGTCCTCCAGCCGGAAGTCCCTCGCCGCGAAGGCTTCGGCACGCAGCTCATCACCCGCCGTGTTCCGTATGAGCTCAAAGGGAGCGGCGAGATCAAGCTCCTGGCGGAAGGCCTATGGTGCTCGATTCGCTTTCCGCTGAAGCCAGGAGACAGCGTTTTGCAGACCAACATTCCGCAACGCGATCGTACGAACAGTGAACGCTGAGATGGAAGCTGCGAAGGTATTGGCTGGGGTGCGCGCGCTCGTGGTCGAGGATGACTTTTACCTCGCCGATGACGAGAGGGTCGCGCTCGAAGCTGCGGGCGCCGGCGTCATCGGTCCGTGCGACAGCATCGCGGAAGCGCTGATCCTGCTGGAAACGCACGCGCCCGACGTTGCCATCCTGGACATCAGCTTGGCCGATGGCCCCAGCTTCGACCTCGCGCGCCTCGTTGGCGCACGTGGCATCCTGATCCTATTCGTCACCGGTTATGATGCCGGCCTAGTCCCGCCCGACCTTGCCGAAAAAGCCAGACTGCAAAAGCCCATCACCAAGGTGAGACTCGTCAAGGCAGTCGAGGAATTGGTCCAAGCAGGAAAGGCGTAGCAAACCGGTGGCGAAATCCAATGCTTTCGGGCGCCAACGCCTTCATCTGGCAGACGATGGCGCAGGGCGCCTAGCGCTGTCATCTCGTGACCGCCAGCTCGATAATGCGGCTCGCTCCAATACCACGCGGCCGATATAAGCCAATGACATGAGCTCCTTACCCACAACAGCCGACCTTCGCTTCCTCGAAGGCGAGGGCACCGTCACGGAGCTGATGCGAGAGAAGGATTGGTCACAGTCGCCGCTCGGCCCGCCCCAGCTTTGGCCATCCTCGTTGCGACTTGTCGTTGGCCTCATGTTGTCGTCAAAATTCCCGATGTTCGTTGCTTGGGGTCCCGAGCTCGGCTTCCTCTACAACGAGGCTTATGCCGAGATTTTGGGCAAGAAGCACCCAGCGGCTCTTGGCGCGCGCTTTCGTGACATATGGTCGGAGATCTGGAGCGATATCTCGCCGCTGATCGACGCGGCAATGCGTGGCGAGGCGACCTACCACCAGGACCTGCCCTTGGTGATGCGACGTCGCGGCGTCGACGAGCAGACCTGGTTCACCTTTTCCTATTCGCCCGTACAGGACGAGCGCGGCGCGGTGGCAGGCATGTTCTGCGCGTGCACCGAGACTACCGGACGGATCCAGGCTGAGCGGGCGGTGCGGGAAAGAGAAGCCCGGTTCCGCAACATGGCCGACCATGCGCCGGTGATGATGTGGGTGACCGACCCGAGCGGCTATTGCACCTACCTCAATCGCGGCTGGTACGAATTCACCGGGCAGACGCCGGAAGAAGCCGAAGGCTATGGCTGGCTCAAGGCGACACACCCCGACGACCAGGCGGACGCTGAAGAGGTCTTCCGAACCGCCAATGCGGCGCGCGCACCTTTCCGCATCGAATATCGTTTGCGCCGGAGCGACGGTAGTTATCGCTGGATGATCGATGCTGCCGGCCCGCGTTTTGACGAGGATGGCACCTATCTGGGCTATGTCGGGTCCGTCATCGACATCGACGCCCGGCGCGAGGTCGAGGAGCGGCAGCGTGAGAGTGAGGCTACCCTGCGCAAGCTCACCGATGCGCTTCCCGCCTTCGTCTGGTTCGCCACTCCCGATGGCGAACTCAATCATTTCAGTGCGCGCTGGTATGCATATACCGGCCAGACGCCGGCGCACGCGTTGCCAAACGGTTGGGTCGACACGCTACACCCCGACGATGTCGCCGCGACGGCCGAGCAATGGGCGGCGGCGAGAGCGGCAGGTACGACTTACGAGATGGAAGTCCGCTACCGTCGGCACGACGGGGCGTACCGCTGGTATGTGGCGCGTGCTGAGCCAATCCGCGATGAGGCGGGCGCGATCACCACCTGGGTGGGTAGCTCGATCGATATTCACGATCGAAAGCAGGCCGAGACGGCGTTGCGGGCCAGCGAGGCGCGCTTCCGGCTCATGGCGGACGCGGTGCCGCAGATCGTCTGGATCACCGACGCGGGCGGCCGGACCGAGTTCTTCAACAAACACTGGTCCGATTACACCGGCAGCACCTATTATCCCGAGACGGCGGCCGACATTGCGGCGGAGCACGTCCACCCCGACGATGCCGCCGCGACGATTTCGGCATTCGAGATCGCGCGCCGCACTGGCGCCACCTTCCTGGTGGAGCATAGGATTCGGTCTGCGAGCGGCGACTATCGCTGGTTTCTTGCACGCGGTGAGCCTTATCGCGACGCGCCTTCGGGAGAGATCGTCCGATGGTTCGGAGCGTCGGTCGACATCCATGGCCGCAAGCTCGCCGAAGCCGCGCTGCGCAAGCTGAACGAGACGCTGGCGGCGCAGGTCGCCGCCCGTTCAGCGGAACGCGACCGGCTGTGGAACCTGTCGCAGGACATGCTGGCCCGCGCCGACTACAACGGCATGATGTCGGCAGTAAGTCCGGCATGGAGTCAGGTACTGGGCTGGGACGAGCGCGAGCTGCTTTCCCGCGGGTATGCCAGCTTTATGCACCCGCAGGATATGCCTCCGACGCTAGCGGCGATCCAGAATATGGCGGAAACGCGCCTCCCTACGCGCTTTGAAAACCGCATTGCAACCAAGGCAGGCGACTGGAAGCCGATCGAGTGGACCGTCGCCCCCGAACCGGATGGGCTGAACTTCATCGCGGTCGGGCGCGACCTAAGCCATGCAAAGGCACGCGAAGCCGAGTTGCAAGCCGCCCAGGAGGCGCTGCGCCAGAGCCAGAAGATGGAGGCGATGGGTAGCCTCACCGGCGGGGTGGCGCACGACTTCAACAACCTGCTCACGCCGATTATTGGCTCGCTCGACATGCTGGTGCGAAAGGGGCTCGGCAATGAGCGCGAGCGCCGACTGATCGACGGTGCGCTGCAATCCGCGGAGCGGGCGAAGACGCTGGTGCAGCGCCTGCTCGCCTTCGCGCGTCGCCAGCCGCTCCAAGCCACAGCCGTTGATGTCGCGACGCTCGTCGACGAGATGGCGGGCCTGATCGGCTCCACGGTCGGCCCGAATATCGAAGTACGCGTAGAACTCGCCCCCGACCTGCCACCGGCACTGGCGGACGCGAACCAGCTGGAAATGGCGCTGCTTAACCTGGCGGTCAACGCACGCGACGCGATGCCCCGCGGCGGCCGGCTGACCATCGCCGCCGGGCGCGAAAGCGTGCGGACGCAGCACGCGTCCGGCTTGGCGCATGGCCATTATGTGCGCCTTAGCGTGAGCGACATTGGAAGCGGGATGGACGAGACGACTCTCAGACGCGCCGTGGAGCCGTTCTTTTCCACCAAGGGCATCGGCAAGGGTACCGGGCTTGGCCTGTCGATGGTGCACGGCCTTGCCGCGCAGCTCGGCGGCGGCATGAACATATCGAGCCTGCCCGGCGAAGGCACGACGGTGACGCTGTGGCTACCGATGAGCTCGGCTCCGATCGACAGCGACGAGCGGCAGCCCGACCGCAAAGAAGCACCGGCTGTTCGGGGAACCGCGCTGCTTGTGGATGATGAGGAGCTGGTGCGGATGAGCACCGCACATATGCTGCACGACTTCGGCTTCGAGGTTGTGGAGGCAGGATCGGCCGAGGAAGCGCTGGACCTCATAAAGGCCGGAGCGCAACCGGATCTCCTTGTGACGGATCATTTGATGGCGGGTATGAGTGGCACCGACCTCGCGCGACAGGCACGGGCTTTGAATCCAGCTTTGCCTATCCTGTTGGTCTCCGGCTACGCGGAGGTCGAAGGCATCGCACACGACTTGCCCCGTCTCACGAAGCCCTTTCGTAGTGGGGATTTGGCCGCAACGCTCGCTACTTTGCTCCGAGAGAAATGACCAAAGCCACACGGACCCTATAGATCGCCGGGAATCTTCTTGAAGGTTTTCCAGGTGTCCAGGCGAACTTACCGCGATCCGGATGGATTGCCAGCGCTCCCGCAGATGGCCGAAACGACTCGCCTACAGACATTAGCGCCTGCTCAGCGGCTGCCCAACAACGGACGTCCGTTAAACAGGTGTATTGCCCAAAAAGCTTGCATTGGGCGGCGACCCGCAATCGCGGGTCGCCGCCCCGCTTTTCAGAGGATCGTCTCAATCGGGAGCAGGCTTTCGCCGCGCTCGAACGTCATCATCCCGATATTGTCGACGCCCAGCAGCGTCACGTCGCCGCCCAGCGCGAACACAAGCTTGAGGTCGAGCTCGCCGTCACGGTCAAAGTCGCGGACTTCGTGCCGTACGACCGCGGCGCCCGTTTCGAGCCGGATGATATCTGTCCCGACCTCATAGTCCGTGATCGTATCGCTGCCCGACAGGATGCCGAAGGCGAAGCGGTCGATGCCATCGCCGCCGGTCAACGTATCACGGCCGAGACCGCCCGCCAGATAGTCGTCGCCCGCACCGCCCCGCAGCGTGTCGTTGCCGAGCCCGCCGGCCAGCCGATCGCTGCCGTTGCCGCCGTCAAGCAGGTCGTTGCCGATCCCGCCCCAAAGCATGTCCCGGCCGTCGAGGCCGTGGATCATGTCGTTGCCGATCAGGCCGTAAATCGTGTCCTCGCCGCCCGTGCCGGTCAGCTTGTCGTTGAAGATCGAGCCGATCCGCACACGGCTGTCGTCGATTGCCGTCACCGTCACCGTCACGCTGGCCGTGCTCTCCAGCCCGCCCGCGTCGCGCACGGTATAGGTGAAGCGGTCGGTTGCCTTGGCACCGTTCGCCAGCCCGTCGAACGCATCGGCATCGGCGACGTAGCGCAGGCTCTGCGTCGCCGCATCGAACAGGACGCTGCCTTGCGTCGCTGACGTGTCGATCCCGACGATCGTCAGCGCGCCCTCGTCACGGTCATTGCCGAGCAATGTCGGGACGAGATCGTCGGTCGCAGCATCCTCGTTGACGGCGACTGCGTCATCGGCTGCAATCGGCGCCTCGTTGGGCCGGGCGATGTGGAGCAGCGCGACCTGCGGATCATGATCGCTGGTCTGCCCAGATTGGCCCGCATTGATGTGGACCGCATCATACCGCGCGCCGCCGAGCAGTCCGCCCGTGACGAGGATATTGTCCAAAAGCTGGAAATTGCCCTCGAACAGATAGCTGTAACGCTCTTCCTCGGGCAGCAGGGTCGCCAGGTTGGTAAGCACGCCGTCCCGTGTCAGTTGCTGCTGCGCTTCTTCGAAATAGAAGCCGTTGAAGTCGCCGAGTACGGCGAGTTTGGCATCGGGATCGCCCGCCAGCGCTTCGTTGACATAAGTCAGCACGCCGGCTGCCTGCGCCTCGCGCGCGGCCTCGCCCGCATTGGCGGGGGGCTGGCTGGCGCCGAACAGCGGCTCGCTGCCGCCGCGCGAGGTGAAGTGGACGTTGATCGCGGTCACCGTCTCGCCGTTGAAGCTGAAGTCTGCGACGAGCGGCTTGCGCGAGCCCTCATAGGGACTGCCCTCGATCAGGCGGGCGCTGCCCTCGACATAGTCGACGCGGTCGGTGCGATAGAAATAACCGTTGCGGATATTGCCACCCGGCTCGCCGCCGGTCGTGCCCGCGACCGTTGGTGCGACCTCGACATAGGCATAGGACGGTCCACCCGCCGCCTCGATCGCCGCGATCAGCGTCTGGGCGGTCAGCGTTCCCGACAGGTCGGTGCCGTTGCCCGCGCCGTCGGCATCCTGGATCTCCTGCACCCCGATGATGTCCGGTGCTCGCAGGCTGTAGACTATGTTCTGTGCGAGCAGGCTGAAGCTCGTGTCCGAGGGGTCGAGATTCTCGACGTTGAAGGTCGCAATCGTCAGGTGATCGGCATCACCCTGAAAGTCGGCCACCTCCTTGATGGGCGCTGGCGCATCCTCGACTACCGACACCGCCTCGGTCACGATGACTTCGTAGCTGTTGAAGGCATAGTTGACGATGCCGGTCACGTCGCCCAGCCGATCGCCCTGCGAATGATCGGGCGCGAAGCCGCCGAACACCGCGGCATCGTCGTCGATCTGGATGCGCTCTGGGTTATAGTCGCCGGCCGAGATCGTCATGCCACTGCGGTCGTTCAGGCCGGTCGCGGCGATGCCGTCCGAGGCGACGACCCAGGTCTCACCGAACGAGTTCGTCGCGCCGACCACGCGTGGCGCATCGATCGTGACGCGCATCCCCTCCAGCGCCTCGTAGAAGTCGAGCCCGTCGGTGGCGGGGTCGAAGCTGGTGAAGCCGTCATCCTCGATCACCTCGGTCGGAGGCGTCAGACCGCCCTCGCCGATCCGCACCGCCCCGGGCAGCGCATTGCCGCTCGAGGTGACCGTCGCGATCACGTCCGACAGCTGCGTGATCGACAGGCCGGTGGCGCCCGGCAGGAACTCGCTGACCGCGCCGGTGAGATCGAGCGCGTCGCCGACGCGGACGGTCGGCGCGCCGCCTGTGAAGACGAAGATGCCGTCCGAGGTCGCAGCGTTGCCGTCGCCCGTGTCCTGGATGTAATAGCCGTTCGAGTCGACCGCCGTGACGATGCCGGCCGTGTGGACCGTCTGATCGACAAACGCAGAGTTATGGCCCGCGCCCTGGATCGCGCCGATCGAAAGCGTGACGAGATCGTCATTGACGATCGTACCGATCGCCTCGCCATCCACAATGTCAATGTTGCCGACAGGGTTTGAGAGGATGACGCGCAGCGTCTCGTTACCCTCGCCCAGCGTGTCGCCAGCGACCGGCAGCGTGATGGTCGCATTCGACTGGCCGACGGCAAAGCTGATCGTCCCCGTCAGCACGGTCCCGGGCGCGAAGTCGGCGGCGTCCGCGCTATCTCCCAGCACGACCTGATAGTCGACGCTCGCGGCAGTGGCCGTACCACCTGCGCGGCGGACGGTGAAACTCAACGCGGCGGTACCGGCATCGCCCTCGCCCACCTGCGCGTCGCGGATCGAGATCTGCCCCGTCGCGCCGGAACCGATGAAGCGCTGGCCTTCATTGATCGCGCCGAAGCTGTCGTCGCTCGCCGGTGCCCAGGTGAAGTCCTCGTAGCCCGCGCCGGTGCCTTTGAGCTGGAGCGACGTGCCGTCGGGCACGCCCTCTTCAGAGACGCCGATATCGGTCGCGGTCATGCCCGCGGCCGCGCCGTTGGTGGCAGTGAGCGGCCCTTCATAGGAGAGGAACTGCACCACGCGGCCCGTGGCATCGACGAGCGCGATGCCGTCGGGCGAGCCGTTCTGGATGCCCGGCGTCGCGACCGAGACGGTGCCATAGCCGTTGGCCTGATCAGCGATCGTGCCGGTCAGCGCGTAAGTCGCATAGCTCGTGCCGCCATTGCCGTTGTAGAGCACCAGCGACCAACCCGTGAGGTCCGTGCCTGCCGCCCCCGCGATCTCGACCGCCTCGCCGGCATCGGTGCCGGCGTCGTCATAATGAATCTCGTTGATGAACACATTGGCAGGGCCGGCGGGAACCGCGACGTCGTCGTTGGCGATCGTTCCAATCGCATCACCATCGGCGATCGTCGCGCCGCCGGTGGGCGCCGTGAGCGCGATATCGATCGTTTCGTCGGACTCGAAACGGACGTCGCCTGCAACGGCGATCTCGATCACTGCACTGGTCGCACCATCGGGAAAGGTGACGGTCCCCGTCAGCGGCTGCGAGACAAGGTCATCGGCGCTCGCGGTGCCGAGCGTGACGGTCCAGGTCGCCGACACCGCACCCGCGCTGCCCCCGGCGCGCGCCACGGTGAAGGCAAGCGTCGCGGTGTCCGCGTCGCCCTCGATCACGCTCGCATCGGCGATCGACAGGATGCCGGCGGCGGGGGGCGGTGCCAGCGGCTGGCTGGTCACGCTGATGTCGTCGATGCCGATGAAGGCGTCGCTACCAGGCGCATCGACGGTGATGACGCGAACCTGCAACTCGGCCTGGCCGTTCGCGGCAGCGGGAAGCGTGACGCTCAGCAGCGTGTCGCGGCCAACATTGGCATTGGCGACATAGCCGTCCTCGACGTTCAGCCAGTCGCCGGTGTCGCCAATGCGGTACTGCACCGCGATCTGCTGGACCGCGCTGGTTGCCCCGTCGATGTCGCGCAGCCTCGTCGAGAACACGATGTCCTGCCGCCCCGTCGCGTCGAGATAGACGGCCAGATATGGCGCATCCGCGGTGCCCGACCCCTGAAGCGCAACCACCGCATCGGCCAGCTCGAACTCGGCCACGCCGCCCGTCGTATAGGTATCGGGATTGGTGAGGTTGACGTTGACGTCGACCACCGTGCTTGTCCCGGTCACCTGCCGGGGATCATCAAGGTCGAGATCGTCACCGCGATAACCGACAATGCTCGCAACCGCATCCCAGGCGTCGCCCGCGGATAACAGGCCGGTATTCGACCAGTCCTGCTCAAAATTGCTGGTGGCGAGCGAATGATATTGACGACCCATGAAGCGCGACCTCCCCTGACGCGATGCGCGTCGTTCGGCGATCGCCTATGGATTGAAAATGACGAGCAAGTGACGGTTCTTACCTGCAGCGTCGAAACGAGGTCTGCTTGCTGTCGACTGGCCGGCTAAAGGTTGAAGAAGTAATTGTGTCCGGTAAGCGAAACCGCCCGCGCGAGCGTTCTGGTTTGGGCATGTCGGGCCCGGCCGCTTTCTGCCGCTTTGACCCAGATGCGGACGTCCATTGCTTCCTTTACGCCGCCCGTAATCGGACGCTCGTTCATCGCCGTCGACGACGCAGGCTAGGGTCGATCCGGTAGCCCGGACGGCGTTCCCCGGTCATCAGATCGGCCAGAACAACAGGATCAGCGGTGTGCCGAATACAAGCACCAGCAGCGACAATGGGGCGCCCAGCCGCGCATAATCGCCAAAGCGGTAGCCGCCCGGCCCCAGCACCAGCGTGTTGCACTGATGGCCGATCGGCGTGAGGAAGTCGCAGCCCGCTCCTACCGCCGTCGCCATCAGGAACGCCTCGGGCCGATAGCCCAGGTCACCGGCAAACTGCGCCGCGATCGGCGCCATCACCAGGACGGTGGCGGCGTTGTTGAGAAACGGCGTCACCGCCATCGCTGCGGCAAGAATGAGCGCCACCGCGCCCCATGGCGGCAGCGCCGCCGCGACGCCGGCCAGCTGCGTCGCGATCACGTCCGACGCGCCGGTCGTGCGCAGCGAGTCCGACACCGGGATCAGCGCGCCAAGCATGACGAGGATCGGCCATTCGACATGGTCATACGCCTCGCGCGGGGTGATCGCGCCCGTCGCGATGACCAGGCCGGCGGCGGCGAAGAAGGCGACCGCCACCGGGACCCACCCCATCGCGGTCAGGAACATCGCGCCCGCCAGGATCGAGATCGGCAACCACCGAGCACGCTTCGATCCCAGCCGCAGGTCGCGCTCGGCGAGCGGCAGGCAGCCGAGTTCGCGCAGCCGCTCGGGCATCGCCTCTAACGGTCCCTGCAGGACGATCACGTCGCCCGCGCGCAGGACGATGTTGGCAAGCCGCCGGGACAATCGCTCGCCGCGCCGCGACATCGCAATCAGATTCACGCCATAGATGCGCTGAAGGTCCAGCCCTCCCGCGGTCTGCCCCTCGAGCCGCGAGCCGAAATTGACGACCGCCTCGATCACGCCAATCTCGCCGCCGGCGCTGGCCCCCTCGCCTTCGTTTCGCTCGCGCGTCATGTCGCGTGCTTCGCCTTCATAGGCCAAGCGATCGCCCGCGATCACACGCTCGAGCGCATCGGGTTCGCCGCCGAGGATCAGCGTGTCGCCCTCGTGCAGTTGGGTACCAGGCTCGGGAAAGCTGCGGATGCCGGCGCGCAAGATACGGGTGATCGAGACCTCGCCCTCGTGCCGGTCCAGGAATTCACGCACCGTCTCACCCACCGCGGGCGATTCGGCGGGCAGGACGACCTCGGTCACATAGCCGGTAACGTCGAGTGCCTCCCCCATCGTCGGCGCCGCCCGCCGGCCGCGCGGGAGCAGCCGATAGGCGAAACGCAGGTAGATCAGGCCGATGACGAACAACCCGAGGCCGACCGGGGTATAGTCGAACATGCCAAACGGCGCCCCCGTCATCTGCTCGCGCGATCGGCTGACGATGATGTTGGGCGACGTGCCGACCAGCGTCATCAATCCGCCGAGCAGCGCCGCGAACGACATCGGCATCAGGAAGACCGAGGGGCTGGCGTCGTTCTTCTTCGCCATCTGGAACGCTCCGGGCATCAGCATCGCCAACGCACCGATATTTTTGACGATCGCGCTCGCGAACCCGACCGAGGCAGTGAGGACGAGAAGCTGGCTCCTTACCCGCGTGACGCGCCGGGCGAGCCGCCGAAGCGCCCGCTCGATCACCCCCGACCGCTGAACCGCACCCGAAATGACGAGCGCAGACCCCACAATGATGACGATGTCGTCGGAGAAGCCCTTGAACGCATCCGCAGGCTTGACGATGCCCAGCCCCAGCGCTGCCAGCAGCGCAATGATCGCGGTCACGTCGTAGCGAAACCGCCCCCACATAAAGAGCCCCATCATCCCGAGTAGGGTAGCGATCGAGAGCATCTGGGGGAGCGTCAGCATCAAGGGCACAAATGCCTCAGATCGCGCGCATGTCCATTGACCCACTTTCAGTCGTCCCTCGCCGGTTGAAGGCGTACCGAAAGCGGTCGATCATTCAGGTGATGCACTGAACGACCGGAAGTGGGCCGAGACCGGTCTGTCGGCTTCCAGGTTCCGCGGCCGGCATAGCCGACATTCATCATCTAGCCATTGAGCTGCCGACTTCTAATTGGGGGCGGGCCCCCTCATCTCGCATTGGCCACAACATCAAAGCTATGCGCCGGTGCGGGTATCTGCGCTGGATACTTGAAGGCTGAGATTCGGATATCCTGCCCTCTCGTTCGAACCAGGGAGCTGCCATGAACGACACGGAACGCGAAGCGGTCATCCTCAACAGCGCCTGGGAGATGATTGACGGGATGGTCAATTGGGCCATCTTCGAGAAGACCGACCGATCCGAGCTCTCCAACCTATGGTTTCCGAGCGGCCAGCACTGTCAGCTTTACCTGATCCTGCTCGCGGATTTCCTGTCGCAGACACGCGGTTTCAGCGGCCGGCCGATCCCGCTCGGCCTGCAGGAGCCGCCGAGCAATACCACGGCCTCGAATAGGACATTCCTGTTTCACCTCCGGCAGGTTTGCAACAATCCAATCCTTGGCCTTGATGTATCGGGTTTGCGCGCGGCGGTCGAGGCGTTCGCGATCTGGCTCGAGCACGAGTTCGTGACCGAAGGGGTCAATCTCAGCGACATCGATGTGGTCTGCGACGTCAGGGTGAGCCGGCTGCAATACATCAAGATTTGCGGGGACATCGCGAAGCACAACCTGGCGAGGCTGGAGGCGAATGTGAAGCGCGTGCGCGAGCTGTTGGCCGCCGCCGGCAATCCGATCACGGAGGATCAGGGCTATCTCGCGATCCCCAGTTTCAACGAATGGTTCGCGACCGGCATCTTCCCCTATCATGCCAGCCATATCGCCGAGCTGCTCAACAATATCCGCTGGGAGATATACTGGTATCTCCAGCCCGAATTCGGGCGCTCCTGGCATCGCAAGGAGGACTGGACAGAACTCTATCCAAGATATGGCTATCACGTGCCGCCCGCGATCGAGGCGCCCGTAGCCCGCAACATGTACTGGGATGCAATGAACCGCTCGCGCTCCGTGCCCTATGTGCAGCGCTTCACTATCCCCGCCTACGCCAAAACCGAATATTGAAGGTCCCGCGGACGAGGACTTGGGCCTTCGGACGTCCACAGGCGTCACGGAACCCTCGTTCGGACGGGGTCGTTGCATTTCCCGACATGGGACTAGCCTCTTCCGGTTCGTGGGCCCGGGCGACTACAGTCGCTCCTGTGACCCTTGAAGAACATATCGCCCAGCTGAACAGTCTCGCATTCTGGCGGGAATTCACATTCGCCCGCAACAAGTTCTCCCCGACACCGGACAAGGAGCTTGAGCTGGCGGACAATCTAGTGTGGTTCGGCGACCGGGCCTATATCCTGCAGCTGAAGCAGCGCGATAATCCGACTTCCGATCCAATAGCCGAGCGAAACTGGTTCGAGAAAAAGATCATCAAGAAGGCTACGAGCCAGATTCGCGATTCGCAACGGTATCTCGACGAGAATCCGAGGATTCGAATTACCAATGAGCATGGCCATTCGTTCGAGATCGAACGTGCACATCTGCGAACTATCACGAAGATAGTCGTTTTCCTTCCCGCCCCTGCGCTGCCGGAAGATTGCTGGCGGATGCATTATCACATCAGCAAGAGCACCGGAAGCTTCATCCACCTCCTCCCCGTGAACGACTATTCGGGCATTCTCGAAACCTTGAGGGTACCAGAGGATATCGCGCGTTATTTTGAGTATCGTGAGGAGGTGACGCCGCGGCTTCGCGAAGCGGGCGTCTCGGTTGAGGAGTCGGATATCATCGGGGCCTTCCTCAATGAGGAAGCAATGCCGACACCGGGCTCGCACGAAATTCTTGAGCGGTTGGTGCAAGATACCGAGAGCTTCGATCTCTCGGGCCTGCTCGGCACTCTCCACAGTCATATCGAACGAGCGGATGCGCCGTACGACTATTACAAAATCCTGCGAGAGTTCGCTCGATCGCCGCGTTCTGTCTGGCGCGAGGTCAAATTGCGGGTAACAAAGTCCCTGGAGGCCACCGCAGCGAAGAATTTCGCTCGTCCGTTCAGGCTGACCTTCCCTGAGAATGATTGTACCTTCATGATCGCGCCTCTTGCCCCGGAACTGCCCTCAACCGGATCAGAGGGGGTGCGCGTGCGCACCACAGGCCTGAGCAATTTGACGCAGGCTGCGAAGTATCTGGCGCACACATCCAAAGCGGTGGGCATCCAGATTTCGAGGGATGGTGAGTTCGTCCAAATCGATTGGGGCTTGCTCGAATTTCCCTGGCAGTCGGATCCTGAACTCGAGGACAGGCTGTCGAAGAACAATCCCTTCCGACCGGTGACGGAGAAGTCCATGGATGGCTTCTTCTTCAAGTCATTCGCTTCCTGAAGCTGTCCTTCCGCGTAACAATTGCGGTAAAACTTGTTGAATGCAATGGCGCAAGGGATCGACTTGCAGCCGTCACGCCTGCTTTAACGCAGCTCCGTCGCGCGGGGCACCAGTCAGCAATAAGATTGGTTCCGTTGCTGACACGTATGCCGTAATCATTGGAACGTGAGGCTTAAGCCGTGATATGATCCGCGATGGCCATCTTAAAATCTCAAGGAGTGTCGCCCACCGAGCGCCTACTGGCGGAATTGTGCGACCGCACCTTTTTGCGCCTTTGGAGTTATCCCAATCCGTGCCGCGAAGACGGAAAAGAACTCTGCGACCTACTCGTCGTCTTTCAGAATGACGTTCTGATTTTCTTCGACCGAGAAAATAGGAGATTTGACCAAAATCCCGAAGACGTTGATCTAGCCTGGAAGCGCTGGCGCAAGGAAGTCATCGAGAAGCAGGTTGCCACCGCCCATGGTGCAGAGAGATACATTCGCTCAGGGCGATCGATCTATCTGGATCCTCAGAAGAACCAGCGGTTCCCTATCCCGATCGATCTTAGCCAGATGCGGTGTCACAAGATCGTTGTCGCACATGGCGTGAAAGAGGCTTGCAAACGAGCCTCTCCGGCAAACGTGTTGGGTAGCTTGGCGATCTCCTACGACAAGAAAGACGAACGGTTCGATCACCCGTTTTTCGTGCAGATTGATCGGGAACACCCCGTCCACATTCTCGATACAGAGAATTTGGAAATCGCCCTGAACGAGCTCGATACGATTTTCGATTTCACTGCGTATCTGGATGCCAAACTGGATGCGATACGGCGTCACGCCCTTTCATACTGCGGGGAAGAGGATGTCATCGCCCACTACTTTCTCAATTTTGACGAGACGAAAAACCGTCACATGATCGGCACGCACGACGCGTTCGATACGGTTCATATCGGTGAGGGCGAGTGGTTCAATTTCGAACGCAGTGAGCCGTATGCCCGGCGGAGAGCAGCCAACCAAACTTCGTATTTCTGGGATCGCTTGCTACAGATCACCTCCAACAACGCCCTCAACGGTGTGCTCGGCGGGAACAGCCAGCCTTTCCACGGCAAGAGCGCCTTGCATTTCATGGCTATGGAGCCGCGTTTTTCTCGGCGCGGCCTTTCGGACTTCATGCTGAAGTCGATAAGAAACTTCCCGGAATCTGACGAGCCGCTGGTTAGGAACGTCTCGCTGATGCCCTCATTCTACGAAGGCACGGTGTACGTATTCCTCCAGCTCAAAGCGTCAGATGATCTTCGAAATTCAGAGGCCTATCGGGAGGTACGTTCCGGCATGCTTGAGATCGCGTGTGGCGCCGCTAAGCTCAGAATGCCGGCTATTAAGAGAGTGATCGGCATTGCGACTGACGCGCCGAAATTCGCAGGCAAAACAAATTCCGAAGATTTGCTTCTTATGGAATTTGACGACTGGAACGCAGAGCGACGGGCATACTACGAGGCTGCAAACGAGGAGCTGAGGTTTTTTCGGACACCGCAGATGCAGGCGACCAAACGCACAATCTCCGAGTTTCCGAGGGCGACTGTGAAACCCGGAGTACGCGCCAAAGTAGGAAGAAACGAACTCTGCGTCTGTGGCTCTGGCTTGAAGTACAAAAAGTGCTGCGGCCGATAGAGCTTACGGACCGCGGGGAGTGTAACGGGGGCTAGGCGAGCGATCGCCGCGGCGCAGCCGATCCATCCCCCCCCTCCCGCGTGAAGCACTTGCCCTCCTCGCCAGCTGGCGGGCTCGCAGGAATGCTGACACATTTGGCCGCGCAGGCATGTAATCGAGCCCGAAGCGCGCATAAAGCTCCTAAGCGCAGAGGTTTGGCAACGTCCGCTTCTGAGATATTCTCGCGGTTGGCTGAATGACTGATGTTGGGGCGCAAAGCGGACCTTGCCGCGTTCGTGGTCGTCACCGCCCTTGGCGGCCGAGATCCTGAGGGGCTCGGTGCCGCGCAGCGGCATAGAGCGCGGTCGCGCTGCAGGCGCGAAACGCCAGCACTCTTCAAACTGAGTTCGCTCAAGCGCCGGCTTCTGACCGGAGCATTTCCAGCTGCTCCAGACTCAGTGCTTCCACGATGTCTCGGAGTTGCCTGACCGCCACCGTCAAGGCATCAAGGTCCTCGACGCTGATCTCGTAACTCGGCGAGTAACGCGCCTCGACGTAAGCGCGCTTGAGCAACTCGAAGCGACGGCGATCAATTCTGGAAGTACGCGGCCATGCATCGACGAGCCGCGGGTCCTTATCCTCCGAGAGCGATCGCAGAAATTTGATGTTGTGCGACCTTGGAAAATATAGCGTGCGCACGAGCAAGAAGCATATGTAAAGTCGTTCCGTTGCTTGGTGGAGGTCGAACGCAGCCTTGTTCAGATCACCGTCGTTTTTGGCGTAGTTCGCGCCTCGAATGAAGGCATCAACGCTCGGGACCCATCGATCAAAGTATCCCAGCGCCATCGCCAGCGCAGCCGCAGGCGTCAGCGGCTTCGGCGCCGCCAGCGCATGCTGCGGCAGCTCGTACAAGACCACCCCGTCCCGAACGATATCGACCCAGAAATACTCGCCGCGCTGGAGCGCCTTGTTCACCTCGTCGAGGGTGTGGACGATGATGTTGACCGGCCGCTGGACCGTGGGATCGTGGAGGATCTTGTCCTCCGCGATATACCAGTAGGCGGCGACATCGGTCAGGTCCTCGTGGCTGACGATCACGAGCAGGTCGAAGTCGGACTGATATCCGTTTTCCGGCTCATCGACCCAGTCGTTGCGCGCATAGCTGCCGAACAGGATGATCTTGAGGATTTTGCCGTTCTTCTTCCAAGGCTGGGTGCTGGTCGAGATCGCCTGCGCGAACTCCGCCATCAGCGTGTCGCGCACGCGCGCGAGCTCGGCCTGCTGGACTTCGGGAAGATGGTCGAGATCGACGCGCATGATCATTTCCTAGCTGTGGCTGGCCGTTTCCTCAATGTTCCCTCGGGACGTCGCGAAACTCTATGAGATGAGCCATGGCGGACCCTAGGCGCCGCTCGACCTCGGCGACGGTGATGCCGAGTTCGGCCGCGATCTGGAAATAGTCGAGGTCGCGGTAACGTGCGCGATCGAACACCTGACGCTCGGGATCGGGCATGGCGTCGAGGGCATTGCGCAATCTGCGAAGTTCGCGGTTCATGATCATTCTCCTGTCGCATGCCGACCGAAGCCGGGGGAGAGACGGCGCGGGACCGCGACAGGAGGCGGGGCGCACCCGGCGGGCCGCAACGAAGTGGCGGACCTGGCGCCGAAGGCCCAGGTTGCGCCGCGCCGGCGCGGGCCCAGGACGGAACGCCCGGCTTCGGCCGGGTTGAAGGCGGCGATCATTCCCGCCGGTGATCGATGACCGGGATACCGGCGCTGCGTGCCTTGTCGAACAGATTGTCCTGGATGCCGCCGCCGGGGAAGATGATGATACCGCGGGGCATCAGGCCGATCACCTGATCGTTGCGCTTGAACGGCGCAGATCCACGGCTGTGTTTCGAGAAATCGGGTGGACACGGCACCTGCGGCACCTTGCGCTCGCGTGCCCAAAGGGCTGAGATGTGCTCGGCACCGGTTCGCGAAGCGCCGTGCAGCAGCACCATCTGCGGATGGCGGCCATGGATCTTGTCAAGCAGCTGCCAGACCTTGCGATGGTCGGGATAGTCGGCACCGCCGCTCAGGTAGATGCGCTCGCCAGGCGGCACGAGCAGCTTCGCGTCGGCATGACGCCGGTCGTTGACGAACTCGCGGCTCTCGATCACCGCCGCAGTCACCGCGCGGCGGTTGAGCATCGATCCGTTGCGCGGCAGCCAGGGCTTGCGGAGATGATGGCGGAACTGCTCGGCAAAGGCTTCGCGGAACGCCTCCATAGCGTCGCGCCGTTCGATCATGGTGCGGCCTTCGGCGATCGCCGTTTCCAGCTCGACCGACTTGACCTCCGAGCCGTCCTGCTCGCGCTGCAGCCGGCGCTGGCCGAGTTCGTTGCCGTCGAGATCGCGTTCGATCCGCTCGACCGCACGGTGGAAGACATTGGTGAAGCCCCAGAGCAGATCCTCCAGGTCGGGCTCGAGGCGGGTGTCGCCGAGACAAGCGATCATCGCATCGAAGCTGTCGGCGGCGGCGCCCTCCACCAGCCGGCCCTCGGGCAAAGGGCGGGGATCAAGCTCATCGTCGAATGGCCTGCGCCCGAACAGTTCGAGCTCCTGTAGAAGCTCTGAAAATTGCGAGCCCTTCGGCTCCTCGCGATTGTCGTCGGTCATGGCCTTGTCTCCCATCTGCTTGCCGCGCCCTCGCGGCCTTCCGGCGACACGAGGCGGCGGGCGGCGCGGGCGCGCACCTCCAGCGGAGCGGCCGGCGCAGCCGGGAAGGCCGAAGCGCAAGCGGAGGACGGCGACGCCGGCTATTTTGCCTCGCGATGCAAAGCGGGCACACGCCCGCGGCGGAAAATAGCCTGGCGAAGCCGTTGCGCGCCCGCACCGCTTGCCGACCCGTCGCCCGCTCGAAGGCCGGGCGCGGCTCTAGCAGATGGCGGGAATGGCGTGGCGTGGGATTGCGGCCAAGCTGGGATCAGGGCAGGCTCGCTGCGTCCTCTGGCGCGAGCTGAGGGCGCAGGTGGCGCGCAAGCGTCTCGACCCCATCGGTGCAGAGGTCGCTGTTTAAATCGTCGAGCCGGGAGATGAGCGGCAGAAGCTCGACACCCCCCGCCCCCGCGCGCTCCGACAGGGCGGCGAACGCCATCGTCCCCGCGGTATCGGCTTCGCGCGCGACATAGAGGCGGCGGAGTACCGACGGGAAGCTGAGCGCGGCGAGATGGTTGGCGGACAGGCCCGCGATCATCGACATGCGCGGCAGAACCATGCGGAGCGACAGCATGGTCTCGACGCCCTCGCCGAAGACCATGACCGGACCCGCCGCACCGAACCGGACGCCATTGCCGAGCAGATTGCCCATCGCCCGTCGCGGCCGCACGAGCCGGGCCTTGGTGCAGTCGCGCGGATCGAGCCAGGTCCGCTGGACTCCGGTGACAGTGCCGTGCTCGTCGGTGACCGCCGCGATCAGTGCGGGCATCGCCGAGGGCGTGTCCGGCGGATCGTCGGTGCTGCGTCGATGCCAGCAGCGCGGATGGAAGCGCAGCCACCGCTCGGCGCGGATGCCGGAGATGCAGCGGGTGCGCAGATAGCGCTCGGCGATCGTCGCGCCGATCAGCCCGGAAGCCGCGAACAGACGCAAGGCTGCCTTAGGCGAGCCCTGCGGCACAGACTCGCTATCCTCGAATGTCGTCGGCTGCGGCAGCGACAGGAAGTAACGCGCTTCGGCAAGCGTGTCTGCGAGCGCGAGATGGCTGCAATGCGCGCGGATCAGGTCGAGCAAGTCGCCATGTTCGCCGGTCGCGGCATCGGTCCATTTGCCGGCCGCGCCCTTGCCGTGGTCGGGGCCCTTCAGCCGGACATAGAGGCTGCGGCCCTTCGCGCCATGGACGTCGCCGGCGATCCAATAGCGGCCATCGCGGTGTCCTGCGGGCAGATAATAGCGACAGACGGCTTCGGCATTGCGCGCGAGCTGCCGGGACAGGTCCGAGACATGGGCCATGACAGTCTCCTGCAAAAGGAAGGGGACCCGCCGCGTGCGACGGGTCCCAAGCTCGACCAGGCTATTCGGCGGCCATGGCGAGCGGCTCTTCGTCCTCGTGCTCGACCAACGGCTCGGTACCCAACGCGGCTTCCGCCGGCGCCACGGGCGGGACCGGCCCGGGCTCGGCGGGGGTGCGGAGTGGCTCGGCGAGCCAACCGCTGCCGGCGAGCAGCGCCTCGGCCTCGCGCGCCATGTCGGCCTTCTTGAAGCCGGTGAGGCGCGCCGACGTCTCGGCACCCTTTGCTTCCTCGACCGCGGTGAGGATCCGCACCTTGGGCACGCGGCCGAGATAATTGTCGAACGTTGCCGACCAGCCCGCCGCCACCGGATCGAGTCCGACCGCACGCGCGAGGATGTGCGAATGCTCGATCCGGCCGGCGACCGCCCGTGCCGATACCCGCCCCTCATTGTACCGGTTGGCGGGCTCCCACACCGCATTGATGCCGAACGCGGCGCAATGCGCGAACAACATCGCCTGGTCGTCCGCGCTGAAGCGGGCAAGCACCTCCCAGAGGCGGTGCGGATCGTCGGGCAGACGCTCCGACCATGCTGCGTGCCGCTCGTCGATTGCCCGCGCAGAGTGAGAATCGGCGAGGCCCGGTGCCTGGGTGCCGAGGCTCCCGCCGCGCATCGAGATGCCGACGCAGCTCTCGGCGCTCGAATAGGCGTAGAAGGTGTCGAGCACGATCGCATGCAGCACGGCGGCGAACGCCACTTGCGGGGTCAGCGCGACCGCGTTGCGCAGCGCCAGCGTCCGCCAGGTGGTGAGCTCGGTGACGAGCCGATCGGGAAGCGGCTTCAACAGATCGTCGGGATCTTCGTCCTCGTTGGCGGGCGCGCCCTGCCCGACGATGTCGCCGGCACCGCCATCCTGATCGACTTCGGGCGCAGGCTCGCGCACATGGCCCTCATCTTCCTCCTCGCCAGCGATAGCGGGCTCGTCCTCGGGACGGACATAGCCGCGGTCGATATCGAGATTACCAAGATGGTCGATCGTGACGAACACGCCGGCGCGCGCCATCTCCTCGCGATCATAGGCGAGCGGGCGCTGCACGATGCCGGCGATCTCCTCGTCGATCGCATTCACGCGGACATGCACCTCGTCGGGGATATCGTGTGCCTCGGCCCAAGCGGCTTCGAGCGCATCGGCTTCCTCGCGCAGCCCTGCCAGCCGCGCTTCCTGCTCCTCGGTCAAGTCGGGCTGCGCGCCCTCGATCGGCCGCATGCCGTCATCATAGCGGTACGGCAGGTCGACTGCGGCGACGACCCATTTCCAGCCTTCCATGCCGACGCCCTCGGCCAAGGCACCGAGCTTGTCGGCGACCAAAGTCTCGAGCAGGCCGACATCCTGCAGCCAGCCGCCATTGTCGTCCTCGAACAGGTCGCGGACCATATAGCCGCCGGCCGCGACATAGGCATCGAGGCCGACGAAGCGGGTACGCTTGTCGGTCGCGCGTACCGCCTGCTCGGTCAGCTTGCTGCGGATCATCCAGGGCTGCTTGTTGTAGCTCGACCGGAGCTGCTCCCAGACCTGCTCCTGGCGCGCATGATCCTCGGACACCGAGAAGGCCATCAGCTGCTCGAGGGTCATGCTGTCCTCGGCATAGATGTCGTGCAACTTCGGGGAGACCGAAGCGAGGCGCAGCCGCTGCTTCACCACCGCCGGCGTGGTCATGAAGGTCGCTGCGATTGTCTCGACATCGCTGCCTTGGCCGGCCAATTGGTGCATCGCGCGGAACTGGTCGAGCGGATGCAGCGCCTCGCGATGGGTGTTCTCGGCGAGTGAATCCTCCTCGGCCGAGATCGCGTCATCCTCGCGGACGATGCACGGCACAGGCGCGGTCCGGGCGAGGCGCTTGGCCTTGACCAGCTGCTGAAGCGCGCGGAAGCGGCGGCCGCCGGCGGGCACCTCGAACTTGCCGGTGGGATTGCCCTCGCCGTCGCGCTCGGCGCGCACCGTCAGGCTCTGCAGCAGCCCGCGCCGGGCGATATCCGCGGCGAGCGTGTCGATCGAGACGCCGGCCTTCACGCGCCGGACGTTCGATTGGCTGAGCGCCAGGAGATTGAAGGGGATGTCCCGGGACGCGCTGAGCACGATCTTGGTATGCTTGGTCATGGGTAGTCTCCATGACGGGCAGCCGAAAGACTCTCTCTCGGCCCTCAACCCGTCATAGAGCCGGCGCAGCCCTCTACCTCTGAAAGGAGGAGAGGACCGCGCCGACACCGCGCCGCCGGCCGTGACGCCTACCCCGCCGCAGCGAGGAGCTTCGACGCCTTGCCTTCGAGATCGAGCCGCGCGTCCTGGTGCGGTTTGTCGCGCGCGAGCGCAGTGATCCCCTGGACGAAGTCAAAGATCGAGACGGGCGGATGCCCCTCCTCGTCGAGCACGGTGGCGATGATCCTGCCGGTTTCGGCCTTGGAGAAGCCGCGCTTGCGCAGGAAGTCCTGGCGATCCTCGTCGGTGCGCGCGACGATCCGGGCCCGCGCCGCCATGATGCCAGACATGAAGGGCTGGGGCGACGAGGTCGCGAAACTCTCCAGCGCGGGCGCGGCCTCGCGCGCAAAGCGGTTGGCGGCGAACTTCGAGTGGCGGATGCTGATCTCCTCGAAGCCCTCGGCGCCCCAGATGTTGCGGTTCATGCAGACCGCGCGGAGATAGAAGCTGGCCATGCCGAGCGTCTTGGCGCCGACCTCGCTGTTCCAGCAGTAGAAACCGCGGAAGAACAGGTCGGGGTCGCCATTGGGGAGCCGGCCCGCCTCGATCGGACGGGCATCGTCGACCAGGAACAGGAAGACATCCCGGTCGCTGGCATAGAGGGTAGTGGTGTCCTTCGTCACCTCGACATGCGGATTGTGGGTCATGGTCGACCAATCGAGCAGCCCCGGCACCTTCCAGCGTGTGTCGCCGGTGCCGTTGCCCGCGATCTTCATGACGGCGGCGACCAGCTCATGGTCCCAGATCCGGCCATAGTCGGGGCCGGTGACCGCGCGAAGCTCGGTGCGCCCGTCCTCGGTTTCGAGCGTCTTCATTAGCTCGGCACGGCGAGAAAGCAGTCCGTGCTGAAGGTTAATACCGGCAAGCGGCGATGGCAGCTCGCGCATATAGCCTGAGGGCGCCCCGATCAGGCTGCACAGTTGGCCGAACGACCAGTGCGTGGGCGCGACCGGCTCATCGCGGCCGGGCACGATCAGCGCCAGGCGCTCGGCGTTGTCGCGGCTCGCCTCGACCCGAACCTCCCGTGTCTCGACCGTGCGCGTGGTGGCGCGCACCGCCCGCGCCAGGAGCGCCGCGTGTAGCTCGTGCAGCGAAAGGTAGCGCTCGTCGTCAGGCCGCGAGAACCATTCGGACGAGACCCGCCCGATGCGGGACCCGCGCGAGATGTCGACCTTGTAGGGCGCGGACCGCGGGGGCGGCGTGGATGCGTGGTTGAGGACAGTCGCCATAAAAATTCTCCGCGACGGGCGCCGGGAGACTCTCTCTCAGGCTTGACCCGTCACGGCCGAACCGGCCGCCCTCTTCCTCTCACCGGAGTGTTGCGCGGCGGAGCGCAAGCAGAAGGCGTACGCCCAAACAACCGGCTGGGCGTCCGGGGAAGGCCTTCCCCTCCCGGAACTTGCCCCCTGGGAACCTGCCTGCCGTTCGATGATTCAAACCGGCTAAGGAGAGAAACTCGAGCAATGACAAGACGCTGCGCGCGCCGCAGGGTTCGTCGCGGATTGCGATGGGCGAGGATTATGAAGTCGCCTATTGGACCGACAAATTCGGCGTCAGCCGCGAGCGGCTTCAGCAAGCGGTCGATACCGTCGGCGACGGAGCCGCCGCCGTGGAGGAATGGCTCAAGCGCTAACCTTGCTCAGACTTGATCGCCGGGAATCAGCGAACGGCCGCAGCTCGCATTCAGCACGGCGCGGCGCTCTATCCATCCAGGACGCTCGGGTTGCATGGATATCGGAAACCGCGCTGGGGAGAGTCCTCGCCCGGAGTTAGAACCGCAAACGGTTGGCGGTTGCTGAGACGGCATTGCGTTGTCCGAGATTTGTTGTTGTTTTTCAGACAATTCATTATTGCCTCTGTCCGAAAGTTTTATGCAAACTTCGGACATGGGCAAGCCTGACCTCAGAACCCAAATCGTGCAGCGGATCGCCAAGGCGAGGCCGGGCATGGTGTGGACGCCTGTAGACTTCCTCGATCTCGGCAGCCGGGGCGCGGTCGACAAGGTGCTGCAGCGTCTGGTCAAGGGGACGACCAGAGGCGCATCGATCGCGGCCTCTATGACAGGCCCGCCATCAACAGCCTGACTCGTCAGCCAACTGCGCCGGACCCGCGCGAGATAATCGACGCGATCGCGCGCCGCGACCAGATCCGGGTGCTGGTCGACGGCATGACCGCCGCCGACGATCTGGGCCTCACCAATGCGGTCCAGTCGAAGATCGTGATCCACACCGATGCGCGGCTGCGCTCGATCCATCTCGGCAACATGAACATCACCTTCAAGCCGAACGCGGCGAGCAAACTCCATTGCGCCGGCCGCCCGGCGATGCGGATCGTGCAGGCGCTGCACTGGCTGCGCGACAGGCTGGCCGATCCCGATGGGCAGAACGATCTCCGGCGACGGCTCGACGACCTGCTGCACAGCAGGGCGAACGCGGCCAGGATCCGCGACGACTTGCGCGACGGGCTGTCGACCCTGCCGGCCTGGATGCAAGATTTCCTGAAACCCCTGCTGACAGCGAGGCGAACCGCGTGAATCCCGCCTGTGACACGATCTTGTCGGCCGATAACGAGACCCGCGCCGGGCTGTTCACCGCCACCGCGCAGCGGATCGGCACCACGCCGCAGAATGTCGAGAAGGACTTCTGGGTGTGCTGGACGCTCGACGCGCTATCCAACGGCCTTCCCGACGGCCCGCGACTGGTGTTCGAGGGCGGTACCTCGCTGTCCAAGGGGTTCGGGCTGGTCCGCCGCTTCTCGGAGGATATCGACGTCACCTCTTCAACGATCGCCCGTTCGCCAAGGAGGATTTCGCGCGAGCGCCTGTCTTTGGTCCGTGACTTTCATCCGGGTAGTACGAGCCTGATTGCTGGTCCTGATGGACTAAAAGCTCATGTGATCCACGGCACCTGCCGTCTCCATCATCTTCGTACCTTTCTGGCAGCGTTCCGCGTCTGCAAGTAGGGGCGTCAGCGGCTACGAAGCCTTGGTGAGCGGCGGACGGCAGCTATCGCGTCTATCACGGCATTTATGCACTTTAGAGTGCTCATCGTGGCGCTTCATCAACGCGGTTAGATGAGCAGCGTTTCCTTCGTTGACGCGATCATGCAGCGCGTATCCGCCCAGCATCCCGCCAAGAAACGATCATCGCGCCATCTCACAGCGACCCTGCTCCGCGGCGAGCACGATCCCACTCGCGTCAACATCGATCTTACCCACTATTTAACTATTTGTTTTCGCTGACAACTATGCTCCTTTCATCCATGGAGAATACCAGAACGCGAGATGAACCATGAGTCTGATCTATCCAGAGAACGAACAGCGGGTTGCTCGCGCCGAGCAACTTTTGTCCGAGAGCGTCTCCATCCAGGTCGACTGCGTAGCCCTTTGGAACGATATTGAGATTCTCATCAAAGAGTTGAATGATGTTATTGCCGAACGCTATAGGGATCTCGGTGAATTGCCGCCTAAGCCAGAGACGATCAAGGTAGATATAGCTGAGGTCGATTTCTATGTAACAGTCGCTTGGAGCTTCACCGCTGGAGTTCTAGACACGGTTCTATTCGACAGATTTAAAACGGCTATTGTTACAAGCATCACGAAGCGCAACCCGACGTTCAGAGCCGTCGCCCAAGAGGAGCTTATCAAAGCGCTCGGCGTGACCCGTGGCGGCATGGTAGGAGGTGTGATCGGCGCCTTCATCATGCTTGTCGTCGATGTAGGAATCGGCATCGTGATCGCTGCGAGCCAAGGAGCGGCGCAGAAGGAAGCGGCGCTCAAGGCTATCCAGGAACTTCTTGTTGTCAGAGCACAACTTCATCGAGTGCACGTACGGCTTCGATACTTCAAAGACAGACTGATCGAGTTGAAAGGCGCGATGCGGGCGATATCGGGGATGCGTTTCACGCCCGAAGACGTCGATCGCATCGTCAAACCCATCATCGGCGATGTTCGTGGCCAATTGGACTTGATTACTCCACTTCATGCCTATGTCGGGCTTGCGCAGCGCGACTTCCAGCGTGGCTGGCTTTCATCTTATGACGTGCCCTATACCAACAAAAGTACTTTCCTCATCTCGAGGATAGATGACGAAAACTTTGCTGCCGATCTATGGGATTCGAAGAAGGAGGACAATGCGGCTGTCTTCGGGGGAAATCGCATTCATCAGGGGCTAAACCAACAATGGACGCTTTCCCGCGTCCGCGACTCCGAACAGGGTGTACTTATTGTCTCTGGATTGTCCTCCAAGGCCTTGACCGTTTTTCAGGCGAGCCGTGATCCCGGGGCAAGGATTGTACAATACGAAATGAACGACGGACACAATCAGCAGTGGTATACCGCCAAGGGCCCTGCGGAGTCCTTCTTCTTGATCTCACGCGCGACGGGTTATGCACTGTCCCTTGGCCCTCGGATTGATAGTGTGAGTGCGTCTCTCGTCCAGCAACCCCTATCCGCCGATAGACGGCAACTTTGGACAATAATGCCTCCTGTTTTCGATATGCTGCCGAGCGACGTCGAGATCTTTTGATGATGGCGACGTTCTGACTCCTGCAGACCAGACCTTAGGTTCAGGACCCATTGAAGTGAGGGCGTCGATCTGGTTCAGGCTCTTCGAGGAGACTGGTGATGAGCGACCTGTTTTAGGTGACGGACGAGCAGATGGATCGACTGCGTCCATTCTTCCCCGAAAGCCACGGCAGGCCCCGTGTCGATGATCGGCGGGTGTTGAGCGGCATCGTGTTCGTCAACCGGAACGGGCTGCGCTGGCGGGATACGCCGCGGGACTAGGGCCCCTATAAGACGCTGTACAACGGCTGAAAACGGTGGGGCGAAGCGGGTGTATTCACGCGCATGATGGAGGGGCTGGCGGCGGCTGATGCCGAGCAGAAGACGGTGATGATCGACGCGACCTACCTCAAGGCGCACCGCACGGCATCAAGTCTGCGGGTAAAAAGGGGGATCTTGGCCGCCTGATCGGACGCACGAGGGGCGGCCATGAACACCACGCTTCACGCCCCGACGCCAAGGGCCGCCCTTTGAGCTTCTTCATGATCGCAGGCCAGGCCAGCGAGTACATCGGGGCGACTGCGCTTCTCGACGACCTGCCAAAGGCGCAGTGGCTGCCCGGCGATCGCGGCTACGACGCCGACTGGTTCAGGGACGCCCTCCAGGCCAAGGGCATCCAGCCCTGCGTCCCGGGCCGGAGCTCTCGGAACAAGCCGGTCAGCTACGACAAGCGTCGGTACCGGCGCCGCAGCCGCATCGAGATCATGTTCGGCCGCCTCAAAGACTGGCGGCGCGTCGCAACCCGCTACGATCGCTGTCCAACGACCTTCTTCGCCGCCGTCGCACTCGCTGCCACGGCCCTCTTCTGGCTGTAATCAACGAAATCCTGGCCAAAGATACCGAGATCCCCGATAACCAAATAGGATCAAGCCTAGATCGACATATCATTACTCCATACTTGAGACTTGATCCTGATGCGAAGTACACTGGAGAAGTATATGAATTTTTGGTTGCCATTTTTGTCCTGATTGGTCGAGGTGTCTAGGGCCTGTCGGTTCTTTCATTCAATTGGATGATTGCCATCGCTTCCAACGTCGGCCACGGTACCTTCGTCGCCCATTTCCCCTGTTGTGGTGCGACGACTTCGCTCACCCTTTCGAAGTCGAAACCGGGGGTGCCGAACTACGCCCCATAATAAGGTTCGGTGCCCCCATGGGGTTTGAGAAGACCTGACGTGAATCGTATCATTATGTCGAGATCAACGGCGATCGTTATCGCAACGATGGTCGCACTCGTGATAGTTGAGGCGATCATATTCGTTCCGCTCACGCAGCAGGTGTTTGCCCCCATACTGAGTTTGTCGATCGCGGCAGCGGTGACAGCAAGCCATGCCAAGCTGGGCCCCGGTATTTGGGCTTCGAGTGCGCTCGCCGGTCTGGTCTCGGTGATCGGCCATGCTCTGGCTGGCCAGGTCCTCGGATCCTCGCTCCTGATCGGCCTGATTTCAGCAGCCCAGGCGTGGGTGCTGCTATCGCTATTGCCCCCTTTCGGACCGCATGACCGGCCGTCGCCCACGATTCTGCATATGGCCCTTACATCGGCCGTGGTGTCGCTCGTCGGCGGCACGTTTAAGAGCGGGATCGTCTCCTTCGGGAATTTCACTACCTTTTTGGAAGTGGCGCCGATCTTTGCTGCCGGCGACTTTTTGGGTTGCGTCATTGCCCTTCCAATCGCGGCCACCGTTGTAGATGCGCGGCGCCGACGGGAAGGCCACGTTCGTATGGTCCGTGTCCTGCTGACGACGATCATTCCTGCCGCGGCCGTATCGGGTCTCGTCTTTTCCCTTGGTTCGAACCCGTTTCTTTTCTTGCTGATGCCGTGCGGCGTCTTCGCGGCATTCCGCGCCGGATTTCTCGGCGCTAGCGCCTCGACGATCACGATCGCCACGATCGCAGCGATCGCGACGTTCGGCGGGCATGGTCCGATTGCAATTCGTTATGCCGAGCCTGGCACGAGACTGCTATTCCTCCAGGGACTGATCATCGTCGTCGCGCTCGTGGCCCTGCCTGTCGCGACTTTGCTGGATCAGCGGCGGCATGCGTATCGGACCGCGATCAAGACGCGCGACGAACTGCGGCTCGTGACGGACAATGCCACGGACATGATCTGCCGGATCGGCCTGGACGGTGTGCGTCGCTACGTGTCTCCCGCTTCACGAAAGTTGCTCGGCTTTGCGCCCGAGGAACTCGTTGGGAAGACCCCCATGGCCGTCATTCACCCCGAGGATCGCGCGCGCGTCGAGGCGACGTGCCGATCGTTGCTCGATGGTGCTGAACAGCCGATCTGCACCTATCGGCAGCAGCATCGTGACGGCCATTATGTCTGGGTCGAGGCAAGCTATCAGCTCGTCACCCGCGATGGTGTCCCGGTCGAATTCATCGCAGCTGTGCGTGATGTAACCAGACGCCGCGAGGCAGAACAGGCGGCGCTCGCATCGCAGGAACGCATCGAGGAGCGTGAGCGCGTCTTGGCCATGGCGGAGGCAACGGCCAAGATCGGCCATTGGCATCTCGACTCGTCGAGCGGCAAACTGTTCTGGTCCGACGAAGTGTTTCGTATCCACGGGCGGTCGGATGGAACGCCGCCGCCCCTCGACGACGCGATCAACTGCTATCACCCCGACGATCGCGCGATGGTTTCCGATCAGGTTGCGATTGCCCTCGGGGGCGGCGAAGGGTTCGTGTTCGAAGCACGGATCGTGCGGCCCGGCGGCGAAGTCAGATGGGTTGCATCGAGAGGCCAAGCCGAAAAGGCGCCCAACGGCGAGGTCGTAGGCCTGTTCGGCGTCTTCCAGGACGTCACCGCACGGGTCGAATCGTTGCAGGCGATGGAGCGCGCCCGCGGCGAGGCAGAGGAGGCGCTCGCCTCTCGCCGCCTCTTCACCGCGACGATGATCCACGAGATCCGCACGCCGCTGACATCGATATTGGCCTCGACCGCGCTTTTGCGCGACGCGGGCGATGAGCGGGATCGTGCCCGCACGCTCGACATCATCGAACGAAGCGGCCGGTTACTTGGAGGACTTGTCGACGATGTCCTCATCTTCTCCCGCCTTGAGGGCGGCGACATCGAGATCGAGGCTCGGCCGTTCGATCTGGAGGAGTGCATCCGGGACGTGATCGCGCTCCTGACCCCCGATGCCGAAGCGAAGGGGCTGTTGCTCAATTTTGAAGCGCCCGGGCGCTTGGGCTCCGTAATCGGCGATCAGACGCGCCTGTCCCGGGTGTTGATGAATTTGCTTTCAAATGCGGTCAAATTCACCCGCGCCGGTGCCGTTCGGCTTAACGTCGCACGGCTTGCGGGCGGCCGCTGGCGGTTTGAGGTCGTCGACACCGGCACGGGGATCTCGGCTGATCGACTGCAGAGTATCTTCGATCCGTTTGTGCAGGCCGACCCGTCCGTGACCCGGCGTTACGGCGGCACGGGGCTCGGGCTCAGCATCTGTCGCATGATGGTCCGCGCAATGGGCGGCGAGATAACGGTGAACAGCAAGGTCGGATCGGGGTCGCGGTTCACGTTCGAAATCGACTTGCCGATTGTAGTCGACAGCGCAGCGGTCGATAACCGGGAGGAGGCCGACGGTGACATGCATGTGCTCATCGCGGAAGACAACGATACCAACCGCTACCTGATCGCGGAGCTGGTCCGTCGGCTGGGGCACCGTGTCACGGTCGCGGAGAACGGCCTCCGCGCTGTTGATCTTTTCTGCGAGGCGGCGACGAGCTTTGATCTCATCCTGATGGACGTTCAGATGCCAATCATGGATGGTCTGATGGCGGCGCGCGCTATTCGTGAATCCGCGGGCGGTGGGGCGATTCCCATCTATGCGCTGACAGCCGACGTGACGGCGCCGAGAAGGCTCATGGTCGATGCTGCCGGCATGACCGGCGTTCTAGCGAAGCCGGTCGAGATGGAGGCGCTGATAGCCGTTTTGGCCGCACGTGCACCGATCCAACGCGACTTGATCTTCGATCCTGCTAGGCTTCAGTCGTTGACGACGACACTGGGTATCGGTGGCCGGGCCACGCTGCTCAAGCTGATGCTGGGGGAGATTAAATCGACACCGCGCCGCATCCGCGAACTGATCGACACCGGTCAGAACGAGATTGCTGGTCAGGAAGCGCACAGCCTGCGCGGCGCGGCCTCTAGCGTCGGCGCGCTTCCGCTCGTAGAAATCCTGCATCGAATCGAAGCAGGCGCCCGCGCGGGTCGTATAGAACCCTCGCTGCTGGACGAGCTCGACGACATGGCCGCCCGACTGACCGCTGCCGCGACCGATCTGGTCGCGGAGGCCGCCTGAAATCAATCGAATGGACGACTGACGAAGCGCGACCGCGGCCGTACTTCGGCGTCACCACAAAACGAGATCGACGGCCATGGAACCCCGCAACGAAAATATCGCGTATCCTCCCCGCCAGCGGAACGACGGTATCCTCTACGTCGTCGGCTTTCTCGTGCTCCTGATCGGCTCGGTGCCGATTCTCGCCATGCTGAGCTGGTGGCTCGGCTGAGCCGCTCGCGATTTGTCAGGCCAGAATGGCGTCCAGACTGCGGAGGGCCACTACCGCCTGTGTCCGGTTGGTGACACCGAGCTTGCGAAAGATCGCCGCGAGATGCGACTTCACGGTCGCCTCGGCCAAGTTGAGATCATAGGCAATCTGCTTGTTCTGATGTCCGCTGGCGATGGCCCGCAGAACGCGCAACTGCGCGGTGGAGAGGCTCGAGAGGCGCTCTGCCAATTTCGCTGCCTGGTCCTCGCTCTTGCCGGGAACGAAGCCCTCAGGCCACCACTGTCCCCCCTCGAGCAGGACGCGGATCGCCGCCACCATGCGTTCGATCGGCTGTGTCTTTGAAAGGAAGCCCGCAGCACCGAGTGCCGCCGACTGCTGAACGACCGAAAGCTCGTCCCGGCTCGAGACGATCGCCACGACTGCGTCGGGTCGCAGCGCCTTGACCAGCGCTAGACCGGCGAAACCCTGCACGTCTGGCAACATGAGGTCGAGCAGGATCAGATCGTGCGTGCGCTCGCGCACATGCTCCTCAGCGCCCGCGAGCGTCGTCGCGTTGTCGATGGTCGTCGCCGCGTCAACGACCCTTGCCGCCAGGGTCAGCGCGGCACTGCAGACTGGATGATCGTCGGCAATGAGCAGGTGATGCATCGAATTCCCTTCGATCGGGAGACCTCGGCGGCAGCCCGATTGCCCCACAAATTTCGTCCCAACGGCAATCCCTCAACCTTAAGTATGAAGCCCCTTCAACCCGCAATCATCCATTCGATTGAAGGGCCTCCCATCGAAAGATGTAGTTAACCGGATCGGCGTTGAACGGTCTGGCCATGACACGCACCCCCTTCGCCGGCCGCATCAAGCGCCGCTTCCCCGCCGGAGCCTCAACCGCGCTCCTCGCTATCTTTCCCGGAGCTGGCGCCCACGCCGAGGGCGTTCAGGCCGGCACTGTCATTGTCAACACGGCGACCGCAACGTTCGACAACGGCGGGTCGGCGTCGACCGTCACCTCCAACACGGTGTCGGTCAAGGTCGACGAGATCCTCGACGTGACCGTCGTGTCCCGCGAGAGCGCGCCGGTCGCGATCGGCATCGGTGAGCAGCCGCTTGCCTTTACGGTAACGAACATCGGCAACGGCCCGGAAGCGTTCGCCCTCACGGGCGTCACCGCGATCGGCGGCGACGACTTCGATCCGACGCTGATCCGCCTCGTCATCGACAGCAACAACAACGGAATCTACGATCCTGCGACCGATACGGTGGTGACGACCGGCGGCGCCACGCCGACGCTCGACCCCGACGCGCAGGTGACGGTCTTCGCCATCTCGACCGCGCCGGGCGGACTGATTGACCAGAAGCGCGGCAAGCTGCGGCTCGACGCGCGAGCACTGACAGGCACCGGCACCCCCGGCACCAGCTTCGCCGGGCTGGGTCTCGGAGGAGGTGCCGCCGTCGTCGGCGCCACGGGGGCGGATGCCGATGCGGAGGCGACGCTGATCGCCGCGCGTGTCAGCGTCTCGCTGATCAAGAGCGCGGCGATGGTCGATCCCTATGGCGGCGCGACCGCGGTGCCGGGGACGCTCATCACCTACACGATCGCCTCGACCGTCTCGGGCACAGGCTCCGCACCAGGACTGCGCATCGCCGACGTCATCCCAGTCGGCACCGACTATGAACCCGGCTCGCTCCGGCTCGAGAACAACGTTCTCACCGACGCCGCTGACGGCGATGCGGGACAGGGCTCGGCCAGCGGCATCGATGTCGCGGTCGGCGACCAGCCCGCCGGCAGCACACGAACCGTCCGTTTCACCGTCAAGATCAAGTGAGGACCGCCGTTATGCTCGCTTCCCTCGTCATGCCTGCCCTGATCGCCGCCGCCGCCCAGGCCGCCGCGCCCGCCGTGTCCCTCTCCAGCGACGTTCGCCGCGAGGTCACCGTCGTTGCCGACGGCAGGGAGAAGACGGTCTTCGAGGCACCGAAATCGGTGGTGCCGGGCGATCGCCTGATCTTCACCACGCGCTACGCCAATTCGGGCACGCGCCGCGCCGACAATGTCGTCGTCCTCAATCCGCTGCCCAAGGGTGTCGCGTGGATCGGGGATGCGAGCGACGGCGCGCAGGTTTCCGTCGACGGCGGCCGTACCTTCGGGGCGCTGTCGGCACTTCGTGTCACGATCGGTGGCACCTCTCGCCCCGCCACCCCCGCCGACGCGACGCACCTTCGCTGGACGCTTGCCGCGGTTCAGCCCGGTGCGGCGGGACAAGTGAGATATCGCGGCACCGTTCGCTGACCCCATGACGGGCCGGCGCTGCCGGCCCCTCCACATTTCAAAAGGAACCGAAGATGAACCGCACCAGCATCCGGCTGGCGGCGCTGGGCGTGTGCGCGCTTTGTGCCCTGGCCGCCAACCCCGCCGCCGCGCAGCAGACCGCCGCCGGCACGACGATTACCAACAACGTCCAGGTGAACTACCAGGTCGGCGGCGTCGCCCAGACGCAGGTCACCGCGTCGGACACCTTCACCGTTGATCGCAAGGTCAACTTGGTCGTCACCGAGGTGGGCAGCACCGCCACCAGCGTGTCGCCGGGGCAGCTTGCCGCCGTCACCACGTTCCAGGTGACGAACAGCTCGAACGCCGTGCTCGATTTCGCACTGGCCGCGACGCAGCAGGCGGGCGGCACCGGCGCATTCGGTGGCACCGACAATTTCGATGCGTCGAACCTGCGCATCTACGTCGATGCCAACGGCAACGGCACCTGGGATGCGACCGACACGCTCGTCACTTATCTGGACGAGCTGGCCGCCGACACCTCGCGCACCGTCTTCGTCCTCGCCGACATGCCACTCGGCCGCGCGACCGGGGACATCGCGGCGATCACGCTGACCGCGACCGCGCGCGAAGGCGCAGGTGCCGCCGCCCTCGGCGCCGCGCTGGTCCAGACGACGACGGCCAATACCAGCGGCGTCGACACCGTCTTCGCCGACGGGGCGGGTGCGACCGACGCCGCCCGCGACGCCGCCTTCTCGGCGAAGGACAACTACCAGGTACTGGCCGCACTGCTATCGGTCCTGAAGTCGAGCCGGGTGATCGAGGACCCGTTCAACGGCACGAATGCGCCGAAGCTGATCCCCGGCGCGACCGTCGAATATTGCATCGCCGTGAGCAACGCCGCGGGCGGCGCCCCGGCGACCATGATCGCCGTGGGTGACGTCCTGCCCACCGCCACCACCTATCTCGCGGCGTTCGGCACGCGCATCAACGGAACGGTGACGAGCGGCACATGCAATGCCGACGGTACCGCCGGCGGAACGTTCGCCGCTGGCGCGGTCAACGCGACGCTGGCGACGGTGACACCGGGCGAGACGCGCACCGTCGTCTTCCGCGTCACCATCAACTGACCCCCCACCCCCCGCCGGCTGACTCGCTACCCCCGGTCAGCCGGCCTCGCACCGGTTGCGTTCGATGAAGATCAGTCGATCCCTCTGGCGATCCATCGCCCTTCTGCTGATCGTCGTCGGCGCAACCGGCGCGCAGGCGCAACGCATCGACAACGTCGCCGTGGCCGAATGGCAGGACGGTGGCCGGCGCTCGATCGAGTCCAACCTGGTTTCGATCGAACGCGCCGAGGCGGTTTCCCTCAAGACCTATCGGCTTTCTTCGACCGCCGCGACAACCACGGACATACGTGCGTCGCTTTGCGGCGGTCGTCCGTTGCCCGTCGCCCAAACAGGCGCGACCGGAAGCGGCGTTGCCAGCGTCGCGCAGACCACCAGTCTTCGCGCCGGCGAGCAGCTTCTCTTCAGCCTCAAGGCGGCCGCTGCCAATGTCGATCGCGGTGCCGTCGACCAGATTTCCGCGGTGCTAGTGACCACCAGCGGCGATCGCGAAACGCTGACGGTCTATGAGACCGGGGTCGATACCGGCGTCTTCGTCGGCGCGATCGAAACGCGTACGATCCCTCCGCAGCCCGTGCCGTCAGATTGCGTCCTGAGCGTCGCCGCCGGCGACCGGATCGCCGTGGAATGTCAGCGCAGCGGCAATCAGCGGACGCTGGCCACCGCCAGCCTCGACGTGCTCGCCGATCCGTTCGGATTCGTCTTCGATGCCGGGGACGGCACGCCGGTTGATGGCGCCCGCGTGACGCTCATCGACGATACTACCGGACAGCCTGCAACCGTCTTCGCTGCCGATGGACGCACGTCTTGGCCGTCCAGCGTGATGACGGGCGTGCCGATCGTCGATGGGGCGGGGGGCAGCAACGAGATGCTGCCTGGCGAATTCCGCTTCCCGCTGGTTCGTGAGGGCAGCTATCGGTTGGTCGTCTTCCCGCCGGCCCCCTATTCTGCGCCGTCATCGGCGGCGCCCGCCGCGCTTGCGACCCTGCGCCGCCCCGATGGCCACCCCTTCGCGATCGCCGAAGGCTCCTATGGCCGCTCGTTCGTTCTCACCGGCACGGCCCCGCTGAACATTGACGTGCCGGTCGATCGGCCGGCCGTGGCGACGACGATCACCAAGACCGCATCAAGAGCCGTGGCCTCGCCTGGCGACCCAATCCGCTACGAGATTGTGGTCCGCAATCCCGACAACCGCGTGAAGCGCGAAATTGTCGTTCGCGACACGCCGTCGCCTGTGCTGCGCCTGCGTCCCGACAGCATCCGCATCGACGGCATCGCCGCGCCCGACGCCGTGACGATCGACGCGGATGGCCGCGGGCTGACGCTGCGGCTCGACGCGATCGCCGCCAATGCATCCCGCCGGATCACCTATGTCATGACCATTCGCGCCGATGCGCCCGCAGGCCAGGCGGTCAACAGCGTGCGAGCGGTCGATCCGCGCGGCGTGACCAGCGAAACCAACGCGGTCGTGCGCGTGGAGCGCGACGTGGTGACGGCGCGCATGACGATCGTCGGCACGGTAACGGCGGGCGCATGCGATGTCGCCGGTATCCGGAAGGGTATCGCGGGGGTGCGCGTGCAGCTTGAGGACGGCAGCTACGCGATCACCGATCGCGACGGGCGCTATCATTTCGATGCGGTACTGCCCGGCACCCATGTCGTGCGCGGCGATGCGGCGACGCTGAGTGGCGGCCGCTTCATCGACTGCACGCGCAGCACGCGCAGCATGGGCATGGGCGCCACCCGTCTGGTGACCGGGCGCGGGGGCTCCCTCGTCACCGCCAATTTTCAGGCGCTGCCGGGCACCCGCGCGGCTGCACCCGATCCTGCCGGTGCGGCACCGTCCGATGCTGCTGCGGCAGGAGCGGAGATCGACTGGCTTGCGCTCCCCGGCGAGGAGGCTGGCTTTCTGTTCCCGCTTACCGACCACAATCCCCGCGCGCCGGCGATCCGTGTCGCGGTCCGGCACCCCGTGGGGTCGAAGGTCGCGCTGACCGCGGGCGGCAAGCCGGTCGATCCGATCGCCTTCGACGGCACGCGCACGGCGACGGGCGGCATCTGGGCGGTCAGCCTGTGGCGAGGGGTCGCGATTGGGGAGGGGCGGACGACCGTGAGCGCCCAGATCCTCGCGTCCGATGGTCGCCCACCCCAAACCTTTGTTCGCGACGTCCATTTCGCGGGTGCCACTTTCGCGGCGACGCTCGTCCCGGCCCGGTCGGCGCTGATCGCCGATGGCGTCCGTCCGGTCACGCTGGCGATCCGGCTGACGGATCGCGATGGCCAGCCTGTACGGGCGGGCACGACGGGCGAGCTGAGCCTCTCGGCGCCCTACGAGCTGGCCGCGGAACATGATGCCGAGGATGCGCGCATGTTGTCGGGGCTGGATCGGGTCCGACCGACATGGCACGTCGATGGCGACGACGGTATCGCACATGTGACGCTTGCGCCCACGAGCGTCAGCGGCGCGATCACGCTCGGCTTCGTCTTTCACGATGGCGAGACGGTTCGTCGTCAGACGATTGAGGCCTGGCTGGACGCCGGCGCCACGGGCTGGACGTTGGTGGGGCTTGCCGAGGGATCGATCGGGGCCGCGCGCGTCACCGAGCGAATGGACCCGCTTCAGGGTGGGACCAACGATGCCGACGGGCGGGTGGCCCTCTATGCCAAGGGGCGCATCCTCGGCCGGTGGCTGCTGACGGTCGCCTACGACAGCGCAAATGTGCGCGACGAGCAGCGCCTGACCGGTGCGATCGACTCGAACGCCTATTACACCGTCTATGCCGATCGCAGCGATCGCCGCTTCGATGCCGCGTCGACGCGAAAGCTCTATTTGCGGCTGGAAGCGCGCGCGTTCCGGGCGTTGTTCGGTGATTTCGAGACGGGCATGACCGATACGCTGCTCGCCCGATATGTGCGCGCCGCCACCGGGCTCAAGGCCGAGTATCGCGCCGGCGGCGTCGCGGCCTCGGCGTTCGCCGCGCGCATCTCGACCCGCCACCGTCGCGACGAGATCCAGGGCAACGGGCTTTCCGGCCCCTATCGCCTGTCCGCGCGGCGCATTGTCGCCAACAGCGAAAGTGTGGTGATCGAGGTTCGGGACCGGCTCCGCAGCGAACGCATCGTGTCGCAGCGGGCGATGACCCGCTTCGTCGACTATGACGTCGATCTCCTGACCGGCACGATCCGCTTCTCCGCGCCGGTGCAGAGCCGGACCCACGATCTCGACCCGCAATTCATCGTCGTCGACTACGAAGTCGACGAACTGGGCGGCGGTGCCGTCAACGGCGGTGGCCGCGCAAGCTGGACCGGCCGGGGAGACCGCGTGCGGATCGGGGCGAGCGTCATCAGCGATGCCGATGACGAGGGACGCACGACGATCGCCGCCGCCGACCTTCGCGTCCGCCCGCGAGCCGATACCGAGCTCCGCGCCGAAATGGCAGCGAGCCGTGCCGATGACGAGACCGCGACCGCCTGGTCCGTCGAAGCGGAGCATCACGGCCGAGTGATCGACATGCTCGCCTATGCCCGATCGATCGGCGCGCGATATGGCGCCCAGCAGCAGAACGTCGCCGAGCGGGGGCGCGGCAAGGTCGGCATCGACAGCCGCGTGCGGCTGGCCGACGACCTCATGCTCACCGCCAGCGGATGGACCGACCGAAGCCTGACCGACGACGGTCGGCGCATCGCTGGGCGCATGCGTATCGACTGGAAGACGGACCTCAGCGACTTGCGGATCGGACTGACCCTTGCCGACGACCGGTTGGCGGACGGTCGCACCGCTCGCTCGACCCTGCTGGACTTGGGCGCGACTCGGCGCCTTCTGGCCAACCGGCTGGAGATCGATGCATCGTCCGCGTTGCCGATCGGGAACGACGAAAGCATCGACTTTCCCGCCCGCCACCGCCTGGGTGCCCGCTACTCCATTTCCCGGGGCGTCCGCCTGGCCGGGACCGTCGAAATCGCGAAGGGCGACGCGATCGACGCGACGACTGCCCGTCTGGGCGTCGACCTGACCCCATGGACCGGCGGCCGGGCGAACGCCGCGCTCGCCGACCAGGTGATCGGCGAACTGGGCCATCGCGCCTTTGCGAATTATGGCCTCGCCCAGTCGTTCCAGATCGGGTCCGCATGGACGGTCGACGCGACGGTCGATGCCACCAGCACGCTCGGCGGGATTGCCGCCGATCGCGTTGTCAACCCAGGCCATCCCGTCGCATCCGGCGGCCAGCTCGGCGACGGCCTGCTCACGGAGGATTTCGTCGCCGTGACGCTGGGCGCAGCCTATCGGGCCGGCCGCTGGTCGGCCACCGGGCGCGGCGAGGTGCGCCGCGCCGACTTCGCCGATCGGATGGGGCTGACGCTTGGCGTCATCCGACAGCTGGGCGAAGGCAGCGTGCTTGGCGGTCTTTTCACCTGGACGAAGGCCGCCGCCGCGGGGGACGCGACCACCGAGATCGCCAACATCGCAGTGTCGGGGGCGCGCCGCCCATCGTCGTCGCCGGTCGCGCTTCTCTTCAGGATTGAATACCGCGCAGACAGGATCACTGGGGCCGTGATTGGTGAGGCGGCTGCGGCCGGGCGCACCGCCTGGCTCGTCAACGGCGACGCCGCATCGGAGCGTCTTCTGGGGAGTCTGTCGCTGGACTGGGCGCCCGCAGGTCGTGATGACAAGGGACGCTTTCAGAGATCCGAGGTGAGCCTCTTCCTCGCCGGACGCTACGTGACCGAGCGGGTGGAGGCGATCGATATCGAGGGTCTGTCGATGCTTGCCGGGTTGGATGCGCGCATGGGCCTCGGCTCGAAAGTCGAGCTGGGTTTCGGCGCAACCGCCCGCGGCGAGCCTCGCGGCCGCGTCGATTATGCGATCGGGCCGTTCGTTGGCTTTTCGCCGGCTTCAAACCTGCTGCTCACGCTGGGTTACAACCTCGTCGGTTTCTCCGACCGGGATTTCTCGTCGATGCGAGCGGTCCGGGCGGGCCCATTCGCCAAAATTCGCATCGTCTTCGATCCCGAAAGTTTCGAATGGCTGGGGGGCCGCCAATGAACCGTCTTTCATTTGTCGTCGCGATCGCGCTCGGCTGCTCGCCGGCTGCCGGACGGGCGGCCTGCACCGCGGCAAATACCTATCGCTTCACGTTCGCGAGCCAGCCCGCCGCGACGCTCGCCTATGGGTCGGCCTACAACTACAGCGCGACGACTTCGGGCGGCGCATCGCGGTCGTTCAACGTGGCAATTGCGCAGAACGGTCTCTCGAGCACGACCGCCGGCGGCGTGCAGATGCCGGCGATCGGCACGCTGGTAACCGGTCCCGACGCGACACAGCGCGACCTCGTGTTGGGCGGCGCTTTCGCGGGCAGGACGACAAGCATCACATCGACGACGCGCACGGTATCAGCGACCTTCACCTTCCCACAGCCGATCCGGGATTTCTCGATAACGGTGCATGACGTCGATTTCTCGCTCAACCAGTTTCGGGACTGGGTGGCGATCACCGGCAACAACGGGTCGTCGGCCTACAACCCGTCGATCATCACGCCGTTCGGGAACGGCAACGGCGCATCCCAACCGCGAACGGCAACCAGTTCAAGCGTGACTGTCGGCACGACGACCACCCCGCTCGCGCTTTTGGTCAATCAGGCCGCAGGAAGCGGGACTGCGGGCAACAACTCGGACACGGGGACGATCACGGCAAGCTTTGCCGAGCCCGTTACCTCGATCGCGGTGCGATACGGCAGCTATCCCCTCACCACCGGCGAGACGGTAACCGGGCAACAGGCGATCGGCATTGGGGGAATCAGCTTCTGCCCAATGCCGTCGCTGACGTTGGCCAAGACCTCGGCCCCAGCGGTGCAATCGACGGGGGCGTTCAACGTGCCGGGCAACATCGTCATCTACACGATCACGATGACCAATAACGGCGGCAGTCCGGTCGATCCCGGGACCGTCCGCGTGACGGATATGCTGCCGGCGGGCGTGATCTTTCGTAACGCACCGTTCGACGGCACGACCAGCCTACCAGTGAAGGCAACGGGGGCCAGTCTGCCGATCACGGCATCGTCGCTTTCCTATACCGATGACGGAGGTGCATCTTGGAACTACGCGCCCGCCAGCGGTCCAGACCCGAACGTCAAAGGCGTGCAGATCGTAGCGCCGGGAACGCTCGATGCGGGGGAGGTCGCGAGCTTCTCTTTCGCTGCCCTTGTGCGATGAAAAGGTGGTGATGGTCGATCCGACTGGCGCTGGCCTCCATGCCGCGAAACTTGATCTTTTTCGGGACAACGAACGCAGGCGCTTCTTAACCTAACAAGCTTAGGTTTGAGGTATGCTGACAGTGTACGACGTGCTTCCGCGCTGGGCTCGGCAGTGGATCGCACCATTTGCGACCGGCCTTGCCTATTATCTCGCTGCGTTCGGGGCGCTCAGCCTGACCGTGGGCGATGCCGGCATCGCGACGCTTTGGCCCGCCAGCGGCGTGCTTTTGGCCACGATCCTGCTGATCCCCAAGCGTCGGCTTCCTGTCTATGTCATGGCTGCCGCGGTCGGCAGCCTCGCCGCCAATCTGCAGGCGCGTAACCCGGCTCTGATGTCGATCGGCTTCACGATCGCAAACATTGGGGAGGCAATCATTGCCGCGTGGCTTCTGTTCCGCCGGGCAAGTGACGCGATGTCGTTGGTGCGGCCGGGCGGCCTTACGCTTTTCTGTCTGAGCTCAGCGATTGCGGCCGCGTCGAGCGCGACCTTGGCCTGGTGTATCGCCGGAACGCGCTCGACGGGGTTCTGGCTCTCGTGGTTCGCCACTGACCTGCTCGGCATCCTCGCGGTCACGCCGTTGATCATCATCGTCGGCCGGCACTTGGGTCAGCGGCGCAGTGGCCAGGCGAAGACGATGCCGCGCCGAGCATTTCTGGCGCTCGGAGTGGTCGGCGTCAGCGCCGTCGTGACCTTCGGTCAGTCGAGCTATCCGCTGCTGTTCGTGCCGATGCTGGCGGTGCTCTCGGCGACCTTCCTGCTCGGTCCGGTCGGAGCCGCCGGCGGCGTTCTCATCGTCACGTTTGTCAGCGCGATCGCCACTAGCCTTGGCCTCGGTCCGCAATCACTCATTGATGCCGGTCCGTTCGGGCGAAACCTATTCGTACAATTCTATCTGCTCGCGCTCTTTGCATCGGCGCTGCCCGTCGCATCGTTGCTGGCGGCGCGTGCGAGGCTAATCGATCAGCTGCGCGAAAAGATGCGGCTTCTCCAGCTCGCCGAGGGTGCGGCCAAGGTCGGGCACTGGCGTCTGGACTTCGATAGCGAGACGCTCACCTGGTCTCCGGAAGTGTTCCGTATCCACGGCGTCGCTCAAGATTGGCCTCTTTCGCTCGAAGCAGCGCTGGCCGCCTATCATCCGGACGATCGCGCCACGGTTTCGGCAAACATCGACAAGGCACTCAACGGCGAGGGCTGCTTCGCCTTCAACGCCAGGATCGTTCGACCGGACGGCAGTATTCGCCATGTGTTCTCCCGCGGGGAGATCGACTCCGGCGGTGGATCCGGTCCTGTCGGGTTGTTCGGAATCATTCAGGACGTGACGTCGCAGATCGAGCACGCCAGTGCGCTGGAGGTCGCGCGCGCAAGTGCCGAAGCCGCCGCCGCTCACGCAATCAGAATTGCCGAAATTGATCCCCTGACGGGCGTTGCGAACCGCCGCCGCATAGAGACCGTGCTTGACCTAGCCATCAAGGCGGGTGTGGCTAACCGAAGCCCTATGTCGATCGCGGTGCTGGACATCGACCATTTTAAGCGCGTCAACGATGTATTCGGTCATCAGACCGGAGACGAAGTGCTGCGGCGCACCGCAACCGGCGCGGCGTCCGTACTCCGCACCGGCGACACGCTGGGTCGCTTCGGCGGCGAGGAGTTCGTCATCGTCCTGCCGGGGGCCCATGCTGACACCGCAATGCTTGTAGCCGAGCGGGTTCGATCGGCGATCGAAAGCGATTGGCGTGAGCCGAGGGTGACAATCAGCGTCGGCGTCGCCGACCTTCATGATGGGGAAACGGGGGAGGACCTGTTCCGCCGAGCCGATGCCGCGCTCTATGCCGCGAAGAGCGAGGGGCGTAATCGGCTACACATCGCCGCCTGAATCTAGGCTTCGACCGTGATGATTGACCACACAGCAGCCCCGTCACGATAGCAACGACAGCTGTAATATATGCTGTCACATTGCCCTGTGCCGACGACTGGCGCGGACGGATCTCGGAACGGCGTCGCTCGGCCTTGGCCGGCATTGGCGCAAACCGCGGGTCCTCAACCTTGTCGATTGACGGTTCGCACAGGTGGGAGCGTGGCGTCTCGACGGCACGCCGCCCCACCAGCAATATTGACAGCTGGCATACCTAAACGAATGGCAAGTTTTGGGAATCGGCTGATCGGCTCTGACTGACCATTATTGGGTCGACCCGTCGAATTTTAGCAAGCGCAACGCAAGCGTAGCTGCGATCAGAGAGATGAAGCAGCTACGTAGAGACCAACGCCGACCACGATGACGGCGAACAACCGCTCGAGCAGACCCTTGCGCGCGGCGAGCAGCCGACCGACCGCGATGCCGCCCAGCGTGCCGACAATCCCACCCACGATCAGCAGCGCCGTGATGCGCCAGTAGACAAGGCCGGACAGCGCGTAGGACGAAGCGGTCGTCACACCGAGCGCGGTGACGACGACGAGCGACGTGCCGATGGCGAACGATAGAGGCATAGCCGTCGCCAGCATCAGGCCGGGCACAATCAGGAAGCCACCGCCGATCCCAAAGAAGCCGGCGGCAAGCCCCACGTTGAGCCCGATCGGGATTAGCCGCGGCATCAGTGTTGCTGCACTGTCGAGGGTCAGCCGAACGTCTGGCGCCTCCGCGGCGCGGCGCTTGTGCAGCATCGACAGCCCCACGCCTACCATCAGCAGCCCGAACAGCGCCAGCAGGCGCTTGCCGTCGATCGCTTTGCCAAGCTCAGCACCGAGCGCTGCGCCGACCATGCCGGCGATCGCGAAAACGCTCGCGCACCGCCACTTCACCCGTCCCGCGCGTGCGTGTCCGATCAGGCTTGTCAGCGCGTTGGCGGTGACGGCCACGGCTGCGGTGCCGATCGCGGCGTGTGGTGAGCCGACACCCACGACATAAATGAGCAGCGGCACGGCCAGGATCGACCCGCCCCCGCCGACAAGGGCGAGGACGAGCCCGATCAGCCCGCCGGACGCGAGGGAAAGGACCGTTTGCATGATCGTCAGGCCGCCGCGCGTCGATTCCAGGGCATCAACCGCAGCAGGTTGGCCATGCCGCACCAGCCCGTCGTGCCCGCGAACACCAGCCCCGCACCGACGAACGCCGACAGGCCGAAGAAGACGGGCGCGACCAACAGGCCGAGCAGCACGCCGGTCAGCACCAGCGTACCAGCGGTGATCTGCACCTGCCGCATGATCTCCAGCGGCTGGGAACGGTCGGAGATCGTCGGAAGCCCGGCGCTCCGCCACGCGTCAATCCCGCCGCCGAGCAGGAAGGCCGGTGCGTCACCGGCGGCTGCCCGCAACTGCGCCGCGTTGGCCACAGTCCGCATACCGGACCGGCAGTGGAAGACGACGGGACGTTCGTCACGCGGCAGGTTGGCGATGTGGTCGAGCGGCACGTTCGTCGCCCTCGGGATGCGTTCGCGCGCGTGCTCATCGGCGCCGCGGATGTCGATCAGGCGCGCGCCGCTGTCGATCGCGAGGCGAGCATCGGCAGGCGAAAGGGTCTTCACGGTCACGGGCGTCAATCCTTGCAATAGAGCTGGTAGAGGGTGGCGAGCATTGTCTCGACGCGCGGATCGGCAATGGAGTACCAGAGCGACTGGCTTTCCCGGCGGAAGGCGACGAGCCCCTCGTCGCGCATCTTGGCGAGGTGCTGCGAACACGCCGACTGCGACAAGCCGACGTCGCGGGCAAGATCGCTGACCGTCACTTCGCCATGCTCAACCAGCTTGCACAGGAGCATCAGCCGCCGCGCGTTGCCGATCGCCTTCAGCGTATCCGCGACCGCACCAGCCTTCGTCTCGAACGTCGCCATGTCCATCGGCGGCTTCAGCATCATCGGCACTCCATAAGATATTGCTTATGTAGAATCTTCTAATATATTAGCAAGAGCTGACGGAGGAAATCATGAGCCAGCCCTTCATCGAAGCCTTCTTCGACGAGCCCACCAACACGATCAGCTATCTGGTCGGCGACCCGGGGACGCGCGTCGCCGCGGTGATCGATCCCGTGCTCGACTTCGACCTTGCGAGCGGCGAGGCGGATACCCGATCGGCCGAGCGGATCATCGCCTTCGCCACCGAGTACGACTGGCGGATCGAAATGGTGCTGGAGACGCATGCCCATGCCGACCACCTGTCCGCCGCGCCGTTCATCAAGGCGAGGACCGGTGCATGGATCGGCATCGGCGCGCACATCCGCGACGTGCAGAAGATCTTCCGCCCGGTCTTCGCGATGGACGATCTGAAGACCGACGGGTCGGATTTCGACCGGCTGTTCGATGACGGCGACCTCTTCGTGATCGGCGGGCTGGAGGTGGAGGTGTTGCATGTGCCCGGCCATACCCCAGCCGACGTCACCTATCTGATCGGTGACGCGGCATTCGTCGGCGACACGCTGTTCATGCCCGACTATGGCACCGCGCGCGCCGACTTCCCTGGCGGCGATGCGAGAACGCTATATCGCTCGATCCGCCGTCTGCTGGCGCTGCCGGACGCGACACGGCTGTTCCTCTGCCACGATTACAAGGCGCCGGGACGCCACGACTATCGCTGGGAAACCACTGTGGGCGAACAGCGGCGCGCAAGCGTTCATGTGCATGACGGCGCGAGCGAGGATGACTTTGTCGCGATGCGCGAGCAGCGGGACGCCGGACTGTCGGTGCCCAAGCTCCTGCTGCCGTCGATCCAGGTCAACATCCGCGCCGGCCGTTTCGAGGAAGCGCTCGCCAACGGTGTCACCTATCTCCGCATTCCTGTGACCTGGAGGACGAAGGATGAACGAGCGACAGCTTCTCGGCAGCGGCGACCGGACGCCGAATGACTGATCGTGGGCCGCTTTCAACGGGTCGACAGGCATCGTTCAGAGCGGAGCGGTGGCCGACGCTGCCTTGGGTTGGCACCCTTTCTGATCGAGCAGCAGCCGTGCTTCTGGTCGGCAGCGTGGCCAACGTTGGCATCTGAGTCGTCCTCGATGACCGCTCAATAGTGTTTGACATTACGTTAGGGTCAAGCGGGTCATTTCCTGGCTGCGAGCCACGCGTCGATCTGCGCGATCTCGGCACGTTGATCGCCAATGATCTTCTCCGCCAGCGCGCGAGCCTTAGCGTCCTTGCCGTGATTCAATTCGACCTGTGCCATTGCGATAGCCGAACCGTGATGCACCTTCATCTGGCGCATGAAGTCCGCGTCGGCGTCGCCCGTGTACGTAGGCATGTTCGCCATCATGTCGCTCATCGACTTCTTGTAACCCTGCGTCGCGGGCGGATCGCCAGGGTTGGCGGCCATGCCCATCGGCATCGCGCCATTCGAGGGCATCGGCATCGCAGTCGTGGCATTACCCACATCGGCCTGCTCAGGTGCGGCCGAGCATCCTGCAATGATCAGAGACACTGTGACAATGGGTAGGATAAAGAGTCGGTGCGTGGTCATGACACTCTCCTGAAATACGTTAACGCTGGGGGTGATGGTTGGGTGCCGTTCAGCCCGCCGGTGACAAGGTGCCGAGCACAGCCACGACGGCCAGTAAGGCGAGCGCCAGCATAGTCTCGGTCCGGATCGCCAGGTGAAGGCGGCGCAGTGCAGCTGCATGATGCCCGGCTTCCAACGAAGTTTTTAGCTGCGGCACGAGGATCCATCGGTTGCCTGCCGCTAGGCAAAGCATTCCGGCGAGCAACATCAACTTTATTACCAGCAAGCGCCCATAGTCCGTACGGACTGATGCCCAGATTCCGTCAATGCCCACGATCGCGACCAGGTTCACGGCCCCGGTAACCACGATCGCCCCAACGACGGCCGTTCCGACGCTTGAGAAGCGTTTAAGCGCTGCTAGTGCGCGCTCCGCCGACCCTGGAACCGAGAAATTGGCCAGCAGGATGCGCGCGAACATCGCCAAGGCGGCGATCCAGATCGCACCTGACAGCAGATGGACGATGTCGCTCGAACGATGAAGCCATCCGAGCGCCGCCTCGGACGCTCCTGCATGGCCGGTCCAGGCGAGCGAACCTAACGCCACGATCGCCAAGCCCGCCACCAGCGGCCTGCCTGCCCGACCCGTGGCGGAAATCACCGTGAGAAGGCCGAGTGCCGTCGCGCGGATGACGTGCGAGATGCCCATCGACGTCTCGAACGCCATGAACGCGAGCATCTCGCCGTCGAGCGCCGCCATGTCGTTGCCCGTCATGGCCAGGCAGGTCGCGCCAAATTGAGCGACGGTGATGATGGCGCCGATCGCCGACAACGCAGCGACCACCCGCCTGCTGATAGCGGGGGCGTGGCGGCCAAGCCCACCGCCTAGAGCGAACCCGGCCAGCAACATCAGGTCGACATAGGCGGCGAAACGCAGCCCGACCACGACCGAATCCATCAGGATCAGCGGACGTTGAAGCTATGCGTGCCGGTAATACGATGCGTGTCCGAACCGACGATGACCCAATCGGCGCGGTAGCTGCCGGCCGGAAGAGCCTTTGCAGAGGTCAGAACGATCGACTTGCCGTCGCCAGCGATGGCGCTGGTGACTCCCGTCATTTTCATGTCAGGATGATTCTTCATGCCGGGCATGCCGGTCATGACCAGCGTCGCACTCGACAACTTCGGCATGACCCGCTCGCTGAAGGTCAGCTTGACGGTTTTGGTGCCCGAGACGGTCGCATTGGCCGCGGGTGTGGCGGTGACCAGCTTTGGGTGGGCGAGTGCGGCAGTCGACATCGTGGCGACAGCCACGGTGGCCAGCGCCAGCGACTTCAATTTGAGTTTCATGTCGGTCTCCTGTGGTACTTGCCGACTATACGCACGTCGCCGGCGCATCCCTCAATCAAAGGGTGAGGATTCGCGCGGCGGGCGCGTATTGGCTGCACGGGGGTGGAGGAAAACAGCTGAGCGTACAGATTGACGACGCGCTGGCGTGGTTTTCAGGGAGTGCTGAACATCCCGGGCTGGCGGGGCTCGAGGACAGGATACCGCGCGCCATCGGCCGCGAGTCGGCCAGGGCGATCGGGCCCGGGCCACGCTCGGGCGGCCGCATTCGCGCTGCTGCTCGGCGGCATAGGCAACGCCGGACCCGCTGCCAATGCGCAAGCCGCCGCCATCACTTCATCCTTCGATGCCTCGAACCCATTGGCGCCGTCGACGCTCCTGATCGGCCAATGATGAAGCGCCTGGCGATGGTCGCTATCATCGCCCTCGTTGCCGCGATCGCCGGCGTTCTGATCGGTCACCAGCTCGTGCACCCCCACATCCACCGGGCGCACAGCTTCATGCTGTCCTCCACGGGGATTGGCGTAGCCAACTTTCGGTGCGGGCAGGCACACCGCACGGCCTCGAGCCTGAGGGTAGGAAAGGAATCTTGGCCGCCGGATCGGGCGCATCAAGGACGGCATGAGCACCAAGCTCCACGCCCTTGCCCCCGAGGACTGCATGCCTGGTATTCATCGTCGATAACAACAATTAATACGGAACTTTACACTGTCATCACTTGTCAGTGGAGGTGCGCGGCGTGACCCTCGCCGCGGGGTTCTCGGCGTCAGCGCTTGGTTTGCCGCTGGCGGCCAAAGTGCTGGCGACAAGCATGCGGCCTCACGCCGGTGATGCGCCGGAACGGTCGACCAAAGGCGGAGGAGTCTGCAAGTCGATTCTTCAGTTGATCTCATCAACGCCGATCTGCTGGCGTTCGTGCGCGGTTGTTGGCCAACGATCGTGGCGGTAAGGGCCGACTTCACCGTCGGTCGGACGCGAAGGACGCAGCCGCGGGGCTGAGGACGCTGGAGAGCAAGACGGGCAACGACAGAAGGCCAGCGATCTTCGCCGATTTGTTCAACCCTCGACGACACCCAACACCCTATTCCGCGACCGGCTTGTTCCCGAATCCCGGCGCTTTGCCGAAAAGCGACTGCCAGCGGAGTGCTGCAAGCCAGAGATCGTGTGCGACATGGACGAGACGCGAGCCCGACGCCGTGGTCTGCTTGGCAAGGTCGCCCATGCCCATTTCTTCAGTCGTGACGAGACACCCCTGTTCGACCGGCTGAAATAGCCAGCTCTGCGCGTAAAGGGGCGGCGGACCCGGCGGCGTGACGGTATAGCCAAAGCGGCGACCCGGCTCGGCCACGAAGACGTTACTTTCGATTGCGATGTTGAACACCGACCATGCGAAGCGGCTGCCAACTGTCATCGGCTGCGCCGGCGTCGAGACGCGAACCTTCGATGCGATTGGAAGCCAAAAAGGCCATTCGTCCGGCTTTGTCAGGATGTCATAAACCATTCCGCAGTCGGTCTCGATCAACAGTTTGTTGTGGTTGAAGGTGTCGGCCTCCGATGGCTCAAAGCCGCTGGGCCACGACATTTCGGGATTACGGCGCGGCAGATCCTGCGCCGTTGTCTGCGCCGATGCTATGCCAGACAGCGATGCTGCGAGCAGCGCGGCGGCTAGGCAAAAGCGAAATACGGTCATGTCGTTGATCCTCATCAGATGAATCCCGTGCCTGTTGCTGCCCCCGGAGCCGAGCAAACAAGCGTCGATTTTATGCATTGCCAGTATGTCGAGGGTGCCGTTCTACCGATTGGTGCTGGCTCGACGGATCGGCGCGCCACATCAGTATTTCAATCCGGTGTCACAGAGCAGGGTGACGACGAGCGCGTCAGGCCGCAGCTTACCCGATTTCATCAACTTGACGGCGGCGCAAACATTCGCGGCGGCGGAATAGCCGATATACAGACCTTCCTCATGCGCCAGCCTGTTGCGCCAATGCACCGCCTCTTCGTCAGAGACAGCAATGCTCGCGTCCATTAACGATGCGTCCCAATGCGGAGGCGTCCGGCCATAGCCAGTCCCCTGCAGCATATGCCGCGCCTTGCGAACGGTCTCGCCAGCGAGCGGGCGTGATCCCTCGGGTTCGACGACCATGCAACGGGTTGCCGGATTAGCGGCGCGAAGCCTGCGGGCCACGCCGACGAATGAGCAGCCCGAACCGACGGCAGCAACCCAGGCATCGACGCGCCTTCCCGCCTGTTCCAGTATCTCAATGCCGGTTTGTTCATGGGCAGCAATGCCCTCCACCGCATTGAACTGATCGACATAGAAGCCCCCCGTTTCCTTGGCGAGGTCGCGCGCTGCCACTGCCGCGGCTTCGACGTCCGCGCCGGTCACTTGGCCGGGAACGCCATCGACCTGCGGCACGAGTACGACCGCAGCACCAAGCCCCTCCAGCATCTTCACGCGCTCGGGGCTATTGCCTGCGGACATCGCGACGAACAGCGGGTGGCCGAGCACGGCACAGGCGACGGCGAGGCCGGCGCCCATATTGCCGCTGCTCATCTCGACGACCGGCGTGCGGTGTGCCAGCCTGCCGTCGCGGCGCGCTGCAAGCAGGATGGCACGCGCCGCCCGATCCTTCACGCTGCCGCCGGGCTGGAGGAACTCGGCCTTGGCGACCAGCCGCCCCGGACCTGGCCAGACGCGATCCAGCGCGACAAGCGGCGTGCTGCCGATCAGGTCAAGGGCGGAAGCGGCGATCATGGGGTCGACTCGATGCCCTTACGCCTGTCGGCCGAACGGCAGGCTGCGCGTCGGCGTGCCGGTGAGCGCGAACAAGGCGTTGGCGACGGCCGGGGCGATCGGAGGCACGCCCGGCTCACCCATGCCGGTCGGCGGGCGGGTGGAGGGCAGGATATGAGTCTCGACCAGGGGCATCTCGTCCATGCGGACGGGTGCGTAGCTGTCGAAATTATCCTCCTGCACCACGCCGTCCTTCAGCGTGATCGCGCCGTGCAGCGCGGCGGAGAGGCCGAAGCCGATCCCGCCCTCCATCTGCGCGGCGACCTGATCCGGGGAGACGGCAATGCCGCAATCGACCACGGCGACAACGCGGCGCACCACCAAACGGCCCGAATCCAGGCGGACCTCGGCGACCTGTCCGACAATCGTCCCGAAACAGTCATGAAGCGCCATGCCGCGCGCCCAGCCGTCTTCCAGTGGCTTGCCCCAGCCTGCCCGGGTGCACAGGGCCTCGAGCACCCGCAGTCGACCCGTTGCACCTGCCTTTTGATAGAGCGCCCGGCGATACTCCGCCGGATCGCGCCTAGCGCGGCGGGCGAGCTGATCGACGATATGCTCCATCGCCATCGCGGTGTGCGAATGGCCGACCGACCGCCAGAAGGAGACGCTGACGGGTAGCTCCGGGCTGGCGATGCGGCAATCGAGCGTATTGGCGGCCGCGAAATACGGCGATCCCGCAACCCCTTCCGAATTTTGCGGATTGTCGCCCACCGGAATCAGCCGCTGGGCGACGATCCGGTGCCGCCAATCGCTCGGCAGGCCGTCAGCGCCCAGCACGATCGACGCCTGATGATGCACCATCGGCCGGTAATAGCCGCCGGTCATCTCGTCCTCGCGCGTCCACATCAGCTTGACCGGACGATGTCCGGTGCGGCGCGCGATGCGGACGCATTCGACCAGATAGTCGCACGACATCAGCCCGCGCCGCCCGAACGAGCCGCCAGCGGGGAGGACGTGCAGCTTCACCCGGCCTGGAATGGTGCGCGCGGTCAGCGCCGCCTGCACCTGATCCAGCGTCGCCAGATGACTGCCCGACCAGATATCGACATCCCAGCCCCGAACCTGCGCCACGCAATCGAGCGGCTCCATCGGCGCATGGGCCAGATAGGGAAAGTCGATCGTCGTTTCGAACCGGTCGCCCGTCTGCGGCTGTTCGATATCGCCGCGCGTCTCAAAGCTGGTAGCGTCGATCACTGCGCGGCCGACCGCGATGTCGCGGTACCATGCGGTCAGTTCGGGCGAGGAGCGCCGCTCGGCCGCGCTGTCATCCCATTCGATGCGCAGCGCATCGCGGCCCCGGCGCGCCGCCAGCGTATCCTGCGCGAGCACGGCAACCCCGGTTTCGATGGCAAAGACATCGACCACGCCCTTGATCCGGCGGGCGTCCCGGTCGTCGAACCGCTTGAGCATACCGCCGAAGCGCGGGCTGTGCGCCACCATCGCCACCAGCATGTCCGGACGCTGGATATCCTGCGTATAGACCTGCCGACCGGTGCTTTTTGGGCCGCAATCCTTGCGCCGCACGCGATCGGTACCGATCAGCCGGAATTCCTCCGGCCGCTTGAGCACCGGCTCGCGCGGCGGCGCGTGGCGTGCGGCGTCGGTCAGTAGCTCGGCAAAGCTGGCCGAACGGTTTGATTGCGGATGCGAGACCACGCCGTTCTGCACCGTGATCAACCGGCGCGGCACCTGCCAGCGCAGCGCGGCGGCATCGACGAACATGGACCGCGCGGCCGCCCCGGTCTTGCGCAGCTTGTCCCAATGATAGGCGACGGCGTGCGATCCCGCCGTCATCTGCGGCCCATAAGCGGCGAAGTTCACCCGCGCGTCGACCACGCGCACCGTGTCCCAATCGGCGTCCAGCTCCTCGGCGATCATCGCCGCCAGCGCGGCATGGATGCCCTGCCCCATTTCCTGCTGCGGGTTGACGATCGCGACGCCGCCATCGGCGTCGATGCGGATATACGGGCCGAACGGGCCAGGATCAAAATCCGGGCCGCCGGCGGTAAGCAGCGCGCCGCCGACCTGCATCGGGTTCATGGCAGTATAGCCCACCACCAGCGCCCCGCCGACCAGGCCGCTGCCCAGGATCATGCGGCGGCGCGTCAACCGGAAGCGGCGCTTGGGCGTGTCGCTTGGAGGCGTGTCGGTCATGGCTGTTCTCCTGAAGTCATGCCGGCCACCGCGCGTCGGTTTCGCGCCACGCTGCGATCAGCGCGCCGAATTGCGCCTGGGTGCCGGGCGCAGGCGGGCGATCGCCACCGGGATGCCATGCCCAGCCGACCAGCGCGTCGTTCGCCATATGCTCAAGCAGCTCGGCGCGGGTTATGTACGATCGCGCCGGATCGAACAGCTGGCGGCAGGTTTCACCGAGCGACCGGCCCTGCCAGGCCTGTTCGATCAGCGCGAGCAGCCATTGCGGATTGCCGGGCACATCCCTGCCGGTGAAGTTCGCGTCGTTGTGGCAGGTCGCACAGCGCAAGTGTGGGTCGCCGGCGCCATCGGGGCCGCGTGCCACGGCGGGCATATGCGGGCGCATCGCGTCGGTCTGGGTAGGTCGATCTGTGCGCGGGTGGCAGTTCATGCAGCGCGGATGCCGGATCACACGCCCTGCCTCCTGAAACAGCGCGACGGACCGCGCGGCGGGATCGACAATGGCATTAAAGGCGGAGACTGGCTTCAGCGGGGCGACGACGACTGGCGCAAACGCCGCCGACAGAGCCTCAGGCTTGGGCAGAGTCAGCGGCCGCAACAGGATCGCGACGATCAGGATGATGAGGGCAAACAGGATCATCGCGATCGAGAGGCAGCTCAGGCGCGGCCGGCGCAGTTTCACGACCGGTCGCCGAGCGCCGCGGCAGCATCGTGGATGCCAGCGCGGATGCGGTTATAGGTGGCGCAGCGGCACAGATTTCCGCTCATCGCCGCATCAATATCGGCATCGGTCGGCGCAGAATTGGCGCGCAGCAGCGCCAGCGCGCTCATCAACTGGCCAGACTGGCAAAAGCCGCACTGCGGTACACCGCGCGCCACCCAGGCGGCGGTCAGCGCCTCCGCCTCGGGCCCGGCCGCGCCTTCGATCGTCTCGATCCGGCTCGTCGCTGCATCGGCCAGCGACAGGGAACAGGATCGCACCGGCTGGCCATCGGCATGGACGGTGCAGGCGCCGCACTGCGCCTTGCCACAGCCATATTTGGTGCCGGTCAGCCGTAGATGATCGCGCAGCACCCACAGCAGCGGCGCATCGCCATCGGTATCCACGCTGTGGAGCCGACCGTTGACGAACAAGCTATGGGTCATGGTTCGTCCTTTCCAAAGCTAGCACGTGTCCGTCGATCAGTCGGCGGCGCGGCGAAAGGCGATGGTTCGGCCGAGCATCGGCGATCCCATGTAGGCGCGCATCTCCAGCTTGCCGTCAGTGGGGGTCAGTCGTGCCGATACGGTGCGCCCCGACGTGCCGTCATAGAGCCGCCCGCCATCCCAGCGGCGTTCGCGCGCGTTCCAGCTGAGGTTCTGGAGGATGGTGATGCCCTCAAGCGACCGGCCCCGCAGCGCGGGATCGGGATTATGGACGTCGCGCTTGAAGGTTTTGCCATCGGCCTCGACCGCGCGCTGGCCCCACAGCAGCCGACCGGTCGGCCCGCTACTGCCTTCCACGATCTCGATCTTCATCTGGCCGTTTTCGGCCTGCCACACCCCGGCGATGCGGGGCGGCGCCGACGTCTGAGCAGCCGAGGGCTGGATGAGCGCGGTCAGGCCGGCCGAAACGGACGCGGCAACGAGAGGCGTGAGCAGACGGTTCATGATGAATCTCCTAGACTCGGGAGGGAGATGCGGGTGTTTTCGGTTCTCAGGCGGCGCTTGCGAGGGTGGCTGACGCGCCTGCGGCATCGAAGCGCAGACCGACCAGCGCTTCCGACGTAGTCAAGAGCCGTGCCGCCATCGCCATATCGAGCGCCTGGGGCGGAGTTCTTCGCCCTGGCGGGATAGCCGCGCAAATCCGCCAATCCATTCGGCCCATGATAGCCGCGAGGCTCGGCATCGGGCGATGTCGCGGCAAACAGGATGGGCAGGGCGCCGCGCCCCGGGGCCTGGAGGAGGAAGGGTAGCCAGAAACGAATGCGTCCCTGATGCTTGCTCGGCCGGAGCCGTTGTGCAGCAGGTCCGTGCGCGCAACGCCGGGTTGCGCCGCGATGCTGGTGATGCCCCAGCCCGCCGCATCGCTGCGCCGCTGCAGCTCGAAGGCAAACATCAGGCAGGCCAGCTTCGACTGCGCATAGACCTGCATCGGCTTGTAGCTACGCTCAGCAATCAGATCGGCGAGATCGATCCGCCCCTGGGGTGCGGCGATGCTGCAGAACGAGACGGCTCGCGCATGACACGCTCGGCTGAGCAGCGGCAGGAGATAGGCCGTCAGCGCGAAATGGCCAAGATAATTGGTGCTCAGCTGCAATTCGAAGCCGTCGGCGGTTAGGGTCCGGCGCGACGGGACTATGACGCCGGCATTGTTGATCAGGAGGTCAATGCTATGCCGATACTGCAGGATGCGCTCGGCAAAATCGGCTACCGAATGCAGATCGGCAAGATCGAACCGTTCAAAGCGGATCGCGGTTTGCGGAAAGCGGCGGCCGATGCGGGCAACGGCACCCGCCCCCTTGGCAGCGCTCCGCCCGGCCAGGATGACACGGGCCCCGACCCCCGCCAAGGCCAGCGCATCCTCCGGGCCCAGGCCCCCTGTACCAGTGACAATGGCGGTGCGGCCAGGCTGTGGGGGGGTGTCGGAAACGGTCCAGCGGGTCATCGCCTGTTCCTCCAAGAGCGCCCTTGTGGCGTCTTTCAAAGGATTATGCGATTATGGCCCGCCGCCCCATGCCGGAACTGACAAGTTTCTTGCCTTATCCTGCGAACTCAGTGGGTGAGCCGCATGACAGGATCGGCATCACCGCTTCCCGGACTAGCGCATCCCCGCCGCCAGCATCGCCTTGAAATTCATCACGTCTCGCTTCGGCGCGACGCCGAACGAGCGCGTATATTCCCGGCTGAACTGCGAAACGCTTTCATAACCAACCTGATAGGCGGCCTCCGACACATTGGCGTTGTCCGACACCATCAGCCGCCGGGCCTCAAGGAGGCGGAGCTGCTTTTGATACTGAACCGGCGTCATCGAAGTCATCGCCTTGAAATGCTGATGAAAGGAAGACGCACTCATCATCGCGACCTCGGCCAGCTGCTCGACGCGCAGCGGCTCTTGATAATGCTCGCGCAGATAATGGAGCGCGCGCGCCACCCGCTCGGCCTGGGTTTCGGGCAGTGCCAGCTTGGCGACCTCGCCGCCGTAAGGACCCGTCAGTAGCCAGTAATAGAGTTCGCGCATCGCCGCCGGGTACAGCACCGGCACCGCATCCGGAATCTGCGCCATACGCACCAGCCGCAAGATACAGTCGGCCAGCGTGCCGTCCACCTTGCCGACGAACACGCATGGTCCCGACCCCGCGTTTGGCGTCGGCGGCTTGGGCAACTGTTGCAACACTTCGCGTAGCATCGCCACATCGAAGTCGATCATCACGCCAATATATGGGCTCTCGGGAGTCGCATCGAGCATCCGCCCGCTGGCCGGAAGCGCGACATTGACGACCAGACACTCCATCTCGGCATAGTAAAGCTTGGTCTCGCCGAAAAGGATTTCCTTCTGTCCTTTCAGAACGACGCAGAGCGACGGCCGATACATGTTGTGGATTGGCATTATCGTTTGAAATGAGCGCACGATGTGCACATCAGCCATCGGCGTCTGGAACCGGCCCTGCCCGCCGCCCCGAGATTCAATATATTCAAGCGCCGCGATCGTCAGCGGCGCAGGCGTCCGCACGGCAGGCGGCGCATAGGCAACAGCCTCCCTGCGGCGATCGATCTGGCTTGCAGGAAAAGGCAAGATTTCAGCGGTAATCGGCATTCCAGTCATCGGGCATTCCTTTTAGCTTGAGTGTGCCAGATCAAGCGAGGCTGCCGATGGGGTTACATTCAGCAATACCGTCAGGGCAACGAAATGCCAGCAGACCCTCATGATGTCAAGTGTAATAATACGATAATAGTCTTTGATAATCAACATACTACACAATGTTTCAATCGCTCTTTATAATTAGATCGTAGATTTTTCTCTTAGCTTTAAAAATATCGGACTATAGCCGACCTATTTTTTTCAAAGATCTAATACTTGGCTCGACGCCAACTTTCATGTTTTCGCGATAGACGGACCGAGTAATCACTCAACGGGTGGGCTCGTTCAAAGCAATTTAGTCCATCCGCCTGCTCAAACACGCAGGTTTCTCCTAACGCTGCCGCGCTCCTCATGAGCGGCGTTTGCGCTGGATGGGTCAATGCCGTCCGACAATCCTTAATGGGCTGCCGGGAGCGACCCTCCTCGTCAGGTCGCTCGAGGCGTGCCGCAACCCCCGAAAAAGGACCTGAACCATGCGCCTGCTTTCGACCGCCCTGATCGCCCTCGTCGCCGCAATGCCGATCCCCGTAGCGGCACAGGATGGCCCGCCGGATGAAGGGCCGCACGGCCAGGTCGCCAGTGGTGCCGGGCTCGCACCAGACTATGAAGGGTCCGACGACCTGCGCGTGATCCCCTTCGTGCTCGCCGATATCCGCTGGGCCGGCGTGACGCTGGAAATGCGAGGCCTGCACGCGCGCGTCGATCTCGCCTCGGATCCTCGGCTTTCCTTAGGACCAGTGATCGGTGCGCGGCTCGATCGCAGCGACGTGGACGGGTCGGTCGGCCTGCTGCCCGAAATCGATACCGCGATCGAGGCGGGCGGCTATGTCGGCTATCGCTTCGGAGGAAACCGGCTGGGCCAGGGTTCGATGCAGGTCGAACTGTCGGTCGTCCACGATATTTCGGAAGTGCATAACGGCCTGCTCGCCACGGTGAGCACCAGCTACATGGCGATCCGCAAGCCCGACAGCTTCGTGTCGTTTGATCTTCAGACCACCTGGGCGGACGCGGATTACACGCAGACCTATTTCGGTATTAGCGCAGCCGATGCAGCTGCCAGCGGCCTGGCAACTTTTGATGCCGGCTCGGGCTTTCGGGATGTCGGGGCGGGCATCAGCGCCGGCTATTATTTCAGCCGCAGCCTTGGCATCGTCGGGCGGGTCGGTGCCAATTACCTGATCGGCGACGCCGCTGACAGCCCGGTGACCGATCAGGGCAGCCGCTGGCAGCCGGTCGGCGGCTTGACCCTGTCCTATCGGTTCTGACCCATGGTCCCTCTCCTCCCGCTCACCGCCGAAGTTACGGTTAATCGCCACACCGTCTTCGGTCTTGATCAGGCGGCGCCGTTAAGTGCGGCGCTAATCGCGGCCGCAGTTACAGTGGGCCGACTGCCCGGCGAACCGGATCGGATCATCGAACCCGCCCCGCCGCGCGGCTGGTTAGATGAATTGTTGCGGGGCCGACGCCCCAGCCCCCTGGCCGATCCCCGGCTAGAAGTTTTGCGGGCCATCAGCGCATCGCTAGCGAGGCGCCCGTCCGAATTCCCCGCTGATCTGGTTGCCGCTGCTGAGCGGTCGGGCTGGACGCTGGGTGAACTGGGTCGCCTGTTTCCGGCGAATTTCGTTCAAGGTGCCCCATGATCGCCTGTGACCCGCTTGGAGCGGCGATTGCGCTAATCGGCGCTGCCGGGGTGTGCGGCGTGTTCCTGCTGGCGCTGGGCGAGCGCCTGTTCCCGCTGGTGCCTTCGGCCGGTCTGTTCACCGCGATCGGCGCGGCCGCCGCCGAGGGGCTGTGGTGCCTGCCCGCCGCCGCCATAGTGTCTGTCCTCGGCAGCAGCGCGGGCGTTGTTGGCACTTATCACCTGGGAAGCCTGGCCCGCCAACGGCTCAGCGGCCCGCGACTACGCCGGATGCTGCGCCGCCGGGACCGGCGGGGCCGAATGCTGCGTGCCGCGCGACGCAGCGCAGCGGCGCTGCCGTTCACGTCGCAACTGATGCCGACGGCCCGCATCCTCGCTCCGCTGTTCGCCGGTGCCGTACCCCATAATCGAACCCGATTTCTGTTAGCGACGGGTGCCGGGCTTGCTGCCTGGAATATCGCCTTCATCGGTTTGGGGTACGGCCTGGTCTCGGCAAGTTCGCCGCTGGCGCCGCTGCCTCTCGGCCTTAGCTGACGGCAGCATCGAGCCGGTAATCCATTGCTGCCAAGTCGGCCAAAAGGTCCGGCCCGACCGGAGTCCAGCCCAGCCGCAGGCGGGTCCATGCGCTCGACGCCACCATGTCGATGCCGACGAACATCGTCAGCCAGCTCAAATGCTCCGGCGCTTCTGCCGCCGATACAGAGCGCAGCGGCAGGTCCAGTCCCTTGGCGACTGCTTCCGCAATATCGCGGAACGCCACGCCTTCCTCCGCCACCGCATGATAGCGCGCACCACGCTCGCCCTGGGCGAGAACGAGTGAATAAAGCCGGGCGACGTCGCTGACATGCGCTGCACACCAGCGATTGCTGCCATCGCCGACGTAGGGAACCGACCCGGCGGCGCGGACATGATCGATATAAAGCGAGACCAGGCCCTGCTTCACCGGATCATGCACCTGCGGCAGCCGCACGACGCGGACATCAACGCCCATTTCCAGCACGGCATTGGCCGCGCGTTCGGTGGCGACGCGGGGGATGGGATGGTCGGCATCGAAGATCGATTCCAGCGCCGGGCTGCCGTCGCCGGGATCGCCCATTCCCGTTGCGGAGGTGACGATCAGCGGACGGTCCGAGCCCCGCAAAACCGAACCGAACAATGCAATGACGTCCGCATCCGCCCGGCAGTTTTCGACATAGTTGGCGAAATCATGATCGAAGGCGGTGTGGATCACTGCGTCCGCGCGCTCGGCCCCGTCGCGAAGGCTGTCGGCATCGGCAAGGGTGCCGAAATGCGCCTGCGCCCCGGCCGCGGCCAGGTGAGCCGCACCCCGTTCGGACCGGGTGAGGCCGATCACCTCGTGACCGGCGGCAAGCAGTTCAGGCACAGTATGCGAGCCGACGAACCCGGTCGCACCGGTCAGGAAAATACGCATGGATTAAGTCTCCGCTGAGGTTGCGGGACTGCCTATGACCACATAATTACCCTGTTAAAGTAGGGACGTTATCCTATTAATTGTGCTAACAGGAAATGTGATGCCGAATACTTGCGAAAACGCGCTGGGCACCTTTCTGCGCGATCGCCGTTCCCGAATGGAACCGGCGGCGTTCGGCTTTCCGGTCGGTCGCAGGCGGACACCGGGGTTACGCCGCGAAGAGGTGGCGCTCAGGTCCAATATCTCGCCGACCTGGTATAGCTGGCTGGAACAGGGTCGGGGCGGCGCGCCCTCTGCCGACGTGCTCGATCGCCTCGCCAAGGGGTTGATGCTGACTGAGCCGGAGCGCGAGCATCTCTTCATCCTCGGCCTCGGGCGGCCGCCCATAACGCATTATCCGGCATGCGACGATGTGACCCCCCGGCTTCAGCGCGTGCTCGACGCGCTGCCGCTTAGCCCGGCGATCATCAAGACCGCGACCTGGGATGTCGTCGCTTGGAACCGGGCGGCGGCGACTCTGCTAACCGATTATGCCAAATTGCCGCGCGAGGAGCGCAACGTGCTGCGCTTGATCTTCACCAATCCGCGCAGCCGCGCGGCGCAGGAGGATTGGTGGACCGTCGCCCGCTATGTCGTCGGCGCCCTGCGCGCCGATGCAGCGCGCGCCGGTGCCAGCACGGAGATGACGCGGCTCGTGGAGGACTTGTCCGCGCTCAGCCCGGAGTTCGCGGCGCTGTGGCGCGAGAATGACGTGGTCGGCCATGCCGATGGGCAGAAGCGGCTGCGTCATCCCGAACATGGGCTGATCGAGCTGGAATTCTCCGTCTTCGCGGTCGATGGACGCCCCGATCTCGGGATGCTGGTCTACAATCCCGCCACCCCGGAGTCGGCGCGGCGGATCGAGGCACTGCTGGCGCAGACGGCGCCCTGACCCCGGATCATTCCCGGGGCAGCGGCACGCGCGCAATCACCGCATCATAGGGGGCCAGATCGAGAAAGGCGTTGACCTCGACCGCCCGGCCGCTTTCCATCCGGAAAATCCAGGCATAGCGGTTGCGATAGGCCCGGCCGTCCAGCGTGGTCGCCTCCCCGGTCCAGTGGATGACAACATGGTCGCCGTCCACCCAGACCCGGTAGGCGACCGGACGCACCGGCACCGCCAGCCGCCGCGTGAAGGGCGCGATGGCGGCGAGCAGCGCGTCGCGCCCGCGAAAGATGCCCGCGCTCGGCCCCGATCCCTCGATCGTCCAGACGACATCGGGGGCCAGCACCTCCTGGAAGAAGCCCGTTCCTCCAGCAGCCCAGCGGGCGAAGGCGGCCTCGACGATCAGCTTGTTCTCAGCCGACTGCTCGCCCTGAGCGGCACCGGGCTGTGCCTGTCCAGCGGCGTGGCTGACGATGGGGACCATCGACAGGGCAAGCGCGATCCAAATGGTGCTGCGCATCTCAATCCACTCCCGCCAGCGCATTGGTGCCGAACATCAATTGCCGGACCATGGGTCGGCTGACAAAGCGGTGCGGGAAGATCGGATCGACGGCGCTGGCCGCGTCTAGCCGCTCGCGCTGCTCGTCCGTCAGCACGATGTCGAGCGCGGCGAGATTGTCCTCGGCCTGTTCAATCGTCCGCGCGCCGATAATCGGGCCGGTGACCGCGGGGTTGAGCAGCGTCCAGGCGATCGCCACCTGCGATGGCGTTGCCCCAAGCTCGTCAGCGACGGCCTTCACCGAATCGGCAATCGTCAGCGCGCTGGCATTCAGATGACCCGACGATGCGATGACGCCCTTGCGCGTCGGTGCCACATCGGCGCCATTCTCGTCCGACAGGTCCGATGCCCGATATTTGCCGGTCAGGATGCCTCCGCCCAACGGCGACCAGGGCAGCACGCCCAGCCCCAGTTCCCGGGCCATAGGTATCAGCTCATGCTCCACCGTCCGCTCAACCAGGCTATATTCGATCTGCAGCGCGACGAGCGGCGACCAGCCGTGCAGATCGGCGATGGTCTGAAGCTGCGCGATCCGCCAGGCGGGCGTGTTGCAGATGCCGAGATACAGCACCTTGCCCGCGCGGATGAGATCGTCCAGCGCGCGCATCACCTCGTCCGGCGAAGTCGTGAAGTCCCAGGCGTGCAGGTAGAGCAGGTCAATCCGGTCGGTATCGAGCTGATTCAGGCTTGCCTCGACCGATCGCACCAGATTGTAGCGGTGGTTGCCGCCCGAATTGATGTTGGCCGGATCGCGCGCCATGGTGAATTTCGTACCGATTACCAGCCGGTCGCGCTTGTCCTTTATGAAGCTGCCGAGCAGCCGTTCGGATTCACCGCCGGTGTAATTCACCGCCGTATCGATCATGTTGCCGCCGCGATCGACATAAAGGTCGAAGATGCGCTGCGCTTCGCCCGCATCGGCACCCCATCCCCAGGCTTCGCCAAAGGTCATGGTGCCGAGCGCAAGAGGCGAGACGCGCAGGCCAGATCGGCCGAGCAATCGGTAACGGTCAAGGGCATGGGGGGGCATCATGGGCTCCATCGGTGATTGGATTGCCCCCAAGATGATCCCTCCACCCCGCTTTACGTTAGAACGATCAGCCGCGATCCTTGCACGATCCTCCGGGCTTGTCAGTTGCTGCTTGTCCCATGGACCGCCTTCTGAAAGCATTGCGCCCATGCCGACCCTGGATCAGTTCGCCGCGATTGTCGCCCGATACGCACCGCGCGACGGCTCCTGGGGTCCGCCATTCCGGGGGTCCGGCTGATATCCGCGCGTCGCAACCGACCGTGCCCATGCCCGTCATCTATGAACCGACCATATGCTTCGTAGCCCAAGGCCGTAAGCGCGTGATGCTGGGCGACCGGCCTATGTCTATGATGCGGCCTCCAATCTGCTCGCATACATCGACCTGCCGTCATGGGATCGGTGTTCGAGGCGAGCGAGGCCGCCCTATCTCTCCTTCGCGCGCGAACCGGACCGAGCCGAACTGGGCAAAACCGCCGCTACTCATCCGCTTTGCGATGCTACCGAGCCGGCGCGGGAGGTCGGGTTGACCCTGGGTACGACCACCCCGGTCTTGCTTGATCGCGCGGCGCGCTTTTACAACTGCTCGGCATGCCGCACGATATTGCCGCATTGGCACCGCTCGTCACCGCGAACTTCAGTATCGCCTGCGCACCGGTCTCGATCGCGATCATCCGCAGGATGACTCAGACGGAAAGCAGACGCAACCAGATCGCCCGCGCGATCCTTTGGATCTGCGAACAAAATCGCGAAACCTATCGAATCGAGGAGGCGGCGGCAGTCACCTAAATGAGCCTTTCGTCCTTCCACCAGCATTTCAAGGCCGTCGCCGACATGAGCCCGCTTGAGTTCCGCACACAGCTTCGGCTGCAGAAGCGCGGCGGCTGATGGTCGGCGAGGCGCGCGACGCCGCGAGCGCCGGATCCTTGGTTGGCTATGGCTGCCGATCGCAGTTTAGCGACGACTATGCCCGGGTGGTCGCCCCCCCCGACGCGCAACCAATGCTGCCCTGCTTCCCTGCTGCCCTGCTGCCCTGCTGCGCGCGAACCTCTTTCCGTGCCGTATATGCTTGGTTTGCCGAAAAGGTGTTGTCGCCCTGTAACGGAGTTTAGACGGAATGCCACTGAATCAGCAGGGCGAGGGGTCGCCCGAGCAAAGCGCCGGGGAAGCGAACTACCTGACCGGTTGCCGGGCCGCCCAGCTGCTCGTCGCCCTCTTCCTGGTCAGCATCGTCGCGCAGGTCGACCGCATCCTGCCCTTCATCCTGGCGGAATCGATCAAGACTGAGTTCTCCCTCAGCGACACCCAGATCGGCCTGATGACCGGCGCGGCCTTCGCGCTATGCTACACCTTGCTTTCCCTCCCGCTCGCAAGTCTCGCTGATCGCGGGTCGCCGCGGCTGGTACTGGTCGGCTGCGCGCTGATGTGGAGCGCCATGACCGCACTGGGCGGTCTGGCGACGAGCTTTGTCTTTCTGGCGCTCACCCGCCTGGGGGTCGCGGTGGGCGAGGCCGGTGCGATCCCCTCGGCCCACACACTGATCGCCCGCCGCATCCGACCCGATCGGCGCGGCACCGCGATCGGCATCTTCACCATGGGCATTCCGGTCGGCGGCATGACCGGCTTTGCCGTTGGCGGCGCCGTCAACGACGCTTATGGCTGGCAGGCGGCGCTGATTGGCGCAGGTGCGCTGAGTGGCGTGATCGCGCTGATCGCCTATTTCGCGGCTGGTCCCACTCCGCCTCTGCGACGGCCGCAAACCAGCGATGCCACCCCCTATCTGCGTCAAAGCCTTGCCCTGTTGGCATCGCCCGCCTTTCGCTGGCTTTTCATCGCTGCGGTCACCTTCGGCTTTGCGGCGGCCCCGCTGTTCGCCTTTGCAGGCATGTTCCTGATCCGCGTCCACGGGTTCAGCGCCACCGATGCCGGGCTGGCCTTCGGTGCCCTGCAAGGACTGCTGGGCATCGCAGGCACGCTGACCGGCGGGCGGGCGTTCGATCGCGCAGTGCGGATCGGACGCCCCGCCCTCCGCCTGCCCGCCGCACTGCTGCTGCTCGCCAGTGCCAGTCTGGTCGCGGCATTGCTCGTTAAGGTCAGCTGGTTGGCGATCCTGTTCTGCACGCCGGCGATGTTCGCCTTCACATTCCTGCTGCCGCACGCCTTTGGCAGCGCGCACCGGGTGGCTGGAGAAGGCCGAGAGGCCATGGGATCAAGTCTCGCCCTGATTGGCACCGGCCTGATTGGGCCGGCGATTGGCCCGCTACTCGTCGGCGCGATCAGCGACTGGGCCACCGCAGCCGACATGCCGAACGGGTTGTCGCTAGCAATGATGATCGCGCCGCTGGCGGCGCTTCTCACTGCAATCGCTTGCCATGTTGCCGACGAGCACATTGGCCGCTTGGTCGTGAGCTGCCCGACTGAGCGCCAGATTTGAGTAGCCTCTTTTTGGGTTTCGACCCGCCCAATTTCAGCAACCACTATGGACATTTAGCCGAAGGTGAAACGATAGTCTGATCCAGGACTCATCTTAACCCCATGATGCTGTTGCGTCTTTGTTGATCCTTTCTCGGTTTTCGGTGACGAGGTCGCGATCTCTGCGACAGTAGTGTGTCTGAGCAACAGCACGGGACGTCTGCGCTAGGTGCGAATACTGCTGGGTAAGAGGTGATCAAATATGCTGTCTGCGCGGCCGTCTTGCCAAACCTAGAAGCCTCCCGGCCAATTCTCCCCATTCCGGCGCTCCCGGGTTGGATGGCAGCTTTCGATAGTGCGGGTGACGTGCCTGAATGTTTGATATTGAGGCGATTTGCCCTTGGCATAGATGAACAGGTCTCGGGTTTTGGAATGCGGCAGGCCGACCCCGACGACCGGTCCTGGGTCTCTGCGGTTCGAGCGTGAACCGCCGGCCGGTGAGTTACTGAGCCCCTTTAGCCATCGAGGGGCTGAAGCCGCCTCCTGACAGCTGGCTCCGTTACGCATCATCTCGGTCCGAGGAACGCTTCATACAGAGGCCTGCTTTAGAGATGATGACGCCGAGCGCACACGGGATGATGCCAACGAGCAGAAACGGCGACACCAAGAGCATCGGTCGAGGCTGGTTGATCAGACTGGGTAGGGAAACAGGATAACGGCCAATGCAAAGGCCTGTCGTCCCCGCCAGCAAAACGCCGATGGCGACGAGCAGGCCAACCAGGAACTTCCTCACGCGATGCCACTGGCGCGGTCGCGGTCGAGCTTCGCCTCTGCCAACACCGATTCTCCGGCCGCGCCGGGCCGGTAAAGAGGTGAAGGTGTCCAACGGAATAATCGCGCCACCTGGCTGGACGAAGTGGACGCAGCTTCGCTATTAAGTCGGTAGTCGAAAATGAAGCGGCTCAGGAATTGCCAGACGATTGGGTAATTTAGAACCATTCATCAAAGGCTGATCGCCAAGAAAATGTGTTGAAGCCAGCTATACGGTACCAGCTGGCGAGTCCGGTATAAGCGCGTAGGTTCGAGCGATCGAGATTGCCTGCGTCGAATTTCTCGCCTTCATTTTCTTCATTAGGTTCGAACGGTGCATTTCCACCGTCCGGAGGCTGAGGCCCAGCGCCCAGGCTATGGCCTTCGTCTGATGCCCAGCGCTCATCGCGTGCAGTACTTCAGTTTCACGCTTACTGAGACGAATACGCGCAGCTTCCGCTTGCTTCGCTACCGCACGCTGGCGCTCGGCTTCGCGCGCTACGGCCTCACCGAGCGTCTGCACCAAATCCGCGCGCCGGAACGGCTTGCGAAGGAAGTGAACTGCTCCCTGCCTGAAGGCTCGAATCGCATCATCAACCCGATTGGAGCCTGAAACGATGACGACCGGCCACGCCTTGCGCATAGCGACCTCATGCAGCACCTCAAGCCCATTGCGGCCGGGCATATCGATATCGAGCAGCACGCAGCCGGTTTCTAGCGCCTCCAGACGGTCAAGAAACGAAGCGCCCGAGTCAAATTCGATGCACTCCGCATCGGTCCCGATCAGCATACGTCGGGCCATTCGACGTGCTAACGGATCATCGTCAACAAGGTAAATGTGCATTGTCGGCTTTCCCCAGAAGGGGTCATCAATCATGACATCTTAATATCCAGTTACACCCTATCGGGTGAGATCATTAAGTGCTGCGGGTCGGCATAAGGACGAGTCAGAGGACATGCGGACCAATCTACCGTGACATCTGCCAATCAACCGGGCTGCGGAACCCAGGTTCGCCCAGCCCGCAGCAAGGATTATGATATCTCCCGCCTTCGCGAACTCGCGCTCGACGCCATTCAGCAAAGCGTGATTATCGCGGACGCCAATCAAGATGGTCGTCCGATCGTCTTTGTGAACCGGGCCTTCTCTGACCTTACTGGCTACACCTCTGTCGAAGCGATTGGTCGATCTTGCGATTTTCTTGCAGGGCCTGAAACAAATCCCGAGAAACGAACCGAGATGAGGGATGCGCTCGACGCGCGCGCACCATTTACCGGCCTCTTGCTCAACTATCGCAAGGACGGCAGCGCGTTCTGGAACGAGATTTCGCTCGTGCTGCTCGACGACGGGCAAAGTGGGTCCTTTTGGATGGGCACCCAGACTGATGTCACCGAGCGGCGCGACCTTGAGGCGCGGCTACGAGAATCGCAGCGGATGGAGGCTATCGGTAAGCTGTCCGGCGGTATCGCGCACGATTTCAACAACATCCTCGCGCTTATTCTGGGCAATGCGGAGATCATCGCCAGCGAGGCAGTCCATGGCTCGCTGACGAGGGAAGCGGCGGCAGACATCATGGAAGCGGCTGACGGCGGCTCCAAGCTCGTCACGCGCATGCTTCAATATGCCCGTGGCGAAAACGGTGAGCTGGACGAAGTGCCGGTCAATGCGGTGATCGAGGACGTCGTCACGCTCCTGGCGCGCACGATCAGCGACCGCATCCATGTGCAGACCGACCTCAGCCCCGCGGTCGGGAGGGTCCGGCTCGACCGGACGCTGTTCGAGACCGCGCTCATGAATCTTGTCCTAAACGCGCGCGACGCGATGCCGGCCGGCGGCACGGTCAAGATCACGACTCGGCGGCGGGTCAATGCCGGACCGAAGCTTGGCACTGCCGCGCTCGTCTCGGTCAGCGACAGCGGCACAGGCATGGACGCAGAAACGATCGAGCGAGCGTTTGAGCCCTTCTTCACGACTAAGATCGGCGGACGCGGCAATGGGCTGGGCCTCGCGATGGTCTACAACTTCGTCAAGCAATCCGGCGGAGACGTCAGCATCGACAGCGTCGTTGGTCAGGGTACTACCGTCGCGATGTTGCTGCCCGTTGAGGAGCCTTCAGTTCGCGCCGCCCCTCCCCACGACGCGCGGGAGAGCATCCTGCTGGTCGAAGACGATCCCAAGATCCGCAAGGTGCTAGCGCTCCATCTTGACAAGGCCGGGTACAGCGTGGCCGAAGTGGGATCGGCAGAGGAAGCGATCGACCTCTTGACGAGCGGCTTCGAACCGGCGCTTCTTATTTCGGATATTCGCCTGCGTGACGGCATGACCGGCATCGAACTCGCTCGGCGATTGGCCAGCGAAAGCAGCCGAATGCCCATTTTGCTGATGACTGGTTTTGCGGAAGAGTTGGGGATTGAGTCGGACCGGATCGACGGCATCTCGGTCCTTCGAAAGCCCTTTCGTATCGAAGAGTTGCTGAGCGAGGCGGAACGCCACTGCAGACCCGCTCGTACAGCCGGCGAGGCACTGACATACCGTAGAAACCGTAGCTAGGCTGGCTGCCTCCCTGTGCGCGATAAGCAGTACACGGAGGGGCAACATGACTCGGACGGGGCAGGTATTTGGCGGGCGCAAACGGGTAGTCGTCATCGACGACTCACGAACCATGCAGGCTGCGCTCGATCACCTTTTCACGGTCAGGCTAGGGTTCGACGTCGTTGGCCTCGCTGCCGACGCTGCGTCGGGCGCGGCCCTTGTACGGACGCTGAAGCCCGATTTGGTGACCATTGACCTTTGCATGCCCTATATCGACGGCAAGCGGCTGCTCATGTCGATCTCGGACGTGGAAGAAGTGCGCAAGGTCGTCATCTCCGGACACGGCATCGCCAATATCGCAATCGTGTCACAGCTCGAGGCTGCGGGTGCCGACGCCTGCATCGACAAACGCGATCTCTCGCGTAATCCCGACAAGTTCTGTGCGACCATCAGGGCTCTTTTCCGTCGGCGGCCCGCCAATCCGATGCGATCCTGCCGCCGGGCGCCGGCCCACGTCGCAAAGACGGTCGGGGCTTCGGCGGCTTCGTTCCCGGTACCAATGGACGAGCGGCTACGCCTAGCGGCGCTTCGTCGCTTGGGGATTGCAAACGATACGCCCGACCGCCAGCTGGATCTCCTTACCGCGCATCTCGCGGCGGCGACTGGTTTCCCCACATCGCTAGTCACCTTTATCGACGAGCGTCAGCAATGGGTGAAGTCGGCGCACGGCTTCGCACGTGGCTCGATCCCGCGTGAATTCGCGTTCTGCAACTACAGTCTTTGCGCACCGGATACCTTCGTGGTGCCCAACGCTGCTGACGATGCGCGCTTTTCAGGCAGTCCGCTCGTGACCGGCGAGCCACGCATCCGGACCTATGTCGGCCATCCCATTGAATTCGCCGGCGGCGTCAGGATCGGCGTCATGTGCCTGATCGACAACAGGCCTAGGATCGTGACGCCACAAATCGTATCGAGCCTTCGATCGATGTGCGAAATTGCGAGCGAGATTATCAAGCTTCGTAGTAGCCCTACTGCACAGGCTGCTTGATGCAGTTATTGGCGCAACTTAAGATTTCGTTTTGGGGCAAGTGTAAGCGTAGTTCCGATCTCCCATGGCGGCCGCATCCGTGCCCCGATGCGTCCGCCACCCGGGAATAGCCAAGTCAGTTTTAGCGACAAGCCTTAAACGTCGCGTTCTCAAAGATACAGCGCTTGTATGGAAATATTCTTAAGATCCAACATCGCACTACGATAGTTGACCACTTAAAAGTGTAAGCCGGCCAATCTAACCAAATTACCGCCGCAGTCACACGCGTCACGATCACTCGACACGGCCGTTCCGCTTAACTGCATGACGAAAGTGCTGCATAACGGCATTTTGCCATTTTAAGGCGTTTGATTCGTCGAAGTCCAGCTATGTCGGCTAGAACCGCAAATTGGCCGTTCTGGTGCGAGCCTTCATTGATAAGAAAGATAACTATTCCTTCCGGAGCGATGCCCAGAAGGCGGTCGCTCATGCACGCGAGATGGCTCGAATAGCAGGTCCTCGAGGTTCCCCAGCTACACCGGGAAGCGCACGTACATCAGCGCCACCAACCGTATCATTTCGGGTGACGAGTTGAAGTGGCGCAGCGGCCTCTCGGTCTTGGAGGACGTGGCATGACCGCAACCTACCGCCCTCTCGGCCGCTAGATCCAGTTCGTTCGACAGCGCCGAGCTGAACGCTTCAGCGCTCGACCACGTCGCGGCGCATCGGCGCCAGCTTGGCAAGGAAGCGGTTCTGCGCAGCAAACGGTACGCGTTCAGCCTGCATCGCCGCCTGAAGGTTCTCGACCAGACGGTTCATGTCGCCCTGTTGGACGCCCATGTCCTTGTGCGCGGCGCGCATGTCGCGCCCGGTATAGGTGCAGCCGGCATTGAGGATGTAGCAAAACTGCTCGAACAGTACGCGGCGCAGGCGTACCTCGTCCTGGTTCATAAAGATCTCGCCGATCCGCCGATCGGCGAAATTGGCGGTGACGAAGCGGTCGACGATGCGGCTGATGCCGTCCTGCCCGCCAAAGGCTCGCGCCATGCCGTCGCCGGCAAACGGGGCCGCCCCTGCATTAGTGGGATCGATCTTATAGGGTTCGACCGGCTGCTCCTGAGCGGCAGCCTGCGGGGTCATCAGCGCGGCGAATGCGACGAAAGCGAACATCAGAAACTTCCCTGAATTTGGAACAGAACGCCTCGCTGCCCCTCAACCGTCGCGACCGAGCCCAGATCGGCAAAGGCAACCGTCGCGGTCAGGTTGCGGTTGAGCGCATAGGCGGCGAACGCGTCGAACCAGTCATCCTCGCGCGCGATGCCGAGATTGTCTGGCTTCGACCGAAATTCCCCGCCAACCACAAAGCGCCGCGATACCTGATAGGCAAGCGATCCCTCGGGGTGGATCGTCCGCGCGTTGCGCTTGTCGCCGCCGAACCCCAGCAGGCCGTTCTGATTCGCGTTGGTCGCGCGTAGCGTCACGTTGGCGAGCAGCGACCAGCGCAGGAACAGCTTCGTGGCGGAGACATAGAGGTCGGTCCCCTCGGCCTTCCGCGCGCCCACGGCGCGGACGATCGGCGCATCGAGGCTCCGCTTGTAATATACACCCGCCGCGATCGAGGGCATCCATTCGCTGCCATAGACCATGTCGCCGGCGAGCTTGACCTTGGCGCCCCAGACATCCTGGTCAAACTTGTAGTCGTTGCCGAGGCCGAGCGCGCCGCCGACCCAGTTGGTGTCGAACCGCTGGCGAGCATAAGAGAGCTCGACCCGGTCCAAGGCGCCGATCGCGACCCCTGCAACCTGAAAATCATAGTCCTTTAGCTCGGCGGCGGTGGCGCTGGCCTGGACGCCGATGCCGTCGCGAGTCGCGTTACCCGCGATTACCGCCCATGGCGTCAGCCCCCCGCCCGAAGCCCCCTCGATCGTCCCGATGCCGTTCGTCAGCAGCAACTTGCCTGGTTCGGCGATCTGCTGGGCGTCGGCAGCGGCGGCGATGCCGAGCGCGCCGGCGGCCACGGCAACCTTGGTCCAGAGTGGTACAATCATGGCTCAACACTAGCCTATAATGGTTTACAAGCCGTCAGCGTGGGCCGCGAAGGCAGCATTATGGCGTTTACTGACATTTGGTAACTTTGTCCGATACGGAGCCGATGATCCGAATCACGGCCCTTGGCCTATCGCTCCTCGTCGCCGCTCCCGCCCATGCCGGCGATGTCGGCATCCGCGTCGTCGACGCCAGCGGCGCGCCGCTCGCTGATGCCGTCGTGACAATCCACCCGGCAGCGGGCGTCTTCAGCGGGCCGATCCGCTTCCCCTGGAAGCTGGCGATGGTGCAGAGGAACATCAGCTTCGAACCCTCGACGCTGATCGTCCCGGCAGGCGCGACCGTGCCGTTCCCCAACGAGGACAAGGTGCGTCACCACGTATACAGCTTCTCTAAGCCCGCGCGGTTCGAGATCAAGCTGTTCGGCCGCGACGAGACTCGCAGCTATACCTTTAAAAGCCCCGGCGCGGTTGCGCTCGGCTGCAACATCCACGATCGCATGGCGGGCTTCATCAAGGTGGTCGACACGCCGTTCGCGATGAAGACAGACGCGGACGGAATGTCGATCATCCGATCAGTGACGGGGGGGCGGGCGCGGCTGACCGTCTGGCATCCCCGCATGCGCGCCCGCGACAACGAGGTCACCTTCGACATCGACGTGCCGGCGAGCGGCGATCTGACGCGCCGCATCCAAGTCGCCCTGCGCTGATCCGATGCGTCGGATGATCGCCCTTCTGCGCCGCGGCGACGCCGCGCTTCGCGGGTCGCTTTCGACCAAGCTGACGCTCTTCTATGCCGCGCTGTTTGCGCTCGCGGCGGCGCTGATCCTGCTCGGTGCCAAGGTCGGCATCACCGCCTATGCCGAGCGAATGGTGGCGAGCGAGATGGACGCCGGCGCGCAGGTCTTCGACCGCGTTGCGACGATGCGCTATGCGCAGTTGCGCGACGCGGGCCGCGTGCTCGCCGCCGATTTCGGCTTTCGCGAAGCCGCGGCGACCAATGACGCTCCGACGATCGCCTCAGCGCTCGAGTCGCTGAAGGGGCGGCTGCGGCTCGATCAGGCCTTTCTCGTCGGAACCGACGGCAGCGTCACCGGCTTTGCCGGCGATCTGCCGCCTGACGATGCCGAAGCGTTACGCAGCGCGCTCGACCGCGGCGCGAGCGCCGGCGTGCTCCGCCTGGGCCACGCTCGCTTCAACGCAGCGGCGGCTAGCGTCGACACGCCGATGACAATCGGCTGGCTGGTCCTTGGCAACCGCGTCGATCACCGTGAGTTGGCGGCGTTGTCGAAACTGTCGGCGATCGACCTCGCCCCGCGGATCGTCGATGCGGGTTCGGTGGTGCCAATCACCGGCAACCGCGGCGAAACGTTCGTCGCCGGCCAGCGGATGCTGACGCGCGCCGTTCCCATCGCCTCGTTCCGCCAGAACGATCCGCAGACGCTGGTCCTCACCTACAGCATGACGCGGGCGCTGGCCGCTTATGCGCCGATGCTCTGGCTACTTCTCGGCTGCGGGATCGCAGGCGTCGCGGTAGCGGCAGCCGGCAGCTGGTTACTGGCCCGCCGCCTGACGCTGCCGATTCGAGCGCTCGATGCCGCGGCGCGCAAGGTCGCCGAGGGCAATTACGCGCAGGTCCCCGTCGAGACGCGCGACGAGCTCGGCAACCTTGCCGCCACCTTCAACCGCATGGTCGACGAGATCGGCGAACGCGAGCGCCAGATCACGCACATGGCGCTTCACGACGCACTCACCGGTCTCGCTAACCGCACACTTCTCGACGACCATCTCGCGCGTGCGCTCTTACAGACCGGCGACCGCCGCCAAGCGCTGTTCTGTCTCGATCTCGATAATTTCAAGGCGGTCAACGACACGCTCGGCCATCCAACCGGCGACGGACTGCTTTGCGTCATTGCCGACCGGCTGCGAACCTTTGCCGGCGACGGTCTCGTCGCGCGGCTGGGCGGCGACGAGTTCGCGATGCTGGTCGACGACATTCATCGCTCGTTCGACCGCAGCGCCGCCGAACTCGTCCAGCTAATCGCCAAGCCCTGCACGGTCGACGGCCACCGCATTGTGCCGGGGACGAGCGTAGGCATTGCGATCCTCGGCGCCGACGGCGCCGATCCGATTGAGCTCTCGAAGAATGCCGACCTAGCGCTCTATCGCGCCAAGCAGGAGGGGCGCGGCGGCTTCCGCTTCTTCGAGCCTCGCATGGATGCCGAGGCGCAGAAAAGGCGGCAGATGGAGCTCGACCTCCACGACGCAATCCGGCTCGGCCAACTGTCGCTAATGTTCCAGCCGCTTTTCAACTTGTCGGAGAGCCGCATCTCGGCATTTGAGGCGCTCCTTCGCTGGCACCATCCCGTGCGCGGCCTGATCTCCCCGGTCGACTTCATTCCGCTCGCCGAAGACACGGGGCTCATCGTCCCGATCGGCGAATGGGTGATCCGCGAGGCTTGCCGCGTCGCGAGCGCTTGGCCCAAGCATGTGCGGATTGCCGTCAACGTCTCGCCCGTTCAGTTCAGCCATGCTGGCCTGAAGAGCGTGATCCTTCAGGCACTCGGCGAAACAGGCTTGGCACCCAACCGCCTCGAGCTCGAAATCACCGAAAGCCTTTTCATCGAGAATCCGGAGGCAACGCTGGCTTCGCTCCACAGCCTCCGCGGGCTCGGCGTACGCGTGGCTCTCGACGACTTTGGCACGGGCTACTCTTCGCTGAGCTACCTCCGCAGCTTCCCCTTCGACAAGATAAAGATAGACCGCAGCTTCATCATCGACCTGCTCAAATCTGACGGTGCGACTGCCATCATTAGATCGATCACGACGCTTGCCGAAGCGCTGGGAATGGAAACGACGGCTGAGGGCGTCGAAAGCGCGGGACAGCTCGACATTCTGCGCGAACAGGGCTGCAGCCAAATCCAGGGATATTATTTCAGCAAGCCCATTCCAGAGAAAAGCGTGTTCCAACTTCTTTATGAGGGAGAGGGACTAGCGCGCCTTGCAAGTTGAATACCTCAAGGGGGCTGTCAATTCAAAGCAAACAGCATGACAATGGTGCGGCTCGGTCCTGAGGGCCGTACCTAGCTCTACAGCTCCTGTCACCCCGGCAGCGCGGCGGCGCGCTGGGCCTGGTAAGTGTCTCGATCGACGCGGGGGCGTTCCAGGCTGAAGTCGTTGTTGATGCTGGCGAACTTCTGTAGCGACTTCATTTGCCGGAACCGCAGCATCGCTCGCTCCCGTCGTCGGAACGGCAGGTGGCTGTTCTCGGCGCGGTCTTTGGCCCAGCGACCCATCTCCTTTTTCTCGCGGTCGCCAAGCTCGTCCATCGCTGAGCCGTAGAAGCGCAGCCCGTCGGTCGTGATCGTCTCTGGCGAACCGTCACGCTTCAGCGCCTTCTTTATAAAGGCGAGCGCCGCCTTCTTGTCGCGAGCGCGGGTAAAAATAAGCCGAGTCCACCTTGCTGCGTCGCACAAATTCCGAAAATAGCAGAGCGCGAAAGCTAGTGTTTGTAGCTTCGTTGGGTGCTCGTGTCGGAGGGAAAAGAGATGCAGCCGAGCGAAGACGCCGATCACCACGAGTATTACAAGGCTGACATACAACAACGTCTGGATTGCAAAGTTGTGCTCGATCGTTTCGTTCATCGTTTGCAGCATCTCGGTCCGCGTCGACACGCCGGCTACCATCGGGTTCGCCTTCACCCGGACATAGAGTGTGGGCATCGAAGCCGAGTCGACCCAGAGATAGACCCCGAAAAGGTCCTGCCTTCACGCGGCAGCCGGTTCAGTCCGGCCGCCTTTAATCATGGGAGCCTGATCAGGTTCTTCGCTCGCGTTAGAGCAGGCGGGTTGCCAGCGCCGCGAGGACAAACGCCGCGGTCCCGGCGAGGCTCGCTGCCGCCCAGTCGCCGCGGCGCTTCCCCGCGATCGAAAGCGTTAGTGCGAGCTTCAGCAAGGAGTTGAACGCGACCGGCACAGCGATGGCCATCGCGGCGAGAGGGCTTGGAAGCATGCCCGGCGGCAGTGCGCCGATCGCGGCGATCGCTGAGTCCACGTCTACCATGCCACCAAGCGCAATCGTCGCGCTGCCGGCGTGGTGGCCGAGCGCGTGCGATGCGGCGGCGGCGGCCAGCGAGAGCAACGCCACCAAACCGGCAAACAGAAAAGCGAGCTTGAAGCCCGGAAGTCGCGTCGGCTGCGCCTCGAGCGTGCTCGCCTCACGGCGGGCGGCGAACAGAAGCGCCGCCGTTGCAGCCGCGGAGAAGATAAGGGCCGGAACGATCAGCCAGACGATGTCACGAAGCACGAAGGGAGCGAGCACGGCTACGAGCGCCAGCGTTCGGGCGACCATGATGGTGGAACCGAGGGCGATCCCGGCTTGGCTGGTGATTCCGGGGGCGTCGCGCAGCTGCCGCGCGCAGGCGACTGTGACGGCAGTCGAAGAAATGGTCGCGCCGACCGCTGCAGTGAGCAGACCGCCGCGAGCACGGCCGAGCCAGCGCTGAAGCACATAGCCCGCAAAGCTGAGAGCCCCGACGATCACGACGACGAACCACAGCCGTCGCGGGTTGAGGCTGGCGTACGGCCCGAGGCCGGCATCGGGGAGCAGCGGGAGGACGAGTAGCGCCATGAGCACCAGCCGCACCAGCGTGTGGACCTCGTCCTCGTTGCTGGCGCGAATGAGCGCGTGCAACGACTTGCGGCCTGCAAGCAGCGCGACCAGCAGCGCAGCGCCGATCGACGCGAGCACCATTTTCCCGCTGGTCGCGGCTGTCCCCAGGAGCAGCGTAAGCATCGCCGCGATCGCGCCTGTGGCGCTCACGACTCTGGTCTGGCGCATGTCGAAGGCGTGCCCGACGAGAAGAGCGATAACCGCGCCCGCTGCGCTCAACAATGCGACCGGCCGGTCTCCAACGATACCGAGCAGACCGCCGAACAGGCCGAGCACGGCAAAGGTCCGGATGCCGGCGACGCGCTGTCCCGGAGGCTCGTCGCGCAGCTGCCATCCGCGCTCAAACCCGACCAGCAGTCCGATCGCGACTGCGAGCGTCAGGCCAGGTAGGAACGCCGGCAATATCGGGCTCATCGCCTGATCGCAGCGCGCTTGAGAAACGCGTCGATCCGGCCGAACACCTGATCCTCTGCACCAAGCCAGACATGCCCCCCCTGCGGCAGGATCACGAGCTGGGCCTCGGGTACACGGGTGGCGAGGTGCCGCGCAGTCGCTGCGGTCCCGAACCGGTCATCCTCCAGCGACAGCAGAAAAGTCGGCGCCTGGATCGCGCCGTAATCGACCGAATGCGCCGCACCGGCGAGATGCGCGTCGTTGAGCAATTCGCGTCGCCTGCGGCTGACCGGGAGCATGCCGTCGAGGATGCGGAAGGCCCGTTCGCGCTCGCTTTCGCGAACATGGTCGAGGAGCGCCGGATCGGTTGCGAGCAGGGTTTCGACGAGCCTGCGGGGCGTGAGCTCGCGCATTCCCCAGAACAAGGCGTCCGAGCCCAGCTCGAGCTCCACCAGGAACTTGTGGGCCGGGGTCATCTCGACGGGATCGCGTCCCTGGACGTTGGCGGCGGGGATCAGCAGGACCAGCGCGGAGCAGCGATCGGGATGCCGGAGCGCGAACTGAACCGCGGAGAGCGCTCCCGCCGAGCCGCCGGCGACGGCGATCCGGGCGATGCCGAGCCTGTCGAGCAGCTCAGCCAGCGCGTCGGCCTGGTTTTCCAAGGAGGGATCCTCGGGAAAGTCGCTGCACAAATAACCGAAGCGCGACGGCGCGATCACGCGGTAGCCGTTGGCGATCAGCGGTGCCGACATGTCGAGGCCCTGGTCGAAGCCGCGGCCGGTGCCATGGATCATCAGAATGTCGGGATTCGAGCCCCGAATAGCATATTCGAGCTGGCCAAAGCGTGTCTGGCCGACATCACTCTTGCCAGTCAGTCGCCTTTGGGCGCGGTGAAGCGCGCGATCGAAGGCCAACCGGCCGGCCCCGCCACCCACCGCGCCAATGGCGGCAACGCCCACCAGCACGCGGCGGCGGGTCAGATACCGGCCAATAATGCCGAGCGCTAAAGCCTGCGGTTCGGGATCAGTGAGATTCGGCATGGCTGACCGTCGGGGCGAAGGGAAAGGAATGATGGTCCAAGACCAGTTGCTCCCCTTAAGGCCGGTCGCGGTCCGGCATCCCTGGGCGTGCACCAGGCGTGAAGAGGTGTCGCCAAAGGGATGAAACCGCCAGCAACGCTCTGGATTCCCGCGGCTCCAGCCCAGGATCGACAGTGGACAGCTCATCAGATCGCGGAGCCCCGCAGCCCGCGCAAGCGCAGCGCCAGCGCGACCAGGATCGTGCCCGACACCATGGCCCAGACAGCAATCATCCAGCCGACCGTCAGCAGGGTGAGAAGCGGGAAGGTCCAGAAGGTCATCCAGACCAGCAGCCCGAGCAGGACCGTTAGCAAGCCCGCAAGGCTCTGCAGCCACGCGTTGGCGATCGATTTGCGCAGCCGCACCGCGATCAGGATCTCGAGTGCGCCCGCGGCGAACGCCCAGCCCGCGAACAGCGTCAAGCCACTGAGTGCATAGCCCAGCGCCGCGATATCCGGGCTGAGCGCAAAAACGATCGCGAAGCCAACTCCCGGCAGGCCGCGAAGCACGAGCAAGCCCCAGCGTTCTTCATGAGCGGCGGCGCCCGCGACCCCGGCGATCAAAGCGACGATGCCATCGGCGCCTGCAAAGACTGCGAACACCAGGGTGAAGGCGTAGAGCGCGTCGATCGGAAACAGGAATGCAACGCAGCCGAGCAGGATTGCGAGCACACCTCGTGCAAGGATCCATGCCCAGTTGCGCTGGAGCAAGGCCGCATCACTTGCGTGGTCGAGCGAGCGGACGCCACATTCTGAGTCGGCGGCTGCAGCGGACATGGCCATAAGCTGTCATTCCTGTGGTGCGTGATCAGCTCGAAGCTGGGCCGTTGGCGCGGCGGCGGCCATGCGGGATTCTACGAAAAGATCAGGTCATCCCGGCGACCAATGTGTTGATCGATACCGTGGCGAAGGCGGTGAAGGAGTCCGCGACCCCGTAGGGCAGGAGCAAGGTGCGGCCCAGCGCGAGCGCCCCGCAGCTATAGGCGACGTTCGGGACGTAGCCGTCGCGGCTTTCCTCGCTCGGGCGGATCAAGGGTCTCGCAGTGCGTGCCAGCAGCCTGGAGGGGTCCTTTTTGTCGAGCAGGCAGGCCCCAAGGCAATAGTTGCGCACCGCTCCGACGCCGTGCGTGATCACCAGCCACCCTTCGTCGATCTCAATGGGCGGGCTGGAATTGCCGATTTGGATGAACTCCCAGGGCCAGCGCGGCGATATGACGATCTCGCCCGTGTCCCATTGGTAGAGATCGTTCGAGCGCAGCAACCAGATATTCTCATGATCCTGCCGGCCGAGCATCGCATAACGCCCGCCGACCCGGCGCGGGAACAATGCCATCCCCTTCGTGCGGGTGATGGCGCCGCGCAGCGCGTTCAACTCGAAGCCGACAAAGTCGCGGGTGCGGAGCAGTTCCTGGCGGATCGCCTCGCCGCTGAACGCGGTATAGGTCCCGAACCAGGTGACGTGCCCGTCATCCTCGGTGAAGCGGACGAGCCGCAGGTCCTCGATGCCGTGCCGCTGGCGAAGCGTGACCGGGAAGATGACGAGCTCGGACAGATCCTCATGCTCGCCGAAATAGAGGCGCACGCCGGGATCGTCTGGCGCGCCGCCGGGGATGAATTCGATCTGAGGCGATGCCGCGAGACGGCTGGGCGGGTCCAGGACGAGGCCGCCCGCAGTGCTGAACTTCCCCGTCCGAAAGATGATGGAGGAGATATGGCCCTCGCCGACGCCGCGCAGCGACAGGACGATGCGGACCGTGCCCGGGTCGATCCCGCTCTGGTCTGGGTGGGCGACGATGCTCGGGTTGAACAGGGCTGCAGCCTCGAACGAATATTCCTCGACGAAATAGGCGCCCGCGAGCAACGCCTGGTCGGGCGTAAGTGCGCATCCTGCCGCCTGCTGCTCGACCAGATCGTAGAAGCGCCGCTGCAGGACGCATTCGACGTCGCGGTGACGGCTTAATAGGTTGGTGAGCACCCGCGCCGTCTCGGCGGCGAGCGTGTCTGCGTCGAGCACCAGCACCCGGTCGAGGATGCGGCGAACCCGCGGTGGGCTGGGCGTGCCGGGCACCCCGCCATTGTCGGCGGGGACATAGGGGCGCAGCACCACGCGTGCCGGTTGCGGGCGCAGCAGAAGATTGAGCGGACGGACCAGCGGCTCAGGGCTGGAGGAGGGCATTTGCGAGCACCCAGAAGTCACGGAAAACCGCCCATCCCAGCCAGCCGCACGCAGCGAGGATCAGCGCCAGTGCAGCGGTGGCGCCGAAGGTCCGGACACGCTGTGTCACCATCTGACGCGCCTTCCTGATCGGGGCGCATCAGCGCGGCAAGGATTGACCGAAGGCTTCATGGCGCTCCTCCAACGAAGTGCCGGATCAGACCTTTTCCAGGGGCCGAACCCAATTCGTAGTTGCCCGGATCGCAGCGCCGTGCATGGCACGTATTATTGCGCATCGCCTCGCAGGGTCGGGCCGCGGCAGGCTCGGAGCTTCCACCAAGGAGCAGAACCATGGCCCGTCCGCCGCTGATACCGCCCCCCGATACGATCGATCCCCACGCGCCGCCCGAGGTTCCGCTCCCGGATCGGCCCGACGAGCGAAGCGCGCCTTGCGGTCCGGAATGCGCGCCGCCGCCGCCGGACGAAGGCACGCCCAACACCGCGCCGCAGGAACGGCCATGCCCGGAGGATGACTAACTGCGCCGCTCCGGCTACCGGCAATCGACCGCGAGGAGGAACTGAGGCGTGCCAAAGCGAAGCGCAGGTGTGCTGCTGTACCGCCGCAGCGGCGGCACGCTCGAAGTGCTGCTCGTCCGCCCCGGCGGCCCTTTGTGGGAGCATCGCCGCACCGGCGCCTGGCAGTTGCCCAAGGGTTTGATCGAGCCGGGGGAGGATGGCACGCAGGCGGCGCGGCGCGAGACGAAAGAGGAACTCGGCGTGACCCTTGCCGGCGAACCGGTGCCGCTGGCGACGATCCGACAGGCAGGCGGCAAATGGGTCGAGGCTTTCGCGCTCGAGCAATCGATCGACGTCGCTGCCGTGCGCAGCAATAGCTTCGAGATGGAATGGCCGCGAGGCAGCGGGCGGCGCCAGAGCTTTCCGGAAGTGGCGGAAGCGCGCTGGTTCGCATGCGATGCGGCGCGCGATGCGATGCTGGCGAGCCAGCGCCCACTCATCGACGCACTCGAAATGCTGCTCGGATAGCGATCCGGCAGATTACGGATTCAGACCACGCCCCCGGATGGCGAAACCTCTGGCGTCAACAGCCGGATGCACAGGGGTGAACACAAGCGACGAACAGCCGATCCGCGAGGTGCGCGACCCACACGACCAGGATCGTCGCGGGGGGGGGGGGCCGGCAAGTCCGCAGGCTGGTGACATGCAATGTCGCTTGAGCTCATCTTCCACGGCGCAGCAGGCACGGTCACCGGATCTTGCATGGAACTGCGCGGAAGCCCGCACCACGTGCTGATCGACTGCGGCCTGTTTCAGGGGTCGCGGTCGCCGGAGGCACTTAATTTCGAGGCGCTTCCTTTCGACCCACGCGATCTAGACCTGGTCGTGCTGACCCACGCTCATCTCGATCACACGGGCCGGCTACCGCTCCTTGCCCGCGAGGGCCTGCGCGCGCCTGTGATCTGCCTGCCCCCCAATCGCCAGTTGCTGGGACCGTTGCTGACCGACGCGGCCAAGATCCAGGCGGCCGACGCCGATCGGCGGAACGAGCGGCCCGACCGGGTCGGCACGACACCGTTCGACCCGCTCTACGATCTCAAGGACGTGGAGAATCTGATTGCACAGCTAAAGACGGTTCGGGAAGGCAAGCTCAGCGAGCCGGTGCCCGGGATCGGAGTCCGGCTATGGGATGCCCACCATATTCTCGGTGCCGCCTCGGTCGAGATCCAGCTCGACGGCCAGAAGCTGCTCTTCTCCGGCGACATTGGGGACGGTGCGACGCACGGCAGCGATCCGGCGGCGCCTCCCGGGGGCTGCGACCATGTCATCTGCGAATCCACCTATGGCGATCGCGACCGAGTGATCCCGTCCGCCGAGGAACGGCGGGCGATGCTCGCCAAGCTGGTCCAGGCGGCGTTGGAGCGCGGCGGGAATCTGGTGATCCCGGCGTTCGCGCTGGAGCGGACCCAGCTGCTGATCGAAGATCTGGTCGCGCTGTTCGACAGCGGCGCGCTCAAGCCGGTCCCGGTGTTCGTCGACGCGCCGCTCGCCGACAAGATCACGCGGGCCTATCGCCGTTTCGACATTCCGCGTCATGGACCCTCGCCATTCGACCATCCCAAGGTCCATTTCGCGCGGAGCGTCGACGAATCGAGAATGCTGAACCACATCTCCGGCGCCGTGATCCTGGCCGGGTCCGGCATGTGCACGGGCGGACGCATACGCTATCATCTCCTGCGCAACCTGCCCCGCGGGGATTCGACTGTGCTTTTCGTCGGCTACCAGGCGCGGGGCACGCTTGGCGCGGTGCTCGAGGATGGCGCCCAGCAAGTGCGGTTATCAGGCCACGATGTGCCGGCACGGGCACGGATCGAGAAGCTCGAAGGCTATTCGGGACATGCTGACCGTGCCGGGCTGCTGCGCTGGATCGCGGCGCGAGGCCCGATCGCCGGCAATCTCTTCCTCGACCATGGCGAGCCGCCGGCGCTCGCCCAGCTGGCGAGAGATTCCGCGTTGCTTACCGGCATTGGGCAACCGGTGGTTCCCGCCCTCGGTCAATCCTACATCCTTGAGCCCCAGGCGGTCGCCAAGCCCGCCCAGCCCGCTCGGACGGACGCCGAGAAGCTGGTCGAAGGCAAGGATTGGCACAGCCGGCATGCGGCGCTGCGCGCGATGCTCGAGGCACGGCTGGCCGCGCTCCCCTCAGATCAGGCACACGACGCCGCGCTCGCCACGCTGGAGCGCGCCGTCGAGACGCTGGGCGGCTGAGTGAAGGGGTCCGTAGCGCAATACGGCGCGGCGGGCCCCGGCCACACTGACCCCAAAAGCGATCGCTAGAGGAAGCCGTCCGGCAAGGCGGGCGCAGCCATGTCCCTCTTCACGGCGGCCGTACTCAGGGGTGCAGCGCTATCCGCTCGTGCACAATATAACTCCCCGCGCGGCGCTCAGGCCGGCGCATGGCGCTGGAAGGCAGCAAGTCCTCGAGGCGTGCAACGCTGCGCGCGGACATGCGCGGCCAGATCGTCGGCCGGGCGGCGTGCCAGGCACGTGCGGCGAAGGCCTCGCGCTCGCCATCGTCGGCGAGCCATGAGCCGACCGCCTCGGCCGTTGCCTCGATATTGCCGAAGTCGACGAGCCGGCCCAGTCCCGAGCCGAGCAATTCGGCGGCATGGACATAGGGCGTCGAGACGATCGGCTTACCGAGCGCGAAGGCGTAAGCGAGCGTACCCGAGGTGATCTGCGCAGGGTTGCCATAGGGCGTCACATAGACGTCAGCGGCCGCAATCCGGTCGAGCAAGGCGTCCTCTTCGAGAAACCTTGGCTCCCATCGCAGATGGGGTGCAACGCCGAGCCGTTCCGCCAGGGCCAGAAGCGACTCGCGATAGGCTTCGCCCTGGTGCGCGACGAGATGAGGGTGCGTGGCGCCGACGATCCGGTAGAGCGCCTCGGGGCAGCGCTCGAGGATCGCAGGCATCGCCTCGATCATCGTCTCGAGGCCCTTGCCGGGAGACAACAGGCCGAAGGTCAGGATCGTCTTGCGGTCCTCCTGCCCAAGCAGGTGCCGCATCGCCGCCGGCGCGATCTGGGGGCGGTCGGGGGCACCGTGCGGGATGACCGCGATTCGCCTCGCCTGCACGCCATATGTGTCAATCAGGATGTCGCGCGCGCGCTCGGCCATGACGATCAGGAGCGACGCGCAGTCGGAAAGCCGCTTCATCACGCGGCGCTGATCCTCATTGGGCCGGTCGAGCACCGTGTGGAGCGTGACCGCGACGGGCAGGTCGACCGCATCGATCAGGTCGAACAGATATTCGCCAGCCGCGCCGCCATAGATGCCGAACTCGTGCTGGACCCAGATGATTTCGGCGCCGCTCCGCGCAATGCGCGCGGCCGCGGCGCGATAGGCGGCGGGTTCCTCCTGCGCGATCGTCGCGCACACGCTCGGGGGAAAGGCATAGCGCCCGCCCGGATCGATCATCGCATAATGGTCGATGGCGATCTCGGGCACTGCTTTGCGCAGCGCATCAAAGACGTGGCTCGTATAAGTGGCGAGACCGCACAGGCGGGGCAGCGCGTTACCGATCAGGGCGATGCGGCGAAGTCGGCTTGGGGAGCGAAGCGGCGTGGCTCCGCCGCCGATCCCGAACAGAACGGGCGGCAGCATGGCGGAAGAGATCAGGGTCTGCATCGACTCCATCGGACGGTCCTTCCTCATTCAGATCGGCGATGCCATCGGGGTAACCATCCGCTGCGGCCGGCCCGATAAGGATTGTCCCGTAGCGCCCTTGCCGTCCGGGCAATTGCGTATCGGCAGGGCTGCCGTCGCGGCCGCATCTTCGCTGAATGGACATGCAACGCTCAGGAACGCGCAGCCTCCAGGCCCCGCCGGTACTGCCCCTCGACGAGCTCGGGATCGGCAATGCCCGGCGCTCCCGACAGCTTCCACCTGATGCTGGGCGGCCTGAGCCGATCGCTCGGGGTCGAGTTGATCCTGGACAGCTCGGGTCCCGCGCTTGCCCATTGCGACAACCTGGACGCATTGCTGCTCAAGCCTAGCCTCAGCGAGCTCGAGGCGCTGACCGGTCGCAAGCTGGCCGACGAAGCGGCGGAAGAGGCCGCGGCGCGCGGGCTGATCGCACGCGGCTTCGCGCGCGCGATCCTGGTGTCGCTTGGGAGCCGCGGCGCGCTGCTGGTGACGACCAACCATGCCATACGCTTCCCAGAAATTTCCGTCCCGGTACGCAGCACCGTGGGCGCGGGCGATGCGATACTCGCTGCAGTCACACTCGCGCTTTCGCTGGGCTGGACGTGGGAGGAAGCCGTTCGCCTAGGTATTGCAGCCGGCGCCGCGGCGCTCGCGGCGCCCGGCACTTCGCTCGCGCGGCGTGAAGACGTCGAGCGCCTCCACGGTGCGCCGATCGCAGCGCCTCTGCGACTGCTCGCGACAGCAGCGCAATCGCCTGGGCTCAACGCGATAGAACCGAGTCGAGAAGGTCGCCCGTCGGCGCGCCGGCCATCAGCGAGTCCGCGGTCACCACCACAGTCGTTCCGGCGCCTGCAACTTGGGCAAGCCGGGCTCGGAAGCCCGTATCGGCCCGGAAGTCGGTCCATCCGCTCGCCTCGTTTCGCGTCTTCTCTCCGCCCGGCAGAGGGATGTTCAGCCAGACGAGCTTGCCGTCGCCGCCGGCCTTGAGGACGAAGGCCCGGGTGCCAGATTGGGGGCCGGGCAGCGTCACCGGGGCCGAGCCGATCTCGCGGCCGTTGCGCAGCACGACCATCCGGCGGTCGGCGGCGCTGATGACGATCGTCACCGGCCCGCTCGGCGCAAGATCGGGCCGCCACTCGGCGCCACCCAGCCCTGCGTCGGCGCGCGGCAGCGGATCGCGTGTCGGCGCCAGCCGGGGAAGCGCAGGCGCGTCGCTCACGATCACGGTCATTCCCAGCGTGGTCACGCCGAACAAAAGTCGCGCAAAGGCATGGGGCAGCCGGATGCAGCCGTGCGAGGCGCGGTAGCCGGGCAGCTGGCCGCCGTGCAGCGCGACGCCTGCCCAGGTCAGCCGCTGCATGAACGGCATGGGCGCATTGTCGTAGATGCTGGAGAAGTGTCGCTCCTCCTTCTGCAGGATAGTGAACACGCCCGTCGGCGTGCGATGGCTGTCGCGCCCGGTCGAAACCGTGGTCACGGCGATCGGGACGCCATTGCGATAGAGCACTGCCCGCTGCCGAGCGATGCTGACGATCAGGAGCAATGGCCCATCGGGCGCTATCTCAGGCACCCAGAGGAACTCGCCGGGCTTCAGCCGCTCGACCGCTGCGACCACCGAGCCGCCGGGAAAGCCATCCTGGGCCGCTGCGATGCCCGGCAGCAGGAGCAGGGCAGCAGCCAGCCAGGCAAGTGGCGCGCGCGGAAACATGGCTCAAGCCGCGGCGCGGTGAAGCCGCTCGGCGAGCTCGTGCGGCGGGCAGTGTGCAAGGTTCTTCACGATTTCCGCGATGACGTGCCGTCGTGCGGCGAGCGGCAGCTCTGACGTGAGAGCGCCCAGCGAGTCAGGCGGCGCGACTAGGATGAGCGGCATGCCCCCTGCGAACAGCGGATCGAGTGCGTCGACCACCTCGCGAACCCGGGAGGGCGTATCGCCGCGATCCGCGCGCGTGCCGCATTGCCGAAGCGTATCGTTCCGGACCGCCTCGAGATCGGGACCCACGTCGCTGCCGCGGTTGCGCAGCAGCTGCACATTCACGCCGTCGAGCAGCAGCACCAGAGCACCATCTGGAACGAGCATCCATTCCTCCTGCACGTCATGGGAGCGCCAAGGGTTCGCCGGCTATGGATGCGCGATCGCGGCCGGGCCTTGAATGCGGGATTTCCCGTACCCGGCGTCGGTCAGGCGACCGCGCTACGGGACTTTCCCAAGCGCCAAGACGTGCAGGCTGCGATTGGATCAGCGCTTCGGACGTGAGGAGCGCATCATGATCAAGGATCTACTTGTCGTCATCGACAACAGCATCAACTCGGACCGGTTCCTGCAGACCGCGCTGAGCCTTGCGGAGCGAGTCGGCGCACATGCCGAAGTGGCGATGCTGTCGCCCGGACCGCTCGCATCGGCGAAGCTCGCCCCGTTGGGCTCCCTGTACGTGCCGGAGGACGTACTGGTCGAGGAGGAAAGGGCCAGGATGGCGGTGGTGCGCGGCTCGACCGCCGAGTTCACCTGCCCCGTCGAAGTCTACGGGCTGCACGACGATGTCGCCTGGATCGCGCACGACCTGAGGCTCGCTCATCCCCTCGCCGACCTCATCGTGGTAGGCGGACCCGAAAGCTGGGAAGTGCCGTGGCTCCGTCAGCGAGTCCTTGAAACGCTGCTGCTGTCCACAGGAACGCCTTTGCTGGTGCTGCCGGAGGAGCGGCGGCTCGATCCGGTCCGCCACGCGGTGCTGGGCTGGAAACCCTCTCGCGAGGTCAACCGCGCTGTCCATGACCTTGTCTCATTCGCCGAACCTGGTGCGACCATCGAGCTCGTCATCGTCGACGACGACCCGGAAGCCGCCGTGCGGGCCCATGCCGCGGAGGTGGAGCGCCATCTCGTCCGCCACGGCTTCAAGACCTTGTTGCACGTATCCCCGACCGGCGACTGGTCGAGCACGGGCGAGATGCTCGTGCATCATGCCATCAAGCAGAACGCGGATCTGCTCGTGATTGGCGGCTATGCGCATTCGCGGGTGCGGGAAGTGTTGCTGGGCGGCGTGACGCGTACGCTTCTCGGCGAGGTCCGCCTGCCAGTGCTGCTGTCGCATTGAGTTCGAGCGGTCCGGCGCCGGCGGCGCCCCCGCACGAGGCAACCCCCGGGTGCGCGGTGCCGCACCCAGAGATTCGCCGTTCAGGCAAGGACGATTTTGTCCTCGACCTCGAGCGCGCCCGGCGCAGCCCAGGCGGCTTCGGCAATGCGGCGCTCATTCTAGGCGTTGACCGAGCCGCCCAGCCGGACAGTCGAACCCTCGACATGGACATCAATGCCCTTGGCGTCGACTTCGGCCGAGCGCTTGAGCGCGGCGACGATGCGCTCGCGGACGTCGAACACGGTGGGACGCGAGCGGACGGTCAGGTAGCTCATCACGCCGCGCACGCCGTTGATCCGGCCGGCGGCCTTCAAGGCGGCCGACTTCTGGAAGTTCCACTCGACCTCGCCGGTGAGCATCACATAGCCCTTCCCGACCTTCACCTGGATCTTCTCGTCAGGGATCGAGACGTCCCAGGCGAACAGGCTGAGGATGCGCTGCGCGATCTCGTCGTCGGAGTTCTTGGGGTCGCTGGCGAAGCGCACCTCGATGTCCTGCGCGACGGCCTTGACGCCGCGCACGCGGCGCGCGGCACGCTCGGCGGCCATCTTCATCGCGTGATTGGGAACGTGCCCGGTCAGCGTGATCACCCCGCTATGGGCGGCCACACCGATATGGCCGTGCTCGACGTCGGGCGCCCAGCTGAGCTCGTCCACGACGTCCTTCTGCAATTGGCTGTCGGTCTTCATCATCAGTCTCCAACTAACGAATTCCGGGCGTCATCACCCGGTATCGGAGACCAGTGGCGCCTTGACGACGAGCCTGCTGCAGTCGACCGCCAAACGGCGCCGGGAGCGACTCTATCTTCGCGCCCGTCTTGCCGGGCTCGAGCCGTTGCTCCGCACGATCGCGAGCTCAGGCAATCTTCTCACGCTGGACCTTGAGAGCGAAGATGCTCCCATCCGGAATGCCCCCGACCGCTTCGATCATGTGCTGATCGAGTTGATCGCCAACGCCCGGACGGCGCTCGCTTGTCCAGGTGCGGTCCGGATACGGCTACGCAATCGACGCGGGCGCAGCCGGCTCATGGTGCTTGATAGCGGCTGCGGAATGACCGGCCATGCCCGCCAAGAGCTGCTCACCCGCGCGCCAACACCGGGTGCCCACGGCACCGGCTTCCAGCAGATGCGCCGCTTCGTCGGGGAGATCCTCGGGAAGCTGCGGCTGCGCAGCCGCCCGGGAAAGGGCACGCTCGTCTCCATCAGCTGCCGAAACTATCGCGACTGAAGCGTTAGCCTCCGGCTAACTCCCAGCGTTGGGCACTGCAAAAAAGACCACGGACGCCAGCACGCTAAGCGTCGTGCTGCTCGAATCTTGCGTGGCAGCGCTCATGGAGGAGCGTCGCGCAAAGCCTGCGCGCAGCATCCGCTACGCTTGCCAGGCACTCGTCGACATAATGGGCCTTGCCGTTTTCGACGACTGCATCGAAATGGACGTGCTGGACCTCGCGGAACCCGAAAATGGTCTGCAGATAGAGATCGAATGCCTGGCGCAATCCCTGCCATTGTCCCTGCTCCTCAAGCCAGGGACGTGTCGATGCCGATGAGCTGAAGATGATCAGGCGCTTGCCGTGGAGCAGTGCGCTCGGTATCCCGGTCTTGAGATTGGCGGCAGCAAATCCCGCGCCGAATACCCGGTCGACATAGCCCTTGATGATCGCGGGGGGCATGCCGAACCAGATCGGATAGACAAGCGCGACGACTTCGCAGTCGCGGATCAGGTTCAGCTCGACCTGGACCTCGGCGCCGGGCGTGCCTGCGCCCGATGACGAGCGCTCTTCTGCGGTTAGGCGCGGATCGAAATCGAGTGAATAGAGATCGCGCAGCACCGCCTCCTGGCCGCATGTGCGCACGGCATCCCCGTAAGCGGCGGCAATCGCGTGGTTGAAACCATCGGGACCGGGGTGCCCGAGGACGAGGAGGTGGCGGATCGGCGTTTCGCGGCTGGCCATCGCAAGCTCCTGCACTCGGCGAAATGGAGGAACTGCGACAGGCCGCTCCGGTCCATGGCCGGTGCCGCACAGCCTATTCCCATCCTCCGCTGCCGACATACGGTTCTATACTTATGGCTCCCCGCCCCGGATTGGCGCTGGTTCATGCGATCCGGCGGGGCTTGCGCCTCGCGCCAGCTGGGACGCCGCTCATGTCTGTTCGCAACCTCGATCCGCTCTTCCGCCCGCACTCGGTCGCCGTGATCGGAGGCTCCAGCCGCGCCGGCACGCTGGGCGAGCGAGTCCTCACCAACCTGATCGATGGCGGGTTCGAAGGCACGATCTTCGCGGTCAACCCACGCCGCGTTGAAATCAAGCACGCCTGGTGGGTCGAGAGCATCGCGGACCTGCCCGAAGCGCCGGAGCTCGCGGTGATCGTGACGCCCGCCAGGTCCGTTCCGGAGATCATCGAGGCACTTGGGAGCAAGGGCACGCGAACGGCGGTGGTGATCTCCGCGGGATTTCACGAACCCAAGATCCATGACGCCATCCTGGCGGCGGCGAAGCCCCATCTGCTGCGCATCATCGGGCCCAACTGCCTGGGCGTGCTGATGCCGCATGCCAAGCTCAATGCCTCCTTCGGCCCACGCGGCGCCATGCCCGGCCGGCTCGCATTCGTCTCGCAAAGCGGCGCGCTGGTGACGGCGATGCTCGACTGGGCGGCCGAACGCCATATCGGCTTCTCCAGCGTCGTCTCGGTGGGTGACATGGCCGATGTCGATCTCGGCGATCTGATCGACAAGCTTGCCGCCGATCCCGCCACGGATGCCATCCTCCTCTATATCGAGGGCATCACCGACGCCCCCAAATTCCTGTCGGCCGCGCGTGCCGCCTCCGCGGTCAAGCCGGTCATCGCGATCAAGGCCGGCCGCTCGGCGAAGTCGAGCAAGGCGGCGCTGTCGCACACCGGCGCGCTGATCGGCGCCTATGACGCGCACCGTGCGGCGTTCGACCGCGCCGGCATCGTTACGGTCGACAGCCTCAGCGAATTGTTCGACACCGCAGCTGCTGTGCCGCTGCAAGCCGACGACGGGCGATCGCCTGGCAATCGTCAGCAATGGCGGCGGTGCCGGTGTCCTCGCGGCCGACGCGCTCGCCGCGGCGGGCGGCATGCTCGCCACCTTGTCCGAAAAAACGATCTCGGGGCTGGATGGCGCGCCTCCGCAAGGCTGGTCGCGCGCCAATCCGATCGATGTGGTAGGCGACGCCCGCGCCATGCGCTTCATCGATGCGACGATTGCGGCGCTCGATGATCCGGGCGTCGATGCCGTCCTCGTCCTCCATTGCCCGACGGCGGTGGCGACCGGTGAGGAAATCGCCAAGGACCTGACGGAAGCGCTCGCCAAGCGCCGCAGAAGTGCAGCAAAGCCGGTGATCGCATGCTGGATGGGCCCCGCGAATGCCGAGGCAGCGCGCGCAGCCTTTGACGCGGCCGGCATCGCGCTATTCGACAATCTCGACGATGCGGTCCGCGGCTTCTGCTATCTGCTGCGGGCCGGGCAGGTCCGTGCAGCGCGCATGCGGGCGCCATCGCCGTCGACGCTGGACGAGGCCGATCGCGCAAGCGCCGCTGCGGTCATCGCGGATGCGCGCGCCGCCGGGCGGACAGTGCTGAACGCGATCGAGGCGCGGTCCATTCTCGCGGCCTATGGCGTGCCAGTGGTTAATGCCCGCTTCGCCGCGACGGTGGATGCGCTGGCGCGCCAGTGCGACGACCTGTGGTCACCGTTCGTGCTCAAGATCGTTTCACCCGACCTCACGCACAAGTCCGACGCGGGCGGCATCGCGTTCGGCTTGCCGAGCCGGGAAGCGACCGCCGCAGCTGCCACGTCGATGGCCGAGCGGATCGCGCGCGAGCATCCCGAGGCGCATATCGATGGGTTCGAAGTCCAGCAAATGGTCCCGTGCCAGAGCGGGAGGGAGATGTTCGCGGGCTTCGGCGAAGATCCGACTTTCGGGCCGATGCTCGCATTCGGAACGGGAGGAAAGGCAGTCGAGCTGCTGCATGACCGAGCGCTCGGCCTGCCGCCGCTCGACGACGGGCTGGCAACGGGCATGATTGCGGACACCCGGATCGCGAAGCTGCTCACCGGATATCGCGACGTGCCGGCGGTGAACCTCAAGGCGATCGTGCGAGTGCTTAACGCGCTGTCGCAGATCGCGATCGATCAACCCGAGATCGCCGAGCTCGACATCAACCCGCTCGTCCCGACGTCGGGCGGGGTGGTCGCACTCGACGCACGCGCGCGGATCGCGGATCCGGCGCACCGCACCGGCCTGGCGATCGAGCCTTATCCGGCCGAATGGGAAGACGATGTCACCACTCGCAGCGACGTGGCTCTTCATATCCGCCCAGTCCGTCCCGACGACGAGGCAGTTCTCGCTGCGATGTTCGCCGCGGTCTCGGCGGAGGATCTGCGGTTCCGTTTCCTAAGCGGCGTCTCGAGAGTGGGCCATGACCGGCTCGTCCCGATGACCCAGGTGGATTATCGCCGGACGATCAACTTCCTCGCGTTTGCGGGCGAGCAGCTGGTCGCGAGCGCCACGCTTGCGAGCGACCCGGACGGCGAGCGCGCCGAGCTTGCGCTGGCGGTGCGCTCCGATTTCAAGGGCAAGGGCGTGAGCTGGACCCTGGTCGATCACGTGATGCGCTACGCGCGCGCCAAGAAGATCGAAACGATCGAATCGGTCGAGAGCCTCGACAACCATGCGGCGATTGCGCTGGAGCGCGAGGCCGGGTTTGAGATTGCGCCGCACGGAGACTGCGGCTGCGAGGTCCTCGTGCGCCGGCGCGTCGCCGCCTGAGCCTTACGGGCGGTTCTCACCCATTCCGGCAGCGAACGCAACGCGCAGTGCTTCCGACAGGCTGCGCGCGCGCAGCTTCGACATGATGTTGGCGCGGTGCACCTCGACGGTGCGCGGGCTGATGCCGAGATCATAGGCGATCGTCTTGTTCGGGTAGCCCTGCGCCAAGCCTTCGAGCACCTCGCGTTCGCGCGCGCTGAGCGCTCCCAGCAGGACTTCGGCCTCGCCGGCCCGAACCATCACGTCCTTCTCCGATACGATCCGCTCGAGCGCGCGCTCGATCGCATCCTTCAATGCGTCGGTGTCGAACGGCTTTTCGAGGAAATCGACCGCGCCCAGGCGCATCGCCTTGACCGCCGTTCCAACATCCCCGTGGCCGGTGAGCACGATCACAGGCATGGTGATGCCGCGCTCATTGAGCTGCGCCTGCACTTCGAGCCCGTCCATCTCGGGCATGCGCACATCGAGCAGGATGCAGCCGATCTCGGCGTGCCGGACCTCCTTGAGGAAGGCGATGCCCGATTCCCAGGTGCGCACGGCATAGCCGGACGTCTTGAGGAAGAAGCTGGCGCCGCGGCGGACACTCTCCTCGTCGTCGATCACATGCACCAGCGGCCTGTCGCTCATTCCAGCGTCTCCGTATCAGCTCGAACCAAAGTAAAATGGAAGCGGGCGCCCTCGGGCCCTGACTCCAGCCAGATCCGCCCGCCATTCGCCTCGACGATGGTGCGACAGATCGAGAGGCCAAGGCCCATGCCACCGGCCTTCGTGCTGTTGAAAGCGCGGAAGAGATCTTCGGCAATTTCCGGCGCGACGCCGGGGCCTGTGTCCGCGACGGTGACGCGGGCGAGCCCGCCCTCCTCTGGCGAGGTGGAGACCGTAAGGATGCGCTGCTGCGCCTCGGCCATCGCCTCGATGGCATTACGCATCAGGTTGATCAGCACCTGCTGGGTCTGCACCTTGTCGACGAGCACCGAACGCACGGCCGCATCGAACTGGAAGCGCGTCTCGACCCCGCGCTCGCGCGCGCCAATCAGCGCGAGCTTGGCCGCGTCGTCGATGAGAACGCCCAAATCCTCGACCGACTTTTCGACATCGCCGCGCGCGACAAACTCGCGCAGCCGCCGCACGATACTGCCGGCACGCAGCGCTTCGTTGAAGGCTTCGTCGAGCCCCTCCTCAATCATCGCCGCATCGTCCGGATTGCCCTCCTGGATCAGATTGCGCACACCGCGAACGAACGTGACGACCGCCGTGATCGGTTGGTTGAGCTCATGCGCGAGCGTCGAGGCCATCGTCCCCATCGCGCTCACCCGTGCGGCATGGACCAGCCCGGAGCGCAGTTCCTCGATCCGCTCTTCGGCGGCAACCCTGTCGGTCAGGTCGCGGATGAAGCCGGTAAAGACCCGCGCGCCTTCGGTGCTGGCGTCGCCGACCGAAAGCTCCATCGGAAAGGTAGTGCCGTCGCGCTTAAGCCCCGTGACCGTGCGCCCGCGGCCAATCACTCGTTTCTCGCCGGTCGTCAGATAGCGGCTGAGATAGCCGTCATGCTGCTCACGGTCGGGCAACGGCATCAGCATCTTGACATTGCAGCCCACCACCTCCTCCTCGACATAGCCGAAGAGCCGCTCGGCGGCGGCCGAGAAGGACAGCATCTCGCCGGAATCGTTGATGACAACCATCGCGTCGGGAACCGTTGCGAGGATCGAGCGGAACTGCATGGCGCCCGCGCTAAGCTTCCGGTCGGCGGCCCGCTGTTCGGTTACGTCGCGGATCACCTTGCCAAAGCCTCGCAATGCACCCCTGCCGTCATAGAGCGCGCTCAGGGTCACATGGGCGAGAAACTCGGAGCCGTTCTTGCGCAGCCGCCAATCCTCTTCTTCGAGGCGGCCTTCGGCACGGGCGCGCGCAAGATCCGCAGCGGGCTTACCTGCCGCCTGGGCAGGTTCTGGATAGAAAATCGAGGAAGGCTGGCCGACGACCTCGTCTTCAGTCCAACCCTTCAGGCGCTCCGCGCCCTTGTTCCAGAGCGTGACCCGACCCTCGGGGTCGAGCATGTAGATCGCATAGCCTTCGGTGCCGTCGATCAGCAGGTTCAGCTCGTCGGCAAGCTCATCCGCCCGGATCGCGCGGCGCTCGGCCCGATCAGCGTTCTCGACCGAGCGGCGACGAAGACTGGTCACATGCCCGGCCGCCCAGATGATGATCGCAGCGGTTGTTGCAAAGGCGAACAGTTCCACAAGACTGTCACCGCCCGAGGTCCAGTGTGTTGCGAATACGAAGCCCGCCGCGAGCAGGGCCGCAAAGACTGCGGGCCGAGCCCCGCCATAGATGGCAGCGACCAGCACCGCAGCAGTGAACAACAAATAATGCGCGCGCCCGATCAACCAAGGTTCGAGGCCGAGCCGCACAACGGCAGCAACCAGCACCGCGGCAATGGCGACGCCATAGCCGGCTAAACGGCCCCAAAGGTCAACGCCGCGCCCGTTCGGCATGGCAGCTCCATCAATCGCGCACTTTGAGCCGGATCTGGCTTCGTCTTCGAGTCTCATCTCCGGTGCGAGGCGCGGACCTTGCCACGTTTTACCGCAGCCCGATACGAGGGTTAATTCCGGATGCGTTATGAACTTGGCAGGCGGGTCACCGGTCGCGAGTCTCTCCCTCGTCACTGGAGGCTGTTGCCGCGATCAGCCACGTAGCGTTCGCAGCACGTCGTCATCGCGAAACGGCTTGTCCAGCATGGCGTCGAACCCCGCCGCCGGCGCGGCGGCGCGAAGCTCGGGCGACGCAAAGGCAGTGATCAGCACCGCTCTTCCGTTCCACCCGCGCGCGCGCAACGCGGTGATCAGTTCAAGACCGTTGCTGTCGGCGAGTGCATAGTCCGCTATGAGATAGCGCGCATTCTGGCACCCGGTATCGGCCAGCGCATTGCGCGCGAGGGCAAAGGAATGAACATCGAACCCTTGGCCTGAGAGCAGGAGCTGAAGTCCCCGTCGCACGCCATCGTCATCTTCGACAAGAAGCAAGATGGGCCGCGCGGGAGCGAGCGCAGGCAGCGTATCTGTCATACGAGATAAAGCGCCCTTTTCGGTTCGAAAGATCGTTCGGCCGGGACCCTCGGTGTCTGCCACTTTGCGGATCCGGGGCTGCTGGCGTTCAAAAGGTCAGGACCACGCGGCCGTCGATCCTGCCCGCTTCGAGCCGCTGGAACACGCCGTTGATGGTTTCGAGCGGCACAGTCTCGACGCGCGTGCGCACCTTGCCTTCGACGGCGAAGGCGATCGCTTCGGCGAGGTCGGCGCGCGTACCGACGATAGATCCGCGGATGGTGATGCGCTTCAGAACCACGTCGAAGATCGGCGTCAGGAAATCGCCTGACGGCAGGCCGACCAGGCTGACCGTGCCTCGGCGTCGAGCGACATCGATCGCCTGGCGGAAGGCCGGTACCGAGGGCGCGGTCACCAGCACGCCGTGTGCGCCGCCCTCGGTCTCGCGGCGCAGCTTGGCGACGAGCTCCGGATCGTTGGCGCTCATCGCTACGTCAGCGCCGAGCGCGCGGGCGAGCGAGAGCTTGTCGTCAGAGACGTCGATCGCAGCCACATGCAGGCCCATCGCCTTGGCATATTGGACCGCGACATGGCCAAGACCGCCGACGCCCGAGATAACGACCCATTGGCCGGGGCGCGCCTCGGTTTCCTTCAGACCCTTGTAGGTGGTGACGCCCGCGCAGAGGATCGGGGCCATCTGGGCAAAGTCGACTTGATCAGGAAGGCGACCGACATAGGCGGCGTTCGCGATCACATAGTCCGCATAGCCGCCATCGACACCGTAGCCCGTGTTGTGCTGCGCCTCGCAAAGCGTCTCCCAGCCGGTCTCGCAATGCTCGCAGCAGCCGCAGGCGTCGTGGAGCCAGGGCACGCCCACGGCGTCGCTTTCGCGGAAGCCCTTCACCCCCGGGCCGATCGCCGCGACGCGCCCGACGGCTTCGTGACCAGGAACGAACGGCAGGACGGGCTTGATCGGCCAATCGCCATGGGCGGCATGGAGGTCGGTGTGGCACACGCCGCTTGCCTGGACTCGAATCAGGAGTTCGCCCGGGCCAGGCGTCGGCACCGGCCGCTCCTCGATCTCCAGCGGCGCGCCGAAGCTTCGCACCACCGCTGCCCGCATCTTCTCCATCGTCCGTCTCCTACTGCGGCATCCTGCCAAAGGGTGACGATCTGGGTACGAGGGCATGAATGGGGCGGCGATTGGGAGTCTTACGTATCGCTGTCCGGCAATAGCCGCGGCAGCGTCGAGACATGACACACATCGCTCTGATCGACGGCCATCCCGACGCGGATCGCGGCCATTTCATCCACGCGCTTAACGACGCCTATGCGTCCGGTGCCACCAGTGCCGGCCACAGCGTGCGGCGCATCGAGCTGGCAACGCTCGACTTCCCGCTGCTGCGTTCTTCTCAATGGATTTTTGGAGCAGAACGCGCGCCCGGGTTTTGCGCTCGCCAAGGGACGAGTGCCCAAGCCGCTGCTCGGCGGGCGGTCCGCCCGGCTGGTCGTAACGATGAAAATGCCAGCCTTCTTTTATCACTTCTACTATGGCGCGCACAGCGCAAAGAGCTTCGAGCGCAACATCCTCAAGCTCGCGGGGATCAAGCCGGTCCACAGCACGCTGATCGGCAATGTCGAACGCGCGCCCGGCGAGCGGACGGGCTGGCTCGATAAGTTGACCGAACTCGGCGCACACGGCACCTGAGCGCTCGGTCGGGTCATTCACAAAAGAAGACGGGACGCCGATCGTTCGGCGTCCCCACTTGCCATGATTGCGACGCGGTCCTCAATGGGCGAGGAACAGCGGCACCGGACATTCCTGCAGCATCCGCCGTGTGACCCCGCCGAACGTTGCCTCGAAGAAGCGGCTGTGGCCGAAGCCGCCCATCACCAGATAGGCGGCGTTGGCGTCCCGGATCGTGTTTAGAATGATCGTGCTCGGCAGGTCGATCGCGTCGCGCTCACGGCGGATCACTGGCTTGATGCCGTGCCGCGACAGATATTCGGCGGCGTCTTCGGCAGGAGTCTTGATTGAACCGTCATCCGCTTCGAGGATCGTTACGCTGCTTGCCTTGGCGAGCAAAGGCGTGGCTGCCTGTAGCGCTGCCACCGCCTCGCGCGACCCGTCCCAGGCGACCAGCGCCGGGCCGAACGCGTCGAAGCCACGCGCGGTCTCCGGCACTGCCACAATCGGTTTGCCGGACTTGAGCACCAGCTCGCCAACTGCCTGGCGCATATCGGGATAGTCGATGCTATCGAGCTTGCGGTTGAGCACCACCAAGTCGGCGAGGCCGATATTATCGCGTATGGCAGGGCACAGGAAGCCGGTCTCGTCCAACCAGTCATAGGTGACGTCCTCGGCCTTTAGGCGCTCCAATATGCGGCTTTTGTTGGCTTTTTCGCGCTGCTGCTCGTCTGCCATCAGCAACGCCTCTCCGCCAGTCATCGCATAGTCGCCGACGAACGTGGGCGCGATCGACACGTCGATGCAGGTCAGGTGTCCATCGAGCGCGCGGTCGAGGTCAAGCGCAGCTTGGAAGCGCGCTTCCTGGCCGGTGTCGTCGTGCATCAATACGAGTACGTTCTTCATGATCGCCTCCTCAGCTTAGGATCGTGGAGGAGGCTATGGCTCGCCAGACCAGGGCGACATCAGGGATGTTACGGACTCTGAACCGAACAGCCCTTACCATGCCTATGCTGTCGGCGGCGGCCGGATCACGGGGTTCGCAACCACTGGCGATGGCGCTCTCTTCTGTGAGCTTGATCAGTAACGCGTTGCGCCCGCGGATGATACGCTTATGGGCCAGAAGGGTCGTTGGCCCCGGACATCGATCATCGACCCTAGCTGTCTATTTGCCGGATCGGGATCGCCTCGTTGCAAGCGGCACTGGACACATTGAGCCCCTCTTGTGCCTTCTGCCAGGCAGTCAAGGCGTCAGCCGAATAAACGACACGCCTCCCGATCTTGCGGAAGGCCGGGCCGGTGCCCATCCAGCGATAGGTCTGCATCGTGCCGATGGTGAACCCGAGGAGCGCCGCTGCAGCGCGCGTGTCTAGCCACTTCGTGCGGACGACTGCTCCGAGCACGGGGTCCGCTGGCGGGATGGAAGGGTCCGCGTCCTGATCCCAGCAGGCTGCGAAGGGGTTTTGGTTCGTTGCATCGTTCACAGCGAACACATCGAGGCCTTCGCCTAGGCATCGGGAGATCTCGTCCGATATCCGTTCTGCTGCGCTCTTTAGCGGATGATCGGAAAGGTGCGTGTAGCGCTCGGTCGTCTTCGCGCTGCGGTGACCGAGCAGCGCGCCCACAATCAGCATGCTGTCGCCGGTCGCGGCACCGATCGACGCGAAGCTATGCCGCAGATCATGAATGCGCACATCGTCCAGACCGGCGGTCCTGCGGATGCGGACCCAGACTGCCTGCAGGTCAGTGACGTGGGTGCCGTTCTTCCTGCCCGGCAGCAGATAGGGGTTGCCTTCGACCGGCGGCACCATCGCGATGATCCGCATCGGCGGGCCGCCCAGGTGCACCACCTTCGCGCCGGTTTTCGAATCCGGCAGGCGCAAACAACGGTGATATCGGTCGATATAGCTGTGCTTGAGCTTGAGGATCTCGTTCTTGCGGCAGCCGGTTAGCACCAGCAATCGCAGCGCGGCGATCGCATATTGGCTCTCCACCCCAAGCGACGCGGCGGCGGCCAGCGCCTCTCCCAGCCGCGCCAGCTCGGCGGGCGACAGGAACCGCTCCATCTTCTTGCCCGGAAACTTGCGCACGCCGATCGCAGGATTGTCTGGCCGTAGCTTGCGCTCGACCGCAACGCCCAGCATCGCGCTCACGGTCGTCACGCACTGGTTGGCCGCCCCCTTGCCGCCGCGGACGCGCGACAGCCTGCGGTGCCCCTTCTTCAACGTCCGCGCGGTCTTCCCAGCGGCGATGTCGCGCAGCATCTGTTCGATGTCACTTCGTTCGATCTTCGACACCCGTCGCTTTCCGAGGAGCGGCAGGATATGGTTCTCAATATTGTTGCGTGCCTGTCGGACCGAGCTCTCCTTCGCGGTGAACAGCGTTTCGTTCAGATAGATCTCGCTCAAATCGGCGAGCGAGAGTTCTTTGCGCTTTGCGAACTTTTCTTGCTGCGGGTCAATTCCGTCTACGACCTTTCCCAAAAGGCTCTGCGCCTCGCTGCGCGCGCTTTCGGGCGTCCAGGGCGAGCCATGCGGCCCAATCTTGAAGCGCCGCTGGCGCCCCTCGATGCGGTACTGAAGTACATAAACCAGCTTGCCCGCGGGCGAGATTCTCAGCCCGAAACCAAGGACATCGCTGTCCCACAGGAAGCGGTCGGTCCCATCGGCCGAGAGGCCGTCGATGACCCTCTTCGTAATTCTAAGGCGCTCGGTGGACATGCTATAATACTCCAACGCGACCTCATCCTTTCCATAGCGTCCGAAATTTGGAAGCAGATCGGAAGCAAGATGCGGAATATCATGGGTTGGATTGTCGGGTTACGGAGGAAGTGAGTCAATAAAAAACTGCAAAGATCGTAGATTTGGATAGATTAGTGCAAGTAGAAAATAAGATTGGTAAGGCTGAGGTCGTGAGTTCAATCCTCACCGGCAGCACCACACAGTCCGCTGCGACTGGTCTTCAGAGGCAAAGTCGCGAGCGGAGCGCAAGAACGCTCGGCCCTTTGCCTTCTCGCGGCCTATGCTCCGCCGACTGAGGATAGGAACGCTGGTTTCCTCGCACTATTCGATCGTTTGATCGGGCGAACGGCGCACATCATAGACGTAGATTAGAGTGGCCGGCTCGGATGCCAGCAGGCAGCGGCAGACGGCCGGCCCATCCCGCTCGTGCTGGTGCTAGCAGCGCGCCGCCACATCGCCGTACTCGCTGGCAAAACCAATTGCGCGATGCGTGGCCAAGGCTCGCTGCAGTGGAGGATCGCCTGCAAGGTGTCCCAGGTCTCGCGATCAGCGACGGCAGCGTGCTCGTCAGCGCAGCTGGCGCGATAGTGAGTGACCTGGCCGGTAGAGTGCACGTCGCGCGACATTTGCGTCAGCGCACCTGCTCGGTATGGCTCCTCCGGATCTCGCGGTCGCCCGCAGGACGCGGTGCTTTGAGACCTACGCCGCCTAAAATTGAAAAGCGACGTCCCGGGCTGACCGGCTACGTCGCTTGGCGTCGCAACACCCGTTGGTCTCTCGCCCCGGTCGGACGAAAGTCCGGGCGCACGTCATCCTTTGCCGTGCGGAACGCATCTCCCCGAGCACGGAAAGATCGGCGACCTCGTTCAGGAATATTCGGCGTGCTCCGCGGTCACTGACATCGAACACCCGATCCCACGGCCGGGCCGAGCGCTTCGGCCCCCCGTTTTTGATGTTGGTGCCTTGGAGCAGAGCACTTCGGGACGCGGCGAATGTCGTTTTGATCCCAGCCAAGTCAGCGACTTCAGCCTTCGATGAGGTAAGGACTCGGGGTAAGTGCGTTAATCGAGACTGCTCCCTTCGAGGCTTTTCGCCGTCCCGAAACCACTTCCTTCTTCCTCCGCGTAAACCCCTCCCCCGATCGCCACCCAACTTCCACAGCAGCCCGGTTGCGCGGCGCCCGCGATGCGCTATTCGCCGCTCCCTGATTCACCATAAGCCACCAGGGACATCATGACCGACAACATCTCCGCCGAGCAGCTGCGCCTCCTGATCGAGCGGGTCGAGCGGCTCGAGGAAGAGAAGAAGGGCATCAGCGACGACATCAAGGACGTCTATGCCGAAGCCAAGTCGACCGGCTTCGACGTCAAGACGATGAAGACGATCGTCCGCCTGAGGAAGATGGAAAAGCATCATCGCGATGAGGCCGAGATGCTGCTCGAAACCTATAAGCAGGCGCTGGGCCTCGTCTGACCCCCCTCTTGAGCCGATGGGGCGGGAGCGGCTAGAGCGCCTGCCCTATCGGCGCTGCCGCCCGGCCGGCGCCCCCGACGATGGAACCCAAAGGCGCGACATGGCAGGCCATAGCAAGTTCAAGAACATCATGCACCGCAAGGGTGCGCAGGATAAGAAGCGCTCCTCGCTCTTTTCCAAGCTTTCCCGCGAAATTACCGTCGCGGCGAAGATGGGCACGCCCGATCCCGACATGAACCCGCGCCTGCGCGCCGCGGTCAACGCGGCCAAGGCGCAGTCGATGCCGAAGGACAATATCCAGCGCGCGATCGACAAGGCGGCGGGCGGCGACACCGACAATTACGAGGAAATCCGCTACGAGGGGTTCGGCCCCGGCGGTGTCAGCCTCATCATCGAAGCGCTGACCGACAACCGCAACCGCACCGCCACCAATGTGCGGACGGCGGTGTCGAAGAACGGCGGCAATCTGGGCGCGTCGGGATCGGTCAGCCACGGCTTCGACCGGATGGGCCTGATCAGCTATCCGGCGAGCGCCGGCGATGCAGAAAAGGTGTTCGAGGCGGCGCTGGAGGCTGGCGCCGAGGACGTCACCTCGGGCGAGGACGGCCACGAGATCTGGACCGCGCAGGACGCGCTGCACGAGGTTGCGAAGGCGATCACCCCGGTGCTCGGCGAACCCGACGGCGCCAAGCTCGCCTGGCGCCCGCAGACGATGGTCGCGGTCAGCGAGGACGAGGCGGGCCAGCTCTTCAAGCTGATCGACGCGCTTGACGACGACGACGACGTTCAGACCGTATGGGGCAATTATGAGGTCTCAGACGAGGTGATGGAGAAGCTGGGCTGATAGGCGGCGACCCCTCCCCTTTAGATGAGGGGTCGGGGCGGGACGCGATCGGCCGCCCCCGTTCGCGCTGAGCCTGTCGAAGCGCTGCTGTTCGTCTTGATCCCCGAAGCAGGCAGGGCTTCGACAAGCTCGCCCCGAACTGGGTTGCTGGAAGGCTCGACCATATGCTGATTCTCGGCCTCGACCCTGGCCTCGGCACCACCGGTTGGGGACTGATCGAAGCGGCGGGCAACCGGCTCTCGCACCGCGCCAACGGCCGGCTGCGCACCAACACCGCCGCCCCGCTCGCCACCCGGCTTGCCGAGCTCGACGCGCTCCTCACCGCGCTCGTGGCCGAGCATTGCCCCACCGCGGCGGCGTGCGAGGAGGTGTTCGTCAACGCCAACGCCCAATCGACGCTGAAGCTCGCCCAGGCGCGGGGTGTCGTGCTGGCGAACGCGGCGCGCGCGGGGCTGATCGTCGGCGAATATGCGCCGAGCCTCGTTAAGCAGGCGGTGGTCGGCACCGGCCGCGCCGACAAGGCACAGGTCCATGCGATGGTCACCCGGCTGATGCCCGGCACCACGATCTACGGCCCCGACGCCGCCGACGCGCTGGCGGTCGCGATCTGCCACGCGCACCATCTGGCGAGTGCCGGGCGGCAGACCTAGCCGGTTAGTTGGCGAGTATCTTGCGATAGGTCTCCGTTTCACTCGCGACGTCCGGACGCGCGCAGACCGAGCGGGCGAAATCGCTGAGATCCGTCTCGTCCATGCAGATCCGCCCCGCTTCCTCTTGCGGGATCATGTCGAGCGGCTCCGCGCTGGCATCCCGCCGCGCGATCACCGGTGCGAGGCGCTCGAGATAGTCCTGCCACGACGTTTCCGGGACCGATCCGGCAAGCGTCAGGGCTTGCATGCGCATCGCCTCGGCTTCCTCGAAACGGCCAAGTTCGCGCAGCGCATTGGCGGCGCGCGCCTGCAACCAGAGCCGGTCCTTCGCCGCCACGCCCGCCGGCAGTCGCTCGACCTCGCGTACCAATGTCTCGCGATAGCGCGCCGCGCGAACCGCATCACCCTTCTCGCGTTGACCATGTCCGGGTGTCTCGCGCCAGATCGCCGCGTTCAACAGACCCAGCGAAAGGTCGCTTGGCCGCTGCAATCGGGTGGCCAACCAGTAGCCCCGGTAAAACGCATTGTCGGTCGTGAGGAGCGCCGCGTAGTCGGGCGCAGCGATCAGCTTCGCCAGCGTCTCGACCTCTGCCGGTGTGAAGTCATCGAACACGACGAGCTTGTTCGTCGGACATTCGGGAACGGGCAACGGCATGGGCATATAGCTGTACGGCCGCCCATCGGGCCGTTCGCCATAGGTCGAGTAATGCGTCGCCTGATACGGCGCGAAGGTTTCGCCGCCGACCGGGCAGGTCATCGGCGCCGGTCCACCGTGTAGCGGCGGCGGCGGCGGCACTGATCCCTGTATCACGACCGCGAACAGCATCGAGATCATCCGCCTTCCCCTTGGCTTTTCCGTTGTTTGACAGGGGGAAGGTCGGACGGCAACCGCCGTTTGAAACTGCGGCCTCGCCCCTCAATTCTTCGGCAGCGTCGCCGGGTCCACCCCCTGCCCCAGGTTCAGGAGGAACGCCGGCCCCATCTCGATCACCTGCTTGGCCCCCGCCAGCTGGACCGACATGCGCGCCTTGCCTGCGGCATGGGCCTCCTTGGCGACGCCCGAGGCGTAGTAGCGTTTCCAGGTCGGGCCGACCTGCACCGTTTCGGTCGCGACGGCGGTATAGGGCGGCTCCGTCGCGCCGGCGCTGATCGGGATCGGCACCGTCGATCCGGCGGGCACGTCGGGCGCGCGGAGGAACACCATGACGAGGAGCGTGTCGCCCGCCGCGACCGGCTTGACCGCCGGATAGTTGGCACCCGCGTCCCACGGATTGGCCCCCGCCTTGGCCACCTGCACGCGTACGGCATTGCCGCCCGGCACCTCGGCCGCTGGCACTTCCTTTGCCTTCTGGTTGGGGCCGTACACTTCCCAGCCGAGGCCGGGATTGTTGATCGCCTTGTCGAAGATGCTCGGCTGCTGCGGCGCCTGCGCGGCGATCAGGCCGATCGGTGCTGCGGCGAGCAAAAGTGCGAAGATCGCTTTCATGTCATCCCCCCGTCGCTGCCGGCTTGGATGCCGGTCGGTCGACGGAGGAGACTATAGCCGGTCCGGCCCTTTCGAAAAGAGCGCCATGCGAACGGTCAGGCGCGCCAGCCGAGTCCCAGCGCCTTTTGCAGCGCGACATAGTCGGCGGTCATTGCCGCCGTCGCCTGTACCAGCGACTGCTCGGCGGCGGTGCGCTGGCGCTCGGCATCGAGCGTGTCGATCAGCGTCGCGACGCCGGCCGAGTAGCGCTGCTGCATCAGCGCGGCGGCGCGGTCGGCGGTCGCCTTCGACCGGGCGGCCGCCGCCACCGTCGCGCGGCGCGCAGCATAGCGGGAGAGCGCATCCTCGGCATCGCGTAGCGCCGTCAGCACCGCCGCCCGATACTGCGCCGCCGCTTCGTCACGCTGCCCCTCGGCCTGCCCCAGCCGCGCGGCGTTGCGGCCGAAGTCAAGCGCGTTCCACTGAAGCCGCGGCGCGGCGATGCCGACCAGGTTGCCGAGGTCGAACAGGTCGCCCGGATCGGTCCCGCCGATGCCGATCAGCCCGAGAAAGCTGATCCGCGGCATCGCGGCCGCCTTGGTGAGGCCAATCTGCGCCGTCCGCTGCGCGAGCACGCGCTCGGCAGCGCGCACGTCGGGGCGGCGCTCGAGCAGCTGGGCGGGGTCGCCGACATCGACGCGCGCGGGCGGGAGTGGCACCGGGCGGGGCGCGGACAGCTCGGCATCGAGCGTGCCCGGCGCCTCGCCCACCAGCACCGCGAGCGCGTTGAGATAGGCGTCACGCTCGGCATCGATCGGCACGATTGCGGCATCGCTCTCGACGACGAGGCCACGGATGCGCTCGACGTCGAGCTGGCTCGCGGTGCCCGCGCGGAAGCGCTGCTCGGTTAAGCCAAGGATACGGCGGCGCGTCTCCGCCGTCGCGCGGCCGAGTTCCAGCCGCCGCTGGCGGTCCCGCAGGTTGACATAGGCACTGGCGACCTCGGCGGTCAGGCTGACCTGCGCGTCGGCGACCTGCGCTTCGGCCGCGCCGACACCCGCGCGCGCCGCTTCGACCCGGCGCTTCTGGCCACCGAACAGGTCGATCTCCCAGCTCGCATCGAAACCGACATTGTAGAAGTCGATACCGGTGGTGCCGCCGTCCGCCTCGCCCCCTGTCAGGCCGCCATTTGGCAGTTCGGCGCGCAGATAGGTGCCCTGCACGTTGGCATTGGGCAGGCCGTTCGCACGGTCGAGGCGCAGCGCCGAGCGGGCCTGACGCAACCGCGCCTCGGCCACGGCGATGCTCGGATTGTCCTTGAGCGCGCGCTCGACGAGGCTGTCGAGCTCGGCGTCGTTCAGCCCCCGCCACCAGTCGGCGACGGCGGGCGCCGCGACCGAGCTGTCGCCGGCGCGCACGAAGGCGGCGGGCGCGGCGACCGCGCCGGCGCTTTTCGGCCCCTCGTAATTCGGGCCGACGGTGCAGGCCGCGAGCGCGGCGAGCGGGAGGAGCGGGATCAGATTACGCATGACTGCCTCAATGCATCGCGGCCATCGGCCCCTTGGGCAGCGGTCGCAGGAACAGAACGAGCGGCGCGGCGACGGCGATCAGCACCGCGAGGACGACGAAGATGTCGTTGTAGGTCATGACCAGCGCCTCGCGCTGGATCGTGCCGCCGAGCGTCCTCAGCGCCGCCTCGGTATTGCCAAGCGCTTGCGTCAGCCCGCCGAGATAACCCTGCACCGCCTCCGAATTGGCGGGCAGCGTCTCCTCGATCCGGCGCGAATGGAAGTAGAAGCGCTGGTCCTGCACCGTGGCGATGCCGGCAAGCGCCAGGCTGCCGCCCAGGTTGCGGACGGCGTTGAAGAGCCCCGCGGCATCCCCCGCATCCTCGCGCGGGACCGAGGCGATCGCCGCCTGGTTGAGGAACAGGAAGCCGAAGATCGTGCCGACGCCGCGCAAGAGCTGCGATTCGACGAAGTCGGCGCCCACCGCCTCGCTCGTCAGCGTCGTGTCGATCCAGCAGCTATAGGCCATGACGAGGAAGCCGAAGCCGACGGCGATGCGGATGTCGATCTTGCGGATCAGGATCGGCGTGAACGGCATCAGCAGGATGCTGGGGATGCCCGACAGGAGCACGATCTGCCCCGCCTGCAGCGCGTTATAGTCGGCGATCGCGGCGAGGAATTGCGGAATGACATAGGCGGTGCCGTAGAGCATCATGCCCAGCACCACGCCCATCAGCGCGACCGCGCCGAACTGGCGGTCGAGCAGCAGCTTCAGCTTGATGACCGGCCGCTTGGCGACGAACTGGCCGACGAAAAGACTGGCGAAGCCGAGCACCGAAAGGATCGTGAGCTCGATAATCTCTCGGCTTTCGAACCATTGCTCGCGCTGCCCCTCCTCAAGGACGACGGTGAGGCCGCCGAGGCCGAGCGCCAGGCCGATAATGCCGAACCAGTCGGCATTGGCCAGCTCCTCCAGATGCGCCTTCTGGTGCGGCAGGCCGACGAGCAGCAGCGTGACGAGGATCACGCCGACCGGCAGGTTGAGGAAGAAGGCGTAATGCCAGCTCACATTCTCAGTCAGCCAGCCGCCGATCAGGGGCCCAAGCAATGGGCCGAGGATGACGACGACGCCGAACAGCGCGTTGCCGACCGGCTGCTGGTGACGCGGCAGGCGCGTCGCGATGATCGTCATCGCGGTCGGGATCAGCGCACCGCCGGTGATCCCCTGCCCGGCGCGACCGATGATCATCGTCGTGAGGTCGGTTGCGATGCCGCACAGCATAGAGAAGATCGTGAACAGGCTCGCCGCGACGAGCAGGAAGGTGCGCAGGCCGAAGACGCGCGACAGCCAGGCGGCGAGCGGGATGATGACGATCTCGGCGACCAGATAGCTGGTCGCGATCCACGTGCCCTCGGTCCCGCTTGCGCCGATCTCGCCCTGAATGGTCGGCAGCGCGGAATTGACGATCGAGATGTCGAGCGTCGCCATCATCGCGCCCAGGCTACCCGCCGCGACCGCCAGCCATGCGGTCGCGTCGGCATTCGCCTCACGCTGCTCGGCGGGCGCGGCCACGGCGGCGGCGCTCACTTGCGGCCGATCCGCTCGTTATGCGCTTCCTGCTCCTTGGCGATGCGGTCGGCGGCGTCGCGGGCGGAGCGGGTGTCGACGCTCACCTCGACCGACATGCCGGGGACGAGCAGCGCGCGCGTCGCGGGGCCGGGGTTGAGCGCAATGCGAACCGGAATGCGCTGGACGATCTTGGTGAAGTTGCCGGTCGCGTTCTGCGGCGGCAGGACCGAGAATTGCGCGCCGGTGCCGGGCGCGATGCTGGCGACGCGGCCGGGAATCTCGACGCCCGGCAGCGCGTCGACCTCGATCTTGACCGGCTGGCCGACGCGCATCAGGCCGAGCTGCGTCTCCTTGAAATTGGCCTCGATATAGAGGTCGGTGGTCGGCACGACTGACATCAGGCGCGTGCCGCCCTGCACGAACTGGCCGACGCGAACGGTCTTGTCGCCGATCCGACCGGCGATCGACGCGCGGATCAGCGTCGCGCCGACATTTGTCTGGGCAGCGGCGAGCTGCGCGCGCGCACCCTCGCCCTGCGCCAGCGCCTGGGCAACCTGCGCGCGGAGCGTGCCGACGCGGCGCTCGGCTGCGGCGAGCGCGGCGCGGGCGGCGACGACGCGGGCGCTGGCCTGCTGTGCCTGGTTGCGAAGGGTCGACACCCGCTCGCGCGTCTCGGCGCCCGTCTCGGCGAGCGGGGCATAGCGCGCGACTTCACTCCGCGCGAAGGCGGCGTCGGTCTCGGCGGCGGCAAGGTCGGCGCGGGCGCGCGTGATCGCCGCCTGCTGCTCGGCGATCTGCGCCTCGACGCCGCGCGCATTGGCCTGCGCCACGGCGATCTGCGCCTCGCTCTGCCGTGCCTGCGCGTCATAGTCGCGCGCGTCGATGCGGACGAGCGGATCGCCCGCCTTCACGCTCTGATTCTCGGCGACCATGACCTCTTCGACATAGCCCGAGATCTTCGGCGCGACCGTCACCGAATCGGCCTGGACATAGGCGTCGGTCGTCGATTGCTGGAACTTGCCGTAGCTCTGATAGCGCATGAACCAGACGAGCCCGCCGACGATCACGGCGGCCAGGAGCAGCAGGATGATGAGCCGCGCGCGCCGCTTCCTGGCAGGGCTGGCCGGGGCGGAACCGGCGTCGTCGGGGGTGGTTGCTTCGGCAGCGATATCGGCCACGGCAGATGCCTTCGAAAAATGGGAGTCGAGTCGTCGGCGCCTCATGTGCTCGCACTTGCAGCATTGCGCAAGACCATATATTGAGGACCCTCATGAAATATCGCTCCGACGACATCGCCCGACTGCTCGCGGGCACCTACATGCGGGTTCACCGCCGCATTGACGCGGCGATGGCGGCGGAGGGCGCGTCGCTGGCGCGGACCAAGATGCTGTTGCTGATCGAAAAGGGCGCGGGCGCCGCACGCGCCGCCGACCTCGCCGCCTATCTCGGCCAGGCGCCGCGCACCGTGACCGAGGCGCTCGACGGGCTCGAGCGCGACGGGCTGATCGCGCGCACCGCCGACCCGGCCGACCGGCGGGTCAAGCGGCTCGCCATCACCGACGAGGGGCGCCGCGCGATCGCCGCCACCGAGCCGCTGCGCCAGCGGCTGACCGGCGAGCTGTTCGCGCCGCTGTCCGCCGCCGAATGCGAGGCGCTGGGCGCGACGCTCGCAAAGTTGATCGACGCGCTCGACGAGGACCCCTCTTGCAGCGCGTTCCGGTCGTGATACCCTCCAACATCCAGATCGCGGGCGAACCGCGACGGGACGGAGAGGTGTCATGGAGCGCGTGGGCGCTGAATTGTCACAATGCCGGTTCGGGATGCTTTGCGGGATGAGCGGCGCGGCGCTGGCCATTTTCGGCGCGGCGTTCGTCCTCCTCACCTGATCGCACGATCCCGGCCGGGGCGCTGACCGCCGCGACGGCGACGGTTGACACGCGCTGCGCGAGCGGGCCGTAAGGGGCCGGCTGACAGGAGGCGCGCCGCCCGCATGACGATTACTCGCCGCAGGCTCCTGATGGGCAGCGCCGCGCTCGCCGCGCTCGGGCCCGTCCGCCTTTTGGCGCAGGAGGTGCTGCCGCCCGTGGACACGCCCCCCGCCCCGCCGCTGCGCCTGGCCGCCAAGGGCCTGCGTGCGCCGGTCGAGATCGTCGACGATCAATGGGGGGTGCCGCACATCCGCGCCGCGAACGTGCCCGACGCCTTTTTCGGTCAGGGCTGGGTCGTGGCGCGCGACCGGCTTTTCCAGATCGATTACGAATATCGCCGCCAACAGGGGCGCCTCGCCGAGGTGCTCGGCCCCGACTATGCCCGCAGCGACACGCTCGCGCTACTCGGCCGCTTTCGCGGCGACGTCGCGGCAGAGATCGCCGCGGTGCCGGCCGAGGTGCGCGCCGCGGTCGAGGGCTATGTGGCGGGCATCAACGCCCGCATCGCCGCGGTCGTTGCCGACCCCGCGCTGCTGCCCCCCGAGTTCGCGATCCTCGGCTATCAACCGCTCGAATGGCGTCTGTCCGACCTCGTCGCCGCGCGCGATCTGACGCCGGGCAATATCGACGACGAGGTGCGCCGCGCGCGTCTCGCCGCGGCCGACGCAATGTGGCTCGAGGCGCTGGTCGCCCCGCCCCGCCCGGCGCGGCCGGTCACCTTCCGCGACGGGCTGAAGGTCGCCGACATAAGCGAGGCCGATCTCGGCCTGTTCGGCAGCGCGCCCCCGCCCGCCCCCGATGCGGCGGGGAGCAACGCCTGGACGATCGCGCCCTCGCGCACCTCGACCGGCCGCCCGATCCTCGCCAACGATCCGCATCTGTCGATCGGCGGCTTCCCACCGCGCCATGTCGCGCATCTATCGGCGCCGGGGCTCGACGTCATCGGTGGCGGATCGCCCGGACTGGCGGGCATCATGCAGGGGCATACCGACCGCTTCGCCTTCGGCCGCACCAACAGCCATATCGACCAGTCGGACCTCTATCTCCTTGAACTCAACCCCGTCGATGCCGAGCGCTACTGGCATCGCGGCCGATGGAAGACGTTCGAGCGGCGCACGGTCACCTTGTCGCCGAAGGGGGCCGCACCGCGCACCGTGGTCCTGCGCTGGTCGGTGCAGGGGTCGGTGATCGCCCACGATCCTGCACGCCGCCGCGCCACCGCGCTCGCCCATGTCTCACAGCGACCGGGCGCGAGCGGGGTGTTCGCGATGGCGGCGATCAACCTCGCGCGCGACTGGCAGGGATTGCAGGCCGCCTTCCGCCTTCACCCCTCGCCCACCAACTTTCATTATGCCGATGTCGACGGACATATCGCGTGGCGCATCCTCGGCTTCGCGCCGCGACGGATGGGCGGGCACGACGGGATGACCCCCGCGCCGGGCGATGGCCGCTACGACTGGGAGGGGCTGCTGCCGATCGAGCAACTACCGAGCATCGTCGATCCCAAGCCGGGCTGGCTGGCGAGCGCCAACCAGGACAATCTGCCCAAAGACTACAAACCCATCCTCGCCTACAGTTTCCGCGAACCATGGCGGTACGAGCGCGTGGTCGAGGTGCTGGAGGGGCAGCCGCGCCACAGCCTGGCCGACTCGGTCGCGCTGATGCAGGACGTCGCCTCCGCCCCCGCGCGCCGTTTCGTCGCGCTGATCCCGGAGACGGTGCCCGAGGCGGCCGTCGCGGCGGCGGCGCTGCTGCGCGACTGGGACGGGGTGCTCGCGGCGGGCAGCGCCGCGGCGGCGGTCTATGAGCTCGCCTGGGCAGATCTCGAGCAGCGGATCTACAACATCGTCGTTCCGCCTGCCCTGCGCGGCTGGGTGCCGCTGTTCGAGACGGGCGCGATCCTGTCGCTGCTCGAGGCCTCTGACAAGCGGCTCGGCCCCAACCCGAAAGGGTCGCGCGACCTCATCGTGGCGATGGCGCTGGCGGCGGGGTGGGAAGCGGCCGAGCGGCGAATGGGGCCGGAGCCGGCGCTATGGCGCTGGGGCACGCTCCACGACGTGACGATCCGCCACCCCCTCGCCCGCCGTTTCCCGACGATCGCCGAGGCGTTCCCGCAGATCGAGGTCGGCGGCTCGGGCGGTGACGGCGCCACCGTCAATGCGCGCTGGGTGGCGGGCGCCCTCGGCGTCGCGGGCGGGGCGAGCTACCTTCAGGCGATCGACGTGGGAGGGTGGGACGACAGCCTGTTCCTCAACCTCCCCGGCCAGTCGGGCGATCCCAAAAGCCCGCACTATGCCGACATGGCGCAGCCCTGGATCGAGGGGCGGATGCTGCCCCTCGTCTTCAGCCGCGACCGGGTCGAGGCGGCGGCGGCGGGCCGCCTCTTTCTCGATCCCGCCTGACCCAAAGCCGGTAGCGCCGCGTCGCTGGCGGCGGCACGGCGAAAGGCGTATCCTGTCGGCCCCGAGCCCGAACGCGCGATCACGGCGCGGAAGCGAAGAGAAGGAATTGCGGACGCTTTAGGAAGAGGATCAGGACATGGCCATCACGATGGACTCCGCCACGCATACCCGCGGCGTCGAACGGATCGAGGTGAGGCGGATCGGCAAAGCCGATCTCGACTGGGCTCTGGCAGAGGGCTGGCGCGACTTTCGGGAACGCCGCGGCGACCTCATGTTCCTGGGCCTGATCTATCCCGCCGTCTGCCTGATGGCGGTGATCGTCGCGATGAACGACGCGCTACTTCCCCTGCTTTTCCCCGCCATCGCGGGCCTGTCGATCGCCGGCCCAGCAGTCGCGGCGGGCTTCTACGAGCTGGCACGGCGGCGCGAGGAAGGGCTCGAATCGGACTGGTCACACTTCCTCGATCCCCTCAAGGGGCGCAGCCGCACGCCGATCCTGACACTCACCGCGGTGCTGTTCGGCCTGTTCCTCGTCTGGCTCGCGGCGGCCTATGCGATCTACGCATTCACCTTTGGCGCGGAAAACCAGATGCGCGCCGCCGACCTGTTCGGCCGACTGTTCACGACGAGCGCGGGGTGGGAGATGATGGTCGTCGGCAACCTCGCCGGCCTCGCCTTCGCCGTGGTCGCGCTGGTCGTGTCCTTCGTCAGCTTCCCGATGGTCGTCGACAAGCCGGTCGATGCGGGCACCGCGATCGCCACCTCGATCGCCGCGGCGCGCGCCAACCCGGGCGAAACGGCGGGCTGGGGCCTACGCGTGGTCGCCCTGCTCGCGCTCGGCACGATCCCGTTCGCGGTGGGGCTGGCGGTGGTGCTGCCGTGGCTCGGCTATGCCACCTGGCATCTCTATACGCGCATCGTGAAGCGGTGAGCAGAGGCATTTGCTCCGGCTGACGCCGGAAGGCGGCACCGGCCCGCTCCCCACCCGGCCGCCCATTGAGTATTCAAATGGGTGGCCGGGTGACGGATTGGGCTGGCGCCGCTGCGCTTGTCAAAGCGCACGCCTTCGGCTAACGCCCGCGGCTTCCGTGCCGGGGTCATCCCTGGAGGCTCGGCCGGATAATTGGACTAATCATCAGCATTTCGGAGCACCGACATGAGCGATACGCTTACCCTGTCGGCCGAGACGCGCGAGCGGGTTGGCAAGGGAGCCTCCCGCGCGCTTCGTCGTGAAGGCCGCGTCCCCGCCGTGATCTACGGCAACAAGCAGGAACCCCTCTCGATCCATGTCGAGGAGCGGGCGCTGAACAAGCTTCTCGGCACCGGCCACTTCATGAACTCGATCGTGATGGTCGAGGGCGCCGGCAAGGCCGCGATCCGCACCCTGCCCAAGGACGTGACCTTCGACCCCGTCACCGATCGCCCGGTGCATGTCGACTTCCTGCGCATCGCCAAGAACGCGACCGTCACTGTCGCGGTGCCCTTCGCCTTCACCGATGAGGACGAGGCCCCCGGCATCAAGAAGGGCGGCGTGCTCAACATCGTTGCGCACGAGCTCGAAGTCACTGTCGACGCCGACAAGATCCCCGACTCGATCGAGGTTTCGCTAAAGGGCCTTGAGGTCGGCGACACGATCCACCTGTCGGCGATCAAGCTGCCGTCGGCGGCCGAGGCGACGCAGGACGGCGAGTTCACGATCGCAACGATCATCGCCCCGTCGGCGATGAAGGCCGACGTCCAGGAGTCGCTGGCCGAGGCCGACGCGCTCGCCGAAGCCGCTGCCGCCGAGCAGGGCGAGCCGGCCGAGCTCGATGCCGACGCCGAATCGACCGAGGGCGACGCAGAGGCGGAGGACAAGGGCGAGTAATCGCCTTTCGTCCGGAACGAGATGCGGCGGCCGGGTCCAAGATCCGGCCGCCGTTTTCGTGTCCGGCCGCGGTGGGTTGAAGGCTGCCGCTCGCCCATGACTTGGTCGCCCCAGCGAATAATGGGATGACGCAAGATCGAGCTCGGACGGCGCATCTTCTGGGCTGCGATATAAGGAACCACGCGATGCAACTCTGGGTAGGCCTTGGCAATCCGGGGCCGCAGTATGCGATGCACCGGCACAATATCGGCTTCATGGCGGTCGACGCCATCGCCGAGGTCCATGGCTTCTCGGCGCCGCAGAAGAAGTTTCAGGGCTGGTTGCAGGAGGGGCGGATCGGCCAGGAGAAACTGCTGCTGCTCAAGCCTGCGACCTTCATGAACGACAGCGGCCGCTCGATCCGCTCGGCACTCGACTTCTACAAGCTCGAGGTCGGCGACGTGACGGTCTTCTACGACGAGCTCGACCTTGCGCCCTTCAAGGTCAAGGTGCGCACCGGCGGCGGCGCGGCGGGGCACAACGGCATCCGCTCGGCGATCGCGCATGTCGGCCCGGACTTCCGCCGCGTGCGGTTGGGCATCGGCCATCCGGGGCACAAGGACCGGGTAACGGGCCATGTCCTCGGCAACTTCGCCAAGGCCGAAATCGAGGATCTGAGCGACCTGCTCGGCGCGGTCGCGGCGGAGGCGCCGTGGCTGGCGGCGGGCGACGACACGCGCTTCATGAACGACATCACGCTGAGGTTGCAGGGTTGATGCTCGCGTCGACATAGCGACCCCGGCCTTGAGTTGGGGTCGCTATGCCCTACGCCGCCCGCTTTTCCAGCGCCGCCGCCGCCTCCGCCATCAGGGTCGCGATGATGTCGGCGACGGGTTCCTCCTTCGTCACCATGCCGACCGACTGGCCCGCCATCAGGCTCCCATGCTCGACATCGCCGTCGATAACCGCACGGCGAAGCGCGCCGGCCCAGTAATGCTCGATCTGAAGCTGCGCCTCGGCCATCTCGACCGCGCCCGAGTCGAGGCTGGCGGCGACCTCGCGCTGCTTCGCGGTGAACAGTTCGGTCCCCGCATTCTTGAGCGCACGCACGGGTATGACGGGCAGGCGCGCATCGACCTGCACGCTCGCCACCGCATCGCGGGCCGAGGCGCGCAGGAACGCGCGCTTGAAATTGGGGTGCGCGATCGACTCGGTCGCGCAGACGAAACGAGTGCCGAGCTGGACCCCGGCCGCACCCATGTCGAGATAGCCGGCGATCGCCTCGCCCCGACCGATTCCGCCGGCGACGAAGACGGGCACGTCATTCGCCACTTCGGGCAGAATCTCCTGCGCGAGGACGCTGGTCGAGACAGGGCCGATATGGCCCCCCGCCTCCATTCCCTCGATCACCAGCGCATCGACGCCAGAGCGCACGAGCTTCTTGGCGAGGCTGAGCGCCGGGGCGAAGGCGATCACCTTCGCCCCGGTCGCCTTGATCGCCTCGAGCGCGCCCTTGGGCGGCAGGCCGCCGGCCAGCACGACATGGCCGACGCGATGGCGCCCGCACACCTCGATGAGGTCGAACAGCTGCGGGTGCATGGTGATGAGGTTGACGCCGAACGGCTTGTCGGTCAGCGCGTGGGTCGCGGCGATTTCGGCATCGAGCAGCTCGGGGCTCATCGCCCCGCAGGCGATCACGCCAAATCCGCCGGCGTTAGAAATGGCGGCGACGAGATTGCGCTCGCTCACCCATGACATCGCCCCGCACAGGATGGCGACCTCCGACCCGAGGAACGCACATCCACGCGCCATGCGCCGCTCAAGGCGCGCCGCGCCTGCCGAAATCGTCTCGATCATGAAGGTCCGTTAGTGCGGCCGCGATCGGAATACCAGTCGGCGCCGGGTGGCGGAAAGCGGCACCCCCGCGATTGGCCGCGCGGGTAGCTTGAGCGGTCGGTCGTTTTACCCGCGGGTCGGCTGACGCGCGCTTCACCTCAGCCCCTTACCGGGCGACCAGCCAAGCTCGCGAGCTGCCGTTCGTTCCGCGCCGATACGACCAAGCTACATCAACAGACATATGAAGATCGCGCCGGTTTCCTGCTTCGCCTGCGCAGTGTCGAACGCCTGGTTGATCTCGTCCAGGGGAAAGCGGTGAGTGATGAGCTCACGCGTCTTCAGCTTACCTTTGGCGACGAGTTCGAGCACCTGCGCCTGTTCGGGATAGAGGTCGTGAAAGGCAAAGCTGGCGCTTGGGATCAGCGTGATCTCCGACATCTGGATGCGTTGCCATTCGAGGCCGATCACCGTCGCCCCCTCGTCGAAGCCGCCGACCAGCACCAGCTTGCCGCCGCGCCGCACCAGCCTGGTCGCCAGCGGCAGCGTGTCGGGCATCGATGGCCCACCCGCGCACTCGAATACTACATCCGCGCCGCGCCCGCCGGTGAACTTGGCGATCGCCGCCTCCGAATCGTCGTCGGGACCGAGCGCGATGTCGGCGCCCAGCTCGCGCGCCAGTTCGCGAGAATGGGCGACGGGATCGATGATGAGGACGTCGGCGCCGCTCGCCTTGGCGAGCATCAGCTGGCCAAGGCCGATCGGCCCTGCCCCGATGATCGCCACCTTGTCGTTGATCGTCAGGCCGGAGAGGTGCTGCGCGTGGAGGCACACGGCAAAGGTATCTAGCAGGGCTGCGTCGTCGAAGCCGACATGGTCGGGCAGGACGTAGAACTTCTGCTGCGGGCCGACCACGAACTCGGCATAGGCACGCGAAACGCTGGCGCGGCGGGTGGGATAGAGATCGGGGCAGCGATTGTACTGGCGCGCGCGGCACCATTCGCAATGCCCGCAGCCGAGCACCGATTCGATCAGCACGCGGTCGCCCGGCTTTACGCGGGTGACGGCGGGGCCGACTTCCACCACCTCGCCGGCCATCTCATGCCCCATGATGCAGCAGCGAAGCTCTTCTTCGGCCTTGCGCCAGTGGCGCAGGTCGGTGCCGCAGATGCCCGCGGCGCGGATGCGCGCCTTGACCCAGTCGTCGGCGGGAAGCGACGGCTCCTCTACTTCCTCGATCGAGAAGGTACCCTCGGCGGTCTTGAGCGCGGCTTTCATGAGAGGGCCTGGATGCGCGGCTCGATGCGCAACGTGACGACATCGACGCGTTCGGGCCGGGTAAGGACGAAGTGGATCGCCTCGGCAATGTCGTCGGCGTCCAGCATCTCGTGTGCGGCGATCTGCTCGCGCTGTTCGTCGGCCTCGGCGGCCTGCATGTCGCTGCCCGTCGTGCCCGGCTCGATCAGGCTGACGCGCACGCCGCGTTCGGCGGTTTCCTTGCGCAGCGTCTCTGCAAAGGCGGCCAGCCCCGCCTTGGTTGCCGAATAGACGCTCTCGCCCGGCGCATGGATGACCGAGCTGATCGAGCCGACGATGACGATCTGCCCGCCCCCGTCGAACCGCTCGAGCGCCGCGCGCGCGCACCCCATCGCGCCGGCGAGGTTGACGTCGAGGACGTATCGCCAGTCCGCGTCCGCCATCTCGTCGATCGGCTCGGCGCCGAGCGCAGCGTTGGAAACGAGCACGTCGATTCCGCCCAACCGGTGATCGACCTCGCGGAAGATCCGCTCGACCTCGTTCGCGCGGCCTATATCAGCGACGATGCCGCTCGTCTCGCCGCCCGCCGCCGCCAGCGCTTCGTCCAGCGCATCGGCGTCGCGGCCGAAGGTCAGGACGCGCGCGCCCTCCGCGGCCAGCTTGATGAGGAGGGCGCGGCCGATGCCGGTGGTGCCGCCGGTCAGCAGCACGCGCTTGCCATGAAGGGTCATTGGTCGCTCCAGGTCAGCACCAGCCGAGCGTCGGCGGGCACGGTGAATTCGATGCGGTCGTCGGCCTCGAGCGTGGGCCGGACCGCATCGCCCCCCGCCAGCGTGATGCGGCACGCGGGCAGCTTCTTTCGTCCGGTGCGCAGAACCGCGACCATCGCCTCGCAAGCCGCGCCCCCCGCAAGCTGCAGACTGAGTGCGCGGTCGCCCGTGCGATCGGTCGCAGCCACCAGATGGTTGACGAAGAGGTGGAAGTCGGCACCCTCGATGCGGTGATAGGCGCGCGCCGCCAGCGCAAAGGCGGCACCGGCGCCGTAGATCTCCTGCCCCACCTGCCCCGGCGCCTGACCGTCGGCATAGAGGTCCTCGACCGGGAAGGAGAGCTTGCGGTCGATATGGCCGTTGCGCCACTCGGTGGCCAGGATCTTCTCGGGCACCGCATCGGGATAGTAGTACCAGGCGCGGTCGAGAACGTATTTGCAATACTCACCGACGAGCATCCGGGCGGCGGGATCGAATTCGGGGCCGGCCTCTAGCAGCAGCTTCTCGAACGCCATGAAGCTGTCGAAGCATTCGTACATCGCCATATACGGCGCGTCGTGCAGCGCAGTCGCGCCGAAAAAGTTGGAATAATGCTCGGCGACGCCGATGTCCGACTTCCAGATCTCGCAATTGTGCAGGAAGCTGGCGAGATAGACATAGGCCTGCTCGCGATAGGCATCCTCGTTGGTGATCCGCCACAGGCGAAGGCACGCCGCCGCGCCCCAGGCGGTCAGGTTGGCCTGATATTCGAGCTCGAACCGCATGCCCATCGCCGCGTCGATCGCCGCGCGCGCTTCATCGAGGAAGCGCATCTCGCCGGTGAGCTCGAAGCCGAGCAGCATGACATAGGCATAGAAGCCGCCAACGTCGGTCTGGCCGTGTGTCTCGTCGCCGCGCTTGGCCGTGATGACCGCGAAGTCGCGCACGTCGTACTGGATCGGCCAGACATAATCGAAATGCTGCGCAGCACGGATGCCGAAGTCGACCGACTTCAGGAACAGTTCGCGCGCCCAGTCCTCGCCGTTGAGCGCCAACCAGCCGAGATTGCGCAAGGGGTGGTACAGATACCAGCTGTCGACGGCGTTCGCGTCCTTGTCATCGCCGACATTGGGCAGATAGCGGCGTAGCGTCTGGAGATCGGGATCGAAGAACTTGCCCATGCCCCCGGCAAAGGCGTCGGCCAACTGGATCCGCTCGCCCTTCCACCGGCCGTAATCGTGCATCGCGGCCAGCACCGTCATCTGCACCATAGAGTCCGGATATTCGGCGTCGTTATAGGGGCGGATGTAACGATGACCGTAATGGGTGATCGTCGCAGTGGGCGCCTTGTCGAGGTCCTTCAGCGTCCGCTCGGCGCGCTCGACCCACTCGTGATAGGTGAAGGGCGGGCGATAGAGGACGCCATACGCTTCGCCCAGCATCTGGATGAACTGGCGTGCCTTCTCGCTCTCGGTGGCGGCGGCGAGGTCGCGCAGGACGATCACCGCGTCGGACACCGCGGTCTCCTCGCCCGCAGGCAGGGGGTTGATCGGCGGCGTGTGGCTTTGCGGCGGCGCGGGAGGCAGATAGCCGAGCTCGGGCCACTCGCCGCCGACCGAACCGACCGGCGTCGTGCCCGTCGCGCGGTACCAGCCGTTGAGGCCGCTGAAGTCCTGCATATAGAGGACATGCCCGAATGCCGGCTCGTCGATCGCGAGGTAGATGAGGCCGGTGTTCGGCCCGCGCTGCGCCGCCTCGACCCGGCCCTTGGCCCCGAGCGGATCGTCCCCGTCATCGAGCGGATAGAGGTCGCGCGGCAGGAAGGGGACGAGGAGCGGCTGCTGGGGCGTTACCCAGGCGCGAACCCGCAACAGGTGGAGATCGTCGCCGCTCGCCTCGAAGCAGAAGCGATGCTCGCCGATCGCGCTTTCGGCGGTAAGGTGGAGCTTCGTGCCCTCGGCCTTGTGCTTGCTCAGCGTTCGAAAGCCGCCGGTGGCATGGCCCGCGCGGATCGCCATGCCGCCGCGTCCCGGGCGCCGGATGATCGCCCAGAGCGAGTCTCCGCCCGCACCGACCTCGACCTCGAAATCGCCGATGGTGAAAGCGCCCACCCTTTTCAGTCCGCGCGCCAGTTCCTCGCGCAGCGCCAGGACATAGGCGCTGGCGCCGGGCGTTCGCTCGCCCCCGACCTTCGCCTGTTCGCGCTCCTTGGCTTCGTTCACTGCGGCCATGCCTGTCCCTCCGGCTTGTTCACTGTTGCGACTGGCGCAGGCGGGCGCGAAGGCGCGCGTCGCGCAGCAGCGTGCCCGGCAGGTCGGTCGCGCCTCGCAGGCCCGCCACGGTCGAGATGTTGCGGATCGATCGCCGCGCCTCGGCCAGCACCTGATAGGCCATGGCGCGCCGGTCGATCTCGCCATGCTCCTCGACCAGCGACAGGCGATGCATGGCGTAGAGGCCGATCAGCCCGGCAATCAGAAAGTAGAAGTCCCAGCGCGTGAGGATCAGCGGCAGCGAAAAGACGCCGTTCGGCCCGCTCCAGCGCAGCACCAGCTCCAGCCGTCGTTCGACGAAGAACTGGGCGAGCAGCCCGCCAAGGAGCGGCGCGGTGCCCGCGGCGATCGCCGTCACCGTGGCGCTCGCCGCGACATAGGCGGTGGCGGCGCCGCGCGGCGACAGCTTGAGCGCGATGTTGGTGCTGGCCAGCGTCGCCCCGGCGATCGCTGCACCCATGATCGCATGCAGCGCGACCAGCCAGATCCGCACCCACTCGCGGTCGCCGATCTGCGACGCGCCGATCATCGCGACGATGGCAAGGATGTAGACGGGGGCACACACCGCCAGCACCGACTTGTTCGCGAACCGGTCGCTGAGCGTGCCCCAGGTGCGCAGCGCCGCCAGATTGGCGACCTGGCTGGCGACGCCGAGCAGCATCACGAAGCTGAGGTCGAAGCCAAGCTGACGGACGATGAAGACCGTGAAAAACGGCGTCGCGAAATTGATCGCGAACTGCCAGCTGGCGATGAAGCGCAGGAGCCGCCGGAAATTGGCGTCGGCGAGCGGCAGGCGCAGGAGGGCGATCAGGCTGACCGGCCCTGCCGAGGGCGGCATCGCCGGCTCTGGCATTATCGCCACGACGGCGGCGCTGACGAGGCCCGTCGCGCAGCCCGCCGCGAACATCACCGCGAAGACGAGATTGCGCGCATCGGTGCCCGGTTCGGTCCATTCGAGCGCCAGCGCCGCGACAAGCCCGAGGACAAGGCTGATCCCGCTCAGCCACAGCGTTCGCCGCGCGAACACCGATCCCAGCCGGTCGTCGGGCGCGAGGTCGCGGATCCACGAGTTCCACGCGCAGCTTCCGACCGCGCCGAACCCCGCCAGCACGACCTGCGCCGCGACGAAGGTCCAAAGGCCGATCGCGCCGCCCCAGAAGGCGGTGAGCGCCATTAGCGCGAGCATTGCCCGGCCGATCAGGCTGGTCACGACCGCGATCTGCTTTCGCGATCGCCACCGCTCGACCACGCCGATCGCGGGCAGCTGCAACAGCTGCGCAAGGAAGGGTATGCTGGCGAGCAGCCCGATCATCGCCGCCGATGCGCCGAGGTGCAGGGCAAAGGCATTGAGAACGACGCCGCTGGTCAGCGCTGCCGTGCCGCCCGAGAACGCCGCCTCCATGACGAGGATGCGCAGGCCGCGCTCGCGCGTCGCGGAATCGATCTCGGCGAGCGGCGCGAAGCGCTTCATCGCCGCCCGACCGATTCATAGCGGGTGTCCGGCACGGCATCGCTCATATTCGACGGGGTCGTGGGCACAGGTGATCGTCACCTCGCCCGCGCGGGCGATTGACAGGTCGCGCAGCCGCGCCTGATTGGCCATCCGTGCATCGGCATCGACCTGCATCAGCCGCTGATAACCGCGCAGCCCCGGGGTGCAGCGCCGCCGTGCGCTCCGCATCTCGCCGCGATAGAAATAGGCGTCGCCCGCATGGAGCAGCCAGCCGGCTTCCCCCCGGATCGCGACGCCGGCATGGCCCCAGGTGTGGCCGGGCAGCGGCACCATCAGGATCTCGGGCGGCAGGCCGTCGAGGTCGCGCACCGCCTCGAACCCGAACCAGTCCTCGCCGCGCGCCGAATAGCGTCGCCACTGGGTGAGGTTGGCGAACTGCGGCGGCCGCCAGCGCGCGTCGGCGACGATGCCGTCGCGTGGGCCGGTCGCATCGGCATATTCGCGCGCCATTACGTGGATCGTGGCGTTCGGAAAGTCTTGAAGTCCGCCCGCATGGTCGAAATCGAGGTGCGTCAGCACGATGTGCCGCACATCGGCTGGGTCGAGGCCCAGCGCCTCGACCTGCCGCCGCGCCGTTTCGGCCTCGCGCAGCTGGATGTTGAGCATCGCGCGCCAGGCGGGCGAGATGCGCGGCTCGGCCGGATCGTGCGGGTGCGCGACGTCGTGGAGGCCGAAGCCGGTATCGATCAGCACCAGGCCATGCGCATCGGTCTCGATCAGCAGGCAGTGGCAGACGAGCTGCCCGAACGGGCCGAGGCTCCGCCCGTCGAACAGCGCGCCGCCGACCGGACAGTCGGTCCCGCAATTAAGGTGGTGGATGCGCATGGCCCGGCCGCGTTCAGGCGCCGCCGCCGCTGGCGAGCCGCTGCGCCTGATCGAGGTGTTGCTGGACGATCGGCACGGCCGAGGCAGCCGACGCCTTCAGCTCGGCCTTGTCGCCGCCCTGCGAATAGGCGGTATGGAGGTCGAGCGCGGCGCGGTGCGCGGGCACCTGTTGCCCCAGATAGATGCGGTCGAAATCGGCACCCGACGCGCGCTCGAGCTCGCGGATCGACGCGGTGGCGCCAGCCTCGAGACGCGGCGGCGGCGGGGTCTTGACCTTTGCCGCGCGCGCCGCGGCAAGTGTCGCGGCAGTCGTCTTCTGGTGATGATCGATCAGCATCTGCGCGAACTGGCGCACTGCCGGGTTCTGCGCCTTGCGCACCGCGATGCGGCTCGAGTTGATCTCGAACAAGTCGCTCTGGCCCGCGGCCGCGACATAGGCGGGCGCCTGGCTCTTGGCGGCGGCGGGGGGCGGAGGCGGCGGCGTCTGCGCGGGCGCGGCGACGGCACCGGCGAACAGACAGGCGGCGGAGAGGAAAGCCAGTGTCTTCATCGTTGAGGCTCCTGGGTTGCGGATCCAGCGGCGCGGAACGGCCCACGCCGCAGCAAGCCCTCCACAAACCCGCGAGCCCGGCAAAGGATCGAGGTTTTTCCGCTTTTATTTCATCAACATAGGTTACGTAGATATGGACAGCCGCCCGGTCGAGCGGGAGCCAGCCCGGCAGCTATAGTTTGCCGTTGCGCGAGCGATCCGTTTGCGCCGTGCATGCGTCTCGGCGGAAGCGCGCTATTTGTAAGCCGTCCGGCATCTCGACAGAGCCTGCAATCGACGACGGTCACGAGCGGGCAATCGGCAGTCCGAGCCAGGACGACCGTGGTCCCGATGGCCCGCGAAGAACGGTGCAAAGATGCAATCGCGGTCGCCTGCCCCACTGAATTTCAAACAGCCGGGACCAGAGACCGACGAGTATTCTGACGCAATGTGCCGTCGGAGGTCAGCCCGAGACGTCGCTTTGCGATCTTGGCGACGTCGGTCGTCGGGGTAGCGTCGCGGAGCGACGCGCCGGTCGCTTCGTGCTGTTGTCGTGGACGGTCTCGCGTGCAGGGGCGAGCCTGAGGAACAGCGTCTCGTTTAGCGCCTCATCGCGAATGCGCCTGTCGAAGCTCCACATCTATCCATTGATCGCTGCGTGCACGGCCACCGTGATTACGCGGCGTGCAACGTCGTCGCTTGCGAGCGTGTCGGGCACGAACTCGGACACCATCTGCCGCTTGCGCAGCGTGGCAAAGCCGTAGATCGAAGACCATAAGGCGAGCACGCGGATGGCGAGTTCCGCCTCGTCACAATCGGGCAGCGCGGCGCGCAGCGGCTCGGTCAGCGCGGCCTGGCCGATATGCTGGTAGTCGAGGAGGGCGGGATCGATCGACGGGCTGGTGAGCTCGCTTTCGTACATCAGCTCGGCCAGCCGCGGGTGGGTGGTCACGAAGTCGAGATAGCCGAGGCCCGCGCCGATCAACGCCTCCTCGGGATCGTGCGCGGATGCGTTGATCGCGCGCGCCGTCGAAAACAGGTCGGTGTAACCGTCAATCGCGATCGCCAGCAGAAGCGCGCGGCGGTCGGCGAAGTGGCGATAGGGCGCCCCCGCCGAAACGCCGACCGACTGGGCGAGCGTACGCACCGACAGCGAGTGATAGCCGTGCGCCTCGACATAGTCACGGCCCGCACGAACCAGGTCGCCGCGCAAATCCTCGCGATGATAGGATTTTTCCGCCTTGCTCGCCAATCGGCTTCTCCCTGTCGAGCTCCTGCCTAGCCCGCAACAATGCCCTTGCCAACAATGTAATCGCCGCTTACAAGCAATGTAAGCACGGATTACATGGTGTGCAGGCAGAGGCGAGGATCCGGATGGCCAAGGGGCGGATTGCGATCATCGGCGCGGGACCGGGGGGCATGGCCGCAGCGCTCGCGGCGCTTCGGGTCGGCTTCGGTGTCCAGCTGTTCGAGCGCGCGCCCGAGGTTCGGGCTGCCGGCAACATCCTCAATCTCTGGCCGCCGCCGCAAAAGGTGCTGAAGCTGATCGGCGTCGATACCGACGATCTGGGCGCGCCGTGCCATGCGTATTTCCACAACGCCAAGGGCCGCCTGCGCGCCGATGTGCGCCTGCCGGATGAGGTCGTGGCCGAGTACGGCGGCGGGTTCATCGGCCTGCTGCGGTCGGGGCTCTACAACCGGATGCTCGACGCGGTGCCGCCGGGCGTGCTGCGGCTCGGCCGCGACGTCGCGCGCATCGACGATCATGGCGACGGCGTTCGCCTGACCTTCAGCGACGGGGCGGTCGAGGAGGCCGACGTCGTGATCGGCGCCGACGGCATCAACTCGTTCGTACGCCGGCAATTGTGGGGCGAGGAGCCGATCCGGCGCCAGTTCCTTCACCTCGTCGGTGGCTATCTCTTCCTCGACGAGGCGCCCGAGGGCGTCGGCATCCTGTCGCACGACCGCACGACTCAGGTCAGCTACACGCCGATCCGCCACGAGGGGAAATGGGGATATGAATGGTGGGTGCTCGAGGCGTTCAGGCCCGACGACCCGCTGCCCACCGACCTGGTCGAGTTCTGCCGCGTTCGCGCGCGCGGCTTTCCCCAGCGGGTGCGCGATCTGATCGAGGCGACGCCTCCCGAGCATATGCAGCGCTGGGAGATCCGCGACCGCCCGCCGCTGAAGCAATGGTCAAAGGGGCGCGTGACGCTGGTCGGCGACGCCGCGCACCCGACCTCGCCCTACGCCGCCTATGGCGCGGGCATGTCGATCGAGGACGGCTATTTCCTCGCGCGCGAACTTGACGCGATCGACGTGCGCGATGCCGCAGCGGTCGCCGGCGCGCTCCAGCGGTACGAGGATCGGCGCAAGCCGCACACGTTCAAGGTGACGCAGGGCGCCTACTTCACCGGACGCATGTTCCACCACCTGCCGGCGCCGCTCCGGCCGCTGCGCGACTTCGTCTTCGACCACACGCCCTTCCTCCAGAAAATGGTCGGCGACGACATGCCCGTCCACATCCTCTCGCAGCTGGCCGAGATCGAGGATGCCGAGCCCTTTGTCCCCGTCCACAAGCGCATGAAGGAAGCGGCCGAATGAGCGGCGCGTTCAAATATGGCGTGTCGCTCTACAGCTACACCGACGACCTCGGCACTGTGATGACGCTGGAGGATGCGTTCGGCCACATCGCCGACGCACACGCGACGGGGATCGAGCTGCTCGGCGAGGCGAACCTGCCCGACTATCCCGAGCTTTCGACCGCGTGGCTCGACCGCTGGTACGGCCTGCTCGACGGGCACAGGCTGGAGCCCACCAGCTTCGCCTGCTGGATCGATACCGAGGCGTCGCGATCGCGCGAGCTGACGGTCGAGGAGGCGGCGGCGCAGCTCTGCCTCGACCTCGACCTCGCCAAGCGGCTGGGCTTCCGCTTCGTGCGGCCCAAGTTCGGCGTGATCGACGACGAACTAACCCCGCACCCGGTCTGGGAGGAGGCGGTCGAACGTTCGCTCGACCTTGCGGCCAAACACGACATCGTCATCATCCCGGAAATCCACGCGCCGACGCCGATCCGCCATCCGGTGGTGGAGGCCTATGTCGACTTCATCCAGCGCACGGGGACGAAGCATTTCGGCCTGCTGATCGACACGGGCATCTTCCAGGATCGCCCGCTGCCCTTCTGGCAGCACGAGACGCCCGAGATGCGCGAAGGGGCGATGAGCTTTCTCAACGGTATAAAGGTGCCCGTCGAGCAGCTGGCCGAGGTGATCGACCATGTCCCCTTCATCCAGGCCAAGTTCCACCACATCGACGAGACGCTGCACGACCACAACATCCCGTGGGAGCGGATCGTGCCGATGCTCAAGTCGCTCGGCTACTCGGGCTATCTGTCGAGCGAATATGAGGGCGTGCGCGACCCTTGGGTCGCGGTCGAGCAGGTCCGCCGCCAGCATGCGCTGATCCGCAAGCTCGAGCGCGAATACGACGCCGCTCACGCCGGCCAGGGGGAGCAGGCCGATGCTTGAGCGCAGCCATATTCAGAGCAGCGGCTTTGACAACGTGTCCGAAGGGGGCGCCGTCACCGGTTTTCGCGTCCGCCTGCGCCAGCCCAACTACCGCGGTACGCGCGTGTCGCTGGTCGAGGGGATCGACGTCACCGTCGATGGCGAAGCCTTTCCGGCGGCACGCAACCGCTATCGTATCGGCGGCGGCGACTATGCCCATGGCGAGCTCGAAGGCTTACTCGACCTACGCTGGCCGGTCGGCACGACGATCGACGTGATGGTGCCGCGCCCCGGCGGCCTGACCCCCGGCGTCCATCATGTCGAGACGGTCGTCTGGTATCACCATCCCTATTTCCCGCCGCAGTTCCGGCCGATCCCGGTCCGCGACGGCCGGCACGCGACGATCATCCTGTGATGACGCCGCGCGGCAGCACGGTACGGCGGCAGGCCGGCGTCGCGCAGGGCGTGACGGTGATGTTCGCCGCCTTCCTGCCGATCCTCGCGATCGTCGGGCTCGCGCCCGCGGTGCCGAACATCATCGCCGCCTTCGCCGACGTGCCGGGCGCGGCGACATTGGTGCCGCTCGCCGTCACCGCGCCGGGGCTGATGATCGCGCTGTTCTCGCCGCTGATGGGCTGGCTGGCCGACCGCTACGGCCGGCGCAAGCTGCTGCTGGCGGCAACGATCGTCTACGGCGTATTCGGTCTCGTCCCCTTCTTCGTCGGCTCGATCGAGGCGCTGATCGGCTCGCGCCTGCTCCTCGGCATCTGCGAGGCGGCGATCCTGACCGTCACCAACACGCTGATCGCCGACTATTTCACGCATGACCAGCGCCGCGGCTGGCTGACGTTCCAGGGCGTGATCGGCCCCATCTTCGGCACCGGCACGGTCTTCCTGGCGGGGTTCATGGCCGCGCAGTCGTGGCAGCTGCCGTTCGCGATCTACGCCGTCGCCTTCCCAATCTCGCTGTTGATGCTGTTCTTCCTCTACGAGCCCGATGTCGCGGGCGAGGTGGCGGCAGCGGCGGCGCCGGCGAGCGCGTTTCCATGGGGCCGCCTGGCGATCTGCTGCGGCTTCACGCTGTTCGCGGCGGCGCTCTACTATGTCTACATCGTCCAGGTCGGCCGCGCCTTTACCGAGGTCGGGGTGGTCGATGCCGGGCAGATCGGCATGCTGATCTCGATCGCCAGCATCGGCGTCGTCATCGGCGCGGTGCTGTTCCAGTGGATCTCGAGCCGGCTCGCTTCCGACAACCAGCTGCTCGTCTTTCTCGGTCTGCTCGGGATTGGCCTGATCGGCATCGGTCTCAGCGACGGGGCGCAGATGATGACGCGCTTCGCCTTCGTCCAGCAACTGGGGGCCGGCATCCTCATCCCGGCGCTCGCGCTCTGGACGATGGCGCAGCTCAGGCCCGAGCATCGCGGGCGCGGCATGGGGATCTGGAGCGGCTGCTTCTTCCTCGGCCAGTTCGTCAGCCCGCTGATCATGACCGCGGCCGAAAGCACGTCGGGCTCGATCCGCGGCGCCTTCGTGATCCTTGGCGCGGTGTCGGTCGCGGGGGCGCTGTCGACCCGGCTGATGGCAAAAACCATTCGATAAAACAACGACCTGGAGGGGATAAGACATGAACCGGACGACCAAGTGGCTGGTGTCGAGCGCGACACTGGCGTTGACGATCGCGTGCGCGCCCGCCGCCCTCGCCCAGGCGGCGGCAGGGCAGTCGGCCGTCGCCACGACCCCGACAGCCGATCCCTCGACCACCAGTCCCGTCACCAGCCAGCAGGCGGTGACCGAGGACCCCGGCGACATCATCGTCACCGCGCAGCGCCGCAGCGAGAGCGTGATGAAGGTGCCCGTCAGCGTCACCGTCGTCGGTGCCGAAACCTTGACGAAGAACGGCATCAACGACCTGCGCGCCGTGTCGAAGCTCGCGCCCAGTCTCCAGCCGGGACAGGACAACCAGTTCTCGATCCGGGGCATCGGCACCGCCACCTTCGCCGACACCGTCGAGGCGAGCGTAACGCAGGTCATCGACGACGTGGCGCTCGGCAGCCGCTACTTCGCAAGCGCCGGCTTCTACGACATCGAGCGGGTCGAGGTGCTCAACGGGCCGCAAGGCCTGCTGTTCGGCAAGAACGCCTCGGCCGGCGTCGTCAACATCACCACCGCCGCGCCCAGGATCGGCGAGGCGAGCCTGTCGGTCGACCTGGAGGGGACGAGCCGCGCGCGCGACGGCAGCGACGGACTCGGCATTCTCGTGCGCGGCACCGCCAACCTGCCCGTCGGTGACGACAGCGCGCTGCGCATCAACGCGATCTACAGCAGCCAGGACGCGATCACGCAGCTGCGCTCGACCGGCACCGGCCGCGCCGAGAACGACGTCGGCCAGCGCGCCTTCCGCGCCAAGTTCCTGACCAAGCCGACCGACAACCTGTCGATCTACCTGATCGGCGATTACGGCAAGTTCACCGGCATTTCAGGCACGTTCGACTTCACTTATCGCTCGCTCGGCGGAACCAGCCAGTACCCCGCGATCCTCGCTGGCGCCGGCGTCACGCCCAGCGCGCGCAACCTCAGCTCCGTCGTCGATTCCGAATATTATCGCGACCTCGAAACCGGCGGTATCCAGGGCAAGGTCGCCTATGCCTTCGATTCGGGGGTCGAGGTCAGCAACATCGCCGCGTGGAAGACCTACTCGCTCGGCCAGAACTTCGACTCGGACTTCACGCCGGTCGATTTCTTCAACGTCAATCGCAGCACCAGCAGCTACGACCAGTTCTCGAACGAGCTGCGCGTGACCCTGCCGGCGGAAAACCGCCTGACCGGTCAGTTCGGGCTCTACTACTTCTACTCGAGGAACAATTTCACCAACGAGCGCGCCGGCAGCAGTGGCCTGCCGGGCTTCGTCACCGGCGGTTTCCCCTTCTGCGTCGGCGCGACGCCCGCTGCCGGCCCGCCGCCCGCCTGCAACGTCAGCAATCGCGCGTTTCTCGGGCAGGACAGTGCCGGGCGGAACACAAACGAGAGCTTCGCCGGCTTCGGCCAGTTCACCTATGCGCTCTCCGACACGCTCAAGGTCATCGCCGGCGGCCGCGTGACGCGCGACAAGGTGACGCTCGACTTGATCGAGAACGTCAATCCGTATTTCGTGACGCTGGGGGTGCCGGGCAACCGGTTCTCTGGCAGCGACAGCAATACCAATTTCAGCTGGAAGCTCGGCCTCGACTGGCAGCCGACGCCGACGACGTTGGTCTACGGCTTTTACGGGCACGGCTATAAGGGCCCGGGCTTTTCCAACGCATCGCCCGCGCCCGGCGCCGACCTGGGCGTCTCGCCCGAGATTTCGAAAGGTGGCGAGGTCGGTTTGAAACAGGCGCTGTTCGATCGCCGCGTCAACCTCAGCGTCTCGGCCTTCTACACGAGGTTCGAGAATCTGCAGGTGCAGGCGTTCGACGCCGCGCTCCAGACGATCGTCCTTCAGAACGCGGCGCAGGCAACGACCAAGGGCATCGACTTCAGCGCACAGGCGCGGGTCGCCAAGGGGCTCACGCTCTCGGCGAGCGGCACGCTGCTCGATGCCAAGTACGACAGCTACCCCGGCCGCCAATGCTATCCGGGGCAGACGACGCCGAGCTGCGCGATCAACGGCACCTTCGACGTGTCGGGCCGGCAGGTGCCGCAATCGGCGCGCTTCACCGGCGTCCTTTCGGCCGATTACGAGGTTCCGCTGACGAGCGATCTTCGCGGTACGATGGGCGGCAACTTCTATCACCGCTCGCCCCTGCTCAGCGAATATGCGCCGGGCGCGACGATTCCCAGCTGGAACACGTTCGACGGCAACATCGGCGTGCGGGGCGATCAGTGGAACCTCTCGTTGTTCTGCAAGAACTGCTTCAACGAGGTGCGCCCCGTGTCGATCGAGGTCGAGGCGGGCGACGGCATCAACGCCGGCGCGCTCACCTATATCCAGCGATGGAGCTACGACTCGGTGCGCACCATCGGGCTGCGGCTGGGGCTTCAAATCTAGGCGGAAGGGGCCGGGCGTTCACGCCCGGCCTCGTCGGGACGCCCAAGATTCTCGAGCCTTCGTGATGGCTGCGAGCGGCGACACGATCGTCACCCGCACCGTCGCGAAATGAACAAAAGTGCGGGTCTGCGGAGCAGTTCGCCCTTGCCAAATTTCCGCAGCGGAGCTGCCCAGTCACGGCGCAGGGTGCGTAGCGACCGGGCAGCTTTTCCGGCAGGACGTTCAAACGGTTCGAACCGTTCCACCGTCGATGATGAACTCGGCACCGTGGATCGCCGCTGCGCGATCCGAGGCCAGATAGGCGATGAGATCGGCGACCTCGTGAGGCTCGGCAGCGCGTCCGATTGGAATGCCGCCGAGACCATCGAGGACCTGCTGCCGCGCGTCCTCGATCGTGCCGCCGGTCGCGCTGCGAAGTCGCTCGAGGAACTCGCCGGCCGCCTCGGTCATGATCCAGCCGGGGGAGACGGCGTTGACCCTCACGCCTTTCGGACCGATCTCCTTTGACAGCGACTTGCTATAGGTCCTGAGCGCCGCCTTCGCGGCGGCATAGGCGGTCGTCGATTCAGGCAGCGGCAGGATCGACTGGATCGAGGTGACGTGGACGATGGTGCCGATCCCCCGGTCGATCATCTGCGGGACCAGCAACCGGTCGAGCCTGACGGCGGCCAGCAGATTGAGGTTCAACTCGGCCAGCCAGTGCGCGTCGGTGAGCGCGGCGAAACCGCCGCCGGGCGACGACGATCCGCCCACCACATGCGCGAGGATGTCGATCCCGCCCATGCGGTCGAGCGCCGCGTCGGCGAGCGCTTGCGTGCCTTCCGCGGTCGTGAGGTCCGCCTGGACGAAGATCGCACCGTCCAGCGGCGTCGCCTCGCCGCGGGCGCCGGTGATGACCTGGGCTCCCCCGGCCACGAAGCGCTCCACGGTCGCGCGGCCCAGGCCCTTCGTGCCGCCGCTGACGAGCACCCGCTTGCCGAGGAACTCGGCGGCATCGATTGCGGCGGTCACTGCGTGATCTCCAGCGCCGCGACCGCATCGTTGCGCAGCGTAAAGCTGTAGGCAAAGCGCAGTGGGCTGCCCGGAAAGTCGCCGTGCGCCGGGCCCTCGACGACCACCTTGCCGTTCTCGTGCCGAGCCGTGTCCGGCGTGAAGATCGCCCTCACCGGAACGACCTCTACCTCGAACAGGGTGCGCAGTTCGGCGTGGCCCTTGAACTCTTTGCCGATCCCGACGTCGCGGACGACAGCGTCTGGAGCAAAGGGGCGTACCATGCCGTCCACGTCCAGACGGGCGTTTGCGGCGATATACTCGGCGATGGGTTTGGGAAGTTCGATCGTCATTGCTCGGCTCCTTGACGGGACACGATCAATCTAGCGATAGAATTCCTGGTGATAATCGTGACAAACCGGAACCTGACATTGCGAAAAGCAGGATAATGGCTGTAGATGGCCTGAGCGAGTTCGATGCGGTCCTCGCCATCGCGCGGCGGGGATCCTTCCGTGCGGCAGCACTGGAACTCGGCCTATCGACAACGGCATTGAGCAACCTGATCGCCAAGCTCGAGCGACGCGTCGGCGTCCGGCTGTTCAATCGCACGACCCGCAGCGTCTCGCTGACCGACGCGGGGCTGACCTTTGTCGAGCAGATCAGGCCCGCGGTCAGGGCACTGCACGACGCGATGAGCACCGCGCGGTCGCAGGTAGAGACGCCATCGGGCACGCTGCGCATCAACGCCTTCGCCGCGGGCGCCCGCGAAGTGCTGCGCCCGCTGCTTATCCGGTTCCTGAAGCGCTATCCGCAGGTCCACGTGGATCTGGTCACCGAGGGGCGGATCGTCGATATCGTCGCGGCGGGCTTCGATCTGGGCCTTAGACGCGCGGACCTCGTGCCGAGCGACATGATCGCCATCCCGGTCGGGCCGCCCCGGAGCTTCGCGGTGGTGGCGTCACCGACCTATTTGGAGGCCCATGGCGAGCCCCGAGTACCCCCCGATCTTCTGCGGCACGCCTGCCTGCGCATCCGGTTGCCGAACGGCGCGCTGCACCGTTGGCAGTTCCAGAAGGACGGCGAGCCGGTTCAGATCGATGTCGAAGGCCCGATGACCCTCGACGAAGCCAGTCTCGCGCGGATCGCGGTACTGGAGGACATGGGGATCGGCTATTTCATGGAGTCCGACGTGCACGACGACCTCGACGCGGGCCGGCTCGTCCGGGTTCTTCAGGAATGGACGCCGCCGCTCGCGCCGCTGAGCCTTTACTATCCCAGCAGGCGCAATCCTTCTGCCGCTTTCAAGGCATTGATAGAAATGGCACGGGAGGTCGTCTGAGCAATCGTCGCTAACGCGCGACGCAGCGGGTCGCACAAGCGGCGACAACGACGAACGCCTGAAGTGCATGGCGGCGTCCCCCCGAACTTCAGCAACCACTTTCGGAGCTCCGATGCGCCAATCATCCACGATCCTCACCATCGACACGCGCGGGCAAGGCCTTTTCGAGGTCACCGATCGCGTGTCGGCATGGCAGCGTATACAGGGCATCGACACGGGCCTGCTGACGGTCTTTTGCCGACATACCTCGGCGTCACTGCTGATACAGGAGAACGCCGCCCCCGAGGTTCGCGGCGACATCGAGCGCTACTTCGCGCAGATCGCGCCGGAGAGCGACGCCTATGCGCATGACGATGAGGGGCCGGATGACATGCCCGCGCATCTGCGCACGGCGCTGACGCAGGTCCAGCTGACGATCCCGGTGATGCAGGGCGAGCTGGCGCTGGGAACGTGGCAGGGCATCTATCTCTTCGAACACCGCCGCCGACCCCATCGCCGCCAATTGGCGCTGCATCTTTTCGGTGAATAGTCGATGTTCTGGCAGCGCCCAGTGAACGAGCGGCTTTGACGGTCGTCGATCAAGATGAGGTGTTGGCCAGCACCGCATCGAGCAGACCCGGGAATCGCCGGTCGAACTCGTCGCGGCGCAGGGTGTTGATCATCTCGCGCCCGGCCTGCGCGGTTTCAATCAGGCCGGCCGCGCGCAGCAGCTTGAGGTGGTTCGACAGCGTGCTCTTGGGGATCGCCTCGCACGGCGCCGCGTCGCTGCAGCTCAGCCCTTCGGTTGACGCGAGGCGCGCGACCATGCCCAGCCGGTTGGGATCGGCCAGCGCGTGCAGCGCCAGGTCGAGCGGCACGTCCTCTAACCGGGGATGGGTAAAGCGCGGCATGCCGCAGATATAGGCAACGCCGCAAAATTTAATAGTTCGGGAATATTGAACTGTTGAACCGACGTGCCATCTCCTGGCCGGCCGACAGCGAACGACGCCGTGATCGCGGGCAACAATTAGGAGATAAACCATGTCACTTCAGGGCAAGAAGGCGCTCGTCACCGGCGGATCGCGCGGAATTGGCGCCGCGATCGCCAGGCGACTGGCCGCCGAGGGCGCGACCGTCGCGATCACCTTTGCCGGGAACAAGGCGGCCGCCGACGCGACGGTCGCGGCGATCGAGGCAGCAGGCGGCACTGCCTTTGCCTTTCAGGCAGACGCGGCCGATCCGGCATCGCAACGCGCCGGCGTCGATCAGGCCGCCGCGGCACTCGGCGCCATCGACATCCTGGTCCACAATGCCGGCGTCGCCGAATTTTCGACCGTGTCCGAGGATACCGACGAGACGTACGAGCGCCAGTTCGGCGTCAACGTGAAGGGCCTGCACGTCGGCACACGCGCGGCGTTGCCGCATCTTAACGACGGCGGCCGGATCATCCTGATCGGCAGCATCTCCGGCGAGATGGCGTTCCCCGCGACCGCGGTCTACAGCGCGACCAAAGCGGCGGTGGCCGCGCTGGCGCGGGGATGGGCCAAGGATCTCGCGCCGCGCGGCATCCTCGTCAACACGGTGCAGCCGGGGCCGATCGACACCGATATGAACCCCGCCGACAGCGAATTTGCGGGTCAGTTGCTGCAGGCGATCCCGCTCGGCCGGTACGGAAGGGTCGAGGAGATTGCCGGCGCGGTCGCCTTCCTCGCCGGACCGGATGCGAGCTACATCACCGGCACGACGCTAAACATCGATGGTGGCACAGCCGCCTGAGGATCGAAGACTGGCGCCTCCCGGCTTTCGGGAGGCGTCGCTTTGAAGGATTAGCGGCCGCCAGCTCCGGAGATCAGAACGCGGATACGCGGCAGACCCGCCTTTCGCCCGAAGCCCGACGTTCGTTCATCGTAAGACTCGCCGGCTTCCGGGCAGCCGACTTCGCAGCGAAAGCGCCCGACCTCGGAGCGGTGCCGTCGCTCCCCTTTTTGCAACCGAGGCTGCGATCGCCGCGAGAGCGGGCTGTCAGTTCCGAGGGTGGCGTGGTCAACCGACCAAGTCGACGGCCCGCAGGATCGACGTGCATTCGCGCGCAATCCGCACCCGCCTTGCGTGAGGCTGGGCAAGACGAGGCGAGCTGAAGGGGAAAGAGCACGCGAAGCTGCGGCTTGCGAGACAATGCAAGATGGGTGAGATGAAAAGTTGGCGGAGAGGGTGGGATTCGAACCCACGGTACCCTCGCGGGTACGCCGCATTTCGAGTGCGGTACAATCGACCAACTCTGCCACCTCTCCGCAGAGGTTCCGTGTGGCCGCACATGACGGCCCGTCGGTCGGAGCGGGGCCGTTAGCGCAGGCGTCCGGTGTACGCAAGCCCCTGCTTGTGCGAGCGCGAAACGACACTAAATCGATTGCTATGGATCGCCTTGAAACCAATACGCTGCCTCTCGACCCGGACATCGCCCTGCCCCCGATCGCGCATGCGCGCTTCAACGTCGGCGATGTGGTGAGGCACCGGCTGTTCGACTTTCGCGGCGTGGTGTTCGACATCGATCCCGTCTTCGCCAACAGTGAAGAGTGGTACGACGCGATTCCCGAAGCGGTGCGCCCGCGAAAGGATCAGCCCTTCTACCACCTGCTCGCGGAAAACGGCGAATCAAGCTACGTCGCCTATGTCAGCCAGCAGAACCTGATCGAGGACGAGAGCGAGGAGCCGGTGGAGCACCCCGCGATCGGCGGCCTGTTCGACCGGGTCGCAGGGAATCGCTATCGGCTGAAGTCCGTTCATCGCCACTGATCGAAGGCGGTACTTTCGCCCGATCGGCGGTTGACAGAATCGGCATCGGGGCATAACGGACGCCTTCCCTCTCGCACGGCCATGTGGCCGGGGCGGGATATCGTATTGCTGGAAGAGATTTAGGGCCATGTTCGCAGTCGTGCGCACGGGCGGCAAGCAGTATCGCGTTGCCGCGGGAGACAAGATCGTCGTCGAGAAGCTCGGCGGCGAGGCCGGTGATTCGGTTACGCTGAGCGACGTGCTGCTCGCCGGCGAGGGCGCCGACCTCAAGTCGGTGGCCGGCCTGACCGTCGCCGCCGAGATCGTGGCGCAGGCGAAGGGCGAGAAGGTCATCGTCTTCAAGAAGCGTCGCCGCCACAATTATCGCCGCAAGAACGGCCACCGCCAGAACCACACGATCCTGAAGATCGTGTCGATCGGCGACGCGGCCTGATTTAGCGGCAAGGAGACCCAGACAATGGCACATAAGAAAGCTGGCGGCTCGTCGCGCAACGGTCGCGATTCGGAGAGCAAGCGCCTTGGCGTGAAGAAGTTCGGTGGCGAGCACGTCATTCCGGGCAACATCATCATCCGCCAGCGCGGCACGAAATTCTATCCGGGCGCCAACGTCGGCATCGGCAAGGATCACACGCTGTTCGCGCTGACCGAGGGTCAGGTCGCGTTTTCGAAGGGTCGCCTGGGGCGCACCTTCTGTGCGGTCCAGCCGATGGCGGAAGCCGCCGAATAATCGGGTAACCGGATGGGTTGCCCAACGCGGGCAGACCCGGGTTCCGGTTTCGGAACCAGCCAGAGGAAGGGAGACGGGTCCGCCCCGGCTCCCTTTTTTCTTGCTCCCCTCGCCCCCGCCCGCGCCGCGACGGCGTGCGCGCAACGAGGAGAGCTCGCGATGTTCATTCGTACCCGGCGCCTGACGCTCCGCCCCGGCTGGCGCGAGGATGCCCCCGCCCTCGCCGCCGCCATCGCGCACGAGGCCGTCGTGCGGATGCTCGCGCGCGCGCCCTGGCCGTACCGGCTGGACGATGCCGAGGCGTTCCTGGCGCTCCCCAGCCGCATCGACGAGCCGAGCTTCCTCATCTTCGAACATGTCGGCGGCGAGGCGGCACTGGTCGGCGGCATCGGCGTCCACCGCGACGAAGCGGGCGAGCGCGAGCTCGGCTATTGGCTGACGCCCCCCGCCTGGGGCCGCGGGCTGATGACCGAGGCCGCGGGCGCGGTGGTGGCCACGCTGTCGCAGAGCCTGCGCCTCACCCGCCTCGTCTCGGGCCATTATCTCGACAATCCGGCCTCGGGCCGGGTGCTGGCCAAGCTCGGCTTCGTGGCGACCGGTGAGGTTCGCGTGCGGCAGTCGATCGCGCGCGGGGCCGAGGTGGGCTGCGTCGTGATGGAATGGCGGGCGCCGACGACCGAGGCAGCGCTCGCGGCCTAACCTTGCTTCGTCACCCCGGACTTGATCCGGGGTCCCGCTTCTTCTTCCCTAATCGCGCGAAGACGGAAGAAGCGAGACCCCGGGTCGAGCCCGGGGTGACGTCTACTCAATGGGTCAAGCCACCCGCGCCATCGCGAACTCGCTGTCGACCCGGCCGATCAGCGCGCGGTCGTCGTGGTTCCAGGGGTGGAAACCCGGCAGGAAGAAGGTCGCCCACGCGCCCATCACCTTGCGCGCCATGCCCGGCCGCCCGAACGCATAGCCGAGCACCCGCGCCTTCACCCGCCAGCCGGTCAACCCGTCCTGTTCAAGCAGGTCGAGGATCCCGATCCAGCGTCCGACCAGGAACTTGCGCGTGACGGTCAGCATCACCAGCGTCTTGATCCACCAACGCCGGAACCGCGGCCAGTCGCGCGTCGCGTGAAGCCACGTGTCATAGGCGACACCCTTGTGCTCGATCTCCTCGATCGCGTGCCAGCGCCACAGGTCCGCCGCCTCGCCGTCGCCGCCGGCCAGGTGGCGCGGATCGGCGACCAGCTCATGCGCGAGAATCGCGGTGAAATGCTCGAGGCACATCGTCGCGGCGAGCGAACCGATCGGCGGCTTGTCCTTGGTCAGCGCGATCTCGTCATCCACACGCTTCTCGAGCCGCGAGGTGTCGTAGCCCTGGTCGGTCACGTGCCGGTTGAAGGCGACATGCTCGCGCGTGTGGATCACTTCCTGCTTGATGAAGGCCTGGATCTCGGCGGCGAGGCGCGGCGGGGCGCCCTCGCGGAAGTGGCGCACGCTGTCGATGAAGAAGGCCTCGCCCTTCGGAAACGTCACCGACAGCGCGTTGTAGAAGGCGGTGGCGATCGGATCGCCGTTCAGCCACCAGCGGTCGGGCCGACGCGCACGGCCGAAGCGGCGATCGCGCGGGGTGATGGTGAGGTCGGCAGGAGTCTTTGCGTTCGCCATCATAATCCTCCAGATTGCCCGAAATCTGGATGTTACTTACACCAATGTCAATAGTTGCTCGCCGCCGTCTTTCTCCCGAAGCCTCGCGCGATACCGCGCTGCAGGCCGCCCGCGACTTGTTGATCGAGGCGGGGCCGCAGGCGGTGACGCTGAAGGCTGTGGCGACGCGGATCGGGCGGACCCACGCTAATCTGCTCCATCATTTCGGCTCGGCCTCGGGCCTGCAAAAGGCGCTGGCCGGCAGCATGGCCGAAGCGATCACCGCCAAGATCGGCGCCGCGGCGCTTCGCGCACGCGCGGGCGAACAGGAACCGCGCGAGGTCGTCGACCTTACCTTCGATGCGTTCGATACCGAGGGGGCGGGCGCACTCGCCAGCTGGATGATCCTGACCGGCAACGAGGACGCGCTGGACCCGATCCTCGAGGCGATCCACCGGCTGGTCGACGAGCTGGCCGACGTGGCGAGCCCCGGCAAGCCGATCCACGCCGACACGCTGCACCTCGTCCTGCTGGCGCTGGGTGACGCGCTGCTGGGCGGATCGATGACCCGCGCGCTCGGCCTGCCGCGCGACACCGCGCGCCGGCTGGCGCTGGAGGCGCTGGTGCGTTCGCAGGGTTGACCTAGTGCCGCGCTGTCGGTTGCGAACCGGCGCGCGGCCCCGTCAGATCTGGACCAGCTTCGCGACCTCAGCCGCCGGATCCTCGGCGACCTTGCCCGCGCGGACGATCCGGCCGCCCTGCATCGCGACATAATCGTCGGCGAAGCGCCAGACGAAATCGAGATACTGTTCGACAACAAGAATCGTCATGCCGAGCGTGTCGCGCACATGGGCGAGCGCGGCCTCGATCTGCTGCACCACATTGGGCTGGATACCCTCGGTCGGCTCGTCGAGGAGGAGGAGGCTCGGCTCGCCAGCGAGCGCGCGGCCGATCGCCAGCTGCTGCTGCTCGCCGCCTGACAGGAAGCCGCCGGCGCGGCCGCGAATGTCGTAAAGCTTGGGGAACAGGTCGAAGATATGGGCCGGCACCCCGCCCGTGCCGCGCCCGCCGCGCGCCGACAACCCGGTCTCCAGATTCTCCATCACCGTCAGCTGCGGGAAGATGTGCCGCCCCTGCGGCACGAACCCGATGCCAGCGCGCGCGCGCCGCTCGGGCGGCAGCGGCGACAGGTCCGTACCGTCGAAGCGGAGCGACCCCGCGCTCGCCAGCCGCGTGCCCATTATCGCGTGAAGGAGCGTCGTCTTGCCGACGCCGTTGCGGCCGATCAGTGCGGTTGCCCGCCCCCGCATCAGGTTGAGGTCGACGTCCCACAGCACGCGGCTGCCGCCATAGCCGGCGCTCAGCCCGGCGATCTCGAGCAGCGCATCGGTCATGCCGCATGGCCCAGATAGACCGCGGCGACCTGGGCATCGGCGCGCACCTCGGCGATGCTGCCCTGTTTCAGGAAGCGGCCCTGATGCATCACCGTGACCGGCGCGCCGAGCTGTTCGACGAAGCTCATGTCGTGGTCGATCACCAGCACGGTGCGATGGGGGCCGAGCGAATGGATGAGGTCGGCGGTGCGGCTCGTCTCGGCGGGTCCCATGCCGGCGGTGGGCTCGTCGAGCAGGATCAGCTCGGCGCGCGTCGCCAGCACCATCGCGATCTCCAGCCACTGCTTCTCGCCATGCGCGAGCGTGCCGGCGGGCACGTCGGCGCGCGCGGTCAGGCCGACGGTTTCCAGCGCCTCGTCCACGGCCGCGCGCTCGGCAGGGGGGATGCCGGTGCCGAGCGCCTTCCACCACCGCCGGTCGCGACGCGCGGCGAGCGCGAGGTTGTCGCGGACGCTCAACGTCGGCAGCACGCCCGGCGCCTGGAACTTGCGACAGATGCCGCGCGCGACGATCGCCTGTTCGGGCAGCGCCTGTATCTCCTCCCCGCGAAAGATCACGCGGCCTTCGCTGGGTCGGACACGGCCGATGATCGTGTCGCACAGCGTCGACTTGCCCGCGCCGTTGGGGCCGATCACCACGCGCCGGTCGCCGCGGTTGAGCGTCAGGCTGAAGCCGTCGAGCGCCTTGAATCCGCTATAGTCGACGGTCACGCCATCGACCGCGAGGAGGAGGTCGGCAACCGCCTCGCTCACGCCGCCCGCCCCTTGAGGAGGCCGGCAAGGCCGTTCGGCATCAGCGTGACGACGAGGATGAAGAGCGCGCCCATGCAATAGAGCCAGAGCTCGGGAAAGGCGCTCGAAACCGCGTCGCGCGCAAGGTTGACCGCGAGCGCGCCGACGATCGCGCCGGCGAGACTGTAGCGCCCGCCGACCGCGACCCAGATCACCATCTCGATCGACGGCACCACGCCGATCAGCGCGGGCGAGACGACGCCGGCATGAAGCGTGAACAAGGCGCCCGCGATGCCGGCGAGCAGCGCGCCGATCGCGAAGGCGACGACCTTGAACGGCACCGGGCTATAGCCGAGGAAGCGCACCCGGTTCTCGCCGTCGCGCGCGGCGCGCAGCAGCATGCCGAAGCGGGAGGCGGTGAGCCAGCGCAGGCCAACAAAGGCCGCGCACAGGATCGCCAGCGTCAGCCAGTAGAGGCCGACACCCGTTCTCGGGCTGGCAAGGCCGAAGCCGAGGATCGAATAAAAGTCGGTCAGCCCGTTAAACCCGCCGGTCGCGTCCTGCTGGCTGATGATGAGCGTCGCGAAGGCGAGCGCCAGCGCCTGGGTGATGAGCGCGAAATAGGTGCCGCCGACGCGCCGGTGGAACACCGCCCAGGCGAACAGCGCCGCGACCAGCGTCGGCACGAGGATCGCCGCGGCGATCGCGAACGTCGCGCTGCCGAATGGCGCCCACCAGAGCGGCAGCGCCTCGCGGCCGCTCCACACCATGAAATCGGGCATCTCGCCCGCTGGCAGATCGGCGAGCTTCATGTGCATCGCGATCGCATAGCCGCCGAGCCCGAAGAACACCCCCTGCCCCAGGCTCAGGATGCCGCCATGCCCCCAAACGAGCACGAGCCCGAGCGCGAGGATCGCCATCGCCATGAACCGCGCGAGGAGGTTGAGGTCGTAGCCGGACAACGCCGCCGGCGCAGCGGCGGCAAGGGCGAGAAGCAGCCAGGGCAGTCCCCGGCGAAGGATCGCGGGCACCTCAGGCATCGAGCTGGCGCGTCCGGACCGCGACGACGCCCTGCGGGCGGAACTGGATGAACAGGACGACGAAGACCAGCAGCAGCATCTGCGACACGCTGACGTCGACGAACAGCTGCGCGAGCGCGGCAAAGACGCCCAGGATCACCGCCGCCGCGGTCGTACCAGTGATGCTGCCGAGGCCGCCCATCACCACGACGAGGAAGGCAGGGATGATGTAAGCCTGCCCCACGCTCGGCGTCACCGGCCCAAGCAGCGCGAGCATCACGCCCGCCAGCCCCGCCACGCCCGAGCCAAGGCAGAAGACGGCGAGATCGACGCGGCCGACCGCGATGCCGGTGGCCGACGCCATCATCCGGTCCTGATTGACCGCACGCACGAGCAGCCCGATCCGCGTCTTGAGAAGGATGAGCGCGAGCCCGCCGAGCACCGCCACCGCGACGCCGATGATGAACAGCCGCGCGGTCGGAATGACGACGCCGGCAAGCTCGACGCTTCCCTCGAGCCAGGCGGGTGCGCGCACCTCCACCCCCACCGCCCCGAACAGGTCGCGCGCCGCCTGCTGCAGGACAAGGCTGACACCCCAGGTCGCGAGCAGCGTGTCGAGCGGCCGCGCCGACAGGCGGCGGATCAGCACCGTCTGGATCACCCCGCCCATCGCCGCCGCGCCGACAAAGGCGACCGGCATCGCGATCAGGATGCCCGCCGCGCCCGGCACCACGAGCAGCGTCGCCCAAGCGAGATAGCCGCCGAGCATCAGCATCTCGCCATGCGCCATGTTGATGACGCGCATCAGCCCGAACGACAGGGCGAGCCCGAGCGAGGCGAGCAGGTAGAGCGAGGCGAGCGAGACGCCGTTGAACAGCTGGTTGAGGAACAGGTCCATGATGGGTCTAGGTCCGCGCGGAGCCAGGCACTTCGATACGGGCTTCGACAGGTTCAGCCCTGCTCAACACGAACGAGTTGGTGGTCACGGCGCGAGCCCGCCTCAAAGCGTGCAGGTTTTGCCGGGGAAGGCGAGCGCGTCATAGGGCTGGGGCGGGATGTCGGCGCCGCTGTCCGACACGATCTCGAACTGGCCGTCGGCCTTCAGCCGGCCGATATAGGCCTTCTGCACCAGGCTCTGGTTCGCCGCGAAGCTGACCGTTCCCATCGGCGTGGGAAAGCCGCCGAGCGATGCCGCGGCCTTGCGAACCGCGTCGGGCTCGAAGCTCTTGGCCTTCTCGACCGCCGCCTTCCAGGCATAGACGTCGAGATAGCCGTGAACCATCGGGTCGGTGATCGCGGCGTCGGCGCCGAACTTCTTGCGATAGGCCGCGATGAACTTGGCGTTGGCGTCGCCGGGCAGGCTCTGGAAATAGTTCCAAGCGGCATAGCTCCCCTCGACCAGCTGCGCGCCCATCGCCTGCGCTTCCTGCTCGCCGATCGAGAAGGACATGACGGGCAGGACCTTCGGCCCCAGCCCCGCCGCGGCGAGCTGCTTGAAGAAGGCGACGTTGCTGTCGCCGTTGAGCGTGTTAATGACGATCGCGGGCTTGGCCTGCCTCAGCTTGGCGATCACGCCCGAGAAATCGGTGCCGCCGAGCGGGACATAGCTCTCGCCCAGCACCTGCATCCCGCCCTTTTCGATATGCTTCTTGAGGATGAGATTGGCGGTGCGCGGATAGACGTAGTCGGAGCCGATCAGGAAATAGGTCTTGTAGCCTTGGGCGGCCGCCCATTCGAGCGCGGGCAGCGCCTGCTGGTTGGGCTGTGCGCCCGAATACATAATGTTGGGCGAACATTCGTTGCCCTCGAACTGGACCGGGTACCAGAGGAGGTTCTTGGTCCGCTCGAACACCGGCAGCATCGCCTTGCGGCTGGCGGAGGTCCAGCCGCCGAACACCGTCGCCACCTTGTCGCTCTCGATCAGCTTCGAGGCCTTTTGCGCGAAGGTCGAGGGGTCGCTGGCACCGTCCTCGACGACGGCATTGAGCTTCTTGCCGAGCACGCCGCCGGCCGCGTTGATCTCCTCGATCGCCAGCATCTCGGCATTCTTCACCGTGATCTCGCTGATCGCCATCGTGCCGGTCAGCGACTGGAGCACGCCGACCGCCACCGTGTCGCCCGACCCTGCCGCCCCGCCGCCGCCCTCGCCCGAGCAGGCGGAAAGCGCCGCCGCGGCAACCGAAGTGGCGAGCAGAAGCAGCTTGTTACGGATCATCGCGGTCGGTCTCCCCATCATCGGCGGGACGCTATGGGAGGGCAGGCGGCGCCCGTATGCGTCATTTGACGTAGCGTTGCCGGGGTCGCGGCGCTGCTAACTTCGCGCCCGGAAGGGGGCGGATATGCGCGCAGCGACGATGACCGGACAAGGCTGGAGGTCGCCGGCGCTGCCGCCGCCCCGCCGGCTGCTGCGCGACCCGCTGTTCGCTTTCCTGATCGCCGGAATCGCGATGTTCGTGGCCTATGCCGCGATCGAGGCGCGCCGCACCCCGCCGGTCGCCTATACGCCCGAGATCGAACGCGCGCTGGTCGAGGAGTTCGAGGCGCTCGCCGGCCGCGACGCCCGCCCTGCCGATCGCGCGCGGATGAAGCGAGACTGGCTGACGGAGGAACTGCTGTTCCGCGAGGCGATCGACCGCAACCTCCACCTGACCGACGCCGACACGCGCAAGCGGCTGGTCGACAAGGTCCGCTATCTGATCGCGGGCGCGCCGGCCGAACCCGACGAGGCGGCGCTGGTCGACTATTATAGCAGCAACCTTTCCCGCTATCGCGGCGAGCCGCGAACAAGTTTCGAGCAGGTCTTCCGCGCCGAGCGGCCGGCCGACGCCGCCGCGCTGCTGCAACGCCTGAATGTTGGCAGCGCGGTTGCGGGTGACGATTTCTGGCTGGGCCGCGACTTTCCGCGCTACGGCGACAGCATGGTGCGCGGCATCTTCGGCCAGCCCTTTGTCAAGGCGCTGCACGCCGCGCCCCCGGGGCGCTGGGTGGGTCCGATCCGGAGCCCGCGCGGCTGGCACTTCGTCAAGAAGCGCGAGGCGCTGCCCGCGGCGCTGATCCCCTACGACCAGATCCGCGACCAGGTGCGGCAGGACCTGGTGATGGCTGAGACGGCGCGGGCGATCGACGCGGCGCTGGGGCGGCTTCGAGAGAAGTACGATGTGGGGGAGTAGACGGACTGCCGCTTATCGCCCCTTCCCGGAAGGGAGGGCCTTTGCGGCCTTTCGTTCGCCGGATGAGCTGAGGCAGCGGGAAGCCGCTTCACTGCAACCGGTCGGGTCGGCCCGTTCGGGGCAACCGGCGCCCCCCTCAAAGGCGTCCCCGACCTCAGCGCCTTGTTTTCAGGAGGATGGGAAAAGGGCAGGCGCCAGCTTCACCACGTTGCTTACCGCCCTCCTCATGCTCGTCTGCCTCGCCGCCCCCGCTCGCGCCGACATCTTCATGGCCGCCGATTTCACCCTGATCGCGGGCGAGGACTCCGGCAGCTACGAACTGACCGCCGCGGTGCCCGAGACGCTGGCGCAGGACGCGGCGCTCGCCTGGCCCGAGGGTTGCCGCCAGACGGGCATGACGCGGCAGTCGGCAGCGGGGCGCGCGCACTTCGCCTATGCCTTCGCCTGCGACCGCGCGCTGGCGCCCGGCGACGTGGTGCAGACGCCATGGAAGGTCGATGGCGGCCGCTTCGCCGCGAGCGTGGGCGGCATCGCCACCGACCGGAGCCTTGCCGCCGATGCGAATGGCATCGCAGTGCCGATCGGCGAGGCGGGCGGCGAAGCGCGGACGTTGATCCAGCTCGCGCGCGAATATCTGGCGCAGGGCGTCCGGCACATCTGGCTGGGCTGGGACCATCTCGCCTTCGTCCTCTGCCTTGCGCTCCTCGCGCGCGGGCGGGAGCTGCTCTGGCTAGTCAGCGCCTTCACTATCGGCCATTCGGTGAGTCTCGCGCTCGCCTTCTTCGAGCTCGTCCGGCTGCCGATCCCGCCGGTCGAGGCGGCGATCGCGCTGTCGATCGCGTTCATGGCGCGCGAGGCGCTGCTCGTCGGGCGCGGCGCGCAGCCCTTTGCCTGGGGGCGGCAGCTGACGGTGGTGACGCTGTTCGGCCTGCTCCACGGCCTCGGCTTCGCCACGGCGCTCGAGGAACTCGGCGTCCGGCCGGGCGAGCAGGTGGCCAGCCTCGTCTTCTTCAATCTCGGCGTCGAGGTTGGGCAGGTCGTGTTCGTCGGCGCGATCCTCGCCACGCTGGCGGGACTGCGCGTCATTCGCTGGGAGGTGCCGGCGCGCGTCGCCGCGCTCTATGCCGTCGGCGCGATCGGCTGTTTCTGGATGATCGAGCGGCTGGCGGGGTTCGCCAGCGCCTGAGCCAGCAGGCCCGTCACGTTGGCGACGGCGAAGCTGATGCCGGCAAGGTTGCCGCGCGCCGGCACGCCGGGGATTGGCCGGGGCTCGCCCGAGGCCGCGTAGCTCCCGTGGCCAAGGCGACGAAAGGCACCTCGCGGGCAGTCGGGATCGACGACGACGCCGATCGCGCCGTCACCTGCGCCGGGCCAGCAGGGCACGCCGCCCGCCTCGCGCGCGGCGACGACGGGGATGCCCGCGCGCATGACGGCCTCGGCGAGCGCCTCGGCATGTGCCCGGTTGGCGGTGCCGAGGCTCAGGTTGATGAAGTCCACCCCCGCCCCGGCGCACCAGTCGATCGCCGCGACCAGCGCGGTCGCGGTTGTGGTGAGCTTGTCGTCGAACACGCGCACGGGGACGATCCACGCACCCGGCGCCTTTTCCTGGATCGCCGCCGTCACCGCCGTGCCGTGGCCGAGCCGGTCGAGCGTATCGTCCGCCGCGATCGCGCCGTTTCGATGTACTGCGACCCCCGGCAGCAGCCGCCGCGCGTCGACATGCGGGTGCGCGGGATGAACGCCGCTGTCGATCACCGCGATGCGGACGGTTTCAGGCGGCGGCATCAAGCGCCGCGAGCCGTGCCCGCCCGCCCTCGATCGTCACCACGCGATCGGCGAGCGCGGCGAGTGCGGGCTTGTGGGTGATGACGATCAGTGTCGCGGCGGGCAGCACGGCGCGCAGCCGCTGCGCCACCAGCGCCTCGGTCGCGCTGTCGAGCGCCGAGCTCGGCTCGTCGAGGATGAGGACGCTCGGCCGGCGGAGCATCGCGCGGGCGAGCGCCACCCGCTGCCGCTCGCCCGCCGAGAGGGCGAGGCCCCGCTCGCCGACGCGCGTCGCCAGCCCCTCGGGCAGCCGCGCGATCAGCGTGTTCAGCCCAGCGGCGTGGATCGCGGCGGTCATCGCCGCGTCGTCCACCGCATCGAGCCCGAAGACGATGTTCGCGGCGACGCTGTCGTGGAACAGCCAGGGCGTCTGATCGACGAGCAGCACCTCGCGCCGCAGGTCGGCAAGCCGCAGATCGCGCACATCGCGCCCGTCGACCCGCACCGTGCCGGCATCGGGATCGAGGTTACGCGCGATCAGGTCGGCGAGCGTCGACTTGCCCGCACCGCTCGGCCCGAGGATCGCGGTCATCCCGCCCGCAGGGATAAACAGGTCGAGGTCGGACAGCACCGGCCCGCGCCCGTGCGCGACGGCGACGCCCGACAACTCGATGCCGCGCGCCACCGGCCCCATCGCCGCGGCATCGGCGCGCTCCGCCACCTCGGGCGGCGTGTCGAACAGCTCGAACAGCCGGCCGAGCGAAACGCGCGCCGTGACGACGCTGCCCACCAGTCCGGCCAGCGTCTGCACCGGCGACATCAGCCGCGCGTGATAGGCCATGAACGCGACGAGCGTGCCGACGCTGATCTCGCCGCCGATGATCCGCGCACCGCCATAGAGCACCACCGCCGCCGTCGCCGCCGCCATCACCGTGCCCGGCAGCGCGCCCGACAGGAACGAGGCGATCTGCATCCTGAGCATCGCCGCGACGAAGCCGTCATTCGCGCGGCCGAAGCGCGCCCGCGCCTCCCCCTCGCCGCCCAGCGCGACGATCGTGCGCATCCCCATCACCTGATCGACGACAAGGCTGGAGAGGTCGGCGCTCCGCTCGCGCATCGCCCGCGTCGCGGCGGTAAGGCGCGACTGGAGCCGCAGGAACAGAAGCGTGCTGACCGGCACCAAGAGCGTGCCGACAAGGAAGAGCCGCCAGTCGAGCCACGCCATCATGCCGGCGCAGCCGATCAGGAAGAAGACGTTACCGATCGCCGCGAGCAGCGTGTCGGCCGCCACCCGCTGCACCTCCCCCACATCGGTATTGAGCCGCGAGACGAGGTCGCCAAGGCGGAAGCCGCCATGGAAGCGGGGGCTCAGCGTCTGGAGATGCGCGAGCAGCGCCGCGCGGATATCGAACAGCATCGCCGCCGACAGCCGGACATAGCGCCAGCTCGCGGCGATGTTGACCGCGTAGCCGATCACCGTCGCGGCGATCATCGCCCCGGCGATCTGCCACAGCGCCTCCATGTCGCGCCCGATCAGCGCGCGGTCGACGAGCAGCGCGGAGAGATAGGGCTGGACAAGGCCAAGCGCGGTGGAGACCAGGCTGATCGCGAACACCACTGCCAGCCGCCCGCGATAGGGGCGCAGGAACGGCGCCAGCCGCCCCCATTCGCGCCAGCCGGTCACGCCGCGATCGCGCGCGGCACGAGGCGGAAGCCGTCGAGCATGAACCGCGGCTCGGGCCGCCGCGCGAGCAGGCGGGTGCAATGCGCATGCCCCTCGACAAGCGCTTCGTACTGCGTGCGCCACCAGTCGGAGGTGCCACCGCTCGCATAGAAGGGCATCGAAAGCTGGAGGTGCCGTCGCATCGCGGCGATCAGCATCGCCTCGTAATGGCCGATCAGCGCCGCCCGGTCGCCGCCCTCGGCGATCGCGGCGACCACTGCGGCGGCAAGTATGCCTTCGCGCGCCGACTGCGCCACCCCGTCGCCGCAAACCGGATCGAAGGCGAGCGCGGCACTGCCGCAGGTGAGCCAGTCGTTACCCGCCAGCCGCGCGGCCATGCGCGGTGCGGCATCGAAGCGGGTCGCGAAGCCAGCGATCGAGACACGCGGCGCGATCGAGCGGCTCTCGGCCAACAGTAGCTCGGGCGCAGCGCCGATGGCGAGCAGCCAGCCTGGATGCTCATCGCGCTCCCGCGAGGGCGGGGATCCAGGGTCAAGCGGGCCTCCGACCGTCGGCGCGCATGGCCCCGGGCGCCCGCCTTCGCGAGACCATGGTGGAGCCGCCGGCATCAGGAACAGCCAGCCCGACGCCACCGCCTCGATCCGGCATTCCGCGCATGCGGCGATGCCGATCAGCCGTACCGGCACCGCCGTCGCGGAACGCTCGCCGAAGCAAATCGGCGGATCGGAAGGCTTCTCGGCAAGGATGGTGAAGTCGGCTGCGCCCGCGGCCTCGGCGCCCGGCTCATCGGGCATGCCGAGCATATCGAGCACCGCCCCCGGCACCAAGGTCGCAGCATGCGGCATCGTCCGGCTGGCCCCGCCCCAGTTGACCACCCGCCGCTCGACCCGCGGCAGCCCCTCGAACAGTGCTGGCGCATCCATCGCATCGCGCAGCAAGGCGCGCGCCGGATCGCTCAGCAGCACCGCGGGCACCCCCGCCCGCGCGGCGCCCTCGACCACCACGTTGCCCGCCCCTGCGCGCAGCAACCGCGCCGCGACCGCCGCGGCGACCCCGCCGCCGCGTACCGCGACGCGGGGCCGGCTCATCCCGCGATCACCATGCCCGCGCCGGTCGTGTCGGCGCCCAGGTCCCACACCTTCTCGCGCTTCAGCGTCGCCGCGTCATAGACCTCGACGTCATAGCTCGCGCCATAGATGTAGAGCTTGGACCCATCGCCCGACAGGCCGAAGCGGAAGCGCGAGCGGCACTGGAACTCGGCCTTGCCCTGCACCGCGTTGGTCTTCATGTCGAAGCGCCAGAACTCGCAGCGCTTGTTGCCAAGCTTGCCGTTGGTGACGACGGTATAGGCGATGTTGCCGTCGGGCGAGAGCTGGAGCCCGGCCATCGCGTCGGGCGCCGGGCCGATCGGGGTGAAGTCGAAGGCGCGCGTCGTCAGGTCGAACCGCGCGACGCCGAAGATCTTGTTGTGAATATAGGGGTCGGCGGCGTTGAACAGCGCGACCAGCCGGCGCGGATCGCGCTGGTTCTCGAGCTGCGTGCCGAAACCCACTTCCTCGAGGCCAAGCCCCTCCGGCTTGGCGAGCTCGATCCGTTCGACCGCCTTCAGCGTCGCGGTGTCGACGATCACCACCTTCTCGCCGAAATTGTAGAGGAAGCGGCCGTCAGGCGAGATCTTGAACCCGCCGCGCCCGCTCGTCCGGTCGTCCTGCTCCTCGACCTCGGCCGTCCGCGCTACTTTCTTCGCCTGCAGGTCGATGACGATGTAGAGCGGCTTGCTGACCGTGTAGCGGTCGATGCCCTTCTCGAACTTCGTCCCCACGGTGTAGAAGAAGCGGCCGGTCGGGTCGGGCACGCCGCCCCAGAAGCGCCAGCGCGTGGGACCGTCATTGAGGCTGAACTGGTTGATCACGCGCTTGGTCGCGGTGTCGATCACCTCGATCCCGCTCGTCGTGATCGTCGTGACATAGATGCGCTTGCCGTCCGGCGACAGTTGCATCGAGGTGGGCAGGCCGCTTGCCAGCTTGATGCGGCCGGTGACGGCGCCCGCCCCCTCGTCGAAGATCAGGAGCTGGTCGGGATAGGAGCCGAGGAACAGCTCCTTCGCCGGCGCCGCCCCCGCCAGCCCCAGCGTCGCAGCGGCGAATGCGAGAAACCGCCTCATGGGAATACCAGGTCGAGGCTGCGCCAATCCTTGGTCGCCGCCGCGCAGTTCGAGGCCCAGTCGGGCGAGTAATTAACATGGTCTGGCATCTGCACCGGCCAGAAACAGGTGACGTAGCAGTCGTAGATGTCGCGCTCGACCGGCTGGCAGAGGCCCGCGGTGCCGCCGCCGGCATCGACTTCCCAACCGGGTGAGAAGGAGAGGCTGCACCCCATGGGCACGTGCGGCCGCGGGTCCTGGAGCGCGACGACGTCGTCCGCCTCCTCGATCTCGGGCACGGGCGCGGCGGCGATGCGCTCGGCCTTCTGGTTGAGCGGCTTCAGATGCTTCATGACAGGCCCTTCCGGTCGGCGAAGCGGACGAGGAAATCGGGATTGCGCGCAGCCAGCGTGCCGTAGATCTCAAGGCAGACGTCGGTCCACTCGCGGATCCAGTCGCAATAGTGCAGGTTGGCGTGGCCGGTGTCGCCGTAGCGGACGAACGCCTCGTGATGGCAGCCGCCGGCGCAAAGCGGCCGCGCCCAGCACGACTGGCAGTCGTACTTCGCTGCGACATGCCCGCGCGACAGGAAGTCGGTCTGCGCCGCCCGGTCGATGCCCGTCGAGACATGCCCCATCGAATGGCTGTCGGCATCGGTGAAGCGGTGGCAGGGCGACAGGTCGCCCGACGGCCCCACCCCCATCAGCCCGAGGGCGGCGCCGCACGGATGCGACTTGTTGACGCCCGAGATCAGCTCGCCGATCGTCTCGCTGACATTGGTGAAGCCGTGGCTGCGCCCCTGCAGCGCCTCCGCCAGCCATTCGTCGGCGAGCGCGCGGAACTGCGCGAGCACCGTGTCCATGCCGCCCTCGCCCAGCGCATAGGTGCGATTGCCGCTCTCGGTCACCGGGGCGAAGCCGACTTCGTGGAAGCCGAGTTCGTCCTTGAGGTGGCGATAGATGGCGATGACGTCGGTCACACCCTCGGTCAGCGTCACCCGCGCCGTCACCGCCCGCGTCTTGTGCCCCGCGATCAGCGCGCGCAGTCGCGGTTCGATGACGGCATAGCTGCCCTTGCCGTTCTTGTAGACGCGGTGCTTGTCCTGGATCTCGGGCGGACCGTCCATGCTGACGGTCACGCCGATGCGGTGATCGGACAGGAAGTCGATGATGGCGGGCGTCAGCAATGTCGCGTTGGTGGTGAGGCTGTAGGTGATCGCCTTGCCCGCCGCCGCGGTCGCCGCATCGGCGTACTCGACCACGTCCTTGAGCAGCCGGAAGTTCATCAGCGTCTCGCCGCCGAAGAACGTGACGTGGACTGCGGGCCGCCCCCGCGCCTCTGCAATCAGCAGGTCGATCGAGGCGCGGGCGGTCTCGATCGTCATGTATTTGGGCTTGCCCGCCGGCGTCGCGATCTTGTCCGCGCCGAACTCGTAGCAATAGGTGCAGGCGAGATTGCACTGGTTGGTGATGTTGAGCACCAGCGCCTGAAGCGGGAAGTCGGCCGGCGGCATCTCGGGCGCGGCGAAGGCGACGGCATCGCCATGCTCGATCAGCCGCACCTGGCGAAGCTCGCGAAGCAGCCCCTCGGCATCGGCGGGCGTGGTGCCGTCGGCAACGAGCGCATCGACCAGCCCGCCGTGCGTCGCACCATCCTTGCCGATCGCCGCCAGCACGCCCTCGACCGCGCCGTCCAGCGCGAAGATCGCGCCCGCGCCGGGGAGGTAGGCGAAGCCCTGTCCGGCCGCCTCGAAGCGATGCGCCTCGCCCGCCCGGTAACGCACGTCCTTGAGCGCGGTCATTTCGACACCTCCGGCTGGTCCCAGCGCTGGAACGAGGGCACGGTCACGACGAGGAAGCCGCGCGCGGTCAGCGGTCGCCCGAACTTGTCCTTCTCGGCCCGCGCGGTCGCGGTCGCCCACACCTCGCCATAATTGTTGCGGCCGAAGCGGCGCTCGGGATTGGGACCATCGACATTGGGCGTGAACAGCGCGGCGGGCGACAGCTTGCCGACGAACTTCACGTCGTCATCGTACCAGACGGTCGGAAACTCGGCGATCGACCAGGCCACGTCGATCGGGCCGAGCGCAACGTCATCGGCGGTCCCCTGTTTGCCATCGGGGCCGTTCTCGAAGCCCAGCGCCTCGAACTGCTGATAGCCCTTGGGATGCCGCGCGCCGCCGAGCCGGGCGAGGCCGGTCTCGGGCACGACCTTCATGAAATCGACGCTGCGATAGACGGGGAACGCCTTTTCGAGCACCGCGCCCGCCAGCACCACGTCGCGGGGGCCGGAGGGGGCGGCGGGGGCCACGTCGGCCTCGACCACCCATTCGCCCGGGCTCACCGAGACCACGCGCCGGACCGTGACGCCGCTGCCGAGGTCGACGTCGCCGGGCTGCGCCGGCAGATTGTGGCCGAGGATACGCAGCCGAGCGCCCTTCGTCCCCACCTTCAGACGGCCGGGGACGACCGCCAGCACCGCCGGCTCGGCGCTCGCGCGGGTCAGTTTCACGTCATAGCCGAACTCGTGATACTCGCCCCAGTACCAGCGGCCGTCGCCGCTTTTCTGGTCAGGGTCGAACCACATCGCCTCGCGCGCGGCATTGCCCAGCGCATCGGGTGCGCCCGCGCCGCCGCCCTGCGACATGCCGCGCCAGCCATAGCCGGCATAGACGAGGCCGCTGCCCGTCCGCGTGATCGCCGGCCCCTCGCCGTCGATCGGGCGCAGCACAGTCCGGGTCGTGAAGCGATCCGCCCCGCCCGCCGCCAGCGTCATCGTGCCGACATAGCGGCCCTTGCCCGGCACCGACGCGGTGACGAGCCACTCGCCCGCCAGCTTCGGGCTGCGCACCCGCGCGCTCCACGCCGCCCATTCGGGGGTGTGGAGGGGGGCCGCCTTGCGGATCCATTCGAGCGCTACCTCGCCGCGCGTCCTTTTCTTCGCCGGCGCTTCGCCCTCGGCGGGGGCGGCGCCCGGTGGCACGGCGGCGGGGCGGCGATACTGCGCATCCGCCTGCGAATAGAGCGCGACGTGCAGGTCCTGGAGCAGCTTCCACTCGTGCCGCGACCGGCGCCATGACAGGGGCTGGCCCATCGCGTGGCACGCCGCGCACGCGCCGCGGACATCGTCGTTGGGGATGTTGGTCTCGTCGATCATCCGCTTTTCGGGAATGTACATCACCGCCTTCGCCTCCTCGGGCGACAGGCCGTGGCTGGTCGAGAGCGAGGCGACGATCGCACGCGACTGATCGGGGGAGATGTCGAGGCCGTTCAGGCGCACCATCCGCTTGATCGCCTGTGCCCAGCCTTCCGGTGTGGTGCGCGACCAGCTGATGCGGGAGAGGTTGCCCTTGGAATCGGCGGCGTGGCAGCTGCCGCATTTCTCGACGACGAGTGGATCGGTGACGGGGATGCCCGCCTCCTTCTCGGGCGACGCATCCTCGCCCTGCGCGCCCGCCAGGCTGGCGGTCGCGCCGGCGAGCAGCATCGCGGCGCTCAGGCTCAACAGCGACAGAGTACGAAGGCGCGTGGCACGCATGCCCGGTGGTCCCCCTGGTTCGATGCCGACCCTATCGGCGCCGTCCGCGCCGGGTATCGGGCAGATGACGTATATCGCCGCTCAGCGCCGCTTTCGGGCGGGCCGGCGCGCTTTCGGCGCGTAATAATCGTCGATGCCGTGCTCGACCGAGACCGGGTTGAAATAGCCGGGATTCAGTCCCTTCTTGCGCATCGCGATGCCCGCGAGGCAGGCATTGAGCAGGTAATTGCTGTTGAGCGCGGTCTTGTAGCTGGTGTCGAGATACGGGGCGACCTCGACGATATCGATGCCGGCGATGTCGTTCTCCGCACACAGCCGGCGCATGATCGGCTGCGCCTCGCGCATCGTCAGCCCGCCGGGGACGGGCGTGCCGGTGCCGGGCATGAAGGCTGGATCGAGAACGTCGACGTCGAAGCTGATCCAGAGCTTCTTGGTGTTCTGCCGCGCCTCGGCCAGGGCGCGGGCCATCACCCGCTCCCAGCCCCATTTCTCGACCTCGACCATCGTGTGGTAGCGCATGCCCTTGTTGCGCATCCAGCCGAAGGTCTCGAGGTCGGGGCCGCGCGCGCGCAGGCCGACCTGGATATAGTCCTGCGGCCGGACATGCCCCTCATGCAGCACGCGATAGACGGGCGAGCCGTGGGTGATCCAGTGGACGCCGTTGCGCCCCACGTCATAGTGCGAATCGAAGTGGACCACGCCCACCTTGCCCTTGCCATGGACATCGGCGGCGGCGGCGACATTGGGATATTCGAGGCTGTGGTCGCCGCCGATGACGATCGGGATGGCGCCGGTCCGGGCGATCTCGCGCACCATCTCGCGCACATGATCGACGCTGCGCTCGGTCGAGTTCTGGTCGATGGCGATGTCGCCATAATCGACGATCTTGAGCGCCCCGTTGGGGTTGATCATCGAATACATGTCGTTGCCGCCCGCGCCGCCGGTCATGCGCAGGGCCCGCGGCCCGTCGATGGCGTTGCGCCAGCCCGAACCCATGTCGAGCGGCGCGCCGACGATCGCCACCTCGACCTTCCCAGCCTTCAGATCCTCGGGCGTGAAGGCGACGGGCGCGTTGGCGAAGGTCGCGAAGCCGCCGCCGCGCCCACCGATATAGCGGCCGAGATCGACCGGCCCGGGATCGCGCTTCGGATCGAGCAGCAGCGGCCGCTTGGTCTTCCAGGCGTTGAACATCGGCGAGGCGGTGTCGAGCGGGATCGTGATCCGGTCGCGCCCCGCCTTGAACTCGGCCTGTTCGTGGAGCGACCAGATCGCGTCGATATAGGTGGCGAGTTCGGCGGGCGGCAGCGTGCGGATGCGCTCGAACAGCGTGTCCTTCTCGACATAGCGGCCGGTCCGCCCCGCCTTGATGAGCGCGACCTTCTCAGGCGCGATACCGGCCAGTTTCGCCGCCACGTCGGCCGGGAGGTCGACCGGCTTGGGCTCGCCCATGATGTCCTCCGCCGGGATCGGCGGCGGCGGGTTGGGCGTCTGCTGCATGTCGCCGCCGAGGCTGGCGGTCAGCGCGGCGACCGCGGCAAGGCTCCAGCCGGTGAGCGCGCTGGCGGAGGTCATCGGGCCGCCGCCGTCTGCGTCGCCGCCGCCTTGCGCAGCGCGATGCCGGACAGGCAGGCGTGGAGAATGTAGTTGGCGCTCAGCCGGGTGAGATAGGTGGGGTCGAGGATCGGCGCGGTATCGAGCAGGTCGAAGCCGACGACCTTCGTCTCCGAACAGATGCGCCGCACCATCGGGATCGCCTCGCGCATCGTGATGCCGCCGGGCACCGGCCTGCCCGAGGCGGGGGCGTCGCCGGGATCGAGGACGCTCATGTCGAAGCTGACGAAGACATTGGCCGGCCCGCCGCGCAGCCCCGCGACGATCGCATCGGTCGCCGCGACCGCGCCCTTCTCGCTGATCGCCTGCATCGGGACAAGCTTCACCCCCGCCGCCGCCAGCCGCGCCTTGACCGCACCCGTCGCGCCGCGTCCGCGAAGGCCCACATGCGTGACGTTGGCGGGGCGGACGATGTTCTCGGCGAGCAGCCGCGTCAGCGTCTGATTGTCGGAGATCAGGTGGTCTCCATTCTCCTCGGCATCGGCATGCGCGTCGAATTGAACGACGGCGACGTTACCCGCGCCATAGGCGTCCACCATCGCCGCGACGTCTGGGTACATGAGCGTGTGGTCGCCGCCGACGACGAAGGGCACCACCCCCGCCTTTGCCACGTCGGCGAGCATCGACCGCACATGGTCGAGGCCCCGGTCGGGCGCCATCGGGTCGATCGTCAGGTTGCCATAGTCGGCGAGATTGAGGACCAGCCCCGGATCGACGCCGCCATCGGCATCGGCGCCGACCAGCCCGTCCATCCCGCGCAGCGCCTCGGGCGCATGCTTGGCGTCGCGCCAGCCCGACGAGAAGTCGAGCGGCACGCCGACGAACGCGACATCGACCTTGCCCGCGGTCAGGTCCTCCAGCCGGATCGCAACCGGCGCGTCGGCAAAGGTCGGCACGCCCGCCTTCTGGTACATATAGCGCTTGAGACTGAACGGCCCGTCGTCGCGCTTCACCTTGTCGAGGATTTTGGGCCGAACGATCGTCCCCGAATTGAAGCCGCGCGCCTGCGGGTTGAGCGCGATCTCGCCCGCGTCCCGGCCGGGCTTGAACTTCGCGTCCTCGAGAAGCTGCATCAGCGCCGCGGCATAGGCATCGACCTGTTGCGGAGTCCGCCCGGCGAGCGCGATCTGCACCTTCTCGGGGGTCAGCCCCAGCTTCTCGAGCGTCGCGGCGTCGGACAGGAAGGCACGCTTGTCGGGCGACAGCGACGCCAGCGGATCGGCCGCCTGCGCGTGCAGACCCGCACATGGAATGGCGGACACGAGCAGCGCAGCCGCCACCCGCCCGAAAAGCGTCGTCCGGGTCATGACTTGCGGTTCCCGTAATAATTGTCGCGGCCATGCTCGACCGAGACGGGATTGAAGTATCCGGGTTTCAGCCCCTTCTTGCGCATGGCGATGCCGGCGAGGCAGGCGTTGAGCAGATAGTTGCTGTTGAGCGCGGTCTTGTAACTGGTGTCGAGATACGGGGCGACCTCGACGATATCGATGCCGGCGATGTCGTTCTCCGCACATAGCCGGCGCATGATCGGCTGCGCCTCGCGCATCGTCAGCCCGCCGGGGACGGGCGTGCCGGTGCCGGGCATGAAGGCAGGGTCGAGCACGTCGATGTCGAAGCTGACCCACAGCTTCTTCGCATTCTGCCGCGCCTCGGCCAGCGCGCGCTGCATCACGCGCTCCCAGCCCCATTTCTCGACCTCGACCATCGTGTGGTAGCGCATGCCCTTGTTGCGCATCCAGCCGAAGGTCTCGAGGTCGGGGCCGCGCGCGCGCAGGCCGACCTGAATATAGTTGCTGCCCTTCACATGGCCTTCGCTGATGACCCGGTAAACGGGCTGGCCGTGATCGAGCTGGTGCACGCGATTCCGCGCGGCGTCATAATGGGAATCGAAATGGACGACGCCGATCGTCCCCTTGCCGTGCACGTCCGCCGCCCCGGCCAGGTTCGGGTATTCGAGGCTGTGGTCACCGCCGATGACGATCGGGATGGCGCCGGTCGCGGCGATCTCGCGCACCATCTCGCGGACATGATCGACGCTGCGTTCGGTCGAGTTCTGGTCGATGGCGATGTCGCCATAATCGACAATCTTGAGCGCCCCATTGGGGTTGATCATCGAATACATGTCGTTGCCGCCGGCGCCGCCGGTCATGCGCATCGCCCGCGGCCCGTCGATGGCGTTGCGCCAGCCCGAACCCATGTCGAGCGGGGCGCCGACGATCGCGACCTCGACCTTGCCCGCCTTCAGGTCGGCGGGCGTGAAGGCGACGGGCGCATTGGCAAAGGTCGAGAAGCCGCCCCCATAGCCGCCCAGATAGCGCCGAAGGTCGAGCGGCCCAGCCGCACGCGCCGGGTCGAGCGCCGCGGGGCGCTTGAGCTTCCAGGCGTTGAACATCGGCGAGCGCGTGTCGAGCGCAATCGACGCGCGATCGCGCCCGGCCTTGAATTCGGCTGCTTCATAGACCTGGCGAAGGGCGTCGACATAGGCGACGATCTCCGCCGCGGGCGCGGTGCGGAAGCGGTCGAACATCGCCTCCTTGTCGACATAACGCGCGGCGACCCCGCTTTTCAGGAAATCGAGCCGCGGCTTGTCGAGCGCGGCCAGCTTCGCCTCGACATCCTTGGGGATCTTCAGCGGCTCGATCTTCTCGACATTGTCGTCCTTGGGAAGCTGCGGCGCGGGCGTCGCGGCGTTGGGCACGACCTGTGCCCCGCCACCCGCCAGCGCCGACAGTGCGGCAAGGCCCGCCATGCTCCACCCTGCAACGGCACTCGTCGATGGCATCAAGGTCTCCGGCTTCGCGGCTGAGCGGCTTGCCGGGTGACCATCGCCCCCCAGCGCTGGCCCTGCTTCTGGCGGGCGGCGGGGGCCATGCCCAATGGGTCAAATGACGTAGCCGCAGGGCCGGGGACGAACCTACGTCAAACGCCCCATGTTTGCCGCCATAGCGATTCCATAGCCTGCAACGCTGTCGAGAGCCGAGATCGGCGACGCCCGCCCCGGGGGAAGGCGCGCCGGCCGCCAGGGACATGGCCGGGTCGCGGCGAGGGGAAGTGCTGAGAGCCAGGGATCTAAAACACCACCTTGAAGGGGGGCAGCTATGTCGTATTCGAAAACGTGGCGGGCGGGGCTGATGTCGGCGACGATGCTGGCCGGGCTCGCCGCCGCCGCACCGGCCGCGGCGCAGGTCGCCGAGTCTCAGGCCGTCGCCGACGACACCGCGCCCGGCAGCGGCGATCCCACGCAGGAGAGCGGAAACGAGATCGTCGTCACCGCCACCCGCCGCGCGACGACGATCCAGGACACGCCAATCAACATCTCGGCGATCGGCGCCGCCGAACTCGCGGCCGAGCGGCTCGACGACGTGCGCGACCTCGGTGCCTTCACCCCCGGCATCACCGTCACCGACACCGGCCCGCGCGGGGCCGGTACGATCGTCATGCGCGGCCTGTCGGCCGACGACACCGCGGCGGGCGGCAATAACAATGACGACGCCTTCGGCACCTATCTGGGCGAAGTGCCGCTCTATCTCGACTTCAAGCTGATCGACCTGCAGCGGGTCGAAACGCTGCTCGGGCCGCAGGGCACGCTCTACGGCCTCGGCACGCTGGCGGGCGCGATCCGCTACATCCCCAACCGCCCGAACCCAGACCGGGTCGAAGGCTACGGCCACGCCCGCGCCTATGACGTCGCGCATTCGAGCGGGGTCGGCTATGTCGTCGACGCCGCGATCAACCTGCCGATCATCCCCGGCGTCATGGCGTTCCGCAGCGCGACGGGCTATTATTACGACCCCGGCTTCATCGACTATCCGTTCATCGTCAAGACGCCGGGCGTCTCGATCCCGCAGCCCGGCACGCTCGACAATCCGGCCGGCACCCAAGCCCAGCGCGACGCCAATTTCGCGCCGCAGAATGACCTCAACTGGGAGCGCACCTTCACGACGCGCAACCAGTTCGGCATCACCGTTCCCGACTTCAACGCCTATCTGACCTATGTCTTTCAGGAGACCCGCTCGAACGGCCGCCAGGCGACCGGCGGCGGCGCGTTCGGCGAGGGCAAGTATGAGGGGCCGTGGCGCTTTGCCGAACCGTCAAAGCGCTATGCCCATCTCGTCAGCCTCGAGCTCGAGGCGGAAATCGGCGACATCTTCAAGGGCGTCTGGGTCTCGGCCTTCACCAACACGCGCACCAACGCCGTCACCGACGTGACCGACCTTCTGCTCGACCTCGACTATGATTACGAGCTGTTTCCGTCCTTTGCCGGCTTCACGACGGGGATCACCGAGCGGAACCAGTTCAACCAGGAAATCCGCCTCATCTCGACGCATGGCGGGCCGTTCAACTGGGTTGTCGGTGGTTTCTACAACAAGCAGCGCGTGACCGCGACAGGGGTCGAGCGGCTGCCCGGCTTCCCCGAATTCGCCGCCTCGCCCGAGGGCAGCGAGATCTATGGCGGCTTCTATGATGGGCTGGTTCGCCCCGACGGCGCCGAATATGTGAGCTTCACCCGGTCGAAGACCGAGGAAATGGCCGTCTATGGCGAACTGACCTTCCGCCCGATCGACCGGTGGCAGGTGACCGGCGGCCTGCGCTTCTACAGCTACGACACCGCAATTACCGGCGGCACCGATACGCCGCTCCTCCCCGGCGGGCGGCGGCGCATGCCCTATCCCAGCCTCGAGATCGCGCCATCGCGCGTCCGGAGCGGCGACACCAGTGCCAGCGGGATGGTGTGGAAGGTCAACACCTCGTTCGACTTCACCGACGATGTGCTCGGCTATGCCACATATTCGACAGGGTACCGGGTCGGCGGCGTCAACCGCGTCGCGCCGTGCATCCTGCCCTTGCCGCCGGGACAGAATCTGTGCGCACTGCCCAACGAGCTCGCCTATGATCCCGACGAGACCAAGAATATCGAGGTCGGCGTGCGCGCCCAGCTGTTCGACCGGCGGCTGAGCCTAAACCTCGCGGTCTTCAACATCGACTGGGAAGGGATCCAGCTCGCCAGCCAGACGGTCAACGGCGCGATCGGCATCACCGCCAATGCCGGCTCGGCACGCTCGCGCGGCGTCGATTTCTCGTTCAACGCGCGCGTCACGCCGCAATTCACGCTGCGCGGCAACTATTCCTACCTCGACGCCAAGCTGACCGAGACCGCGCCCGACTTGCTCGGCACTGCCGACGGCTTCGTCGATGCCGAAGCGGGCGACCGGCTGCCCGGCTCGGCGCGCCACTCGGGTGCCGCATCGGCGATCTACAATGTGCCGCTGGGCGAGAACACGCTGAGGCTCAACTGGACCGCGACCTATACCGGCGACATCCTGACTCGGCCGGGCGCGCGCGCGGGCGGCGAGAAGCTGCCCGATTACATGATGCACCGCGCATCTGTGACCTATGACACGGGACTGTGGGAACTCAGCCTTTTCGCGAACAATATCTTCGACAAGTATGCGATCACCGGTGTCAGCAACGACCTGACGCGCTTCCGCCAGATCAACGACGGCATCATCGGCCGCTATTACGCGCAGTCGATTGCCCAGCCGCGCGTCATCGGGCTGGAGGGCCGCTTTACCTTCTGACCTTTACGAGCCTGCGAAGCCTGGGGCGGCCGAAAGGCCGCCCCTTTTTTGCGCGACCTGCTCCCACGAAAGGGGGAGCCTCAAGCAGCGAGCGCGGCGTCCATTGGATACGTGCCCGCGCCTGCGCGCGAGCACGCGCTAGATCGGGATCCCCTCGCGCACGAAAAACTCGGCGACCGGCGCCAGCTGCGCCTCGTAGCGGCGCCACCGCGCAACCGCGTCGGCGTTGATCGGGCGGCGGACCTGTGCGGCACTGGGGGTCGCCACTGCGGCGCGGTTCTCGTGGAAGGAGAGGCAGCACTCGTCCCAATCGAGCCCGCAATGCGCGAGCAGCGCGCGCGTCTGCCCCGCCTGGTCGGCCACCAACCCCTCGTAGGATAGCTCCAACACCCGCCCCGGAAAGCGCCGCGCCCAGAGCCGCATCAACCGGTCGAAGCGCACATAATAGCGCGCGGTGTCGATCAGATCGTAGCTATAGGCGTAATAGGCCGACTGACCGGCGAACAGGTTCTTGTAGTTGCTCCAGACAGTGTCCATCGGATGCCGCCGCAGGCATACGATGCGCGCGTTCGGCAGCGCGCGGGCGATGTGCCCGACGTAGAGGAAATTGGCGGGCAACTTGTCCACGAAGCGCGACTTGCCCGGCGGACGGTGGTGCGCGGCGCGGGCGAGATAAGCGCCGCCGATCGCCGCCGGATCGGCCGACAGGCTCGCCAGCATCGTCTCGGCATCGACGATCTGGCGCGAACGCGTCCCCGCCGCCGCCTTGACCGCGAGCGGCATCGCCTGAAGCTCGCCCGCCGAGCCCACCTCAGCATGCGAGGAAAGGATGCGATCGACCAGGGTCGTGCCCGTCCGCGGCATTCCCACCACGAAGATCGGGGCGGGATCGGCGTCGCCCGCCGCCGCCGGCAGCTCGCGGTCGAACGCCGCCTCGATCGCGTCGAACAACGCCGCGTCGCTCGAGAAGTCGTAGGCGAGGCTGCGGCGATGCTCGTCATTGGCGGCGCTCAGCCAGGCGAAGGTCGCCGCCGCGTCGCCCACATCCTCGTGCGTCTTGGCGAGCGCATAGCGTAGCCGAAGCCGGTCGGGCGCCGTCCGCGCTGCCGCAAGTGCCGCCTCCAGCCGCGGGATTGGCGCGGCGGTCTGCTTCGACAGGATCGACAGCGCATAATGGACGCGCGCATTGCCCGGGTCGGCGGCGAGCACCGCCTCGTAATGATCGCGCGCCGCCTCGACCCGCCCGGTGAAGCCGCACGCGGCGGCAAGGTTGTAGCGGTAGGAGAGGTTATTGGGCTCGGCCGCGACCGCCGCCTCAAACGGCGCGATCGAGCCCTCGTGATCGCCGAGCCGCGCGAGGACGCAGCCGATCGTGTCATGGGTCCGTGCATCGCCGCCGGACAGCGCCATCGCCGCACGCACGGCCGCCGCCGCCTCACCGTCGCGGCGGGCGAGGATCAGCAGGCGGGCGTGCTGGGCGTGATATTCGGCGGTCGCCTGCCTTGCCAGCGCCGCCTCGATCAAGGGCAACGCGCGGCCGATCTGGCCGCGTTCAGCGGCGACGATGCCGGCGACGAACCAGCCCTCGGCCTCCTCCGGCCGGTCGCGCGTGGCGGCGAGTGCCGTGCGCTCGGCGGTGTCGAGATCGCCGCGGGCGAGCGCCGCGCGCGCGGTCACGCCGTCGCTGCGGCGAAGCCCGCGACGCGCTCGATCATCCAGAAGCAGCCGATCACGCCCGCGCCATAGAGCGCCGCCAGCCGCACCCGCTGCTGCTGCCCGGCGAGCGCCGCGAGCGCCATCACGCCCAGCACCCCGCCGACGAAGATCAGCTGGCCAAGCTCGACCCCGGCATTGAAGAACAGGAGCCCGCTCACCCGCTCGCTGGCGGGCACGCCGAGCTCGCGTAGCACCGTCGCGAAGCCGAGGCCGTGGAGCAGACCGAAGCCGCCGACGACGCCCAGCTGCCGCCGCCGCTCGCGCGCGCCGGTGGCCTGCCCCTGCCCCGCGCGGATCGCCTCGCGCGCCATGAAGGCGATCGACAGCGCGATCACCGCTTCGACCGGCGGCACCGGCAGCTTGACGAGATCGAAGAAGGCGAGCGCGAGGCTGACCGAGTGCCCCAGCGTGAAGGTGGTGACGAGCGCCAGGAGGAACCGCCCACGCGCGAGCAGGCAGAGGCACAGGACGAAGGCGAGATGGTCCCAACCTCCCAGGATGTGGACGATCCCCTGCCATGTATATTCCATCGCCACCTCGGGCAGTGTGCGCGTCCCCGCCTGCAGCGCGCCGACCGGCAACACGATCGCATCGCCCTCGGGCTGGAGCGCCTGCCGCACTGCCGCGCCCGACACGGTGGACACGAAGGTCGCGCCATCGACCGCCCAGGGGGTGACGATCCGCGCCCCCTCGGCGATCGGGCCGGCACAGGCGATCTCGACCGTCAGCCGTGCGAGCGTCGCCTGAACCGTCTTGTCGCGCCCGACCTCGCGGCAGCCGTCGGGCAGGCCGAGTGCATCGCCGCTCGCGAGCAACTCTGGCATCGTCGCGCTCAATTCGTACAGGCCCGGCGCATTGCCCGGCTGGAAGGCGAACTCGCCGACGCGGAACACGTCGGCGGCAGCGGGGCTCGCCAGCCCGATCAGCGCCGCGAGCGTCAGCGACAGCCTATTCCACATGCACGTCCACCCCTGCCTTCAGCCGGTCGACTTCCTTCTCGACCGCGGTTCCCGTCGCCTGCGCGATATAGTCCTGCCGCACCTGGTCGCGCGCCTCGGGATAGGGAAGCGTCCGTGCCGCCCCCCGCCCCTTCACCCGCGCGAAATGCCAGCCGCGGGTCGATCGCAGCGGCCCCACCCACTCGCCCGCCGGCGCCCGCTCGATCGCGGCAAGGAAGGTCGGGCCGAACATGCCGCGCAACATCGACACGCCATAATCGGCAAGGTCGTGCCCCATCCAGAAATCGTCGCCTCGCACCTTCTCGCCGGCGCGCAGCCGCGCGAGGATCGCCGGCGCATCGGCGGGCGGCTTCTCGAAGAACACATGCTCGACCGAAAGGCGTGGCTCGGCGCGATAGAGCTCGGGATGCGCGGCGTAATAGCCGATCAGCACGTCCTCGCTCGGCTCGGGCGGGGCCCCCGCGATCATGAAGCGCACGCGGTCGATCAGCCGCTGCTTGGTCGCCTTGTCGGTCATGTGCATGCCGCGCGCCACCGCCTCGCGGAAGAGGAGCTCGTTGGCGACATAATCGTGGATCAGCCGCGCGCGTGCCGCCGGATCGGGCGCCTTGCCCGTCATCATCGCATAGTCGTCGGACAGGCTCTTCTGCACCGACGCCGACACCTCGATCGTTTCGCGATGGCCGCTCGTCGCCCAGTAGAGCGCGAAGATCGCCGCCGCGACGATCAGGAACACCGCGAAGGGATCGCGCGGCGTCATTCGGGTCAAGGATGCGGGCCAGCGGCGCATCCCGCAGTTATGAAGCGCGCCTTTTCACCGCCATCTACGTCAAATGACGCATGGCCCGGTCAGGCGAACATCTCCGGCCGAATCGGCAGGCTGCGTACCCGCCTGCCCGTGGCGGCGAAGATCGCATTGGCGAGCGCCGGGATCAGCGGCGGCAGCGCCGGCTCGCCCATGCCCGTGGGCGGGTCTTCGCTGGTCACGAACGCCACCTCGATCCTGGGTGGCGCATCGGTGATGCGCGGCAGCGGATGGGTGTCGAAGCTCGCCTGCTCGACCGCACCGTCGACCTGGGTGATCGCCTGCCCCACCAGCGCCTGGCCCAGCCCGTCGATGATCGACCCCTGCACCTGATGCACGGCATTGAGCGGGTTGATGATGTGGCTGCCGACATCGCCCGCCGCCCAGACGGCGCGGACGACGGGCATGCCCTCTGCCATGGCGACATGCACCACTTCGGCGAAATAGCCCATATGGCTGTAGTAGAAGGCAAAGCCCTTGCCCTCGCCCTTGGGCAGTCGCGCGCGGTCGGCCCAGCTGGACATGGCCACGGCCTTCTCGATCACGCCCCTCGCCCGCGCAGTCTTGAACGGCGGCTGGTTCGGCCCGCGCGCCAGCTCGGTCGCGCCGTCCAGCAACTCGAGCATCAGCGTAGGCAGGTCGCGCCCGCCCGCCAGCGCCACCTCGTCGAGAAACCCCTGAAAGGCATAGGCGACGCCGTTCGACCCCGGTGCGCGCAGCCAGCCGGTCGGCATGTTGGTGGGGATCAGGCTCTGTTCGTAGAGGATCGCCGGCCCAAGCCCCGCCGGAAACTCGCTGGCGGAGGCATCGCCCGCGCGCACCGCCTTGCCCCCGGTGCCCGGCGTCACGAAATGATCGTGGAGCGCGGTCAGGCGACCCTGCCCGTCGATTGCCGCGCGGAACCGGTGCCAGCCCGCGGGGCGGTAGAAGTCGCGGCGCGTATCGTCCTCTCGCGTATAGATCAGCTTGACCGGCGTCCCCGGCACCGCCTTCGCGATCGCCGCGGCCTGCACCATGTAATCGTTCATTAGCCGCCGGCCGAAGCCGCCGCCGATCCGGGTCAGGTTGATGCGGATCGCAGCGGGCTCGATCCCCAGCGCCTTGGCGACTGCCGTCCGCCCCGCCTCGGGGTTCTGGGTCGGCGCCCAGATCTCGACCTTGCCGTCCGCGAAGCGCGCGGTGCAGTTCTGCGGCTCGAGCGTCGCATGGGCGAGGAACGGGTAATGATATTGGGCCTCGACCGTCTTCGCCGCCGCAGCGAAGGCAGCGTCGGGGTCGCCCGACCGCAGCACCTCGGCCTCGCCCTTTCCTGCGAGCTTGGCCTTCGCACCCTCGGCCAGCGTTTCGGACGAAAAAGCGCGGGCGGCGGCATCGTCCCATTCGATCTCGAGCGCGTCACGCGCCTTGTTGGCGGTCCACCAGCTCTTCGACAGGATCGCGACGCCGTCGACCAGCGACTCGGGCGCGCCGTCGCCCTTGATCGGCACGACATGCGCAACGCCCGGCAGCGCGCGCACGGCGTCGAGGTTCGCCGACTTCATTGTCCCGCCGAACGCCGGACAGGTGACGAACACCGCGTGCAGCATGTCCGGCAGCGAAACGTCGATGCCGTAGAGCGGCTTGCCCGCGACGATCGCCGGCGTGTCGACGCCGCGGATCGACTGACCGATAATGCGAAAGGTCGCGGAATCCTTGAGCGCGACCTTCTCCAGCTCGGGCGCCGGCATTGCCGCCGCATCGGCGGCGAGCGCGGCATAGGTGAGGCTCCGCCCGCCCGGCCCCAGCACCCGGCCGCTCCGCGTCGTCAGCGTGGCCGGCTCAACGCCCCAGCGCTTTGCGGCAGCCGCGACCAGCATCGCCCGCGCCGCCGCCCCCGCCCGGCGTGAGGGCAGCCATTCGCGGGGCGTCGTGCGGCTGCCGCCCGCCGATTGCGGACCGAAGATCGCGGCATCGGCATGCGTCTGCTCGATCGTAACCTGCGCCCAGTCGATGTCGAGCTCCTCGGCGATCAGCATCGGCAGCATCGTCTTGGCGCCCTGCCCCACCTCCGCGTTCTTGGCACCGATCGTCACGCGGTTGTCGGGAGCGATCCGGACGAAGGCATTGAGGACGCCGCCCGCCGCCTGCGCACTGGCGATGCGAAGGTCGAACATCAGCCCGCCGCCAGCCAGCGCAGTCGCCGCGATGAAGCCGCGGCGCGAAAGGACCGGCGCGCTCACGCCGCCGCCGCCCGGATCGCCGCACGGATGCGCGTATAGGTCGCGCAGCGGCAAAGATTGCCCGCCATCCCCGCGTCGATCGCCGCATCATCGGGCTTTGGCGTTTCGCGCAGCAAGGCCACCGCGCTCATGATCTGGCCCGCCTGGCAATATCCGCATTGCGGCACGTCGGCGTCGATCCATGCCGCACCGACGCGCTGGCCGAGCGCAGTCGCCGCGACGCCCTCGATCGTCGTCACCGCGGCGCGGCCGACCTCGCCCACCGGCGTCTGGCACGATCGCGCGGCCACCCCGTCGAGGTGGACGGTGCACGCCCCGCACAGCCCTGCGCCGCAGCCGAACTTGGTGCCGAGCAGCCCCAGCTCCTCGCGCAGCACCCAGAGCAGCGGCTTGTCGGGGTCGGCCTCGACCCGATGCGCGCGTCCATTGACCTGCAGGCTGATCGCCATCTCGCCCTCTCCCCTTCGTCGGCCTTATCCCCCGCTTGCGGCGGTCCCCGCAAGCCCCGGCCGCAGCCGCACGATCCGCGCCGAGCGGGCCGGCGCCGCCTCGCGCGGGAGCGCCGCGATCAGCGCGACGAGCTGCTCGCGCGTCTCGACCGCACCGCTCGCCAGCGTCGTCCCGTCGGCGGCGACCAGCATCGCCGCAGGCCGTACCGCGATTCCCAGATCCTCGGCGACCGCGCCGCCGATCACGATGTCGCGCTCGCCGATCTGATGTAGTCGCGCCAGCGCCTGATAGCCCGCAGGGTCGCCCTCGCCCACCAGTACCAGCCGGAGGCGCGCCGGATCGCCGAGCGCGATTGCTTCGCGCAGCGCCGCCGCCGAGCGGGTGCAGTCGGGCGCGGCGAACAGGAGGAGCAGCGCACGCCCGTCACGGCTCGCCCGGCCGATCGTCAGCGTCTCGCCGGTGAGTGTCGCCGCGCTGACGACGGGCACGCGCGGGGCCGCCGCCTCGACGGGGCGGTCGGCGGCGAGCGCGCGCACGCGTCGGTCGAGCGCGAACCATGCGACCCCCAGCAGGACGATGGCGATCCACAGGAGAAAGTGCGAGGCGATGAGCATCTCGCCGGCCTAACGCCCGCGTCTGCGGGGCAGCATGGGGCGAACGACGTAGAGGCGCCAGCCTACGTCGTTCGCCCCATGGCTACCCCGCCTTGTCCGCGTGCAGATCGGTCCGGATCGGACGATCTGGGGGCAGGACGATGGGCATGAAGCGCAGGCTGGCGGGTTGGGCGATCGGCGCGGCGGGGCTCGCCGCCGCCGGCATCGGCACCGCACAGAACGAAAAGCCCGTGCTGCCCCCGGCGCTCGCCGCCAAGGTCGCCGCGCTGCCCAAGGCCAAGCGCGACTTCCTAACCTCCGACGAGGCAGAGATGTTCGCGGGCTCCTATCCCAAGCTCTACGAGCGCCTCTCGACCAAGAGCCCGGCCGAGATCGAGGCCTATATCGACGGCGCGCAGGCGGCGCTTCAGGCGTCGAAGTTCAATGCCGCGACCGACATGGCGGCGATCCCGCTCAACACCGGCAAGGACAGCTTCAACGGCTGGAAGGTCCGCCGCCCCGCCGGGCTCGATCCCAAGCGCGAGCCGGGGCCGATCGAACTCAGCTACTATCTCCACGGCCGCGGCGGCGGCGTCTATGGCGGCGGCATCGCCACCTTCGCCGGCGCGCCCGTTGCGATATTCCCCGAGGATCTGGTCGCGGGAAAGGTCGACGTGGCGATCGTTGGCGCGCCGCTCGACATGGGGTCGGGCTATCGCGGGGCGAAGGGCGGCCCGGCGGCGATGCGCAACCAGTATGGCGCGGGCGGGATCGATATGTACACGATGGTCGACCCGTCGAAAGAACTGAACATCGTCGACTATGGCGACATCGCCGTGGACAACATGTCGACCGAGCGCACCGTCCACCATGTCCGCGAGCGCGTGGCAGAAATCGCCCGGACGGGCGCCATCCCCTTCATCGTTGGCGGCGACCACAGCCTCGAATATTCGGACGTCGCGGGGCTCGCCGATGTGCACGGCAAGGGCAGCTTCGGCGTGGTCCATTTCGATTCGCACTATGACGCCGGCAAGGAAGGGGTGCATTTCATCACCCACGGCGCCCCCGTCTATCGTGCCGTGAAGGAGGGGCACGTCCAGGGCAGGAACTATATCCAGGTCGGGCTGCGCGGCCCCTGGCCCGAGCGCGAGGGCTTCGAATGGATGCGCGACAATGGCGTGCGCTATCACGCGATGCCCGAGATCGAGAAAGCGGGCTGGGCCGCGACGATGGAGCGCGCGCTCAAGGAGGCGCGCGAGAGCGGCAAGAAGCTCTTCATCAGCTTCGACGTCGACGTGCTCGACCCCGCCTTCGTCCCCGGCACCGGCACGCCCGTCCCCGGCGGCCTGACGATGCGCGAGGCGATTCCGATCGTCCGCCGCCTCTGCGCCGAGAACGAGCTGGTCGGCTTCGAGATCGTCGAGCTCGCGCCGATCCTCGACCCCACCTATCGCAGCGCGCTCAACGCCAACTTCATCATGCACGCGTGCCTGACCGGCGTCGCAATGCGCAAAAAGGGCATCCGCCAGGTCAATTTCCTCTCGGACCTCACGACCGAGCACGGCCAGCCCGGCGCGGGCGAAAGCGGGACGAAGCGCGGCAAGGCCGAGAAGATCGACCCGAACTATCCGACGCCCAGCAGGCGCGGCGGCGGCGGGCGAGAGGAGCGGGCGCCGGCGGCGGCACCCGACCGGCGCGGGCGGACAACCTGAGCCTCCGTCTGTCCGTGCCGGGTAGAAACCGGGTAGCGGCGTAGCTGCCGACGCCCAAGCTCCTCCCCGTGCCGGGAAGGATTTTGCTCGTGAGCCATACGTCAAACGCCCCATGTGACGCGCAGCACCCCCTCCGCACAGTCCCGTGATGCTCGCAACCGGCGCCGTCGCCGTTCCTTCCCCGCCGCGGTCGCGCCACCAGCGCGTCGACGGGCGCGCGCGTGTCGTGTTTGGCACCGACGGCATTCGCGACCTCGAGCAGGTGGCGCCCGCCCGCCTCATGTTCCCGCACGCGCGCGGCGGCGACTTCCCGCTGGTCGTCACCGTCACGACCAGCGGCGGCTTGACCGGCGGCGATCGCCTCCGCCTCGACATCGTCGTCGAGCCGGGTGGCTGCGCGACGATCGTCCCGCAATCGGCCGAGAAGCTCTATCGCGTGCTGCCCGACGACCAGCCGACGCGGATCGAGACGACCATCGCGCTCGGCGCGGCCGCGCGCTGCGAATGGCTGGCACAGGAGGCGATCCTGTTCGACGGCAGCCGGATGCACCGAACGCTCGACATCGACATGGCGCCCGACGCGCAGGTGCTGGCGATGGAGATGCTCGTCCTCGGCCGCGCCGCCATGGGGGAAGCCTATTCGGGGGGGCTCATCCACGACGGCTGGCGCATCCGCCGTGGCGGCGCGCTGGTCTGGGCCGATGCGCTGCGGATAGAGGGGGCATTGGACCGCACGCAGCCCTATGGCCTGGGCGATGCGGGCGCGCTCGCAACGCTCGTCTATGCGGGACCGGAGGCGGAGGCGCAGCTCGATCTCGCACGCGGACTGGCCGAGCCGGCGCTGGGCGGCGCGACCGCCTTCGACGGCCTGCTCGTCATCCGCATGCTCGGCCCCGACGCCACCCGGCTGCGGCGCGAGGTGATGCGCATCGCGGGCGTGCTGCGCGCGGCGATCTTCGGCCTGTCGCCGTCGATGCCCGCTATCTGTCATTGCTGACGTGCGATGCAGCTGACCCCGCGCGAAAAGGACAAGCTGCTCGTCGCGATGGCGGCGATCGTCGCGCGCCGCCGGCTGGAGCGCGGCGTGCGGCTCAACCACCCGGAGGCGGTCGCATTGATTGCCGACCATGTGGTCGAGGGCGCGCGTGACGGGCGGCCGGTCGCCGAGCTGATGGCCTCGGGCGGCCACGTCCTCACTCGCGACCAGGTGATGGAGGGCGTCGCCGAGATGATCCACGATATCCAGGTCGAGGCGACCTTCCCCGACGGCACCAAGCTCGTCACCGTCCACCGACCGATCCGATGATGGGGCACCGCACCACGTGCTTCCACGAGATCGGGAGCCTAGAGTCATCAAGCGTTGCGCTTGACGGTCCCGGATCCCCGCCCTCGCGGGAATACGAGGCTGCGCCATGACCCCCGGTGAGATCCTCCCGCTTCCCGGCGACATCCGCCTCAACGAAGGCCGCGAACCGATCGAGGTCGAGGTCGCCAATACCGGCGACCGCCCGGTCCAGGTCGGCAGCCATTATCACTTCGCCGAGGTCAATCCGGCCCTCGCCTTCGACCGCGCGGCGGCGCGCGGCCGCCGGCTCGACATCGCCGCGGGCACGGCGGTGCGGTTCGAACCTGGCCAGTCGCGGACGGTGCGGCTGATCCCCTATGCCGGCGACCGCGTCGTCATCGGCTTTCGGGGCGACGTGATGGGGCCGCTCTAGGATGCCAGTCGCCATTCCCCGATCGGTCTACGCCTCGATGTACGGCCCGACCACCGGCGACCGCGTGCGGCTGGGCGACTCCAACCTGTTGATCCGCGTCGAGCGCGACCTCACCGTCTATGGCGAGGAAGTGAAGTTCGGCGGCGGCAAGGTGATCCGCGACGGCATGGGGCAGAGCCAGGTGACTCGCGCCGAAGGCGCGCCCGACACCGTCGTCACCAACGCGCTGATCCTCGACCACAGTGGCATCTACAAGGCCGATCTTGCCATCCGTGACGGCCGGATCTCGGCGATCGGCAAGGCGGGCAATCGCGACGTCCAGCCCGGCGTCACCATCCCCATCGGCCCGGGAACAGAGATCATCGCGGGCGAGGGCCGAATCCTCACCGCCGGGGCGATCGACGCGCACATCCACTTCATCTGCCCGCAACAGGTCGATGAGGCGCTGAACGCCGGCGTCACGACGATGCTGGGCGGCGGCACCGGCCCGGCGCACGGCACGCTCGCCACAACCTGCACGCCCGGTGCGTGGCACATCGGCCGGATGCTCCAGGCGCTCGAGACGATGCCGATGAACTTCGGCCTGTTCGGCAAGGGCAATGCCAGCCGCCCCGACGCACTGGTCGAGATGGTGCGCGCCGGCGCCTGCGGCCTCAAGCTGCACGAGGATTGGGGGACCACCCCCGCCAGCATCGACTGTGCGCTGTCGGTCGCCGACGCGATGGACGTGCAGGTGACGATCCACACCGACACGCTCAACGAAGCGGGGTTTGTCGAGAGCACCATCGCCGCCTTTGCCGGCCGGACGATCCACAGCTTCCATACCGAGGGCGCGGGCGGCGGCCACGCGCCCGACATCATCAAGCTCGCCGGCCTCGCCAACGTCCTCCCCTCCTCGACCAACCCGACGCGGCCCTACACCGTCAACACCATCGACGAGCATCTCGACATGCTGATGGTGTGCCACCACCTCGACCCCCGCATCGCGGAGGACGTGGCCTTTGCCGACAGCCGGATCCGCAAGGAGACGATCGCCGCGGAGGACATCCTCCACGACCTCGGCGCCTTTTCGATGATGTCGTCGGACAGCCAGGCGATGGGCCGGGTGGGCGAGACGATCATCCGCTGCTGGCAGACCGCCGACAAGATGAAGCGCCAGCGCGGCGCCCTCCCCGGCGACGATGGCGAGGCGGACAACCTTCGCGCGCGCCGCTATGTCGCCAAATACACGATCAACCCCGCGATCGCCCACGGCATCAGCCACATCGTCGGGTCGGTCGAGGTGGGCAAGCTCGCCGACCTCGTGCTCTGGTCCCCCGCCTTCTTCGCAGTGAAGCCCGACCTCGTCATCAAAGGGGGCAGCATCGCCGCCGCGCCGATGGGCGACCCCAATGCCAGCATCCCGACGCCGCAGCCGGTCCATTACCGCCCGATGTTCGGCGCGCTCGGCCGCGCGGGCGCGCTGTCGGCGCTCCACTTCGTCTCGGCGGCCAGCATCGAGGAGGGCGTCGCCGAGCGGCTGTCGCTCGTCCGCCCGGTCGAGGCGGTGCGCGGCACCCGGGGGATCGGCAAAGGCGACATGATCCTCAACGATGCCCTCCCGCATCTCGAGGTCGATCCCGAAACCTATGAGGTGCGTGCCGACGGCGAACTCCTCACCTGCGAGCCGGCGGACGTGCTCCCGTTTGCCCAGCGCTATTTCCTGTTCTGAAAGGCCAGCCCATGCCCGTCGCCGCCCGATTGCTGCCCGCCGGAAGCTGGGACCGGGCGAGCGCGTGTGATCGGATCGCGCTCGATCATGACGCGCGCCATCGCCGCCGCTTCCACTATGTCGCGGCGGGCGGCACCGCCTTCCTCCTCGACCTGCCGCGCGCCGCGGTGCTGGCGGAGGGCGACGGGCTCGCACTCGACGACGGCCGCGTGATCGCCGTCGAGGCGGCGCCAGAGCCGCTGATGGAGGCGCGCGCACCGACGCCAGGTGCGATGATGCGGCTCGCCTGGCATATCGGCAACCGGCATCTACCCGCGCAGCTCGGCTTCGACGTCATCCGCCTGCGCCGCGACCATGTCATCCGCGACATGCTGGAGGGGCTCGGCGCCGAAGTGGTCGATGTCGAGGCGCCCTTCACCCCGGAACAGGGCGCCTATGCCGGCGGCGGCGGTCACGCCCACGGCCACCATCACCGCCATCACGAGCACGACCATGCTCACTGACGGTGCGCTCCATCGCCTGCTCGCGTGGACATCGCCCAGCTATCCAGTGGGCAGCTTCGCCTATAGCCACGGGTTGGAAACCGCGGTCGAGGACGGGCGCGTCAAGACCGCTGACGACATGGCCGACTATATCGAGGCGGTGCTGACGCGCGGCGGCGGCTGGGTCGATGCGGTGCTGTTCGTCCATGGCTGGCGCGCGGCGGGCGACGAGGCGGCGTTCGACGGGGTCGCCGAACTCGCCGCCGCATTCCGCGGGTCTAGCGAGACCGCACTCGAAAGCCGGCAGCAGGGTGCCGCCTTCCTGTCAATCACCCGCGCCGCCTGGCCGCACCCCGCGCTCGACGCCTTCGCCGCGCGCTGGGGCGATCGGCCGGTCGCGCATTCGGCGGCGATGGCGCTGGCGAGCGCGGCGCACGGCCTCCCCCTCGAACCCGCGCTGCACGGCTGGCTCCACGCCACCGCCGCCAACCTCGTCTCGGCCGGCGTCCGCCTCGTTCCCCTCGGGCAGACCGACGGGCAGCGCGCGCTCACCCGCCTGTCGGCGCGGCTGCCGGCGATCGCCGAGGCGGCGATGGCGACCCCGCTCGACTCGCTCGGCACCGGCGCGCCCTTGCTCGAACTCGCCTCCATCGCGCATGAGACGCTCTACACAAGGTTGTTCCGATCGTGACCTCGACTCATGGACCTCTTCGCGTCGGCATCGGTGGCCCCGTCGGCTCTGGCAAGACGGCGCTGACCGATCGCCTGTGCAAGGCGATGCGCGACCGCTGGGACGTGGCCGCGATCACCAACGACATCTACACGCGCGAGGATGCCGAGTTCCTGACGCGCTCGGGCGCGCTCGTCCCCGAACGGATCATGGGGGTCGAGACCGGCGGCTGCCCGCATACCGCGATCCGCGAGGATGCGAGCATGAACCTCGCGGCGGTCGACACGATGACCCGCCGCTTTCCCGCGCTCGAACTCGTCTTCATCGAAAGCGGCGGCGACAACCTCGCCGCCACCTTCAGCCCCGAACTCGCCGACATCACCATCTACGTCATCGACGTGTCGGCCGGCGACAAGATCCCGCGCAAGGGCGGGCCGGGCATCACCCGATCGGACCTGCTTGTCATCAACAAGATCGACCTCGCCCCGCTGGTCGGCGCGGACCTGGGCGTCATGGACCGCGACGCGAGGAAGATGCGGGGGCAGCGGCCGTTCCTGTTCACCAATCTCAAGGAGAATCTGGGCCTTTCCGAGATTATCGACTTCATCGTGGCGACGGGCGGCCTGCCGGAGCGTGCGGCCCCGGCATGAGCGCAACCGATTACGTCCTTCGCGAAAAGCGGCTCTACAACAAATGGGCCGCGAGCCAGACGATGGAGGACTATGCGCTGCGCTACACCGCCGATCGCGGGCGGCGCTGGTCGGCGCGGGCGGTCGCCAACACCGCGATCGGCGCCACCGCCTTCCTCGCGTGCGAGGCGATCGGCGCGGCGATCACGCTGACCTATGGCTTCGCCAACAGCGTCGCGGCGATCGGCGCGGCGGTCATCCTGATGTTCGTCATCGGCTTCCCGATCGCGGTGCAGGCGGCGCGGCAGGGCCTCGACATCGACCTCCTCACGCGCGGCGCGGGCTTCGGCTATCTGGGCTCCACCGTCACTAGCCTGATCTACGCCTCGTTCACCTTCCTCCTCTTCTCGGTCGAGGGGATGATCATGGCCGGCGCGCTGACCGCGATGACGGGGATGCCGCTCTGGCTCGCCTATCTCCTGAGCGCGCTCGCGGTCATCCCGATCGCGATGTACGGCATGAGCGCGATCACCCGCTTCCAGGGCGCGACGCAGGCGGGCTGGCTGATCCTCCAGCTGCTGCCGATCGCCTATATCCTGTGGCTGGGGCCGGCCGAGCTCAGCGACTGGGCGCGCTTCACCGGCGCGTTCGGCGCGCCCGGCGGCGGGGTGGATCTCGTCTATTTCGGCTTCGCCTTCTCGACGCTCTTGTCGCTCCTGCCGCAGATCGGCGAGCAGGCCGACTATCTCCGCTTCCTGCCCGCCCGCGCGACCGTCGGCCGGACGCGCTGGTGGGCGGCGGTGCTGGCGGGTGGACCGGGCTGGACGCTGATCGGCGGGATCAAGCTCCTCCTCGGCTCGTGGCTCGCCCACCGGCTGATCGAAAGCGGCGCAAACGCCGCCGATGCGTCGAGTCCCGCGGCGATGTTCCACTGGGTGTTCACCGCCATGTCGGGCCAGCCCGGCGCGGCGCTGATCGTCACCGGGCTGTTCGTCATCGTCTGCCAGCTCAAGATCAACGTGACCAACGCCTATGCCGGGTCGATCGCCTGGTCGAACTTCTTCTCGCGGCTGACGCACCAGCATCCGGGCCGCGTCGTCTGGCTCGTCTTCAACGTCCTCCTCGCGCTGCTCCTGATGGAGATCGGCATCTTCGACACGATCGAGGCGGTGTTGATCCTCTATGCGACGCTTGCCGCCGGCTGGATCGGCGCGCTCGCCGCCGACCTCATGATCTCCAAGCCCTTGAAGCTCTCGCCCGCGGGGATCGAATTCAAGCGCGCGCATCTCTACGACCTCAATCCCGTCGGGATCGGCGCGATGCTGCTGGCGATAGCGGTGTCGAGCCTTGCGCATGTCGGCGTCTTCGGGCCGTTGGCGCGCGCGTTCGCGCCGGTCATCGGCCTGGGCGTCGCCTTCACCACCGCCCCCGTCCTCGCGCTCCTCACCCATGGCCGTTGGTACATCGCCCGGCGCACCCATTGGCAGGGCGATGGCGGCGAGCGGACCTGCATCATCTGCGAGAACAGCTTCCAGCTTGCCGACATGGCGCATTGCCCGATGTATGCGGCGCCGATCTGCTCGCTCTGCTGCACGCTCGAGGCGCGCTGCCACGACCGGTGCAAGCGCGACAGCCGCGCGACGCAGCAGCTCGCCCGCTGGATCGAGCGCGCGCTGCCCGGCCTCGCCGCGCGCCACGTCCATACGCCGACCGGGCAGTTCGTGGTGGTGATGTCGGTCATCACGCTCGCGAATGCCGGCCTTTTCGGCACGCTCTACTGGCATTTCGCGGCGCGGACGCTGTCGGGGTCGGCGGTCGGCGACCTGTTCCTGGCAATCTTCATCCTGCTCACCCTTGCGGGCGGGGTCATCGCCTGGATCGTCGTCCTCGCCCACCAGAGCCGCCGCGCGGCGATGCAGGAAAGCGAGCATCACGTGCAGGAACTGATGCGCGAGATCGACGCGCATGTCCGCACCGATGCCGAGCTTCAGCGCGCCAAGGAGGTCGCCGAGAGCGCCAATGCCGCCAAGAGCCGCTATCTGGTCAGCGTCAGCCACGAGATCCGCTCGCCGCTCAACTCGATCTACGGCTACGCGCAATTGATGGAGCGCGGTCATGACGTCGCACCCGGCGAGGCGGCCAAGGTCATCCGGCGCTCGGCCGAGCACCTCACCAACCTGGTCGAGGGGCTGCTCGACATCAGCCAGGTGGAAAGCGGCGTGCTGCGCATTGCCAGCGAGACGGTGCGCCTGCCCGCCTTTCTCGATCAGATCGCCAACATGTTCCGGCCGCAGGCGCAGGCCAAGGGGATCGAGTTTCGCTATGAGCGCCCCGCCAGCCTGCCCGACATGGTCCGCACCGACCAGAAACGGCTGCGCCAGATCCTCATCAACCTTCTGTCCAACGCGGTGAAGTTCACGCGAGCGGGATCGGTCACGCTGCGCGTCACCTATCGCAGCCAGCTGGCGACGTTCGAGATCCTCGACACCGGCATCGGCATCGCGCCGGAGGATGTCGAGCGCATCTTCGAGCCGTTCGAGCGCGGCGGCAACGAACATGCGCAGCGGCAGAAGGGCGTGGGCCTGGGCCTGTCGATCACCCAGGCGCTGGTGCGGATCATGGGCGGCGACATCGCGGTGCGGAGCGAGGCGGGCACCGGCACCTGCTTCACGGTCCGGCTGATGATGGGACAGGTGGCGGGCTCGGCCGCCGATGCGCCCTCGCCCGCCCGCCTGTCGGGCTATGAAGGGCGCCGCCGGCGCGTGCTGCTGATCGACGACGACGAGCATCAGATCGCGGTGCTGCGCGGCCTTCTCGAACCGCTCGACTTCACCGTGGACGAGGCGACGAGCGGCGCGGCCGGGCTCGAGCTCGCCGCGGCCGAGCTGCCCGACATCGTTCTCCTCGACATCTCGATGCCGGGCGAATCGGGCTGGGACGTTGCCGCGCGCCTTCGCGAGCGATTGGGCAAGGCGGTGCGAATCGTCATGGTCTCGGCCAACGCGCACGAGTTCAATCGCGGCGGCGACGGCTATGCCGCGCACGATCGCTTCCTGATGAAGCCCGTCGATCTGGATGCGTTGCTTGAGGTACTGGCCGACCAGCTGGACATCCGCTGGACCGGCGAGCCCGCCGAACCTGCCATGCCCCCGGTCGAGGCGGCGCCGCGCATCGTCCTGCCGGCGGGCGCGCTGCCGATCCTTGCGGAAATCGAGGACAAGGCGGTAATCGGTCACGTCCGGGGGATCGAGGCGAGCATCCGCACGCTCGAACAAACGGTACCGGCCGCCGCGCCGCTCGCCACCGCGCTGCTCGGCTATCTCGACCGCTTCGACCTCAAGGGGCTGATCGCGGCAGTGAGGACCGCGAAATGAGTGCGCCGATGCAGCCCGACACCGTCCTTGTCGTCGACGACACACCCGAATCGCTGCGCTTCCTGACCGACACGCTCGAGGCGGCGGGCATCTCGGTGCTGATCGCGACCAGCGGCGACGCCGCGATCGAGCTGATGGCGCACGTCGTCCCCGACCTCATTCTGATGGACGCGCTGATGCCCGGCCTCGACGGGTTCGAGACGACGCGCGCGATCAAGGCAGCGCCGCAGGGGGCGGGCGTGCCGATCATCTTCATGACCGGCCTGACCGAAAGCGAGCATGTCGTGCGCGCGCTGGAGGCGGGCGGCATCGACTATGTGCGCAAGCCCATCGTCGTCGAGGAGCTGCTGGCGCGCGTCCATGTCCATATGGCGAATGCGCGCCGCGCCGCGGGCAGCGCATTCGCACTCGACGCGACGGGCCGCAATCTCGTGGCGCTGGACGGCGCGGGCCGCGTCGCCTGGTCGACGCCGGCGGCGGAACGGCTGCTGCAGATGCTCGAGCCCGGCTGGTCGCGCGCCGGCGGCACGCTGCCCGCCCTTCTCGCCGCGCCGACTGCCAGGCTGATCGCCGACAATGCCGCGGCGGGCCAGACGCTTCGGGTGGAGACCGGCGGGGGCGAGGCGATCGAGCTGATCGTGGTCGGTCGCCGCCGCCGCGACGAGCTGCTCGTCCGGCTCAACCATCTCGACCCGCAGGCCGATATCGCCCGCCTCTCCCAGGCGTTCGGCCTCACCAGCCGGGAGGCGGAGGTTTTGCTTTGGATCAGTTACGGCAAGCCTAACCGCGTGATCAGCGAAATCCTGACGATCAGCCCGCGCACGGTGAACAAGCACCTGGAGCAGATCTTCGAGAAGCTGGGGGTCGAAACGCGCGCCGCGGCGGCGGCGTTCGCGGTGCGAGTGATCGCGCAGTAGCGCCTGCTCAGCCGCTATAGTCCGCGAGGCTTGCCGGTGCCGCCGGACAGCGGCGGCGGATGTCGGCGACCAGCCGCGCCCGTTCGCGCAGCAGCGAGGCGCGCACGATCGGCGAGCGGCGCAGCACCGCGACCTCCGCCCCGTCGAACGCGCGCGCGCCCGCCGGCGCACTCTCGCCGCCCAGGCGGAAGACGACATAGTTGACGAGCGCCGCCAGCGCCTCGGGGTCGTCGATTGGCGCATGCGCGACGTTGGGCAGGCGGATCAGATAGTCGCGCCCCTCGGTCGTACAGAGGAACCAGCCAACCCGGCCACGCAGTTCAGGCACCCTGGCGGGCGCCGAGCTGCCAGCGACTCCGTGGCAGCCGCCGCAATGTTCGATATAGTCCGAGCGCGCCGCCGCCTGCACCGCCGGCGGCGCCTCCCATGACGGCAGCGCGGCGGCCGAGAGCGGCACCGCCGCGGCGAGCGCGAACCAGGCCGCGCCCTGCCTCATTCGGCGGTGCCGACCACCACCGCGGTGGAGCAGTGGTACTCCATGCTCGACACGCCGAAGCACCAGATGATGTCGTTGTTGGTCGACGGGCGATAAATCTCGGTCGCGCGGTCGGTGTTGTCGCAGTTGCAGCGGTTGCACGCCGAACTGCCGCAACAGTCGCGATAGGCGATCAGATAGGCGCGGCCGTCATCGGGATTGATACAGGTGCCGACCCAGCTCGTGGGCGATGGCTCGGTCCCCGGCGGGCAGGTATGCACCCCGCCGCCGCAACAGGTGCAGAGCGACCCGTCGATCGCACAGTAGCGCCAGTAATCGCACTGGGTATCGTCCTTGGTCTGGGCAGTGCGGGCGAAGCCGGTCTTGCCCCGCACGCTGCGGTCCTTGCCCGATTGCGCATGGCTGACGGGCAGCAGCGGGAAGACGGGCGCCGCGACGATCGTCGCGCCCAGCCGGGCGAGAATGCCGCGGCGCGAGCTGTGCCCCGCCAGGCGGCGCAGCAGCCGCTCGAAACGCGCATCGGAGGAATGGTCGGGCATGGATAAAGGCTCCCGGTTCAGGCGGGTTTGGCGAGGCGGGCTTTAAGATAGTCCTGGACCGAGGCCATCCCGCTCTCGTGCGAGACGACCATGCTCTCCAGATGCTCGCGGCTGTTGACGAGGCCGCGGGCGAGCAGCGTGCCGTCGTCGCCGAGCAGCACCGCATGCGGCAACTTGTCGACGGCAAAGGCGCGGCCGAGCGACCCGTCGTTGACAAAGGCATAGCCCAACAGGCCGTGGTCCGCGACCAGCCGCGCCTGCCGTGCGGCATCGTCGTCGCCCGCGAAGACGAGCTCGATCCCCTCCGCCTTGGCGAAGCTGCGCGCGAAGGGGATGAGCTTCTTGCAGATCGGGCATTGCGCCGAGACGAAGAACAGGAGCCGCCGCGCGCCGGGGCGCAGCGCGCCGCCGATCTCGATCGCGTCACCGTCGAGCGTGGTCGTCTGGATGCGCGGCGCCGGGGTGCCGACCGCCGGCCCCTGACGCGGGGTCAGCGCGCCCGCGGGGGCGACCCGCTCGTGCAGCACGCCCACCTGCCGCGCGACGGCGAGCAACGCCGCCGCCACGGCGACGAGCAGGATCAGCGTGATTCCCTGGGTGATGGCGAGCAGCACGATCATGCCATTTGTCTCCGAAGCGGCGGCAGCGCCGCGAGCGTGGCCCGGACCCGCGCGCAGAGCCACAGGCCGAATGAAAGCGCTGCCGCAGCCGCCATCAGGCCGAGGGGCGGCTGGCCCGCGCCGAGCGTCGCGACGAGCAGGATCGACAGCGCGAGATTGCCGGCAACCAGCCCCCAGCCGATCCGCGCGCCGGTGCCGCACCCGCAATCGAGGTCGCGGCGCCCGCGCATCAGGTTGATCGCCGCCGCCAGCGCGAACAGCGCCAGCAGCATCGCGGCGGCCGGTGCGGCAATCCTGAGGTCGGGCACGACCAGCGCCGCACCGATCGCCAGCTCGATGGGCGGCAGCATTGCCGCGATCACCGCGGCGGCGCCGGCCGGCAGCAGGCGATAGGCGGCGACCGTCGCGGCGAAGCCGTCACGGTCGTGGAACTTGGTCAGGCCCGCCGCGACGAACATCAGCGCCGCGTAGACGCGCACCGCCGCCGCGCCGGTGTCGAAGAGGAGCATCACGACGCTCATCGCACCGGCCCGAACGTCGTCAGCGTGCCGCCCCCGGCATTGGCAATCTCGTGCTTCTGCTCGAGCGTCGCGGCGTCGAGCACCCAGAGCGTCTCCTCCTCGTTGAGGAAGAGGAGCGGCTGCGCGTCCTGGCTCACCTCGACAAAGCTCGCCTTGTGCTTGAGCTTCTTGCGCGTCAGCACCCGGCGGGTCGCGCTGTCGATCACCCACAGCTCGGTGCCGGGCTCCTTCTGCGACCAGTATTCGCCCATGTGCATCAGGACGAACAGCCGCCCGCTGGGCTTGTGCCACGCCATCGGCTGGCGCCCGCCCGGCAGCCAGTTGACGGCGAGCGGCGCGGTGCTCGCCCGCGGCAGGCCCGCCGCTTCCTGCACCGACCAGGGCGTCGGCGCCTTGGGCTCGCCGCTCGCGTCGACCGGATAGACGAGGCCGGTATAGGACAGCATCATCGCCGCGCCGCTCGCGGTATCGACGGCGAAATTGTCGAAGATCGGGTCGTTCTCGGCCGAGAAGAAGCTTTCACTGCGCGAAACCGAGCCGCGCCCGCGCGCGTCGAGCGTGGTGACCGCCAGCGCCCCGTCGGCGCACAGCGACAGCGAGGCGGCGGCGCCGATCGCCGCCGACAGGCCGCAACCCGGCACCTCGGTACGGCCGAGGACTCGCGAGCGCACCAGATCGACGACGATGATCGAGCTCGCCGGATCAAAGTCGTAGACATAGGCATAGCGCCCGTCGGCGCTGATCCCGAGGTCGTGCTTGCGTGTACCGACCAGGAGCCGGCCCGGCAGTGCGATCTCGCGCACCACCTTCAGCGTCCGCGCGTCGCGCACCGTCAGCATGTCCTGGCGGGTGCCGCGATTGCCCTTGGTCCAGATGCTTTCGGCGACGTAGAAATAGCGCCCCGCCGGGTCGAGCGCGACGTTCGAGAGCTGCGCCTCGTGGATCAGGCCCAGCATCTTGCCCGTGTCGCCGTCGAACAGGCGCGCGCCGGTGGACCCCCAGTTGGTATTGACCATGACGACCCGCGGGCCGAGCACCGGGAGCGCGGCGACGTCGCTCTCCTCGACCGGCAATTCGGGCGGACGCGGCGGCGTTTGCGCCTGGGCCTGAACGCCCGCCGCCGACAGCAACGCCGCGATGACCGATATACGCTGCCTCATTCGACCGATTCCCCCCATGCCGAACGCTCTCCCAATCTGTCGCATCGCCGCGCGCCCGTCACCCGCTATCCGAACTTGCGAGACATGCGGATGCCGAAGAACTGCGGCTTGATGACGAAGGTGCGCGACGATCCCGAGCAGAAATCGATCGAGCAGAAAGTGTTGCGCGTCAGCTCGCCGCGCCGGTCGAAGGCGTTCTGGATGAACAAGGTCGCGCTCCAGCGATCGTCCCTGATCCCGGCCGAAAAGTCGAAGCTGACGAAGCCCGAGGTGTTGCCGAGCAGCGCATTGTTGTCGACGTTCAGATCCTGCGTCGCGCCGGTTTGATAAAGGGCCGCGCCCTGAAGGAAGGCGTCCCAGCCGCCCATCCGCGTCTCGTACCGGACCGAGGTCGTTCCCTTGAAGCGCGGCTGTCGCGGCAGCCGGGTGCCGTCGGCGGCGGCGACCTGCGGCGTCGGCGGCGACGAGCCGGGCACGTCCTCGCCCAGCGTGCAGCTCGGAAGCTGCGAGATCGTCGAGGTCGCGCGGTCGAGCGCGAAGTTGCAGAAATTGCCCTTGAGCTTGCCGTCGTTGTACGCGCCCGAGGTCGAGAAGGTGACCTTCCCCAGCCTCAGGTCGGCGTCATACTCGAAGCCGCGCACCTCGGCATTGCCGGCATTGCCGGTCATGCCCGCGCCCTGTGCGCCCGATACCACGACGCCGTACTGGATGTTGTTCCACTTCTCGAGATAGACGGCGGCGTTGAGGCGGAAGATGCCGCCCCAAGTCGTCTTGATCCCGACTTCGTAGTTGGTCAGCGTCTCCGACTCGAACGGCGCCACGTCGACCTCGCCGAAATTGCGGATACGCAGCGGCCGGTTGAACCCGCCGGGACGAAAGCCCGTCGAGTAATTGGCATAGACCATCTTGTTGGCGCCGAACTGCCAGTCGAGCGCGATCTTGTGCGTCTCTCCCTCTTCCGAATAGCGGCCGGTCTGGTCGGCGGCGCGAAAGTTGGTGTTGAGGCATTGCAGCCGTTCGGCGGGCAGCGGCGTCGGGCAGCCGAAGGTGCCGGTCGGCACGTAGAGCGAGGTGACGGTGTTGGCCGCCGACGCCGCCACGCCCGCAAAGCCCACCACCGCATAGTCGGTCCAGAAATAGCGGATGCCGCCGGTGATCTTGAGCGTCGGGGTGATGTTGTAATGCCCCTCGGCGAAGATCGCGGTGTCGTTGTAGGTCTGGTTGTTCTCGACGACGTAGAAGCCGTCGTCCTTCACCGCCTGGGTGCCGAGGATCATCGTGCCGAGCGGATTGCCGTTCGGATTGATGACGTTCTCGGTATCGAAGAAGGGATTGCCCTCCTCGTCATAGCCGATGCCGTAGAGCGCGGGCACGCCGATCAGGCCGCCGGGCACGTCACCGCCGCCGGTCTGGGTGTAACCGGTGATCCGGTCGAGGCCGCGGATCGCGTAATAGGCGTTGTTCTCGTTCATCTGGCGCTGGTAGAAACCGCCCAGCGTCACATCGAACGGCCAGTCCTTTGGCGTCGAGAGGCGCAGTTCCTGGGTGAACTTCCGCTCGCGATTGTCGGCGTGGTAATATTGCGTCGGGTTGATGAGCGAGCATTGCTGGTTCGCCCCGCTGCCACGGCAATTGTCGAAGAACTGGAGATAGCTTTCATACCCCGCGCCGAAGCCGTCATAGGTGACGGTGTAGTAGCTATAGTCGTTGAGCGTCTTGGTGCGCCGGGTGAAATAGCCGGTGGCCGACACGATGTCCCAGTCGCCGATATGGCCGTGGATGCTCAGCTGCGCCTGCAGCCAGCGATCGTCGTTGCGCGTCTGGTCGTAATCGTGGACCTCAAGGTCGCCGACACGCGGGTCGTAGCCGAAATAGCCGCGGGCGATCTGGCGCTGCGCGGTGACCGCGGGCTTGATCTCCCAGCCCTCGACCGGCTCCCACAGCACCTGTAGCCGGCCGCCATATTCGTCGATCGAGTTATAGTCGTCGCGCGCGATGGCCGCGTTGCTGACCGCGAACGACGTCGCCGGATTGTTGTCGCCGAGGTTGTAGACCGCGGGTCGCGGATCGCTGAACAGGCCGTTCCGGCCGTTGGTGAACAGTCCCCTGTTGTCGACATTGTCGATGTAGCCGCCGTCACGCAGATTATAGGCCATGACGCGCATCGCCATCGTGCTCGTCAGCGGCAGGTTGAGATAGCCTTCGATCTGGCTGCCGAACCCGCCCTTGCCGTATTTGTTGACCTCGGCATCGACGCTGCCCTCGAGCACGCCGAGCTTGGGCGCGTTGGTGATGAAGCGGATCGTGCCGGCAAGCGATCCGGCGCCGTAGAGCGTCCCCTGCGGCCCCGACAGCGCCTCGATCCGTTCGAAGTCGTAGACATGTATGTCGGGCACCTCGGTGCCGGTGATCGGAATGTCGTCGAGATAATAGCCGACCGAGGCATAGGCACCGCCCGCCGGCACGATGCCGCGGAAGAAGGCGGTGTTGCGCCCCGGCCCGATGCCCGCGAACGAAACCGAGGGAAGGAGCGCGGCGAAGTCGGTCAGGCTGCTGACCTGGCGCTGCTCGAGCTTCTCGGCGCCGAGCGCCTGCATCGAGATCGGCACCTTCTGCACCGATTCGGAGCGACGGGCGGCGGTGACGACGATCTCGCCGAGGCCGGCGTCCTCCTCCTGCGGCGGTGCGGGCGTCGCCTCGGCCGTATCCGCAGGCCCGGTGGCGGCAAGCTGGATCGCGGGCGGTGTGTCCTGGGCGCGGGCGGTGCCCGCCGCCGCGACCGGCGTCAGAAAAGTGGTGGCCCCCAGCATCACCATGCGGCCGACCCGGCGCGCTCCCACGGCACGATCCATGCGCTTTCCCCCCTTTGTCTCCCCGTCCTCTCCCATCTCCGCCGCATCGCGCGCGGCGCCTGTCGTTGGTTGCCAGTCGGTTCGGCAGGACACAGCCCGTCGCGCGGCGACATGGCCGCGTCGGCATGATCATGGTACGAACAGATACCCGGCTCGGGTGGGACGCCGCGCTCGGCTTGCCCCGTTCACCCGACTGCGAGGCCCAGATAAGCGGCTCGCTGGCTCGGGCGGTCAAGTACGTCAAATGACGTAGTGCCGCGCCCGCGGGTGCATCGCACCGAAGATGGGAGGGTCGACGGGCGTCCGACGGCGCACCCGCGCCCCTTTTCGAAGGGTCAGGATGGACGCAGCAGCCCCGACGACTCGCATTTCGCTCGACGACGCGCTCGCGCGGGTCGCTGCGCTGCTCGATCACGACCCCGCGCTCGCGCTGGCGCGCGCCGAAGCGATCGCAGCGCAGTTGCCCGGCCTCCCCGCCGCCGAACTGCTCGCCTGCCGGGCGCTGCGGCGAGTCGGGCGAGCTTCCGACGCCGCGCGGCGGCTCTCGTCACTCGCACGTTCGCGCGCGGTCGTGCCCGCCATTTGGTGGGAACTCGCGCAGGCGGCGGGCGAAACGGGCGATCGCGCGGCGGCGATCGAGGCGCTCGAACGCCTCACGCGGCAACAGCCCGAGGTCGCCGACGGCTGGTTCCTGCTCGCCCGCCATCTGCGCGATGCCGGTCGCGCGGATGCGGCATGGCGCGCCGACCTGTCGGGCGTCCACGCCGCGTCGCACGACCCCGAGCTTCTCGATGCGGCGCTGGCGATGAACGAGGGTCGGCTGGACGACGCCGCTCAGGCCGTCGCGGCGCGATCCGAGGAGGATCCTGTCGCATTACGGCTGCGCGGCGAGATCGCGTGGCGGCAGGGCGACATGGCCACAGCGCTCGACCGGGTCGCGCGCGCCGTGGCGCTCGCCCCCGGCTTCGACCTGGCGCGCGAGTTCCTGATCCGCCTTCTCCTCCAGGCGAACCGCCCGGCCGAGGCGCTGGACCATGCCGAGACGCTCGGCCGATCGCCGATCGCCAACCCGGGCTATGCGCTGCTCAAGGCGTCGGTGCTCGTCCGGCTGGGCGAGCAGGAAGCGGCGGGTGAGATCTACGAACGGCTGCTCGCGCAAGCGCCCGATCAGCCGCAGGTCTGGCAGAATCTCGGCCACGTCCTGAAGACCACAGGGCAGCAGGCGCGCGCGATCGGTGCCTATCGCGAGGCGGTGTCGCGCCAGCCGACGCTGGGCGAAGCGTGGTGGAGCCTCGCCAACCTCAAGACCGTCCGCCTCGACGCCGCCGACATCGCCGCGATGAGAGAGGCGCTGGCCGCGCTCGAGGCCTCTTCCGACGACCGCCGGGAGGACGTGTTCCACCTCCATTTCGCGCTGGGCAAGGCGCATGAGGATATCGGCGACGATGCCGCCGCCTTTCGCCACTATGACGCGGGCAACCGGCTGCGGCGGACGATGATCGTCCATGATGCCCAAGGTTTTTCCGCGGACGCGGCGGCGGCCGCGGCGACCTTTACTGCCCCCTTCCTCGCGAACGCGGGCGAGGGCGGCTGCCCGGCGGCCGACCCCATCTTCATCGTCGGCATGCCGCGCGCGGGCTCGACCCTTATCGAGCAGATCCTGTCGAGCCACAGCCGCGTCGAAGGGACGATGGAGTTGCCCGAGCTGATGATGATCGCCGCGCGGCTACAGTCGCGGGTGGACGAGGGCGAGTTCCCGGACTTCGCCGCGATGGCCGCCTCGCTTACCCTCGCCGATCGGCGGCGGCTGGGCGAGGAATATCTCGATCGCACCCGCATCTACCGCAAGAGCGACAAACCGCGCTTCGTCGACAAGATGCCGAACAACTGGCAGCATGTCGGCCTCATCCGGCTGATCCTGCCAAATGCCGGGATCGTCGATGCGCGCCGCCATCCGCTCGGTTGCTGCTTCTCGGCCTGGAAGCAGCATTTCGCGCGCGGCCAGACCTTCTCCTATGACCTCGCCGAGGTCGGGCGCTACTACCGCGACTATGTGACGCTGATGGCGGACTTCGACGCCGCCGCACCGGGCGCGGTCCACCGCGTCATCTATGAGCGGATGGTCGCCGATACCGAGGGCGAGGTCGCCCGCCTGCTCGCCGCGCTCGACCTGCCGTTCGAGGCGGCGTGCCTGTCCTTCTGGCAGAATGACCGCGCAGTGCGCACCGCCAGTTCGGAACAGGTGCGCCGGCCGATCTTTGCCGGGGGCGTCGATCACTGGCGGCGGTTCGAACCGTGGCTCGGCCCGCTGGTCGAGGCGCTCGGCCCCGTCCTTCCCGCCTATCCCGACGCCCCCTGACCGCGCGCGCCGTCAGGCGATGGTCAGCCCCACCTCGACATTGCCGCGCGTGGCGTTCGAATAGGGGCAGGTCTGGTGCGCGAGCGCCACCAGCCGCTCGGCATCCTGGCGGTCAAGGCCGGGCAGGTCGACGCGTAGGTCGGCAGTGATGCCGAAGCCCCCTTCGGACCGCGGACCGATGCCGACCGTCGCCGTCACGCTGACGTCGGCGGGCACCTTGAGCTTGAGCTGCTGCCCCGCGACCTTGAGCGCTCCGATGAAGCAGGCCGAATAGCCCGCGGCGAACAGCTGCTCGGGATTGGTCCCCTCGCCGCCCGCACCGCCGAGTTCCCTGGGCGTTGACAGTGCGACGGCGAGCTTGCCGTCGTCGGACCTGGCATTGCCGTCACGACCGCCGGTCGCGGTGGCCTGGGTAGTGTATTTGACATCGACGGTCATGATCGTGCTCCTTCTCGCTAAACTCGTTATCGCGATAATGAACTACGCCGGACACGTCCAGCAAAATCATTATCGCGATATCATATTTTCTGCTAAGCCCTGGCAATGGCAGCCGCACTCCCTCTCGACGACCAGCTCTGCTTCGCGCTCTACTCGGCATCGATGGCCGTGAGCCGCGCGTACAAGCCGATGCTCGACGAACTCGGGCTCACCTATCCGCAATATCTGGTCCTGCATGCGCTTTGGGAGGCGGACGGGCGCACGATCGGTGCGATCGCCGAGCGGCTGGCGCTCGAATCGAGCACGATCACGCCGCTCGTGAAGCGGCTGGAGGCGGCGGGATTCGTCGTGCGCGAGCGCAGCGCCGCGGACGAGCGGCGCGTCGAGGTGCGGCTCACCCCGCGCGGCCGCGACATGCGCGAGGCGTGCGGCTGCCTTGCCGAGGCGCTGGTCGCGCGTGCGGGGATGCCGCCGGAGACGCTGGCGGCGCTCAACCGCGAGGTCCGGCAGTTGCGCGACGCGCTAGGAGTCGATCATCACCACAGCGTGCGGGGATGACGAGGCGCGTGCGCGTCGCTAGAGGCTGCGCATATGACCGCGATCACGCCCGAAACCGTCGCCGAGCACGGCCTTTCCCCCGAGGAATATGAGCGCGTCCTGAAGGCGCTCGGCCGCGAGCCCAACCTGACCGAACTCGGCATCTTCTCGGTCATGTGGTCCGAGCATTGCAGCTACAAATCGAGCCGCATCCATCTGAAGAAGCTGCCGACCGAGGCGCCCTGGGTCATCTGCGGTCCCGGCGAGAATGCCGGCGTCATCGACATCGGAGACAATCAGGCGGCGATCTTCAAGATGGAGTCGCACAACCACCCTTCGTACATCGAGCCCTATCAGGGCGCGGCGACGGGCGTGGGCGGCATCCTGCGCGACGTGTTCACGATGGGCGCGCGCCCGGTCGCGAACATGAATGCGCTGCGCTTCGGCCGGCCCGAGCATCCGAAGATGCGCCACCTGATCGCCGGCGTCGTCCACGGCATCGGCGGCTATGGCAATTGCGTCGGCGTGCCGACGGTGGGGGGCGAGGTCAATTTCCACCCCGCCTATGACGGCAACATCCTCGTCAACGCGATGACAGTGGGCGTCGCGCAGCAGGACAAGATCTTCTATTCGGCCGCCGCGGGCATCGGCAATCCGGTGGTCTATGTCGGCTCGAAGACCGGCCGCGACGGCATCCACGGCGCGACGATGGCGAGCGCCGACTTCGACGAGAAGTCGGACGAGAAGCGCCCGACCGTGCAGGTCGGCGACCCCTTTACCGAGAAGCTGCTGATCGAGGCGTGCCTCGAACTCATGGCCTCCGACGCGATCGTCGCGATCCAGGACATGGGCGCCGCGGGCCTGACCAGCTCGTCGGTCGAGATGGCGTCGAAGGGCGGCGTCGGCATCGAGCTTGTCATGGACAACGTGCCGCAGCGCGAGACGGGGATGACCCCGTACGAGATGATGCTGTCCGAAAGCCAGGAGCGGATGCTGATGGTCCTCAAGCCCGGCCGCGAGGCCGAGGCGGAGGCGATCTTCCGCAAGTGGGAACTCGACTTTGCCGTCATCGGCACCGTCACCGATACCGGCCGCATGGTGCTCAAGTGGCAGGGCGAGACCGTCGCGGACATTCCGCTCGCCCCGCTCGCCGACGAAGCGCCGCTCTACGACCGCCCGCACGTCCCTACCCCGCCCCCCGCCGAACTGACGGATGCGCCCGAAAGCGCGGACGTGGCCGCCGACCTCCTTAAGTTGATGGGCACCCCCGACCTCGCCAGCCGGCGGTGGATCTGGGAGCAGTACGACCACATGGTCGGCGCCGACACGGTACAGCGCCCCGGCGGCGATGCCGCAGTGGTGCGCGTCCACGGAACCGAGAAGGCGCTGGCGATCACCACCGACTGCACGCCCCGCTATTGCTTTGCCGATCCCGTAGAGGGCGGGAAACAGGCGGTGGCCGAGGCGTGGCGCAACCTCACCTGCGTGGGCGCCACGCCGCTCGCCATCACCAACTGCCTCAACTTCGCCAACCCGCAGCGGCCTGAGATCATGGGCCAGATCGTCGGCTGTCTCGAGGGGATGGGCGAGGCGTGCCACGCATTGGACTTCCCGATCGTCAGCGGCAACGTCTCCCTCTATAACGAATCGAAGGCGACCGGCGGCGGCTCCGCCATCCTCCCCACCCCCGCGATCGGCGGGGTCGGGCTGATGCCCGACTGGCAGAAGTCGGTCGGAATCGGCTTCCGCCGCACCGGCGACGCGATCATGCTGGTGGGCGAGCGCGGCGGCCATCTCGGTCAGTCGCTGTGGCTGCGCGAGCTGCACGGACGCGAGGACGGTCCGCCCCCGCCTGTCGACCTCACGGCCGAGCGCCGCACCGGCGACTTCATCCGCGACCAGATCCAGAAGGGCGCGATCCGCGCCTGTCACGACGTCGCCGACGGCGGCATGGCGGTCGCGGTTGCCGAGATGGCGCTGGCGAGCGGCATCGGCGCGCTGGTCGATTCGGTGCAGCCGTTCGGCCTTGCCGAAAGCTTCTTCGGCGAGGATCAGGGCCTCTACGTCGTCACCGTCTGCGACCAGTGCCTCGCCGACTTCATGGCCGATGCCGAACGCGCCGACGTTCCCGCCGACCTGCTCGGCCGCACGATCAAGGACCGGCTGGTGTTCGAGACCGAGCAGGGCGATTTCACCGTCTCGCTTGCCGACCTCCGCGCCGCGCACGAGGGCTTCTTCCCGAAGCTGATGCAGGGCGAGGTCGCCGCCTGACGACCGCGCCCGCTGCATCCGCGCGCTTCCTCGGCCTCGACGTCGCGCGCGGGGGCGCGGTGATGGGCATCCTGTTGCTCAACATCGTGTCGTTCGCGATGCCGGGCGATGCCTATATCAACCCGCTGGCGTGGGGATCGGGCCGTCCGGTCGACCTCGCCGCGTGGGGTGTCAACCAGCTGCTGTTCGAAGGGCGGATGCGCGGCCTTCTCGCGCTTCTGTTCGGGGCGGGCGTGCTGCTCGGCGCGGCGCGGGCCGAGCGGCGGCTGCGGTGGCATTATGCGCGGATGGCGGTGCTGGCGCTGTTCGGGCTGGGCCACGGCTATCTTCTCTGGAACGGCGATATCCTCCTCCACTACGCAATCCTCGGCTGTCTCCTGCCGGTGGCATGGGACTGGTCGGCGGGGCGGCTGGTCCGTGCGGCGATCGTCGTTCTGACGCTCCAGACGCTGCTGCTGAGCTTGCAGTTCGGCGCCGCCTTCGTCTTTCGCGCCGCCGCCGAAGCGCCCGGTGCGTCCGAAAGCCTCGTCGCCGGCTATCGCGCGATGATCGCCAGCTTTCCGCAGCCGGGGAGCGCGACCGTCGCGGCGGACCTTGCCGCCTATCGCGGCGAGTGGCCCGACATCCTCGACTATCACTGGAATGTCCGCGGCGACGCGCCGCTTCGGCTGCTCCAGTTTGCGGGCGGCGAGACGCTGGGCTATATGCTGCTCGGCATGGGGCTTGCCCGGAGCGGCATGCTGACCGGCCAGGTGTCAGGGCGTGCGCTCGGGCGGATGATGGCCTGGGGTTACGGCATCGGCTTGCCTGCACTGGCGGGGCTGACCGCATGGGCCGCCGCCACGCGGTTCGACCCGATTGTGCTAATGGGCAATTTCCTCGCCTGGTCGATCCCCTTCCGCGTCGCCACCGCGCTGGCCCATCTGGCGCTGGTCCTGTGGCTCGCCCGGCGGTTTGCCGCTTCGACGATCGTACAGCGTATCGCCTCGGTAGGGCGAATGGCATTCACCAACTATCTGGCGACCAGCCTCGTCATGACCACCCTCTTCTACGGCTATGGCGGCGCGCTGTTCGGGCGGATCGGGCGCGCCGAGCTCTATTTCTTCGTCGCGGCGATGTGGGCGGCGATGCTGATCGCCTCACCCTGGTGGCTGGCGCGCTACGGCACCGGTCCGCTCGAGCGGCTGTGGCGGGCGCTGAGCGGAAGAATTGCGAACGCGACGCAATAGGGCTTGCGCGGGGCGGGGCCGGTAGTTAGAACGACTCGCAATAGCGAGGAAGCCGATGGTCGTCTGCGTCTGCAATGCCCTGCGTGAGCGTGAAGTCCGCGAAGCCGCACGTGGCGGTGCCATGAGCGCGTGCCAGGCCTATCGCGCGCTCGGCTGTCAGGCGAAATGCGGCCAGTGCGTTCCGTTCGCGCGAGCCATTATCGATGCCGAACGCGCTGCTGCCTGACATTCGCAACTGCGGAAAACCGCAGTTTTCGGCCATTTTCCGGGTATCGTTTCGGCCCGATTGCGCGTAGTCTGGCGACCTGTTTCCATCAGGTGAGAAAGCCGCGCGCATGAAGGGCGACCCCAAGGTCATCGAGTTCCTTAACACGGCGCTCAAGAACGAGCTGACCGCGATCAACCAGTATTGGCTGCACTATCGCCTGCTCGACCATTGGGGCGTGTACAAGCTCGCCCAGTTCGAGCGGAAGGAATCGATCGAGGAGATGGAGCACGCCGACTGGCTGGCGGAGCGCATCCTGTTCCTCGACGGCCTGCCCAATTTCCAGCTGCTCGGCCGCCTGCGCATCGGCGAGACGGTGGAAGAGGTGCTGAAGGGCGACCTCGCGCTCGAGGAAGAGGCGATCCCTCTGCTGCGCGACGCGATCGAGCATTGCGAGAAGGTGCGAGACTATGTCAGCCGCGACCTTTTCCGCCGCATTCTCGACAGCGAGGAGGAGCACCTCGACACGCTCGAGCGCCAGTTCGACATGATCGCGCGGATGGGCATCCAGAACTACGTCCAGCTCAACTCGCAGTCGGAGGCCGACGCCAAGCGCGAGGATTGAGGGGGGATAACCTCCTTTCGTCACCCCGGACCTGATCCGGGGTGACGATGCTTCAAGCGCTCCGATCCGTCGCAGCGCTCAAGGCAGGCCGGCCGCCTTCGAATAGCGCCACGCCCGTTCCAAAGGCCCATTGAACATCGCGTGCGCTAAGCGCGTTCGCACGCCATCAACGTTCAAGGTCCGCCGCCATCCTTCAGCCCATCGATAGCGCAAACCCCGACACGCGCCCGACCGACGCCGCGTCCGACGGCCTCCCCATGCCGCGCCGCGCCGTGGCGATCGCCGCGATCTCGTTCGGGACCGCACTCTTCGTCATCGACGGCGCCATCGCCAATGTCGCGCTGCCGACGATCGCGCGCGACACCGGCGTGGGTGAAGGATCGGTGGTGGCGGTGGTGACGCTCTATCAACTGGTGCTGGTGATGGGCCTGCTCCCCTTTGCCAATCTCGGCGACCGGTTGGGCCATCGCCGGCTCTACCAGATCGGACAGGTGATCTTCCTGATCGCCTCGGCCGCCAGCCTGCTCGTCACCGGCTTCGCCTCGCTGCTGCTGGTGCGCGTGGGGCAGGCGCTGGGAGCGGGGATGGCGCTCAGCGTGTCGGCGGCGATGCTGCGGTCCATCTATCCGTCGAAAAGCCTGGGCTCGGGCCTCGGCATCAACAGCGTGATCGTGGCGTCCGCCAATGCACTCGCCCCGACGCTCGGGGGGTTCATCGTCGGCCATGCCGACTGGCGCTGGGTGTTCTGCGCCGCCGCGCCCTTCGCACTCCTCTCGATCCTGCTCGGCCGCGCGCTGCCCGAGCCGAAGCCCGTGCCCGGCCATTTCGACTGGGCAGGCGGCCTGTGGAGCGCGGCCACGATCGGCGCGATCATCGGCGGGATCGAGCTGGCGGCGCACGGCGCGGGCCTGCGCATCCCCGGCGCGGCGCTGATCCTGGGCGGCATCGGCTCGGCCGTACTGCTTGTCCGGCGCGAGCGAGCGCGGACACGGCCGGTGCTGCCCGTGGACCTGCTCGGCCGGCCGATCATCGGCCTGTCGGTGCTCGGCGCGATCAGCGGCTTTCTCGCCTCGGCCTCGCTGATCGTGCTCCTTCCCTTCCGCTTCGAACAGGGCATGGGCTATCCGCCCGAGGAGGTCGGGTTGCTGATCCTGCCCGTCCCGCTGACGCTGCTGGTCGTCGCGCCGCTGGCAGGCTGGCTGTCGGATCGGGTCAAGCCGTCGCTGCTCGGCATCGCCGGCTGCCTCGTCTCGATCACCGGCTTCGCGCTGATCGCGACGATGCCCGCGGACCTTAGCTGGCCGCACATCGCCTGGCGGCTGTCGCTCACCGCCTGTGGCTTCGGCCTGTTCTTCGCGCCCAATTCGCGGCTCATCATCGGCAGCGCGCCGCGCGACCGGGCGGCGGCGGCGGGCGGCCTGCTCTCGACCGGCCGGCTGCTCGGACAGACGCTGGGCGCCTCGACCGTCGGCGTGATGCTGGCACTCGGCCTCGGCCTCGGGCCGGTGCCGCTGATCGTCGCGGCATGCTTTTCGGCTCTCGCGCTCCTGTGCAGCGCACTGCGGCTAAAGGCCGTGTGACGCAACCCACCGGCCGGCCGGCCGTTATCCGGGCAACCCAACATGGAGTGAGCCCGATGCAGGTCGATCAGCAGCACGATACCGAGATTCGCGAAGACATGTGGAAGGCGATGGCCAAGAGCCCGTTCGTCATGATCGGCCTGGTCGGCAGCCACGACCATTCGGAGCCGATGACCGCGCAGCTCGATCCCGACGCCAACAGCGAGTTCTGGTTCTACTGCAACAAGGACAACCGCATCGCCAAGGGCGGCGAGGCGATGGCGCAGTTCGTCTCCAAGGGCCACGACCTGTTCGCCTGCATCCACGGCACCCTGACCGAGGAGACGCGGCCCGAGATCTTCGACAAATACTGGTCGAACCAGGTCGAGGCGTGGTTCGAGGGCGGCAAGAACGACCCCAACGTCATGATGCTGCGCTTCGACCTCAAGGACGCCGAAATCTGGGAGGGCGACCAGTCGCTGTCGGGCAAGTTCAAGATGCTGACCGGCCAGACGATCAAGCCCAGTGAAGCGGGCAGCCACGCCGAAGTGGCGCTTTGACAAGGCGCGGCGGCGGCGGTTCAGCCCCTGCCGCCGCCCTCCATCTCCTCCTTGACCTGGCCATGCGCGATCAGCGCAAACAGGCCGCTGCCGCCGATCACGTTGCCGAGAAAGGCGGGCAGCAGGAAGCCGAAGGCCACCCAGTCTAGACCCGCGCGGCCCGACAGCCACAGCAGCCACGCCTCGGCCGACCCGACCACGACATGCGCGAACCCGCCCGCCGACACGAGCCAGGTGATCGCAACCACCACCCACAGGCTGCTCTCGCGCGCATTGGGCAACACCCAGGCGAGGCTGGCGATCAGGAACCCCGCCGGGATACCGAGCACCAAAGTGCGGCCAAAGCTGTTCTCCATCAGGTGCGACGAGAATTCGAGCGCGCCGTCCAGCGTCTCGGCATCGACGATCCACCCTTGCGCGATCATCGCCGCGACGATCAGCGTGCCAGCGAGGTTCCCGGCAAGGACGATGCCCCACAGCCGCACCAGCCGCCGGACGTTGATGAGCCGCGGCTCGGCGATGACGGGCAGCACCGCCGTCATCGTTGCCTCTGTGAAGAGCTGGAGGTTGCCGAGGACGACGATGACGAAGCCGATGGTATAGCCGAGCGCCGCGACCAGTTCGGTCCAGCGCGCGTCGGGGAGCCCCGCCCGCAGCGTCGCCACCGCGATCAGCGACGCGCAGACGCCGATGCCGGCTGCAAGGGCCGAAAAGAACAGCCCGCTCGCCGGGCGCGCCAGTTCATCGGCACCCGCCTTTCGAATGACTTCATAGACGACGATCGCCGAGCCGACCTTGCGCTCGGCGACGGCCTCGCGTTCGTCCGCTTCGAGATGGGCCGGCGCGAGCTCGTCGCCGCTCATGCGGCGTGGGCCGCCATCCATTCCTCGACGACGGGGGCGATGCGCGTGCGCCACTTGGACCCGTTGAAGATGCCGTAATGGCCGACGCCCTCGGCCAGCAGATAGCGCTTGTGGGCCTCGGGCAGGTTGGTCGCGATCGTCAGCGCCGCCTTGGTCTGACCGATGCCCGAGATGTCGTCGCGCTCCCCCTCGATCGCCAAAATGCCGACATCGGTGATCGCGCCGGCATCCACGACTCGCCCGCGGTGCGTCAGCGTGCCGGTCGGCAGCGCGTGGCGCTGAAACACGACGTCGATCGTCTGAAGGTAGAACTCCGCCGTCATGTCGCAGACCGAGCGATACTCCTCGTAGAAGCGCATCGTCGCGTCGGCGCTCTCGTCATCGCCCTGTACCAGATGCTTGAACAGCTCCCAGTGCGAGACAAGATGGCTGCCGAGGTTCATCGTCATGAACCCGGCGAGCTGAAGGAAGCCCGGATAGACGCGGCGGCCGGCGCCCGGATAGAGCATCGGCACCGTCGCGATGACGTTCTGGGCGAACCAGGCATGCGGCCGCTCGGTCGCGAGCGTGTTGACCGCGGTCGGCGCCTCGCGCGTGTCGATCGGCCCGCCCATCATGGTGAGCGTGCGCGGGCGATTGGGGTGCCTGTCCGCGCTCATCAGCGCGACTGCGGCATAACAGGGGACCGAGGGCTGGCAGACCGCGAGCATGTGCGCGCGCGCCTCGCCCGTCTCGCCGATCAGCGCACACCAGTCGATCACATAATCAATATAGTCGTCGAGGTCGAAGCGACCGTCGCTCAGCGGCACCAGCTTCGCATCGTGCCAGTCGGTGATGTAGACGTCGGCGACCGGCAGCATCCGCTCGACCGTGCCGCGCAGCAGCGTGGCATAATGGCCCGACATCGGCGCGACGATCAGCAGCTTCGGCCCGCCCTCGACGCCCTCGCGCACGAAATGCTTGAGCTGGCCGAACGGCTTGCGCCCGACGATCTCCTCGCGCACCGCCACCTCCCGGCCGTTCACCGTGGTGGCGGTAAGGCCGAAGGCTGGCTTGCCGCGCGGCGCGGCGGCATGGGCGAACACCTCGAGCGCCGAGGCGAGCACCGGGCCGCCGCCGAAATAGGAAAAGGGGTTTGCCGGATTGTTGAGCAGCCCCGCGCCGAAATTGGCGAGCGCACTGGCCCCGGCCAGCATGGAGCGCTGCATCTCATAGGCGTCGTAGAGCATTCGGTTTCCTTCCTCACCCCTGCCGCACGCGGCGGAAAGGGTTGGTCGATATAGCGTTCGGCAGGGTCATACCGCAACGCCGCGACGACAATAAGCCCGTGACCCTTTGGTTCGGGTTGCACGACTCCCGGCGCGCCAATTCGTTCAGCGCGGGGCGAGACCGTGACGCAGGAAGTCGGCCATCTCCGCCGCGATCGCCTCTGCCGGGCGGTCCTCTTCCCACACGCCGAAGCGCAGGCCGAGGAACACGTTCATCCCCATGATCGCCCAGGCATGGGCCGCGCCCACGTCCGCGCGCACCTCGCCGCGGGCGGCGGCAGCGCGCAGGCGCGCCTCAATGCGTTCGGCGGTGGTCGCATAATGCGCGCGAAAGCTCTCGGCATCGACGAACTCGGCCTCGTCGATGATGCGGTAGATCTCCTTGTGCGCGCGTACGAAGTCGATGAAGTGGCTGAGCCCTGCCTGCTCGGCAGCGATGCCGTCGGGCGCCGCGCGGATCGCGGGCGCCACATGGTCGCGCACCTGCGCCGACATGTCGCGCACCAGCGCGCGGAACACCGCGTCCTTCGAATCGAAATAGGTATAAAAACTGCCGAGCGCGACGCCCGCGCGCCGCGTGATCCCGCTGATCGACCCCTCGTGAAATCCCTTTTCACCGAACTCGGCCGCGGCGGCGTCGAGGATCGCGCGCAGCGTCCGCCGCCCCCGTTCGGTCCGCGGCGCCTTGCCTTCGCTGGCGACCTCCATTTCGGCTCCCCATATTCCCAAGTTGAAACCCGGTTCAGGTTTCAGTATAGCGAAAGCCAATCACGCACAACCTGCATGAAAGCGGGGTGCATCACGGGAGGGGATAGGCCCAATGGCTCGCCTGAACACGCGCTTCGTCCGGTTTCTGACGCTTACCGCGGCCCCCGCCGCGCTTCTCGCACTGCCCGCCCATGCGCAGGACGTGCCCGCCGAACCCGAGGCGCAAGCCGCCGGGGCCGACCCCGCTTCGGCTGCGCTGGGCGACCAGGATATCGTCGTCACCGCGCAGCGCCGCTCCGAATCGCTGCTGCGCGTGCCGATCTCCGTGACCGCATATTCGGGCGAGGCGCTTGAGGCCCAGGGCGCGATCGACCTGTCCGACATCGGCGACACGACGCCCAACGTGACGCTCGAGCCGTCGCGCGGCACCAACTCGACGCTCACCGCCTTCATCCGCGGCGTGGGGCAGCAGGACCCGGTGCCCGGCTTTGAAAGCGGCGTCGGCCTGTACCTCGACGACGTGTATCTCAACCGGCCGCAGGCAGCGCTGCTCGACATCTACGACGTCGAGCGGATCGAGGTGCTGCGCGGGCCACAGGGCACCCTCTACGGCCGCAACACGATCGGCGGCGCGATCAAGTACGTGACCCGCCGCCTGCCGGACGACTTCTCGGTCAATGCGCGCGCCACCTATGGCAGCTATGACCAGGCCGACGGCGTGCTCAGCATCTCGGCGCCACTGACCGACGGCATCCGCGTGGGCGTCGCGGGCGCGCGCCTGTCGCGCGGCGGGTTCGGCGAGAACCGGACGCTCGGGATCGAGAACTACAACAAGGACGTATGGGCAGCCCGCGGCACGATCGAGTTCGAGACGCCCGACAGTCGGTTGTTCGTCCGCATCTCGGGCGACTATACCCACGACAAGTCGAACGCCCGCAACGGACACCGGCTGCTGCCCGGCCTCCAGTCGGGCGCGCCGGTGCTCGACGACGTGTTCGACACGCGCGCCGGCCTCGCCTTTCCCGCCAACGATATCGAGGCGGGCGGTCTGGCGATGAACATCAGCGCCGAAATCACGACCGGCCTCACCCTCCGCAGCATCAGCGCGTGGCGCAAGGACCGCAGCCTGACACCGATCGACTTCGACGCGCTGCCTGCGGCCGATGTCGACGTGCCCGCAGTCTATCGCAACGAGCAGCTGAGCCAGGAATTCCAGCTCGCTTACGAAAGCGACCGGCTGAAGGGACTGGTCGGCTTCTACTATCTCGATGCGCGCGCCTCGACCCGATTCGACGTGATCCTCGCCACCACCGGCCCCGCGCTCGGCCTGCCGGTGTCGGCGGGCTTCGGCCAGCAGACGGCGGGCGACGTGCGAACCGACACCTGGTCGGGCTTCGCCGACTTCACCTTCGACGTGACCGACTGGCTCGCGCTGACCGGCGGCATCCGATATACCAGCGACACCCGCAGATCGACGATCTTCAAGGCCAACCGCCTCGGCGGCGCCGACCCGCAGTTCGGCGGCAACGGCGTCAATCTCGGCGCGCCGATCACCAATTTTACCGGGGAGGCGACGTTCGACCGATGGACGCCGCGCGCCGTGGTGACGATCACGCCGAGCGACGACTTCCTTGCGTACGCCTCCTATTCCAGGGGTTTCAAGGGCGGCGGCTTCGACCCGCGCGGCTCGGCCAATATCGCGCCCAACAACAACGGGGTGCCGGGCATCCAGTATGACGACATCTACGACTTTTTCCTGTTCGATCCCGAAGAGGTCGACAGCTATGAAGTGGGCGTCAAGGGTTCGCTGTTCGACCGCGCCTTTACCTATGCGGTGACGGGCTTCTGGGCCGACTACAAGGACGTGCAGGTGCCCGGCTCGGTCGGCGTCGATGCCAATGGCGACGGCGTGTTCGAAGGGTTCGCCGGTGTCACCACCAACGCCGCCGCGGCGACGCTGAAGGGCGTCGAGGCCGAGCTGTTCGCTCGCCTGCTGCGCGATTTCGCCGGTGCGGGCAGCCAGGTCACGCTGTCGGGCACGCTCGGCTATATCGACGCCAGGTATGACAGCTTCATCGGCCCGGCGGGGAACGAGGTCGCCAACTTCCGCCGCATCCAGAACACGCCCGATTGGACGCTCTCGGGGACACTGGGCACGATCCTGCCGCTGGGGCCGGGCGAGCTCAACGCCTCGACCACGGTCAGCTATCGCAGCGACACGACCCAGTTCGAGGTCCCCAATCCCTTCCTCGACCAGCCGGGCTATGCCCTTTGGGACGCCAGCATCAACTATCGCTTCGGCCCCGACCAGCGCTACTCGATCGGCCTGCACGGCAAGAATCTGACTGACGAGCGCTACATCACCTCGGGCTATCTGTTCGCGGTGTCGAACCCGCAGACGGGCCTGCCGATCATCACGCCCGCGGGCGGCATCACCCCGTCGCTGGGGCGCGAGGGCGTGGCAACCGCCTTCTACGGCAATCCGCGCCAGTTCTACGTGACGCTCGGCCTCAAGTTCTAAAAGGGGGAATGGGCGGGTGGCCTCAGCTTCCCGCCCATCTTGTCTCAAGACGCTTGGCATCGCGCGCCGATCGCGTAAGCTCGGGCAAACATTCGAGGATCGGGTATGGCAAGCAGCGCGGATGCACGTGGCCGGTTGACCGAAGTGACGCCTCGCTATCGCGCGCTCGTCCTGGCGATGCTGCTCGTCGTCTACACCTTCAATTTCCTCGACCGCCAGATCCTCGGCATCCTCGTCCAACCGATCAAGGCCGAGCTCGGCCTTACCGACACGCAACTGGGCGCACTCGGCGGCATCGCCTTTGCGATGCTCTACTCGACCCTCGCCATCCCGCTCGCGCTGATCGCCGACCGGACGAGCCGCAGCTGGGTTATCACCATCTCCCTCGGCGTGTGGAGCGCGTTCACCGCCTTGTGCGGCCTCGCCACCAGTTTCTGGCAGCTGTTCGCCTTCCGCATCGGCGTCGGCGTCGGCGAGGCGGGGGGCGTGGCGCCCTCCTACGCGATGATCTCGGACTATTTCCCGCAGAACCAGCGGGCCAAGGCGCTCGCCATCTATTCGCTCGGCATCCCGATCGGGCTGGCGGGCGGGTCGATCCTGGGCGGCTTCATCGCCGCGACGGTCGACTGGCGGACGGCGTTCATCGCCGTCGGCGTGGCCGGCGTGGTCCTCGCGCCGATCTTCCGCCTGATCGTCCGCGAGCCCGCGCGCGGAATGAGCGACCCGGTGCCGCCTCCGGCTGAGCGCGTACCCATCGCCCGCGTCTTCGCGATCCTCGCGAGCAAGCCCAGCTTCTGGTTGATGGGCTTCGCCGCCGGGTTCAGCTCGATGTGTGGCTATGGCCTCGCCTACTGGATGCCCTCGGTCCTGATCCGAAGCTTCGGGTTCGAGTTGTTCGATGCCGCGCTCTATATGGGGTCGGTGCTGCTGGTGGGCGGCAGCGCGGGGGTGCTGCTCGGCGGCGTGCTCGCCGACAAGCTCGGCGGGCGTGACAAGGGCGCTTATGCCAAGCTGCCGATGATCGCCTGGCTCATCACCGTGCCGCTGTTCGCCGGCGGGCTGCTGGCCAGTGGATCGCCGGTACTGGCCTGGCTCCTGTTCCTCATTCCCAACGGGTTCAACATCCTGTGGCTGGGGCCGGTGACGACCGCAGTGCAGGGCCTCGTCCCGCCGCCGATGCGCGCAACGGCGAGCGCGTCGTTCCTGCTCATCAACAACCTTGTCGGGCTGGGGCTCGGCTCCTGGATCATGGGCGCGATGGCTGATTCGATGAAGGCCAGCCTTGGCGACGATGCCCTGCGCTGGGCGGCAATCGCGGCTTTGGGGTTCTATTTGGTCGCAGCGGGGCTGATGGCGCTGGCGATCAAGCCGCTGCGGCGGGATTGGTGGGCGGCATGAGCCTGGAAGCCGCATCAAAGTTCTCGATAGCCGTTGCTGTCGCGGTCGCGGCCTTGTTCGTCACCCACAGCGCCAACGCTCAAGATCCACGCTTCGTGCAGCTAACGGGTGATCAAATCCGCCAGGAACTGAGCGGTATGCATGTCAGCTATGATCCTCCCGGCTGGGCCGACCTGCTTGCCGGTGAGGCATATCGGCCAGACGGAACATGGCGCGGCTCCGTCGCATCGGTCGGAACCGTAATCTACAGTGGGCGATGGTTCGTCGAGAACAGCCAGCTGTGCCTCCTTGCCGCTTCGGTTCACCGAAAACTGCCGTCGCGGCCAGAGCGCTTCTGCCGCAAGATTTGGCGACATCGAGCGACCAACACGTTGTGGATGCGCCATCTGACAGATCGCCAGCCGGAGATGGAATTTGGCATGCAGCGGCTCGAGCGGCAGCCGATTGTGCCAGCTCAATAGCCGAAGTTTGACCTCAGCCGGTAATCACCGCTTCCCCGTCCACCGCCGCTGCGTCTTCCCGAACCGGTCCTTGCGCGTGCCCGGCTTGCCCTCGTTCGAGCGCCCCATGATCGGCGCCTTCTTCTCATGGTCGGGTAGCCCGAGCTCCTCGGCTTCCAGCGAGCGGATCTCGTCGCGCAGCCGGCCGGCTTCCTCGAACTCGAGGTCGGCAGCGGCCTTGCGCATCTTCTTCTCGAGCTCCTCGATGTACGCGCGCAGATTGTGGCCGACCATGTGCGGGCGATCGTCGCCGATCTCGACCGTGACCTGATCCTTCTGCGACACGTGCGCGATGATATCGCCGATGTTGCGCTTGATCGTCTGCGGGGTGATGCCGTGCTCGGCGTTATACGCCTGCTGCTTCTCGCGGCGGCGGCCGGTTTCGTTGAGCGCGCGCTCCATCGAGCCCGTGATGCGGTCGGCATAGAGGATCACGCGCCCGTCGACGTTGCGCGCCGCGCGGCCGATCGTCTGGATGAGCGACGTCTCCGACCGCAGGAACCCCTCCTTGTCGGCATCGAGGATCGCGACCAGCCCGCATTCGGGAATGTCGAGCCCCTCGCGCAGCAGGTTGATGCCGATCAGCACGTCGTACACGCCCATGCGCAGGTCGCGGATCAGCTCGATGCGCTCCAGCGTCTCGACGTCGGAGTGCATGTAGCGGACCTTGATGCCCGCCTCGTGCATATATTCGGTCAGGTCCTCGGCCATCCGCTTGGTGAGCGTGGTGACGAGCGTGCGGTATCCGGCCTCGGTCGTCTTGCGCGCCTCGACGATCAGATCCTGCACCTGCTCCTCGACGGGCTTGATCTCGACCGGGGGGTCGATCAGGCCGGTCGGGCGGATCACCTGCTCGACGAAGACGCCGCCGGTCTGCTCCATCTCCCACCCGCCCGGCGTCGCCGAGACGCAGACGGTCTGCGGCCGCATCGCGTCCCATTCGTTGAAGCGCAGCGGCCGGTTATCGATGCACGACGGCAGGCGAAAGCCGTATTCGGCAAGCGTGATCTTTCGCCGGTGGTCGCCGCGCGCCATCGCGCTGATCTGGCCGATCGTCTGGTGGCTCTCGTCGACGAACAGCAGCGCATTCTCGGGGAGATATTCGAACAAGGTCGGCGGCGGCTCGCCCGGTAGCCGGCCGGTCAGGAAGCGGCTGTAATTCTCGATCCCTGCGCAAGAGCCGGTAGCCGCGATCATCTCGAGGTCGAAGTTGGTCCGCTGCTCCAGCCGCTGCGCCTCGAGCAGCCGCCCTTCCGCCTGCAATTCCTTCAGCCGCTCCTCCAGCTCGTGCCGGATCGCGTGCGTGGCCTGCTTCATCGTCGGGCCGGGCGTCACATAGTGGCTGTTGGCGTAGATGCGGATCGAGTTGAGATTGGCGACCTTCTGTCCGGTCAGCGGATCGAACTCGGTGATCTCCTCGATCTCGTCGCCGAAGAAGCTGATCCGCCAGGCGCTGTCCTCATAGTGCGAGGGGAAGAGTTCGAGGCTGTCGCCCCGCACGCGGAACGCGCCGCGCTGGAACGCGGCGTCGTTGCGCTTGTATTGAAGCGCGACGAGCTTTCTGATGATCTCGCGCTGGTCGTGCGTCTCGCCCTTTTTGAGATCAAAGATCATCGCCGAATAGGTTTCGACCGAACCGATGCCGTAGAGGCAGCTGACCGACGCGACGATCAGCACGTCGTCGCGTTCGAGCAGCGACCGGGTGGCCGAGTGGCGCATCCGGTCGATCGCCTCGTTGATCGAGCTTTCCTTCTCGATGTACGTGTCCGACCGCGGCACATAGGCCTCTGGCTGGTAATAGTCGTAATAGCTGACGAAATACTCGACCGCGTTCTCGGGAAAGAACGACTTGAATTCGCCATAGAGCTGCGCGGCGAGGATCTTGTTGGGGGCAAGGATCAGCGCCGGGCGCTGCACCGCCTCGATCACCTTGGCCATGGTGAAGGTCTTGCCCGAGCCGGTGACGCCCAGCAGCACCTGGTCCCGCTCCCCGGCTTCGGCCGCCTCGACCAGTTCCTTGATCGCGGTCGGCTGGTCGCCCGAGGGTTGGTAATCGCTGACGAGCTTGAACCGCTTGCCCCCTTCCGCCTTGGGTGGGCGCTGCGGGCGATGGGGGACGAAGCTCTGCCCGGTCTCGGGCTCGGCCAGGCTGGTGCGGATCTGGATCGCCATGCCGCGAATATGCGAACGAAAGGGGGACGGGGCAATGGCTGGACAGCCGGACGATCGGGCAAAACTGGCGTAGCATCAAGCTAACCGCCGCATAGGATGCGTGCGAGAATGCCGACATGATCCATGCGCTTCCCGCCCCCGCCCCCACCGCCATCGTCGCATCCGTTGCCGCCCAGACCGACGAAACGCGGAACGCCGCGATCGTTCGCGAAGCGTTTACGCGATGGCGGCAAGGCACGGGCACGGTGTTCGACCTGCTCTCGCCCAATGTTCGCTGGACGATCGAAGGCAGCAGGCCGTCGGCGGGCAGCTATGACCGGCAAGCGCTGGAGGCGCTGCTCGCGCCCTTCAATGCCGCGCTCGCCGCGCCGCTTGCTCCGACGCTGCAATCGGTGACGGCCACCGGCAATCAGGTCATCGTCCGTTTCACCGCCACCGCGCCGCTGAAGCGTGGCGGCACGTATCGCAACGCCTATGCATGGTTCCTCACGATGCGCGGCGGACGGATCGTCGCGGTGACGGCGTTCCTGGACCTTGCCGCCTTCGAGGCCGTTCGCGAAACGGGCGGGGCGTCCGCCCCTTAAATAAACTCCGTCCCTTCGAATTTCAGCGGCTCGCCCTGCGCCGTCCCCACCAGCGCATCCTCCCACATCGCCGTCCGGCCGCGGATGATCGTGCCGATCGGCTTGCCGGTCAGGTCCCAGCCCTCGAACGGCGACCAGCCGCAGCGCGACGCCAGCCAGTCGGCGCTCACCGTCCAACGGCGCTTCAGGTCGACGACGGTGAAATCAGCGTCGTAGCCGATCGCGATCCGCCCCTTCCTCACCAAGCCGAAGATACGCTGCGGCCCCGCGCTGGTCAGGTCGATCAGCCGCTGGAGCGTCAGCCGCCCCTCGGCGACATGGTTCAGCATCAAGGGCAGCAGCGTCTGCACGCCGGGCATCCCGCTGGGGCTGGCGGGATAGGCGCGCTCCTTCTCCGGAATCGTGTGCGGCGCGTGGTCGGAGCCGATCACGTCGGGCACCCCCTGCCCCATCCAGTGCCACAGCCCGTCGCGATGCGCGCCCGAGCGGATCGGCGGGTTCATCTGTGCGTAGGTGCCGATCTTGGCATAAGCTTCCTCGCCCGCCAGCGTCAGGTGTTGCGGCGTCACCTCGCACGTGGCGATGTCCTTGTGCTGCGCGAGCAGTTCGAGCTCGGCCGGGGTCGAGATGTGCAGGACGTGAATGCGCCGCTTGGCTTCCCGCGCCAGCCGCAGGATGCGGCGCGTCGCCAGCATCGCGCTCTCGTCGTCGCGCCAGACGGGGTGTGAGGACGGGTCACCGTTGATCCGGTATTCGGCAGCGCGCTCGTTCATCCGCGCCTCGTCCTCGGCATGAATCGCGACGCGGCGGGTGCCGGAGGCGAGGACGCGCGACAGCGCCTCGTCCTCCGCCACCAGCAGGTTGCCGGTCGAGGAGCCCATGAAGATCTTGACCCCCGCGGTGCCGGGCATCCGCTCCAGCGCGCGCAATTCCTCGGCATTCTGGCCGGTTGCCCCGACGTAGAAGGCGTGGTCGCACCACATGCGGTGATGCGCGCGCGCCAGCTTGTCGAGGATCGCGCCCTCATTGTCGGTATTGGGGTTGGTGTTCGGCATCTCGAACACCGCGGTCACGCCGCCCATCACCGCGGCGACGCTGCCGCTTTCGAGGTCCTCCTTGTGCTCGAGGCCGGGCTCGCGGAAATGGACCTGGCTGTCGATGACGCCGGGCAGCACGTCGAGGCCGGTGACGTCGATCGTCTCGCCCGCATCGCCCGACCCGCCGATCGCCGCGATCCGGCCGCCGGACACGAAAACGTCGACCTTGGCTGGCCCACCGGGCAGATGCACGGTGCCGCCGGTAAGCTTCAGGTCGTAGGTCATGGCCGCCTCTTTCGCTGTCGTCGCCGACCTCTTACGTCCGGACCATGAGCGATGCCACCCACCTTGCCGACCGAAGCCTGATCCGCCTGTCGGGGGAGGATGTGCGTGGCTTCCTCCAGGGCCTCGTCACCCATGACGTGCGCGAGCTCGGCGAGGCGCAGCCGCTCTGGACCGCAATCCTCAGCCCGCAGGGCAAGGCACTGTTCGACTTTCTCCTCTGGGCCGAGGGCGACGACATGCTTGTCGATTGCGAGGCGGCGCGGGCGGAGGCGCTGGCGAAGCGACTGACGCTCTATCGCCTGCGCCGAGCGATCACGATCGCGGCGGAGCCGGCGCGTTTCGTTCACTGGTCACCCGCGAGCTTCGACCAGCCCGCCGACCCGCGGCTGGCCGCGCTCGGGCATCGCTGGCTGGCGGATGAGGCGGGCGCGAATGCCAGCGATGCGTGGCGCGCGCACCGCCTGGCGCTCGGCGTGACCGAGGGGGTGAGCGAGCTCGGCGATGGCGAAACGCTGTGGCTCGAATGCAATGCGCGCGAGCTGAACGGGGTCAGTTTCGCCAAAGGCTGCTATGTCGGGCAGGAGAATACCGCGCGAATGCACCACCGCGCCAAGGTCAACCGCCGGCTGGTCGTCGCACCGCTCGGCGAGCCGGGGAAACGAACACGGATTGCCTATCCCGACCTCGGCCTGATGGTCGAGCATCGCCGCGTCGAGGACCTGGGCGACGCCCTGATCCCCGATTGGCTGGCGGCGGCGCTGCGCGAGGACAGTGCCGCCTGATCGGTCAGCCGGCCACTACCGACTGCTCGATCGCGCCGAAGATCGAATGGTGCTTGTCGTCCTCGGCCCAGATGCGCACCGTATCGCCGGCCTTCAGGAACGGAGTCTTCGCCGCGCCGTCCTTGATCGTCTCGACCGTGCGGATTTCGGCGATGCACGAATAGCCGACGCCGCCCTCTGCGATCGGCTTGCCCGGCCCGCCGTCGGCGTCGCGGTTCGAGACGGTGCCCGAGCCGATGATCGTCCCCGCCCCCAGTGCGCGCGTCTTCGCCGCATGGGCGATCAGCGTGCCGAAGTCGAAGGTCATGTCCTCCCCCGCCTCGGCCCGGCCGAAGGGCTGGCCGTTGAGATCGACGTTGACGCGCCGGTGGAGCTTGCCGTCCCGCCACCAGTCGCCGAGCGACGCGGGCGTCGCGAACACCGGCGAAAAGGCACTAGCCGGCTTCGACTGGAAAAAGCCGAACCCCTTGGCGAGTTCGCCGGGGATCAGCCCGCGCAGCGACACGTCGTTGGTCAGCCCGACCAGCCGCACCGCCGCCAGCGCCTCCTCGCGGCTCGCGCCCGCACCCACGTCGCCGGTCACGACCACCACCTCGGCCTCGAGGTCGCAGCCCCAGCTCTCGTCCTTGAGCGGGATCGGATCGCGCGGCCCCAGGAACCCGTCCGAGCCGCCCTGATACATCAAGGGATCGTGCCAGAAGCTCTCGGGCATCTCGGCACCGCGCGCCTGGCGCACCAGCGCGACATGGTTCACATATGCAGAGCCGTCGGCCCATTGATAGGCGCGCGGCAGCGGGGACGCCGCCTCGCGCTCGTGGAACCGCTCGCGCGGGATCACTTCGTGGTCGAGGTCGGTGGCGAGGTTCTCGAGATCGGGCGCGAGCCGGTCCCAGTCGTCGAGCGCCGCCTGCAGCGTGGGCGCGATGTGCCCCGCATCGGCATACCAGGCAAGGTCGCTCGACACGACGACCAGACGCCCGTCGCGCCCCGCTTTCAGGCTAGCCAGTTTCATCTATTTTCTCCGCATCCTCTGCCCCTTCCTTAGCCGCTTGCCGACGCATGTCGAGCGACGCGGACCTCCGCCCGACCTGGGTGATTGACAAGTCCCCGGCATCCCCGCCATCGCATGAGCATGCATTCAGGAATGCGCTTTCTGGACCATCCGGGCGAGATGGCGGCGCGCATCCGCGAGAAGGATTGGCGCGGCCATCCGCTCGGCACTCCCGACACATGGCCGCAGGCGCTGCGTTTCAGTCTCAACCTCTGTCTCGCTTCCTCCTTCCCGATGGCCATCTACTGGGGTCCGGACTTCTACCTCCTCTATAACGATGCCTGGTCGGCGATCCCCGCCGAGCGGCACCCCTGGGCGCTCGGGCGTCGGGGCGCGGAGGTCTGGGCCGACATCTGGGACGTGGTCGCGCCGCAGTTCGAGACGGCGATGCGCGAGGGCACGCCCTTCGCCAGCTTCGACCAGCTCTTGATGATGAACCGCGGCGGGGTGCCGACCGAAACCTACTGGAATTATTCGGGCACCCCGATCCGCGACGAGTTCGGCCGGATCGCCGGCATCCTCAACCAGGGCAACGAGACGACTCGCTTCGTCCTGGCCGAGCGCCGCAGCCGCGCCGAGATCGAGCGGCTGACCGAGCTGTTCCAGCAGTCGCCGGGCGCGGTCGCGCTGGTCGCCGGGCCGGAACACCGGTTCGAGATGGCGAACGACACCTATCTCGAGCTGATCGGCCGGCGCGACATCCTTGGCCGCACGGTGCGCGAGGCGGTGCCCGAGGTCGTCGAGCAGGGTTTCGCCGATCTGCTCGACAATGTCCGCGCGACGGGCAAGACCTATCGCGCCTGGGGGGCAAGGGTGATGCTGGCGCGCGGCGGCGCCGCGCCGCTCGAGGAACGGGTGATCGACTTCGTCTATCAGCCGATCCGCGACGGCGGCGGCGAGGTGACGCGCATCTTCATCGAGGCGACCGACGTCACCGAGCGCGCGGCGGCCGAACGGGCGCTGGAGGAAAGCCAGGCGCGCCTCGATCTCGCGCTGCAGGCGGCACAGGGCGTCGGCATCTGGGACTGGGACGTCGTCAACGACCGCGTCACGGCCGACAGCGGCTTCGCGCGCCTGTACGGCGCCGACACGGAAGAGGCCGCAGTCGGCGCACCGCTGAACGATTTCTTCGCCGCGATCCACCCCGACGACGCCGACCGGGTGCGCGCGGCGATCGATGCAACGCTGCTGCACGGCACCTCCTTCTCTGAGGAATATCGCCTCGTACAGCCCGATGGTTCGGTGCGCTGGGTGATGGCCGAAGGCCGCGCGCTTCGCGGCGAGGGCGGCGCGATGGTACGCTTCCCCGGCATCACCTTCGACATCACCCGCCGCAAGGCCGCCGAGGAAGCCGCGCGCGCGACGACCGAGGAACTGCGCCAGGCGACCGAGGCACAGGCGTTCATCTATTCGCTCGCCGAGCGGCAGCGCGGGCTCGACACTCCCGAGGCGATCATGCGGCTGACCGCAGCAGCGCTGGGGCGGCGCATGAAGCTCGATCGCGTCGGCTTCTACCGCGTGGCGCCCGACACCGGCACCGCGACCTTCGGACCGGGCTGGACCAGCGGCCGGCTGCCGCTGATGCGCGGGACGCTGAGCGCCGAGGAACTCGGCGAGTCGATGACCAGCCAATATCGTGCAGGGCGCACGCTGGTCAGTGGCGACTGCGCCGACGACAAGGGGCTGACGGGCAGCGCGGTCAGCCGCCTCGCGCCGGCCGCGATCGGCGTGCCGCTGCTGCGCCAGGGCCGCTGGCTCGCCACCTTCTACGTCAACCAGGCCGAGCCGCGCGACTGGTCGGCCGAGGACGTCGCCTTTGTCGAGGCGGTGGCCGAAATCTCCTGGGATGCGGTCGAGCGCGCCAACGCAGTCGCGGCGCTTCGGCACAGCGAGGCGCAGTTCCGCGCGATCACCGATTCGATCGACCACATGGTCTGGGCGGCCTCGCCCGACGGACTGGTCGATTACTACAACGCCCGCTGGTACGACTATACCGGCAGTGCGATCGGCAGCACCGATGGCGATGCGTGGGACCGGGTGCTGCATCCCGATGATCGGGACGCCGCGGTTGCCGCCTGGGCTGCGAGCATCGCGACCGGCGACGAATATCAGATCGAGTATCGCATCTGGCATGCACCGAGCGCGACCTATCGCTGGGCGCTGGGCCGCGGAACCGCGGTGCGCGACAGCGAAGGCCGGATCACCCGCTGGTTCGGCACCACCACCGACATCCAGACCGTGGTCGAGGCGCGCGAGGTGCTCGCCCGCTCGCGCGAGGATCTGGAGCGCGCGGTCGAGGAGCGGACGCGCCAGCTGATGGCGACCGAGGAACAATTGCGCCAGGCGCAGAAGATGGAGGCGGTGGGCCAGCTGACCGGCGGCATCGCGCACGACTTCAACAACATGCTCGCGGTCGTCATCGGCGCGCTCGACCTGATGGAACGGCGCGTAGCGCAGGGATCGACCGATATCGGCCGCTATCTGACCGCGGCGCGCGACGGGGCAACGCGCGCAGCGGGGCTGACGCAGCGGCTGCTCGCCTTCGCCCGCCAGACCCCGCTCGCTCCGCGGCCGATCGACATCGACGCCATGGTGACGGGGATGCTCGACCTGCTCGTCCGCACGATCGGCGACGATATCCGCGTCGAGACCAACCTAGCCGGCGACCTTCGCCCGGCGGTCGTCGATCCCAGCCAGCTCGAGAACGTCGTCCTCAACCTGGCCGTCAATGCCCGCGATGCCATGCCCGGCGGCGGCACGCTGTCGATCGCCACCAGCCAGCATGTCGTCGATGGCGAGGAGGCCGAACGCTTCGGCGTCGCGCCCGGCCATTTCCTGCGCCTGTGCGTCGCCGATACGGGCGCGGGCATGGCCCCAGATGTGGTGCGCCGCGCGTTCGAGCCCTTCTTCACCACCAAGGCGGTGGGCAAGGGCACCGGCCTCGGCCTCAGCCAGGTGTTCGGCTTCGTGCGCCAGTCGGGCGGCCATGTCCGCATCGAATCGACGCCGGGCGAGGGCACGGCGGTGCATCTCTACCTGCCCGCGGCCGACGCGGAGACGTCGACCCCCGGCGAACGCGCCCCGCCGAATACCCACCTGCCGCAGGCGCGCCCCGGCGAGCGCGTGCTGGTGGTCGAGGACGAGGAGCGCGTACGCAGCTTCTCGGTCGAGGCGCTGCGCGACCTCGGCTATGCCGTCGATGCCGCGGCGAGCGGGCCGGAGGCGCTGGCGGCGATCGGCGCTGGCCTCAAGCCCGACCTGCTCTTCACCGACATGGTGATGCCCGACATGACCGGTCGCGAGCTGGCCGATGCGGTCGAAGCGCGCGTGCCGGGCCTGCGCGTGCTCTTTACCAGCGGCTATACGCGCGAACAGGGCAACGCCGCCACCGGCGGGCCGGCGCTGTTGCCAAAGCCGTTCAACCTGCGCCAGCTCGCCGAACGGGTGCGCGGGGCGCTGGACGGGTAGGGACAACTCCCGCCCCGGCAAGGGCCGGGGCCGAGTCGGAGGACGTTGCGGCGGCGCCATCGAGCGCGCACGCTCCGGGACCCCGGCCTTCTGCGGCGTATGCGGGACGATGGAGCTTCGCCGCTCCACGCATCCGCGGGTGGACGAAGCCGCCCCCTCGCGATAGGGCGGCGCCTTCTCTTCAAAAGCATCGGGATCGGCGACTTGGCGAACGTGGCGGTGATCGGCGCCCAATGGGGCGACGAGGGCAAGGGCAAGATCGTCGACTGGCTGGCCGAGCGCGCCGACATCGTCGTCCGCTTCCAGGGCGGTCACAATGCCGGCCATACGCTGGTCGTCGGCGACAAGACCTACAAGCTGTCCCTCCTCCCGTCGGGCATCGTTCGCGGCACGCCGAGCGTCATCGGCAATGGCGTCGTCCTCGACCCCTGGGCCTTGAAGGCCGAGGTCGAGCGGCTGCGCGAGCAGGGCGTCGTCGCCACCCCCGACACGCTGATGATCGCCGACACCTGCGCGCTGATCCTCCCCTTCCACCGCGATCTAGACGGCCTTCGCGAGGATGCGAGCGGTGCCGGCAAGATCGGCACCACTCGCCGCGGCATCGGTCCGGCCTATGAGGACAAGGTCGGTCGCCGCGCGATCCGCGTCTGCGACCTGGCGCACCTCGATGACCTGGGGCCGCAGCTAGACCGCCTGACCGCGCATCACGATGCGCTGCGCGCCGGCTTTGGCGAGCCGCCGATCGACCGCGAGGCGCTGGTCGCCGAGTTGCGCGAGATTGCCGGCTTCGTCCTCCCGTTCGCCGCGCCCGTCTGGCGGACGCTCAATGAGGCGCGCGCCGCCGGCAAGCGCATCCTGTTCGAGGGCGCGCAGGGCGTGCTGCTCGACATCGACCATGGTACCTATCCGTTCGTCACCTCCTCGAACACGATCGCCGGCACCGCGGCGGGCGGGTCGGGCGTCGGGCCGGGCGCGGTCGGCTTCGTCCTCGGCATCGCCAAGGCCTATACGACGCGCGTCGGCTCGGGCCCCTTCCCCACCGAGCTTGCCGACGAGACGGGCGAGCGCCTCGGCGTGCGCGGGCATGAGTTCGGGACAGTGACGGGCCGCAAGCGGCGCTGCGGCTGGTTCGACGCAGTGCTGGTGCGCCAGTCGGCGGCGGTCAGCGGCATCACGGGCATCGCGCTGACCAAGCTCGACGTGCTCGACGGTTTCGAGGAGATCCGTATCTGCACCGGCTATCGGCTGGGCGACGAGACGCTCGACCACTACCCTGCCCACGCCGCCGAGCAGGCGCGCGTCGTGCCGATTTACGAGACGATGGAAGGCTGGTCGCAGACGACCGCGGGCGCGCGCAGCTGGGCCGAATTGCCCGCCCAGGCGATCAAGTACATTCGCCGCGTCGAGGAACTGATCCGCTGCCCGGTCACGCTCGTCTCGACCAGTCCCGAGCGCGAGGATACGATTCTGGTGCGGGATCCGTTCGCGGACTGAGACCGCAACGATGTCGCCCCGACGACGGTCGGGGCTGCTACCGTTAGGCGCTGGTGCCGGCGTCAAGCGAGCCTCCCACCCTCGCTAGAATGAGGGTTGGTCGAAGCGCCCGGACACAAGAAACCCCGCGCCGGATGGCGCGGGGCTCTCGCCGTAGTGAACCGAGGGGCGGGTCAGCCCTGCGGCGGGGTCGTGCCGGCCGGCGGAGTCGTACCGGTGCCCATCGTGCCCGCCGGCGGCGTGCCAGCATCGGGGGCCGGCGTCGTTTCCGGCGCCGTGGGATCGGTGGGCTCGGTCGTCGTCGAGTCGCCCGGCTGGGTCTCGTCAGTGGGCGGCGCGGTTGGCGTGGGCTGGCCCGGCATGGGTTGCGTCTGCGGCGTCTGGGTCTGCGGCATCGTCGTCTGCGCGAGCGCGGCGGTCGAGCCGCACAGGATCAGAAGGCCGGCAAGAGCGTGCGTTTTCATGGCGTTACCTCTCTATCATGTTGTCGAGGAGAGAACCGCCGATGCGGCAGAAAGAGCCTCGGCTGAACGCCGCCGTCACTCCACCTGCCCGATTTTCGCCTTATTGGCCGCTCAGCCGCACTGCGCGCGGTGCAACAGCTTCTGGTCGGCGAGCACGAGCGCCAGCATCGCCTCGACCACCGGCACGCCGCGGATGCCGACACAAGGGTCGTGGCGCCCCTTGGTCATGATCTCTGCCGCCGCGCCGTCGCGGTCGATCGTCTCCACCGGCTTCAGGATCGAACTGGTCGGCTTGAACGCGCAGCGCAGGCGGATCGGCTGCCCCGTCGAGATGCCGCCCGCGATCCCGCCGGCATGATTGGCAAGGAAAGTGGGTCCACCGTCACCCGGCCGCATCGGATCGGCATTCTGCTCGCCGGTCAGTCGCGCCGCCGCGAATCCGTCGCCGATCTCGACGCCCTTGACCGCATTGATCGACATGATCGCCGCCGCCAACTCGCTGTCGAGCTTTGCATAAAGCGGCGCTCCCCAGCCTGGCGGTACGCCCGTCGCCTCTGCCGCCACGATTGCGCCCAGCGACGAGCCAGCCTTGCGTGCCTCGTCGACCAACCGCCCCCAACGCACCGCCGCCTCGGCATCGGGGCAGAAAAAGGGATTGCGGCCGATCTCCGCGGCGTCGAACCGGGCAGGGTCGATGGCGTCGCCGCCGACTGCCTCGACCCAGGCGGTGATCGTCACTTCGGGGATGACCTTGCGCGCCACTGCCCCCGCCGCCACCCGGCTCGCAGTCTCGCGTGCGGACGAGCGCCCACCGCCGCGATAATCGCGAAACCCGTACTTCGCGTCATAGGCATAGTCGGCATGGCCGGGGCGATAGGCCTTGGCGACGTCCGAATAGTCTTTCGAGCGCTGATCGACATTCTCGATCATCAGGCTGATCGGCGTGCCCGTCGTCCGCCCCTCGAACACGCCGGACAGGATGCGCACTTCGTCCGGCTCGCGCCGCTGGGTGGTGAAGCGGCTGGTGCCCGGGCGCCGCGCGTCGAGGAAGGGCTGGATATCGGCCTCGCCGAGCGCCAGTCCCGGCGGGCAGCCGTCGACGACCGCGCCGATCGCCGGCCCGTGGCTCTCCCCCCAGGTGGAGAAACGGAACACGCGGCCAAAGGTGTTGAAGCTCATGCGTCCTCCGACAGCGCGGCAAAGGCCGGCGCATGGGCGGCGATGCCGCGCACCCCGCACGGCATCCCTGCGGTCTGGAGCGGCAGCGCCATCAGATGCTCGCCCGCATAGGGGCTGTCGAACCCCTGCGCCAGATCGGCGGCATAGCCGAAGCGGCCATAATAAGCGGGATCGCCGAGCACGAAGCTCAGCACCCAGCCGGCCTTTGCCAGCGCGTCATGCCCCGCGGCGACCAGCGCCTCGCCCACCCCCTGGCGCCGCCACGGCCCGGCCACCGCGAGCGGCGCGAGCGCGACGGCGGGCACTTCGCCGCCATTCACCTCGACCGCCATCCGGCTGAACACCGCCGCCCCGACCAGATCGGGATCGCGCGCGACCATCGTCAGCACCATGTCGCCATCGATGCACAGACGCCGCACCAGTTCGGCCTCGCTCGCGCCGAAGCTCTGGCGCAGGAACCCGTCGAGCGCGGGCACGTCCTCGGGCCGGGCGGGGCGGATGTCCATTCGCGCCGGACCGTCAGCTCAGCGCGATGTCGGGCGCGTCCTCGGCCTTCATGCCGATGACGTTGTAACCAGCGTCGACATGGTGGATCTCACCCGTCACGCCGGACGACAGATCGGAGAGGAGATAGAGGCCAGCGCCGCCGACATCCTCGATCGTCACGTTGCGGCGGAGCGGGGCGTTCAGCTCGTTCCACTTGAGGATATAGCGGAAGTCGCCGATCCCACTTGCCGCCAGCGTCCGGATCGGCCCGGCGGAGATCGCGTTGACGCGGATATTCTCGGGCCCCAGGTCGGTCGCCAGATACTTGACCGAGGTGTCGAGCGCCGACTTGGCGACGCCCATCACGTTGTAGTGCGGCACGACCTTTTCCGAACCGTAATAGGTCAGCGTTAGCAACGAGCCGCCATTTGGCATCATCGCCCGCGCGCGCTGTGCCACTGCGGTGAACGAATAGACGCTGATGTTCATCGTCATCAGGAAATTGTCGAGGCTGGTGTCGTAATAGCGGCCGCGCAGCTCGTTCTTGTCCGAAAAGCCGATTGCGTGAACGACGAAGTCGATCGTCTCCCACCGCGCCTTGAGCGCCGCGAACCCCGCGTCGAGCGAGGCCATGTCCGACACATCGCAGTCGAAGATGAAGTCCGAGCCCAGCTGCTCGGCCAGCGGCTTGACGCGCTTGCCCAGCGCCTCCCCCTGATAGCTGAAGGCGAGCTCGGCACCGTGGTCGGCAAGCTGCTTGGCAATGCCCCAGGCGAGCGATCGGTCGTTGGCCAGCCCCATGATGAGCCCGCGCTTGCCCTGCATCAATCCGGTCACGACGCCTGTTCCTCCTTGTCGACGTCGGCGGGCTCTAGACCGTTTTCGGGCACTTCCGCCAGTGCGGCATTCAATTCGGCCCCGACGACAAGACCGAGGCCGATGACAAAGAAGAAAATGAGCGCGATCATCACGCCCGCGAGGCTGCCATAGGTGAGGTCATAGTTGCCGAGGCTGGCAAGGATCGCGGGCAGCAGCGCGGTCGTCGCCATCCACCAGATCGTGACCACCGCCGCGCCCGGCCATTTCGGGCATTTGGAAAAGCGCCAGCGCGACGGCGTCAGCGAATAGAAGAGCATGTAGAGCGCGCCGAACAGCGCGAGCGCCGGGGCGATCCGGGTCAACGACACGATCTGCGCAAGGTCGCCGGCGAACGGCAGCAGCCGGACGATGAATGCCTCGACGCCGGTCAGCACCACCTGAAAGCTGAAGGCGATGAGGACGAGGATGACCGAGGCGATGATGAGGCCGATCGACCCCAGCCGATATTCCCAGAAGGGCCGCGACATGGTCACGCCATATGCCTGGCGCAGCACGCCGCGCACCGTTTCGATGAAGCTCGCCGTCGTCCACAGCCCGACGATGACGCCGAACCATACGAGGTTGCCCGCGCGTGCGGCGAGCACGTCGGTGATCGGCTGCTGCAACACCTCGGCCACATCGGGCGGCACCGTCTGGAGGAATCCCTCGAGCGCGCGCAGGCCGTCACCCGTGCGGCCGAAGATGCGGGCGATCGATGCGGCGACGATGAAGAAGGGAAAGAGCGTGAGGATCGAGAGATAGGCTAGATTGCCGGCGTTGGTGAAGCCGCTGCTATAGGTGCCGACCGCGACGCGCTTCATCACCTCGATCGCGCGCTCGCCGATGCCGAGGCTGGCGAGGCGGCGACGCACGACGCCCTGGCGTGCGCGCCCCTCGGGCGTCAGGTCGTGCGGATCGGCCGGCATCGCCGGTCAGACGCCGAGCCGCCCGCGAGGGTTCCCCTTGCGTCCGCCGTCCCAGCGCTCGACGAACTCGACCAGCGCGTCGTCGGGGGTCGGCAGGTCGACCATCAGGGTGACATAGAGGTCGCCGCGCCCGCCGCCGCCCTTCTTGTGAAAGCCGCGCCCGCGCACGCGCAGCGTCTTGCCCGAGGAAGAGCCCTTGGGCACCTTCAGCATCACCGCGCCGTCGGGGGTGGGCACCCGCACCTCCGCCCCCAGCACCGCCTCGGCCAGGCTGACGGGGAGGTCGAGGCGGACATCGTCGCCGTCGCGGGTGTAGAAGGCGTGCGGCTGCACCTCGATCGTCACGATCGCGTCGCCACTGCCGCCGGGGCCGGGCTGGCCCTTGCCGGCGAGGCGCATCTGCGTGCCGCTTTCGACCCCGGCGGGCAGCTTGACCTCGATCGTCGAACCGTCGGGCAAAGTCAGCCGCTGCGGTGCGAGCGTCACCGCATCGACGAAGGGCACTGCCACGCGATAGGCGACATTCGCGCCCTTGGGCGCCGACCGCCGGCCGAAGCCGCTTGCGAAGCCGCCGCCCTTCGCCGCGCCGCCGCCGAACAGCCCCTCGAAGATGTCGCTGAAATCGCCGCCATCGCTGCCGAAATCGGGGCGGAAACCGCCCGGCTGCCCGCCCGCGCCCGGCCCGCCGCGGCCGAAACCGAAGGGCGCAGTGGGATTGCCGTCGCCGTCGATCTCGCCCCGGTCGAAGCGCGCGCGCTTGTCCTTGTCGCTCAGGAGGTCATAGGCATTGGTGACCTGGCCGAAGCGCTCGGCGGCCTTCGGATTGTCGCGGTTGCGGTCGGGGTGCAGCTCTTTGGCGAGCTTGCGATACGCCTTCTTGATCTCGTCCTCGCTTGCACCGCGCGCGACGCCCAGGATTGCGTAAGGATCGGCCACTTGTTTCCCCGTTGAAGTACTTTGCACCTAGATGGGCCGCGATGCCCTCAATGGCAATTCGTCAGTCCTGCGGCGCCACATCGACTGAGACATGCATGTCCTGCGCGCCGGAGCCGAGGACGATGCCGTCGATCGGCGCGATGTCGCCATAGTCGCGGCCGATCGCGACGATGACGTGATCCTCCGCCATCCAGATGCCATTGGTTGGATCGACGCCGACCCAGCCGCGCGCCTCGCCCGCCCAAACCAGCACCCAGGCATGGGTCGCGTCGGCACCCACCAGCCGCGGCTCGCCCGGCGGCGGCAGGGTGCGCAGATAGCCCGAGGCATAGGCGGCGGGGATACCCGCGGCGCGCAGCCCGCAGAGCATGATCTGTGCGAAGTCCTGACACACGCCGCCTTTCTTGGCGAACGCCTCCGCCGGGGGCGTGTCGACCAGGGTGGCGGTGGGATCGAAATCAAACTCGCGCTGGATGCGCCGCGCGAGCTCGATCGCCGCATCGAGCACGCCGCGCTCGGACGACAGGTCGGGCGCGCACCAGGCGCCGATGTCCTCGTTCACCGGAATGCGCGGGCTCGCGTACAAATAGGCGGCGGGCGATAGCGGCGACAGGTCACGGCTCGCCCGTGCGAGCGCGCCGACCGCGGCGATCGTCGGATCGTCCGCCGCAGGGATCGGGATCGGCCGCTCGACGGTCATGTGCGCGACGCTCTCGATCGTCAGCTCGCGCGTTGGCCGGTCGAGGACAAGGCGAGTGACGTGCGCCAGCCCCGCCTGTGCCCGCGCCGGCGCGGTGCGGCCGCCCGGCGTGACGTTTAGGGTATAGTCCTCGACCCGCTGCCCCGGCCAGTCGATCGGCTGGAGCCTGAGATTGCAGCGCGCGAAATCGACCGTCTCGGCATAGTCGAAGCGCGTCACGTGGCGGATGGCGTAGCGCATCATGCCAGCGTCAGCCCGGCAGCGCGCAGCGGCTCGGCCCCCTGCAGGAAGTAACGCCGCGCCACCGCCTCAGCGAGGGTCATCAGCCGCGCCTCGATCGCGAGCAGCGCCTCGGCCCCCAATGTCCCCGCATCGGCGGTGGCGACCATCGCCGACAATTCGGCCGCCACGCGTTGCTGCGGTTCGGCGAGACCGTCGTCCTTCAGGACGGGAAGCGCCGCCAGATGCTCGGCGATGCGCGCGACCTGAAAGGCGAGCGCGCGCGGGTTGCCGGGGTCGAGCGCGACGAGATCGAGGACGGCGATCCGCGCGATGCCCGTCAGATAGCGCTGCCGATAGCTGATCTGGCTGTCGGCAAGGTCGAGCAGGACCGAGAGGTCGTCGGCGCTCGACGCTTCGATCCCGAAGGACAGGATCGCGCGCACGGTCTTGAGCGCGCGCTCGATCCGCCGCCCCAGATCGTGGAAGCGCCAGCCGTCGGTGCGGCCCATATGTTCCGCCGATAGCCCCGCGAGCGCGGCATAGCGGCGCTGGAGCGAGCCTGCCCGGTCGAGCACGCCGCCGCGCGTCGGGTGCGGCGCGTCGAGTAGCCGGATCATGTCGGCCGACAACCGATCGCGGCTGACCGCGCCAAGGCCACGCGCCTGGCGATTGATCGCGCGGACCGAATACCAGCCATTCTCGACGCTCTCCATCGCGGTGCGCGCCATGCCGACCAGCTCGGCGCGGCGGTGCCCCGCGAGCGGCGGCGCAGCCCCCACCTGCACCAGCGCGTCGGCGATCCGCGCGACCGTCGCCCGGTCGAGCGCGGCCCCCGCATCGGCGCTGATCGAATGGCCGAGCAGCACGCGAATCAGACCGAGCAGCGCCTCGCCGCGCTCCAGATAGCGGCCGAGCCAGAAGAGATTGTCGGCAGCGCGGCTCGGCAGCGTGCCGGGATTGCGGCGAAGGTGGAGCGAATCGACCGCGGGGAGCAGCGAGACGGGCTCGACGGCCACGGGGCCGTGGACGATGACGTCGGCGGACCATTCACCCTCGCCGATCGCGGTGATGCGGGGGTCGGCATGCTCGCCGATCCGCGCGAAACCGCCGGGCAGCACCCGCCATGCCCCTGCCCCGTCGCGCGCGGCGAAGACGCGAAGGGTGAAGGGCCGCGGCACCAGCGCGCCCTCGACCACGACGGGCAGGGTGGAGAGGTGAACCACCTCCTGCCCCACATAATCCTGCGGTCGCGCCTCCAGATCGGCGAGGAGTGCGGCGCGCTGCGCATTGGAAAGCTCGGCGCCGACCACCGGCTGGCCATCGGGCAGCGCGCGGGTGGGCGCGCCAAAGGCGGGCGCGACGATCATGCTGGGCAGCTCGTCCACCACCTGCGCGGCTTCGGCGGGCTGGCCGCACCACCAGGTGGCGATGTTCGGCAGGTGCAGTCCCTCGCCCGTCAACCGCGCCGACAAGGCAGGTAGAAAGGCGGAGAAGGCCGGCGCCTCGACCACCGCCGCGCCCGGCGCATTGGCGACGACGACATTGCCCGCCGCCATTGCGTCGATCAGGCCGGGGATACCGATCGTCGAGGTCGAATCGAAGGCAAGCGGATCGAGCAGCGTCGGGTCGGTCCGCCGCCACAGCCCGTCCACGCGCTTCAGTCCGGCGATCGTACGGACGTAGAGCCGATCCTCGATGACCGCGAGGTCGGCGCCCTCGACCAGCAGGAAGCCGAGATAGCGCGCGAGATGCGCCTGCTCGGCATAGCTCTGGTTGAGGCGGCCGGGCGTCAGCAGGCCGAGGCGCGGCTCGGCACGCTCGCAGGCGGCGCACAGCCCCTCGCGCAGGCTGGCGAAGAAAGGGGCATGCCGCTCCACATTCAGCCGCGCCTGCAACCCGCCGAGCGTCCGCGCAATGGCCAGCCGGTTCTCGAGCGCATAGCCGGCGCCGACCGGCCCGCGCACATGATCGGCGATCACCCGCCACTCGCCCGTCGGGCCGCGGCAAAGGTCAACGGCGACGATGTTGAGGTGATGGCCGCCGGGGGGGACGAGCCCCTGCATCGGGCGAAGGAAATAGGGGCTGCCCGTCACCACCGCGGCGGGCAGCAGCCCCTGCGCCACCAGCCGGCCGGGGCCGTAGAGATCGGCGACGATCGTCTCGAGCAGGTCGGCTCGCTGGATCACGCCGCGGCGGATGCCCGCCCATTCGGCGCTTTCCAGCATCAGCGGGATGGGAGAGAGCGGCCAGGGGCGCTCGTCGCTGTCGCCCGCCACGCGAAAGCCGGTGCCGATATCGTCGGCCTGCCGCTGCGCCCGCTCGCGCGCGTCGGTCAGCGACTCGCCCGCGCTTGCCGCCAGCTCCTCGAACATGACGCGCCAGCCATGGGGGTCGGCAGCGTCGACCATGGCGTCGCCGCGCGTGCGCTCGGCGCCGTAATCGGCGATCCAGCGGTCGGCGATGACCCCCGCGTCGAACAAGCTGGCCGTGCGCGTCGCCATCTCAAGCCCCCGTCACCGTCCCCCCATTCCCCAAAGCGGGGCGCCGCGCAATGGCCGCGTCAGTTCCCGTCGGAGATCAGCGTCCCGCCATCGACCACCAGCGTCTGACCCGTGACGAAGCCGCCCGCGTCGCTGGCGAGGAACAGCGCGGCGTTCGCCACTTGCCCGGGCGTGCCGACGCGGCGGAGCGGGGTGGCACCCAGCCGCCGCTCGGTCCGCTCGGGGTTCGACAGGATTGCGCTTGCCCAGTCGGTCGCGATCAGGCCGGGCGCGATCGCGTTGGCTCGCACGCCCTGCGGCCCGAACTCGACGGCAAGGTTGCGGGCGAGCTGCGCCAGCGCCGCCTTGGTGATCCCGTAGTGGCCGAGACCCGCATTGCCGCGCAGCCCGGCGATGCTGGAGAGGAGGACGATGCTTCCCCGCCCCCGCGCCGCCATCGCCGGCGCGGTGCGTGCGGTCAGGCGGATCGGATGCTCAAGATTGATCGCATAGAGTGCGGCTCTCGCGGCGTCATCCATCGCATGCATCGGCCCGGCGGGGCCGGCGATCCCAGCGTTGCAGGCGAGGATGTCGGTCGGTTCGTCACCCAGCGCATCGACCTGCGCCGGGTCGGCGAGGTCGGCGATGACGCCCCGGCCGCCGAGGTCGGCAGCGATCCCCTCGACCGCCGGATCGCGGTCGGCGAGGATCACGCTGGCGCCCGCCCCCGCGAACAGCCGGGCGATGGCGAGGCCGATCCCGCTCGCCGCGCCAGTGACGAGCGCCGTCCGCCCGTCGAGGCGAAAGGCGGCGAGCGGATCAGCCATCGAACGCCGCCGCGATCAGCGCGTCGAGATCGGCATCGGCGCGGAACCCCAGCGCCTCGGCGCGCGAGGTCGAAAGTGGCGGATAGCTGCCGAAGACGGCGCGTCGCCGCGCATCCTCGGCGTAGGTGAAACCGCTCGTGTCGCCGACTTCGCCCAGCGCCTCGACCAGCGTGCCGATCCGAATATTGAGCGCCGGCAGCGTGATCGCCTCGCCGTCGGTCGCGTCTGACAGCAGCGCGTCGACGAGGATGCGCGCGACCGCGCGGGCGGAGAGCAGCCAGCTCGTCGCCTCGGGCGCGACTGGCACGACATAGGGCTCGCCTGCACGCGCGGCGTGGAAGATGTCGCTGAGGAACGCCGAGCCGAAGCCCCCCGCCCCGCGCGGCCGCGCGACGATGCCGGGCAGCCGCAGCGCCATGCCAGACACCGTTCCGCGCCGCACCGCATCGGCGAACGCCAGCTCCACCATGCGCTTGTGAGTGCCGTAGACGCTGGCGGGCACCGGCACCGTTTCGTCATTGACGTGACGCGGCAGCACGCCGCCGAATACCGCAATCGAACTCGCCAGCACCAGCCGGCGCCCCGCCATCGCCTCGATCAGCGAGAGCGGCAGGTCGAGGTTGATCGCGCGCGACGCCGCCGGATCGACCTCCGCCGCCGCACCGGGCAGCGCGGCAAGGTGGAGGACGGCATCGGCCTGCCCGACCCGCGCGAACACCGTCGGGTCGGCGAGGTCGCCCGCCAGCGCCTCGAACGAGGGGCGCGCAGCAAAGGCGCGATCGACGAGCAGCACGTCGCTCACTCCCCGCGCCGCCAGCTCGCGCACCACCGCACGCCCGACGAAGCCGCCGGCGCCGGTGACGGCAATGCGCATCAGCGCAGCTCGGGCGCGTACTCGCCGTCGACAAGCACGAAGGCCACGCGGCAGTTCGCCTGAGAGCGGTTCGACCAGCCATGATTGGTACCGCGCTGGATCACGATATCGCCCGCGCGCACCACCGTCTCGCCCACGTCCATGACGAGCGTCAGCTCGCCTTCGAGGACGATGCCATAGTCGATCGTCTCGGTCCGGTGCATCAGCGCGTGGCGCGGCTTCCCGTCTCCGTGCCCCGCCGCCTCGACGGCGCCGATCTCGGCGAAGTGCGCGCGCGCCGCTTCGGGCGACATGGTGCGGATCTCGTCGCCCTCGGGCGGGATGTCGAGGACGCGCAGGCGCGTGCCGCGCTTGGGCGGGGCGAGCACCAGCGACCCCTCTTCCGGCTCGCTCGCCGCGTCGATCGGCGCAGGGGTGTCGTGGGTCGCCCAGACCTCGTGGAACAGCGGCCCGATCGCGCCGCCGACACGCTGGACGAAGGCGACGGGCGCGTCGGACTGGATGATCGCACGACCTTCGGCATCATGACCGGTGACGATGCGGCGGACGGGGTGGTGCGCATCGGCCATCAGATCGGCTCGGCCACGACCTTGAACATCGCGTGCGTCGCCTTGGCATTGTCGACCGGCGGTCCCTTGCCCAGCTGGCCCATGCAAATCGCCAGGCTCTCGCGCACGATATAGGCGCAGCGGTCGAAGCGGCGGTCGCGGAACGCGGCGAAGGCCGTCTCCACATCCTCGACCCTGGCGAGTTCGTCGGCGAGGACGAGGCTGTCCTCGATCGCCATGCCCGCGCCCTGCCCCAGATGCGGCGTCGTCGCGTGAACCGCGTCACCCAGCAGCACGACGCGCCCCTTGTGCCACGCCCCCTCGACCAGATGCCCCTCGAGCGGGCGATAGACCACCGCATCGTCGTCGGTGATGTGCTCGGCCAGCGCCCGGATTGCCGGGGCGCAATTCGCAAGCTTGCCGCGCATCACCGCCGCCAGCCCCTCGCGCGGGTAGCGCGGATTGTCCGGCTCGGGCGTGGTCACGTACATGTACATCAGGCTCTGCGAGATCGGCACCAGCCCCACCCCGATCGGCCCGTTATAGGCGTGCATCGCATCGAGATCGGCGGGCCGCGGCAGGTTGTAGCGCCACACCGCCTGACCGGTGAAGACCGGCCCGGGCGCGTCGGGCAGCACACTCGCCCGCGTCTGCGAATAGACGCCATCGGCGCCGATGACGAGGTCGTAGCGGCCGCTGCTGCCGTCGGAGAAGGCGACGTCCACCCCGTCCCCGTCGTCCTCGATCGAGGTGGCGGTGATGCCGAGGCGCACCTCAGCCCCGCTCGCGATCGTGCGGTCGCCCAGCACCTTGTGCAGCGCCGGGCGCGGCACGCCCATGCTGGCGGGATAGCCCTCGACCAGCTTGGGCACCGGCACCCGCGCCACCCGGTCGCCCGCGGGGGTATAGATCTCGACCGCGTCGAAGCCGACGCCGGCGGCCAGATACTCGTCGATCAGGCCCAGTTCGGCCATCGCGCGGATGACGTTCGACTGCTGGATGATACCGACGCCGTAGACCGACCAGTCGGGATCGCGCTCGATCACGGTGACGGCAAAGCCCTTTGCCCTGAGCGCGATCGCAGAGGTCAGGCCGCCGATGCCGCCGCCGATGACGAGGATGTCAAGGTTACGCATGTCGATCCTTCAGAACCGGTCGAGGTCGTTGGCGAGGGCGATCGTGCCCCCGAAGCCCTTGGCGATGCGGGCGCGATAGTCTGCGGTACGCGCCGGATCGCTGCCGCCGGCGAAGTGGGTGACCGCCACTGCCTTCACCCCCGCGGAACCCGCAAGCGCGCCAACCGCGTCGGGCGTCAGGTGATGCGTCGAGAGATGCTGGACGAGCTTTGCGCGCGCGGGCGCGGGCATGCCCGGCGAGTTCTGCGCGACCCGAGCGAGCGTCAGGTCGAGGTCGATCATCTCGCTGACGAGCAGATCGGCGCCTTTCGCCAGCGCCGCGACGGCCGGACTTGGCCCCGTATCGCCGGTATAGGCGATCGACCGGCGGGGCGTGTCGAAGCGATAGGAGAGCGATTTGTAGGCCCGGTCGTCGGCGCCGCCAGGGGCGAAGTCGTAATGCGTGTTCTGCGCGGTCCGCACCGTCATGTCGCCGACGCGCACGCTAGCCCCGCCCGCCAGCTCGACAACGCGCACGATGCTTTCGGGCGCTGGCCAGCGCTGCCCGGGGATGCCATAGCCTGCCGCGGCCGCGGGCTTCAGCGAGGCGACGATCCCGTCGACCAGGGCGCGGGTTCCTGGCGGGCCGTAGATCGTCAGAACCTCGCGCACGTCAGTCTGGTCGCGCAGGCCAATCAGCGCGGCGAGGCCGCCGGTGTGGTCGATGTGCAGGTGGCTGAGGAACACCGCCTTCACTTGCGGCAGGCGGAGCCCCGCCTTGGCCAGTTGCTGCGCGGCACCATCCCCGGCATCGACCAGATAGACTTCGCCCCCGCGCAACAGCGCGTTGGCGGGCTGCGCTCGCTCCGGCGCGGCGACCGGCCCGCCCATCGTGCCGAGCGTGATCCAGCTGTCGGCAGGCGCCTGGACTACCGCGAGCAGCGCAAGGGCGAGGGCCAGCATCAGAAGTCGAAGCCGACGCGCACGCCGTACGTGCGCGGCGGGCGCAGCGTGCCGACGGGGAAATCGAGGATCGGCCGCGTGCCGGCGCGCGCCAGCACTTCTGCATCCTCGATATTGTTGACGAAGCCGGTCAGGCTCCATCCCTCTGCCCGGAGCGTCAGATAGGCGTCGGACATCATGAAGCCGTCCTGGCGGGTTTCGGGCCGGTAATTGGCGTCGAGGAAGCGGCTCGTCTCGATATTGGTGCGCGCGCCGAGCACGAGGTCGAGATCGGACCCGAGCGGGATTGTCCGCTCGTACCCCAGGTTGAACGACCATTCGGGGGCCTGGATCGTCGGCTTGCCCGAACAGTCGATGTCGTAGAAGCGGGCGCCGTTGATGCCCGGGTTGGCGAGGCGGCTGCCGGTGATGGTGCAGCCGGTCGCGACCGGCGCGCCGGTGGGCGAGAAGTTTGCCGTCGTCAGTTCGTCATAGCGGCCGTTCAGATATTGGGCGACCGCGGTGAACAGGTCGTTGCGGCTGGGGGCGAAGCGCATCTCGACCTCGCCGCCATAGATGCGCGACTTGCCCGCATTGACGGTGATCGAACCCTGCGCGATCAATCCGCTACCCGTCGGCACGCCGCCGACGAAGGTGATCTGCTGGTCCGTATAGTCCCAGTAGAAGGCCTCGACATTGAGTTGCAGCTTGTTGTTGAAAAAGCGGTTCTTGGCGCCTGCGGTGTAAGCCGTCAGCGTTTCGGGCGCGAAGGTGTTGTTGGGCGGCTGCGCGACGAAGAAGCCGCCCGATTTGAAGCCCGTCGCGACATTGGCATAGAGGAGCGAGGCGGGGCCGGCGTCGAACTCGACCCCCGCCTTCCACGTGAACTTCTCGAACGTCAGTTCGCCCGTGAACGGCGCGCCGAGCGGCGGCTCGATCGGGCCGGGCAGGCCGCCCGCCGCGGTGCGCGTCCGCTGGCGCTTGTCCTCGCGCGTGTAGCGACCGCCCGCGACGAGGCGGAAGGCGTCGGTCACGTCGAAGGTCAACTGACCGAAGCCCGCGACGCTTTCGGTCCGCAGATTGGGTGTGAAGCGCGTCGTCGACAGGTTACCCTGGCGGAAGAAGTTCACCGCCTGCTGCTTCTCGTCGAAGAAGAAGGCGCCGACGACGTAACGCAGCCGCTGGTCGTCGTTCGACGAAATGCGCGCCTCGACCGAGATCTGCTCGGCAAGGTCGGTCACGTCGCCCTGAAAGCCCGGCAGATAGGTGCGGAAATTGGTGTCCGACCGGCGCCATGCCGGGATCACCGTCAGCTTGCCGAAGCCGAGATCGCCCTCGACCGTCGCCGACAGGCCGTAGAACTTGTTGTCGAGGAAGCCGTCAGTGCCCGCCTGCGCGATGCAGCCCGAGCGGACGAAGCCGCCGGCACCGCCGCAGAAGGGCGGCGCGAAGATGCCCGCGGCGAACTGCGCAATCGCTCCTTGCGCACGCGGATCGGAAACGCTGACCCGGTCCTCGAGCGCCGGCGCGTTGAGACCGGCATAAGGGAGCAGCACCGCCCCCGCGCCCTTGCCGTGCTGGTTGTAGTAGTCGCCGACGATCGTCATCGACCACAGGTCGGACGGCTGGATCAAAAGCGACGCGCGCACCGCCTCGCCCCGCTCGTCGTCATAGCCGTCGCTGATATAGCCGTCGCGATCGACCACCTGCCCCGCGACGCGCAGCGCGACGGTGCTGCCGATCGGCAGGTTGATCGCCCCCGACGCCTTCTTGGCATCGTAGTTGCCGTATTCGAGCAGCCCCTCGACGCCAAAGTCATTGAGCACGGGCTTGCGCGGCAGCACGTTGATCGCGCCGCCGGTGGCGTTGCGGCCATAGAGCGTGCCCTGCGGCCCCTTCACCACCTCGACCCGTTCGAGATCGTAAAAGACGCCCGCGGGCGCGGTCGGGCGGCCGACATAGATGCCGTTGAAGTTGAACGCGACGGCGTTCTCCGAAAAGGAGTTCTGCGAATTGGTCCCGACGCCGCGCAGGAAGAAGCTGGTCGTGCCGCCGGTCGGCTGGACGACGAGCGCGGGGACGAGCTTGCCGAGGTTCGCGGTTTCGGTGATGCCCGCGTTGGCGAGCGAGTCGCCGGTCACGGCGGTCACGGCGACGGCGGCGCGCTGAAGCGACTCCGAGCGGCGCTGCGCAGTGACGACGATGTCCTGAAGCCCCTCCGCCTCGTCAGGCGGCGTCTGCGCCGCTTCGGCGTCGGCGGGTGCCGAGTTGGTGGTCTCCTGTGCCATCGCCGCCTGCGCGGCCAGCGCAAGTACCATCGCGGTCCCCAGACCCAGCGTCTTTCGCATCCCATCCTCCCCTGTGTGCCCGATGCGTTGCCGGGCAGCTTCGAGCAGGAGGATGGCGTAGGCCCAGCAATCGGTCTAACGCATTGTTATGATCGTCTGCCACAAACGGGAGTGATGGATCGTGCGGCTCGACCAGTTCGACCTCAACCTGTTGGTCGCGTTCAATGTTCTGGTCGAGGAGCGCAACGTGACCCGCGCCGCAGCGCGCATGAATGTCACGCAATCGGCAATGAGCGCGGCGTTAAAGCGCCTGCGCGAGGCGTTCGCCGACGAGATCCTGGTCCAGCACGGCCGGCGGATGCTGCCCACGTCGAACGCGCTGGCGCTCGCGCCGCAGGTGGCGGCGGCGATCGTCGAGCTGCGCAGCATCCTCTCGACCGGCATGGCGTTCGACCCGGCCGAGGCGCGGCGCGTCTTCCGCCTCGTCGCGTCGGATTATATCGCCACCGTCCTCATCTCGCCGCTGCTCCCCCGGCTGGAGGCAGAAGCGCCGCATGTCCGGCTCGACATCACCCTGCCGAGGAGTTCGATCGGCGCGATGCTCCAGGATGGGGAGATCGACCTCATCATTTCGCCCGAAACGTTTCTCGAGGCCGAGCATCCGCGCGAGCTGGTGTTCGAGGAACGGCACGTCGTCGTCGGCTGCGCATCCAATCCGATCTTCGCCGCGCCGATGACAGAGGAAGCCTTCTATGCCTGCGGGCATGTCGCGGTCAGCGTGTCGCGCGACGGCACCTTCATCGACAACTGGCTGCGCCAGCATGGCGACCGGCGGCGAATCGAGGTGACCTGCGCGTCCTTCATCCAGGCGCCGTGGATGCTGCCAGGAACGCGGCGGCTGGCACTGATGCACGAGCGGCTGGCGCGAGTGATGGCGCCGGGGCTGGGCCTTGCGATCGCGGAGGCGCCGTTCGACCTGCCGGTGATGCGCGAGATGATGCAGCACCACCGCGCGCGGAGCACCGATCGCGGGCTGGCGTGGTTGCGGCAGCGGTTGGTGGAGCGGGTGGCGGGGTAGCTTAGCGCGTACGCCCGCGCAGGCGGACGGCAAGAGCCAAGCGGCCCGCGCGACTCCAGGGTCCCGCTCCTGTGGCAACACGGTGCTCCTTAACGCTTCACCACCCGCTGATCGATCGCCCCGAACGGCCCTGCCTGCATCCGCACGCGCGTGCCGAAGCGCAGGAAGCCGGTTTCCGGCTTGCCCCCGGCGATCATCTCGATGGCGCGGCGCTCGGAGATGCAGGTCGAGCCGACCTCGGCATGCTCGGCATTGGAGACGGTGCCCGAGCCGATGATCGTCCCCGCCGGCAGGTCGCGCGTCGCCGCAGCGTGGGCAACCAGTTCGTGAAAGCCATACGCCATCGCGCGGCCGTTCGGATGCCCGAACCATTCGCCATCGACCTCGACCGTCAGCGGCAGGCAGACGCGGCCGTCCGCCCATGCCTCGCCCAGCTCGTCGGGCGTCACCGCGAATGGCGCGGCGCTGCACGCGGGCTTGGCCTGCACCCACCCGAAGCCGGTCTTCATCTCGGCCGGCGCCAGCGTGCGCAGCGACCAGTCGTTGATGAGCATCACCAGCCGGATGTGGCCGAGCGCCTCCGCCGCCGACACGCCCATCGGCACGTCGCCCGTCACCACCCCGAACTCGCCCTCGAAATCGATGCCGTCGGCTTCGCTCGGTAGCGGCACGTCGTCGGCCGGCGCGATGAAGCGGTGGCTCATCCCCTGGTACATGAGCGGCTTGGCCGTCTCGATCGGCGGCAGATTGAACGCGGTCTGCATGAGGTCGCCGTGGGTCGGGAACGCCGACCCGTCGAGCCATTGCCACGCGCGCGGCAAAGGCGCGGCGAAGTCCCCCAACGCCGCCGCCCCCCCGGCCTCCGCGGCCTCGACCGCTGCCTTGAGCGAGGATTGTGCCGCGCCCCAGTCGTCGAGCGCGGATTGCAGCGTCGCATAGCCCGCGACCTCGGCCACGCGGCTGCTGTCGCGGCTGACCGCGACCAGCGTCCCGTCGCGGCCGCCGCGCTTCAGCGTCGCTAGCCTCATGCGCCTTCCCCCTCGAAGATCGCGACCGCGCGCGTCCAGCCCGCCGACCCGCGCTTCACCTTGGCCGGGAAGCAGCTGACCATGAAGCCGAACGGCGGCAGCTGATCGAGGTTGGTCAGCTTCTCCATGTGGCAATAGCCGATCTCGAGCCCCGCCTTGTGCCCCTCCCAGATCAGCGAGGTGTCGCCGGTCTCGGCCACGCGCTTCGCCGTCGCCCCGAACGGCGCGTCCCAGCTCCAGGCGTCGGTGCCCGTCACCCGCACGCCGCGCGAAGTCAGGTAGAGCGTCGCCTCGCGACCCATGCCGACGCCCTTGGCGAGGAAGTCCGGGCCACCCAGCGCCGCCCCCGCGGCGGTGTTGACGAGGACGATCTCGAGCGGCTTCAGCTCATGGCCGATCCGCGCAAGTTCGGCCTCGACCTCGGCGGCGGTCACGACATGGCCGTCGGGCAGATGGCGGAAGTCGAGCTTCACGCCCGGCTGGAAGCACCAGTCGAGCGGCACCTCGTCGATCGTCATCGCCGGCTTTCCGCCGTCCTGCGTCGGGTGATAGTGCCACGGCGCGTCGAGATGCGTGCCGTTGTGCGTTGTCAGCGTCAGCGTCTCCGACGCGGCGAATCCCTTGCCGCCGACCATCTGCTCGGCGGTCAGGCCGGGGAAGAAGTTCTGCACCTCCGCCACGGTTTCGGCATGCGTCTGATAGTGGATCGTCGGCCGCATGAAGGGCGGATCGGTGATGACATCGGGGTCGAGCGTGATCGACAGGTCGAGGATTCGGCGCGTCATGCCGTCCGTCCGCCCAGCGTCTCGGCGAACCAGTCGGCGATATAATCGCGGCCATAGCTCATATTGTCGGCCCCGACATGCTCCACCCCGCCCTCGCGCGCGGTGAAGAGCTTGAGCTCGCGACGCGGCGAGTTGACGAGCTGCTCGTAGCATTCATGCGCGTACTGGACGCTGATCTGCCGGTCCTCGGCCCCGTGGGTGACGAGGAAGGGGACCTTCACCCCGCCCATATGGCCGTTGAGGTTCATGCCCTCCGCCTTGGCGAGGAAGTCGTCCATGTCGCTGGCGCCGAACGCCCACATGACGTGCGCCCAGTAGTGCGGCACGGGATTCTCGCCCTCGCGCTTCAGCCGCTTCTGCTGCACCTCGGCCCAATTGTGATTGGCGCCCCAGACCGCGCCGCTGGCGAATCGCGGTTCGTAGGCGACCGCGCGCGGCGCGAAATGGCCGCCCAGCGAAATGCCGGTCATGCCGATGCGGTCGGGATCGACGTCGGGCTGGCGCTCCAGCCAGTCGACCGCCTTCGACGCCCAGCTTTCGCTGTGCGGATCGACGGGCAGGTTCTGGAGGCGGAGCGCCTCGCCCGAGCCCGGCTGGTCGACGCACAGCGTCGAGACGCCGCGCCGCGCCAGCGCTTGCGGCAAGCGCGACCAGTAGAGCAGTTCCTTGCAACTATCGAGGCCGTTGCAATAGACGACCACCGGATGCGGTCCCGGCCCTTCGGCACGGGTGTAGAGCGCGGGCATGGTGCCGGTGCCAAGCGGCACCTCGACGCGCTCGCGGTTGATCCTGCCGAGCGCGGTCGACTTGTCGAAGGTCTCGCGCGCCTTGCGGTACGTCTCCTTCCGGCCGGGATGGCCGTGGCCCTGCATCCGCTCGGCCGTAAAGAGATAGAGCGAGGCACGCTCAAGCTTCTCCGACGCGGAGAAGGCGCGGCCCTTCGCCTCGTCCTCGGCGGCGAGCTCGATCAGCTTGTCGCCCATCGCCGCCCATTGCTTCATGAAGGCGGGCGTACCGGCGTCGCCGCCGCCGGCCGCGGCATCCTTGATCGGCTGGCACATATCGACGATCTCGCCGATGCGCCCGCCGCTCTCCATCGCGATCGCGACCGACAGGTTCCAGATATAGTTCGGGAACATCTCGAACAGGGCCATGGATCAGGCCTCCACGGGCACGAACAGGCCCTTGTCGGCCTCCGGATGCGGCATCGTCTGCGGACCGCCGACGCCGATGCCCCACTGGTCCATCACCTGCGGGCCGGGCACGTGAACCTGATGCTGGTGCGTCTCGAAATCGACATGCTCCAGCTCCGACGTATATTCGACCGCGAAGCCGTTGGGTGTCGTGAAATAGCTGAAGGTGTTGTTGCCCGCGGTGTGCCGGCCCGGCCCCCAGCGAAGGTCGGTGCCCTTCTTCTTCAGCCGGTTGATGCCGCGCATCATGTCGTCGACCGTCAGCATGTCATAGGCGACGTGGTTGAGGCACGGCGGCCCCGGCAGGAAGGCGAAGCGGTGATGCGCCGAGTTGCAGCGCAGGAACGCCATGAAGTCGCCGAGCCAGTCGGACAGGCGGAAGCCCAGCACATCCTGGAAGAACTGCACCGCCGCCTTGTGGTCGGGCGAGTGGAGGACGATGTGGCTGATCTTCTGCGGCACTGCGTCCCAGCGCTGCATCTCACGCGCGGTCCCGCGCTCGACGCCCGCCGAAATCTCGAACGGCAGGCCATCGGGCGAGAAGAAGCGGAAGCCATAGCCGCCGCCCAGCGTCGTCAGCGCGCGCGGTGCGAACACGACCTTGCAGCCGGCCGCCACGACCTTGTCATGCAGCGCTTCGACATCGGCATCGCTGTCGGCTGCGAGCGCGATCACGTCGATGCGCTTCTCCTCCGCGGCGCGCAGGCGGACGACGTAGAGTTCGTCATTCCCCTCGGCGGCGAAGTGCCACATGCCGTCCTTCTCGCCGACCTCCTTGAGGCCCCAGACGTCGCGGTAGAAATTGCGCTCGGCATCAAGGTCGGTGACGCCATAGCCGACATAGCGGATTTCGGTGACGCGGCTCAAGCTCGCTCTCCCATGCGGTTGTTGGCGGCGGGATAACCGGAGCGGCAGCGATTGAGAAAATCTTTGTTTCGATGCAAAACCATCCATGACGTGAATGGATAGCCGCAATGCGCTTCAAGGGTCTCGACCTCAACCTGCTCGTCGCGTTCGACGCGCTGCTCGCCGAGCGGAGCGTGTCGCGTGCCGCGGATCGTGTGAACCTCAGTCAGCCGGCGATGAGCAATGCGCTGACACGGCTGAGGCGTTTCTTCGCCGACGATCTGCTCGTCGCGAGCGGCAAGCGCATGTACCCGACCCCGCTGGCCGAGGCGCTGGCGCCGCAGGTGCGCGCCGCGCTCGGTACGATGGAGGGGCTGATCGCCGCCTCCCGTCATTTCGACCCCGCGACCTCGGCGCGCAGTTTCCGGATCATGGCGTCGGACTATATCGCCACTGCCGTCCTGTTCCCGCTGATCGCAAGGCTGGCGGTGGAGGCGCCCAATGTGCGGATCGACCTGCTGCTCCCCAGCGAGCGGCGGTTCGAGCTGATCGAGAGCGGCGGCATCGACCTGCTCATCACGCTCGAGCCCTATCTCACTCCCGAAATGCCCTCGGACGCGCTGCTGGAGGACGAATATGTCGTCGTCGGGCGCGCGGGGCACCCGGCGCTCGGGCAGCCGCTATCGACCGAGGCGATGCTCGCCTATCCGCACGTCCTTGTCGCGATCGGGGAGGGGCGGCTGCCGAGCTTCGGCGATGCCTATCTCGAGCGGCTGGGGCTCAGCCGCCGCGTGGCCGCTGTCGCGCCCTCGTTCACGCCGCTCCCCTGGCTGCTGATCGAGACCGACTGGCTCACTTTATTCCAGAAGCGGCTGGCGACGCTGCTCGCCGCGCGCTTCGACCTTTCCATCGCCGCGCCGCCGGTCGCGATCCCGCCGCTCGCCGAGATGGCGCAGTACCACCTGACCCGGCGGAGCGATCCGGGCCTCCGATGGCTGATCGAGCGGATCAGGGCGGCGGGATAGGCGTCGCGAGCGGCCGACCGGCGAGGAAGGCGTCGATATTCTCGAGCACCAGCGCCGCCATGGCCGCGCGCGTCTCCACCGTTGCGCTCGCGATGTGCGGGGTCAGCATCGTGCGGTCGCTGGCGGTGATCTCGGGCGGGACATGGGGCTCGCCTTCGAACACGTCGAGCGCGGCGCCGGCGATGCGTCCGCCCTCGATCGCGGCGACCAGCGCGGCTTCATCTACGACGGACCCGCGCGCGACATTGACGAGCACGCCGCCCGGCCCCAGCGCCGCGAGTACCTTCGCGTCGATCAGGTGCCGCGTCTCGGCCGACGCCGCCGCCGCGACGATCAGCACGTCGCTCGCCACCGCCAGCGCCGCGGCATCGGGGTGAAAGGCGAGCTCGACGGGTTTGCGCGACCGTCCGGTATAGGCGACCGGCCCGAACGGCTTCAGCCGCTCGGCGATGGCCGAGCCGATTCGCCCCAGCCCGACGATCCCGAACCGCCGCCCCGTTACCTTGCGCGCGAGCGGCAGCTCGCCCCGCGTCCAGGCACCGCTGCGCACATGCGCATCCGCGCGCGGCAGGTCGCGCAGCAGCCCGATGACGAGGCCGATCGCGAGGTCGGCCACGTCGTCGGTCAGCACGCCCGGCGTATTGGTGACGGCGACGCCGCGTGCGGCGGCGTGGCCGATATCGACCTTGTCAAATCCGACGCCATTGATCGCGATGAGGCCGAGGTTCGGCAGCGCCTCGACCAGCTCGCGCGGCGCGCCGGTCTGACCGCCGGTCACGACGATCCGCACGCGCGCACCATGCCCGGCCAGCCAGCCGGCATCGGGCGTATCGAGCCGCACCCGCTCGCCGCGCGCGTCGAGCGCGGCTTCGAGGTCGGCGGACATGGGCGAGAGCTGGAGCAGGATCGGGCGGGTCATGACCGTGAGAAACCGTCGTCACCCCGGACTTGATCCGGGCCTCGCATCTTATGCCCTCGCGCGAAACGACGCTCTCGAACAGGAACCCCTGCCGTCCGTGCCGGTTGAGGCGAAAACCGCTTGGAAAGGAACGACATGGCCACCACCCGCCGCAACGCCAACCTCCCCCTGATCGCCGCCGCAGTCGGGGTGCTTGCCGGCGCGGCCGGCATCGCCGCCTGGACGCTGGCCGCCCGGCGCGCGCCGGCCGACGGCCACCCCGCACCCGACCTTGCCCGCGACACCCCGCGCCCCTCCGCGAACGACCGCGCGCCCGAGCATTTCCGGCCCGACCCCACCGCCGCCATCCCGCCCGAGGATCGCGAGGCGCTGCGCCCCGCGACCGGCCCCTCGCCCAGCCTCGTCGAGGATCGCGGCGCCGTGCGCAGCCTGCCCTGAGCTCTCAGCGCAGCAGCATCAGCGCGTCGAGCGCGACGACGCCCTGGCCCTCCGGGTAGAGGATCACCGGGTTGAGATCGAGCTCGGCGATCCGCGGTTCGGCGAGCAGGATCGCCGCCACCTGCCGGATCAGCCGGGCGAGCGCGGGCATGTCGAGCGGCGGCGACCCCCGCCAGCCGGCGAAGAGCGCCGCCTGCTTGAGCTGCAACAGCTCGGCGACGATCGCGTCCTCCGACAGGTCGGGGGTCAGCAGCCGCACGTCCTGCAGGATCTCCGCAGTCACACCGCCGAACCCCGCGAGCACCACCGGCCCCCAGTCGGGATCGTGGCGCGCGCCGACGATCATCTCGGTCCCGCGCGCGCCCATCGCCTCGATCAGCACGCCGTCGAGCGCGATCGTCGCGTCATAGGCGGCGACGCTGTCGAACATCGCCGTCCATGCCGCGCGCACCGCATCGCCATCGGCAAGGCCCAGCGCGACGCCGCCCGCGTCGCTCTTGTGGCCGAGCGCCGCCGCCTGCGCCTTCATGGCGACCGGCCAGCCGATCGCCTCGGCCGCCGCGACCGCTTCCTCGACGCTCGCGGCGAAGCGGCCGTTCGGAAAGGGCAGGCCGAGCGGGGCGAGCAGCGCCTTGGCGCGATATTCGGGCACCACCCCCGACAGCCCTGCTAGCCCCGCCACCGCGGTCGGCGCCGGCGCCGCATCGGTCAGGTCGCGTGCCGCCGCATCGGTCAGCGCAGCGAGCGCCCGGAAGGCGCGCTCGGGGGTGGGGAGGTACGGTACGCCGCCCGCGCGTAGCGCAGCGATGAAGGGTGCCGGCATCTCGGCCCCGTCGTCGAGGCCCGCGAAGATCAGCGGCTTGTCGCTGCCCCCCTCGACCGCGGCGAGGATCGCGGGCAGCTTGATCCCCGCGGTCACCGGATCGCCCTGGATGATCCCCGCCACCACCGCGCCCACGCGATCGTCGGCAGCGAGCGCGGTCAGCACATCGGTATAGATGGACGGCTGCGACAGGCCCTGCGCAGTGATGTCGAGCGGGTTGCTGACCGGGACGAAGGGCGGCAGCGACGCGCGCAGCGCCGGCGAGTCGGCGTCGTGGAGCGCGGCGAGCGGCAGGCCGATCGCCTCGGCAAGGTCGAGCGTCAGCGCCTTGAACGCCCCCGATTCGCCGAGAACCGCAATGCTGGGCGTGGCGATCGGCGGACAGCGCAGCACGATCTCGGCCGCGTCGCCCAGCGCCTCCAGCATTTCGACCATGACCACGCCCGCGCGTTCGACCTTGGCGCGCATCAATTGGTAGTCGCCGGCCATCGCGCCGGTATGCGTGGCGGCGGACTCACGCGCGGCGCTCGACCGGCCGGGATGGAGGAGGACGATCGGCTTGCCCGCGGCGCGCGCTCGCGCGGCGGCGGCGAGGAAGCGGGCGGGATCGCGGAACTGCTCGACCACCATCGCGATGACATGGGTGTCGGGATCGCCGACCAGCCAGTCGACATAATCCTCGACCCCGCTCGCCGCCTCATTGCCCGTAGAGACCGAATAGCTGACGGCGACCTCGCGGGCGAGGAGCACCGTCGAAAGCACCGCCGCGATCGCCCCCGATTGCGAGACGATGCCGACCGCGCGGGCACCCCCCGTCGGCCGCACCGGCGTCTCGACGAAGGTCAGCGGCACGCCGTCCACATAGTTGACGAGGCCGAGGCAATTCGGCCCCTCGATCACCATCCCGCTCGCCGCGGCGATCCTCGCGATCTCGGCCTGCTCGGCCAGCCCCTCGGCCCCGCCCTCGGCGAACCCCGCCGAGAAGATGATCGCCGCCCCGGCCCCGCGCGCGGCGAGGCCGCGGACCGTGTCGAGCACGGCGCCCTGCGGGATGGCGAGGACGGCAACGTCCACCCCCTCCGGCAGCGCCTCGACGCTCGGCAGGCAGGGCCGCGCGCCGATTGCCTTGCGCTTGGGGTTGATCGGATAGACCGGGCCGGCAAAGCCGTGGCGGTCGAGGTTGCCGAGCACCGACGCGCCGAGCGCGCCGGGCTTGTCGCTCGCGCCCACCACCGCGATGGACCGGGGCCGCAACAGGCGCTCCAGACGCGCGGGATCGATCCGGCTCATGGCGGACCTCAGTCGCGCGTCTTGTTCAGGTCATAGGCGCCGAGGCCCGGCTTGAACGTCTTGTCGTCGATGAACTGGCGGGTCGCTTCCTTGCGCCCCTCGGCATCGAAGGAGTTCGCTGCCTCCTGCGCGCGGATCAGATAGTCCTCGGCATTGTCGTACGTCATCTCGCGGACGCGGCGCACCGCCCATTTGGTGGCACGCAGCGCGTGCGGGTTCTTGCCGAGCAGCACGCCGGCGATCTCGCGCACCCGCGCCTCCAGCCGGTCGGCGGGCACCGCCTCGTTGACCAGACCCCATTCGGCGGCCTTCCGCCCGTCTACGTTCTCGCCCATCATCGCGTGGTACATGGCGTTGCGAAAGCCGGTGAGCTCGGCGATGACCTTACTCGCGCCGCCGCCGGGCAGGATGCCCCAGTTGATCTCGGACAGGCCGAACTGCGCATCCTCCGCCGCGACGGCGAGGTCGCAGGCGAACAGCGGTCCATAGGCGCCGCCGAAGCACCAGCCGTTGACCATCGCGATGGTCGGCTTCTCGTACCAGCGCAGCCGCTCCCACCAGCTATAGGCCTCGCGCTGCGCCCGCCTCGTCGCCCAAAGGCCCTTTTCCTCGTTCTCGCGGAAATACTCCTTCAGATCCATGCCCGCCGACCAGGCCGTCCCCTCCCCGCCCAGCACGACGACGCCGACATCGTCGCGGAACTCGAGATCGACGAGCACCTCGAGCATCCGCCGGTTGAGATCGGGCGACATGCAGTTGCGCTTTTCGGGGCGGTTGAAGCGAACACAGGCGATGCGATCCTCGATCGCGACAGCTACGGTGTCCTCGGGCGCACGTTCGGCCATGACCAGTTCCTCTCCTGATTGCTATGTCACATAGCAAGACCGGAGCAGCGGTCAACCGGCCAGCGCGATCACGTCCCCGGTGACGGCGCAGCGCGTCGGGTCGACGCGATCGGGACAGGGGCCGTCATGGAGCACCACCAGCCGTCGCCCGGCACCGCCCGGCAGCCACTCGATCGCCTCGGGCCGGTCGAAGCCCATGCGGACGGGCAGGTCGAACAGATGGCGCGGCCGATGTACCGCCGCCTCCGTCGCGTTGGTGGGCAGGTCGTGGCGCCAGCCCTCCCACCGGAACACCGCGCAGCGCCCGTCGATCGCCTGGGTGGGGCCGGCAAGGATGACCAGATCGTCGCCGTCGAGCTTCAGGTCGCGAATGCCCATGCCATCCAGATCGACGAGCCTTAGCGCAAGATCGGGGCCGACGGTCAGCCGCCCGCGCTTGCGCGGCACGATCACGGGTTCGGCGATCAGCGCGAAATCGGCAACGACCGGTCCGCGCAGTCCCAGTGCGACGCGCCCGCCCGCAACCGCGATCCCCTCGATATCGAGACCGCCCTCCTTCGCCGCGATGCGCGTGAAAGGGCCGGTCAGCGGATGCTCGGCGAACAGGCGGGCGAGCTTGCTGCCATGCCCCTTCGTAAGCTTGACATGCCCCGCCCGCCTTTTGCCGTCGCGCGCCACCGGCGCCACCCGACCATCGGCGCCGACCGCCAGCGGCAGCCGCGCGAGCAGGCAGCGCGCCTGCGTGTCCTTGAGGTCCGCCATCCTGGCGACGTCGATGCGCGCCGCGCCGTCCTCACCCTCGCGCCGCTTGGGCTTGGGCCGCGTGCGCGCATGGCTGCCCGTCACCCACAGCCAGTCGTCCTCGGCATAGGCGAGGCCCTCGACATCGATCTCGCCCTCCCCCTCGAGACCCAGTAGCGCCGCGAGGTCGAAGGCGCGATGCTCGCCCCAGACGCCGGGCGCGGTCGGCACCAGCCGCTCGATCCGCGCGCCCTCGTCCCCCGCCACGAACAGCGTCGTGCCGACGAACGCCGCGCCCGACAGGTCGTTGATCGGATGATCCTCCTCGTCGGGCGCCCCTGCGAACTCGAGGCGGAGATGGCCGATCGCGGCACGCGGGGCGGGCAGACGGGCGGCGTTGAAGCTCTGGCGGGGAAGCAACGGGCACCTCCTCTGTGATCGTGCCGGCACCGTCGCACGGCGGCGCGCGCGCTGCTAGAGGGCCTTCATGACAAGCGGCACGATTCGCGTCGGCATCGGCGGCTGGACGTTTGAGCCCTGGCGCGGCGGCGTTTTCTATCCCGAGGGCCTGCCGCACAAGCGCGAGCTCGAACATGCCGCGCGAGTGATGACCGCGATCGAGATCAACGGCACCTATTATTCGAGCTTCAAGCCGCAGAGCTTCGAAAACTGGGCAAAGGCGGTGCCCGACGGCTTCGTCTTCACTGCCAAGGCCTCGCGCTATGTCACCAATCGAAAGGTGCTGGCGGAGGCCGGCGAATCGATCGAGCGCTTCGTCGGCCAGGGGATCGTTGCGCTGGGCGACCGGCTCGGCCCGATCCTGTGGCAGTTCATGGCGACCAAGAAGTTCGACGCTGACGATTTCGGCGCGTTCCTGAAGCTGCTGCCCGCCGCCCATGAGGGCGTGTGGCTACGCCACGCGGTGCATGTCCGGCACGAAAGCTTCCGCGACCCCGCCTTCGTCGCGATGGCGCGAGCGGCGGGGGTGGGAATCGTCAACGCCTGGTCCGACGACTATCCGGGCCTCGGCGATGTGAGCGGCGACTTCGTGTACGCGCGGTTCGAGAACGCAGTAGCCGACGAACCACAGGGGTTCCCCGCCGCTACGCTCGACCACTTCGCCGGCTGGGCGTGCGACTGGGCGGCGGGCAGAGCGGCGGGCGACCTGCCGACCGCGGGCGAGCCGGCAGAGGAACGCCCGCGCGACGTCTACGCCTTCATGATCAACGGCGCCAAGGAACGCGCGCCCGTCGCGGCACGGGCGCTGATCGAACGGGTGGGGCGGCCCGCGTCGGGCAGTTGATCCGCTCGTAAAGTCGGGCTGACGAGCGGCGAACCGAGCCGATCCCGCGACCTGAAGGGCGCGTCTAGTCGATCCGATTATGGTCCTCGTACCCCGAAAAGCCGAGCTTTGCTGCCGGAGGTATAGCCCATGGTTGCAATGGCCGATCCCGTGCCGAACCTGCACACCGACTTCGCGGCCGGCGCGTCCGGCAGCCTGATCGACGGCGATCTGGCAAGCCGGATCATGGCCGAGAGCCAGAGCTTCGGCTCCGTCGATCTCGGCGCCGTCAATGCCGCCCTTTCGAGCCTCGGCGGGCACGACAGCGCGCTCGCCGGCTCGGTCCTCTCGGACGTCAGTGCCCGGCTGACCCCGGTCGAACAGGGCCAGCTCGCCGCCGAGGCCGACATCGTCGTGACGGCAGAGCGGCGGCCCGTCAGCGACGCCGAAATCGCCGCCTATGACCGGGCGAACGAGGAACGCCGTACCGAGGCCGTTTCGTTCGCGGACACGCGGCAACTCGACGTCGCGGAGGGTTATTTCCACGCCCAGCAGACGCTGACGGGCCCCAAGGCCAATGACGCGGAGATCCAGTCGCGCTTCGATGCCTATCGTGCCGACGTTGAGGGGCGCGAGCGGGTGGCGAACGCGGTGGCCGACCGGGGGGTGACCGACGTCGTGAAAGCCGTGATCCCGCCGCTCGACACGGCCGCAGCGTTGTACCGGGTCGGCGTGAACGGCGAATACACGCTGGAGAACGGCCTGACGATCGGCGGCGCGGCGCTAGGTGGGGTTGCGGGTGTCGTTGGCAAGCGGGGGGTGGCCGCGGTGGAGAAGGGCGGCATTTCCCTTCCTGTCGTTCTTGACGGCGAGTTCGCGACGAAACAGCTTCTCGGCACGACAACAACGCCAAGCGGCCGGCAGGTGATGTTTCATGCCGCCTTCAGGATGGTAAACCCTCCGAGTGGTCGAGTTTCGATGTCGCTATCCGAGGTAGATGCTGTGCTAGACGGTGCCACAAGCGTTGTGAAACGCAGCTATCATCCCGAGGGCGGCACACTTACAATCGAGAATGCCAAGATGCCCGGAAGGCCGCGGGTGATCGTTGATGAAGCAACCGGTCAGCGCGTGATAACCGTGATCAACCCAAAGAAAAAATAGTCATGACCTCTGAAATTGACGATTTGATCGAACGCTTCGTATCGGGCGCAGAAACCTCGATTGAAGCCGCAAACGCGATAGAGTTTGCGTTAGATGACGCGTTTCCCGAAGACGACTATGTTCAGCAAACTGTAGAAATGCTCGCTATGTATAGTCCGATAGGTGGAGATTTTCTTTTTGATACAGCCGAAATCAGACAGAGATTGGCCGAAACGGCTAAATATTTGAGGGATCATTAATTTTGATCGCCAAGTCCGGAAGATCATGAAGCAATCTGCGCGCCTATCATTCGACCCACCGCTAGGCGAACATCATGCAAGGCCGAGTTATCGTGATCGGCGGATGAGACGACACTGCTTCTCGTTCACTGCGGCTATAAACTTCGTCGTCGACGGAGAGTCGTTTGTACCGATTTCCTCTGACAAGGCGGCGTTCGATCGACAGGTCAAAGGCAGCGGCTTCTAGGGCGATGGCCTTGCAATTGATCGCGACTTTCTACTTTCGATTTTGAGCGACGACGAGTTGCCGACCCTCAACCCCGGCGATCCTAAGCCAATTAGAATGACGAAAGCAGATTTGGCCAAGAGTCTGGGCGAGCGATGAGTTCACTGACAACGAGGTGCATCGACGGGCGAGATTGACGCCGGCGCCCGCCACCCCACCCCTTTCGCAATCGCGGCAAATAGGCTAAGCGCGCGCCCGATGCCTGCGTAACGGGCGCGGCCAAACCCAACGGAACACCTATGAACCTCCGCAACGTGGCGATCATCGCCCACGTCGACCATGGCAAGACCACGCTCGTCGACCAGCTCTTCCGCCAGTCGGGCACCTTCCGCGACAACCAGCGCGTCGAAGAGCGCGCGATGGATTCGAACGACCTCGAGAAAGAGCGCGGGATCACCATCCTCGCCAAGCCGACCTCGATCGAGTGGGAAGGCACCCGCATCAATATCGTCGACACGCCGGGCCACGCCGATTTCGGCGGCGAGGTCGAGCGCATCCTGTCGATGGTCGACGGCGTCGTCCTCCTCGTCGATTCGTCCGAGGGCGCAATGCCGCAGACGAAGTTCGTGACGGGCAAGGCGCTGGCGCTCGGCCTCAAGCCCATCGTCGTCGTCAACAAGGTCGACCGCCCCGACCAGCGCATCCAGGAAGTGCTGGACGAGGTGTTCGACCTGTTCGTCAGCCTCGATGCCAATGACGAGCAGCTCGACTTTCCCGTGCTCTACGCCTCGGGCCGCAACGGCTATGCCAGCGAAGACCCGGATCGGCGCGAGGGCACGCTGACCCCGCTGTTCCAGAAGATCGTCGATCACGTCCCGCCGCCGGCGCTCGATGTCGATGCGCCGTTCACCTTCCTCGTCACGCTGCTCGACCGCGACAATTTCCTCGGCCGCGTGCTGACCGGCCGCGTGACCAGCGGCAAGGTCAAGGTCAACCAGGCGATCCACGCGCTCGACATGGACGGCAACGTCATCGAGACGGGCCGCGCGTCGAAGATCATGACCTTCCGCGGCCTCGAGCGCGTGCCCACCGATGAGGCGCAGGCGGGCGACATCATTTCGCTGGCCGGCCTGACCGTGGCGACCGTGTCGAACACCATCGCCGACACCAGCGTCACCGTGCCGATCCAGGCGCAGCCGATCGACCCGCCGACGCTGTCGATGCGCTTTGCCGTCAACGATTCGCCGATGGCGGGGCGCGAGGGCACCAAGGTGACGAGCCGCATGATTCGTGACCGCCTGATGCGCGAGGCCGAGTCGAACGTCGCGATCAAGGTGACCGAGAGCGCCGACAAGGACAGCTTCGAGGTTGCCGGCCGCGGCGAGCTTCAGCTCGGCGTCCTCATCGAGACGATGCGCCGCGAGGGCTTCGAGCTCGGCATCAGCCGCCCACGCGTGCTGTTCGGCACCGACGAGAATGGCGGCCGCACCGAGCCTTACGAGACCGTCATCATCGACGTGGACGAGGAATATTCGGGCTCGGTCGTCGAGAAGATGAACATCCGCAAGGCCGAGATGACCGACATGCGTCCCTCGGGCGGCGGCAAGACGCGCATCACCTTCTCCGCGCCCAGCCGCGGCATGATCGGCTATCACGGCGAGTTCCTGTCGGACACGCGCGGCACCGGCATCATGAACCGGCTGTTCGAGAAGTACGGCCCGTACAAGGGCCCGATCGAGGGCCGCAAGAACGGCGTCCTCATCTCGAACGGCGCGGGCGAGGCCAATGCCTATGCGCTCGGCCCGCTTGAGGAGCGGGGCGTGCTGATGGTCGGCGTCGGCGAGGCGCTCTACGAGGGCATGATCATCGGCGAGAACGCCAAGCCCGAGGACCTCGAGGTCAACCCGATGAAGTCCAAGCAGCTCACCAACTTCCGCGCGTCGGGCAAGGACGATTCGATCCGCCTGACCCCGCCGTGGAAGATGACGCTGGAGCAGGCGATCGCCTATATCGACGACGACGAGATGGTCGAGGTCACGCCCAAGACCATCCGCCTGCGCAAGCGCTTCCTCGACCCGCACGAGCGCAAGCGCCAGAGCCGGGCGAAGGCGGCGTAAGCGTTCCGCTCGGCTAGCGGACGCCTCTTCGTCTTCGTCGCCCCGAACTTGTTCCGGGGTCCACCTTGCCCCAGGCACCGCGGCCGCTGGGCACGCGGGCGGTGGATGCCGGAACAAGTCCGGGGCGACGAGGAGGAACGGGACACGAGCCCCCGTTGCCGCCCCTCCAAACCGCTGCTAATCGGCGCGCCATGATCGCGCCGCCCGAACTCATCCGCACCGCCAATGCCCGCGTCGCCTGTGACGGAGCGGGCGATATCGAGCCTGCGCTCGGCCATCCGCGCGTGTGGCTGCAGATCGACGAGACCGGCTATGTCGATTGCGGCTACTGCGACCGCCGCTTCGTGCTGATCGGCGGGCCGGCAGACGGTGCGGACCACTCGCAGCTGCCCGATCACGGCGACGGCGCGGGGCGTTAGACGCCGACCTGAGCGCTTCGTTCTTTCGCCAAAGCGGGAGCCCGTAGCGACAGATTTTGCGCTTTATCGCCCTAGCCACCCGGTTTCGCGGGAGCATTGTCCTTCCTCGCTTCATACCCCGGCGAAGGCCGCCGACCAGCAGAGGCACGCCGGAGGCGGCGAGCGACAAGCGGGGTCGCGCAACTGGCCACGGGCTCTGCCGGGTACCGCGGGCGGTACCTGTCCTCCCTTAGACATCGCCGATCGCACGCCTATATCGGGCGGATGACCACCCTCACCGACCCCCGCGCCTTCCTCTATGGCGACGCGCTCGATCCAGACGCCGCCCTCCGCCTCACCCGCGACGCGCTGGCCCGCGCGGAGGATGGCGAGCTTTACCTCCAATATTCGCACAGCGAGGCGTTCGGGTTCGACGACGGGCGGCTGAAGACGGCGTCGTACAACAATCATTCGGGCTTCGGCCTGCGCGCGGTGTCGGGCGAACAGACCGCATTCGCGCAGGGGAACGCACTGTCCGCCGACGCGATCGCGCGCGCCGCCTTGACGATGGCGCTGATCGACCCCGCACGGCAGGCGAAAGCGCCGCCGCCGCGCGGCAACAACCGACACCTCTATACCGCGGCCGATCCGCTCGACCTCGTCCCCTTCGCCGACAAGGTGGCGCTATGCCAGACGATCGACGCCGCCGCCCGCGCCCGCGACCCGCGCGTCGCGCAAGTGAGCGTCGGGCTGCTCGGCTCTTGGAACGTGGTCGAGATCGTCCGCCCCGACGGCTTCGTCGCGACCGACGTGCGCCCGCTGGTCCGCCTCAACGTCTCGATCGTGGTCGAGGCGAACGGGCGGCGCGAGACGGGCAGCTTCGGCATCGGCGGGCGCGAGCTTTACGACCGGATCATGGCGCCCGAGACGTGGAACCGCGCGGTGGACGAGGCGCTGCGCCAGGCGCTGGTCAACCTCGAGGCGGTTGCCGCGCCCGCGGGCGAAATGCCCGTGCTGCTCGGCCCCGGCTGGTGCGGCGTCATGCTGCACGAGGCGGTGGGCCACGGCCTCGAGGGTGATTTCAACCGTAAGGGGAGTTCGGTCTATTCGGGCCGGATCGGCGAGCAGGTCGCGGCGAAGGGCGTGACCGTCGTCGATGACGGCTCGATCGTCGGCCGCCGCGGCTCGCTGTCGATCGACGACGAGGGAACGCCCACCCAGGAGAACGTGCTGATCGAGGACGGCGTCCTCAAGGGCTACATCCACGATCGCCTGAACGCCCGCCTGACCGGCGTCGCGCCGACGGGCAACGGCCGCCGTGAGAGCTTCCAGCACGCGCCGATGCCGCGCATGACCAACACCTTCATGCGCGCCGGCAAGGATGATCCCGCCGAGCTCCTCTCGCGGATCAAGCGCGGCATCTATGCCACCAGCTTTGGCGGCGGGCAGGTGGACATCGTGTCGGGCAAGTTCGTCTTCTCCTGCACCGAGGCGTATATGGTCGAGAACGGCCGCGTCGGCGCGCCGATAAAGGGCGCGATGCTGATCGGCGACGGCCCGACCGCACTCACCAAGGTCGAGGGGATCGGCAACGACTTCGCCCTCGACGAGGGCGTCGGCATGTGCGGCAAGGCGGGCCAGTCGGTGCCCGCCGGCGTCGGCCAGCCGAGCGTGCTGATCGGCGCGCTGACCGTCGGCGGCACCGCGCTCAGCTAACCCGGATCCCGTCAACCCGGATCCGATTCGGGGTAACGGTTCGGGTTAGCGTCCCCGGTCGGCGATCAGCCCACGCACGTCGATCGTCCCCCGCACCCGCGCCAGCGCGTCGCGGACGTCGCTGTCGCGCTCGGTGCGGGCGAGATCGGCATAGCCCCGCTCGGCCGCCGCATAATCGTCCGACGCCTCGGCACAGAGCGCGCGGTTGAACAGCGTCGAGGGATGGTCTGGCAGCGCGGCGAACTCGGCACAGGCGGCGGGCAGGTCGCGCTGGGTCTGGCGGATCGCTGCCTTGAACCGGTCGCCGGTCGCCTTGTCCATGCCCTTGCGCCCCTCGCGGAAGCGGACATTGCCGACCCATTCGCCGGGCGCGAGGTCGTTCGCGACGTCGCCGGCCACGTCCTCGAGCATCGCGGCCACGGCATCCTCGGTCCCGCGCGGGCGGGTGTCGCCGGGGCACCAGCTCACCTCGTCGCTGCGCGTCTTGCGCCCGCTCCACAGCACGCGGCCTTCCTCGCCGCTGACGACGCGCAGGTCGGCGGCGGTGTCGATCCGGCGGCGCGTGCAGTCGAGCTCGACCTCGCCGCGCTTGGCGCATTTCTGCTCGGTGCCCTCGATACAGCGATTGCGCTTCAATCGGACGCGGCCCTCGACCACGTCGGTCTCGGCGACGCCGTCGAGGATCATGTCGGCGCGATCCTCGCCGCTGCGGCCCGCGAGCACGTCGAACCAGGCCCGCCCGCCCAGCGACCGCCCCGCTAGTGCGCGTTCAAGCGAGAGGCTGAGCCGCATCCCGTCGCGCCCGCCGATTCGCCCGACCGCAATGCTGCGTGCCATCGCCACGCCGCGCGCGGCCGGCGGCGTCAGCGCCGCGATCCTCACCGCCTCCGCGCTCGCCGCGCCGCCCATGCAGACAAGCGCCGCCGCCAGCGCGATTCGCCCCCGTTTTGTCATGACACCCCCCGTCATTCTGCCCCGTCCGGGAGAATAATCGCGGCACGCCGCGAGGCAAGCGGCTCCGGTGCGCGACTTGCACCCGCGCGGCAAGGGTGCTAGCCGCGCGCCTGTCCCGACCGGACCGCACAGGCTGCGGTCCTGTTCGCGCACCCGGCGCGATGGGATACCCAAGGTTCGCGAAAAGGAACGCGCGTGGAGACTTCCGGCGGTATTCAGGCCAGCCTCAGCGGACGCTACGCGACCGCGCTGTTCGACCTGGCGCGCGAGCAGCAGTCGCTCGCCGCGGTCGAGGCGAGCCTCGCCACGGTGCGCCGGGCGCTGGCCGAATCGACCGACTTCAAGGCGTTGACGGTGAGCCCGCTGATCGGCCGCGCCGATGCCGGTCGCGCCGTCGCCGCGGTCGCGGGGACGCTGGCGCTCGATCCGGTGACGACCAAGTTCCTCGGCGTCCTCGCCGCGAACGGCCGCCTGCGCGACCTGAACGCCATCATCACCACGTTCCGCGCGCTCGCGGCGCGTCACCGCGGCGAGACGACGGCCGAGATCGTCTCCGCCCATCCGCTTGCTGACGACCAGGTCGATGCGCTCCGCCAGCAGCTGCGCGCGCGCGTCGGCCGCGACGTCAATGTAGAGCTGTCGGTCGATCCCAGCCTGCTCGGCGGGCTGGTCGTCCGCATCGGCAGCCAGATGATCGACAGCTCGATCAAGACCCGCCTCAACTCCCTCGCACATGCCATGAAGGGCTGAAAATGGACATCCGCGCCGCAGAAATCTCGAAGGTCATCAAGGACCAGATCGCCAATTTCGGCACCGAAGCGCAGGTGTCGGAGACCGGCCAGGTGCTGTCGGTCGGCGACGGCATCGCCCGCGTCCACGGCCTCGACAACGTCCAGGCGGGCGAGATGGTCGAGTTCGCCAATGGCGCACAGGGTATGGCCCTCAACCTCGAGGCCGACAATGTCGGCGTCGTGATCTTCGGCTCGGACGCCGAGATCAAGGAAGGCGACACCGTCAAGCGCACCGGCACGATCGTCGACGTTCCCGTGGGCAAGGGCCTGCTCGGCCGGGTCGTTGACGCGCTCGGCAACCCGATCGACGGCAAGGGCCCGATCGTCTCCGAGAAGCGCAGCCGCGTCGAGGTGAAGGCGCCCGGCATCATCCCGCGCAAGTCGGTGCACGAGCCGATGCAGACCGGCCTCAAGGCGCTCGACGCGCTCGTCCCCGTCGGGCGCGGCCAGCGCGAGCTGATCATCGGCGACCGCCAGACCGGCAAGACCGCCGTCGCGATCGACACCTTCATCAACCAGAAGGAAGTCAATCAGGGCGACGACGAGTCGAAGAAGCTCTACTGCATCTATGTCGCGGTGGGGCAGAAGCGCTCGACCGTCGCGCAGATCGTCCGCGCGCTCGAGGAAAACGGCGCGATGGAATATTCGATCGTGGTCGCCGCGACAGCGTCGGAGCCCGCGCCGCTTCAGTTCCTCGCGCCCTATACCGGCACCGCCATGGGCGAGTATTTCCGCGACAACGGCATGCATGCCGTGATCGTCCATGACGACCTCTCCAAGCAGGCGGTCGCCTATCGCCAGATGTCGCTCCTCCTTCGCCGTCCGCCGGGCCGCGAGGCCTATCCGGGCGACGTGTTCTATCTCCACAGCCGCCTGCTGGAGCGCGCGGCGAAGATGTCGGACGAGATGGGCGCCGGCTCGCTCACCGCGCTGCCGATCATCGAAACGCAGGCGGGCGACGTGTCGGCCTACATTCCGACCAACGTGATTTCGATCACCGACGGCCAGATTTTCCTTGAGACCGACCTGTTCTTCGCGGGCGTCCGCCCGGCGATCAACGTCGGCCTGTCGGTCAGCCGCGTCGGCTCGGCCGCACAGACCAAGGCGATGAAGAAGGTCGCCGGTTCGATCAAGCTCGAGCTCGCCCAGTATCGCGAGATGGCGGCGTTCGCGCAGTTCGGCTCGGACCTCGACGCCTCGACGCAGAAGCTCCTGAACCGCGGCGCGCGCCTGACCGAGCTGCTGAAGCAGGCACAGTTCTCCCCGATGCCGTTCGAGGAGCAGGTTGTGTCGATCTTCGCCGGCACGCAAGGGTATCTCGACACGGTGCCGACCAGCGACGTGGTGCGCTACGAGGCGGCGATGCTTGCCGAGATGCGCTCGAAGCATTTTGACGTTCTCGCGGCCATCCGCGACACCAAGGATCTGTCGGACGACACCAAGGGCAAGCTCAAGGGCGCGCTCGACGGCTTCGCCAAGACCTTCGCGTAACCGGCGTCACCCCAGCGAAAGCTGGGGTCTCCGGCCGCAAGCGCGCGGTCTGTGGCACGCGATCCCAGCCTTCGCTGGGATGACGGGATGAATTGAATGGCTAGCCTCAAGGCGCTCAAAATCCGGATCGGGTCGGTCAAGTCGACCCAGAAGATCACCAAGGCGATGAAGATGGTCGCCGCCGCCAAGCTGCGCCGTGCGCAGGAGGCGGCGGAGGCCGGGCGTCCCTATGCCGAGCGGCTGGAGGGCGTCGTCGCGCGCCTCGCCGCCAAGGTGGGCGGGGCGGACAACGCGCCGCTGCTGCTGTCGGGCACCGGCCGCGATCAGGTCCATCTGTTCGTCGTCGCGACCAGCGACAAGGGCCTGGCCGGCGCATTCAACACCAACATCGCGCGCCTTGCCCGCCGCCGCGCCGATGAGCTCATTGCGCAGGGCAAGACGGTCAAGTTCTACACGATCGGCCGCAAGGGCCGCGGTGTGCTGTCGCGCCTTTATCGCGACCAGATCGTCCATTCGGACGAGCCCGGCGACCTCGGCAAGCTGACCTTTGACAGCGCGCGCGGCTATGCCGACGACCTCATCGCGCGCTTCCAGGCGGGCGAGTTCGACGTCGCGCACCTGTTCTACGCCACATTCAAGTCGGTGCTGACGCAGGAGCCGACCGAGCAGCAGATCCTGCCCGTCAAGGTGCCCGCGGCCGCGACCAACGACACCGACGGTGGTGCGGTGATGGAGTATGAGCCCGACGAGGAGTCGATCCTCGCCGACCTGCTGCCCCGCGCGATCGCGATCCAGATCTTCCGTGCGCTGCGCGAGAATGCCGCGTCGGAACAGGGGTCGAAGATGACCGCGATGGACAACGCCACGCGCAACGCCGGCGACCTCATCAAGCGGCTCCAGATCGAGTATAACCGCAGCCGCCAGGCGGCGATCACGACCGAGTTGGTCGAGATCATCTCGGGCGCCGAGGCACTCTGAGGCCGATGCGCAGCGCCCTCGCCTTCGCCGCACTCGTCCTGCTCGCCGCCTGCGGCGAGAGCGGGCCGACCGTGCTCGAGAACGAGGCGAAGGAAGCGCAGACTGCCGCCACGATGCAGGGTTGGGATCGCGCGTTCGGCGCCCCGCGCGAGACGATCGGGCGGGTCAACCAGTTCGGCTATCGCGCGACCGACTATGCCGCCGACGGCCCGACCTTCCTGTCGAGAGGCGGCCCGATCACGCTGTCGCAGTCGGATGCCAAGGCGCCGAACACCGGTACGTTCGAGGCCGCGGGCGCGACCGCGGGCAAGATCGATCGCCTCGTCTTCACGCTGTCGCTGACCGATGCCGCGAATGCCGAGACCGCCAAGAAGCGTTTTGTCGAGGTGCTGCGCGGCTTCCTGTCGCAGTATGGCATCGACGACGAGGGCGGCTTCGACGCGATCACGTCCGAGCAGTCAGCCGACGGGCCCATCGGCGGCGTGCCGAGCTCGATCGATGTGACCAAGGGCGCCGATGGCCGCCCCATCATCACCGTGACTTTCAATCGCCCGACCGGTACGACGCCGGTATTCCCAGACCAAGGACAAGCTGATGGCAACCGCGCCTGAACTCATTCGCCCCGCCGGCGGTACCAACAATGTCGGCCGCATCTCGCAGGTGATCGGCGCCGTCGTCGACGTCGCGTTCGACGACACGCTGCCCGCGATCCTCTCGGCGCTCGAGACCGACAATAACGGCACCCGCCTGGTGCTCGAGGTCGCTCAGCATCTCGGCGAGAACACCGTCCGCACGATCGCGATGGACTCGACCGAGGGTCTGACCCGCGGCCAGACCGTGACCGACACCGGCAACCAGATCCAGGTGCCCGTCGGCCCCGCGACGCTCGGCCGCATCCTCAACGTCATCGGCGAGCCGATCGACGAGCGCGGCCCCGTCGCCACCGACCTCAAGGCGCCGATCCACGCCAAGGCGCCCGAGTTCATCGAGCAGTCGACCGAAAGCTCGATCCTCGTCACCGGCATCAAGGTCATCGACCTGCTCGCCCCCTATGCGAAGGGCGGCAAGATCGGCCTGTTCGGCGGCGCCGGCGTCGGCAAGACCGTGCTGATCCAGGAGCTCATCAACAACATCGCCAAGGGTCATGGCGGCACGTCGGTGTTCGCGGGCGTCGGTGAGCGGACCCGTGAGGGCAACGACCTCTATCACGAGTTCCTCGACGCCGGCGTCATCGCCAAGGACGAGGCGGGCAACGCGATCAGCGAGGGCTCGAAGGTCGCGCTGGTCTATGGCCAGATGAACGAGCCGCCGGGCGCGCGTGCGCGCGTCGCTCTTTCGGGCCTGACGATCGCCGAGTATTTCCGCGACCAGGAAGGCCAGGACGTGCTCTTCTTCGTCGACAACATCTTCCGCTTCACCCAGGCGGGTGCAGAGGTGTCGGCGCTGCTCGGCCGCATCCCCTCGGCCGTGGGCTATCAGCCGACGCTGTCGACCGACATGGGCGCGCTGCAGGAGCGCATCACGTCGACCAACAAGGGTTCGATCACCTCGGTTCAGGCTGTGTACGTGCCCGCCGACGACTTGACCGACCCGGCACCGGCGACCTCGTTCGCGCACCTGGACGCGACGACCGTGCTCAACCGCGCGATCTCGGAACTCGGCATCTATCCGGCGGTCGATCCGCTCGATTCGACCAGCCGCGTGCTCGAGCCGCGGGTTGTCGGCCAGGAGCATTACGAAACCGCCCGCGCCGTCCAGTCGATCCTCCAGAAGTACAAGAGCCTTCAGGACATCATCGCCATCCTCGGCATGGACGAACTGTCGGAAGAGGATAAGCTGACCGTCAGCCGCGCGCGCAAGATCCAGCGCTTCCTCAGCCAGCCCTTCCACGTGGCCGAGGTGTTCACCGGCATCCCCGGCGCGTTCGTTCAGATCGAGGACACGATCCGCAGCTTCAAGGCGGTGGTGAACGGCGAGTACGACCACCTGCCCGAGGCCGCCTTCTACATGGTCGGCGGCATCGACCAGGCGGTCGAGAAGGCCAAGAAGCTGGCCGAGAACGCCTGATCCCCTCCACCCCTCCCCGCCCAGCGGGGAGGGGGTCTAGGACTGACCAATGCCGCTCCATTTCGAACTGGTGACCCCCGAAAAGCTCCTTCGCTCGGAGGAAGTCCACATGGTCGTCGTCCCCGGCAGCGAGGGCGATTTCGGCGTGCTCGAGGGGCACGCCCCCTTCATGTCGACGATCCGCGACGGCGAGATCATGGTCCACAAGACCGCCGGCGGCGCGCCCGAGGCGATCCGCGTCGAGGGCGGGCTGGCCGAGGTCACGACCAGGGGCCTGACGGTGCTCGCCGAAAAGGCCGGCTGACCCCCGGGACCCTCGATCGACTTCAGAATGAGCCGGGCAGCGATGCCCGGCTCATTCGGTTTCCGGCACCGTTCGTGGGCGCTGGCTATGCCACAGCCACAGGCCGCTTGTGACGACCAGTCCCGCACCGAGCAGCGCCACAGGATCGGGCCGGTCGCCGAACACCGCCGCCCCCAGCGCGAGCGCGGTCAGAAGTTGCACGTACATCGTTGGCGCGACCACGGCGGCCGAACTGCGCACCGTCGCGAGGTAGACCAGCAGATGCGCAGCGCTCGCGCTTACCCCGACCAGCGCACAGCGAACGATCACGCTCCAGCCCGGCATTCCTGCCTGCATTGGTGGCCAGCCGCTGACGTGCCCCGCTACTGCCGCCGCGACCAGGATCGGCGTGGCGAACAAGGCGACCGAATACTGCATGGCGAGTGCCGATCCGGTTCCGGCGGCGCGACGATTCAGGATCATCATGCTCGCCAGCCCCAGCGCGGCCAGAAGCGGCCAGCCGACCGCCCAGCCCATCCGCGCGACATCGGGGCGCAGGACAATCAGCACGCCCATGAACGCCAGCGCGGTCGCTCCCCAGGCCGCCCTCGGCGCGCGCTCGCCGAGGAACAGCGCAGACAGCATCGCCGTCAGCGCAGGACTGGTGAACTGGACTGCCGTCGCATTCGCGAGCGGCATCGAACGAAGCGCCATGAAGAAGCCGAAGCTGGCCACGGAGACGGCCAGCGCGCGTGCCACCTGAAGCCCGGGACGCGGCACCCGAAGCGCCCCCACCCCCTCGGTCGCGAACACGGCGATGCCGAGGCCGATCGCGCCGAACAGATAGCGCAGCGCCGCGATCGCGCTCGCGGGCCATTCGTCCACCGTCGTCTTGATGACCGCGTCACCGCACGACAGCAGCGCGAAGCCCGCCACGCCGAACAACAACCCCTGCGCGGCCCCGCCCCCGTCTCTCACCATAGATCCGCTTCGGATGTGGTTAGTCAATTGTCAAACCTTCGCGGCTAGACCCCAGCCTCTAGAAAAAGCGGGCAGACAAGGGCTTTGGCATGAGCGCATTCGGGCGGCGGAGCGGAGTGGGGGGCGGCGGTGGGCGACCGTCGTTCGGCGTCGCGCGGCCGATGCACGGGCCGGGCCGGACCGAGCCCGATCATGCCGAACAGTTCCCGCCGATCGAATCGATCCCGCTGCCCGGCGCAGGGATGGCTGCCGCGCCGGAACCCGACCTCGCCAACTCGTCGATCGCAGTCGATGCGATGCAGCGGCTTGCCGACCGTCAGGCATCCTCGGGCGACGCGGCGCAGAGCCGCACCGAGGGCTTCGAAAGCTCGATCCACCGGATCAAGGAGCAGGTGCTTCCGCGCCTCCTCGAGCGTGTCGATCCCGAAGCGGCGGCGACGCTGAGCAAGGACGAGCTCGCCGAGGAATTCCGTCCGATCATCGGCGAGGTGCTCGCCGAGCTCAAGCTGACGCTCAACCGCCGCGAGCAGTTCGCGCTGGAAAAGGTCCTGGTCGACGAGCTGCTCGGCCTTGGTCCGCTCGAGGAACTGCTGTCGGATCCCGCGGTCAGCGACATCATGGTCAACGGCCCCGAACAGACCTTCGTCGAACGCAAGGGCAAGCTCGAGCTCGCCAACATCCAGTTCCGCGACGAGGAGCATCTGTTCCAGATCGCTCAGCGCATCTGCAATTCCGTCGGCCGCCGCGTCGACCAGACGACACCGCTCGCCGACGCGCGCCTCAAGGACGGCAGCCGCGTCAACGTCATCGTGCCGCCGCTCAGCCTTCGTGGCACCGCCATCTCGATCCGTAAGTTCTCGGCGAAACCAATCACGCTCGACATGATGGCGGGCTTCGGGTCGATGAGCCAGAAGATGGCGACCGCGCTCAAGGTCGCCGGCGCGTGCCGGTTCAATATCGTCATTTCGGGCGGCACCGGCTCGGGCAAGACGACGATGCTCAATGCCCTTTCGAAGATGATCGATCCGGGCGAGCGCGTGCTGACGATCGAGGACGCGGCCGAACTGCGGCTTCAGCAGCCGCACTGGCTCCCGCTCGAAACCCGCCCTCCGAACCTCGAGGGCGTCGGCGAGATCACGATTCGCGACCTCGTCAAGAACGCACTGCGTATGCGCCCCGACCGCATCATCCTGGGCGAAATCCGCGGGTCGGAGTGTTTCGACCTGCTCGCCGCCATGAACACGGGTCACGACGGCTCGATGGCAACGCTTCACTCCAACTCCCCGCGCGAATGCCTCGCGCGTATGGAGAACATGGTGATGATGTCGGACATCAAGGTGCCGAAGGAAGCGATCAGCCGCCAGATCGCCGACTCGGTCGACCTGATCGTCCAGGTCAAGCGCCTGCGCGACGGCTCGCGCCGCGTCACCAACATCACCGAGGTGATCGGCATGGAAGGCCCGGTGATCGTCACGCAGGAACTGTTCAAGTTCGAGTATCTGGACGAGAGCGCCGACGGCAAGATCATCGGCGAGTACCGCTCGATGGGCCTTCGCCCCTACACGCTCGACAAGGCCAAGCAGTTCGGCTTCGACCAGGCGCTGTTGGAGGCGTGTCTTTAAGCCGTGAACACCTTGCTCGCCGTGAAGCCATTACCCATCAGCTCGACGCGGTAGCGCTGACCTGCCTTCAACGCCGGCGGCGCTTCCGCACTGAACCCTGTGGGGTTCGCCATCAGCCACACCTCACGCACGCACGGCGTCGCTTCCATCCCCCGCGTCGCGTCCCACAGCTGCTTGGGTTTCTCCGCCTCGGCATAGAGGTAGACGTCTTGGATGCACGCATCGAACCCGCCATTGATGGGAATCGCCGCAAACACCGTTCCCGCCGCGCCCCGACGCACCTCGACCTCCACCCCCTGAGTACACCCCGCGAGCGCGAAGAATAACGCGAGCGCGACCCTCTGACACGGTCCTGACGCCGCTCGCTTACAGGCCATATATACCAGTACCCTCCAGTCGCCGCTCCAGATCGGCAATCTTGGCCTGACGGGCAGGATTGGTCGAGTGGCGGATTTGAGCATAATCGCCAACCATCTGCGCCTGCCCTTCCAGCGTCTCGGTATCGAACACCGTGTCGCGCGAGGCATAGTCGTACATCTTGTCGGCATCGCCGCCCGCCTCGGCGAACTCGCGGGCATAGCGCGCGGTGAAGCTGCCATAGCCGAGCGTCTCATACTGCAGGACGTGCGTCAGCTCGTGGTTGAGCAGCTTGCGGTCCTCCGCGCTCGCAGTGAAGTCGGTCGAGAAATGGCCGGGCTTGAAATAGACGGTGTCGCCGACGGTGATCGCCGGGTTGCCGTTGGCGAACGCCGCGCGGGCGATCGGCGAGTTGCCGGGGCCATCGACGAAGCGAACCTCGCTCAGGTCGATCCGATCGCCGAACGCCTGCTCGACGAACGCCTGCTCGGCGGGGGTGAGTTCGCGCGCCTTGTCGCCGCGCATCGAGTCGGCGAGGCGGTCGGCGACCTCGTGTGGCAGCTCGGCAAGCCTCTCGCGCACCGCATCGGCGCCGCGCTGGAGCAGGTCGAGCGGATTTGGGATGTCGGGCAGGAAGGGCAGATCGGGGAGCGACGGCAAGCCCGGAAACGAGGGCAGGCCGGGCAGCGACGGCAGGTCGGGGAGATCGGGCAGCGACGGCAAGCTGGGCACCGAGGGCAGCCCCGGAAAATCGAAGGGCACGCCGGGCAGCGAGGGCAGATCCGGCAGATCGGGGAGCCCCGGAATACCCGGAATGTCGAAATCGAACGCCGCGAACGATGCCGCGGCGGGCGCAGTCCGCGCGAGCACGCCCTGCTCGACGGGCGAGAGCGTCGCCGCCGCGCTGCGATAGGCTGACGCCGCCCCCGCGGGATCGATCATCGCCTGCGCCTGCAAGGCTTGGCCGAGGCTCGGCAGCTCGGGCGGCGGCGCGGCCCGGTCGAGCGCGTTCACCGCCGTCGGCGTCGTCCGGTTGATCTCCGATGCCAGCACGCAAGCCTCCTCACCAAACAGGCCAAGAGGATAGGACGGCGGCGGCGACGCTTCGATAGTCGGATCGACTAGGTGCGATCGAAGTCAACCCGATCCGCGGTCTCGAGTAGGTGCCGAGCGAAGTCGAGAGCCCGTATCGAGAGAGGGCGGCGACCCCTCGATACACCGTCTCGACAGGCTCGACGACTAGTCAGGGCAAACGGATATGCCACGCGCGACGCGTGACTATCGCTTCTGCCGGCAGCGGTCGGAGCAGAACTTCACCTGCTCCCAGTCGCGCGCCCATTTCTTGCGCCACGCGAACGGCCGGCCGCATGCCTCGCAGATCTTGGTGGGCAGATGGGGCTTCTTGTGCACCATCAGGCGCGCCGCCGCTCCCATTCGGCGAGTTCGTAGGCGATCGAAGCCTCGACCAGCGTCTCCCACATCGCACCGACCGCGTCCGCCGGGATGCGCGCCGCGCGCGCCGCGGCGACGGCATTGCCGATGACCTCGGCCTTGCGCGCCTCGTCGCGGACGTGGCCGCGCTCGGGCTTGATGCGTGCGGCGGCGCGCATATAGGCGAAGCGGCGCGCGATGAGCGCCACCAGCTCGGCATCGAGCGCGTCGACGGCAGTGCGCACCTCTGCCATGGTCGAGCAATTATCGGGGTCGCGAAGCGGTGACATGGCCCCGGCTTAGCCGCCGGAGAAGCCGCCGTCACGCTTGACTCCGCCGCCCCGCCGCGCTAGCCGCGCGCCTTCGCAACAGGCCCCGCACCCCGGTGAAGCGGCGGCCGCGACGTATCTGCGTCGGGCGATGACCGGGATCGCGATCATGTTCGGTTTGCCGCTCCGGCCTTCCGCCCAGGGTCAACGTCGTTGGCAATTGCAAGGAAATACCATGTCGAAGCGCTCCAGCGCCAAGTACAAGCTCGACCGTCGTCTCGGCGAGAATATCTGGGGTCGTCCCAAGAGCCCGGTGAACAAGCGCGAATACGGCCCCGGCCAGCACGGCCAGCGCCGCAAGGGCAAGATGTCGGACTTCGGCATCCAGCTGCGCGCCAAGCAGAAGCTCAAGGGCTATTACGGCGACGTCACCGAGAAGCAGTTCAAGAAGGCCTATGAAGAAGCGTCGCGCATGAAGGGCGACACCAGCCAGAACCTGATCGGCCTGCTCGAGCAGCGTCTGGACGCGGTCGTCTATCGCGCCAAGTTCGCGCCCACCATCTGGTCGGCACGCCAGATCGTCAACCACGGCCACATCCGCGTCAACGGCGTGAAGTGCAACATTGCCTCGCGCCGGGTGAAGCCGGGCGACGTGATCTCGCTGGGCGACAAGGCCAAGGAAATGGCGCTGGTGCTCGAGGCGCAGAGCCTGTCGGAGCGCGACATTCCCGATTACGTGGCACCCGACGGCAACGCCGCGGTGACCTTCACGCGCGTCCCCACGCTCGACGAAGTGCCCTATCCGGTGAAGATGGAGCCGAACCTGGTGGTCGAGTTCTACTCGCGTTGATGCGATGGGCTCAGCGCGGCTGAGCCCAAGCGAACCATCAATGCGAGCGGCCGGCCTCGCTCAAGCGAGGACCGACGACGCGGCTCCGCCGCGGCGCTCACGAAAAAAGGGGCGGCATCCTCCGGGACGCCGCCTCTTTTCGCGTCACTTGCCGGGCATTGACGCGGCGAGGAACGCGCTCGCCTTGCCCAGCATCGCCGTGCGCGCGCTGCCGTCCTCCAGATAATGGTCGAGCCCCTCGTACACGACGAGCTCGCTCCGCTTGCCCGCGCCGGCAAGCTTCGACTGCATCGCTTTGGCATGGGCGACGCTGACGTTGCGGTCGAGATCGCCGTGGAACATCAGCACGGGCGCCTTGAACCGGTCGGGATAGCGTGCGGGCGAACCCTCGATCAGGTGCGGACCGCTGCCGATGAAATCGCGCATGATCCTGTAGTTAGAGAACATCTCGCCCTCCCCGCGCAGCCGCGACAGGTCGGTGACGGGGGCGACGGCGACGATCGCCTTGAACAGGTCGGGATCGACCACCGCCGACTGGAGCGCGGCATAGCCGCCATAGGACCAACCGAACACGCCCAGCCGGCCGGCATCTGCCCCTTCGGCGACCAGCCACTTGCCCGCATCGTTGACGTCGCCGATCGCGGTCCTCCAACCCTTGAAGCCGTTCTTCTGGAACCAGGCATCGCCATAGCCGGTCGAGCCGCGGAAATTGGGCTGGAGCACGGCATAGCCCTTGGCGGCGAAGAACTGCGCCAGCCAGTCGAAGCCCCATTCGTCGCGCGCGCCCGGCCCGCCATGCGGCATCACCAGCGCGGGCAGGCCGCGGACGCTGTCCTTGCCCGGCGGCAGCGTCAGATAGCCGGGAATCCTGGTCCCATCGGCGGCGGGATAGGTGACGGGCTTCATCGCCGCGAGCTTCACCTCCCCCAACTGCGGGCGATCGTCGAGCAACGCCTCCAGCTTGCGTGCCCTGCGATCGAACAGAAAGTAGCGGCCCGGACTGGCGTCCGCCCCCGCCCAGAGGAGCATCAGATTCTCGTCCTCGCTCGAATCGATGAAGCGGATCAGCGGGGTCGCGGGCAGCGCCTTGGCGAGGCTCGCCGCCAGCTTTTCAAGCGCGGGGTCAAAATATTTCACCTGCCGGCGGTCGGTGACGTAGCTGACGCCGACGATCCGCCCGCGCCGGCCGATCCGTTCAAAGCCCGACACATCGACTTCGGGATGCGCGAAGACCAACGTCTCCTTGCCCGAACCGTCGAGCGCCATCGTATACGCCGCGATCCGCCCGTCATTCCGCCTGAGGCCATAGGCCAGGTTCGCCGCGCCATCGACGCCGTAGGGATCGAAGCCCGCACCATCCGGCGTGGTCTCGCTGAGCGGCAGCCAGCCATTCTCGCCGGGCTTGCGATAGAAATACTGGCGCCCCGGCCGGTCATATCCGCTGGCATTGTCGACCACCGCGCGGCCGATCACGCGGATGCGACCCTGACCGTCGCTATAATATTCCCGCGCGGCCGGATCGACGCGCTCGACCGGCGAGGCCTTCAGGCTGACGGTATCGACCCGATCGATGCGATAGCCGCCGGTGCGCTCGCCGATCATCGATCCGCTCTCGATCGTCTCGAGCTGCTGACGCATCATCAGCACGCTGTTCTCGATCCCGGGGTTCCAGTCGATGACGGCGCCGCTCGACAGCGCCACGCCGAAGCCGCGCGGCATCGGCATCCCCTTCACCCGCTTGCCGTCGGCATCGAGCGCGACGATCCGCGAGCTGTACGCGATCTCGTTGTCCACCCGCACGATGCCGTAGATCGTGCACATCAGCCGCGTGTTGCCCACCCATCGACAGTTCGACAGTCGTTCGGGCTTGCCGTCAGCGGCCGCGATCCCGACGGGCTTGGCATCGGGCTGCGTGAGATCGAGCGTCATGATCGCCGATCCCTGTCCGCCATTGGGCCGCAGGAAGGCGAGCTTGGTACCGTCCGGCGACAGGCTCGCCTGCTCGACATCCTCGCGCGCGCCGAAGGCGGCGGCGAGCGGATCGACCTGCGCATCGGCCGCACCCGCGCCCATGACGAGCGCGGCCGCCGCGGCCGCGCGCATCCATTCCGTCGAAAGCATAACCCCCTGCCCCGCCTTTCAATTCCCCACCTCGATCAGTATTTCACACGTCGGGTGCGGCTGCCAAGCGGCGCGGCAGCCGCCCGCTCAGGCGACGCGTGGCAGGCAGGCGGGGCCGGCGGGCATCGACGCCTTGTAGGTCAGGACGAACTCCTGATGACCAAGCGCCTCCGACTTGGTCTGCGCGCCCGCCGCGACACCCTCGATCAGCGCGACGATCTCCGCCCCCACCTCGTCGAGCGTCGCCTCGCCCGTCAGGATGCGGCCGGCATTCACGTCCATGTCGTCGGCCATGCGCGCGTAGGTATCGGGGTTGGCGCACACCTTGATGACCGGCGAGATGGCCGAGCCGACCACCGAGCCCCGCCCCGTCACGAACAGGTTGATGTGCGCGCCGCACGCGATCAGCTCGCCGATCTCGGCATTGTCGACGATGTTGGGAAAGCCGAACTTGGGGGCGCCCAGCGGCACCACGTCGAGCAGGTAGAGGCCGGGTCCGGGCGCCTGCTCGGCCGGGCGGATGACCCCGGCGATCGCGCGGCTGCCCGACTTGGCATAGGCGCCGGCGGACTTCTCCTCCTGGCTGGTCAGCCCGCCCTCGGCATTGCCAGGCGAGAAGCTGCCATAGCCCATCGCGCGATAATAGCGCTCGGCCTGCTGGACCGAGGCGACCAGCGCGTCGGCGACCTCGGGACTGGCGGCGCGTTCGGCCATATGGCCCTCGCACCCGATCATCTCGCCCGTTTCCTCGAACAGACAGACCGCGCCCGCATCGACCAACGTGTCGAAGGCGCGGCCGACCGCGGGATTGCCGGTGATGCCGCTCGTCCCGTCCGACCCGCCGCAGATCGTGCCGATCACCAGCTCCGACCGGAGCATCGGCACGCGCACCGCGCGCCGATCCGCCTCGTCCTGCACGCGGGCGACCGCCGCTAGGCCCGCCTCGATCGAGGCGCGGGTGCCGCCCGCCTGCTGGATCACGACCGTCTCGACCGGCCGCCCCGCCTCGCGCGCGCTCGCCGCCAGCGCCTCGCGGTTGAAGCTCTCGCAGCCGAGCGACATCAGGACCACGCCGCCGACATTGGGATGCGTCGTCAGCGCCTTCATCATCGCCAGCGCATAATCGTTGGGATAACAGCCGGGAAAGCCGATCAGCTGGACGCGCGGATCGTCCATCCGATCGACGATCCGCCGCGCGACGTGATGCGCGCACTCGACGAGGTAGACGACGAGGATCGCGTCGCGAATGCCCTTGCGCCCGTCAGGGCGCAGCCAGCCCTGCCAGCTCATGCATGATCTCCGGCGGCGTCGCGCAGATGGGCGGGCATATAATCGCTCTTCATATTGTGAAGGTGGATCCACGCGCCGGCATCGGCGGCCTCTGTCATTGAGCCGATCGGCATGCCGTACTTCAGCACCTTGTCCCCCGCCGCCAGCGGGGTGAGGGCGAGCTTATGGCCAAGCTCGACGCGCTCGGTCACGGCAAGCGTGTGGCCGTCGACGGTGAAGCGCTCGCCCGGTTCGACGGTGCGGCAGCAGACGACGACATTGTCCGCGGGCGACAGGCGAATGGCGATCGCGCTCATCGCGCATCCCCCGGCACCGGCGCGTCGGGGCGGATCAGATGCCCTTCGCGCAGGTCGGCCCAGAAGCCGGGCGAGATCGCTTCGTCATAGAGCGCGACGGTCTGCGCGACACGCGCAGGGCTGCCGATGCCGGGAATGACGCTCGCTACCTGGGAATGCGCGAGGACGAACTGAAGCGCGGCGGCGGCCAACGTGACGCCGTGGCGCTCGGCCAGCACCTCGATCGCGCGGACCTTTTCCACCACCTCGGCCGGGGCGGGGCCATAGTCGTAATGGAGCGTCCCGCCCGCGCGCGTGCCGGTCGCGAGGATGCCGCTGTTATAGGGGCCGCCGATGACGATCGAGGTGCCCGCCGCCGCGCATCGCGGCAGCAGCGCGTCGAGCGCGTCCTGTTCGAGCAGCGTGTAGCGACCGGCGAGCAGGATCGCGTCGAGCCGCGCCTCGCCCATCGCATCGAGGCAGACGTCGATTTCGTTGACGCCGAGGCCGAAACCCCGGATCGCCCCTTCGTCGCGAAGCCGCTCGAGCGCGCGAAATCCGCCGCCCGCAGTCAGTTGCTGCCAATAGCCGTCGTTGGCATCGCCATGCGTGTAGCGGCCGATATCGTGGACGTAGAGCAGGTCGATCGTCGCCAGCCCCAGCCGCTGGAGGCTGTGCTCGACGCTGCGGAAGATGCCGTCGGCGCTGTAGTCGTAGCGCATCCGGAACGGCATCGGCGAGCGGAAGCCGTCGCGCTCGGCATCGTCGGTGATGGCGGGATCGGGGTCCATCAGCCGCCCGACCTTGGTCGAGAGGACGACGTCCGGCTGCTGACGCAACGCATCGCCGACGCGCCGCTCGCTGAGCCCGCGCCCGTAATGCGGCGCCGTATCGACATATCGGAGCCCGGCCGCCAGTCCCGCGGCGAGCGTCGCGCGGGCATGTTCGTCATCGACCGGACGATAGAGATTGCCGATCGACGCGGCGCCCATCCCGAGCTCGGGCACCACGAGCCCCGTCGATCCGATGGGGCGGCTGCGGATGGTCATAGGGTCAGTCCCAGTCGGTAGAAGCGATTGGCGTTGCCGCCCCACATCGCCGCCCGCTCGTCGTCCGAAAAACCGGCGAGGAGGCGCTCATAGGCGCCGAGGGTCGTGTCGAGGCCGGCGAACAGGCGGTCGGTGGGGAAGTTGGTGGCGACCATGACGCGGTCGGTGCCGAAGCAGTCGATCACCTCGAGCACGATGTCGCGGAAGGCCTGAGGGTCGAAGGGGCTGGCGACGAAGCCCGCGCCCGACAGCTTGATCTGCACCTGCCGCATCGCCGCAAGCGCGGTGACGCCCGCGCGCCACCCCTCGAGCCCGTCGGCGGGGATCGGCAGCGCGAGGTGGTTGACCGCGACCGGCACGTCGGGATGGCGCGCGGCGATCTCGACAAGGCCCGCGAGCTGCGGCGGGAAGCCGTGAAAGTCGTAGCTGAGGCCGTGCCGCGCCAGCAGCGCGAAGCCGCGCCGCCACGCCGGATCGACGGTCAGGTCGCGGTCATAGGCGCGGCGGCCCGCATCGGCCGGGTGCCAGTTGACCAGGTGACGCACCCCGCGAACGAGCGGGTTGGACGCCTGCCATTCGAGATCGGCCTCCGCCTCGGGCCGCTCCAGCGCGACGCGCGCGACGATCGCGTTCGGCAGGCCGTCGCACGCCGCCACCGCTTCGAGCCACTCGGTCTCTGCCCGGCCGTCATCGGGATGCGCGCCCGCATCGACATGGACCGCGCCGACCAAGTTCCACGCCGCCGTCTCGCGCCGGTAATCGTCGATGCGATAGGTCGCGGCAATCGAAGCGTTGGCCGGGTCCTCGAGCCACGGATAGCGCAGCCGCTCGCGATCCCAGAGATGGAAATGCGCATCGACGAAGGGCGGCCGCACCGGCATCGCTTCAGGCCGCATCCCCGGCGGCGACGAAGGTCTGGCGCTGCTCGCCAAGCTTCTCGATGCCGAGCGTTACGACGTCGCCGGGCTTCAGGTACCAGGGCTCGGGCTTCTGACCCATGCCGACGCCCGGCGGCGTGCCTGTGGTGATGATGTCGCCCGGCTCGAGCAGCATGATGCGCGAGCAATAGGCGACGATCGCCGCCACGCCGAAGATCATCGTCCGCGTGCTGCCGTCCTGCACCCGCCGCCCGTTGACGTCGAGCCACATCGACAGCGCCTGCGCGTCGCCCACCTCGTCGGGCGTGACGAGCCACGGCCCCACCGGGCCGAAGGTCGGAAAGCCCTTGCCCTTGTCCCACGTCATGCCGCGTTCGAGCTGCCAGTGGCGCTCCGACACGTCGTTGACGGTGACGTAGCCGGCGACGTGATCGAGCGCGTCCGCCTCGGCAATCCCATGCCCGCCGCGGCCGATCACCACGCCGAGCTCGACTTCCCAGTCGGTCTTGGTCGATCCCGCGGGGATGACGACGGGATCGTTCGGCCCCTGAAGACAGCTGACCCATTTATTGAAGACCACCGGCTCGACGGGCACCGGCAGGTTCGATTCGGCCGCATGGTCGGCATAGTTGAGGCCGATCGCGATGAACTTGCGCGTCCCCGCGACGGGCACGCCGTAGCGCGGCTCGCCCTCGACCAGCGGCAGGCGCTCGGGATCGAGCGTGCCGAGCGCCGACAGGCCCGTGGCGAGCAGCATACCGTCGATCTCGGCGACATGATCCGACAGGTCGCGGATGCGGCCGGCGGCGTCGATCAGGCCCGGCTTCTCGGCGCCGGGGGGGGCCGTAACGGCACAGTTTCATCGTCTCGTCCTCATGGATTCAGGCCGCGCACCAGCCGCCGTCGATGACGTGCAGCTGCCCGGTGGTGTAGGCGCTCTCGTCGCTCGCCAGATAGAGCGCGAGCTGCGCGATCTCCTCGGCGGTGCCGATCCGGCCCATCGGCTGGCGCGCGACGAACGCCTGCCGCGCTGCCTCGGCGTCCCCGGTCGCGGCCAGCCGCTCGTCGAGGCTGGGCGACTGCACCGTGCCGGGGCAGATCGCGTTGCAGCGGATGCCCTGCGCCACATAGTCGACCGCGATCGAGCGGGTGATCCCTGCGACTGCCGCCTTGCTGGCGCAATAGGCGAAGCGGTTGGGAACGCCGATCACCGGCCCGGCGACCGACGCCATGTTGACGATCGACCCGCCGCCGCCGGCGATCATCGCGGGCAGCAGCGCCGTCACCAGATGGGTGATCGCGTGGACGTTGAGGTCGAAGGACAGGCGATAGCCGACGTCGCTGGTGCCCAGCAGCGCCCCGGTGTCGACATAGCCGGCGCAGTTGAACAGCACGTCCACCGCCCCGACGCGCGCGCCGAGCGCCGCGATCGCCGCGGGATCGGTCAAATCGACGATCTCTGTCGTACAGCCGGCGAGGGTCGCGAGCGTCGCGGCGTTGCGATCGACGGCGATCACCGCCGCGCCCTCGCGCACGAACAGCTCGGCGGCGGCGCGGCCGATGCCCTGGCCGGCACCCGTCACCAATGCTCGCCTGCCGCTCAGCCTCGCCATCCCATCCTCGTCCCCGCCGTGCCCGGCACGACCGGACTAGGCCGAATTCTTCTCGCTCGTCAAATCTTATTCATCCAAGAAAATTCATACCCGGCTGTCACTGCCCGTCAGGCTTTCGGAGATTGCCTGCGCCGCCTCGACCAGCCGCGTCGCGGCCGCCGCCATCGAAACGCTTTGCGTCCGCATCTCGACGAACGGAATGGTCAGCGCCGCGGCGGCACGGTCGCCGCGCATCACCGGCGCGGACAGGTCGGTGATGCCGTTGGTGAAGGCACTGGGCAGCGCCGCATGGCCGGCCGCATGGACTTCGCTCGCGCGGCGGCGGAAATCGGCGAGCCCGCTTCCCGACAGGCGCGGGCTGAAGCTGGCTTCCCACTCGGCCTGGATCGCCGGTGGCTGAAAGGCATAGAGGACCATGCCCGATCCGGTCAGGTGGAGCGGCTGGCGATAGCCGAGCCGCACCGAGAAGCCGAGCCGCTGGCGCGATTCCATCCGGGCGATCACCACCATCTCGCTGCCTGAGATAAGGCCGAGATGGCACGACTGCTCGGTGTCGTTGGCGAGGCGCCGCATCGCGGGCAGCGCCACCTCGACCAGGTTGCGCAGCGGTGGGCGCTCCATGCCGATCTGGAGCAGCTTGGGCGTCAGCACATAGCCCTCTCGGCTCTGCGCGACGAAGCCGTGGGTCTGCAGCACCTGGAGCAGCCGGAACAGCTCGCCGCTCGATTTGCCCATCTGCTGGACGATCGCGGTCAGCGTCAGCGGGTCCTCCTGCTGCGCGAGGAAGGTCAGGATCTCCAGCCCCTTCTCGAGCGCGGGCGCGCGATAGGTCGTTGATTTCGCCTGTTTGCTGTCGTCGCCGGCCAAGCGGCCCTCCCCCGTCATCGCGGCGCCACGACGCCGTCGCCGGCTTGCAATTTGCACATACGAGAATAGTCCTGCCAGCGAAAACAAGATCGAAGGGGATGATGATGGATCGCACGAGGATCAGCCGACGCGCCGCGCTCACGGGGGCAGCGGCGGCAGGCGCGGCGATGGCCGGTTCGATCGCGCTCCCTGCCGAAGCCGCCGGCCAGTCGCGCCGGCCCGCCCGAAGGTCGGGGGCGCTGCTCGCGCCGCGCCCGCCGATGGGCTGGAACAGCTGGAACAGCTTCGCGACGACGATCACCGAGGCGCAGGCACGCGAGACCGCGACCATCATGCGCGACAAGCTGCTGCCCTTCGGCTACGACGTCTTCACCATCGACATCCAGTGGTATGAACCCGCCGCGTCGAGCTATACCTACAACAAGGATCCGATCCCGGCGATGGATGGCCATGGCCGGCTGATCCCCGCGCCCAACCGCTTTCCGTCGAGCGCCGACGGATCGGGTTTCACCCGCCTCGCCGCCGAGGTCCACGGCATGGGGATGCGCTTCGGCATCCACCTGATGCGCGGCATCCCGCGCCTTGCAGTCAGGCGCAACCTGCCGATCCTCGGCACCCGCTATCGAGCGCAGGACATCGCCGACACGTCGAGCATCTGCCCGTGGAACCCCGACATGTACGGCGTCGACATGACCCGACCGGGCGCGCAGGCTTATTATGACAGCGTCTTCCGCCTCTACGCCGGCTGGGGCGTCGATTTCGTCAAGATGGACGATATGAGCCGCCCCTATGACGCGCACGCGCCCGAGATCGAGGCGGCGCACCGCGCCATACAGAACAGCGGCCGGCCGATGGTCCTCAGCCTGTCGCCCGGCGAGACGCCGGTGATCCGCGGCGACCATGTCCGCGAATATGCACAGATGTGGCGGATCAGCGACGATTTCTGGGACGAATGGCCGATGCTGAAGGCCCAGTTCGTCCGGCTGGAGAACTGGAACCCGTGGCGGCGGCCGGGCGCGTGGCCCGATGCCGACATGCTGCCGCTCGGCCGGCTGGCGCTCGGCGCGCGCGACACGCGCTTCACCCCCGACGAGCAGCGCACGGTGATGACACTCTGGTCGATCGCGCGCTCGCCGCTCATCATGGGCGGCGACCTTCGCCACCTCGACGCGAAGACGCTGGCGCTGCTCACCAACCGCGCGGTGCTGGCGGTCAATCAGGCCTCGACCGACAACCGCCCGCATTTCGTCGAGGACGACACGCATATCTGGTCGGCCCGGCCCGAGGGCGCGCCGAACGAGCGCTACCTCGCGCTGTTCAACGTCGGCGACAAGCCAAAGTCGGTCGGCCTCGCGCTGTCGGCACTGGGGCTCAGCGGCGCGGTCCGAGCCACCGACCTGTGGTCGGGGCGCAGCCTCGGCCGAGTGGAGGGTCGGCTGGTGGAGACGCTGCCGCCGCACGGGGCGGGCCTTTACCACCTCAAGGCATAAGGCTCAGTCGGCCCAATAGAGCCGCATCGGGTTGTCGACGAGCATCGCCTGCTGCAGTTCGGGCGTCGGGGCGATGCGCGGAATAATATCGACCAACGCGCCGTCGTCGGGCACCCGATCCTGCATATTGGGGTGCGGCCAGTCGGTGCCCCACAGCACGCGGTCCGGGTAATCGGCGACGAGCGGCGCGACCGCCGCGGCGAACGCCTCCCAGGGCGGCCCAGCGGGGTCGAGCCGGTCGGGGCACGTCGCCTTAAACCAGATATCCTCGCGCGTATCGAGCAGCGCGCGAAAGGCCCGCATGTCGGCGCCGTCCGGCCCCTGGGTCACGTCGGGGCGACCCATGTGATCGACGACGATCAGTGTCGGGATCGCATCGAGGAAGGGGCGCAGCTCGTCGAGGATGTCGGCCTCGAAATAGATGACGACATGCCAGCCGAGCGGCTGGATGCGGCGCGCGACCTCGAGGAACTTGTCCTTGGGCGCGTCGTCGACCAGCCGCTTGAGGAAATTGAAGCGAACGCCGCGAATGCCGCCCGCATGCAGCGCCTCTAGCTCGGCATCGGTGATCGCGGGATCGACCACCGCCACGCCCCGCGCACGCCCGTTCGAGACGGCGATGGCATTCAGCGTCGCGGCATTGTCGGTCCCGTGGCAGCTCGCCTGGACGATGACGTTGCGCGCGAAGCCCAGATGGTCGCGCAGGCCGAACAGCATCTCCGGCCCGGCGTCGGCGGGCAGATATTTGGCCTTGGGCGAGAAGGGGAAACGGTCGGCGGGGCCGAAGACGTGGCAATGCGCATCGACCGCGCCGGGCGGCGGGGCATAGCGCGGGGCGGAAGGGTCCGGATGCCAGCTGACGATGCGATCCGTGCTCACGCGAATATCTCTCCATCCATCAGCTTGCGCGCGGTGCGAAGCAGTGCCGCGGTTGCCACCTGCCCCTCCCCGTCGAGTTCGATGACGACGCTCATCTCGCCGGTCGGATGCTCGACCGAGAGCGTGCGGCGCCGCCCCTCACCGACCTGAGCCACCTCGGCGGCGGGCGTGCCGGGCAACAGGCAGGCCGTCGCCACGCTGACCGCGCCCAGCACGCCGATCGTCGCGTGCGCGCGGTGCGGGATGAAGCTCCTCACTGTCACCGCGCCGCCGTGCCGGGGCGGGGCGACGAGCATCATCTTGGGTATCGACTTGTCGGTCACGTCGCCGAGGTTCATCGCCTCGCCCACCGCCAGCCGGATCGCCTCGATCCGCGCCTTGAGCGGCTCGTCGGCGTCGAGCGTGTCGCGGTCCTCATAACCGGTGACGCCGACATCCTCGGCCTTCATGACGACGCACGGCATGCCATTGTCGATCAGGGTCACGCGCACGCCCTCGACCTCGTCCACCGCATTCCCGCTCGGGAGGAGCGCACCGCAGGTCGAGCCGGCGGTGTCGCGGAACTCGAGCGGCACGGGCGCGGCGGTCCCCGGCACGCCGTCGATCGCCGCGTCCCCGGCATAGGTGACGCGGCAGCCCGGCGTCTGCACCGTGGCGACGGCGATCTGGCCGGTATTCTCCATGAAGATGCCGACGCGCGTTTCGCCCTCCTCGGCCTCGACCAACCCGCGCTCGATCGCAAAAGGACCGATGCCGGCAAGGATGTTGCCGCAATTCTGCTGGTCGGTGACGACCGCCTTGTCGACGAAGACCTGGAGGAACAGGTAGTCGACATCCACGCCCTCGCGCTCGGACCTCGACACCACCGCGACCTTCGAGGTCAGCGGATCGGCGCCGCCCATCCCGTCGATTTGGCGCGGATCGGGCGAGCCCATGATGCGGAGGAGAAAGGCGTCGCGCGTGGCGGTGTCGGCGGGCAGGTCGTCCTTGAGGAAATAGCCCCCCTTCGACGTGCCCCCGCGCATCCACATGCAGCGGATCGCCTCTGGTTGGCCGCCCCCTTCGGGCGGAAAACCGGTTCCCGCTTTTCCTGAAGGGGCGGCGTCAGACATACTTCAGGCCCATCGCCTCGAGCTTCCCGCGCATGTCGTAGATGTCGAGGCCGAGTTCGCCCGCCGCCAGCCTGACCCGCTTGGCCTCTTCCGCCGCCTCGCGCGCCTGCGCCTTCTCAAGCACCGTGGCCGCATCGACGCGCGGCACCACGCACACGCCGTCGTCGTCGGCAACGATGACATCGCCGGGGTTCACCAGCGCGTTCGCCGCGACGACCGACACGTTGACCGAACCGAGCGTGGCCTTGACCGTCCCCTGCGCATGCACCGCCTTCGACCAGACGGGGAAGCCCATCGCTGCGAGGTCGCGCACGTCGCGTACGCCCGCGTCGATGACGAGGCCCCGGCACCCGCGCGCCATCGCCGAAGTGGCGAGGAGGTCGCCGAAATAGCCGTCGGTGCAGGGGCTGGTGGGCGCGAGCACGAGGATGTCGCCCTCGCGCAATTGCTCGATCGCGACGTGCACCATCCAGTTGTCGCCCGGCGGAGCCGATATCGTCACCGCCGACCCGGCGATCCGCGCACCCGGATAGATCGGGCGCATGTGCGGCGCCATCAGCCCGGTGCGGCCCTGCGCCTCGTGCACTGTCGCCACGCCCGCGGCGGCGAGGCCGTCGATCACCGACAGATCTGCGCGCTCGATGTTCTGCACGACGATGCCCATCCGATCCGCTCCTGTCCCAAGTTTCGTGCATCCGTCCTGCCTCTGGCCCCCGGACGCCACAATTCTGAATTGCCATCGGGACATAAGTTTCGCTTATGTCCGGCGATGACCACACCCGTCCACGACCTGAACCTGCGCCACCTGCGCGCCGCGCTGGCGGTGGTGGAGACGGGTACCGTCATCGCCGCCGCCGATGCGATCAACCTGTCGCAGCCGGCGTTGACGCAGGGGCTCGCGCGGCTGGAGGCAGCGCTCCGGACCTCGCTCTTCACCCGCCGCCCCGACGGGATGACGCCGACCCCCGCCGGCCTTGCCCTGGCACGGCGGGTCGAGGCGGTGCAGCGGCTGCTGGCCGATGCGATGAAGGGACTGCGCAAGGGCACGCGGGGCTTCGCGCGTGCCGACCTTCTCCTCACCATGGCGCAGTTGCGCGCACTCGTCGCGGTTGCGCGTGGGGGGAGCTATGTCGCTGCCGCTGCCGCGACCGGCGTGTCGCAGCCGGCGATCCACCGCGCGATCCGCGATGTCGAGCGGATCTGCGGCGTGACCCTGGTCGAGCGGCGCGGGCGCGGCGTTGCGCTGACTGCTGCGGGCACACGCCTCGCCCGCGCCTGCCGCCTTGCGCTGGGCGAGTTGCGCGCCGCGGTCGAGGAGATCGCCGCGATCGACGGGCGTGACGAGGGGCGGATCGCGATCGGCGCGATGCCGCTTGCGCGCGCCTGGCTGCTTCCCACCGCGATCGCGCGGTTCCACGCTGCCGAGCCCGGCGTCGCCTTCGACGTGGCGGAGGGGTCGCATGCCGAACTGCTCGAACCCTTGCGCGACGGCGAATTCGACCTGCTCGTCGGTGCGATCCGCGATCCATCGCCGGGGCCTGACATTGCGCAGGCGGCGCTACTGGTCGATCGTCTCGCCATCTTCGGGCGCAGCGGGCATCCGCTCGCGGGCACGGCGCCCGACGCCGCGACGCTTGCGCGACAGCCCTGGCTCGTTCCCCGTCGCGGCACCCCGCTGCGCACGCTGTGGGAAGGATTGTTCACCGGCCTTCCCCTGCCCCCCGTCGCGATCGAGTGCGGGTCGGTGATGATGCTACGCAACCTGATGCTGGAGGGCGATTACCTCACCCTCCTGTCGCCCGAGCAGTTGTGGGTGGAGATCGAGGCGGGCATCCTCACTCGCATCGCCGACGTGGCGGGCAGTACCCGCGTCATCGGCATCACCACCCGCGCCGCCTGGCACCCGACCCAGGCGCAGGCGCGATTCATCGCGATGCTGCGCGAGCTGGCCGCAACGCGGACACTTTCGGCAAATCAATAAAGGAACGCCGCTACCGATTGGCGCGATGGCCGCCGCCCCGGCACCAGCGGACCGTCCGAGAAGGGAGAGGTTCGCGTGACGCTCGTCATCGATTGCCACGGTCACTACACCACGGCACCCGAGTCGCATAACCAGTGGCGCGAGGCGCAGAAGGCCGCGTTCAAGGCGGGCGAGGCGGCGCCCCCGTACCCCATGATCAGCGACGACGAGATCCGCGAGACGATCGAGAAGAACCAGCTCCGCCTGATCCGCGAGCGCGGGGCGGACATGACGATCTTCAGCCCGCGCGCCTCGGCGATGGCGCACCATGTCGGCGACGAGGGCGTGTCGGTCGCCTGGGCGCGCGCGTGCAACGACCTGATCGCGCGTGTCGTCGACCTCTATCCGGAGGTTTTCGCGGGCGTCTGCATGCTGCCGCAATCGCCGCAGGCGGGGCTCGAGGGCTCGATCGCCGAGCTTCGCCGCTGCGTGAACGAGCTCGGATTCATCGGCTGCAACCTCAATCCCGATCCGGGCGGCGGCCACTTCCGCCACCCGCCGCTCACCGACCGCTTCTGGTATCCCTTTTACGAGGCGATGGTCGAGCTCGACGTGCCGGCGATGATCCACGTATCGGGCAGCTGCAATCCGGCGATGCATGCGACCGGCGCCTTCTACATCGCCGCCGACACGATCGCCTTCATGCAGTTGATCGAGGGCGATCTGTTCAAGGATTTCCCGACGCTCCGCTTCATCATCCCGCATGGCGGCGGCGCGGTGCCCTATCACTGGGGCCGCTATCGCGGGCTCGCTGACATGCTCAAGAAGCCGGCGCTCGCCGATCACGTCATGCACAACGTGTTCTTCGACACCTGCGTCTATCACCAGCCGGGCATCGACCTGCTCGCCAAGGTGATCGATTCGAAGAACATCCTGTTCGGGTCGGAGATGGTCGGCGCGGTGCGCGGGATCGACCCGGAAACGGGCCAGTATTTCGACGATACCAAGCGCTATGTCGACGCGCTCGACGTAAGTGACGAGCAGCGCCATGCGATCTTCGAGGGGAATGCCCGCCGTGTCTTCCCGCGGCTCGATGCGATCCTGAAGGCCCGCGGACTGTGAAGATCCCCATGAAGACCGAGGTCGCGATCGTCGGTGCCGGCCCGGCGGGCCTGCTCCTCGGCCACCTGCTCCGCGCCGAAGGGATCGGGGTGACGATCATCGAGCGGGCAAGCCCCGATTACGTCCTGGGCCGCATCCGCGCGGGCGTGCTCGAGCGGACGACGACGGACCTGCTCCACCGCCTCGGCATCGACGCGCGGCTGAATGCCGAGGGGTTGCCGCACGACGGTTTTGCGCTGGCCGATGGCGAGCGGCTGATCCGCATCGACGTGAAGGCGCTGACCGGGCGCAACGTCACCGTCTATGGCCAGACCGAGGTGACACGCGACCTGATGGCCGCTGCGCCCGAACGCGGGCTGGAGGTGATCTACGAGGCAGGCGACGTCGCGCTGCACGACATCGAGGGTGACGCGCCCTATCTGACCTTCACCAAGGACGGCTCGGCGCAGCGGCTCGACGCGCGGTTCATCGTGGGCTGCGACGGCTTCCACGGCCCCTCGCGCAGGGCGATCCCGGCGAGCGTCGCGCGGACGTACGAAAAGGTCTATCCGTTCGGCTGGCTCGGCATCCTCGCCGACGTGCCGCCGTGCGATCACGAACTGATCTACGCCAATCACGACCGCGGCTTCGCGCTCGCCTCGATGCGGTCGGAGACGCGCAGCCGCTATTACGTCCAGGTCGCTCTCGACGAGAAGGTCGAGGACTGGTCCGACGAGCGCTTCTGGGACGAACTGGTGGTTCGCCTCGGGCCGGAGGCGGGCGGGCGGGTGACGCGCGGACCGTCGATCGAGAAGTCGATCGCGCCGCTCCGCTCCTTCGTGTTCGAGCCGATGCGCCACGGCTCGCTGTTCCTCGCCGGCGACAGCGCGCACATCGTGCCGCCGACGGGTGCCAAGGGCCTCAACCTCGCCGCGTCCGATGTCGTCTATCTGGCGGAGGCGCTGACCGGCTATTTCAACCGCGCCGACAATGACGGAATCGCCGGCTATTCCGACCGGGCACTCGCCCGCGTGTGGAAGGCAGAGCGGTTCAGCTGGCAGCTGACGACGCTGATGCACCGCTTCCCCGGCCAGACCGCCTTCGACCGCCGCATCCAGGTGGCCGAGCTCGACTATATCGCCCGGTCGGAGGCGGCGCGGACGGCGATCGCGGAGAACTATATCGGTCTGCCGCTCTAGCCTGCCCGTCAACCCGATCGCGTTCCGGGGCGACGGCAGGGTTTGCGGGTGGTCGGCGATCTCCTAAACGGCCAGCTATGCCCAGCCGATCGCTCTTCGCCACGCAGTTCTACGAAGGCCGCATCGACGATGCCGCCCTGATCGCCGAGGTCGAGGCGAGCGTCCGCGCACTCGCCGAGGACGACCGGGCCGGGCGCGGCTGGTCGAAGGCGAACGGCTATCGCGGCTATACGAGTTATGCCTCGCTCGACGACCTGCCGGTGCGCGATCCGGTGTTCGCCGACCTCAAGCGTGCGCTCGACCGGCATGTGATGGTGTTCGCCCGCGATTGCGCATTTGATCTAGGGGGCCGTAAGCTCAAGCTCGACAGCCTCTGGGTAAATGTCCTGAAGCCCGGCGGCACCCATTCTGGACATATCCACCCGCACAGCGTGGTATCGGGCACCGCCTATATCGCCGTCCCGCCGGGATCGGGCGCGCTCAAGCTGGAGGACCCGCGTCTGCCGATGCTGATGGCCGCTCCCGGCCGTACGCCCGATGCGGTCGAGGCGTTGCGGCCATTCGTCTATGCCGAGCCTGCGGTCGGCAGCGTGTTCCTCTGGGAAAGCTGGCTGCGGCATGAGGTGATGCCGAATCAGGCGAAAAGCGACCGGATCAGCGTGAGCTTCAACTATCGGATGTGATCCCGTCTCCCGCGAAAGCGGACACACCGGCGTCCACAAGGCGGTCGATCATCGCCGACGCCGCGCGCTCCCCCGCCCAGCCGATCGCCGCGCCTGCGACCACGTCGCTGACGAAATGCTTCGCGCGCGGCAGCTGCACCAGCGCGACCGACAGCGCCAGCAGGCGGAGCGGGGTCGCCGCCGCGGGCACCTCGCGCGCGATCGCCTCGGCCACCGCCACCGCGCCCGCCGTGTGGCCCGAGGGGAAGGAAGACAGCTCATGCCGCGAGCTGTCGCCCGGCTCGGCGCGATAACCGTGGTCGAGCGCTTGATCGGGCCGCGTGCGGTCGATCGAGCGCTTCACGATCGTCTTGATCCCCGTCGCCAGCGTATGCCCGGCCAGCATCCGCAGCCCCGTGCGCGCGACCGCCGGTTGCCGCGCCGACAGCCCGACGACCAGCACCGCCGCCGACAGCGCAATGAGCGGCGGCTGGTCGGCGGCTTCGCTGACCGCGCCCGCCGCCTTGACCTCGGGCTTATGGCGATGGTGCGCCAGCGCGCGGGTGACGCGCAGGTCCAGGCGCTCGACCGCCGCCACCTTTTCGCGCATCGCCTTGGGCATCTTCATGCCAGTTCAACGCGCCGCCGGGCGCTGGCGTTGCACGCCGCTTGCCGCTAACGGGGCCGCCACTCCCTTCCTTTATCGAGACGGCATCATGGGTTTTCGCTGCGGCATCGTCGGGCTTCCGAACGTCGGCAAGTCGACGCTTTTCAACGCGCTCACCGAAACGGCGGCGGCGCAGGCGGCCAATTATCCCTTCTGCACGATCGAGCCCAATGTCGGCAACGTCGCGGTCCCCGACGAGCGGCTCCAGAAACTCGCCGACATCGCGAAGTCGGCCAAGGTGATCGAGACGCAGCTGGGCTTCGTCGATATCGCCGGCCTGGTCCGCGGCGCGTCGAAGGGCGAGGGTCTCGGCAACCAGTTCCTCGGCAACATCCGGGAGGTGGATGCGATCGTCCATGTGCTGCGCTGCTTCGAGAATGACGACATCCAGCATGTCGACAACCGCGTCGATCCGATCGCCGATGCCGAGACGGTAGAGACCGAACTGATGCTCGCCGACCTCGACAGCCTGGAAAAGCGCGTCCCCAACCTCGTCAAAAAGGGGCAGCAGGGCGACAAGGAGGCCAAGGCCGCCGCCGTGATCCTCGGCCGCGCGCTCGACCTCTTGCGCGACGGTAAGCCCGCACGGCTGGCGGTACCGAACGATCCCGACGAGGCGCGCCACCTCGAACAGGCGCAACTTCTGACCGGCAAGCCCGTCCTCTACGTCTGCAACGTCAACGAGGAGGATGCGGCCGAGGGCAATGCCTATTCGGCGCGGGTGTTCGAGAAGGCCAAGGCCGAGGGCGCCGAGGCGGTCGTCGTCTCCGCCGCGATCGAGGCGGAGATCGCGACGATGCCGGCGGAGGACCGCGCCGAGTTCCTTGCCGAGCTCGGTCTCACCGAAACCGGCCTCGCCCGCGTGATCCGCGCCGGGTACAAGCTCCTCAAGCTCCAGACCTTCTTCACGGTGGGGCCGAAGGAAGCGCGCGCCTGGACGGTCGAAGTGGGTGCCAAGGCGCCGCAGGCGGCAGGCGAGATCCACTCCGATTTCGAGCGCGGCTTCATCCGGGCGGAGACGATCGCCTATGACGACTATGTCCGCCTGAACGGAGAAGCGGGCGCGCGCGAGGCGGGCAAGCTCAGGCAGGAGGGCAAGGAATATGTCGTCCAGGACGGCGACGTGATGCTGTTCCGCTTCAACGTGTGAGATTGTCGGCGCGCCTGTCGCTTGCCGTGCTGCTGGGCGGGTTCGGCTGGGGGACGTTCACCCACGCCGCCGATTTCGTGACCGGACGTGCGCCGTACACCCACGGCACCGACTGGCAGAATGCGTTCTGGAATGCGCTGATGCGGCGGTTGTCGTCCTGTTGCTGCTGCGGCAGCGGGCGGGCATTCTGGCCGCGACTGCGGTGATGATTGCGGACGTGGCGGTCAACACTCGTCCGGCATGGGCCGCGGGCGCGTCCTTGCTGTCGACGCACGTCGTCTGGCAGGCGGCGTTTCTGGGGTTCGTCCTCGGCAGCGCGCCGATGCTCTGGCGCGAAACGCGATAACGCGCGTTCGAGTTGTCGCGATGGCCCGCTCCCGGATGCAGACCCGCTGTCATCAATCGGCCATGCTAAACCAGCACAGGCGACAGCCATGAAGCTCCTTTCCCGCCTCCTTGCGCTCGCCGGCTTCGCCGCGCTCCAGGCATGCATGACGCCGCCGGTCGATGCTCCCGCGACCCGTGCCGTCGTCGAAGCCCGCGCGCCGATCACGCTGCTCGTCTCGATCGACGGGTTCAGGCCCGATTATCTCGACCGCGGCGACACGCCCGTCCTCTCGCGCCTCGCCGCCGAAGGGGTACGCGGCTCGATGCAGCCGTCCTTCCCGACCAAGACCTTCCCCAACCATTATGCGATCGTCACCGGCCTGCATCCCGACCGCAACGGCATCGTCGCCAACAAGATGGAGGATGCGAGCCGGCCGGGCGAGCTGTTCACGATGGCGACCACCGACGCCTTCTGGTGGGACGAGGCCGAGCCGATCTGGGTCAGCGCGGAGAAGGCGGGCATCCGCACCGCAACGATGTTCTGGCCGGGGTCCAACGTGCCCATCCACGGGACCTTTCCGAGCGACTGGCAGCAGTTCGCGCAAGCGCTGCCCGAGGGCAACCGCGTCGCGGCGATTGTGGACTGGTTGCGCCGCCCGCTGGCGACGCGCCCCCGGCTGCTGACGCTCTATTTCGACAGCGTCGATACCGCCGGGCACAGGTTCGGCCCGGACTCGCCAGAGGTGCGTGCGGCGATGCGCGGCGTCGATGCGCGGCTCGGCGACCTGCTGGCCGAGCTCGGCGCGATGGGCCAGCCCGTCAACCTGATCGTCGGTGCCGACCATGGGATGGCGCCCGTCGATGCCGCCCGCACGATCGACTTCAACGCCGTCTTCCCCGCCGGCAGCACGCGCGTGATCGAGGACGGTCCCTATGCCGCGTTCGAGGCGATGCCGGGGCAGGAAGCCGCCGTACGTGCGGCGATCGCGCGGCCGACGCCGCACATGCGCTGCAGCGACAAGGCCGACCTGCCCACACGCCTCGCCTATGGCCGCAACCGCCGTGTGCCGCGCTTCATCTGCATCGCCGAGAGCGGATGGATGATCCTGTCCAAGCCGCCCAAGGCGCCGGTCAAGGGCGGCGCGCACGGTTACGACAATACCGATCCGCTGATGCGTGCGGGCTTCGTCGCCAGCGGGCCGGCGTTCGGTCGCGGCACCGTCGAGGGGCGCAATGTCGATCTCTATCCGCTGATCCGCCGCCTGATCGGCCTGCCGCCCGCCCCCGGCATCGACGGTTCGATCGCACCGTTCGAGCGGATCCTCAAATAGCGCTTGCATCCAACCGGTTTCGGATTGAAACTCATCCCATGCGCTATTTCGAGGATCTGGCGGTCGGCGAGACCGCATCGTTCGGGCGGTACGAGGTGACGCGCGAGGAAGTGCTCGACTTCGCACGCCGCTACGACCCCCAGCCCTTTCATTTGTCCGACGAGGGTGCGGCCGCGACGCATTTTGGCCGGCTCGCGGCGAGTGGCTGGCACAGCTGCGCAATGGCGATGGCGATGCTGGTCGAACAGATGAAGGCGACGCCGACCGCCAGCCTGGGCGCGGGCGGCGTCGACGAGCTGCGCTGGTTAAAGCCCGTGCATCCGGGCGACACCTTGCGATGTCAGACCGAGCTGATCGACAAGCGCGCCTCGGCGTCGAAGCCCGATGTCGGTTTCATGCGACAGCGGCTGACGATGTTCAACCAGCGCGACGAACCGGTGATGAGCTTCATCGCCAACGCACTGATCCGCCGACGCGCGAGCGGCGAGGGCACCGCCCCCGCCGCCTGACGCGCTCAGCGCGGCCGGTTGAAGCCGCCGCGATTGCCGCGGAAGCCCTGACGCCCGCCACCGCCGCGGTTGCCGAAGCCCTCGCGCCGGCCGCCAAAGTTGCCGCGATCGATCCGGTTCTCGCGCCGCACATTGCGCAAGTCGCTGCGATACTCCTGGCGATAGGCGCGTCGGTCGGCCCGCCGCTCGGCACGGAACTCGGGCCGCGTCACCTGACCGTTGCGGAACGCCCGACGGTCGGCACGGCGATCCTGGCGAAAGGCGCGGTTGTCGACGCGGCGATCCTGCCGGAAGTCGCGCCAGTTCTGCCGAACGTCGCGATTGCCGCCGCGCCACGCGTAGCGGCGGCCCTCCCAGTAACGCTGCTGCGCACCGTTCCAGCGGAAGGGGCGGCGATAGCGGTCATAGACGTAGTAGCCGGTGCCGGGGTAGAAGAAGCCGTCGTTCCAGCCCCAATAGGGATTGCCGAACCCTCCGACGCCGTAGCCGGCAAAATAGGGGTCGTCGTAATAAGTCGCGCCATAGCCGACGTTGAGCCCGCCATAACCATAGCCGTAATCCGAACATGCCGACAGTCCGAGCGCTGCCGCGATCGCGATACCGGCGATCTTCACTTGCCTTGCAAACATCCTGAGCCTCCTCGATACGCAGGAGTGACAACTCATCAGGCGCGTTTCGTCTTGAACGGCGCGTGAACCGTCGCTCTCGGGACTCGAAGCGCGGCGCGGAGGCGTTGGTTCCGCGGGCAGTTAATGCCCCTCGAACGCCACGAGCGCATGAACAGCGATGCCGTCGCCCGCTAGCGCCGCCGCGCCGCCCAGGTCCGGCAGATCGATGACGAACGCGGCCTCGCTGACCACTGCGCCGGCCTTGCGGATCAGGCGGACGGCGGCGCGGGCGGTGCCGCCGGTGGCGATCAGGTCGTCGACCAGCAGCACGCGGGCGCCCGGCGCGCAAGCATCGGCATGCATCGCGATGCGGTCGGTGCCGTATTCGAGCGCATAATCCTCCGCGATCGTCGCGCCGGGCAACTTGCCGTCCTTGCGGATCAGGAGCACGCCCGCGCCCAGTCGCAGCGCCAGCGCCGGCGCGAAGACGAAGCCCCGCGCCTCGATCCCCGCGACGAGGTCGATCGGCCCGGCGATCTTCGCGGCCATCGTCTCGACAGCGAGGCGCAGCCCGTCGGGATCGAGCAGCAGCGTCGTGATGTCGCGGAACTGGATGCCGGGCTTGGGAAAGTCGGGAATAGTGCGGATGAGCGCAGCGAGGCGCGCGGCGGTGTCGTCGGTCATGGAATCCCCGGCAAACGAAAAGGCCCCGGAGTCGGCAAGCGACTCCGGGGCCGGATCAGACACGGCGATGGTCGATCAATGCTTCACGTTGCGCCAGACGCTCTTATAGGCGCCGATCGTCAGGGCGATGAAGATGATCAGGAACACGACCGAGGCGAGACCCGCGGTATGGCGCGCCTCGAGCTTGGGCTCGGCGGTCCAGACGAGGAACGCGGTGACGTCCTTCGCCATCTGATCGACGGTCGCGTTGGTCCCGTCGGCATAGGTCACCTGCCCGTCGCTGACCAAGGGCTGCGGCATGGCAAGGTTGAGCGTCGGGAAATAGGGGTTGAAGTAGAGGCCCTCGGGCGTTGCGAAGTTGGGGAACTCCTTCATCAGCTCGGCCGAAGGCTGCTGATAGCCGGTGAGCAGCGAATGGACATAGGCGGCGCCGTCGGGGCGCGCCTTGGTCATCAGCGACAGGTCGGGCGGGATCGCGTTGTTGTTCGCGGCGCGCGCGGCGACCTCGTTGGGATAGACGTGCGGGAACTTGTCGGAGGGCAGGTTCTTTCGCGTCGCTGCCTCGCCCGTCTCGGGGTTCACGCTCGGCTGCTCGGTGGTCCACTGGTTGGCGATCGCCTTTACCTCGGCCTCTGAATAGCCGAGCGCTGCGAGGTCGCGGAACGCGACGAGGCTGATCGAGTGACAGGCGGCGCAGACCTCCTTGTAGACCTGGAAGCCGCGCTGAAGCTGCTGGCGGTCGAACTTGCCGAAAATGCCGTTCGACGCGAGCGCGACGGGCTTGGGCTTCAGGTGGAACTCATGCTCGGCGGTCGCCGGCTCCGACGCGGTAGTGATCGTGCCGAACAGGCCGAGCACGAGGACGAAGGCGAAGCCCAGCCCGATAAGCGGTGCGATGATGCGGGTCATGTCGTGATCGCGTCCTTATTCGGCCGGCATCGGGTTGGGTTGGCCCTCGATCGCGCTCTTGGCCGGGGCGGTGCCGCCCTTGCCCTTCAGCACCGCCTCGGTGATCGAATTGGCGACGGGCTTCGGCCGCTCGGTGGCCGAGACGATCGGCAGGATGACGAGGAAGTGGAGGAAGTAATAGGCGGTGGTGATCTGGCCGATCAGCACGTTGATCTTGGTGGGCTCGGCGCCGCCGACATAGCCGAGGACGAGCACGTCGACGAGCAGAACCATCAGGAACGCGCGGTAACGCGGGCGATGATTGGCGGTCCGCGCCGGGCTGGTGTCGAGCCAGGGCAGGAAGAACAGCAGCAGGATCGAGCCGAACATCGCCAGCACGCCCCACAGCTTCGCCGGCAGGATGAAGTCGACGGTGAACGACTTCAGGATCGCGTAGAAGGGCAGGAAGTACCATTCGGGCACGATGTGCGCCGGCGTCGAAAGCGGGTTAGCCGGGATGTAATTGTCCGGGTGCCCGAGCAGGTTCGGCTGGAAGAACAGGAAGATCGCGAACACCAGCAGGAACACACCCACGCCCACGCCGTCCTTGGCGGTGTAATAGGGGTGGAAGGGCACGGTGTCCTGCTCGCCCTTCACCTCGACGCCCGCCGGGTTCGACGAGCCCGGAATGTGCAGCGCCCAGATGTGGAGGATGATGACCCCCGCGATCACGAACGGCAGCAGATAGTGGAGGGAGAAGAAGCGGTTGAGCGCCGCGGCATCGGGGGCATAGCCGCCGAGCAGCCAGATGCGGATCGTCTCGCCGACCAGCGGAATGGCCGAGAAGAAGCCGGTGATGACCTGCGCGCCCCAGAAGCTCATCTGCCCCCAGGGGAGCACATAGCCCATGAACGCCGTCGCCATCATCAGGAGGAAGATGACGACGCCCAGCAGCCACACCATCTCGCGCGGCGCCTTGTACGAGCCGTAATAGAGGCCGCGGCAGATATGGATGTAGACGACGATGAAGAACATCGACGCGCCGTTGGCGTGCGCATAGCGCAGGAACCAGCCGGCATTGACGTCGCGCATGATCGCCTCGACCGAGTTGAACGCGGTCGCCGCGTCGGTCGAATAATGCATCGCCAGCACGATGCCGGTGATGATCTGGATCGCGAGCGCCGCCCCGGCGAGCACGCCGAAGTTCCAGAAATAGTTGAGGTTGCGCGGCACCGGATAGCCGGCACCGACCGCATTGTAGACGAGGCGCGGGAGCGGCAGGCGGTCGTCCAGCCACTTCATGACCGGCGCCTTCGGCTCATACTGCTTGGCCCAGGGGAAGCTCATCTTGCCAGTCCTCAGCCGACCACAATCGTGGTGTCGTTGGAGAATTCATAGTCGGGCACCGCCAGATTGGTCGGCGCCGGACCGGAGCGGATCCGCCCCGCGGTGTCATAGGCCGAGCCGTGGCACGGGCAGAAATAGCCGCCGAACGGCCCCTTGTTCTCACCCTCTCCAGCGCCCAGCGGCACGCAGCCGAGGTGCGTGCAGACGCCGAGCGTCACCAGCCAGTTGGTCTTGCCTTCCTTGGTCCGCTCGGCGAGCGTCTGCGGGTCGCGCAGGCTGGCGGCATCGACCGAATTGGCCTGGTTGATCTCCTCGGGCGTCAGGTTGCGCACGAACAGCGGCTGCTTGCGGAAGCTCGCCTTGATCGCCTGGCCCGGCTGGATCGCCGACACGTCGACCTCTGTCGTCGACAGCGCCAGCACGTCGGCCGAGGGGTTCATCGAGTTGATGAGCGGCAGCGCGATCACGCCCGCACCCACCCCGGCCCATGCGACGGCGCCGATCGCCAGATAATCGCGGCGGCGCGGATCGGCGACCGTGTCGTCATGCACGCGGGGCGATTCGCCCGGCGAAACCGTGTTCTCAGCGCTAGCCATGCCTCAGCCCTTGAAATCGTCTGTCATCGCGTCCCATCTGCCGCACGATCAGGGGCTCATCGAAAGCCCGACGGCAAACAGGCGCACGCTCGGTTCGGCTCCGAAACCGGGCGCCGTGGCCTGATAGACATGGCAGGCGCGGTTTGCCAACACCCCTTTTCGTCCTAGCCCCTTACCCGAAAGCGGCCGCCGCTTGCGCATCGCCCTCTACCAGCCCGACATCGCCGGCAATGTCGGCACGATCCTGCGCACCGCCGCCTGCCTGGGGCTCGGCGTCGACCTGATCGAACCGATGGGCTTTCCCTTTGGCGCGCGGGCGCTGGCACGGTCGGGCATGGACTATGCCGCGGCGGCCGAGGTGCGGCGTCACGCCGACTGGGAAGCGTTCCTGGCGGCGACGGCGGGCCGGATCGTGCTGGCGTCGACGAAAGGCGCCGTGCGGCTCGACGCGGCGCGGTTCGAGGCGGGCGACGTGCTCCTCTTCGGCAGCGAGGGCGCAGGGGTGCCGGGCCATGTCCACAACCGCGCAAATCTGCGCGTCTGCATCCCGATGACGGCAGGCATGCGCTCGCTCAACGTCGCGGTCAGCGCGGGGATCGTCGCGGCCGAGGCATTACGCCAGACGCGGGGCTGGCCGTAAGCCGTTGCAAGGGTTAGGCATCATATCAGATAGAAGGGAAGGTTCGATGCCGTCAGTCTGGATCGCTCTTGCGCTCGGAGCGGCGGCACCGCTCCCTGCGCAGACGCCGGAGGAAACGCGCAGCATCGCCGAGGCGGGGGCGGCTGGTGCCGAACTCTATGCCGCCGATCGCGCTGCCTGGGTCGCGAGCGACGCGGCGATCGCCTCGATCGGGCGTGATCGGATGCCAAAGACCGGCGGCTTCGTCGTCGAGCGCGCGGGCGAGGCGTCTGTCGTCACCTTCTTCGCGGGCACCGGCGCGGCGCGCACGGCGATCTTCACGGCGACGGTCTCGGAAGGGCGGGTGCAGACGGCACGCCGCGTCGATCCCGGCGTCGCCCTTACGCCCGCGCAGTTGCGACTGGCCGACGCGATCAACGCGGCGGGCGCGGAGGCGGTGCGACGCGGCTGGCGCCCCTGCGGCACCGCGTCCTTCAACGCCGCCGCGCTGGCACCGCGCAGCGCGGGCGCGCCGGTGCGCGTCTATCTGCTGACGCCGCAGAGCGCCGCCGACAGCGTGCCGATGGGCGGCCATTACCGGGTCGATGTGGCAGCCGACGGCAGCATCGCCGCCGCACGCGCCTTTACCAAAGCCTGTCTTGAGGTGCGACCGCAGCCAGGCAAGAACGGCAAGCCGTCGGCGATCGTGGTCAGCCACCTGCTCGATCCGGTGCCAACCGAGCTTCATGTGTTCAGCAGCCTTGCCGCGCGCCTGCCGGTGCTGGTGATCGCGCCGGACAAGCGCATCTGGGCCGTCACCGGTCCGCGCATCCGCCTGACCCCCGCCGGGACCGACTGACGCGGTCGAGCCGCTTGCGCGCACGCCCCGGCTTGGCCAAACCGTCGCCATGCCACCGCTCGACGAACAGCAATCCGCCGCCCGCCACTGGTTCGAATCGCTGCGCGACCGCATCTGCGCCGCGTTCGAGGCGATCGAGCGGGAGGCGGGGTCCGATGCCGCGTTTGCCTATACGCCTTGGGACCGGACCGATCCCTCGGGCGAGCCGGGCGGCGGCGGCGTGCGGGGCGTGATGAAGGGCCGCGTGTTCGAGAAGGTCGGCGTCAACGTCTCGACCGTCGGCGGTACCTTCGAGGGCGAGTTCGCCAAGTCGATCAATGGCGCGAGCGAGGATCCGCGCTTTTTCGCAACCGGCATCAGCCTCGTCGCACACATGGCGAACCCGCACGTCCCTGCGGTCCATATGAACACGCGTTTCCTCGTCACGACGAAGCGCTGGTTCGGCGGCGGCGCGGACCTCAACCCGCCCATCCCCTATGCCGAGGACACCGCCGACTTCCACGCGGCGATGAAGGCGGCGTGCGACGCGCATCCCGGCGTCGGCGACTATCCGCGGTTCAAGAAATGGGCTGACGATTATTTCTGGCTGCCCCACCGCCAGGTCCATCGCGGCGTGGGCGGCATCTTCTACGACCATCTGGAGGGCGAGTTCGAGCCCGCCTTCGCGCTGACCCGCGACGTGGGCGAGGCGTTCCTCGACATCTATCCCTCGCTCGTTCGCCGGCGGATGGATATGCCCTTCGACGAGGCCGACCGCGCGCGCCAGCTCGAATGGCGGGGGCGCTATGCCGAGTTCAACCTCGTCTACGACCGCGGCACGCTGTTCGGCCTCAAGACCGGGGGCAATATTGACGCGATCCTGATGAGCCTGCCGCCGCTCGCCACGTGGTCGTGAGATGGGCCTGATCCCGGTCCCGCCGGGTCACGTCGCGGCGGTCGTCACGACGCTCGAAATGCGCGAGCGGCCACGGCCGCGCCCGATGCCGCCCTCGCCGCTCCGCCTCGTCCGCTGGCCCGAGCCTCAGCCGGACAAGTACCGCGCGCTGTTCGAGCGGGTGGGCGGGCCGTGGCTCTGGTACTCGCGGCTCGTCATGGACGACGCGCGGCTGATCGCGGCGACGCACCGTGCCGAGACGCAGGTCCATGCCGTCGTCGATCGCGCGGGGCTGGAGGTGGGGATGCTCGAGTTGACGCATCCCGAGCCCGACTGGTGCGCGATCGATTATTTCGGGCTGGTACCCGCGCTGACCGGCGCGGGGCACGGCCGCTGGCTGATGGCGATGGCGATGGCGCTCGCCTGGAAGCCCGGGGTCGAGTTCGTCCGCGTCAACACCTGCTCGCTTGACCATCCGCGCGCCCTCGGCTTCTACCGCGCGCAGGGGTTCGAGGCGGTGTCGCGATCGGTCGAGACCTTCGCCGACCCCCGCCTGACCGGCACGCTGCCCGCCGATGCCGCGCCTCACGTCCCCTTGGTGAGTGCGCGATAGACCACGATCTTGACGAGCATCGTCAGCACCCAGCCCGCCGTCGTCGCCGCCGCGGCGAGCGCGTCGAACGGCAGCGCCAGCGCAACGCCCCCTGCACTGCCAATAGCCTGACCCATGCCGCTGGCGATCGTCGTCGCGGCCTGACCGGCGAAAAAGGGGATCGCGGTCGCGACGAAACACCACCAGCCGCGCCCGGCGGTGAGTGCGAAGGAACGGGCAATCGCCTGGACCGGCCCCGTCCGCGGCTCGGCGGCAAGGACCGCGGTGACGAGGAAGAAGCGGCCGATCAGGTAGAGCGCTGGCAAGATAAGGAACGCGCCGAGCATCAGCGCGCCCCACATCAGCAGGCCCGCGGCGACGAACAGGATCAGGCGGCCCGCGGCAAGCCGCGCCGCCTCGGCCAGCGTCGGCCGGCCGGGTGCGAGGAACAACGACAGGAGAAGCGCGCTCGCCGCGAGCTGGAGGAAATTGACGCTCAGGATCGCGCCGGCATTGTCGCGGGCATAGGCGAGCAGCGCATCGAGCGCTGCCTCGTCGCCGCCGCCCGCAACCGGCTCGGCCGCGGGCAGGAACAGGAGCAGCGCGAGCGTCGGCACGAAATAGAAGAGGCCGGCGAGCGGCACGATCAAGCCCCGCTCCGCCCGCCACAGCGCACCGGCGGCGGCAAAAACGCGGCCGAGATTGAGTTTCAAGCGAAGATGTCCTCAAGGTCGGTGGCGGGTGCCAGCGCGGTATAGAGCTTGGCGGTGAATGCACTCTGGACGACGCTGAGCAGCGTCGCGACGACGGCGGTCACGGCCGCGACGAACAGCCCGCCGATGCTGAAGCCCGGCTGCCCCGCCCCGCCGATCGCGCCGATCACCCCCGCGGCGAAACCGATGCCGCCGATCAGGATCAGCGCGACGATCCCGAACAGGATGAACACCCCGATGATTCGCAGCGCATGGCCGCGCGTGAGGGTCCAGGCGCGCCCGATCGCGCTGAAACCCCGCCGCTCGGCGACGATCACCGGCCCCAGCACTGCCAGCCGCGCAAAGGCCCAGAGGAAGACGCCGAAGTAGAGGAGGCCATAGGCGACCAGTCCGAGCGCTACCCCGCCGCCCAGGTCCGGCACCGCGCCCCCGTCGGTCGAAAAGGCCGTCAGATCGACGCCGCTGGCGATCAGGATGCCGACAAAGGGGAGTGCCACGATCATTGCCGCCACCAGCAGGACGACCGATACGCCGACCAGCGGCAGCAGCCGGCGCAGGCCGAGCCGCGCCGCCTCGCTCGCCGCCATCGGCCGGATCGCGAGCGCGCTGACGGCCAAGCCGCCCGCCGCGCCCACCAGCGACAGGATCATGCCCACGAACTGGAGGGCCACCGCAGTCGGCGTGCGCGGCGCCGCGAGCTGTTCGAGAACGCCTGACACCAGTTCGGGCGCGAAGATCATCCCCGCCGCGAGCGCGAGCACCGCGCCGCCGCGTTCGTTCAGAAACTCGCTCGTCGCGTCCCAGACGCGCGTCATCTTGACCGTCAAGCCACGCCCCCTCACTTGAACGATGCGATCCCCGCACCGCTCAAGAGCCCTAGCCCAACCCGCATGGCGTTACCACAATCCCGACCCGCCGGCCTGCCCGACGACATCGAATGGCGCGTCGAGCGCGGCCTCGTCCCCTATCCGGAGGCCGTGGCGGCGATGGACGCGCGCGCCGCGGCGATCCGCGCGGGCACCGCGCGCGAGCTCGTCTGGCTTCTCGAACATCCGCCGCTTTACACCGCGGGCACCAGCGCCGATCCCGCCGAGCTGATCGACCCGCGTTTCCCCGTGTTCAGAAGCGGGCGGGGCGGACGCTATACCTATCATGGGCCGGGCCAGCGCATCGGCTATGTCCTGCTCGACCTCACCCGGCGCGGGCGCGATGTGCGCTGCTATGTCCACGCGCTTGAACAATGGGTGATCGCGGCGCTGCGCGAGGTGGGGATCACGGGCTTCGCCGTCGATGGCCGCGTCGGCATCTGGACCCGCGATGGCGGACCGGAGGCCAAGATCGGGGCGATCGGCGTGCGGGTGAAGCAGTGGGTGACGCTCCACGGCTTCTCGGTCAACCTTGCCCCCGACCTTGCCCACTTTGGGGGAATCGTGCCCTGCGGCTTGCCCGAATTTCCCGTCACCAGCGCGCAGCTCGTTGGAAAGAAGGTAAATCCGGCAACCTTTGACGCGGCGCTGGCGTTATCGTTCCCGGCGTTCTTGCGGACGCTTGGCGGAGATGGCCCCATTTGCAGGCTTGAGGGGCGTCCGCATAGCGATTAATGTCCATCTCGGTTTGGGTATTAACGGCCGAAAAGCCAGCCTAATCCTTTATCTAGGGAGCTCTAAATGCGTGCACTCATCTCCAAGGTCGTTACCGGTTCGATGATCGCCAGCGCGGCGCTTCTCGTGTCGGCCTGCGGCGGCAACACCGAGAACACCACCGAGAACACGGTCGTCACCGACCTGAACACCACCGATCCGATGATGGACGGCACGATGACCGACAACATGACGGCCGTCGACGGTGGCACGATGGGCAACGACGCGATGATGATGAACGACACCATGATGTCGAACGACATGATGATGTCGAACGATATGGCGACCACGAACGCGATGTAATTCGGCGTTCGGCCGCGCATTCGCGCGCGCCGCGACTATCGGAAAGGGGCCGCTGCGCACTCCGCGCCGCGGCCCCTTTTTCGCATCCGGCGCGGCGATCCGCGATGCTGCGCAGCATGGTGCCCGTTGCGCCGAAAAAGTCCTTCTTCCCCGCGGAAAAAAGTCTTAACGCTTAACCTTGCCCGTCAGGGCGTGTGCAGTGCCGAGGGGATGAGATGAAGCGGTTGGCGGTTATCGGGGGTGCCGTGGCCACGGCGATGTTCAGCGTGACGGCAACGCCCGCCACCGCGCAATTCTATTTCAAGCCGAAGGAATTGCCGACCGGCCGCATCACCGGCGAGGAGCCGGGGATGCTGGGCGCGGCAATGCCCGGCGCGACGCGCGAGGAGCTCGACGCGGCGATGGTCTGGAACCTGCGCGCGGCGCTCAACGTCGCGGCGCTTCAGTGCCAGTTCGAGCCGACGCTGCTCACGCTGCGCAACTATAACGGCATGCTCAAGGACCACGAGGCGGAGCTGGCTGCCAGCTTTGCCACGCTCGGCAAATATTTCCGCCGCGTCAACAAGACGCCCAAGGAAGGTCAGACCGCGTTCGACCAGTTCGGGACCAAGGTCTATTCGGGATTCTCGACGGTGTCGGCGCAGCGCATCTTCTGCCAGACCGCGGGCGTGGTCGGCGAGGACGTGGTGCATACGCCGCGCGGCCAGTTGGCCGATGTCGCGGCCACCCGCCTTCGCGAACTGCGCGGGTCGCTGACCGCCTGGGGTGAGCAGCAGTTCGCGCATGGCGGATATGGCTATACGCTGACCACCTTCCAGCCGCGGCTGCCGGACTTTGCCAACCTGCAATGCTGGCGCAAGGATATCTGGCAGGAGCGCCGCTGCGGCATGCTGGGCGAGGGGATCCTGCGCACCCCCGGCGCGCCCGATCCCGCCGCGCTCGCGCGCAACTGACCGGCCTCAGGCGGGCCGACGCAGCACCGCCCGCCAGGCATAGCCGCGATAGAGCGGGGTAAAATCGAGCGACAGGTCGCTGCCGCCCGCGGCGACCTCCAGCCAATGGCGCAGGTCCGCGCGCGGCGTCACCTCGAACCGGTCGAGCCAGGCGAACAGCCCCGCGCGGAACGGCGCGGGCAGCCGCTCCTGCTGCCCGAAGTCGACGATGTGGAGCGCGCCGCCGGGGGCCAGCGCGTCGCACGCCGCGCCGATCGCCCCCTGCCAGTCGGGGATCATCGACAGCGTGTAGCTCATGAAGATCGCGTCGGCCGCGTCGAATCCGAAGAGCAGGCGTGGTTCCCAGTGGGTCGCGTCGCCCTGTGCCAACGCGATGCGATCGGCCAGCCCCGCCCCCGCAACCTTCGCGCGCGCCGTCTCCAGCATCGCCGCCGAGATGTCGAAGCCGTGGCAGCGCGCCTGAGGCCAGCGCCGCGCGGCGAGGATCAGGTTGCGTCCGGTACCGCACCCTACCTCGACGATCGTACCCCTTGGCGGCGGGGCAAGCTCGTTGATCAGCCGGTCGCGGCCGAGAAGATAGTATTTGCGCGTCGCGTCATAGATGTGGCGCTGGCCGGCATAGATCGCGTCCATGCGCGCGGCATGGGTCGCAGCGCTCATCCCTTCAGCACATAGAGGTGGACGCCGCCATAGATCGCCGATCGGTCGCGGCGCGTATAGTCGAGCGATTTCTCGACGCGATAATCCCAGCGATCGAGAATCGCATCGGGTACGCGGCCCGGCAGCAGCGTCGGCGCGGCAGCGGTGCGGAACAGCACGCGCGCGCCGGGTTTCGCCGTCCGCGTGATCGCCGTCCACAGCCGCGTCAGCACCGCGTCGGTCATCCAGTCCTGCGCGTCGAGCAGGATATAGCGGTCGAGCGAGGCGTCGGGCATACCGTCCAGATAGTCGCACATGTTGGCGTGGCGCACCTCGACCCTGTCGACGCGCGCGCGCACCGCCTCGTGGTTCTCGGGGCGGAGATAGGGCGGCAGCGGCGCCGACGGCCCCTCGCCATAGCCGCGCCCGAACGCCTGCCACGCGAAATAATTGTCGCTGAGCGCGAAATCGCAGGCGAGCTTTTCGAGCCGCTGGCGCAGCACCGCCGCAATCCCCTCGGGATCGTCGCCCGCCAGCGCCTCGTACTGCGCAGGCGGGATACCTAGGCCGAACAGCGAGGCGGGCTGGTGCGTCAGCCACCGCACGAAGCGCTTGTCGAACACCGGCGCAAGCTCGCGGTCGAAGATCGCACGCTGTTCCTCGATCGAGCGCGCTTCGAGCATCACGCGCGGATCGACGCCGTGCAGCTTGGCGACCAGATGCGCCGCGCCGATGAACCCCCCAAGCAGGCCCTTGCGATAGAAGCCCTTCTTGAACCCGCCGATGCGCCGCCGCCCGATCAGGTCGCGCCCCTCCCAATAGCGGCGCGTCGGCTCGTCGAGATGCGGGCGGACATGCGTCTCATAGGCCGCAACATTCTCGGGCCGGTTGGCCTGGCCGAAGAAGCGGTGGAAGGCGGCGTGGTCGGGCAAGTGGCGTGCGGCCGCCAGCTTGAGCTTGCCCAACGCGATATGTGCGGTGTTGAGATCGACCGCGGTGATCCGCGCCGGATCGGCGGTCAGGTAGGAGAGGACATTGCAGCCGCCGCTCGCGATCGTCACGACATGGGCATCGGGAGTGATCGCCAGCGCCTCCAGATCGACCTCGGGATCCTCCCAGATCTGCGCATAGACGAGACCGCGGAACGCGAAGGTAAAGGCGCGTTCGAGCAGCCCCTGTCTGGTCAGATACTCGTGACGGTGGACCGCGCCGCGGACGGCACGGTTGGAGGGTGCTTTGGGCTGCGGCAACATGGCCGCGCGATAAGCCCGTGATGTGACCGCCCGATGCCGCCGCGATGACAGCCGCGCGTCACCCGTGCGACAGCTTCGCGTCAGTCGCGGCAATAGCCCTCGGCGTCCTTGACCGTCAGGCAGTCCTTCTTGCCCGCCAGCCATTTGAGGCCGGTCGCGTCACCGTCGGTGGCGCGGAGCACATGCTCGCCATCGGGCCGGGTGAAGGCGATGCCCTCCTCGGTCGCAGTGCCGTCGAACACGCCCTTGTCGTCGAGCGAATATTGCATGTCGAGCTTGTAGCGTCCCGGCGCATCGCCCTTGGCGACAATCAGGTTGAGACCCTCGACCCCGCGCCAGCGGCCGACCCAGCCGTCGGCGCGCGCGATCGCTGACGCTGACACCGCATCGTCGGCGAGGGGCACGTCCTCGCCATCGCCCTCGCCGCCCGGCAGTTCCACGACCTCGCCGGCCAGACCGGCCTTGTTCTCGGCCGCCAGCGCCGCGCTGTCATTGGCGGTCGGCGCCTCCCCGGCGCCGCCGCACGCGGCGAGCGACAGGGCCAGGGCGGGAATCAGGGCAGTGCGCTTCATCTTCGTCACTCCGTGCTGCGGCGCTACAGCTAGGCAATCGGGGGCGGTCACGCTAGGGCGCTTTGGACTGCTACCCGCCGACGGACGCACCCATGCCACGAACGATCCTGCTCGCCTCGGACCATGCCGCGATCGAATTGAAGGCGGCGCTTGCCGACTGGCTGCGCGGCGAGGGGCACGAGGTGCGCGATCTTGGCCCCGAGACGGCGGATCGCGTCGACTATCCCGACTATGGCTACAAGCTGGGCCAGGCGGTCGCGGCGGACGGCGCGGCGGCCGGCATCGCGCTGTGCGGGTCGGGGATCGGCATCTCGATCGCGGTCAACCGCATCGCCGGCTGCCGCTGCGCGCTGGTGAACGAGCCCGTCTCGGCGGCGCTGGCGCGCGAGCACAACGACGCCAACGTTCTCGCGATGGGCGCGCGGCTGGTGGGTATCGACATGGCCAAGGCCTGCGTCGCGGCGTTCCTCGCCACCCCCTTCGGCGGCGGCCGCCACGCCCCACGCGTCGAGAAGCTGTCGAGCCCGCCGGTTTAGGCCGCAAGTCCAACGATCAGCGTCAGCGTGCCGAGCCCCAGCGACAGCGGCACGCGCAGGCCAAGCCACCAGCGCGGAGCCAACCCCATGCGATCGAGGCGCAGGTCCACCCCGAGGCTCGCCAAGATCGCGAGCCCAAGCGCAACCAGCGACGGCCCCGGCCAGTCGCTGCCGATCGACCATGGGACGCACGTGACCAGCGCGAACAGGCTGGGCACCACCGCCGCCCAATAGATCCAGTCCGGTACCTGCCGCACCGCCGCCGCCAGCCCCCACCACAGGCCGCCGAGGAAGCTCAGGATCAGCGCCGCATAGGCAAAGGCGAGGGCGAGCGCGGTAAACCGCCATTCGAGCGGCCCGGCGACGACCAGCAGCGCGGCGGCCCCCTGCGGCAGCAACCCCGCCGCGCCCAGCAGCCGCGCGGGCGGCGGCACGCCTTGCCAGCGTTCGCGGAAGCTCGGTCGGGATGTCTCTTGCATACCCCCATGATGGGAGGTGGCATTCGCCACCGCCAGTCTTTAAGTGGGCGCCGAACGGCGGGTGGCGCCCCGCCCCACCGACTCGGAAAGGCCCTGGCGATGAGCACCAACCCCCGCACGCTGACAGATGTGCAGCCCGACGGCTTCTTCACCCGCAATCTGGCCGAGGCCGATGCCGAGGTCTTTGCCGGCGTGGCCAGCGAACTCGAGCGCGAGCGCTATCAGATCGAGCTGATCGCCAGCGAGAACATCGTGTCGAAGGCGGTGCTCGAGGCGCAGGGCTCGGTCTTCACCAACAAGTACGCCGAGGGCTATCCGGGCAAGCGCTATTATCAGGGCTGCGCGCCGTCCGATCAGGTCGAGACGCTGGCGATCGAGCGGGCCAAGGCGCTGTTCGGCTGCGGCTTCGCCAACGTCCAGCCGCATTCGGGCGCGCAGGCGAACGGCGCGGTGATGCTCGCGCTGACCAAGCCGGGCGACACGATCCTCGGCATGAGCCTCGATGCCGGCGGCCACCTGACCCATGGGGCCAAGGCGGCCATGTCGGGTAAGTGGTTCAATGCCGTTCAGTACGGCGTCCGCCGCGAAGATCACCTGATCGACTTCGATCAGGTCGAGGCGCTGGCCAAGGAGCACAAGCCGACCCTCATCATCGCCGGTGGCTCGGCCTATCCGCGCCAGATCGACTTCGCCCGCTTCCGCGCGATCGCGGACGAGGTGGGCGCGAAGTTCATGGTCGATATGGCGCATTTCGCCGGGATCGTCGCGGGCGGGCTCCACCCCTCGCCCTTCGAGCATGCGCATGTCGTGACAACGACGACGCACAAGACGCTGCGCGGTCCGCGCGGCGGCATGGTGATGACCAACCACGAGGACATCGCCAAGAAGATCAACTCGGCGGTGTTCCCCGGCCTTCAGGGCGGCCCGCTGATGCACGTCATCGCCGCCAAGGCGGTGGCGTTCGGCGAGGCGCTCAAGCCCGATTACAAGAGCTACATCGCCGCGGTGGTCGAGAATGCGAAGGTGCTGGCGGCGACGCTGGCCGAGCGCGGCGCGGCGCTCGTCGCCGGGGGCACCGACACGCATCTCGCGCTCGTCGACCTCACGCCATTGGGCGTTACCGGCCGCGACGCGGACGAGGCGCTGGAGCGCGCTGCGATCACCTGCAACAAGAACGGCATCCCCTTCGATCCGCTGCCCCCGGTGAAGACCAGCGGCATCCGCGTCGGCAGCCCGGCGGGCACCACCCGCGGCTTCGGCCCCGCCGAGTTCCGCGAGATCGGCAACATGATCGCCGACGTGCTCGATGGCCTCAAGGCCAAGGGCGAGCATGGGGACCCTTCGGTCGAGGCGGACGTTCGGAGCCGGGTGCGTGCGCTGTGCGAGCGCTTTCCCATTTATTGAGGTTCGGACATGGACAAGATCGACAAGCCGCTGGGCAAGAGCATGGCCAAATGGGCGGCGCTCGGCGCCGTCGTCGCCATCCCGGTACCGTTCGTCGGGCCGATCATCGGTGCGGCGGCGGGCGCGGGCTATGCCTATTACAAGGGCAAGAAGAAGACGCCGGGCCTCTGAATGCGCTGCCCGTTCTGCGGCCATGACGACAGCCAGGTGAAGGACAGCCGCCCGTCGGAGGACGGGTCGGCGATCCGGCGTCGGCGGCAATGCTCGGCCTGCGCCGCGCGCTTCACGACGTTCGAGCGCATCCAGCTGCGCGACCTCGTCGTCGTGAAGGCCGGGACCGAGGGCACGCGTCGCGAACCCTTCGACCGCGAAAAGCTCCTTCGCTCGGTTTCCATCGCTTGCCGCAAGCGGCCGATCGATCAGGTTCGGATCGAACAGCTCGTCTCTGGCATCCAGCGCCAGCTGGAGACCGCGGGCGAGGGCGAAGTCGCCTCGGGCCGGATCGGCGAGATGGTGATGGACGGGCTGAAGGGCCTCGATTCGGTCGCCTACATCCGCTTCGCCAGCGTCTACAAGGACTTCCGCGAGGCCCGCGACTTCGAGGAGTTCGCGGGGAGCGTAAGCGAGGTGGGGCGAGGGTGAAGTCTGTTTCTGACGCAAGCCCGACCCTCACCGTTCGTCCCGAATAGCCTTCGAGCTTGTCGAGACGGCGTATCGAGGGATAAGCGCCGCTCATCCAATCCGTTCGTCCCGAGCGAAGTCGAGGGACCTGTTCGAGCGCAGCGAGAACCGCCTCCCGTGACTTTCTGGACCTACATGCTGCGTTGTGCCGACGGCACCTACTATACCGGCAATACCGACGATCTGGAGCGGCGGATCGCCCAGCATCATTCGGGGGCCTATACCGGCTACACGCACGATCGCCGGCCGCTGGAGCTGGTCTGGACGGCGGAGTTCCCGACGCGGGAGGAAGCGCTGGCGACGGAACTGCGGGTCAAGGCATGGTCGCGCGCGAAGAAGGAGGCGCTGATCGCGCAGGATTGGGATCGGTTGAAGCGGCTTGCCGCCCCGCCTGGCGAACGAGCGGCTCGGGCCTCGACTTCGCTCGGCGATGCCCCTCGACTGCGCTCGGGACGGACGGAGGAGCAGCGGTCCCCCGCCCCGCCCCCGGTCATCGTCCTCGTCCGCCCCCAGCTCGGCGAGAATATCGGCAAGGCCGCCCGCGCGATGCTCAATTTCGGGCTGACCGAGATGCGGCTCGTCGCCCCTCGCGATGGCTGGCCCAATCCAGCCGCCGGGCCGGCGGCGAGCGGGGCGGACGTCGTGCTCGCCGGGGCGCAGGTCTACGAGACCGTCCATGACGCGGTCGCCGACTGCGCGCATGTCTATGCGACCACTGTCCGCAAGCGCGGCGTGACCAAACCCGTCGTCACGCCAGAGGAAGCCGCGATCGGCATCCATGGCCGCACCGGCCGCTCGGCGATCCTGTTCGGGCCCGAGCGCTCGGGCCTCGAGACCGACGACGTCGCGATCGCGCGCGAGATCCTGACGGTGCCGATCAACCCCGAGTTCGGTTCGCTGAACCTCGCTCAGGCGGTAATCCTCGTCGCGTACGAATGGTCGAAGCACGTCGCGCTGGTGCAGCCCACCGATACCGAGCTCGACCCGCCCGCCCCGCAGGCCGATCTCGACGGGATGATCGGCCAGTTCGAGACGATGCTGGAGGGCGCCGGCTATTTCTTCCCACCCGATCGCGTGCCGACGACCAAGCGGATGCTGCGAACGCTGCTCACCAAGCCCGGCTGGACCGCGCAGGAAGTGCGGACGGTACGCGGGATGCTGTCGGCGCTGGCGAAGCCGCGCGAGCGCTAGGCCTTCAGAGGCGAAGTACCCCGGCGCAGGCCGGGGTACGAGCTTGTTTCCGTCACCCTGCCTTTGATCCGGGTCCCGCTTCTTCTTGCTTAGGAGAAGACGAAGCGGGACCCCGGGATCACGAGGGATCAGGCCGTCTGCTTTGTCCGCCAGCCCTCGGCATAGCTGTCTCGGGCGACCTCAGAGTACGGCACCGGGCTGACGATCGCCTTGATCTCGGTCTGGACGTGCGGCTCGACCGTCGGCTTGCGCGTGCCGCCGTTCGGCTCGCCCCACAGCAGCGACACCTCGGTCCCCGGCTCGGCGAAGTCGGGCTCGACCATCGCCAGCGCCAGCATCTTGCCCTCGTTCGCCGAATAGCCGATCCAGGTCGACAGGCCGACGGTCTTCCCGTCCTTCAGCACCGCGTCATAGGGGTGCATCGAATAGACCGCGCTCGGGAACTCCATGTACTTGGCGCGCTCGCCCTTCTGCAGCGCCGAGCTGATGACGCGCATCACATCGGCATTGTCGAGCGCCAGCGTCACCTTCTTGCGCTGCGGCTGGCCGGCCATGCGCTCGAGCGCCTCGCGGCCGATGAAGTCGTGGTCGAACTTGACGAACGGGCCGTATCCCAGGTCCCAGGGCGTCAGATAATAGCCCTCGATGCTGTCGGGGACGAAGCTGCCGCCGATCGACGCCTTCGCCTCATAGCTGTTGGCCTTGAGCCATTCGCGATAGGGCTTCAGCGCCTCGCCGGTGTAGATGGCGGGCAGCGGCGAGGGGATCCAGCCGCTCTCCAGCGTGTTCGACGAATAGGTGCGCCCGCCGACCAGCGTCAGGCCATGGTCCTTGCCCGCCGCGATCAGCGCGTTGCGGACGGTGTCGTAATCCTTCCACGGGCCGAACAGCTCGTAACCCGGCTGCCCCGCCATGCCGTGACGCAGCGCGCGCACCTCGACCCCGGCGATCCGGATGCGCGCCATGTGGAAGAATTTGAGGTCGGGCGGCGTCTCGCCCATCGCCACCTCCAGCACCGCCATGGCGTTCGGGCCCTGCAGCTGGAAGCGGTAGTTCTTCCGGTTCTCCGGATCCGGGCGGACGGCGGTGCGCTCGTCGCGCTCGACCGTCACGTCCCAGTCGCCGGTCGCGGCGTGATATTCGACCCACTCGATCGTCGGCGCGCGCCCGACCAGGTTGAAGCGGTTCTCTTCGAGGTAGAAGAGGATCACGTCGCCGATGACATAGCCGTCGGGCGTCACCGGCACGAACTGCTTGGCGCGGTCGGGGACGAAGCCCTTGAAGCTGTTGATGCCGAGATAGTTGAGCATCGCGAACGCGTCGGGGCCGCTCACTTCCAGATCGACCATGTGGAACGACTGGTTGAACAGCACCGCGGTCTGTGCCCAGGCGATCTGTTCGCTGCGCCAGTTCGAATATTCGCCCGGCACGCCCGGATAGACGTTGGGCCCGACCTGCTGGTTGCGCAGCAGATCGACGATATCGCCGCTCTGGTCGAGGATCGATTGCAGGCTCTGGTCAGTCATCTCGTCTCTCCATTGGGATGGGGGGCGGCGAGCCAGTCGCGGATCGCCGCATTGAAGGGTTGGGGCGCCTCGACCGGCAGCATGTGGCCGGCGCCGGGCACGACGACGAGCCGCGCGGCGGGGATGCGTGCGGCGAAGGCGGCGTGCTGCTCGGGCGGCGCCCAGCCGTCCTGGTCGCCCACCGCGACGAGCACGGGGACGTCGATCGTCGGCAGCAGGCTGTCGATCTCCGGCCGGGCGAGCAGCGCCTCGATCTGTGCGGCATAGGCATCGACGCCCTGGTCGATGCACATGGTACGGCTCGGATCGGTCAGCGCGCGATCGTCGCGGTGGGCGGGCGCGAACATCGGCGGCAGCCAGGCATCGACCAGCGCGGCCATCCCCTGATCGCGGCCGGTCGCCAGCAGCGCGCGGCGCTTCTCGGCCTCGCCGGGGCGCGGCAGGTGCGTGCCGGTGCTGACGAGCGCGAGCCGGTCGACGCGCTCGGGCGCGCGGCGCCACATCTCGATCGCGACACGCGCGCCCATCGAATGGCCGAGCAGCGCGAATCGCGGCGGCGCGGCTGCGAGGATCGTGTCGGCCATGTCGGCAAGGCGGGCCTGCACACCATGGCCGGAGACGGCATGGGCGTCCGGCAACGCGCCGACCTGACGATCGAAGACGCGCGCGTCGCACAACAGACCCGGCACCAGCAACAGGGGCAGCGGCGCACTCACGCTCGATCCATCTCCGTTTTCGCGTTTCTGAAACTTTCGTCTATACGAATTGCCGCGCGTCGGCTAGAGGTTTCGCGACGACGCCGAGGAGCGAGCGACGGGAGAGCGATGATGGTCGATCCGAGCGAGGCACTGCATCCCGCCTGGGCGACGATGCCCGCCATCGTCACCGACGGCTATTCGCTGGAGATGACCGCCAAGGACTTCGACGCGCTCCACGCCGCCGCGCCCGGCATCGCGGCGGAAACGCCGGTGGCGATCACCTTCCTGCCCGGCGAGACGATCGACGCGCGCGTCGCCGCCGCCGCGGCGGTGCGCCGGCTGGGATTCGAGCCGATGCCGCACCTGTCCGCGCGGCGGATCGCCACGCACGCCGAGCTCGACACGATGCTCGGCCGCGCGGTGGACGAGGCGGGGGCGCGGCGCGCCTTCATCGTCGCGGGCGACCCGCCCGAGCCCGCCGGGCCGTTCGCCGACACGCTGTCGATCATCCGCACCGGCCTTCTCGAAAAGCACGGCTTCCGCGCGGTCGGCGTTGCCGGCCATCCAGAGGGGCATCCGAACATGGACGAAGCGGGGCTGTGGGCGGCGCTCGAGGCCAAGCTCGCGGCGCTCGACGAGCGCGGGCTCGGCGCGCTGATCGTCACCCAGTTTGGCTTCGACGCCGATCCCTTCATCGCTTGGCTCGAGCAGCTTCGCGCGCGCGGCATCATGGCACCGGTCCGCATCGGCGTGCCGGGGCCGGCGGGGATCAAGACGCTGTTGCGCTTCGCGGCGCGCTGCGGTGTCGGCGCGTCGGCGGCGGTGATGACCAAGTACGGCGTGTCGATCACGCAGTTGCTGGGCAGGGCCGGGCCGGACAAGCTGGTCGATGCGCTCGCTGCGCGGCTGACGCCCGCGCACGGGCCGGTGCGGCTCCATTTCTATCCGTTCGGCGGCCTCGTTAACACCGTCGAGTGGATCAACGGCTATCAGGCGCGCGCGCACTGAAGGGGGAGAATCAAGTGACGACGATCTGCACGCTGAGCCTGTCGTGCGACGACAAGCCGGGTCTGGTGGCGACCGTGGCGGGCTTTCTGGCGAGCAACGGCGGCAACATCGTCGACGCGCAGCAGTTCGACGACCGGCTGACCAACCGCTTCTTCATGCGCGTCGTCTTCGAGCTGGCGGGCGAAGTCGAAGCGCTCCGCGCGGCGTTTGCAGAGATCGCAACGACCCACGGCATGGCATGGAAGCTGCGCTCGGCGGGCGAGCGGCAGCGGGTCGTGCTGATGGTGTCGAAGTTCGACCACTGCCTGGGCGACCTTCTCTATCGCAAGCGGATCGGCGAGCTCGACATGGACGTGGTCGCGATCATCTCCAACCACCCGCAATCGGCGCTCAACGTGTCGATGGTCGGCGACACCCCCTATCACCACCTGCCGATCACCCCCGAGACCAAGCCGCAGCAGGAAGCGCAGATCAAGGCGATCGTCGAGGAGACGGGCGCCGACCTCGTCGTGCTGGCGCGCTACATGCAGATCCTGTCGGACGACCTGTCGGCGTTCCTGTCGGGGCGCTGCATCAACATCCACCACAGCTTTCTGCCCGGCTTCAAGGGTGCCAAGCCTTATCACCAGGCGCATGCGCGGGGCGTGAAGATGATCGGCGCGACCGCGCATTACGTGACCGAGGATCTCGACGAAGGGCCGATCATCGCCCAGGATGTCGAGCCGATCAGCCATGCCGACACGCCCGAGGACCTCGTCCGCAAGGGGCGCGACATCGAGCGGCGGGTGCTCGCCGCGGCGGTCGCCTATCATCTTGAGGACCGGGTGCTGCTGAACGGGCACCGCACCGTCGTCTTCCGGAATTGATGGCGGCGATCATCGACGGGCGGGCGATCGCCGCGACGCTGGCGGCGGACACGGCCGCGCGCGTCGCCGCGCTGCCCGCCGCACCGGGCCTTGCCGTGGTGCTGGTGGGGCACGATCCGGCGAGCGAGGTCTATGTCGCGCGCAAGCTCGTGGCGGCGAAGGCGGCGGGTATCCGCTCGATCGAGCATCGGCTGCCGGCCGACACCGAACAGGCGGCGCTGCTGGCGCTGATTGCCGCGCTCAATGCCGATGCGGGCGTCCACGGCATCCTCGTCCAGCTGCCGCTGCCGCCGCAGATCGACGCGGGCGCGGTGCTCGATGCGATTGCACCGGAGAAGGACGTCGACGGCTTTCACCCGGTCAATGTCGGACGTCTGTCGACAGGAATTGGCGGGCTCGTCCCCTGCACGCCGCTCGGCTGCATGAAGCTGCTCGACACGGTGATCGAGGATTATCGCGGTCTCGACGTGGTGGTGATCGGCAAGTCCAACATCGTCGGCAAGCCGGTCGCGATGCGGCTGCTTGAGCGCGAGGCGACGGTGACGGTGACGCATATCGCGACGCAGGGCCTGCCCGCCATCTGCGCGCGAGCCGACATCGTGGTCGCGGCGGCGGGCAGCCCGCGGCTGGTGCGTGGGCACTGGATCAAGGCGGGCGCGGTGGTGATCGACGTGGGCATCACGCGCGTGACGGGCGAGGACGGGCGCACCCGACTGGTCGGCGACGTCGCCTTCGATGAGGTACAGCACGCTCGCGCCGTGACACCCGTGCCCGGCGGCGTCGGCCCGATGACCATCGCCTGCCTCCTCCAGAACACCGTCCGCGCGGCGGAAATGACTCATGGTCGAGCTTAGGCTTGCCCCCGCCCCGGCGCGCGTTCTCCGCTCCACGCGGGTGGCGGTGCGCAACCTGACCGTCGTCGCCGATATCGGTATCCATGCGCACGAGATGAGCCGGCGCCAGCCGCTGGTGATCGCGGTGGAACTACACACCGAAGGCGTCGATGCCGACGCGATCGAGTCGACGGTCGATTATCGCGCGATCGCCGCCGCGGCCGAGGCGCTGGGCGACATGCGCATCGCGCTGATCGAGACCTTTGCCGAGCGGCTGGCCGCGCGGTGCCTCGCGATGCCCGGCGTCCTCGCCGCCGCCGTCACCGTCGACAAGCCCAACGCCCTGCCGCCCGCGCTGGCGAGTGTGACGGTCGAGCTTCGGCGCGAAACATGAGCGGGGCCGGCCCTGATGCCGCGAACGACGCGCTCGCGCACCGGCCGATGCATCGGGTCCAGATCATCGCGGTGGTGCTCGCGGTGCTGCTCAACGCGCTCGACGGCTTCGACGTGCTCGCCATCACCTTCGCCGCGCCGGGGATCGCCGCCGACTGGGGCATCGGGCCGGCGCGGCTGGGGCTGGCGCTGTCGGCGGGGATGGTGGGGATGACGATCGGCTCGCTGGTCCTCGCCCCGCTCGGCGACCGGCGCGGGCGAAGGCCGCTGGTGCTCGTCTGCCTCGTCCTGATGGGCGGCGGCATGGCGCTGACCGCGACCGCGACCGGGCTGGCCAGCCTCTGCCTCTGGCGCGTCGTCACCGGGATCGGCATCGGCGGCATGGTCGCCGCCGCCAACGCCGTCGCCGCCGAGTTCGCCAACGAGCGCCGCCGCGATTTCTGCGTCGCGGCGATGGCGGTCGGCTATCCGGCGGGCGGGCTCGTTGGCGGCTTCGCGGTCGCCGACCTCGCCGCGACGCAGGGGTGGCAGGCGATCTTTGTGGCGGGCGGGATCGTCACCCTCGCCTTCGTACCCGTCGTCTACGCGGCCTTGCCCGAGTCGCTCGCCTTCCTCGCCGGCGCGAACGGATCGCCCGAGAAGCTGGCGGCGCTCGCCCGCCGGCTCGACCTTCCCGCCCTGCCCGCCGCGCCGGCCGAACGGGCGCGGAGCGGCAGCATCGCCGCCCTGTTCGGCGCCCGCTATCGCCGGCTGACGCTCCTGCTCGTCGCCGCCTATTTCCTCCACATCCTCGCCTTCTATTTCTTCAGCGGCTGGTTGCCCAAGGCGATGGCCGACCTCGGCCACGCGGCGCCCGATGCGATCCGCACCTCGGCGTTGATGAGCCTGGGCGGCGTGATCGGCGGCGCGCTGCTCGGCTGGGCGGCGCCGCGGCTGGGGCTCCACCGCCTGCTGATCGCGGCGATGCTGGTGACGAGCGCGAGCTTCGCGGCGTTCGCGCTTCTCACCGACCTTTCGGCGCTCCAGCCGACCGCATTCGTCGCGGGCATGGGCATTTTCGGCGGGATCGTCGGCCTTTATGCCCTGCTCGCGCGCGGCTTCCCCGCCCGAGCTGCGCGTGACGGGAACGGGCTTCGCGGTCGGCGTCGGGCGCGGCGCGGCGGTGCTGGGGCCGGTGATCGGCGGGCTCCTGATCGAGCAAGGGCTGTCGGCCTCGACGGCGATCGGCATCGTCGGGATGGCGGCGCTCATTGCGGCGGGCTGCGTCGCGGCGCTTGCGCGCGCCAAGTAACCGACGAAACCGCTTGCGCGCGCGCAGCGCCCGCGCAAGGTTCCGCGCCGACCCAAGGGAGGAATTACCGATGCTTCGCCACGCCCTTGCGCTGCTGCTCGCCGGCGCCGCGCTGCCCGTGCTCGCCCAGGATGCGCCGACGAAAACGGACGCGCCGAGCCGCACCTTCACCGGCAGCGACCTGTTCAACCTTGAACAGGCATCGGACCCGCAGATTAGCCCCGACGGCCGCCGCATCGCCTATGTCCGCCGCACCGGCGACATCATGGCCGACCGGATGGCGAGCGCGATCTGGCTGATCGACACGGCGACCGGCACCCAGACGCCGCTCGCCGCGACGGGGTCGAGCCCACGCTGGTCGCCCGACGGCACTCGCCTCGCCTATGTCGCGGCCGAGCCGGGGCAGGCGCCGCAGCTCCATGTCCGCTGGCTGGCGACCGGCGCGACCGCGCGGGTCACCGGCCTGCCCGACAGCCCCGACGCGCTCGCCTGGTCACCCGACGGGCGCCAGATCGCCTATACGATGCGCGTGCCGGGCGAGGGCATGAAGCTCGGCAAGGCGCCGCCCAAGCCCGAAGGAGCGAAATGGGCCGAACCGCTGGAGATCATCGATCGCGTGACGTATCGCGCGGATGGTGCCGGCTATCTGAAGCCGGGTTTCGACCATATCTTCGTCGTCTCGGCCGATGGCGGCGCCCCGCGCCAGCTGACCTTCGGCAATTTTCAGGATGGCGGTCCCTTGAGCTGGTCGAGCGACGGGCGACGGATCGTCTTCGCCGCCAATCGTCGCCCCGACTGGGAGCGCGAGGCCAACGACAGCGAGGTGTTCAGCGTCGATGTGGCGAGCGGCTCGCTCCGCCAGCTCACCAAGCGCTACGGCCCCGACCAGTCGCCCGCTTTGTCGCCCGACGGGTCGAAGATCGCCTATATCGGCTATGACGACAAATATCGCAGCAACGAGCCGGCGCAGCTCTACGTCATGGATGCCGACGGCTCGAACCCGCGCTCGCTGACTGCCAACCTCGACCGCGAGATCGAGACCGCCGTCTGGGCGAAGGACGGGCGCAGCATCTATGTCAGCTATGACGACCATGCCGAGAAGAAGGTCGCGCGGATCGGTCTCGACGGGCGGCTGACCCCCGTCGTCGGGGGGCTGGCGGGCGGCGGGCTCGACCGGCCTTATACTGGTGGCACGTTCAGCGTCTCCGACCGGGGTCAGGTCGCCTATACCGGCGGCGACTGGAAGAAGCCGGCGGACGTGTACCTCGGCGGCAAGCCGCTCACCCGCCTCAACGAGACGTGGATGGCGGGCAAGACGATGGGCGACCTGCGCCCCGTGCCCGTCACGTCGAAGGACGGGCGCAAGATCGACGCGTGGATCGTCCTGCCGCCCAATTACCAGCCGGGCACACGGGTGCCGACGATCCTCGAGATCCATGGCGGGCCGCACACCGCCTATGCGCCGGTCTTCGCGAGCGACTACCAGCTCTATGCCGCTGCCGGTTACGCGGTCGTCTACGCCAACCCGCGCGGGTCGACCTCCTACGGGGCCGAGTTCGCCAACCTCATCGACAAGAATTATCCGAGCGAGGATTATGACGACCTGATGGCGACGGTCGATGCGGCGATCGCGCAAGGGTTCGCCGATCCCAACAACCTGTTCGTCACCGGCGGGTCGGGCGGCGGCGTGCTGACGAGCTGGATCGTCGGCAAGACCGACCGGTTCAAGGCGGCCGCGACGCAGAAGCCCGTCATCAACTGGATCAGCGAGGCGCTGACGATGGACGGCACGGGCTTCACCTCGCGCTACTGGTTCCGGAAGCAGCCCTGGGAGGATCCGATGAGCTACTGGGCGCGCTCGCCCCTGAGCCTCGTCGGCAACGTCAAGACGCCGACGCTGGTCGTCGTAGGGAGCGAGGATTACCGGACGCCAGTGAGCGAGAGCGAGCAATATTACGCCGCGCTCCAGATCCGCGGCGTGCCGACCGCGCTCGTCAAGGTGACGGGCGCCAGCCATGGCGGCTTCACCGCCCGGCCCAGCCAGTCGGCGGCGAAGGCGAGCGCGATCCTGGCCTGGTTCGACAAGTACCGGACGAACGCTGCCCCGGCGGCAGCGCAGTAAAGGTCAGCCGAGCCGGTCGAGATCGGCGGGGGTGTTGATGTTGGGAAGCGGGGGCGCGGCAAGCGCCTCCGCCCCGCATCGCGCCGCCCAGCCGCGCATCGACCGCCGCGGATCGGTCGCGACGAAGTCGTCGAGCATCGGCGACAGGCTTGCCGGCCAGATGCCGATCACCGGCAGGCCGTCGAGAAATACAGCCGTGTCCCGCGCCACCAGTTCGGCAAGCAGCGTGTCGGGCACCAGCGGTGTATCGCAACCGAGCGTCAGCACCCGCTCTGCCCCGATCGCCAGCGCGTAATGCAGCGCACCCGCCAGCCCGCCGAGCGGGCCGAGATCGGGCGCGGGCCGGTCGGATACGCTCGGGACGCCGGGCCAATCGCGCCCGACGACCACTAGTCCCTGGCAGTGCCGGCCGAGCGCCGTCAGCGAATGGTCGATCAGCGCCCGCCCCTCGAACAGCGCCGCGCCCTTGTCGCTGCCGAACCGGCTCGCCCGCCCGCCCGCCAGCACCGCGCCCAGGATCATGGGGCCACCGCCAGCATCGCGTCGGACCGGGCAAGCACCACCAGCCGCACCCCCGCCTCGCGCGCGCGCTCGACCGCAAGCGCGGTGGGGGCCGACACGGTGACGAGCAGCGGGCAGCCCGCAAGCGCCGCCTTCTCGACCAGCTCGAAGGAGCAGCGCGAGGACAGAAGCGCGAAGCCACCGTCCCAGTCGAGGCCCTGACGCGCCATCGCCCCGATCAGCTTGTCGAATGCATTGTGCCGCCCGACATCCTCACGGGCGAGGCGAATCGTCCCGTCGCTCGCCACCAGCGCCGCGGCATGGACGCCGCCGGTTTCGCGATTGAGCGGTTGGTGATCGCGAAGTGCGGCCAGCGCGGCGAAGATCGCAACATCCTGCGCTTCGCTGGTCGCGGTCACGCGGGGCAGCGGGCGCAGCGCCTGCTCGAGATTTTCGATCCCGCACAGCCCGCACGAGCTTTCGGACACGCGGTGCCGCACCCGGTCGGCGGCGCGCGCGGCGCGCTCTGGCACCAAGGTCGCCCGCACGATGATGCCCCGCTCGGTCTGGTGAGCATCGATCTCGGGCAGCTCATCCGCTCCCTCGACCAGCCGTTCCGCCAGTGCGAAGCCGGTGACGAGGTCATCCAGATCGGCCGGCGTCGCCATCAGCACCGCATAGCCGATGCCGTTGAACTCGACCGCGATCGGCACCTCGGCTGCGACCGCACGCTCGTTCGCGCTGCACACGCCGTCGGCGCCGATGCGGATGAAGGAAATGGAGGCGGTCACGCCCGCGGATGCGCGTTGCGATAGACGTCGAGCAGGTGCGCGGCATCGACCGCGGTATAGATCTGCGTCGAGCCGAGGCTGGCATGGCCGAGCAGTTCCTGCAGCGCGCGCAGGTCCGCGCCGCGCCCCAGCAGGTGCGTCGCGAAACTGTGGCGCAGCGCATGCGGGGTCGTGCGATCCGACAGCCCCAGCCGCACGCGCGCCATGCGCACCGAGCGGCGGATGATCGCGGGCGACAGCGCTCCGCCCTTCGCGCCGCGGAACAGCGGCGCCTCGGGCGTCAGCGCATAGGGGCACGCGGCGGCATAGGCCTCGACCGCGGTGCGGACCGCAGGCAACAACGGGACGATCCGCGTCTTGCCGCGCTTGCCGGTGACGCGGATCGTCTCTCCCAGTGGCAGGATCGCGGGGGTCAGCGCCATCGCCTCGCCGATGCGCAGCCCCGCACCGTAGAGCAGCAGCAGCACCGCCCAGGCGCGCGCAGCGATCCACGGCTCGGCGGCGTCCTCCGACACTTCCTCGGCCAGCGCCACCACCTCGGCCGGCGCGATCGGTCGCGGCACGCCCTTCTTGACGCGCGGGCCGGCGATCCGCGGCGGCGGCGCGCCGGCAAAAGCGAGGAACGCGCGCACCGCCGACAATTCCCGCGCGGCCGAGGCGTTGGACAGCCCCTCTCCCCGCCGGGCCGCGAGGAAGGCGCGCAGGTCGGCCGCGGTTGCCCTGTCAAGCTGAGCGGCATCGACCGGCCCGCCCCAGTGCTCACGCAGGAACGCCAGCAACCGCTCGGCCGTCGCCTGATAGGCACGCACGGTATGCGCCGATCGCCGGCGATCGCGCGTCAGATGCCGGGCAAAGGCAATGGGCAGCGGCTCGACCATTTGCCCGACCTTAGGCGAAGGCGCCTCAGTGCGCCATGGCGCCGGCATCGTCGCCGCGGCGGGCGAGCCATGCCTGCATTTTCGCGATCTCGGCATCCTGCTCGCGGATGACGTCGTTGGCGAGCGCGCGCACTTCGGGGTCCTTGCCTTCGCGCAGCGCCGTCCTCGCCATGTCGATCGCGCCGCGATGATGCGGGATCATCCCCTGCATGAACGCGGTGTCGGGATCGGCGTTCGTCGTCATCGTCATACCGTGCGCAGGCGCCGGAGCGGCGTGCGGCATCCAGCCGAGCGCCCCCGCCGCCATCCACAGCGCCATCGCGATCATCATCAGATTCTCGGTCAGCGAGATGAAGCCGAGCGGCACGTTGCTGTCGCCGCCGACGCACGCGCATTTGAGTTCGCGCTTGTCGAGATAGACCGCCTTGAACACCGACACCGCGCCGATCGTGCCGATGAACAGTGCGATCGGCACCGATGCCCAAGTCGCGATGCCCGCGACCATCAGCAGACCCGCCAGACCCTCGGCATAGGGATAGACATGGCCGTACGGCACCCAGCGCTGCGCGAGCAGGTCGTAGTTGAGGAACATCGTCGCGAACCGGTCGACATTCTGGAGCTTGAGGAGCGCCAGCACGACCATCGAGAAGGCCACGAACCATTCGCCCGCGCGCACCGTCAGCGCATCGCCATAGGCAGCGTAACTCGCCGCCAGCGCCATCAATGCAGTCAGTGCGAACAGGACGGCGACAGGGCGATACGTGGTCGCCTTGGGATCGACGACCCGAAGACCGAAGAAGCGGCGCAGGTCGTCATAGCCGCCGATCCGCTCGCCCTCGATGAAGACCTGCGGCGTGGTCGCGACGCCGTGCTCCGCCTTGAAGGCGTCGGTTTCCTCGCGCGTCTTGAGCCATCGGTCGTCGACGGCGTAGCCCTTCCGGCGGAGCAGGTCCTTTGCCTTGAGGCCATAGGGACAAGTGTGGCTGGGCATTACCATGCGATAGAGCGTTGCGGTGCGGGTCATCGTCCTTCTCCGACTGGCTTACCCACCCCATATGGGTCCGTACCATGGTACGGAAACAAGCGATGACGATCGGCGAACTTGCAAAAGCAGGCGGCGTTGGGGTTGAGACAGTGCGCTACTATCAGCGCCGCGGCTTGCTCGGCGTTCCCGAACGGCCGCCGGGGGGCGGGTCGAGCGGCGGCATCCGGCGATATGGCGTGGCGGAGGCCGAGCGGCTGCGCTTCATCCGTACGGCACAGGCGGCGGGTTTCACGCTCGACCAGATCGGGGATCTGCTCGCGCTCGACGCCGTCGGTGACCGCGCAGGCGTGCGGCGGCTGGCGGCCGCGCGCGTCGTCGCCCTCGACGATCAGATCGCGGCGCTGACTGCGGCGCGTACGGCGCTGTCGAAGCTGGCGGACGCCTGCGGATCGGGCGGCGCGGGGCCTTGCCCGATCCTCGCGGCGTTCAAGGACGACGATCAGTCGGCGAAGAGCAGGACCGGCGTCTCGAGAAGCTTGCGCACCGCCTGAACGTAGCTTGCCGCGTCCCAGCCATCGACGACGCGGTGGTCGCAGCTGATCGACAGGTTCATCAGCTTGGCGCGGCGGATGTCGTCGCCGTCAAAGACGGGGCGCTCGACGATCTTGTTCGGGCCGATGATCGCCACTTCGGGGCGATTGATGACCGGCGTCGTCGCGATGCCGCCAAGCGGGCCGAGCGAAGTGACGGTGATCGTCGATCCCGACAGCTCCTCCGACTTGGCCTTTCCGGTGCGCGCTGCGTCGGCCAGGCGGCCGATTTCGGTCGCGAGCTGCCAGACATTCTTGTCCTGCGCATCGCGGATGACGGGGACCATCAGGCCGGCGTCGGTCTGCGTCGCCATGCCCATATGGACGCGGCCGCTCCTCGTCACCACGCCCGCCTCGTCGTCGTAGCGCGCGTTGAGCATCGGGAAGTCGGGCAGCGTGCGACAGATGGCGACGATCAGGAACGGCAGCATCGTCAGCTTGGGCCGCTGACCCCGGTTGGCGTTGAGGTCGCCGCGCATCGCCTCCAGCGCGGTCACGTCGATCTCGTCGACATAGGTGAAGTGCGGGATGGCGCGCTTCGAGGCGGCCATGTTCTCGGCGATGCGGCGGCGCATGCCGATGACCTTGACGGCCTCGTCCTCACGAGCGCGGCTGGCGTGCGGGGCGTGATAGCCCTGTGCGCCGTTATATCGAAGGAACGCGTCGAGGTCGGCATGGCGGACATGCGCGCCCTCGTGCCGGACCTGCGACAGGTCGACGCCAAGGTCCTTGGCCCGCGCACGAACGGCGGGGGAGGCCAGGACCTTGCGTGTATCCTCGGCGGAAGCTGGCGCAGCTTCCGGGGCTGCGGGTGTTGCCGCGACCGGCGCGGGCGCGGGCGTCGGTGCAGGGGCGGGCGTTGCCACCACTTCCTCGACGCCGGGATTTTCGGCCTCTACCACCGCCTCGGTGACCGGCGCGGCGGGGGTCTCGGCCGCTTCCTCCGCGCCCTCGGTCTCGATCACGACCAGCGTGGAGCCGATCGGCACCTGATCGCCGACCTCGCCCGCCAGCTCGACGACGGTACCGGCGACCGGCGATTCCATCTCGACCGTCGCCTTGTCGGTCATCATGTCGGCAAGGCTCTGGTCCTCCTCGACGCGGTCGCCGACCTTGACGTGCCAGGCCACGATCTCGGCCTCGGAAATGCCCTCGCCGATGTCGGGCAGGCGGAACTTGAACAGCGCCATCGTCAGTCCTTCATGATCTTCTTGAGCGCCTGGCCGATGCGCACGGGGCCAGGGAAATAGGCCCATTCGAGGCTGTGCGGATAAGGCGTGTCGAAGCCGGTCACGCGCTCGACCGGCGCCTCCAGATGGTGGAAGCAACGTTCGGTGACGAGCGCGGAGAGTTCGGCGCCGAAGCCGCCCGTCCGCGTCGCCTCATGCACGATCATGCAGCGGCCGGTCTTCTTCACCGAAACCTCGATCGCCTCGATATCCAGCGGAACGAGCGTGCGCAGGTCGAGGATTTCGGCATCGACGCCCGCTTCCTCGACCACCGCCTGCACCACATGCACCATCGTCCCGTAGGCGAGAATGGTGAGGTCGCCGCCTTCGCGCACCGTGGCCGCCTTGCCCAGCTCGATCCGGTAATAGCCCGCCGGCACCGCGCCGCCCGGATGTGCCGACCAGTTCTTCGCCGGGCGGTCCCAGTTGCCGTCGAACGGGCCGTTGTAGATGCGCTTGGGCTCGAGAAAGAGGACGGGGTCGTTGTCCTCGATCGCGGCGATCAGCAAGCCCTTGGCGTCATAGGGGGTCGATGGGATCACCGTCTTGATACCCGAGACATGGGTAAAGATGCCCTCGGGCGACTGCGAGTGCGTCTGCCCGCCGAAGATGCCACCGCCATAGGGCGAGCGCACGGTGATCGGCGCGGTGAACTCCCCCGCCGAACGATAGCGCAGCCGCGCCGCCTCGCTGACCAGCTGGTCGAGCGCGGGATAGATATAGTCGGCGAACTGGATCTCGGGCACGGGTCGCAGGCCATAGGCGCCCATACCGATCGCGACACCGATGATGCCGATCTCGGTGATCGGCGTGTCGAACACGCGCGTCTTGCCATATTTCTGCTGAAGCCCCGCAGTCGCGCGGAACACGCCGCCGAAATAGCCGACGTCCTCGCCCATGACGAGCACGTCGTCGTCGCGGCCCATCATCACGTCGAGCGCCGAATTGATCGCCTGGATCATGTTCATGCGGCTCGTCTCGCCCCCGGCCGGGGCGGCGGTTTCGATCATCTCGTCGGTCATGCTGCTTTCACCACGAAGCGGTCGCCCGCAGGCGCCGCCCATTTATCGAGCGCCGCCAGCGCCTTTGCGTCGCCAAGGCCATAGGCCGACAGGAAATGCTCGATCGCCGGCACGTAGCGCGTTAGCGCCGCCCCATCGGCGACGAGCTCATGGCCGCCATCCTTGGCGACGATCGTGTAGGCCGGGCCGGGTGCCGTTTCGCTGACGAACAGATGGTCGGCGGGATCGGCGACGAAGCCGGGTACGCGATCCTCTGTCCCGGTCACCACCATCACCGGCACGGCGAGCGTCGTGTAGGCCGTCGGCTGGATCAGGCCGGGCACCTTGCCGGGCGTCGAGAAGCCCAGCACCGCCTTCACTCGCGGCGCGCGGAACGGCGCGATATAACCGAGCGCCCCGCCCAGACAGAGCGCGCCCAACGTGCCGAAGCTGTGCCCGACCAGCACCACCGGCTGCTCGGCCGAAACGCCTGCGATCGCGGCATTGAGGTCGGCGATCCGCTCGCCGAAGCTCGCCTGCATCGTGAACTTCGCGCGATCGGGGTGGCGCATCGAATCGACATGGACCGGGGCGATCACGCTCCAGCCCGCCGCATTGAGGCGAGCCGCCAGCGCTTCGTAGCGCGTGGGCCATGAGCCGTGCCCGTGCGAGAAGACGACCGTGCCGCGAGAGCGCGCCGGACGCCATGCGGAAAGCTTGGTCGTGCGCGTGGGCGAAACGCGAAGGTCCTCCTCGACCGGCGCCACGGCGCCGGCGATCGCCGGCCGCGCGAGCAAAAACGCCGCCGTGCCGGCCGCGCCGGCGATCAGATGGCGACGATCGATCACTTGCGGGCCCACGGACGGCCGCTCGCTTCTTCTTCGGCCAGCATCTGCGCCTGCTGCTCGCGAAGGTGCCAGGGCATCTCCTCAAACACGCCGTCGAACAGCGTATCGAGCGGCTGGTGCAGGCCGTGGCCGAGGATGCCGTTGGCCTCCGCTTCCTTCTGCGCCCGCTTCACCTGTTCGGCGAGTTCGAGATCCTGTGCGGCGTGGCGCTCGAGATCCCATTCGCCGATCGCGATCAGATGGTCGCGCAGCCGCCGGATCGGGTCGCCGAGCGGCCAGCCCGTCGCCTCGTCGGCGGAGCGATAGGCGGTGGGATCGTCGGAGGTCGAGTGCCCCTCCGCGCGATAGGTGAAGTGCTCGATCAGCGTCGGCCCGGCGTTGGTGCGCGCGCGCTCGGCCGCCCATTCGGTCGCGGCATAGACGGCGAGCGCGTCGTTGCCGTCGATCCGCAGCCCGGCGATGCCGTACCCCACCGCCCGCGCCGCGAACGTCGTCGCCTCCGCCCCCGCAAAGCCCGAGAAGCTCGAGATCGCCCACTGGTTGTTGACGACGTTGAAGATCACCGGCGCGCGATAGACGGTGGCGAAGGTGAGCGCGGAATGGAAGTCGCCCTCGGCCGTCGACCCCTCGCCGCACCAGGTCGCGGCGATGCGGCTGTCGCCCTTCGCCGCCGACGCCATCGCCCAGCCGACCGCCTGCGGATACTGCGTCGCGAGATTGCCCGAGATCGAGAAGAAGCCGTAGTCCTTCGCCGAATACATGATCGGCAGCTGCTTGCCCTGCAGCTTGTCGCCCCGGTTCGAGTAGATCTGGTTCATCATCTCGACCAGGCTATAGTCGCGGGTGATGAGGATGCCCTGCTGGCGATAGCTGGGGAAGCACATGTCGTCGCGCTGCATCGCCATGGCGGCGGCGACCGACACCGCCTCCTCGCCGGTCGACTTCATGTAGAAGCTGGTCTTGCCCTGTCGCTGCGCGCGGAACATGCGCTCGTCAAAGGCGCGGACCAGTGCCATGTTGCGCAGCATCTGCCGCAGCACATCGGGCGACAGCCGCGGCGCCCAGGGACCGACGGCGCGGTTCTCCTCGTCGAGCACGCGGACCAGGCCGAAGGCGAGTTCGTGGAAGCTCGCGGCGGCATCGCCGGGCTCTGGCCGCCTCGCGGATCCTGCGGGCGGCACCTCGACATGGGCATAATCGACGGCGTCACCGGGCCGGAACCGCGGCTCGGGCACGTGCAACGACAAGGGCGGGCGATTGGCGGGAACGTCGCCTGACAAGTCAAACTCTCCAAACTTCGTGCGCAAGGCGCTCGGCACGGCCCGATTCGTCGGGTCACGGCTCTATTATAAAATTACAACACGCGCCGATGCGGTTGTAAATGGGTCAGCATCGCTGCCCTGTAAATTTCGAGACGAATGGCGGATTGACTCCCGCCATTGTTGGAACAGAATAGGAACATTCTGGTTCAACCGAGTCGTCATGTCCGCCACCCTAGCCGAGCTGCGCCAAGCGCTGAACGCCATCGAGGGCACCGGTTTCCGCCGGCGGCCGGCGCTGCCGTTCGGCATCGGCGCGATCGACGATCGGCTGGCGGGGGGCGGTCTCCGGCTCAATGCGCTGCACGAGGTGGTGGGGGCCACCCCCGACCTTGCCGACGACGCGGCGGCGACCTTGTTCCTGACTGGAATCGCCGCGCGCGCATGGGGGACCGTCCTCTGGATCGTCCGCCGCCGCGACCTGTTCGCCCCCGGCCTCGCGCAAGCCGGTCTCGCGACCGAGCGTGTCCTCTATGCCGAGGCGGCCGACGATGCCGAGGTGCTGGCGCTGATGGAGGAGGGGCTTCGCCACCGGGGCCTCGGCGCAGTGATTGGCGAGGTGAAGCGTGTCGGCCTGCCCGCGACGCGTCGGCTGCAACTCGCGGCGGAGGGCGGACGCACGATCGCGCTGATGCTAAAGCGGCACGGGCGGAGCGGCGTCGATCCGCTGGGCGTGCCGTCTGCGGCGGTGACGCGCTGGCGGATCGGCTGCGCCCCCTCGGCCCCGCTCGCCGTGGCGGGGGTGGGGCGGGCGCGCTGGCATGCGGCGCTGGTGCGACAGCGCGGCGGCGAATCCGGGGAATGGCTATTGGAGGCTTGCGATGCGACGGGTCGCTGCGCTCTGCCTGCCCGACTGGTCGATCGACCGGCTGCGGCGGACGGGCGCGATTCCCGAGCCGCCGCCTGAGCGCGCGGCCGCGGACATGAGCGCGCTGGCGGCAGCGGTCGCCGACGAGCGCGCCAACGAATGTTCGGTGCCCAACACGCCCGGCTGGCGACCCGGCGCGCGCTGGGCACGCGGCTGCGCCGATGCGGTCGAGGCCGAGATCGCCCGCCTTCCCGCGCACCAGCGCCCGCCGATGCGCGAGCTCGGCCGGCGCAGCGAGGCAGCCGACCATCCATTCCGCGCGCTCCGCCCCGACGAGGCGCGTGGCCATGTCCCCTTCTCGCTCAAGGACCAGCCGCCGGCCCCACCCCGCCGCGAAACCATGCGCGCCGCCAACCCTGCGCCTGCGAACCCGCCAGTCGTCACCAGCCTGCGCGAGGGGGCGAAGGTCGTCGTCCACGCCGCCTGCCCTGCCGCCCGGGCGCTGGGCCTCAAGCGGGGGCTGGCGCTCACCGCCGCGCGCGCGATGGTGCCGGGTCTCATCGTCCACCCCGCCGATCCCGCCGCTGACGCCGCGGGCCTGAGACGCCTCGCCGTCGCGCTCGCGCGTAAATGGAGCCCGGCGGTGGCGGTGGGGGGCGAGGACCTGATCTTCCTCGACCTGACCGGCGTCTCGCATCTGTTTGGGGGGGAGGCGGCGATGGCAGCGCGCATCGTCGCGGTGCTTGGCCGTGCGGGGCATGGCGCGCGGATCGCGGTTGCCGGCACGCCCGGCGCCGCCGCCGCGCTCGTCCGCCACGGCGCGCCGCCTGGCGAGCCGAGCTTCGCCGCGCCGCGCCCGCGCCATGCCGGGATGCGCCAGGCGAGGCAGTCGAACTTGGCCGACGCCCCCGATTTCCGCATCCGCCACCCGCGCGACGACGGCAATCCCTATGCCCCGCGGCGTGCGCGACAGCAGGAAGCTGCAGCGGCAACGCCCGACCGCGTGCTGCTCTGCCCGCCCGGCGAGGATGCCGACTGGCTTGCCCCCCTGCCCGCCGCGGCGCTCCGCCTCGATTCCGCCGATGTCGAGATGCTGCGGCGCTTCGGGATTGAGCGGATCGGCCAGCTCGCCGAGCTGCCGCGCGGCCCCCTCGCACGCCGCTTCGCCCGTGCGCTCGAACGCCTCGATCAGGCGCTGGGCCGCGTGGCCGAACCGCTCGATCCCGTCATCCCGCGCACCGCCATCGCCTGCCGCCAGGGTTTCTTGGAACCGATCGCCACCGCGGAGGGGATCGCGCACTGGCTGGGCGAACTCGTTCCCCGCCTCACCGCCGAACTCGCCGCCGCCGGCCTCGGCGCACGCGCGATCGAGCTCGTCGCCGAGCGCGTCGATCATGTGCCGCAGCGGCTCCGCATCGGCCTCGCCCGCGCCAGCCGCGATCCCGCGCATATCCTCCGCCTCATCGCCCGCCGGATCGAGGAGGTCGAGCCCGGCTATGGCATCGACGCGATGACGCTCCATGTCCGCCGCGCCGAGCCGCTCGGCCCCATGCCCTTTGACGAGCGACTCGATGCCGAGGCGGCGCCCGACCTCGCCCCCCTCATCGACGCGATCGCCAACCGCATCGGCATGGCCCGGCTGTGGCGCGTGCGCGCGGTCGAGAGCGACGTGCCCGAACGCTCGGCCGCCCCCGCGCCGCCGCTCGCGCCCGATGCGGCTCCACCCTCGCGCCTCGCCGCCGACGATGTGCGCCGCCTGGGCGATGCCGACCACATCCCCGCCTGGCACCCCGAATGGCCGCGCCCCGCGCGGCTGCTCAAGCGTCCCGAGCGCCTCGACCATGTCGTCGCCGAACTGCCCGACCGACCGCCCGCGCGCTTCACCTGGCGCGGCGTCAGCCACCGCGTCGTCCGCGCCGACGGGCCCGAGCGCATCCACGGCGAATGGTGGCGCCGGCTGGGAGAGGCACACGCCGTCCGCGACTATTTCCGCGTCGAGGACGAGGACGGCCGCCGCTACTGGCTCTACCGCCGCGGCGACGGGATGCGCAGTGTCTCGGGCGACCTCAGCTGGTGGCTGCATGGGCTGTTCGGGTGATGCGCGACGCTATCTGGCTCGTGCTTTGTCATGCTCGCCGCTGACCCCCCTTACGCCGAGTTGCACGTCACGACGCATTTCTCGTTCCTGCGCGGTGCATCTTCGGCCGAAGAGCTGTTCGTCACCGCCAGCGAGATGGGGCACGCCGTCCTCGGCATCACCGACCACAATTCGGTCGCGGGCATCGTCCGCTCGCTCGTTGCCGCCGAACAGGTCAGCGCACAGAGCCGCCCGATCCGCCTGGTCGCCGGCTGCCGCCTCGACCTCGTCGACGGGCGCTCGCTGCTCGTCTGGCCCGAGGATCGCGCCGGCTGGAGCCGCCTCACCCGCCTCCTCACCCTCGGCAAGTCGCGCGCCGATCGCCGCCGCGGCGAGAAGGGGCAATGCTTCCTTCATTGGGAGGACGTCGCCGACCACGCCGCCGGCCTCGTCGCCGCGCTCGTCCCGCGCGCCGCCCAGTTCGAGGATGACGCCGGCATGCGCTGGGTCGCCGACCTCTTCGGCAAGGACGGCCATGTCGCCCTCTCGGCGCATCGCCGGCCCGAGGAGGTGCGACGCCTCCACGCCCTCGCCGGGGCCGCCGCCGCGCATGGCCTGACCCCGCTCGCCACCGGCGACGTGCGCTACCACCATCCCGACCGCCGGATGCTCCACGACGTCGTCACCGCGATCCGCGAGAAGACGACGATCGACGCGCTCGGCGCCCGCCGGTCGCGGATCGGCGACGGGCATCTCCTGCCGCCCGACCTCATGGCGCGCCGCTTCGCCGATCTGCCGCAAGCGCTCGCCGCCGGTCTCGCCATCGCCGAACGCTGCCGCTTCTCGCCCCGCGAACTCAGCTACCAATATCCCGACGAGATCGTGATGTCGGGCAAGAGCCCGCAGGAAGCGCTCGCGCTGATGGCCCGCCGCGCGCTTGCCGACCGCTTCGACGGCGACCCGCCCCGGGCATATACCGAGCTCCTCGAACACGAACTCCGCCTCGTCGAGCGGATGGGCTATGCCCGCTACTTCCTCACCGTCCACTCGATCGTCCAGTTTGCGCGCAGCCAGGACATTCTCTGTCAGGGCCGCGGGTCGGCTGCCAATTCGGTGATCTGCTTCGTCCTCGGCATCACCTCGATCGACCCGATCAAGCACAAGCTCCTCTTCGAGCGCTTCATTTCGGAGGACCGCGCCGAGCCCCCCGATATCGACGTCGATTTCGAGCATGAGCGGCGCGAGGAAGTGATCCAGTGGATCTACGAGACCTGGGGCCACGACCATGCCGCGCTGACCGCGGTCGTCAGCCGCTTCCGCGCGCGCGGCGCGGTGCGCGAGGTCGGCAAGGCGCTGGGCCTGCCCGAGGATCTGACCGGCGCGCTCGCGGGCCAGGTCTGGGGCTGGTCTTCGGAGGGGGTGGGCGAACAGCATGCCGAGGCGCTCAATCTCGACGCCGCCGACCCGCGCATCGCCCTGACGCTTGACCTCTCGCGCGAGCTGATCGGCACGCCGCGGCACCTGTCGCAGCATCCGGGCGGCTTCGTGCTGACGCGCGACCGGCTCGACGATCTCGTCCCCATAGAGCCCGCCGCAATGGAGGCCCGCCGCGTCGTCGAGTGGGAAAAGGAGGATATCGAGGAGCTGGGCTTCATGAAGGTCGACATTCTCGGCCTCGGCATGCTCGGCTGCATGCGCCGCGCCTTCGACCTGCTTGGCGAGCACAAGGATACGCACCTCACCCTCGCCTCGCCCGCGCTGCAGGACGACGACCCCGCCACCTTCGAGATGATCCGCCGCGCCGATACGCTCGGCGTGTTCCAGATCGAGAGCCGCGCGCAGATGGCGATGCTGCCACGCATGAAGCCCACCAATTTCTACGACATCGCCATCCAGGTCGCGATCGTCCGCCCCGGCCCGATCCAGGGCGACATGGTCCACCCCTATCTCAAGCGCCGCGAGCTGAAGCGCCGCGACCCGCACGCGGTCATCGACTATCCCAGCGAGGCATTGCGCGAGGTCCTCGAAAAGACATTGGGCGTGCCGCTTTTCCAGGAACAGGCGATGCAGGTCGCGATTCGGGGCGCGGGCTTTTCGCCCAATGAGGCCGACCGCTTGCGCCGCGCGATGGCGACCTTCAAGTTCACCGGCGGCGTCGGCGAGTTCCGCGACAAGCTGATCGCCGGCATGCAGGGGAACGGCATCGCGCTCGATTTCGCCGAACGGCTGGTCAAGCAGATCGAGGGGTTCGGCAGCTACGGCTTTCCCGAAAGCCACGCCGCGTCCTTCGCCAAGATCGCCTATGCATCGTCCTGGATGAAGTGCCATCATCCCGACATCTTCTGTGCGGCGCTTCTGAATGCCCAGCCGATGGGCTTCTACGCCCCCGCGCAGATCGTCCGCGATGCGCGTGAGCACGGGGTCGAGATCCGCCCCGTCTGCATCAATGACAGCCGCTGGGATACGCGGCTGATCGGCATGGGCGACCACGCGCTGCCGCTGCGCCTTGGCCTACGCGTTGTCGCCGGCCTCTCGAACGAACATGGCGCGGCGATCGTCGCCGCCCGCGCCGACCGGCCCTTCGCCTCGATCGAGGATGCCTGGCGCCGATCCGGCGTCCCGCTCGCCGCGCTCGAACGGGTCGCGCGCGCCGACGGGTTCCATGCCCTCGGCCTCGACCGGCGTCAGGCGCTCTGGACGATCAAGGGCCTGGGCGCCGCCCCGCTCCCCCTCTTCGCCGCCGCCGATGCGCGCGAGGGCGCGACCCGGCCCGAACTCGACGAGGCCCCGGTCGCGCTCGATCCGCTGACCGCAGGGCGCGAGGTGGTCGAGGATTACCGCGCCACCCAATTGTCGCTGCGCGCACACCCGCTCGTCTTCCTTCGCGACGAGCTCACCCGCCGCCGCATGACGCGCTGCGGTGACCTCAGGCGGCTGAAAGATGGCACCTATCTCGAACTCGCCGGCATCGTCCTCGTCCGCCAGAAGCCCGGCAGCGCCAAGGGCGTTCTCTTCATCACGATCGAGGACGAGACCGGCATCGCCAACATCATCCTCTGGCCCGACCGGTTCGAGGCCAATCGTCGCACCGTCATGTCCGCGGCGATGCTCGGCGTGCGCGGCCGGATACAGCGCGAGGGGGAGGTGATCCACGTCATCGCCGACACGCTCGAGGATCTGAGTCCCATGCTCCAAGCGATCGGGGAGATCGACATGCCGCGCCTCGGCCGGCCCGGCGGCGGCGGCTCACCCGATCGCGGCGATCCCGAATGGCGCCCGAAAGGTCGCAGCCTCTACCACCCCGCCTTCCGGAACGGCTGCGATCCCGAGGATGCGATCCGGCAGAAATCACGGGACTTCCACTAGCGCCGCCCCACCCTTGCCGCCCGCGCGGCGATGCCTAGGGTCGCGCCGATGGAACCGCTTCGCCCTACCCTTCGCGCCGCCACCGTCATCCGCATCCACTGCCCGATCGCCGCCGACACGCTGGCGCAGCTTCTTGCCGGCCGCATTGAGGCGATTGACCACGATGTGCAGGCTGCGCACATGCTCGCAACGATCCGCGACCATCCCGCCCTCGGCGATTTCGGCATCTATCGCTCGGTGATCGAGCTTGCGCCGGGGTGGGAAGCCTTCACCCCCGCCGCCGACGCGCAGCCGACGCTCGGCATGCCGGGTCAGCCGCAGCGGTCACCCACGCTCATCCTCACGCTCTATGTCCCGGCCGGTACGCCCGACCACACACTTGACCGCGCCCTCAACGCGCTGATCGCGGCACATCCCTGGGAAGTGCCGGTGATCGAGGTCTCCCCGACGCAGCTCCTGCTGCGCGCCTAAGCACCGCACCTTCAGAACAACCGGAACACGCTGCGCACAAAAAAGGGGAGACCGGTCGCCCGGCCTCCCCTCTCTTTTCCAGTCCCGTCGGGACCGGCGCGATTACATGCCCGCGCCGGGACCGTAGGTGACTTCCACGCGGCGGTTCTGCAGCTCGCGCACACCGTCGGCGGTGTCGACGCGCGGCTGGGTCTCGCCGAACGCTTCGGTCGAGATGTTGCCATCGGGGATGCCGCGGCCCGACAGGTACGCACGGACCGAGTCCGCACGGCGCTGCGACAGGCCGACGTTGTACGATGCCGCACCCGACTTGTCGGCGTGACCGGCCAGCATGACCTGCGCGTTGCCGCAGTTCTGATAGGCCGACACGGCGTTGTCGAGGATGCTCGACGCCTCGGGCGTGATGTCCGAGCGATCCCACTCGAAGAACACGATGTACGGCCCCGGGGTGCAGACGACCTCAGCCGGCGGCGGCGGGGGCGGCGGCGGGGGAGGCGGCGGCGGGGGCGGCGGCGGCGGCGGCGGCGGCGGCGGGGTCGGCTCGCCGAAGTTGAAGATCACACCACCCAGCAGGCTGTGCGAGCGGAAGCGCGAGTCGAGCAGCGCGCCCGTGTTCGCCTGCACCGTCACGTCGTCGGCGTTGAAGAAGCGATACTTCAGCGACACGTCGACATTCTCGCTCAGCGGCGCGCGGACACCCGCGATCGCCTGCCAGGCGAAGACGGTGTCGCTGTCGTCGAGCAGCGTGACCGGCGCAATGCCATAGTCCTCATACTTCACGCGGGCGACACCGGCACCACCGCCGACAAAGCCCTGGATGCCGTCGTCGGCACCGAAGTCGATGAGGCCGTTCAGCATGAAGCTGAGCGCCGAGGCGCGGCCGAACGAGCGGTCCTCGCCATAGATGCCGGCCGGGATACCCGCCAGCGCGACCGAGGTCTGGTGCTCTTCGGCACCGGCACGGCGATAGCCGACTTCCGCCTCGAGGCGGAACGCACCGAAGTCATAGCCCACGATGCCGTCGACATCCCAGCCATAATCCGAGTCGGTGCTCAGCACCTGCGTGTCGGTATCGGCGAGCGTGAAGTCGATATCCTCGACGATCATCGCACCACCCTCGACGCCCACATACCACGCACCATCGCGGGCCAGGGCGGGCGTGCTAAGAGCCGTGGTCGCAAGCGCCACGGCTACGGCAAGCTTCCGCATCAAAATTCCCCTTTCTCGGTTGTCACTACGGACAGCGCAAACTCCCTACATTTCGCTTGGTTTCCACGCAAGCGAAACAAAGTTGAGCGCTGTTGCACAACGGCAACATCAGTCTGTCGCAACTAATCCGTGCGCGGTGAGCGCAGCCAGGATCGCGGTCAGGCTCGCGCGCGCTTCGACGTCCACCGTCGCACCGCCCGACGGCGCCGCAATCGCGGGCTGCCGCGGGCCGGCAACCTGTTCGCCACCGATCACCAGCCGCCGGGTTCGCGTCTCGCCCACGACCCACGCGCCATCGCGCCACGCCGCTTCGCAATCGTCGCTCGTCAGCCACACCCGCATGCCGGGGGTCGGCGCGGCGAAGCGCCAGCCGCTCTCGGTCCAGCCCGCCAGCATGTTCGCCGCGCCTGCCCACGGCCCGCCTGCCGCGGGGCCGACGATCCAGCAATCCCCCGGCGACGGCGCCGCGGGGGGCACCTCGGCGATGCCGGTTGCCGCCGCCATCGCCAGCAGGTCGAGCATCACCAACGCCTCGTTGTGCGTCAGTTCCTTCTGCGCCTGCCCCGCCTGCAGCAGCGGCAGCGCATGGCGATCGGTCCGTTCCTCGGCCATTGGATCAGTCCTCCAGCATGATGGTGCGCGCGGGCGAAGCGCCATGGGTGCCGATCTGCACCAATCGGGCCGTGTTCCCGCCGCCGTCGATCGAAAGCGTCGCCGCGTCGGACTCGACGAATCGAGGCGGCCCAGCGCCGCCCAAGATTTCGATCCGGTATCGCTCGCGCTCCTCGACGAGCGGCACATCGACCGCATCCTCCCAGCGCCAGCCGGCCCGGCTGCGGCGGATCCAGTCCAGCCGGCAGCCGCCGCTCGCCACTCGAGCCGCGCGCAGGTGCGCTGGCGCAGGCGGCGCGACTGACACGCCCGTCACCGGAACCTCGGTCGTCCGCAACGGACCCGTGTCGCCGGGGCTCGACGGCGCGAGCGACAGCGTGCCCCCGATCGCTACGCCGGCGGGCAACAGCGTCACACTGCCCGGCGACAACAGTGCGAACGGCTCGCCGGCGACATGCCCACCGATCGCCAACCCGGTCCCGCGCCGCCCGCGCCAGAGCTGCCGCAACCGCCAGCGGCGCGGCGCGACCTGCTCGGCCACCCCGAACTGGATTAGCTCGCCGCCCACCAGCGCCAGGTTCCCACCGCCGTCCATCCCCGCCTGGCTTGCCCCCGCCAGCGTCATCCCGTCATGCGCCAGCTCGACGATGAGCTCGCTGCGCCGATCCTCGATCGCCGCGAGGCCCGTGCCCGGCGGCGTCACCACCTGCCCGACCACGCCCGCCGCGCGCAGCGACGCCGCGGCACTCCAGCTCGTGCCCGCATCGCTGCTCATCAGCACGGTCGCACCGCGCCACCCCGGCTCGGTCCCGCCTGCCACGACGACGATCTGCGCGCGCGAGGGAAGCGCGTCGTCGAGCGGCGGCAGTTCGGCCGCGACCAGGATCGTGCGCCCCCGCGGCCGGTCGGGCGCACCGACCACCGCGCCCGGATCGGCACTGGCGGTCGCCGTGGCGAGCGCGATCGGCGCGAGCTCGAGCTCGACCGCCATCGCCTCCAGGCTCCAGCCCGTCACCCGCCACAGGCCAGCATCGCCCTCGACCCGCACCCGCGCGCCCGGCGGGATCGCCAGCCCCTCCCAGCCGCAGGCGACGCGCCGCCGGCGGCGATCGGCATCGGCGCGCGCCAGCATCGACGCCGCGACCTGCTTGGCGGTGTCGGCGGCCAGCACCGCAGGCAGTTCCTCATGCCGCTCGCGCCAGCCCGCCCCCGGCCGCACCGCGCGCTGGAGCCCCGCCTGATAGTCGCGCGCGGCATCATAATGGCCGATCGTCACCACCTTGGGTGCCTGATCGGCGGGCGCGACCGTGCGCACGCCCCGCGCGCCGCCCAGCCCCGCATCGGCCACCGCCACTGCCGGCCCCTCGCCCGCCCGCATCGCCATGGCGTCGCCATCGGGCGCGAACCAGCCGCCGCTTGCATTCGCCAGCGCCTCGATCACCGCGCGCCGGCTGCCGCCATGGGCCGAGAAGCCGCCGAGCGCAGGCCCCATCGGCTCGCGCGTGATCAGCCGTCCGCCGCCCACTGCTGCCGCGATCTCGCCGGGATCGCACGCCCCCTCGTCAGCGACCACCTCGAAGGTCAGAGACGGGATCCGGTTGGCGAAGTCGGCGAGCGCCAGCCCCTCGAACACGGCATAGGCCTGACCCCGCATCGCCATCGCCCGTTCGGCTCCGACCGCGCTCGCGATCAGCGGATCGGCCGCCTGGTCCTCGCCGCCGGTATGGAGCCGGAACCCCGTCTCCGCGGTGAACCCGCCACCCACGCCGCGCAACAGCTTGCCGTCGGCCCAGATCCGCCGCACCGTGCGGATCGGCCGCGCCGAGAGCAGCACCGCGAACGACGCCGAATAGCTGTAGCGGACGGTATGCGGCGCCCCCTTGCCGCCACCGTCGGTGCTCTGCGTCTCGATGAGGTCGGTCGCCCAGATCACTGTGCCCGCCACGCGCATCGTCCCGAACAGCTGCGGGATCTCGCTGCCGTAGGAGGAGGTCTGGACCGCCAGCTCATTTAGCCGCGGCCCCTGCCGCGCCGCCGGCCGAAAGACCGCGCGATCGACCGCCTGCCCGGCGATCGCCCCGATCGCACCGCCGATCGGCCCGCCGACGATCGTTCCCACCGTGGTCAGGATCAGCGTCGCCATCTATTCCTCCGCTTGTGGTCTGAAGCAGCCGATCACCGGCCAGCCGGGCGGCCCTGGCCGCTCGACCACGCGGCGCAGGCCGGCATCGGCATGGACCATGCCGCCCTCGATCAGCACGCCCAGATGCAGCTGCGCCGGTCCCACGCGCATCAGCACGACGTCGCCCGGCCGCCCCGCGGCGACCCGCGCCAGCCCCGCCGCCGCGATCCGGCTCGCAGCACGGTCGGCGTCCCCGGTTCGCAGCGCGTAATCGCCCGGCACCTTGCGCCCCAGCGCGCACGCCGCCACTCCCACGCAATCGAGGCCCGTCGCCGGGTCGCGCCCGTGCAGGCGAAAGCGCGCGCCGACCAGCGCCCGCGCGGCCCCGGCCGCCGCCAGACCGCACCTCATGCGCCGGGATAGCGCGTGAGCAGGTCGATTCCCGGCAGGAACGGCTCGCCGCGAAAGTTCGCGGCGTTGCCGAACCGCCCCGCGCAGGTCGCCAGCCTCTTGTCGCACCCCTCGATCAGTTCCGCCCGGTCGCCGGCACGCACCGGCAGCCGCGGCGGCTCGCGCAGCTTGACCGCCGTCCCCGCCGACCGGTCGATCGCCGCCTCCAGCCCCGAATTGTCGCCGTCCAGCCAGCGCAGCCGCCCGCTGCCATAGAGATTGTCGCCCGGCTCCGCCGTATCGACGGTCAGCGTAGCGTCGGCCACCGCCACGACCCGTACCACCCGCCGCCGCGCCGCCATCGGCACGCGGCAGCGCCCGTCGCCCAATTCCGCGCGGCATTCGGGCGAGGTCACCTCGCACGCCGGCGCCTCGAACGCCGCCGACGCGCCGCGCAGCTCGGCGGTGAACCCGCCATCCGCCGTCTCGATCGCCCCGATCGTTCCCTCGCCCAGCGGCACCCGGTTGGCGACATTGGTCCAGTCGACCGCGCTGATCGCCACCCGCGCCCCGTCCCAGCGCCCGGCGATCAGGTCGCGCTCGCCGATCGCGCGGTGGGTCAGCGCGCCGGTCACGTCCATGCTGTCGGCGTCGAGCCCGTCCGACCGCTTGATCGCCGAGGGACTGATCCCCGGCGCCGCGCGGTGGACGATGCCTTCGATAACAAGGTCGCGGTCGTGGCTGGTCAGCCCGATCGCCACCCCGTCGCGCCGCTCGACCCGCCAGCAAAAGGCGATCGTGGCGCAGGTCTCGGCCAGCCAGCTCATGCCTCGCGCACCTCGATCAGCGGTACGGACGCCGCCTCGCCCGCCAGGAAGGTCGCGCGGCTGACGGTCAGCCGATCCTCGGCGAAGCGCACCGGCACGTCATATTCGAAGCTCGCGGTGATCGCCGCGCCGACCGGCGGCGGCATGTCGAACGTCACCCAGCCGCCCGGATCGAGCGTCCAGCCCCCCGCCAGGGCCCCGTCGACGCGCACCTCGACCGTCCCCGCCACCGGCCGCGTGATCCGCCGGTCGCTCGCGCCATAGCGACGAACCAATGGGAAGCGCATCGCGCTGCCGTCGCCGGTCCCGATCGCTTCGTCCTCGCCCCGATGATCGAACGGGTCCTGCAGCCGGAACGCCCGCGCCGGCCCCATCCGCGCGCGAAAGAAGTTGAGGAGCGCAGCAATATCCGTTTCCGATCGCACCCCCGGCCCGACATCATAGCGTGTCCGCGCCGACCCCCAGGCGACGTTCCGCCGCTCATGCCCGCTCGCGCTCGTCAGGATCGCGGTCGAGGTTTCGGGCATCACCTCCGCCTCGCGCCCGAGCGCCAGCGGAAAGCGCACATCGTCGAACGCCTGCACGTCGTCCTCCTCTTCCTCGAAATGCACGAAGCCGTCGCGCAGCACCTGCGGCAGCGCCCAGACGAAGGTCTCGGCGACGCCCCGCGCCCGCCCCGCCTCCGCCGCGGCGGCGATCGCGTGCCACTGTCCCGCCTGATCGGGCCGCAACACGAACCCCGACAGGTAATGCTGCCGTTCGCGCGGATAATTGAGCCGCACCTCCGCCGCCGCCGCCCCGCGCGCGCTCGCACCGACATTGCCCGTCGCGGCCCAGTCATAATCCTCGAGCTGCAGCACATCGAACGCCGGGCTCGCCCAGCCAATGGGCAGATTGGCGCGCTTCGCCTCGGGCATGCCAGCGTCGAGGATCGTCGGCAGATAGGCCAGCAGCAGCGTCTCCACGTTCGGCGCGACCTCGCGAACGCCCTCGCACAGTGCCGCCGTCGATGCCGCCAGCAGCGCCCCCGCCGCATCGAGCAGCGCCCGCTCGGCCGCCCCCAGCGGCGCCTTCAGGCTCGCGATCACCGGCGGATCGCCCCCGAACGCCGCCACCGCCGCCGCGTCATACAGGCACGGCGTCCCGTCGGCGCGCACCCACCACCACGGCTCCCCCACCTGGAACCGCATCGGCAGGCCCGCCTCGAGCGCAATCCCCGCGAACGCCTGCGCCACCACGCGCAGATACCCCATCGCGCCGACATGCGCCGGGCTCAGCAGCGTCGAGGGCGGCACCCACCCGGTCAGCGCCGGGCTGCCGTCGGTCGCGCGCTGCTTCCAGTCGCCCCAGCAATGTTCGTCGAACAATTCATAGCTCAGCGACCAGATCACCGACCGCCCGCTCGCCGCCACCAGCGCGGCGAAGTCGCGATGCCAGGCAAGGCACGGGGCATTCAGCACGCCCCCGCTCAGGCTCACGTAAAGCCCGCCCGATGCGTGCTCGAGCCGGAAATAGTGGCTCATGCCGACATAGTGGTTGATGACGCCGCGATAGCCGAGCAGCTCGATGTTGCGCATCACCCGCGCCGGCGTCTGATTATAGGCGTCGTCATATCCCGTCGCGATGCGCAACCGATGCTCGGGCACGATGCACTCGCCGATCGTCAGTACCGATCGCGGCCCGGTGCAGGCCATGTCGGTCAGCTCGGCCCACCCCTCGACCACGCCGATCGGCTCAGCGCTTCCCTCGACATAGCCCTCGGGCACCAGCGACACGAACATCCGGTCGATATCGCCCGCGAACACCGGGTCCGCCTCGCCCGGCAGGGTGAACCCGCCTTCGAGCGCGTCGAAGTCGATCGTCACCCGCGCATCCTCGGGCGTGCCGACCGCATAGTTCCAGAGCCGCACATACCAGGCGCGCGGGGCACCCCCGGCATCGCGCCCCTCGATCGTCAGCGTCGGGCCGTTCACCGCATCCAGCGCGACGATCCCGCCCGAGCGCCACCGGAACGACAGCACGCACCCGCGATAATCGCGGTCGGTGTCATAGCTCGTCAGCGGATGATCCCAGCGATCGACGCTGTCCCAGATCAGCCCCGCCAGATCGCCCTTGCGATAAAAGACGGCATCGACACGCAGGCCGTCGGGCGCGGTCGTCACGACGCTCGCCATCATCGGCCGCGGAAAATCGACCGTCCAGAACCGCGGATCGAAACGCGTCAGATGCCCCGCCGCCTGCACGCTCCGTGCAGCCGCCAGCCAATGCCCCATGATTTTTCTCCAACCGTTCTCCTCCACGGCAGGGAGGGCGGGATCGGCTCACGCCTCGCGCATCAGCGCCGCGCGCACGGCTCGCGCCACCTGCCGACCCGACTGGGCAAGCGCCGCCGGCGCCTCGCCGCCGCGGGCGTTGACGGTGATCGCCACCCGCACCTCGCGCGGCCCCGCCGCCGGCAGGATCGGCGTCGCCACAGGCCGCACGTCCGTCGCCCCCCCCGGCACCTCGACTCGCCCCGCGCTCGTGGGCACGAACAATTCCGGCCCGCGCTCGCCCACCCAATAGGGGCGCCCGGGCGACACCGGCCCACCCGTCGCGCGTCCCGGCGCCCCGCCGAACAGGCCGAGCAACGCCGACACCAGCCCGCCGCCGCCACTACCCCCCTTGGCGCCGCCCAGCAGCGATCCCAGCCCGCCCTGCACTGCGCTCACCGCAATCTCGCCCAGCACCGCGGTTGCGATCCGGCCCAGATCCTCGAACCCCAGCTTGCCGGTGCGCAGCGCGCGGGCGAGCGTCGTGTCGATCGCCCGCCCGGCTCGTGCGGCCCCCGCCTCCATCGGTCCTTCCAGGCTCGCGCGCATCGCCGCCACGTCGCGCGCAAAGCCTGCGGTATCGGCGCGGACGTTGACGACCAGCCGCTCGATTTCCTCATCCATCGGGAAACGCCTCCATCAATCGCCGGAGGTCGCCCGCATCGGCGACCGGCCCCTCCTCACCCGCCAGCGCACGCACCAGCGCGCCCAGCTCCGCCGGCGTCGCCGCCCAGAAGGCGTCCGGCGACCAGCCGAACGCCAAGCCGGCCATCCCCGCCAGCCGCACCGCGGCGTCGGCGAACGCCTTGTTCTGATCCGGGAACGCCGGATCAGGTGCCGCACCGGCCCGCTCCCCCACCCGGCCACCCGTCCAGGATATGGTGTGGGTGGTCGGGTGGGGGAGCGGGCCGGTGCGGCCTCTATCCAAAGGAGCAAACATCACCGCCCCGCCAGGATTTGCCCGAGCAGCACCTTGAGCGCCGGGGTCGCCGCCGCGAGCCCGCCCGCCGCCACCCCTTCGGCAAACGCCTCGCGCGGCATTGGCGCCGGGTCCTTCAGGCAATGCCAGAACAGCGCCACCATCTCGCCCAGCGCCAGCCGCCCCGCCGCCGCCCGCTCGACCAGCGCGAACAGCGGCCCCAGCTCGCCCTCCGCCGCGACCAAAGCCGCGAAGCTCGGGCGCAGCACCAGCAGCTCGCCGCTCACCCGGATCGACGCCTCGCCCCGTGCGGGATTCACGCGCTCACCACCGCGCCGGAGCTTTCGAGCGCCAGCGTGTAGCTCCGCTCCCCGCCCACATCGCCGGCATAGTCGAGCCGCGTGACGAGGAACCGCCCGGTCATCGTCTCGCCGCTCTCGAAGCTCAGCCGATAATCGTCGATCGTGCCGGCGAGCGCACTCCCCTTGATCCGCGTCTCCGCCGCCGATCCGGTGAAGATCCCCGCCGCCGCCACGCTCACCGACCGCACGCCCGCCCCGGACAGGAGCTCGCGCCACCCACCCGAATCCTTCGACGTGATCGCCACCGCCTCGCCGTTGATCGACAGCTGCGTCGTGCGCAGCCCCGCCATCGTCGAATAGGCCACCGGCACCGCCCCGTTCCCCACCTTCAACAGGAACGCACTTCCCTTCTCCGCCGCCATAAGACCCTCCTCATCATCCCTGCGAGAGCACCCGCACCCGAAACTCGACGCTCGCCACCCACTGCCCCCGCGTCCGCACGATGCGCTGGCGCACGAACAGGCGGCTGACGATCCGCCACCCGTGGCCAATGTCGTCAGCCATCGCCTCGACCGCCGCCCGCGCCGCCTCGGCCAGGCCGCGCACCACGGCGCCGTCCTCGCGCGCGTCATGGAGCTCGACCGTCACCCGCGCCTCGAACCCCGCGGCGTCCTTGGTCGACCAGTCGGCGACGACCGCCTCGCCCACCAGCGCATAGGGCACTGCCGAGCGCACCGGCGGCGAGGCGAAGACCGATGCCGCCGCCAGCCCCGGCGCCGCCCTCAGCGCCGCCGCCACTGCCTCGTGCAACCGCGCCGCGCTCATCGGATCGCTCCCGCTACCCAGGCAAGGTCGCCTGCGAGCACCCCCGCCCGCCGCTCGAGCACCACGCGCTCGCCCTCGATCGTCACCGCGCCCTCGCGCGCCAGCACTGCCGCCACGCGCTCGCGCACCGCCGCCGCGCGCCGCTCGGCCACCCGCTCCACCGCCGCGCTCATGCCCGCGCCTCGGCCAGCCGCAGCCGCCGGTACGGCCGCCACAGCGCCGACACTGCCGCCGGCGGCGCCTCCCCCGCCTCGCGCGCGTCGAAGCGATACGCCGCCAGCCGCACGATCCCGCCCTGGATCGCCGAGGGAAGCGAGGCCCAGTCGCTGGCCAGCCCCGCCTGCAAGGCGACCGTCACGACCCGCGCGGCCCCGCTCACCCGCACCCAGCCGTCGCCATCTGCATCGATATCGACCGCATAAACCTCGGCGGTCAGCGGCGCGCCATCGGCACTCACCTCCGCGATCGACCGCACCGGCGTCGCCACCAGCCGCCGCCACGTCCCGTCGGCCGCGATCCGCTCGCTTATGCTCCGCGCGATCAGCACCTGCCCGGTGAACCGCTCGGCCAGGTCGAACGCCTCGCTCACCAGCGCGCCGATCAGCCCGTCCTCGGCCTCCGAGCCGATCCGCAGCAATGCCCTGACCGCGGCCACTCCCGCGGCCCGATCCGCTTCCTCCATCCCCCGTCTCCCGAAAAAAATGGCCCTCCCCGCCAAGGGGAGGGCTAAGGCTCAGGGGAAATCAGGCCGCGGCGAACTTCAGCAGCTTGATCGCTTCCGAATTGCTCACCGCCCCGCCCACGCGCTTGGTCGCGTAGAAATGGACGAACGGCTTGTTCGAATAGGGATCGCGCAGGATCTGCGTCTCGCCCCGCTCGGCGATGACGTACCCGGCCTTGAAGTTGCCGAACGCGATCGACAGGCTGCCCGCGGCGATGTCGGGCATCTCCTCGGCCTCGACCACCGGATAGCCGAGCAGCGTGTCGGGCTGCCCCGCCACCAGCCCCGGCACCCACAGGAACGCGCCGTCCGCGGTCTTGAGCTTCCTGATGCGCGCCAGCGTCGCCGCATTCATCACCCACGCCGCTCCCTGACGATAGGGCGAGCGCAGGCTCTGGATCAGGTCGATCAGCTTGTCCTGCGGGTTGGCCCCAAAATCGCCTGCGGTGCCCGTCGCGACATGCTGCAGCGTCCCGAACGCCCGCGCGGCATCGCCCGTCGCGGCGGTCGGCTGGGCGAGGAAGCCCTTGGGCTTGTCGACACCATTGCCGGCGATAAACGCCGCCCCCTCGGCCTTGGCGAACTCCATCGCGATCTCGCCGGCCAGCCAGGTCTCGACGTCGAAGCCCGCATCGTCGAGCATCGCCTGGCTCGCCGCCGGGTTGGCATAAAGCTCGCCCATCGGCGGCGCGATCTCGTTGAAGGTCGGGCTGGCGGTCGCCGGCCGCGCCGCCCCCTCGCTCGCCCAGCCCGACGGCGTGCCGCCCGTCGTGACCAGCTTGCGATAGCCGTTCGACCCCACCTGAACCACGTTGGCGAGCGCGCGGATCGGGCTGGCCGCCTTCAGCGCCGCGTCGATCTGCGCATCGATCTCGCGCGGCACGGCATAGCCGCCCTCGGGGCCGGTGATGCCGGTGAACGCCTTGGCCTCGGCGATGCCGGTGCCCGCGCGAAGAAACCCCTCGAACGCCGCGCCGCCGGGCGCCCGCGCACCCTCCAGCATCGGCCGCGCGTCGGCGGCGGGGCTCGCACCCGCAAAGCTCATGTCGATCTTGGTCATGCCGTCTCGTCCTCCTTCACCCATTCGAATGCCGTCACCCGCGCGAGCGGCTGCATCGGCTGCGCCACCAGGCTCACCTCATGCAGGTCGAGCCGGATGAGTTCACGATATGTTCCATGTGTGACTACCCGAGCGCGGTACCCGAACGACAGCCCCGTCAGAGCGCCGCTCGCGACCATCGCGGCGAGCCCCGCCCGCTCGATCCGACCGATGACGTTGAGCCCGCGCGCGTCCTCCGCGACCCGCTCGATCGCGCCCACCGGTGCCCCGCCATGCTGCCAGAGCAGCGGCACCCGTCCGGCCCCCGCAAACGCCCCCCGCCGCACCACGTCGCCCCCGCGATCCGCCCGGTCGAAGATCGCCGCATAGCCGGCGAAGCGCAGGGCAGGCGGTCCATCCTCTCCCGATCCTTCCCGGCGAAGGCCGCAGTCCGGCGGCAGCGGCAGACCACCCCCCACCCCGCATCCCGGCGAAGGCCGAGGTCCGGGACCGGACGGCATCGAAGATGCGTCACCGCGACCCAACCGGCCCCCGGCCTCCACCGGGCTACCCGCCAGGGTCAGGTCGCCCCTCGACCCCCTCACTTCACCCACCCCGAAAACCCCAGCTTCACCGCCAGCCCGACCAGCAGGCACGCGGTCAGCATGTGCGTCACCCAGGCCAGCACCGCCTTCAGCGCCGACCTTTTCGCATCGCGCCACGCCGCCAGAAGCTCGCGCAGCTCCGCCATGTCCTTCGCCGCCCCGCCATCGGCGAGCCCCAGCCTCGCAAGGGCCCGCGCCGCCGCCGTCTCCCCCGCTTCCTCGGCGATGCCGCGCAGCACCGACAGGCTCGCGCCCTCCGCCTCCGCCTGGGCGATCAGCTCGGCCAGCAGCGCGCTCATGCCTCCACTCCCAGCATCCGCCGCTTCTCCTCGTCGGAGAGAAAATCCGCCGACCCGATCCGGGCCCACATCGCCGCGCGCTCCTCGCCCAGCACGCTCACCCGATCGACCGCGACGCGCAGGACGGCATCGGCGAACCACGGCCGCAGCCCCTCGGCGAGCGCGCCCAGGATGTTGTCGGCCAGCGGCACCACCGCCTGCCGCCACAGCGCGCGATTGGCCTCGCGGTAATTGGCATAGGCATTGTCGCCCGGCAGCCCCATCAGCATCGGCGGCACGCCGAAGGCGAGCGCGATCTCGCGCGCCGCCGCCGCCTTCAGCCCCACGAAATCCATGTCCGCCGGACTCATGCTGATCGCCTGCCACTTCAGGCCGCCCTCAAGCAGCATCGGCCGCCCGGCATTGCCCGCCCCCTGATAGGCAAGGGCCATCTCGTCCTTCAGGCGGGCGTACTGCTCGGCCGACAGGCTCGATCCGTCGCCGGGGTCATAGACCAGCGCGCCGGACGGCCGCGCGGCATTGTCGAGCAGCCCCTTGTTCCAGCGCGTCGCCGCATTGTGGATCGCGATCGCCCCCATCGCCGCGCCCAGGCACCCCAGCCCCAGATGGTCGTCGAGCGGATGGAAATGCCGGATATGGATGACCGCGGGCCTTCCCGCCGCATCCTCGGCGGGCAGGCGCATCACCCGGCTCCCCACCGCATAGCGATAGCCGACCGGCCAGCCATTGGCGTCGGTCTCGATCGTCACCCGCTCGGGCCGGAGCGCGAACAACTCGGCGACGCCCCCCGCGCCGTCCCCCAGCAGCTGCACGAACGCATTGCCGTGAAGGAGGAGCTGCGCCGCCAGCGTCTCCATCAGCGGCTGCCCGCCCGTCCGCTCGGCGACGAGCGCCGCCAGCGCCGGCTCGCTCGCCTCGACCGGCGCCTGCGCCGCGGCCTCCGCCACCAGCCGCACCGCCCGCTGTGCCACGGGGTTCAGGCAATATCCCTCGCGCACCTGCTCGGCATAAGCGGCCGGCCACTCCCCCAACCGCGCGCCCTCGCGCGGGCTCCCCATGACCGGACGCGCGACATCGCGCCCGGCCGCCTTGCGACCGAACCATTTCATCCTCGGTTCTCCTGAATGGGCCGCCTCGCCCAAGCGGTCAAAGACCCCAGCCTCCGCTGGAGCGACGAAACAACGCAGCGCCCTACCCTCTCCCTCGGGGGAGAGGATGGCGGAGCTTGCCGCGTCAGCGGCTAGCGCAGCTTGGAGGGGGTGACGCGGCGCCAGTCACGCACGTCGCCCCTCAACTGTAAGCGATCATCCGCCCCGCCACGACCACCGCGACCCAAAGCCCCAGCGACATCGCCGCCAGCCACCCGGCCTGCCGCCAGCGGAACGCGAGCGCATTGGCCCCCGCCAACGCGATCAGCACGAGCTTGGCCTGGAACAGCCCCGACTTCGACAGCGCCGGCCCGTCGGCGGCAAGCAGCACCGTCCCGCTCGCCAGCATCACCGCGAACCCGCCGATCGCCACCGGCACCAGCGCGCGTTTCAGCGGCTCGGCCGGCAGCGCCCGCCACAGCCCCATGAGCCGCAGGTCGACCACCCCGATCGCCCCGACCAGCGCGATCGCCCCCAGCACATGCGCGACGTTCGCCCAGGGGTAGGCAACGGCCGACCCTCGCGACCACGGCCCGATCCCCGTGGCGTCGATCGCCCCGACAATCGCCAGGATCAGCCCTTCCACCCGGGTTCAGCGCAGCTCGACGGTCGTCTTGCCCACCGTGATCCGCTCGATCCGCATCTCCGCGGTCCCGTCGCGCCGCGCATAGCCGGTCAGCGTCACCCGCTGTCCCTTGCTGATCGCATCGGCATTCAGGCCCCGCGCGGTCATCCGGCTGGTCGGCGCCAGCACCACGTCCCAGTCCTTCTTCTGATAGCTGATCTTCGCGGTCCCGTGCGGGTTGCCCCACACGACATTCTTGAGCGGCCCGCCGACGGTAATCGGCTTGGTCTCGTCATAGGCGCTCCAGCCATGATGCGCGACGGCGGCAACGGGGGCGGCGACCAGCACCGCGGCGGCGACGAAGGAACGGAACATCCTCACTCTCCTCGCTTTTCTCCGCCGCATCCTACACGATCCGAAGCGCCCGCGCGCCCCCCTAAACCCCCCGCACCCCCACGCCCCCGCGCCGCCCGAGCATCAGCTCGCTCAAGGCCCAGACGCACGCATCGGCGCGGTCGGGCGAGCGCCCCGGCCCCTCGTAGCGCCCGCCCGCGACCAGCCCGCACAATTCGTCCTCCAGCGCCGGGAAGGCGCCGACATGCGCCACCCGCCCCTGCTCGTAGAGCGCCGCCACCGGCTCCGCCCGCGCCGCCTTGCCGCGCGTCGCGTGGACGCCGCGCACCGGCAGGCTGGCCTCGACCGCGCGCAGCACGCTCGCGACCATCGCCCCGCCCTGGTTCACCTCGGCCACCACCCGTTCGGCCCCGTGACGGCCCACGCACGCCACCACCGCCCGCGCCCATCCCTCGGGCGAGGCGCCGACGACGCTCGCATCCTCGAGCACATAGCCGCGCGCATCGCCGCCCAGCCCCACCGCGACGATCCCGCACGCATCGCCTTCCGTGCCCGCGGGCGGATCGACCCCCACCACCACGCGCACGAGCTCGGGTGCCGCCCGCACCCGGCACCCCTCGATCAGGCCCCGCGTCCAGAGCGCGCCCGCCACATCCTCGACCATCTCGCCGTCGAGCTCCTGCCGCCCCAGCCGCGTGCCGCCATAATCGGCCACCATCGCCCCCACGAAGCTCGCCGGCAGATGCGGGTTGTCGCGTGTCCGCCCCAGCGTCTGGACGAGCCCCGGCAGCGCCATCACCCGCCGCATCAGCACCGTCGGCCGCGGCGTCGTCGTGACGAGGAGCCGCGGCCGCTCGCCGAGCCGAAGGCCCAGCCGCAGATTGTCCCACGCCGCCGCCCCGGCCCGCGCCCGCCACTTTCCCAGTTCGTCCGCCCAGGCGAAATGATGCTCGGGCCCGCGCAGCCGCTCGGGCGCGCCCGCCGAATAGACATAAGCCTCCGCCCTGTTGGCAAAGCGCAGCACGCTGCCGGTGAACTTCATCCCCGCCCGCTCGCCCGCATGCGCGACGGCGAGCAGCCCGCTCGGCCCCTCGACCATCACCCGCCGCACCTCGTCGATCGACCCGCCGACCAGCGCGATCCGGCATTCCGGATTGGCCCGCGCCACCGCGCTCACCCACTCCGCCCCCGCCCGGGTCTTGCCGAACCCCCGCCCCGCCCGGATCAGCCAGATCGCCCAGTCCCCCGGCGGCGCCAGCTGCCCGTCATGCGCCCACGCCTCCCAGGCTTCGTCGATGATATCGACCTCGCGGTCCTTCAGGCTGTCGAACAGCCACTGCCGTTGACCCGCATCCAGCGCGCTCAGCTCGGCGTAGATATCGCGGCCGTCCGCTCCCCGCGTCACCGCTTGCGCCGCTTGGCGAGCATGTCGAGCTTGCGCGCGATCTTCGCCTCCACCGTCTCGCGCGTCGGCGCCGGGCCTTGCACGCCCCCGGTGGTGCGGCCGCCGCGCCGGTCCTGCCGGTCGAGCAGCCACATCGCCAGCTTCACGTCCATCTCGACCTGCCCGCCATTGATGGTCGCGGGCGGCGGCGCATGGACGTCGCCATCGACCTCGCCCGTCAGCGTCAACCCGAACGCCAGCCCGTCGATCGCGATCGCGTTGACGCCGCCGCGCGCCCGCTCGATCAACGCCTGTTCGAGCGTCTCATAGCCCAGCGCCATCGCCTCGGCCCAGAGCGCCGCGAACGTCTTGTCCCGCGCGCGAAGCCGATAAGCGCCGGCCGGATCGATCCCCAGGCTGCGCGCCGCCAGCCGCACATTGGCCGATGCGGCAAGCACGCTCAGAAACGCCTCCCGACGCTTCGCCGTCCAGCCCCGCTCGGCACGCCGAACCTGCGGGAGCGAATCCGGCCCCTGCGTGATGAACTCGTCCGCCATATGAAAAGGCCCCCGCCCCAACGAAAACGGGCCGGACAGCGTCCCCGCCCCGGCCCGATTCGCAATTCTCCAGCATGGCAAGGAGTGCCAGATCAGCGTCGCGCTGTCAAGCAAAATGTGCCAAATGGGTTAGTCGTTTTGCGGTTTTGATAGGGTATCAGATGGGAGACCTCTTTAGCGATTGAACTCTGACAGCGCCGATTTCTCGCCGAGCGACAGGATCGCATCCAACATATGTTCAACCCGCTAAAGCATCGATATGGTGTCAGTGATGAACAACGAGATAGACCATTTGGAAGCAGCGATGGCGCGGTATGCTGCAGAACGTCCGCTGTACGAGTCGTATGCGGCTAAGCTTCAAATATTGCTTACCTCTTTACTTGAAGCGAACGAAATTCGCTATCAGGTTGTAGAATCCCGGGCTAAGGATTTAATTAGCTTTCGTGATAAAATCAATCGCCCTGGCAAGTCTTACAAAGATCCATTGACCGAACTTCCCGACCTGTGCGGAGCGCGCGTTATCGTCTATTATTCAGATGATGTTACATCTGTTTCAGAAATGATTGATAGGGAGTTCCTCGTACTTGAGAAGGAACTATCTCACCAGCCCGACTCGTTTGAAGTTGATCGTTTTGGATATCTCTCAGTTCACTCCATTGTTCGCTTGAACAATGACCGATCAAATCTATCTGAATGGAAGTTCGCCGAATCGTTTAAAGCAGAGATCCAGATTAGGACAGTTATTCAGCATGCTTGGTCGGCGGTTTCTCATGCACTTCAATACAAACAAGAAACGGCTACTCCATCAAAACTTCGCCGGAGACTTTTCCGTATAGCCGGACTCTTCGAACTCGCTGATGAGGAATTTGTCGCGATCAGAGATGCCAAAGTTTCACTTACCACGGCCGCCGTAAATGCAGTGACGTCTGGAGAAAAGTCCATACCGATAACTCTGGAAACTATCAAAGCTTTTGTTCAAAATAACGACTACCTAGAGGAAATCGTAGAGGAAGCAAAGTCATCTGGCTTCGAAATTTTGGAGTTCGATCCAGATGACGTGACTTATCCTGAAATGATAGATATTTCCAATAAACTGGGCTTGCAGACGATAAGTGAAATCGAGAGTATAATTAAAGGCGACAATACTTCTCTTTTTGCCAGTATAATCGATAAGTTCGGAACAAGGTGGTCAGTCTCCCCGGACTATTTGATATTCTTTATACTGCTGAGAGAAATTTCGAGTAGATATAGCATAGAAGAGCTGGGCGAGTTTGGATGGGGAAGAGAAAGGGCAAAGATTATTTTGTCGGGCGCAAAAAATGCCAAGACAAAATCCTAATTCGCTGATCGGAGATCGGTCTCACTAGCCCATCATTCCTTAGGGGTTCATTGCTCCAGACGGAGCGCGTGTACTCCGCTTTCGAACGTGCAGCCACTCGCCTCACGCACCCCGACCCGAGTAGGCTCTCCGCGCCTCCCCGTGAACCTAACCCCTTCGCGCCTTAGCGCCTTCCCGGAACCCCCTTCTTCTTCTCCGCGCCCTCTGCGCCTCCGCGTGAACCACATTCCTTCTCCAACCCCCTCACCGCACCAAATAAAAACCCGTCTGCCGCCCGTTCAGCCACCGCACTTGGCGCCCGTCGAACACCGCATCCTCCTCCTGCCGGAACTCGACCACCTGCCCGCCCCATTCGGGCACGGCCGCCTTCGCCATCAGCTCGATCGACCAGGTCGTGCCCGCGCGCACCGGCCCTTCCCCGCGCGGGTCCGGGCCCTGATTGTCCCAGAAGCCGATGGCGCTTCCCGCTGCGTGGCCGTGAAAGCCGACCGGGTGCGAATAGATGCTGGGCGTGATCCCCTGGGCGATCGCTGCCGCGCGTGCCCGCGCGAGGATCGCGTTGCCGCTGTCACCCGCACGGAACGCCGCCATGGTGATGTCCTGCAGCCGGTTGGCCGCGGCCAGCCCCGCGCGGAGCCCCGCCGGCGCCTCGGTCTCTCCCGTCTTCAGCACATAGGCCAGGTGCTGGGTATCGGTCGCCAGCCGCTCGGTCACGATGCCGAAATCGACCCAGAGTAGGTCGCCGGGCCGGATGACGGTATCACCCTCGAGCATCCCCTTCGCCCCCTGTCGCTGGATGCCGACCGAGGGCTGGAACCACGTCTCGAGCTTCAGCCCCGCGATCCGCTCGCGATACCACCAGACAAGGTCGGCGCTCGTCGTCTTCCCCGGCTGGATCGCCTTGTTCGAGAAGCCCTCGGCGATGATCGCCTGCGCGGTGCCAACGATCCGCGGATAGTCGGCAAGCTCGCGCGGCGTCCGGCTCTCCAGCCAGCGGATCGCGAGGGTTCCGTCGCGCACTACTCGCGTGCGCAGCTCGGGCGGCAGCGCCGCGTTCATCTCCTCCCACGCCGACAGCGTCATCCCGTCGGCATAGGCGGACGCGGCCGAGCTGTTGATCGCGATCCGCTTGGGCGCGCGCGCGGCGATGATGTCGGCCAGCGCCTTCCACTGGTCGGGCTGTGTCGCCGGGTCCCAGGCGGGCGCGAACAGCCCACCCAGCCCATAGCGGCTGACCGTCAGCCGCTCGACCGGCCGGCCCTCGCCCGGATCATGGAAGACGAGGATCGTGCGCCGCCGCGCCGAAAAGGCTTCGGAATCGAGCATCGTGGCGACCACCGGCTCCTCGAAATTCTCGCGCGCGACCAGCACCCACATATCGACGCCGCGCTCGCGCATGATCGCGGGGATGACGGTGTCGAGCCGCTCCTTCAGCGACGCATCGATGGTCGCCGCCCGCTCGCGTAAAGAAGGCACCGGCGGCAGCTGCGGCCGCGCGCTTTCGCCAAGCTGCGCCCACGCCGGCGACGCCAACAACCCCAGAACCAGCCCCAATCGCTTCATGCCCGCTCCCCTTCGCGGGCCAGCTTCGCCCAGCCGCCGCCGATTGCCAAGCGCCCGCCCGCGCCCCATGCTGGGGGCAAAGAACGGGGGGGCCGCGTGCAGCACATCGTCTTCTATCTCGCGCGCGCGGCCAATGGCGTGATCGGCCGCGATGGCGACCTTCCCTGGCGCCTTCCCGCCGATCTCAGGCGGTTCAAGGCGATGACCCTCGGCAAGCCGATGGTGATGGGCCGCAAGACCTTCGACAGCTTTCCCAGCCCCCTGCCCGGCCGCCGCCACATCGTCCTCACCCGCGACCGCGACTGGCGGGCGGCGGGCGCCGAAGTCGCCCACACCCCCGCCGACGCCCTCGCCCTCGCGGCGGACGCGCCGGAGGTCGCGGTGATCGGCGGGGCAGAGATCTTCGCCCTCTTCCTCGACGCCGCCACCCGCATCGAACTGACGGAGGTCCACGCTCGGCCCGAAGGCGACGCGACCGTCCCCCCCTTCACCGGCTGGCGCGAAGTTGCGCGCGCGGACTACCCCGCCGAGGGCGACCGCCCCGCCTACAGCTTCGTGACGCTGGTGCGATGAAGCGCGCCGCCCTCATCGCCCTCGCCACCCTCATCGCGGCGCTCGCTGCCTTCTTCACCTTCGCCCCCGGCATCGCCGAGCGATCGATGAACAGGATCGCCCCCACCCCGCTCCCCACCGTCACCCCCGCGACCAAGGCCCTCCACGACCAACTGACGATCGCCGACCTCCACGCAGACTCATTGTTGTGGAAACGAGACATCTCAAAGGCTTCCGACCAGGGCCATGTCGATATCCCCCGCCTGCTCGCCGGCAATGTCGCGGTCCAGATCTTCTCCTCGGTGACGAAGACGCCCGCGGGCCAGAACTACGACGCCAACGGCAGCAATACCGACCAGATCAAATGGCTCGCGATCGGCCAGCTCCAGCCGGTCAAGACCTGGACCTCGCTCCTCGAACGCTCGCTCTGGCACGCGACCAAGCTCGAACGCGCGGAGGCACGCTCGAACGGCACCCTCCGCATCATCAACGAACCCGCAGAACTCGGCGCTCTGCTCGCCGACCGCGCCCAAGGCCGAAAGGTCGTCGGCGCCGTCCTCTCCATCGAAGGTCTCCATAACCTCGAGGGCAAGCTCGCCAATCTCGACAGACTGCACGCCGCCGGCTTCCGCATGGCCGGCCTTGCCCACTTCTTCGACAATGAAGTGGCGGGCTCGATGCACGGCCTCGCGAAAGGCGGCCTCACCCTGTTCGGCCGACAGGTGATCCGCCGGATGGAGGCGCTCGGCATGATCGTCGACGTCGCCCATTCGAGTCACCGGAGCGTCGCCGAAGCCCTCGCCATCGCCCGCCGGCCCGTCGTCTCCAGCCATGGCGGCGTCCAGGCGACATGCCGCGTCAACCGCAACCTCACCGATGCGGAGATCAAGGGCATCGCCCGCACCGGCGGCGTGATCGGCGTCGGATACTGGGACGCCGCCGTCTGCTCGACCGCCCCCAAGGCCATCGTCGCCGCGATCGAGCATGTGCGCGACGTTGCCGGCATCGACCATGTCGGCCTCGGCTCCGACTTCGACGGCAGCGTGACGACGGGCTTCGACACCTCGCGCCTCGCCGTCATCACCCAGACGCTTCGCGACCGCGGCTTCTCCGACGCCGACATCGCCAAGGTGATGGGCGGCAATGTCGTCCGTGTCCTGCGCGCCGGGATGCGGCCCCTAGGCCCCTCTTCCCCCTCCCCGCCCGCCCCCCTATAGGCGCGCCGATGGAGCGTCTGGACGGCGGCTCGCCGGTGCCGGCGGGCCTGCGCGGCGGAATCGTCGCGCTCGGCAATTTCGACGGATTTCACCTCGGCCACCAGGCGGTGATCGGCCGCGCGATCGAGCGTGCGCGGGGCGAAGGCCGCCCGGCGATCGTCGCGACCTTCGACCCGCACCCGATGGGGTACTTCCGCCCCGCCACCCCGCCCTTCCGCCTGACGACGCTCGACCAGCGGCAGGACCTGTTCGCCGCGGCGGGCGCCGACGCGATGCTCGTCTTCCCTTTCGGCCCCGCCCTCGCCGCGCAAAGCCCCGAGCAGTTCGCCGCTCACCTCGCCGACATGATCGGCGCGGGCGGCGTCGTCACCGGCACCGACTTCACCTTCGGCAAGGGTCGCGCGGGCGACGTCGCGCGCCTTGCCGAGCTGGGCGCCGCGCACGACTTCTCGACTGATACCGTCGCCCCCGTGACGCTGGGCGGCGAGCCGGTCTCGTCGAGCCGCATCCGCCAGCACCTGATCGCGGGCGAGCCGGGCGACGCCGCCCGCCTCCTCACCCGGCCCTTCACGATCCGTGGCGAGGTGGAGCACGGCGCCAAGCTCGGTCGCCAGCTCGGCTACCCGACGGCCAACCTCCGCCTCGGCCAGTATCTCCGCCCCCGCTACGGCATCTACGCCGTGCGCGGCACGCTCCCCGACGGCACCATCCTCGACGGCGCGGCCAATCTCGGCATCCGCCCGACGATCGAGGGCGAGCCCGTCGAGCTGCTCGAACCCTATTTCCTCGACTTTACGGGCGACCTCTACGGCCGGACGATCGACGTTGCCCTGATCGCGTTTCTGCGGCCCGAGGCGAAGTTCGACGACCTCGACGCGCTCAAGGTCCAGATGGCGAACGACGTCGAAGAGGCCCGCGCGATCCTGTCGCGCACCTAGTACCCCGGCGAGGGTAGGGGCCTTGCCTCCCCGCCAACATCGCATTTGTCCCCCCGCCCGCCTTTCGCTAAGGCCGCGCGCACCCATGACCGACAGCACCGACCCCACCCGCGACTGGCGCGACACCGTCTTCCTGCCGAAGACCGACTTCCCGATGAAGGCGGGCCTCGCGCAAAAGGAGCCCGCCATCCTCGACCGCTGGGCGCGGATCGGCATCTACGATCGCCTTCGTGAGCAGCGCGCCGGCCGCGAACGCTTCATCCTCCACGACGGCCCGCCCTACGCCAATGGCGACATCCATATGGGCCACGCGATGAACAAGGTGCTGAAGGACATCATCGCCCGCAGCCAGTCGCTGATGGGCAAGGACGCGCCCTACGTCCCCGGCTGGGACTGTCACGGCCTGCCGATCGAATGGAAGATCGAGGAAGCGTACCGCGCGAAGAAGAAGTCGAAGGACGAGGTGCCCGCCGCCGAGTTCCGCGCCGAATGCCGCGAATACGCCGCCAAATGGGTGGGCGTGCAGGCCGCGCAGTTCGAGCGGCTGGGCATCGCCGGCGACTGGGCGAACCCCTACCTCACGATGAACTACGCCAGCGAAGCCGCGATCGCCGGCGAGCTTTTGAAGTTCGCCATGTCGGGCCAGCTCTATCGCGGCGCCAAGCCCGTCATGTGGTCCCCCGTCGAAAAGACCGCGCTGGCCGAGGCCGAGGTCGAGTATGAAGACGTCACCTCGACCCAGATCGACGTGGCGTTCGAGATCACGCACGCCCCCAACGCGCCCGAACTGGTCGGCGCGCACGCGGTCATCTGGACGACGACGCCGTGGACGATCCCGGTCAACCAGGCTTTGGCTTATGGGCAGGAGATCGAATATGTGCTGCTGTCAGTCACCGCTGATACGGTTGGCGTCGGCGCGGCAGGCGATAAGCGGGTCAATGAAGTATTGGCGAAAGCCGGTTTGCCGTTCCACACGAACCGCATTTCAAAGTTCCTCGTCGCGAAAGATCTAACGACATCATTTGCTGACCGTATCAACGCGGCGGCCAAGGCGCTCGACTTCGGCGATGTCGGTGCACCCTCGTTGCAAGAGTACGTTGATCCTTACTCGCCTTTCGATGAATCGATCAAAGGCACCGCCCTCGCCGGCGCCATCGCCCGCCACCCGATGCACCATCTCGGCGGCTTCTTCGCCAAGCCCCGCCCGTTCCTCGCTGGCGACTTCGTCACCACCGACGCGGGCACCGGCCTCGTCCACATGGCGCCCGATCACGGCGAGGACGACTTCGCGCTGTGCAAGGCGAACGGCATCGACCCCGTGTTCGCCGTCACCGACGACGGCAAGTACCGCGACGACTGGGCATGGCTCGGCGGTCAGGGCAGCGTCATCAACCAGAAGTTCACCGGCCCTGAAGGCCCGATCTGCGAAGGCCTGCGCGCGGCCGGCGCGCTTCTCTCCGCCGCGCCGTTCCAGCACAGCTACCCGCACAGCTGGCGGTCGAAGGCGCGCGTGATCTTCCGCTGCACGCCCCAGTGGTTCATCCCGATGGACCGTCCCGCAACCGGCGCCCGCACCCCTGGCAGCGCCGCTGACGAACTGCCGGGCTTCGCCGCCGCCGCGGGCTTCGGCGCGATCGTCAATCCGGCGACCAGCGACAACGCCCCCACCCTCCGCGAACTCGCCCTCGACGCGATCGAGCGCACCCGCTGGGTCCCCGGCCGGGCGCAGAACCGCATCCGCTCGATGGTCGAGGGGCGGCCCGACTGGGTCATCAGCCGCCAGCGCGCCTGGGGCGTGCCGATCCCGCTCTACGTCAACCGCAAGACCGGCGACTATCTGCGTGACGAAGCCGTCAACGCCCGCATCCTCGCCGCGTTCGAGGCGGGCGGCGCCGACGCGTGGTTCGCCGCCGACCATCAGGCGCTCCTCGGCCCCGACCACGACCTCGCCGATTACGAGGTGGTCAACGACATCCTCGACGTGTGGTTCGACTCCGGCTCGACGCACGTCTTCACCGTCGAGGCGCGCTATGGCGAGGGCGTCCGCGCCGACCTCTATGTCGAGGGGTCGGACCAGCATCGCGGCTGGTTCCAGTCGTCGCTCCTCGAAAGCTGCGGCACCCGCGGCCGCGCGCCCTATGACGCCGTTCTCACTCACGGCTTCGCGCTCGACGGCAACGGGCGAAAGATGTCGAAGAGCCTCGGCAACGTCGTCGATCCGCTCAAGATCATCGGCGAGAGCGGCGCCGACATCCTCCGTCTCTGGGTCGCGCAGACCGATTATTTCGAGGATGTGCGCATCGGCAAGGAAGTGCTGGCGGGCACCGGCGATACCTATCGCAAGCTGCGCAACACCTTCCGCTACCTGCTCGGCGCGCTCGACGGCTTTACCGATGCCGAGCGTGTGGACGTGGCCGAGATGCCCGCGCTCGAGCGCTATATCCTCTCCGAGCTGACGCGCCTCGACGCCGAGCTGCGCGCCGCGGCCGAGGCGTTCGAGTTCAACCGCTACACCCGCGCGCTCGCCGACTTCGCCAACGACGACCTGTCGGCCTTCTTCTTCGATATCCGCAAGGATTCGCTCTACTGCGACGCGGCCGACAGCCCGAAGCGCCGCGCCTACCGCACCGTCCTCGACACGCTGTTCCACGCGCTCGTCCGCTACGCCGCTCCCGTTCTCGCCTTCACGGCGGAGGAAGTGTGGCAGGCGCGCTTCCCGTCGGAGGACGGCTCGGTCCATTTCCTCGAATGGCCCGAGCTGCCGGCGCTGCCCGGGGATCTGCCGCTCGGCACCGAATGGGCGGATTTGCGCCGCCTGCGCGAGGCGGTGACCGAGGCGATCGAGCCGCTCCGCCGCGAGAAGGTCGTGCGCTCCAGCCTCGAGGCCGAGGTGACGCTGCCCGAGCTGCCGCTGCGCGCCGACGATCTGGCCGAGCTCTTCATCACCTCGACCGTCCATGCCGGCGGCGACGGCATCGCGATCGCGCGAAGCGAGCATCACAAGTGCGGCCGCTGCTGGCGCCTCCTGCCCGAGGTTGCCGAGGACGGCGCGCTGTGCCACCGCTGCGAGGAGGTGGTGAAGTGATGACGTCCGCGCGCAACTGGGGCTTCCGCATCGCAGGAGCGGTCTTCCTCGTCGATCAGCTCACCAAGTGGCTGGTGACGGGCCCGCTCGGCATCGACCGGATCGGCGCGGTCAAGCCGCTGATCAGCATCTTCGACCTGCGCTTCGTGCCCAATGTCGGCGTGTCGCTCGGCCTGCTGCCCGCCGATTCGAGCTGGATGCGCTGGGCGCTCGTCCTCTTGACCGGCGCGATCGCCGTGGGCGTCGCGATCTGGATGCGGCGCGAGGCGAACCCCCGCGACAAGGCCGCGCTCGCGCTCGTCCTCGGCGGAGCGCTCGGCAACATCCTCGACCGCATCCGCTTCGGCTATGTGGTGGACTTCGCCGACCTGCATTTCGGCGAGTGGCGGCCATTTCTCGTCTTCAACGTGGCCGACGCTGCGATTACCATCGGCGTCATCATTCTTCTGATCCGTGCCCTGTTCGTGCGCAGCGACAAGCCGGCGGCGCCCGCTCCTGTGGAGAAACCCAATGCGTAAGATGTTCGCGCTCGGCCTCGTGGCCCTTTCCCTCGCCGGCTGCGGCAAGAGCGGCCTCGACCGCGACCGGCCGGATGAATTCGCGACGGCCCGTCAGGCCCCGCTGGTGATCCCGCCCGACTTTGCACTCGTACCGCCGCAGCCCGGCGCGCCCCGACCGCAAGACGTCAGTCCCTCGGTGCAGGCCGCCGACGCGCTGTTTGGCGGCCCGGCCCCGCGCAGCGCCGGCGAAAGCGCCGCGATCCGCGCCGCGGGTGGCAGCTCGGCCGATCCGGGCGTGCGCTCGGCCGTGGGCGACCCCTCGACCAACGTCATCGACAAGGGCACGACGGTCCGCGACGTCGTCGCCGCCCCTCAGGGCGACGGTCAGGATGCACGCGCCGTCGCCGGCACGCCTGCCCCCGCGACCACGCCGCCGCAGAACTGAAAAAGGGCTTGCACGAAAAGGGCTGCGCTTCGAGTAGAAGCGCAGCCCTTTTCGCATTCGCCGCAGATCAGAACGCGGCGGTTAGCGACACCACGATCGTCCCGTCGGCGATGCTGCCGGTGCCGTCCTGCCCCTTGCTGAAGCTGGGCTGGAGATAGGCCCCATCGGCCTCGCTGATGTCGGTGTCGATGTACGAAACGCCCAGCGTCAGGTTCTTGAACGTCAGGTCGGCACCCAGCGTCCAGTCCCAATACTGCCCGGTCGGCGCCACGCTGGTCGCGTTGGGACCGAGGCCGGCATTGCCGTCCGAATAGCCGATATGGCCACGCAGCGAGATCGGCGTGTTGGGTATCGCCGCGACCGCATCGCCCGACAGATAGAGGTTGTCCTCCTTGTCGCCTGGATCATTGTAGACGCCCGCCGCCGCGTCAGCGCCGGTGAAGTACCAGCGGCCAAGCGCTTCCTGCTGCGGCGCATAGAAGACGCCTGCGGTCAGCGTGACAGGGCCGGTGGTGCCCGACAGCTTGATGTAGGGCTCGGCGAAGTCGGTCTTGTCCGCGCCGCCGGGATACATGTACCAGGTGACGCCGACGTCGAGTGTACCACCGCCCCCGATCGGGGTCTTGAAGCCGCCGATCAGGTCGAGCTCCATGTTGCCACCGCCGAACGTGCCCCAGCCCGACAGGTTGGAGCCCCAGGTGCCTACATAGAAGCCGCTTTCGTGGGCGATGGTGATGCCCCCCTGGATCGCCATTTCCTTGTCGCTCTGCGAAACGCCGCGGAAGCGATAGTCGGAAGCGAGTGCGACACTGCCCGATACCGTCACCGGCTCGGGGGGGGCGGTTTCCTCCTGCGCGAGGGCAGGGGTAGCGCAAACGACAAACAGGGCCGAAAGCCCGAGATTAGAGAACCGCATCGTTGGCCCTTTCATTAAGAGGCGATGGTTCTCTCCTGCTGCCGGGATGCCGCGTCTGTCAGAGGTGCTGAAAGCACGCGCGATCGTTCACCGACGACGCCGATGTGCCGCAACATGCCGCAGTGCACAAGGCTTCAACGCTGTCCTATGTCACAAAAGGAATGCAGCTGTGGCCCAGCCGCAACAAAAGTTGCGCGCGCAACCGGTCAGCGGACGGCGATGATCGCGTCGATCTCGACGACCGCACCCAGCGGCAGCACCGCGACGCCCACCGCGCTCCGAGCATGGCGGCCGATGTCACCGAGAAGGTCGATCATCAGCTCGGACGCGCCGTTGGCGACTTTGGCCTGGTCGGTGAAGCCCGGTGCCGAATTGACGAAAACGCCAAGCTTCACGACCCGCTCGATCCGCGACAGGTCGCCGCTCAGCGCCCGCTTCGCCTGTGCCAGCAGCATCAGCGCACAGCGCTTGGCCGCTTCCTGCGCAAAGCCCAGCTCGCGGTCCTCGCCGACGCGGCCCATCATCAACGCGCCGTCATCGAAGGGTAGCTGGCCGGAAATGTGAAGCAGTCCACCATGCTCGACCGCAGGTACATAGGCCGCGACCGGCGCGGCGGCTTCAGGAAGCGAGAGGCCGAGTTCGGCGAGGCGGGTTTCGATGCGCGTGCTCATGCCGTCGCTCTGCCCGCCACCGCATCGGCGGGCAAGCCCGAAGCGAAGCGCGCCTCGATCCAGTCCGCTGCCTCGCGCCAATCGTCGATCCGTGCGTGTGCGGTCGGGGCCTTGGGCACTAGCGGGGCAAGGTCCGGCTCGGCCACCATGTGCAGCCGATGGACGCCCGGCGCCGCCTCAGCGACCGAGGCGTGATGGACGCCCAGATCATCTACGAACACCGTCACCGGCCGGCCGTGCTCGGCGACCAGCCGCGCGACTGCCGCGCCCTTACCGCCCTGGTTGCACTCGACGCGGTGCGCGATGCCGTGTGCGGCAAGCTGCTCGACCCGGTGGGTCTGGCAGTGGTCCTCCAGATTGGTGAGCACGACGATGTCAGCCGTTTCGGCAATCCGCGCCAGCGCCTCTCGCGCATGCGGGACGATCGTCTGGCGATGCATCTGATCTGGGAAGAACCCGCCGAGCAGCGCCCACATCTCGCGCTGTGTCGGCCGTGACCCATCCGCCCGCTTCATGGCATTCGCGAAATCGTGCGTGAAGGTGAAGTCGATCCGATGCGCCTCGTTCAGCCAGCCGCGAAAATGCCGCACCATGTGCAGCAGCACCTCGTCGCAGTCGGTGATCAGCAGCGGCCTCATTCGCCCTCCAGCCGCATCCGCGCCTGCACGAGGACCGCCGGCTCGACACCCAGCGCGTCGGCACAGGCGATCAGGTCGGGCTCGTGCGCTTCGATGAACGAAAGCACCGCCGCCAGTGTCGCCGCCTCGCCCGCCCGCGCGCGGAGACCTGCCGGATCGAGCCCCGTCGTCGCCAGCAGCCGGTCGGCGCGCGTCCCGTCGCTTACCGCCCAGCCCAGCGCCCCCAGCGCGATCGCGCGCGGATCGGGTTCGGCATTTGTCTCACGGATCGGCATCGAATAGGGCTGGCCTTGATGGACGAAGCCGCCGCCTTGCCGCGCCCCGTGCTGGTTGTCGAGGACAACGAGCTCAACCTCAAGCTGTTCTGCGACCTGCTCCGGGCGCACGGTTTCGCACCGACGCCGGTGCGCGACGGGCGCGAGGCGGTGGCGAGGGCGCGGGAAAGCGCACCCGATCTGATCGTCACCGACATCCAGTTGCCGCACGTTACCGGCCTCGAGCTCATCCAGCGATTCCGTGCCGATCCGCGGCTGAAAAGCGTGCCGATCATGGCCGTCACGGCCTATGCCGGGCACGAGGACGAGGCGCGCATCCGCGCCGCGGGCGCGACCGCCTATGTCTCCAAACCCATTTCGGTGCTGCGTTTCATCGAGGAAGTCCGAAACCTCCTCGACCCGCCCGCCTGAGCGTCACGCGGCCGCGCGCATCTCCAGGCGGCCCCAGATCTCGACCAACGCTTGTGTCAGCTCGCGCATCATCGCTTGCGTATGCGCCGGCCCTGGGGTGAAGCGCAACCGCTCGGTTCCGCGCGGCACCGTGGGATAATTGATCGGCTGGACGTAGACGCCGTATTCGGCAAGCAGGATGTCGCTGATCCGCTTGGCGCGGACGGGATCGCCGACCATCAGCGGCACGATATGCGTCGTCGTCGGCATTACCGGCAGCCCGGCCTCCTCGAACATCGCCTTCAACCGCGCCGCCGCCGCCTGCTGCCCCTCGCGCTCGGTGCTGGAGGCCTTGAGGTGACGCACGCTTGCCAGCACGCCAGCGACCAGCACGGGCGACAGGCTGGTGGTGAAGATAAAGCCCGGCGCATAGCTGCGGATCACGTCGACGATCGTCTGGTCCGCGGCGATGTACCCGCCCATCACCCCGAACGCCTTGCCCAGCGTTCCCTCGATGATCGTCAGCCGGTGCGCCGCCTCGTCCCGCTCCGAAATCCCGCCACCGCGTGCACCGTACATGCCGACCGCGTGCACCTCATCGAGGTAGGTGAGCGCATTATATTTGTCGGCCAGGTCGCAGATCGCGTGAATGGGCGCGACATCGCCGTCCATTGAATAGACGCTCTCGAAGGCGATCAGCTTGGGCACCGAGGGGTCCTCGGCCGCAAGCAGCGACTCGAGATGCGCGAGGTCGTTGTGCCGGAACACACGCTTCTCGCAGCCCGAATTACGGATCCCCGCGATCATCGAGGCGTGATTGAGTTCGTCGGAAAAGACGACGCAGCCAGGCAGCACCTTGGCCAGCGTCGATAGCGTCGCCTCGTTCGAGACATAGCCAGAGGTGAAGAGCAGCGCCGCTTCCTTGCCGTGCAGGTCAGCCAGCTCGGCCTCCAGATCGACATGGTAATGCGTATTGCCGCCGATGTTGCGCGTGCCGCCCGAGCCGGCGCCCACGTCGTGCAGCGCGTCCTCCATCGCCGCGATCACCTTGGGGTGCTGGCCCATCGCGAGATAGTCGTTCGAGCACCAGACGGTGATCGGTTTCGGCCCATTATGCCCGGCAAAGCAGCGCGCATTGGGGTATGCGCCCTTGTTGCGAAGGATGTCGATGAAGACGCGGTAGCGCCCCTCGGCATGCAGCCGGTCGATGGCCTGGGCGAAGACTCGGCCGTAATCGACCGCGGGGGGCTGGTTACGCGCCTCGATCATGCGGCGGCCCGATACGCGATTTTGTCGCCGCTTTCCAGCGCGAACGGTTCGCATCATGGGGCGGGACGAGGTCGTCGTGCGACCGCTTTACAGCGACTTATCCTCGATCATATTGGCCCTGCGATCAGTATGATAGAGAAACTTCATCGCCGGCGCGTGGACCCTTCCGAGCATGCCGGCGGCTGAGAGACCGACCGCGCTCCCGCTTGGCAGAGGAGCATCGTCATGGAACCGCAGGACCGCAACTACTATCTGACCCGCGCCGAGCAGGAGCGCGCTGTCGCCAACCGCTGCACCGACGTGACCGCGCGCCGCGTGCACGAAGAGTTGGCCGGCCGCTATGTCGAGCTGGCCGAACTTGCGCGCGCAGTGCCTCCTTCACCTCGTGCTGCCTGACACGAAAAGGGCCGCCACTCGGGATCGAGCGGCGGCCCTTTTCAGAATGACGAAGCGGCAGTTCAGCCGTCGTAGTCGCCGCCCGCATTCTGATTGCGCGGCGGCGCGGCGGCGGTGAGGCGCAGTGCCTCGGCCGAGGCCGACAGCGAACCGATCTCGTCGGGCGCTTCCTCGTCGTCGATCTGCACGCGCTGCAGGCTCGACACCAGCGCCTCGTGCATCGCATCGGGCCGGACCGTCTCCTCGGCGATTTCGCGCAGCGCGACCACCGGGTTCTTGTCGCGATCGCGATCGAGCGTCAGCTCGGCGCCGCCCGAGATCTGTCGCGCGCGCTGGGCAGCGAGCAGCACCAGGTCGAACCGGTTGGGGATCTTGTCGACGCAATCCTCGACGGTGACGCGCGCCATGAACGCTTCCTTCGCTTGATACCGATGGGTTCGGGAAAGCGTGCGAGCTAGAGCGGCAGCCCGCCAAAGTCAAGATTTTGCGCGCCTGCGTTGCGCCCTCGTCCGCCGCGGGCCATGGGTGGCGCATGGCCGAACCGCCCGAACAGCCGACATTCGTGGTCGCGGGCAACGCCATCCGCCTGCTCGACACCGGCCCACGCCGGATGCAGGCGCTGCTCGACCTGATCGGCGGCGCGCAACAGACTCTGCGCGTGCTCTACTATATCTACGAGGATGACGAGGCGGGCCGCGCCGTCGGCGCCGCGCTGATCGCCGCCGCGACGCGCGGCGTGCAGGTCTCGCTGATCGTCGACGGCCTCGGCAGCGAACCGGCCGCCCGCGCGCATTTCTTCGCCCCGCTGGAGGCGGCAGGGATCGAGGTCTGCCGCTTCATCCCGCGCTACGGCCGCAAATATCTGCTGCGCAACCACCAGAAGTTGGCGCTTGCCGACGAGTCGCGCGTCATCATCGGCGGCTTCAACATCAAGGCCGATTATTTCGGCGTGCCCGATGCAGCGGGCGAAGCATGGCGCGACCTCGGCCTCCATCTCGACGGCCCCGCCGCCGGCCGGCTCGCCCGCTATTTCGACGCGCTCGCCCGCTGGAGCAGAAACGAGCGCGCGCCCGTCCGCACCCTCGCCCGGGTCCTGCGCCGCTACAGCGAGGCGGAGGGCGAGGTGCGCTGGCTGATGGGCGGCCCGGCTCGCCGATTATCGCCTTGGGCGCGCGCGATCCGGCGGGAGATACGCGCCGCGGCGATAGCCGGCGAGCGCATCGACCTCATCGCTGCCTATTTCGCCCCCGGTCCGTCCATGCTGCGCCGCCTGCGTCGGGCGGCGCGCCGGGGTGTGGTCAACGTCGTCCTGCCCGCCGTGACCGACAACTATATGGCAATCTGGGCGTCACGCTTCACCTATGCCGGGCTGCTGCGCCGCGGCGTGCGCATCTGGGAGTATCAGGCGACCAAGCTTCACACCAAGCTCGTCGCGATCGGCGGCGTGGTGCATATCGGCTCGGCCAATTTCGATATCCGCAGCCTGTTCCTCAACCTCGAGCTCATGCTCCGGATCGAGAACCCCGCCTTCACCGCGCACGTCCGCGCCTATGTCGATGGCGAGATCGCCGACTCGCGCCGGATCACGCGCGAGGATCACCGCGCCGCGATGACCCTCTGGACGCGCCTCAAGCAGGCAGCCGCCTATGCCGTGATGGCGGTCATCGACCCGCAGATCAGCCGCCGGCTGATCGCCTGGGGCGAGCGCCGCCGCCCTCAGCGCTCGGACAGATAGTATCGGTCGATCGCGTTCATCTTGTCATCGAGCTGGTACACGATCGGCTGCCCCGTCGGGATCTCGAGGCTGGCGATATTGGCGTCGGAAATGCCCGACAGGTGCTTGAGCAGCGCGCGCAGCGAGTTGCCGTGCGCCGACACGAGCACGCGCTTGCCCGCCTTGAGCTCGGGCGCGATCCGCGTTTCCCAATAGGGGAGCACGCGCGCGATCGTATCCTTCAGGCTCTCGGTCGCGGGGATCGGGATACCGGCATAGCGGCGGTCGCCCGTGAGGTCGAAGGCGCTCCCCGCCTCGGGCAGCGGCGGCGGGATGTCGAAGCTGCGACGCCAGATCTTGACCTGCTCGTCGCCGTGGCGCGCCGCGGTCTCGGCCTTGTCGAGGCCGGTCAGGCCGCCATAATGCCGCTCGTTCAGCCGCCAGTTCTTCTCGACCGGCAGCCACAGCCGGCCCATCGCCTCCAGCGCGATATTGAGCGTCTTGATCGCCCGCGTCTGGAAGCTCGTGAAGCACTGGTCGAAGTCGAGCCCTTTGGCCGCCAGCGCCTCGCCGGCCGCGCGCGCTTCCTCGACGCCCTGCTCGGTGAGATCGACGTCCCACCAGCCGGTGAAGCGGTTCTCGAGGTTCCAGGCCGACTGGCCATGGCGAATGAGGACGAGTGTCGGCATATCTGCTCCCCGAAGAGGTTCGGCCCGTCCATACCGATTGCGGCGCGGCTGGCAAACCGGAGGCAGAGCGATGGCGATCCAGCGACGCGAGCTTGTCTATGACGGCCCCGGCGGCCCGTTCGAGGGCGTTCTCGCCTTCGATCCCGACGCCGGCGAAGCGCGCCCCGGCGTGCTGATCGTCCCCAACGTGCTGGGCCAGAAGGAGGCGGACAACCTCGTCGCCGAACGCCTCGCCGCGCTCGGCTATGTCGGCCTTGCCGCCGACGTGTTCGGCCAGGGCAAGCGGACGACGCGCGAGTCGCCAGACCCTGCCCGCTACATGAACCAGCTCAACGCCGACCGCCCCCTGCTGCGCGACCGCCTCCACGCCAGCCTGGCCGCGCTCAAGGCACAGCCCGAGGTCGACCCCGCACGCACCGCGGCGATCGGCTATTGCTTCGGCGGCAAATGCGTCCTCGACCTCGCCCGCTCGGGCGCCGACCTTCGCGCGGTCGTTTCGTTTCACGGTATCTTCGACCGGCCGAGCTATGCCAACGTCACTCCGATCGCGCCGCGCATCCTCGTCTGCCACGGCTGGGCCGATCCGCTCGCCCCGCCCGAAAGCGCCGCCGCGCTCACCGCCGAGCTGACCGAGGGCGGCGCGCGGTGGCAGCTCCACGCCTATGGCCATGCCGGGCACGGCTTCACCGACCGGTCGATGCAGGGATCGACGCGCCCCGGCTTCGGCTATGACGCCGATGCTGATGCGTCGAGCTGGGCGGCGATGCAGCGGCTGCTCGCCGAGGCGCTGGCATGAGCGAGCGCGCGGTCCGCAGCGCCTTCCTCGCCCAGGCGGGCTTCTGCGAGGCGATGGACGCGCCGATCACCGGCCGCATCGCCGCCGCGCTGGCCGAGGCGCTCGACGACACGACGCTGACGGGGGGCCGCGTGCTCGGCTGGGCAGGCAATGCGATCGAGGATGCCCTGCCGCTCCGCCTGATCGGCGGCCTTCGCGCGCTGGCGCTGAGAGGCGATGCCCCCGATCTCGCCGCCTTGTTCGAGGGAGCGGGCGAGGCGGTGGCCGTCCTCACCGCGGCGCTGCGCGATCACGACGACGCGCTGCTGCCATGGCTCGACGGCCCGCCGCAGACCAACGAACCGGGGCGCTCGGCCGCGCTGATGCTTGGCCTCATGCTCGCCGCGCGCCGCTTCGGCCACCCGATCGATGTGCTCGAAATCGGGTCGAGCGCGGGCCTCAACCTGCTGATTGGTCGCTATGCCTATGACCTTGGCGGCAGCCGCATCGGTCCCGCCGACTCGCCCGTCACGCTCGCCCCCGACTGGCGCGGTACCTCGCCCGATCCCGTCGAGATCCAGGTCGCGTCGGCTCGCGGCGTCGATGTCGCACCGCTCGACCTCACCCACCCCGCCGACGCCGATCGCCTGCGCGCCTATGTCTGGGCCGATCATCCCGACCGCTATGCGCGCCTCGACGCCGCCATCGCGATGTTCGCCGCCGACCCGCCACTGCTCGAGCGCGGCGACGCCGCCGAATGGGTCGAGGCACGCCTTGCTGAGCCGCAGCCCGCGGTACGCACGCGCGTCTTGATGCACTCGGTCGTCTGGCAGTATCTTGGCCCCGATCGCCAGCAACGCATCGCCGCCGCGCTCGACGCCGCCGGCGCCCGCGCGACCAAGGATCGCCCGCTCGCCTGGGTCCGCCTCGAACCCGACCGCGACCTCGCCCGGCATCAGGTGCACGCGACGCTCTGGCCCGGCGGCGAGACGCACCACCTCGCCGCCAGCCACCCCCACGGCCGCTGGATCTCACCCGCGCAAGCTGGGATCGCCCCTTGACGGCACCCCGCCCTGGCGATCCCTGGGGCGGGGTGCCGGTTACAGCCCCCGCCGCGTCAGGATTGGCGTCAGCACCTTCTCCATCGCCGCATAACCCGCCGCGGTCGGATGCACCCCGTCCCCGGCCAGCGCCGGCGGGATGCCGCCGCGCCCGTCGCCGAGCGCCGGGCCATAATCGACATGGATCGCCCGGGTCTGCCGCGCATAGTCGGCGATCCAGCGGTTGATCTCGGCGATCCGCGCGATCGTCTCCAACCCCGGTCGCCAGGGAAAGGCGGCGGCGGGCGGCACGTTCGCCAGCAGCACGGTGATCCCGTTGGCGCGCGCAAGCGTCGCCATCGCGGCGAGATTGTCATAGGTCTGCTGGCGCGTCATCGGCCCGGTATTGCGCGCGACGTCGTTGGTGCCCGCCATGATGTGGACCGCGCGCGGCTTCAGCGCGATCACGTCGGTCATCATCCGCACCAGCATCTGCGGCGTCGTCTGTCCGCTGATCCCGCGCCCGACCCGGCCCGGCCGGAAGAAGTCCGGCCGCTGGCCACGCCATCCCTCGGTGATCGAATCACCCATGAAGACGATGTCGGTCTTCGCGCCGCTGGCCTTGAGCGCCGCGTTCTCGGTGGCATAGCGGCCGAGCCAGGCCCAGTCCTCGCGCAGGCGGCGATCGGCGGCATCGTCGGCGCGTACCGCCGCGGGAACCAGCGGCAACAGCGCGCCCGCGGCGAAAAGCTGGCGTCGATTCATCAAGACCCTCTCATGACCGGCCGATCCGACCGCGAGCGCATGCCGGTCCTGACGCTCGCGTCCGCGTTTTCTAGGCGGCCGGAACGGCGCGGGAAAGAGCGACGCTCGCAAGGCGATCCGACCCGATACCCTTGACGGTCATGATACATTGTATCATCGGATCACTGGCGAGGGAGACTCCGATGACTGCGCTACGCCTGCCCCGACGCCTGCTCGACGATCTTGCCATTGGCGCCTCGACCCTGTGCCTGATCCATTGCCTCGTCCTGCCAGCGCTGCTCGTGGCGCTGCCGGCGCTGACGACCGTGCTGGCGCTGCCGAGAGCGCTCCATCCGATCGCATTCGCCTTTGCCCTGCCGACGAGCGCGGCGGCGCTGGCGATCGGTTGGCGGCGGCATCAGCGCTGGCGACCAGCCGCGCTCGCGGTTGTCGGCCTCGCGGCGATCGGCCTCGGTGCCTTGGCACCGCTCGGCGAGGCGATCGAGACGCTGGTCACCGTGCCGGGCTCGCTGCTGCTGGCCGCGGCGCACGTCCTTAACGCCCGCGCTGTGCGCCATGCCCGGCCGTTCCGCTAAGGCGCATTGCCGATCCGCGCGCGGCGGCGCACAACCCGCTTCATCGATGCTGTCTCCCTCCCCCGATCAAAGGGTCCGTTCCATGGTCCGGCTGCGCTCGCGTCATCTCTCGCTGCTCACGCTTGCGCTGCTCGCGGCGCTCCCCGCCGGCGCGCAGCAGTTCCCGCCGAGCGACATTCCCGCCAATTTCACCCCGCCGATCGACGCGCGGGACTATGTGAAGCGCGAGGTGATGATCCCGATGCGGGACGGGGTGAAGCTGCATACCGTCATCGTTTATCCCAAGGGGATCACGAACGCGCCGATCGTGCTCACGCGCACGCCCTACAATGCATCGGGCCGGGCCAACCGGATGGACAGCCCGCACATCCTGTCGACCCTGCCGCTTGCGGACGAGGCGTTCGTGAAAGCCGGCTATATTCGCGTCTATCAGGACATTCGCGGCAAGTTCGGGTCAGAGGGCGATTACATCGTCACCCGCCCCGTGCGCGGGCCGCTGAACCCAACGAGCACCGATCACGTTACCGACGCATACGACACGATCGACTGGCTGGTGAACAAGGCGAACCTGCCCGAATCGAACGGCCGCGTCGGCATGATCGGATCGAGCTACGAGGGGTTCACCGTCGTCATGGCGCTCCTGGACCCGCACCCGGCGCTCAAGGTCGCCGCACCCGAAAGCCCGATGATCGACGGCTGGCGCGGCGACGACTGGTTCCACAACGGCGCCTTCCGCCTCGCCAATATCGGCTGGATCGGCTCGCAGACGGGCTACAAGGGTGCGGGACAGGAGCCAGCGACGGGCATCTACGACAATTACGAGGAGTTCCGCCGGCTGGGCGGCGCCAACGAATGGGCGAAGAACTCGGGCTTCGACCAGCTGCCCGCCTGGCAGAAGATGGTGGCGCATCCTGCCTATGACGGCTTCTGGCAGGGGCAGGCGCTCGACAAGCTGCTCGCCGCCAACCCCTCGAACATTCCCACGATCTGGGAACAGGGGCTCTGGGATCAGGAGGACATCTACGGCGCGATCACCGCGTGGGAAGCGCTCAAGGCCAAGGGCAAATCCGGCAACAACTTCCTCGTCATGGGCCCGTGGCGGCACAGCCAGGTCAATCGCGAGGGCCGCTCGCTCGGTCCCTTCCAGTGGAACGGCGACACCGCCGCGCAATTCCGCGAGGAAATGGTGCTGCCGCTCTTCAACCAGTATCTGAAGGACGGCCCGCCCGTGAACCTGCCCGCCGCCACCATCTACAACACCGGCGAGAACAAGTGGGAGCGGTTCGCAAGCTGGCCGCTCGCGTGCGAAGCGGGCTGCGCCGCGCCGCTGACACCCATCTATCTCGCGGCGAACGGCGGCCTTGCCTATGACAGGGGCGCGGCGGGTGCCGACAGCTATGTCAGCGATCCCGACAAGCCCGTCCCGCACCTCCCCCGGCCAGTCAATTTCGCCGACGGCCGCTGGCCCGACTGGCTGGTCAGCGACCAGCGCCATGTCGACGGTCGGCCCGACGTGATGACCTATACCACGCCCGTCCTCACCACGCCCGTGCGCGTGTCGGGCGCCCCCATTGCCGACCTTTATGCCAAGACGACCGGCACCGACGGCGACTTTGTTGTCAAGGTGATCGACGTCTATCCCGACGAGGTGCCGAGCGACACCAAGATGGGCGGCTATCAGCTCGCGGTCAGCCTCGACATCTTCCGCGGCCGCTATCGCGACAGCCTCGAAAAGCCGAGCGCGATTCCCGCGGGCAAGGTCCAGCGCTATCGCTTCCGCCTGCCGACGGTGAACCACGTCTTCCAGCCCGGCCACCGCATCATGGTACAGGTCCAGTCGAGCCTGTTCCCGCTCTACGACCGCAACCCGCAGAAATACGTCCCCAACATCTTCCTCGCGAAGAAGGCCGATTACCAGAAGGCGACCGTGACGCTCGAACGCGGCGGCGCGGCGGCGAGCGCGGTCTGGCTGCCGATCGTCAAGGCGCCGCCCGCGCCCTAACCCGACGGAGTGGGACCCCGCCCTCTCCCCTTTTCGTCACCCCGGGTTTGACCCGGGGTAACGAGATAAGTTGACTCATAACTCTACATATGTTGTTGTGAGTTGATGGTTCGTAATCGCCGTCCCTCGCCGCAAATGCGCCGCCTGCTCGAGCGGCTTTATGCGCACGCCCCCGCCGCGCAGCACGGCTATGAATTGATGAAGGAAACGGGGCTCGCCTCGGGCACCCTCTATCCGCTGTTGATGCGCATGGCCGACCAGGGGCTGGTCGAGGCCGAGTGGCATCCCCCCGCTCAGCCCGGCCGCCCGCCGCGTCACGCCTATCGGCTGACGCCAAGCGGCCTCGCCCTCGCGCGTGAACTGGCCGGGCAAGGCCCGCTCGGCGACCGTGAGGGCGCGCCGGCATGACCCGCCGCCTCGCCTGGACGCTGATGGCGCTGACCGCGCGCAGCCTGGGTCCACGCCGCTCGGACTGGGCCCGGGCGATGGCCGCCGAGCTCGAGGTCGCCGAGGCACAGGGCCACCCGCTTCGCTTCGCGCTCGGCTGCCTTTTCGGCACGTGGCGGACGATGCTGGGCGATGCCGAGGGACGCTTCACACTCGTCGCCCATGCGCTTGCGATCGGCGTCGTCCTGCCGGTCGCAGGGATGCTCTCGATCGCGGCGACCTTCGGCTTTCCGTTCATGGCGGCGAGCGACGGCCTTGCCGGCTTTCTCTTTGGCAGCGGCGAGCGCACCCTCCTCCTCAACGTCGGCAACATGATCGCCGCGCCGTCGCTTCTGTTCCTCATGTTGCTGACCGCCGGGCTGCACCTGCCGGTCGCGTGGTGGATCCTCGATCGCGACTGGGACCGTGTCGGCAGGGCGAGCCGCTTCGGCGCCGCCGCCGTCACGACGCTGACGATCGTCTCGGGCTGCGCGGCGATCGACCCAACGACGCTGATCCTCCCGATCTGGGTCCTCGCCGCCGAAATCGCCGCGATCTTCACCCTCGCGACGTGGCAGTCGCATCTGCCCCGCCACGAACAGCCCGCATTCTAGCGAAAGGCACCCCGCAATGAAGGCCACGATCTCCCTCGCCATCGCCGCCTTCCTTGCCACGCCGGCACACGCACAGGTCGAGGATGCCGGCCGCTGGATCATCTACGGCACCACCTCGACCCACGAACGCGATTCGAGTGTTCCAGGCGGCGCGATTCGCGCGGCGCTGCCGCCCGCCAAGCGCGCCGAGCCCTGGTCGAGCGGCGCCGTCCTGAAGCTGCCCCATGCGATCGCCGCGGGCGAGCCGGTGTCGGCGACCTTCTGGGCACGCGCCGCCCTGCCCATGCGCACGACCGCCGCGATACAGGGACCGGAGCCCGCCTATGTGCAGCTGGCGACGACCGATCTCGCCCTCACCCCGAAGTGGCAGCGCTTCACCGTCACCGGCACTTCCCCGTCCGCGCTGGCCGCAGGATCGCAATCGCTGGTGGTGACGCTCGGGCAGGTCAATACGCAGGTCATGCTCGGTCCCGTCGCCTGGGCACCCGCGCCCGTCGCCGCGAAGGCGTTCGCAGCCTTCCACCCCGCCGCTGTCCCCATCGACCTAACGATTCCGTCGAAACAGGCGACACTCGCCGGCACGCTCCACCTGCCGACCGGCCACGGCCCCTTTCCCGTCGCGATCGTCATCCAGGGTCACGGCCCCAACGGCCGCGGCGGCTTCGACCCGGTAATCGCCCGCCTGAACCGCGACGGCATCGCCGCGCTCGAGTACGACAAGCGCGGCATCGGCCAGTCGACCGGCACCTATGTCGAGGACATCGGCCTGCTCACCACCGATGCGCAGGCCGCGGTCGCGGCGATGCGCGCGCGGCCTGACATCGACGGGCGCCACGTCGCGCTGATCGGTCACAGCCAGGGCGGCGTCGTCGCCCCCGCCGTCGCCGCGGCCGATCCCTCGATCGGCGCGGTCGTCACATTGGGCGGTTCGGTCGGCGACGGATTTACCGGGCTGGCGGAGGCGTTGCGTCGCCAGATGATCGCGGCAAAGCGCCCCGCCGCCGCGATCGACCCGGCGGTCGATGCCGCGTTAACGCTGCTGCGCGCTCGCGCCGCCGGACGGGACGAGGCGGCTGTCGCGCCGCTCCGCCTCACGCTCGTCGAGAGGCTTCAGGGGCTCGGCTTCACCCGGCCGGAGGCGGAGAGCGGCCTCAAGATGATCGACGTGCCCGAGGCTTGGGCCGCCGACAGGGTGTGTTCGGCCAGCGACCTCGCCGCCACGAAGGCGCCCGTGCTCGCGATTTATGGCGGCAAGGATCCGCTCGTCATCGCAGCGCCCGAGGCCGCAGCGGCCAGAACCGCGCTCGCCGCGAATCGGAAAGCAACCGTCGTCGTCTTTGACGATCTCAGCCACTGGTTCCAGGACGGTGCGGTCACCGGCGATGAGAAGGAGGTGCCCGGGCTCGGTCCCAATCTCGGCTCGCCGCGCGTCGTCGCGCTGGTCGGCGATTTCGTCGCGAGCGCGCTTAAATCGGTTGATTAGGAATTAGGCCACACCCATCGCGGCCGTGGCGGGGATGGTGAGGATTCACGTCGTCACGACGTTGCTCGCTGCCGAGGCACGCGGTGCCGTCGTCAGGTTGTGCTGCCTGTCGATGACGGCGCGGTTCGATCCGACAATCCGTCGATCGCGGCCCATCCGTGCAGGCCCAGGCCGCGCAACCGGCGGAACGAGCGCGCGTTCATGCCGCCCAGCGCGATCGCCGGAAGTGCCGCTCGACGCAGCAACAGGCCCAGCCGGACCGGGCCGAGGGTGCGCGCACCAAGATGCGAGCGCGTGGCGAAGACGGGCGAGACGAAGACGAGATCGGCCCCCGATCGCCGCGCGGCGACCAGCTCGGCGGGCGAGTGCGCCGATGCGGTCCGCAGCCCGCGCCCACGGCCATTGTGAACGCCCGCCTCTCTCCGCATCGGCACGTCGCCGGCCCGCACGAGGACCAGCCCCCGGCGCCGCGCGACAGCACATACTCGCGCGAACCGCGCCCGCCGCTCGGCCAGCGGCGTCGCATAATCGCGGAAAACGACGCCCGACCCCCGCGGCAGCGCCGCCAGGGCCGGCCAGACCCGCTCGCCCAGCCGTTCGTCGGTCATCAGCCACAGCCGCGGCAGGCGATCGGGGTGGCGGGCGCGCATCACCGCGCCTATAGCGCGCGCGATGATCGAAGACGATGCCGCCGCCCGCCTGACCGCCGTTCGCGCCGAGATCGCCCGTGCCGCCGCGACCGCGGGCCGCAAGGCTGACGACGTGTCCCTGATCGCGGTGTCGAAGACCCACGACGCCCCGGCGATCCGCCCGCTGATCGCGGCCGGTCAGCGCCATTTCGGCGAGAACCGCGTGCAGGAGGCGGAGGCGAAGTGGCCCGCGCTGCGCGACGAAACCAGCGACCTCGTCCTTCACCTCGTCGGCCAGCTCCAGTCGAACAAGGCCGAGGCGGCGGTCGCGCTGTTCGACGCGATCCACTCGGTCGATCGCCCCAGCCTGATTGCCGCGCTCGCCCGAGCAATGGACAAGGCCGGCCGCCGCCCCTACTGCTTCGTCCAGGTCAATATCGGCGGCGAGCCGCAAAAGGGCGGCTGCCCGGTTGCCGATCTCCCCACCCTGCTCGCCGGGGCGCGCGTCGCCGATCTGCCGGTCGCCGGGCTAATGGCGGTCCCGCCGCTCGACGTCGAAGCCGCCCCCTATTTCGCGTTGCTCGCCAAGCTGGCGCGCGATCACGGGCTCTCGGGGCTCAGCATGGGCATGTCAGGCGACTATCGCACCGCCGTCACGCTCGGCGCCAGCCATGTACGCGTCGGCACCGCGCTGTTCGGAGATCGCACGTGAAATATGCCGGCCTGATCTTCGACTTTGACGGCGTGCTGGTCGAAAGCGAGTATGAGGGCAATCGCCACCTCGCTGAATACCTCACGCGCATCGGTCATGCGCACACGCCGGCGGAGGCGATGCAGCATTATATGGGCCTGTCGGGCCGCGGCTTCATTGACGCGATCGAGGGGCGGATCGGCCGCACCCTGCCCGCCGACTTCCACGCCGAGCGCGAGATCGAGAACGAGCGCGTGCTGGCCGAGGGGATTGGCGAGGTCGTTGGCGCGGTCGCGTTCGTCCGCTCGCTCCCACCCGAACTGCCGCGCGCGATCGCCTCGTCCTCCTCGACGCACTGGATCCGCACGCACCTGCGCCACTTGGGGCTAGAGGATGCGTTCGGCGAGCATGTCTATTCGGGCAAGGAGCACGTCGCCCGCGGCAAGCCGGCCCCCGACCTCTACCTCCACGCCGCCGCCGCGATCGGTGTGTCGATCGGGGCGTGCGCCATTATCGAGGACTCGCCGGTCGGCGCGACCGGCGCCGTCGCCTCGGGCGCGCATGTCATCGGCTTATGCGCGGGCACGCACTGCCCACCCGATCACGCTGCGGTGCTACGCGCGATCGGGGTCCACGACATCGCCGCCGATTTCAGCGAGGTCGCGCGGCTGGTCGGCCTTTGATAGGATCTCCGTGGAAACGGGGGACAACGATGGACGACCTGACCACGAACCGGCCCACGGTGCTGTTGCGGGGTGAGTTCAGCTCCAGGCTGCGCCTCTACATGCTGGTCTATTGGGGCTTGCCGTTCGTCGCTTCGATCATCGGACTTCCACTACTGCCTTTCTGGCTGGTGTTCGGTCCCCTCTGGATCCGACGCTATCATGCCTCGCTGCGCTGCGAGCTTACCGAACGTACCGTCGTGATCGCCCGCGGCGTGTTGTTTCGCCGCGAGATGACGATCCCCCTCGACAAGATACAGGACATCTCGATCCGTGAGGGGCCGCTTCTGTCGGCACTCGGCATCCTGCAATTGCGGATCGAGACCGCGGGACAAAGCCAGTCGAGCACCGGCAAGTCCGATGCCGACCTGACCGGTCTCGTCAATGCGCGTGCGATCCGCGACCGCATTCTCGAGCAACGCGACGCGCTCGGGTCGCCCGAGGCGCCGCTTCGAATGGCCGACCCGCAGCATGCCCTGCTCGCCGAAATCCGCGATCTGCTGGTCCGGCTCGAAGCGCGGATCGAGACTGGCGGCTAGGGCCGCACCGCGCAGGAAAGGCGAAAGGGCACGTCTTCAGCCTTCCCCGCTCGATCGATCCGCACCCACATCGTCAGCGCATCGGGCCCGTTGCGCTCGATCGTCATGCCGTCGAAGAACCAGCGGTCCTTCTCCACGGCGAGCAGCGCAAAGACGACGGGCTTGCCGGTCTTGTCCTCCCACCCCGTCATGTCGGGATTGAAGTGGCGGACGCGATAGGCGATCGAACGGCCGATGGGCACGTAATCGACGATCTCGGTAAAGGCGGTGCCGCCCTTGTGGTCGGCCATCACGAAGTGGCCGGTGATCCGCCCGCCAAGCGGCGCCGAATAGGTCTCGCTCACACTGGCGCCCATCGCAGTCCCGGTCCAGCTGCCCGCCAGCCACGCAAGATCTTCGATCGACGCGGGCGGCGAGGCAGAGGTGCCGAGCGCGCGGGTCCGCTCCTGCGTGTGCGCAGGCGCGGCGAGCAGAAACATTGCGGCCAACGCGAGTCGGATCATCATCGCTCCCCTGTCTCCCCGAGCATCCGATACCGCCCGTGGCGGCGCAAGCGCCTATAGCTGGTGGCCCGTCCGGTCGCGCTTGGTCGCGAGATAGCGTTCGTTGTGCGGGTTGGGCGGCAGCTTGTGCGGCACACGCTCCGCCACGGCGATCCCCGCCGCCTCCAGCGAGGCAACCTTCTCGGGATTGTTGGTGAGGAGCCGGATGCGCGTCTGACCGAGCAGCTTTAGCATCCGCGCCGCCACCCCGAAATCACGCGCATCGATCGCGAACCCCAGCCGCGTATTGGCATCGACGGTATCGAACCCCTGGTCCTGCAGTGCATAGGCGCGCAGCTTGTTGACCAGTCCGATCCCCCGCCCTTCCTGCCGGAGGTAAAGGAGGATGCCCCAGCCATCGGCGCGCATCGCACGCAGCGCCGCCTGCAACTGCGGCCCGCAATCGCATTTGAGGCTGCCGAGCGCGTCGCCGGTCAGGCATTCGCTGTGCAGCCGGACGAGCGGCGGTGCACCCGTCGGCTGGCCGATAAGCAGCGCGACATGCTCCCCCGCCGCCTCGGGCGTGCGGAAGGCGACGATCTCTGCGTCCTCCGCCTCCGCCACCGGCAGGCGCGCGCGCGCGGCGATGGCGAGACGGCCGGCATCCTCGTGCGCGTCGATCGCCGCGATCGGCAGCGCGTCGGTGCCTTCGTACCACCGGACGAAGAAGGCGGGCAGGATGCCGGCGATCCGGGCAAGCCGCAGCGCTGCGGCGGCGGCATCGGCCCGATCGACGGGCACCGCGCGGAACGGCCCCTTGAGCGGCGTCGCGAGATCGAACTGCGGATCGGCGAGCGCAGTCGCGGCGGCGAAGTCGAGCCACGGCGCGCGCGCGATCCGCACCGGCGCATCGGGCACCGCCGCATCGGCCTGGTTGGCGAGCTTGAGCGTCGCCGCACGCCCCGCCGACAGCAGCACGTCGGCAGGCTCGCCCACGTCGAACGCAGCGAGCCGGTTGGCGTCGCCGCTCTCGATCGCCAGCACCTCGATCGCGCCGTCCACGCCCGCGATCGCGACGGGCCAGCCGCGGCGCAGCGCGTCGATCGCCCGCGCCGCCGCCCTTGCATCACTCACAGCGTGAACTCGGTCATCAGCGGGATGTGGTCGCTCGGCTTCAGCCAGCTCCGGCAATCCTCGAACACCCGGTGCGCGGTCGCGGTCGCCGCCACGTCCGCGCTCGCCCACATATGGTCGAGCCGCCGGCCGCGATCCGACACCGCCCAGTCCTTCGCGCGATAGCTCCACCAGGTATAAAGGCGCTCTGGCGGCGGGACGAAGCGGCGGCCGAGATCGACCCAGTCGTTCGCCGATTGCAGGCGTGCCAGCGCCTCGACCTCGACCGGCGTGTGGCTGACGACGTCGAGCAGCTGCTTGTGGCTCCACACGTCGCATTCGAGCGGGGCGATGTTGAAGTCGCCGACCAGCAGCGTCGGGATGCCCGAGAGCCCCTCCGACCAGCGCGTCATCCGCTCGACGAAATCGAGCTTCTGGCCGAACTTGGGATTGATCTCGCGATCGGGCACGTCGCCGCCGGCGGGCACATAGACATTCTCGAGCCGGAGGCCGTTCGGCAGTCGCACCCCAACATGCCGCGCCTCGCCATTCGCCTGCCAGTCAAAGCGGTCGTCCTCGACGAGCGGCAGCTTCGACAGGATCGCGACGCCGTGGTGCATCCGCTGGCCGTGAATGACGATCTGGTCGTAGCCGAGCGCGTGGAACGGCGCGTGCGGGAAGGCCTCGTCCACCACCTTGGTTTCCTGGAGGCAGAGGATGTCGGGCGCCGCCTCGGTCAGGAAGCGGGTGACGATGTCCATCCGGAATCGCACCGAATTGATGTTCCACGAAGCGATCTTGAGCGTGTCGGTCATGCGGGCTGGGATGTAGCCGCGCGCGGGACGGTTCGCCAGATACGGAAAGGCCCCCGTTCCGGGGGCATGGAACGGGGGCCGACCTGGCGTTCAGTCACGCAGGCTGGAGGATGGAGGCCGAAGCCCGGGCAACAGGGGGAAAATCCCGGAAAGCGCCCCATCTCCGCAACGCCACAAATAAGGGTCGCTACCTTGCGCACGGATGAACAGATTGTCAGTTCCGGCGCGTTCCCCTCCGCGGGTCGTTGAAACGGAACGTGTTGTCGGAAACGGGCACGTTGAACCGCTGGTTCGAGAGGCGGACGGTGGTGCGATTCTTTTGCGAATCGAGCGCGACCCACCCTTGCAGCATCAGCCCGCCGGGTGCCGATGCCTGCCGCTCGAAGATCATCGTGATCCGGCCATATTCGGGCCGCTTGGCGTCATAGGCCTCGACGCTCAGCACGTTCGGGCTGCCGCTCGGCACGACCTTGGCATATTTCGAGATGTCGCGGCTGGGATCGATCAGCACGCCGAGCGGCGAATCGCCGATCGGCCAGCGCGACCGCTGTCCCACCGAATAGTCGAGGAACCAGATCGCCTTGCCATCGCCGACTATCAGGATCGGCACCCCCTTTTCGTACTGGAAGCGGATCCTGCCCGGCTTCTTGAGCGTGAGGGTACCGGTCAGCACCTTGCCTGCCCGGTCGGTCTGGCTGAACGCCGCAGTCATGCTGTCGACGCTGCGCAGATGCGCCTGCACGGCGGCAAGGTCGCCCTGCTGGGCGCTGGCGGACGGAATGGCGGCGGCGACGGCGACGAGCGCCGCGGCAGGGGCAAAACGGATCATGGCAGTCCTAGACATGCGAGCCGGCTAACGGTTCCGCGATGAAGGCGGGGTGAACTCCCCGTTCAGGCGAGCGGCCGCCCCTCCTCGTCCATCAGCACCTCGCGGCGGCCGACATGGTCGGGGCGCGAGACGAGGCCGTCCTTCTCCATCCGTTCGATGAGACGCGCGGCCGAATTGTAGCCGACACGCAGCTGCCGCTGGAGCCACGACGTCGAGGCCTTCTGGCTCTGCGCGACCAGCGCGATCGCGTTGCGGTACATCTGGTCTTCGGGGCTGTCGCCGCCGACGGGGGCGCCGTCCATGCTGAAGTCGCCGTCGCCGTCGGGCTCATTGGTGACCGCGTCGATGTAATCGGGCTCGCCCTGACCGCGCCAGAAGTCGGCGATCGCCTGCACCTCCTCATCGCTGACGAAGGGACCGTGGACGCGCGCGAGCGCCTTGCCGCCGGGCATATAGAGCATGTCGCCGCGGCCCAGGAGCTGCTCGGCACCCTGCTCGCCCAGGATCGTGCGGCTGTCGATCTTGGAGGTCACGTGGAAGCTGATGCGGGTGGGCAGGTTCGCCTTGATGACGCCGGTGATGACGTCGACCGAGGGACGCTGCGTCGCCATGATGAGGTGGATGCCTGCCGCGCGCGCCTTTTGCGCGAGGCGCTGGATCAGGAACTCGACCTCCTTGCCCGCAGTCATCATCAGGTCGGCGAGCTCGTCGACGATGATGACGATCTGCGGCAGCGGCGACAGGTCGAGCGTCTCCTCCTCATGGATCGGACGGCCATTGTCGTCATAGCCGACCTGCACCTTCCGCCCAAGCTTCTGACCCTTGGCCTTGGCCGCGCGGACCTTTTCGTTGAAGGAGCCGAGCGAGCGGACGTTGACGCTCGCCATCATGCGATAGCGGTCCTCCATCTGCTCGACCGCCCATTTCAATGCGCGCACCGCCTTGGGCGGGTCAGTGACGACGTCGGCGAGGAGGTGCGGGATCCCCTTGTACATGCTGAGTTCGAGCATCTTGGGGTCGATCATGATCATCCGGCACTGGTCGGGCGTCAGCCGATAGAGCAGCGACAGGATCATGCAGTTGAGACCGACCGACTTGCCCGACCCGGTGGTGCCGGCGACCAGCAGGTGCGGCATGGGGGCGAGGTCCGCGATGACGGGATCGCCCGAGATGTTCTTGCCGAGCACGATCGGCAGCTGCGCCGCCTGGTCGGCAAAGCCCTGGCTGGCGATCAGCTCGCGCAGGTTGACCGTCTCGCGCCGGGCATTGGGCAGTTCGATGCCGATCACGGTGCGCCCCGGGATCGTGGCGACGCGCGCCGACACCGCACTCATGTTGCGGGCGATATCGTCGGCAAGCTGGATGACCCGGCTCGCCTTGATGCCGCTCGCGGGCTCGAGCTCGTACATCGTCACCACCGGGCCGGGGCGCACGCCGACGATCGAGCCGCGGACGTTGAAGTCGTCGAGCACGGTCTCGAGTAGGCGGGCGTTGCGCTCGAGCGCCGCCTTGTCGACGGTGTTCTTGGCGTTCGCCGGTGCCGCCTGAAGCAGGTCGGGCGGCGGCAGGCGGTAATTGTCACGCAGATCGAGCGCATGCTGCGGCTTGGCCGCGGCGGGTGCGACCGCGGGCGCGCGCTCTGCAATCGCGGGCGCGGGGCGCGGGTCGGGCGCGACCGGCTTGCGCGGCGGTGCGGGCATGCGCGGCTCGGGGGCGGCCTCGACCACCTCGTCATCGACATCGAACGGCAGCTCTTCGGCTGCTTCCATATCGCGGCCGGCGCGGCGCGGCAGGCGGAGGGCGGTGCGCGGCAGCTCGATCGTCATGCCCCGCGCCCAGACGAAGATGCCCGCCAGCGCCGCGGCGGTGCCGACCACGCGCATCGTCCAGAGCTCCGCCACCGGATTGCCGATCAGCCCCACCCCCGCGCGCGCCGCCGCGGCGAGCCCCATACCGAAGATGCCGCCATAGCCTGCAGGCAGCGCCAGCACCGACCCGCCGGCGAGGAACGACAGCGCCGTCCCCATCAGCACGACCCCGATCAGCACCCCGCGCAGCATCGCCTTCCACGCGCCCACCGGCCGGTCGCGCCACAGGCGGCTGGCAAAAACGAGGCCGAGCGGCAGCATCAGGAACGCCGGCACGCCGAACAGCGTATAAAGCCCATCGGCGGCATAGGCACCCGGCAGGCCCAGCCAGTTCTCCGCCGGCCCGCCTGCGGCGGTATTGAACCCCGGATCGCTGGGCCGGAAGCTCGCAAGCGCGAGGAGAAGGATCGCTGTGCCGAGGAACAGCGCCGCCGCGCCGAGCAGCGCGCCCGACCGCCGCGCCCCCTCACGCACGGTATCGCGCCACAAGCGATGCTGGGCCTGCGCACGGCTGGCCATGACGAACGTCCCCCGAATGTCCCTGAAACTGCCGCAGAATCATCGCCCGGTGCGGGGTTGGCGTCAAGGTGGCGCGGCAGGCGGGGCGTCTCACGCCTCCCGAGTCTGTCGCCCCTCCCTTGTTTCGGAGTGACGGAAGGGGGTACCCCAAAGCCCGGTGGCCAAGCGTCCGTCCGCCCATTAAGTCACGGTCCATGACCGATGTCCTCATCCTTGGCGCGGGCCTGGTCGGCACGACGCTCGCGACCGCGCTCGCCGCGCATGGCCTGACCAGCATCGTCGTCGATCCCGCCGACCCGGCGGCGATCCTCGCGCCCGGCCATGACGGCCGTGCCTCTGCCGTGGCGAGCGCCAGTCACCGGATGCTCGACGCGATCGGCGTCGGCGCCCGGCTGACGGGCGAGGGCAATCCGATCCTATCGATCCGCGTGTCCGACGGGCTGGCGCCGGGCAAGCTCGACTTCGTGCCGGACGAGGACGATGGCGCGCTTGGCACGATGTACGAGAACCGCACGCTGCGCCGCGCACTCCACGCCGCCGCGAGCGAGGCGCCGCAGGTCGATCTCAGGATGCAGCGCCGCGCCGTCTCGATCGACCGCGGCCCGGCCGGCGTCACCGCGACGCTCGACGACGGATCGGTGGTCAAGGCCCGGCTGCTCGTCGCCGCCGAGGGACGCCGCTCACCGACTCGCGAGGCCGCCGGGATCAACGTCGCGCGCTGGCAGTACGACCATGTCGCGATGATCGCGACCTTCAACCACGAACACGCGCACGGCGACTGCGCCTACGAGATCTTCTACCCCGCGGGCCCCTTCGCGATCCTGCCGCTCACCGACGACGCACGCGGCCATCGCTCGGCGCTGGTCTGGACGGTCGATGCAAAGGACGCGCCCGGCATGCTCAAGCTGTCCGATCGTGCCTGGCTGGCCGAGGCGGCGAAACGGATGGGCGGGTTCCTCGGCGCGCTCGGCCCGGTCAGCCCGCGCACCAGCTATCCGCTCGGCTTCCACCACGCCGCGCGCCTGACGGCGGAGCGGCTGGTCCTTGTCGGCGATGCCGGCCACGGCATCCACCCGATCGCGGGCCAGGGCCTCAACCTCGGCTTCCGCGACGTGGCGGCGCTGGTGCAGGTGCTGGTCGAGGGCAAGCGCCTGGGCCTTGACGTCGGCGATGCCGAGCTCCTGAAGCGCTATGAGCGGTGGCGCGGACTCGACACGCTGATGGTCGCGGGCGCGACAGACACACTCACTCGCCTGTTCGGCGTGCCGGGCAAGGCGGCGTCGGCCGTGCGCCGCTTCGGCATCGGCGCGGTCGATGCGATCGCGCCCTTGAAGGCCCGCTTCATGGCCGAAGCTCGCGGCGAAAGTGGCGATCGACCCAAGCTGCTGACGGGGGTGCTGGCCTGATCTGAGGCGTCACGGACGAACCTAAAGCGCCCCCGCCTTCAACCGCTCGACCGCGTGCGCGGCGGCGCGGGCCGTCAGCGCCATATAGGTGAGCGACGGGTTCTGGCACGCCGACGAACTCATCTGCGCGCCGTCGGTGACGAACAAATTGCCCGCATCGTGCGCGCGGCTGAAGCGGTCGAGCACCGACGTCTTGGGATCGAGCCCCATCCGCGCCCCGCCCATCTCGTGGATCGCGCCGCCGCCCGGATTGGGGCTGTCGAGCCCCATGATCACCTGCCCGCCCGCATGGGTCAGCATCGCCGCCGCCTCCGCCCTGGCGTCGGCCAGCGCGGCCTTTTCCTCCGCCCCGAAGGCGAAGGCGATCTCCAGCGCGGGCAGGCCGTTGGCATCGACCTTGGTCTTGCTCAGCGTCAGGCGGTTCGTGGCTCGCGGCATACAGTCGGCGAAGGCCACGAGGACCATCCGCCACGGCCCCGGCGCCTGCAGGCCGTTCTTGTAGTCCGCGCCGATCCCGCCCTCGCGCTTGCCGCGCGTCCAGCCCGATTGCAGCGCGCCGCCCTGATACGAAAAGCCGCGGCTATGCCCCTTGCCGTCGATCGTCTCCATGTTGCGAAAGCGCGGGATGACGACGCCGGTCGGTCGGTTGCCGAAGGTCGTATAGCCCTCGAACCCCGGCATCATCGCGATCGCCGACAGCGTGCTCGCATGGTCCATGATGTGCTTGCCCAGCACCCCGCTCGAATTGGCGAGCCCCTGCGGCATCGCCTCGCTCGCGGAGTTGAGCAGCAGGTGGACCGAGTTGAACGCCCCGGCGTTCAGGAACACGATCCGCGCGGTTGCCTGTTTGCGTGCCTTTGTCCTGGTGTCGATCCAGCGCACGCCGGTCGCGCGGCGGGTTTTGGGATCGTAATCGACCTTCTCGACCACCGCGTCGGTGACGAGCGTCAGCCGCCCGGTCTTCTGCGCGGCGGGCAGCGTCGAGCTCTGCGTCGAGAAGTAGGCGCCGTACGAACAGCCGCGTGCGCAAATCGAGCGGTTCTGGCACGCCGCGCGGCCTTCCTCGTCCTTGGCGACAGTCAGGTTGGCGGTGCGGCCGATCGTGAGCCGCCGCTCGGGCCAGCGCGCCATGATCTTCTCGCGCGCCGCCTGCTCGACGACGTTGAGCGCCATCGGCGGCTGGAACCGGCCGTCGGGCAGCTGCGGCAGACCTTCTGCGGCCCCCGACACGCCGATGAACTCCTCGACCTTGTCATACCAGGGCGCGAGGTCGGCATAGCGAATCGGCCAGTCGGTGCCGTGCCCGTCTCGCTTGTTCGCGCCAAAGTCGTAATCCGACCAGCGATAGCTCTGCCGTCCCCAGGTCAGCGATCGCCCGCCGAGCTGATAGCTGCGGAACCAGGTGAAGTCGGTGCCGGGCGCGGTGACATAGGGGTTCGCCGCGTCGTTGACGAAATGGTCCTGCGTATACTCGTTGAAGTGCCGGTTCTTCACCTGCACCGCATATTCGCGAGCGTAGAGTTCGGCATCGCCGACGCCGCGGAACGGCATCTCCCACGGCGCCTTGGTCTCGTTCCCATAGCCCGTCTGATGCTCGATCATCCGCCCGCGTTCGAGCAGCAGGACCTTGAGCCCCGCCTCGGTCAGCTCCTTCGCCGCCCAGCCGCCGGTGATGCCCGATCCCACGACGATCGCATCGAAATCCATGTCGCTCATCCGAAGTCCACCGCGGTCCAGTCGTTGGAAATGGCGCGCGTGCCCGGGCTCATGGGCAGCGCGGGGTCGAAGCGGCCGGGTACGGGCTCGTAGCGAAGCTCCTGAGACCCGCCGACTTCGCTGGTGTAATATCCCGTCAGGATCAGGCCCTTGATCGCCTTCCATGGGTGCGGCGCACGGCCGTCGCCGCCATAGGCTTCGGCATCGAGCGCTGCGACGGCGGCGGTCTTCGCCGCACCATCCTTGCCTGCCCAGTTGCCTTTCGCCCGTCGGTCGAGTTCGGCCTCTAGCCAGTCGAGGTGGCGCAGGCTGCCGTCGGGCCGGCGCGGCACCGTCATCCCCGCCGGGATCGCTGCCGCCGCGCCCGGATCGCGTGTCCCGTCAAGCCCGTGCGCGAGCGCGAGGATGACGAAATCGCCCGCCCCCACCTCGCCCGCGCCGAGCGTGCCGGTCTTGGGAATTACGATCTGCGCCACTTCGCGCATCATCGCGCGCTGACGGTCGGTCGGCGCGTCGTCGTCCTCCACCTTCGCCCAGATCGCGGCGCCCGCAGGCACGCCCACCACCATCGCCAGCAGCGCCGCCGCGCCCATGAAATCACGCCGGTTCCACCCCCGGCCAGATTCGCTCGCCACTCGCCTCTCCCGCTTCGTGCTTGCCTCACGTCTCGCACGGCCTATATCAGAACGATAATTCTATTTCGGGAGAGTGGCAAGAATGCTTCGCCAGTCGCGACAGGTGGACGGGGGCAAGCGCGCGCCCGATTTCGTGCTGCCCGATACCGAGGGACGGATCCGCACCTGCGCCGAGTTCGATGTGAGCCCCGCGCTGCTTGTCGCCTTCATCTGCAATCATTGTCCGTTCGTGCTGCACATTGCCGACGCCTTCGCCGCGTTCGCGCGCGACTATGCGGACCGCGGGCTACAGGTCGTCGCGATCAGCTCGAACGACACCGCCGAGTTCCCCGAGGACGGGTTCGAGCATATGGGGCCGTTTGCCGCGCGATACGGCTTTACCTTCCCCTATCTCTACGACGGCGATCAGGCCGTCGCGCTCGCCTATGGCGCGATCTGCACGCCCGACTTCTTCCTCTACGGTCCCGACCGCACGCTCGCCTATGCCGGTCAGTTCGACGCGAGCCGGCCCAAGATCAACCGCCCGCCGCTGCCCGGCGTACCGCTGCGCACCGACCTGCCCGTCACCGGCGAGGACATGCGCGCGGCGGTCGACGCGGTGCTCGCCGGGCGGCCGGTGCCTGAGCCGCAACGACCGAGCGCCGGCTGCTCGATCAAGTGGAAGGAAGGCAAGGATCCGTCATGGGCGTGAAGATCGTCGAAAGCGTCTGGGTGCCCTCGGCCGCCGTCGTGCCGCAGGAATGCGGGCCGGGCGTGTTCCTGCCCGTCGATGGCGCCGCCTGGTCGGAACAGGCGGGCTATAATCGCGGCTTTTTCTCCGCCTTCCGCCTCCATCCGGGCCGCGACGTTTGGTTTCACTTTCCCATCCCGACCTCGGTCCATCACAATGGCGAGCCGCTCGCCTGCACCGGCGTGTCACTCTTGTGGGAGACGCTCGACGGCGCGTCGATCCACTGGGTCGTGCTCCAGCATGGCGGCATGGAGCGCCTGCCGCTGACGCCGCCGGGGACACCGCCGCCCTCGGTCCCCGTTCCCTTCGATCCGCCCGAGCAGTGGCGCGAATATTATCCCGCAACTGCCCGGCGACTGACCGAGCTGCCGCTCGCCGCACCATTGCGGCTCCGCTTCGGGCTGCAACTGTCGGTCGGCGTCAGCGGCGGCGATGCGGGCGGGACGGTTCGCTTCTACGGCGCGGGTGCAGATTTCGTGGTGGCCTGACGCCGCTCCGCGAGCACGCGCCGGATTTCCGCCTGCTTTTCCGCCGACACGTCGAACCGCCCGACCAGCCACGCCATAGCCGCGCCCGCCACGACGATCAGCCCGGCGACGAACCAGGCGAGCGCACGCACCTTGCCGGCGGGCACCTGATCGACCGGCACCCCCGCCGGGAAGTCGATGATCCCCAGGAACGACCCCGCCAGCAGCGCAACGAGGCCGCTGCCCACCTGCAATCCGATGAACATGAAGCTTGCGACCAGCCCCTGCTGCGGCACGCCGGTATTCGCCTCGTGCTCGTCACCGATGTCGTAGGTGACGGTGTTGAAAGGCACGACATAGAGGCCATAGGCGAAGCCCCCCAGCACCCGCGCAGCGCACACGAACGCGCCGATCGCGAACGTCCCAGCCGCCGGCGCAAGACCGAGTAATGGCAGCAGCACCGCCGCGACCTGCACGACGAAGAACGCGATCAGGCCGCTCACCATCGCGAACCGCGTGCCCACCCGCCTCATCCACGCCGGTGCGAGGAACATCGCCGCGATCGAGCCGAACGTGCCCGCCAGCAGCAGCCGCTGCGTCCAGCCGCCATCGAGCTGCCAGAAATAGGTGGAGAGGTGCAGCGTCAGCTGATTGACCACCGAATTGGTGAACAGGACGAGCAGCGCGACCATCAGCAGGCGGCCGATATTGGGCGTCGTCCGGATCGCCGCGACGAGGCGCCGGAGGAGCTGCGGCAGCGTCTCGATCGCGCTCCTTTCGGTGATCCCGCGATCCGCCGCCTCGATCGCGCGCATCCGCGCCCGCGTGCCGACCAGCCCGACGACCATCAGCGCCGCGCCGAGTAACGCCACGAACAGGCCGAAGCCCGGATAGGGCGCGGGATTGAGCTGCGGCTTGGCAAAGCCGGGGCTCGCCACGAAAAACACCGAGAAGGCAATCCACGGCACCGTCAGGATCGCCAGCTGGTTGCCGAGGTTGCGCATCACCGCAACGAGGTTGCGCTCGCCCGCATCGCGCGTCAGCTCGCCGCCCATCGCATAGGCGGGCACCGTCCAGAACGAGATGCCGACCCGGGCGAGCAGCCCGAAGCCGAGCAGCCAGGCAAAGGTCTGCCACTGCCCCATCCCTTGGGGCGGCGCGAAGACCAGCGCGATGCCGACCGCGAAGGGCAGCACCGCGGCGGCCATCAGCGTGTGCCGCCGCCCGAGCGGCGCGCGATCCATCCGATCGGACAGCGCGCCGATATAGGGATCGGCGACTGCATCGAAGACGAGGATGATCGCCAGCGCCAGGCCGATGCGATAGCCATCGAGCCCGACCACCTGCGCATAGAAAAAGAGGACGAAGGCGTCCCAGGCGAAGCTCTTGATGAGCTCGGGCATCGCGCAGGCCATGAAGCCGATGCGCGTGCCCCAGCCGAGCTTCGCCGGGTCGTTCACCTCAGTCGATGCCCATGATCCGCTTGTTGAGTTCGCGATCGGCGCCGCCGGCGGCGAAATCGTCGAACGCATGCTCGGTCACGCGGATGATGTGCGCGTCGATGAACGGCGCACCCTCGGCCGCACCCTGTTCGGGATGCTTCAGCGCGCATTCCCATTCGAGCACCGCCCAGCCGGCGAAATCGTACTGCGCCATCTTCGAGAAGATCGCACCGAAATCGACCTGCCCGTCACCCAGCGAACGGAAGCGACCGGGGCGGTCGACCCAACCCTGATAGCCGCCATAGACGCCCGACCGGCCGGTCGGGTTGAACTCGGCATCCTTCACGTGGAAGCACTTGATGCGCTCGTGATAGATGTCGATGTGCGCCAGATAGTCGAGCTGCTGCAGCACATAATGGCTGGGATCGAACAGCATGTTGCAGCGCGCATGGCCGCCCACGCGATCGAGGAACATCTCGAACGTCACGCCGTCGTGCAGATCCTCGCCCGGATGGATTTCGAAGGCGAGATCGACGCCGTTCTCATCGAACACGTCGAGGATCGGTTTCCATCGCCGCGCGAGTTCGTCGAACGCGTCCTCGACCAGCCCCGCGGGCCGCTGCGGCCAGGGATAGATGTACGGCCATGCGAGCGCCCCCGAGAAGCTCGGGTGCGCGGTGAGGCCCAGCCGGCGGCTGGCGAGGGCAGCCTTCTTCACCTGATCGACCGCCCATGCCTGCCGCGCCTTGGGATTGCCGTGGACCGCCGCCGGCGCGAAGCCGTCGAACTGCGCGTCATAGGCGGGATGCACGGCGACAAGCTGGCCCTGAAGGTGCGTCGACAGCTCGGTGATCTCGAGCCCCTTGTCGGCAAGCAGGCCCTTCACCTCGTCGCAATAGGTCTGGCTCTCGGCCGCCTTGTCGAGGTCGAACAGGCGTCCGTCCCAGCTGGGGATCTGGATGCCCTTGTAGCCCATGCCGGCGACCCAATCGGCGATGGTATCGAGGCTGTTATAAGGCGCATTGTCGCCCGCGAACTGGGCGAGGAAGATCGCCGGTCCCTTGATCGTGCGCATAATCCTACTCCTCAAACCTGAAGCACGGTCCAGCCGGCGCGGTCGGCGCTGGCCCGGACGGCGGTGTCGATGAACGCCATGCCGCGAAGCCCGTCGTCGATGCCGGGGATCAGCGAGCCGGGCTCGCCGCGCAGCTGCTTGGCAAAGTCGCGATAGAGGTTGGCGAACGCCTCCAGATAGCCCTCGGGATGGCCGCCGGGCGTACGCGTCGCCGCGCGCGCATCGGGGCCGATCGCCGCATCGCCGGCACGGATCACCTGCGTCGAGCCGTCGATCGAGTGGAAGGTCAGCTCGTTCGGCGTTTCCTGCCGCCAGATCAGCCCGCCCTTTTCGCCATAAAGCCGGATGCGCAGGCCATTCAGCTCGCCCACCTCGATCTGGCTGGCCAGCAGCACGCCGCGCGCGCCATTGTCGAAGCGGAGCAGCACCGTGCAGTCGTCGTCGAGCGCGCGGCCCGGCACCACGGCGGCGAGGTCCGCGAGCAGCTCGGTCACGCGAAGACCGGTGATGAACTCGGCGAGGTGGAAGGCGTGGACGCCGATGTCACCGATACAGCCGCCCGCGCCCGATTTGGCCGGATCGACGCGCCATTCGGCCTGCTTTCCCGTCGCCTCGCCCGCGAGCCAGCCCTGCGGATATTCGACCACGACCTTGCGAACGCTACCAATCGCACCCGCGGCGACGCGCGCACGCGCCTCGCGCACCAGCGGATAGCCCGAATAGGTGTAGCTGAGGCCATAGGGCAGCCCCGCCTGCGCCACCACGCCGCCCAGCTCCTTCGCCTCGGCAAGCGTCGCGGTCATCGGCTTGTCGCTGAGCACCGGATAGCCGGCCTCCAGCGCAGCCTTCGCGGCGGGGAGGTGGTGGTGGTTGGGGCTGACGATCGCGACGAAGTCGATGCCGTCTTCCCGCGCCTTCTCCGCGGCGAACATCGCATCGAGCGACGGATAGGCGCGGTCCGGATCGATCCGGTACGCCTCGCCCCCCGCCCGCGAGCGTCCGGCATCGGAGGAAAACACGCCGGCCACCAGCTCGATCTCCCGATCGAGCTCGGCGGCGATGCGGTGAACGGGGCCGATGAACGCCCCCGGTCCGCCGCCGATCATACCCATGCGCAACCGCGCCATTCGCCTCTCCCTAAAGAGCCGCGTCGTCCAGGTCGGCGAACGCGGCGGTGAGCGGCATGCCGGGGTCCTCGGCATGCCGTGCGACGCGCAGGTTTAGAGTGCGACCGATCGGCGTCCAGCCCCCTTCGCCCCAGATCATGAACCGGCGGGCGGCGAGCGCGATGGAAATGCGGCGTTCCTCGCCGGGCTGGAGGTGGACCTTGGCGAATCCGACCAGGGTCGGCTCGGGCGTGTCGCGATAGAGCTGGACGATTTCGCTGCCCGCGCGGTCGCCGATGTTGCGCACGGTGACGGCCACTCCACCACCCTCGACTGCCGCTTCGGCCCAGTCGAAGCGCGTATAGCCCTCGCCGCTGCCGAACGAGTGCCGTGCCGGCGTGCCGTTGGCGATGAGGCCGCGATAGCCGATCCGTGTTCCCTCCTCATAGGACAGCCGCCCGCCCTCGCCTGGCTTGAGGCCGAAGGCGGGATAGTCGGCCTCCGCGCACGCGATCGACACGGGCATCCGTCCGCCGGGCTCGCGGTCGCCCGCCAGCACCTGCGCTATCGCCTCGGCAAAGCCCTCGCCCGGATACCAGGCGGCGATCAGCGCGGCGGCGCCCTCGGCCCAGCTCGCGTCGAAGGCGTGGCCGATATTGGCGACGATCGCGGTGCGCGGATTGGCGGCGAGGACGCGCGCGACGAGCTCGGCCTGTTCGGGGGCGAGGCGGGTGTCGGGCCGGTCCTTGCTCTCGACGCTCGAATCGGAGGTTTCGCCGACGAACAGCAGCACCGCCTCCGCGTCCCGCGCGGCGGCTTCGGCACGCGCCAGCATCGCCTCGCGGCTGTCCGGCCCGCGCACGCCGTACCACAGGCCGTGGACGCGGGCGGGGGCATAGGCGAACTCGGCGACGATGCGGACGGGCTTCCCCGCTTCGAGCACCACTCCGCCGGTTTCGGCGTCGCCGGACTTGAGCTTCCCCATCACGTCCTTGGCGAGCGTCGCGCCTGTCGAAACGATCGGTTCGCCATCGACGGTCAGCCGCGCCTCCCCCGTCGCGCCCAGATAGAAGCGGTGCGGCCCACTCTGCTCGGGGGTGAACACGCCGCTCGCGCGCACCGATCCGCCCTTGTCGAACGGCCCCTGCTCATGCACGCCGACGAACCAGACCAGCGAGTTGGTCGCGCGCGTCTCGCTGGTCAGCGGCTCGCCAGTGCAGTCGTCGCTCGCGAAATAGTCGAGCGTCATGCCGCGGGTGCAGCCGTCGCCGATGTCGCGCGCGGGGGTCACGGGCATGCCGGGCAGTCGAGGCGCGGGATCGACGCCCGCCTCGAACGTCACCTTGTCCGCGCCATAGCGCGCGGCGATCGCCTGTGCCGGGCTCGGCAGGTCGGGCGACACCGAGATCTTGGCGAAGGTGCCGCCTTGGAAGCACGGCGCCGCGGCATTGGGGCCGATCACCGCAATCCGCCTGCCCGGCGCGAGCGGCAGCAGCCCGTCATTCTTGAGGAGCACGAACCCCGCCGCCGCGGCTTCGACCAGCAGGTCGCGCGTTTCGTCGTCGGTATAGGGCTGAGTCTTGGCGCCGGTGACGCGCTTCGCGGCGCGCGCGATCCGCTCGGCCGCGTCGGCGACGCGCGTGGGCGGAACTTCGCCGGCAGCGACGGCTTCGTCCGCCTTGAAGCCGAGGAAGCGCGCCGGCCCCGGCATCTCCAGATCGAGGCCCGCATTGAGCGTCGGCGCGGTCGAGTGCGTGCCGAACCAGTCGGACATGACAAGGCCGTCATAGCCCCACGCGCCCTTCACCACCTCGGTGATGATGTGCGTCTGCTCGGCGCACCAATCGCCGTTCACCTTGTTGTAGGCGGCCAGCATGCCCACGCAGCCCGCGCGCGCCGCGAACTCGAACGGGAGGAGATAGACCTCGCGCAGCGTCCGCTCGTCGATGCGGACGTCGAGCGTGTCGCGCTCGGTCTCGCTGTCGTTGCAGACCAGATGCTTGGCGACCGACCCGGTCCCCGTCGACTGCAACCCGGTGATCCAGGCGGCACCGAGGATGCCGGCATGGAGCGGATCCTCGCCGAAATATTCGAAGGCGCGGCCGGCGAGCGGGCTGCGCGCAAGGTTGATGTTGGGGGCGAGCACTGCATCGACGCCGCGCGCCGCCGCCTCGCTGCCGACGAGCGCGCCGATCCGCTGGACGAGGTCGGTGTCGAAGCTCGCGCCGAGTGCCGTCGCGCAGGGGCTGAGCCGGGCGATGTCGCGCTCGTCGACGTGGCCGGACGCGATGCCCATCGGCCCGTCGCTCATCGTGAAGGCGGGGATGCCCGCCTCGGGAAGCGCGTGGCTCGCCCACATCGCCGCGCCCGCGGTCAGGCGGGTCATATCCTCGATCGTCGGATCGCGCATCGTCATTTCCATGAAAAAAGCGCCCCGCCCTTGCCGGGCGGGGCGCCTTGCTTGCCGTCAGGCGGCGAGGTCGAGTTCCTTTGCATCCTTCGTCGTCGGCACGAAGGGCAGGTAGGAAACGCGCATCCGCACGGCGAACTCGATCCGGTGCTTGCCCGGCGTCAGCCCGCCCGCGCGCAGCACGATGATGCGCGCCTTCTCGCCGAAGTTCCAACGGTCGTCATAAACCGTTTCCATCTCGTCGAGCGTGTAGGTTTTGCCACGCACCGAGAAGCGCACATCCTCGCGCGCGACCGCCTCGCCATCCACGGCGACGGCGATATCCTCGACCATCGAAAGGCCGAGACCGCGATAATAGGGCAGCCGCCCCAGGAACGCGAAGCCGGTCGTCTCGCCGCCCTCGACGACATTCTCGAAGCCGTCGACGCAGATCATCTTGTTGTCCATCATGGCGCTGATCCTTTCAGGCGGCGAGTGCGGTGGGGGTGGGTTCGCCGATCAGGCGCTTGAGCATTTCCTGCTGGCGGCGGACCTGCTCGACCGAATCGGGCTCCTCGACGTCCTCGATCCAGCGATTGCCCTCGTACTCCGAGCAGATGTAGCCGTCGTACCCGCCCTTCTGGAGCACGCGGACGATCTCGTCATAAGGGATCGACGGCTCGTAGAGATCGGCGTCCATCTCGTAGAACTTGCCGTGGATGTTGTGGATGCGCGGCATGTAGTCGAGCATCCGCTTGGGCTCGAACGCGGCATTGTGGCGCAGCGTCTCGGCCATCGCGATCGCCGGCCCCTGCCCGCCCATCTCGCGGACGTTGAGGATGACGTACTCGCTGAGGACGCGGTCCTCGTAAGCTTTCTCGATATAGTCGGCGATGTGCTTGGGCACGCCGATCCGCTCGAACTTGGCCTTCCACACGCGCGGGAACTTGAAAAGGAACATGCCCATGTCGGGGAGGAAGCCAAGCGCATCCGAGCCCGACTTCTCGAAGGCCTCGGCATGGCGGACGATCCAGGGATGGTCGAAGTGCAGCGGCGCGTGGACCTCGATCAGGATCGTGATGCCCTTCTCCTCGGCATAGGGCGCCGCGGCGACCAGCACCTCGGGCGCGATCGAGACGAGCGCGCGGATATACTTCATGCCGAGCAGCGCACCGAAATCGATGTCCTTCTTCACGCTCGCGACCTGCTCGTCGAAGGGCATCTCGCGGCCCTTGTAGCGCTTGTAGTCGAGCATGAAGTCGTGGCTGACGGGCACGCAGTCATACTGCTTGATCAGGCGGTGCCACTCCTCGACCTTTGCCTGATCGACGCCGACCTCCGGCCAGCCCCAGAAGGTCTGCTCGCCGATGATCTCGATGCCCTTGGCGCCCATGTCGGCACAGGTGCGGATGCAGTCCTCCAGGGTCATCTTCCCCTGAAAGGTGTCGTTCTGAAAGCTGTAGAGGCTGACGCCCCGCTTGATCTCGGCCATGGCCATTCCCTCGTCGATGCGCGGCATTGCCGCAGGAGGCGGGCCGCCGGCGGCGCACCCTCACCGAGCATGGGTTTTGGCATGGCGGGATGAGGCGCTCACGCGCCCGACCGCTCGACTCCTCTCCCCATCTCAATTAGAACCTATATTCTATATCGGGGCGCGACGGTCAAGCGGAGAGCGAAGAAATGATGATGTTGCTGCGCATCCTCCTGTCGCTGCCGCTCGCCGCCTTTTCGGCTTCGTCGGCTGGATGAAGGCGAGCGCGCCGCTTGGCCTGCTGGCGCAGCACGGCGCATGGACGGTCCGGATTCCGAGCCGCTCGGCAGCGCGGTTGGGGTGAGCGAGATCCTTTGCGCGCTGCTGCTGCTCGCCGGCCTCGCACCGGGCCATACGCGGATCGGCGGGGCGGCGGCGATGATCCTGATCGCCAATCAGCTCGTCGCCGCCGCGGTCCATGCCGGCGCGGGCGAGGCGCAGGCACTGCCACAGAACGCGGTGCTGATCGCCGCGCTCGGTTCCGTCGCGTGGCTCTCGCGGCGCTACTTCTCGGTGCGGTAGGCCGCCGGAATGTCGAAGCCCGAGGCCTTGTCGAGCGCCGGGATTGTCACCTTGCCCGTTGCCGCCCATTCGGCCCCGCGCGTCACCAGCGTCCGCACCCCGTCGAACTGGAGCGTGTCGGGCCCGTGGCCGAGCGTGATCGAGAAGACGCGGCCCTTGCCATAGTCCTGCGTCCAGACGACCGGATTGGGCGCGTTCATCCCCTTCATCCGGGCGACGTTGGCGGCCTTGTACGCCTCGTAATCGTATTTCGGTCCCGCCTTTTCGGGCACGTAATCGGCGGCGTCGTCGAACGCGGTCGCGAGCACCGTCACCTTCGCCGCGGGGTCGAAGGACATGTTGGTGTATTTGTCCTCCATGAAGCTCCAGATGTACGGGCGCAGCCCCGCGGTGACGGGGTGCGCCTGCGTCTCGATCTTCACGCGAAACGCGTCGGGCGGCGAGCGGCGGCTCTCGCCCGGCACCATCACCGCGCCGAGCAGCCGTTTATATTCGGGAATGTCACGGCCCCAGGTGAAGCTCGAGTGGAAGGCAACGAGGCCGCCGCCCTCCCGCACATAGTCATAGAGCGCCTTGAACGCGCCCGGCGACCAGAGATGCTGTTCCTTGTCGCCATAGTTCCAGCGGCTGGCGTAGTTGAGCAGCACGACGTCGTATTTCTTCAGCATCGCCAGCGTGCCGTCGTCGAAATCCTCGGTCACGCGCACGTCGAAGCGGCCGGTGTCCTTCATCATCGTGCGCAGCTGATTGTTCACCCCGGTCCAGTCATGCTCGTAGCTGTTCTGGCCGCTGATGATGAGGACGCGGAGCCGCGCTTCCTTGGGATCGACGGGCGTGACGACGCGCTGCACCGTCTCTGGCGGAGCATAGGGCTTGTTGCCGGGCATCTTGGGGATCTCGGCGACGGGCACGTGCTGCATTGCGGACAGGAGGAGCGGCAGGGCGAGGAGCTTCATCGGTCTTCTCCGGATCAAGCGGTAGCGAGGGTCGCGGCGGGACGCCGCACCGTGGGCCAGAGCAGGATGACGCCCGCCTGGAGCGCGAGGAGCACGATGGGCCAGCCATAATAGGACCAGCGGATTGTCTCGCGTGCGGTCTCGGTCACGCCGCCGGGGACATAACCGGCAAGTCCCAGCGAATAGGCGATCGCCGCCGTCCCCACCGCCATGCCGATCTTGGTGGCGAGGCTGATGCCCGAGGACAGCAGCCCCTCGTTGCGCGTCCCGAACTCGGCCTCGTGATAATCGACCGCCTCCGCCGCCATCGTGAAGATGCCGGTGATTGTCACCGACGTCGCGACCGACGCAGCGAGATAGACGGCGATGAATGCGGGCGGCGACGCCTCGGTCAGCGGCAGCAGCGCGAACAGCGCGATCGAGATGAGGATGGCGCCCAGGCACCCCTTGCGCAGCCCCGTGCGCGCGAGGATCGGCGGCGCGATAAAGGCGGCGAGCAGCAGCATGCCCGAAATCGCGGGCAGCAGGATCGAGATCATCCACGGCCGCCCCAAAACCTCGACCGCGAAGAAGGCGGTGAGCGAGATCATCGTGCCAAAGCGAACGAAATAGAGCAGCGTAAAGCCGAAGCAGACGCCCCACGCGCGATTGCGCAGCATCTGGCCGATCGCCGGGAGGACGGCGAACCGCGGCGAGGCGTTGTCGTCGAACCGCTCGCGGCAGTTGCGGAACAGCATGAACAGCGCCACCAGCGACAACCCGGCGAACAGAGTCGCCGTCGCAAGAAACCCGCGCTGCTCGTCGCCGCCGCCGAACAGCCCGACGAGCGGCATCGTCGCCGCGGTGCCGAGGATTACCGATACCGACGTGCCGATCGAACGCATGCCGCTGAGCTTCAGCCGTTCGCCCGTGTCGAGCGTCATCATCGGCAACAGCGCGGTATAAGGGATCGACCCCAGCGACATGAGGATGCCGAGCGCCTTGAACGTGAGGAAAGCGTAGATGAGCCGCATCGTCTCGCTGCCGTCGGGCACGTTGAACAGCAGCACGACCACGACCGCATAGGGGACGGCGGTGAACAGGAAATAGGGGCGCGTCCGCCCCCAGCGCGACCGGGTCTTGTCGACGGCGATGCCGACGAGGATGTCGATCACCGCATCGAGCAGGCGGGCGGCGAGGAAGATCGTTCCCACCGCCGCCGCGGGAAGCTTTGCGACGTTGGTGTAGTAATAAAGGAGGAACGCCCCCGCCATGTTGTAGGCGAGGCTGTAGCCAAAATCGCCGAAGCCGTAGCTGAGCCGCTCGGTGAGGCTCAGCTTCTGCGTCATGTCAGAGGCCGAGCGCATCGCGTGTCTGGGCGAGCGACGCCTCGGCGGGCAGCGTCGGCCGGTATTCGAGGCCGATCGCGCGCTCGTACCCCAGCGCACGCAGGTCGGCGACGATCGCGGCGAAGTCGAGGTCGCCTGTCCCCGGCTCGTTGCGGCCGGGCAGGTCGGCCACCTGGACATGCTCGACCAGATGGATGCGGCCGGCGAGCACCGCCTTCATGTCCTCGCCCATCACGCGGCTGTGATAGACGTCGTAGAGGAGGCGGAGGCGCGGGCTGCCCACCGCCTCGATCAGGTCGAGGCCGAGCGTCGTCGAGACGAGGTACATGCCCGGATGGTCGATCCGGTCGTTGAGCGGCTCGAGCACCAGCGTCACGCCGGCAGCCTCGGCCAGATCGGCGGCGGCGCGCAGGGCCTTCACCGCCTCGGCGAAATGTTCGTTGGGGCTCACGCCCTCCCGATTGAAGCCCGAGGCGACGATCAGCGGCGGAGACCCCACCTTTTGCGCTGCGGCGAGCGTGTCGCGGACCGCGCCCAGAAACTCTTCATGCTGCGCCGGATCGACGATCGAGCGGCGCGGGTCGACGCAGAACCCGGTGAGGGTGACGCCGGTTTCGGCCAGCGCTTCGGCCACGCCCGCCATGTCCTTGTCGCGCCAGAGATGGAACTCGGCATGGTCGAGCCCGGCCGCGTGTGCAGCGCGGATGCGGTCGCCCAGCCCCTCGTTCCCCTCAGCGAACTGCCATTCGATGCACGCAGAAAGCTTCACGCAATCACTCCCAGAAGAAAAGCGGGGCGCCGCGAGGATGAGCGGCGCCCCAGTACGGGATCAGTAGTCGACGGTTAGGCGGACGCCGTAGGTACGCGGCGCGCCGAAGCTCCAGTTGTAGATGTCGTCGGGGCCCGCCGCCACGAAAGTACCGAACGCCAGCGGCTGCGCGTCCTCGAGATTGCGGACGAACGCCTGGATGCTGAATTTCTCGCTGGTCGGGCGATAGATCAGCGTCAGGTCGGTCTGGCTGAAACCGCGCTGGCGGCTGTCATTATAGTTGAAGATGTCGAGGAAATAGTCGCTCTTGAACCGCGAGAAGGCGCTCGCGGTCAGCGTGCCGGCGCTGCCCAGGTCGAAGACATGGTCGTAGCCCAGGGTGATGATGACATCGGGGCTCTGCGGCAGCTTGTTGCCGGCCAGGTTGGGTTGAGTAACCGTGGCGGGATTGTTGTCGAGATCGCCGACCGACGTGGCGGCACAGCCCACGCAGAACACCGTGTAGGCGGCAAGCAGGTCGTCATACTTGGCATTCAGATAGTTGAAGGTCGCGCTGAAGGTGTCGTTCCGCGACAGCTTGAAATTGCCCTCGACCTCAATGCCCCAGATCGTCGCCTTGCCGGCGTTGAAGATCTGGCCGCCGACCGCCGGGTTGAGCAGCACCGACGCCTGCAGATCCTTGTAGTCGTAATAGAAGGCCGAGGTGTTGATCTGGTGCGGTCCGATTCCGAACTTGCCGCCGACTTCATAGGCAGTGTTGCTCTCCGGGTCGTAGGACCCGACGCTGTCGAACCCACCCGCCTTGTAGCCGGTCGAGACCTTGCCGTAGATCAGCGTGTCTTGGTTGGGCTTGTAGTTGAGGCCCGCCAGCCACGTCACCTTCTCACCCTTCGCCTCGGGCGTCAGGACCGAAGGGGCGGGCCGCACGGTCGTCTGGTCGACTCGGCCCGAGTTGAAGACGAAGCCGTAATTGCCGAACACGCCCGTCCGGTCGTCGCTGGTGTAGCGGATGCCGCCCACCGCGGTCAGCTGCTCGGTGATCGGCACATCGACCTGGCCGAACGCGGCATAGCTCTTGATCTCGCTGTCGCGGGTGAAGAAGTTGATGAAGCTGCCGTTGGGTCCGATGAAGCGGTTGAACAGGCCGCGGACATTGTCGAGCTTCTCCTGGAAGTAGAAGCCGCCGACCTGCCACTGGAAACCGCCCGCCGGGTTGTTGCCGTTCAGCCGGATCTCGTGGCTCTGCGTCTCGACATTGTTGCCGAACTCTAGGAACTCGTAAGCCGGGGGCAGCGACTGCTGCGTCGCCTGCGCACTGTCGCGATAGCCGCCGGTATAGGTGAAGGTCGCCGCGCCGAAGTCGTACTGGAGCCGGCCACGGATCGCGGTCGATTCGATGTGGTTGGGGCTGAGGCCCGACAGCGGCGCATCATAGGTCTTGCGGTCGATCGTCTGAAGATAGCTGGTGCCCGTCGGGATGCACTGCGTCCCCGGCGTCAGCGGCGCGACTTCCGTCCAGCCGATGCCCGAACAGCCCGCGCCCGGCGCACGGCCGCCCTGATTGACGTTAACCGCGGCGAAGGCGGGGATGATGTTGTCGATCTCGACATATTCGCCGACCAGGTCGACCGTCAGCCCCGATACCGGCGTCAGGCGAAGGCTGGCACGGCCGCCCTTGGTCCCGGCCGATCCGCTGCGCGCGTCGATGTTGGGATGATAGAAATAGCCGTCACGGTCGGTATAGATGCCCGACAGGCGCAGCCCGCCGAAGTCGCCGAACGGCACATCGACGCCGCCCTCGACGGTGAAGGCGTTGTAGTTGCCATAGCTGGCATTCAGGTTGACGCCGAAGTCCTTGCCCGGCTTGCGCGTGATGAAGTTGATCGCGCCGCCCGTCGCGTTGCGGCCGTAGAGCGTGCCTTGCGGGCCGCGCAGCACCTCGACCCGGTCGAGGTCGAACAGCGAGACGTTGAGGATGTTCGGGCGGTTCAGATATTCGCCGTCGATGTTGATGGCGATCGACTGGTCCTGCGCCTCGTCGTTCGAATTGGTGCCGACGCCGCGGACCGCGACGCGGGTATATTGTGAATCCTGGGTGATCTGGAGAACGGGGGCAATCCGCTCGACCTCGCGGAAGTCGGTGACGCCGGCCTGGGCGATCGCCTCCGCGCCCACCACGTCGATCGCGATCGGCACGTCCTCGACACGTTCGGCGCGGTTCTGCGCGGTGACGATGATCTCCTCGGCGGCCGGCGAGTCGGCCGGGGCAGGCGGGACGTCCTGCGCCAGCGCGGGCGTCGCCACCGCCATCAGGCCGCACCCTGCGAGCAGGACGCACTTCTTCGAGAATCGAGCCATGTAACCCTCCCCTAACTGCGCCGATTCGAATGGGCCGGCGCTTAGTTAATAGAATTATTGTTCTAGTTCGTTTTGTTTTGCTGTCAAGCGCCGGGGCGCACACCTTGCGTCAGCTGGTCGGCCATCGCCTCGACAGCGGCGGAGATGCCGGGGTCGGCCAGCGCGCCTTGAGCGTCAAAAGGCTGTTGTTCGATACTGTTGACCGCCAGCCCGATCGGCGTCGGCCAGCCGCGCATCGCGTGCACGATGCCGCGCAGCGCCGCGAGCGTGACGCCGCCCGCCTGCCATCCCGCCGCCGACACGATCAGCCCGACGGGCCGCCCGTCGAAATAGGGCCGCGAATCGACGCGCAGGTCCTCGAGCAGGTCGATCGCGTTCTTGACGAGCCCCGAGACGCCGCCGTGATAGCCGGGCGAGGCGATGACGAGCGCGTTGCAGCTGCGCACCGCCTCGACCAGCTCGGCCTCGGCCGGCGAGCGGTCGGGCGCTCCGGGATCGAAATGCGGCAGCCGGGCGAGATGCGGGCCGTCGAACATCCGCACCTCCGCGCCCCGCCGCCCGCACGCGGCGAGCACCGCCCGCGCGAGCCGCTCGCTCGACGAGCCGGCACGCAGCGTGCCGCCGATGCCGACGACCCGCATCAGGCGGCGACCGGCGACTTGGCGAGCGCGGGCATCACTTTTTGCGACAGCAGGTCGAGCGTCTGGTCAGCCAGCCGCAGCCGCTCCTCGGTCAGTGGCCCGGTCGTCGTCCCGCACAGGATGTTGCCGATGCCGAGGTCGCGGTAGGGCTCGAGATGCTCGATCACCGTCTCGGGCGAGCCGTAAAGGCACCAGGTACCGATCCAGTCGTCGGTCAGCGCATTGGGCGTGCGATCCGTCTTCTTATTGGCGTCGTCGCTCTCGGCGCGGGCATTGAACTCGGCCTCGCGTTCGATCGCGTCCTGATAGGCGCGCAGGATGACCTCCAGCTCCTCACGCGCCTGGTCGTCGCTCTCGGCGACATGGACGCACTGATAGGTGTGCGTCGTCCAATCGAGCGCCGCCGTGACCGCCTCGTCCGAATGGCCGGCGGCAGTGAGCGCATCGTGGTAGGCGTCGAAATACTTCTTCACATGGACGAACGGCTCGGTCCCGCCGATCTTCGGCGGGGTGAAGGCGGGAATGAACGCCGGCCACGCATTGTCGGCCGCGCGGCGCATGCTCGCCTCCTTCATGGCGACCGGCATCAGCCGCGCGTGGCGCGGCGTGTAGTTCGCCGGCGCGATGCGCTGCAGCACGCGGCCCTGGTGCGGGCCGTTATCGATGACGATCGCGGGATCCTCCATCGCCTTCGACCAAAGCGCCTCGGCGAGCTCGAGGTTCTTCTCGGCGACGGCGCCCGCGTCCTTATAGTTGACGCCGAAGCCGATCATCTCCTCGGGCGTAGTGCCCGAGCCGATCCCGACCAGCAGCTTGCCGTCGGTCAGCTGGTCGAGGATGTTGATCCGCTCGACAAAGCGTACCGGATGGTGGAGCGGCACCGACACCACCGAAAAGCCGAAATGCATGTGCGGGAGCTTGGCGGCGAGATACGCCGCGAAGACGAAGCTGTCGCTGGCCACCGGCATGTACCCGTTAAAGTGATGGTCGGGCATGAAAATCGCCGAGAAACCCTGATCGGCAGCCTTCACGGCATGACGCTCGAGGTCGCGCATCAGCTGGCGATCCTCCTCGGGTCGCATGGTGCGCGCGTTGAGGAAAACAGAGAAACGCATGGCCAGACCCTCCCAGGCTCATCCGCTCGAATCAAAACAAAGGTCGGCAGATGAATTAGAATTGACGTTCTGTTTTTATTTGTTTCAACGTCGCGGGCATGTCAACCGCCAATTCCAGCCTTGCCGCCACCGCCCAGCTTGCCGCGGGCGCCGTCTCCAGACAGCCGCGCCAGGGGCGCAGCCGCGAATCGTTCGAGCGGATGCTGGCTGCGACGCGCGAGCTGATGCTCGAACGCGCGAGCGAGGAGTTCACGCTGCAGGACGTGAGCGAGCGCGGGGCGGTCTCGATCGGCTCGATCTATCTGCGCTTCGAGAGCAAGGACAATCTGATCCACGCCGTCATCGCCGAGGCGCTGACCGAGATCATATCGAGCGAATCGGCGATGCTGGCCGAGGTTGCGGACCAGTCAAAGTCGCTGGCCGAGTTCGTGCCCCGCTATGTCGAGCGCTACTCACAGCTGCTGGCCGAGCACGCGCCGATGCTGCGCCTCGTCATGCAGCGCGCCTCGTTCGATCCGGCGGTGTCGGGGCCGGGCAAGGCGACCGCCGCCCAGTCAGCCCGGACGGCGGTCGAGGCGATGCTGCACTTCCGCGACGAGATGCCTGCCGCCGATCCCGCGGCAAAGGCGCTCGCCGCCTTTCACATCATCTTCGCGACGATGGCGCGGCACCTCAGCCTCGGCTCGACCGCGGAGGGCGCCGACCAGACGGCGTTCGGCGCGCTGCGCGTCGAGCTGGCCGAAATGGTGCTGGCGTACCTGCGCACCTCGCGCTGAACGTCAGCGGGCGGGCTTCAGGAATCCGCGGGCGCCGAGCCAGCGGTAGAACGCCTCGATCCACCCCTCGCTTGCGGTGCCCGGCTTGCCGAGGCCGAACCCGTGGCCGCCATCGGCGAGCAGGTGGAACTCGATCGACTTGCCCGCCGCGCGATAGCTGTCGACCAGGCCGAACCCGCCCGCCTGGCCGAGCAGGGAATCGTCGGCGGCGATCGTCACGAACATCGGCGGAGCGTTGGCGGGGACGTCCATCGGCTTCATGTTGGGATAGATGGGCGCGGCGAAGGCGGGCGCGTCCGCTCCGCCCTTCGCCACGACGCTGCGCGTCAGGAACCCGCCCGCCGAGAACCCCATGAAGCCGACACGGGCGGGGTCAATGCCGTAACGTCCCGCCTGCACGCGGACGTGACGAAGCGCGGCGAGGCCGTCGGCCAGCGCCTCGGGCGGGGTGTCGTCGGGCGGCGCGATGCCGGTTCGCTCGCCGCGCATCGCCCGCGCGAGGCTGTCCTGCCAGACCGCCGGGTCGCGCGGGGTCGGCAGAACGCGGTATTTGAGCACGAACGCGGCGACCCCGTGATTGGCGAGCCAGCGCGCGACCCTCCACCCCTCGTCCTCGATCGCGAGGCCGAGGAAGCCGCCGCCTGGCGCGACGATCACCGCCGCGCCGCTGCCGGGGCCGACCGGCAGCACCGGCGTCAGCGTCGGTCGCGTGATGTTGCGCACATCGACGCCGCCGTCGCGCAGCATCCACTGCTCGCGGTCGGGGCCCCCGGGGTCGCCCAGCACGACCTCGCCCGGCTGCGGACGGGCATGAGTCGGGACCATCGTGCGCGGGACCTGCGCAGCCGCGGGGGTCCCCGCGACCAGCAACGTAAGGATCAGCGCTGTCCTCATGCCGTCGCAACGGCATGTACGCGGTCCGCCCGCCGGCCAAGCAGCGCGAAGGCGACAACCGCCCCCACGACACCCAGCACCCCCGCGACCAGGAACGCGCCCTGCATCGTGCCGGTCACGCGCGAGATGAGGTTGACGATCAGCGGCGAACTGAACTGGCCGAAGAAGAAGCAGGCGGTCCATACGCCCATGCCGCGCCCGCGATGCGCGAAGGGCAGCCTCGACTGCGCCCAGGCGATCAGCGACGGGATCGCCATGCCGGCGCCCGTCTGCTGCACCACCATCCCCGCGATCATCCAGCGCCAGTCGGCGGCGAGGCCGATGATCGCAAGGCCGCCGCCAAGGATCGCGAGGAAGGTCGCGATCTGCACCCGCGACGACAGCCCGCGTTTGCCCATCCACCAGAAGATCGCCGCGCCGACGAGGATGAACAGCGTCGGCAGCGCGCTGATCTGGCCGATCGCATGCGGGTCGGCGACGCCCAGCTCCTTCCAGACAAGACCGCCGTTGATGATGAAGACATAATAGAGCGCCGAGGCGAACAGCGTCAGCGCGCCGATCGAAATGACGGTCGGCCAGGGAAAGCGCGAGCCCGACCGATCCTCGTCCATCCCCAGCCTTCGCCGCGCCGTGAGATCACTCGCCGGCTCGAACATCCAGCGCAGCATCGCCAGGAAGATCGGAAAGGCGACGAGATAAAGAAGGAAGATGCCGTTCCACCGCCACGCGGCGAGGCTGCCGGCGAAGAAGATCATGACCGAGGAGAGCGCGGGGCCGACCAGCCCCTGCAGCGTCAGCCAGTTGCGCCGCCCGTCCTCCGCCCAATAGTCGGCGATCAGCGTGTTGAGCGTCGTCAGGATCACCGCCTCGGCGACGCCGAGCGCAAGCCGCGAGGCATAGATCGCGTCGAGCGATTCGAGGAGGAACGGGAGCGCGCCGAAGAACCCGTAGATCAGCGTCGCGGCGAGCAGCAGCCGCCGCCGCCCGAACCGGTCCACCAGGACGCCTGCGAACAGTGCGACGATCGCGATCGTCAGGCCGGGCGCCGACACCATCGCCGGCACCTTCCAGCTCGCATCGGGGTCGCTCGCGAAATGCTGGATCATCGCCGGCACCGCCGGGAACATCGACACGATGGCGAGGATCGGCAGGAAGCCGGCGACAATCACCGTCAGCCCCTGCGCCGGCCCGGCCCGCTTTGCGCCCGTCTCGCTCGTCACTTGCCTCTCCCCACGCGCCGTTTCGCCGCTGATGCTTGACGCTTAGCGCGTCCACGTCAATAATAGAAGGCATATTCTATTTCAGCGGAAGGGGAGCCGCCCTGTGTCGACCATCGAAGCCGCGCCGGTATCGGCCGGGCGCAGCGACTGGCGGCGCACGCTCGCCTTCGCCACCGTCCTTGCCGCCTTCGTACTCGAGGTCGCCGATGCGACGATCGTCAACACCGCGTTGCCGCAGATCCGCCGCGGGCTGGGGGCGGGCGACATCGCGATGCAGTGGATCGCCGCAGCCTATTTCCTGGGGCTCGGCTCGCTCCTCTTGATCGGCGGTCGGCTGGGCGACATCTTCGGCTATCGGCGGATGTTCGGCATCGGCATCGCCGCGTTCGTCGCCGCCTCTTGCCTGTGCGGCCTGTCGCGCACCCCCGACGAGCTCGTCGCCGCGCGCCTGATCCAAGGGGCAGCGGGCGCGATGATGGCACCGCAGGTGATGGCGATCGTCCAGCTCCTCTATAGCCCGCTCGAGCGCGTCGCGCGGCTCGCCTGGTTCGGCGTGCTCGGTGGGCTTGCGGCGATCCTCGGGCCGGTGGCGGGCGGGCTGCTGATCGATGCCGATGTGATGGGGCTCGGCTGGCGCGCGATCTTCCTCGTCAATGTGCCGATCGGCGCGGCTGCCCTCCTCGCGGCATGGCGCTTCGTGCCGTCGCTCAAGTCTGAAGCCACCATTCGTATCGACATCGTCGGTGCGGCAATCTTCATGGCGGGTTTCGCCGCCCTGCTCGCCGCGCTGATCGAGGGGCCGGAGCGCGGCTGGCCGCCGCTCACCATCGCGGCGCTCGCGGCGGGGGCGGCGCTGGTCGCCGGGGGCTGGTTCCATGCCAAAGCGCGCGAGGCGAAGCTCGGCTCGGCGGTGATCGCCACCGCTTTGTTCAGGCTGCCGACCTTCTTCTGGGGCCTCGTCGCGGTGCTCGCCTTTTCGGCGGCGTCGGCGGGGTTCCTCCTCATTTTCGCGGTCGCATTGCAGCAGGGGCTGGGATTCAGCGCGCTCGACACCGCACTCGCGCACATACCCTTCGGGCTCGGGGTAATGGCGGGGATCAGCGTGATCGGCCGGCGCTGGCTGCCGAGGCTCGGGCGAAAGCTCCTCGTCGCGGGGGCGATGGTGCTGGCGACGGCGGGGTTCGCGGTGCTCACGCGCGTCGCGGGGGGTCAGGCCGGCGACGCCGCGACGATCACCCTGCTGGCGGTCGCGGGGCTAGGCATGGGCATGCTCGCCGGGCCATTACCGCCCGTGATCGTCGCCGACGTCGACCGGGCACAGGCGGGGGCGGCCTCGGCCACGCTCAAGACTGCGCAGCAAATCGGCGGCGCGGCGGGCGTGGCGTTGATCGGCGCGGCCTACTTCACGGCGGGTGATGGCGCGAGCGCCCGGCTGGCGGGACTTTACCCGGGCGGCGCGGCGTTCGTGGGCCTGCTCGGGCTGGCGATGCTCGCGGCGCTCCGACTGCCGGCCGTCATCTTCAAGCGCTAGAGCGCCTCGATCGTCTCGAGCCCATAGCGCGCCAGTGCCGGCGCCAGCGCCCGCGCATGTTCGTCGAGCCGGGTGAAGATCGCCCGCCCCGGCACCGGCGCGTCGGGCCAGCCCTGCCCCTCCGTCAGGAACGCGATCCGGCGCGCGATTCCCGGCCCGCCATCGACGAAGGTCAGCGGGCGCGGCGCGACCGCCGCCAGTCGGTCGGCAACCAGCGGAAAGTGGGTGCAGGCATTGACGACGACGTCGATCACCTCGCCCCCCGGCTGCCCCAGCAGTCCCGCCAGCACTTCAGCATAGGCGGCGTCAGGCTGCCGCTCGCCCGCCAGCTCGGCCTCCGCCAGCGCGACCAGCGCCGCCGATCCGTGGCGCACGACAGTGCAGTCGGCGGCGAAGCGCCGGGCAAGATCGTCGACATAGGGCTGGCGCACCGTCGCCTCGGTCCCGAGCACGCCGATCGCGCGGGTGACGCTCATCCCGGCGGCAGGCTTGATCGCCGGCACCGTGCCGACCACGGGCAGATCGAGCCCATCGCGCACCGCCGCCAGCGCGATCGTCGAGGCGGTATTGCAAGCGATGACCACCAGCCGCGGCCGCACCCGCTCGACCAGTCGGCCAAGCAGCGCCGGCACGCGCGCAGCGATCTCCACCTCGGTCTTGGTCCCATAGGGAAAGCCGGCATTGTCCGCGGCATAGACGATCGGCGCGGTCGGCAGCAGGGCGCGCGTTGGCGCGAGGACCGACAGGCCGCCCACCCCCGAATCGAAGAACAGGATCGGCCGCGCGTCGCTCATCGCGGCGGCGCTTAGCGTTCGGTCCGCAAGCGGACAACCGCCGCGCAACCGAGCATCGCTGATCGAGATCGTTGCGCGACCGTGCCCCCCTGCCCTAAAGCCCGTGGCAATGGGGTGCCGATCATGACCACCGAGATCATCTGGCTGCCGCCCGTCGCGGCGCTCCTGATCGGCTATCTTCTCGGCAGCATCCCGTTCGGCGTGATCCTGACGCGGGCAGCGGGCGCGGGCGACCTGCGCCAGATCGGCTCGGGCAATATCGGCGCGACCAACGTGCTGCGTACCGGGCGCAAGGGGCTGGCGGCGGCAACCCTGCTGCTCGACGCGCTGAAGGGCGCAGCGGCGGTTTGGATCGTCGTGGCGGTCTGGCCCGGTCTGGCGCCGGTTGCGGGCGCGGCGGCGTTCCTCGGCCATTGCTATCCCGTCTGGCTGCGCTTTCGCGGCGGCAAGGGGGTGGCGACGCTGATGGGCATCGCCCTTGCGCTCAGCCCGCCGGTCGGCGCGGTCTATGCCGTCGTCTGGCTCGGCCTGCTGGCGCTCGTGCGCATCTCCTCGGTCGCGGGGATGAGCGCGGCGATCAGCGCGCCGGTCGCGGCGGCATGGTTCGGGCGGTTCGACATCGTCCTCGTCCTGCTCGCGCTCGCGCTCATCGTCCTGTGGAAGCACCGCGAGAATATCGACCGGCTGGCGAGCGGGACCGAGCCGCGCATCGGCAGCGGCAAGCGTGGATGATCCCGAGCGCCGCGCGCGGCTCCGGCTCGCGCGCACGCACCGCGTCGGGCCCGTCGGCTATGCACAGCTCCTCGCCCGGTTCGGCACCGCCGCCGCCGCGTTGGAGGCGTTGCCGATGCTCGCCGCGCGAGGCGCCGGCAGGCCGATCGAACCCGCCGACCCGCGCCGCATCGACGAAGAGGTGCGCCGCGTGGCGAAGGCCGGCGCGCGCCATTGCCTAACCGGCGACCCCGACTATCCCGCGCTGCTGGCCGAGGCCGATGGCGCGCCGCCGGTGCTGATCGTCCGCGGCGACCTGTCGCTGCTCACGCGGCCAAGCGCGGCGATGGTGGGCGCGCGCAACGCCTCGGCCGCCGCCTGCCGCTTCGCACGCGGCCTGGCTCAGGAACTGGGACAGGCGGGCGTGACGATCGTCTCGGGCCTGGCGCGCGGGATCGACACTGCCGCGCATCAGGGCTCGATCGGCAGCGGGACGGTGGGGGTCATCGCGAGCGGGATCGACATCGCCTTTCCGCCCGAGAATGAGGGGCTGCAGGCGCGGATCGGCGAGGAAGGCCTGCTGATCGCCGAGCAGCCGCCGGGCACCCAGCCGCTCGCGCGCTTCTTCCCCCAGCGCAACCGCATCATCGCGGGCGCCGCGCAAGGGACCGTGGTGGTTGAGGCGGCGCCGCGATCGGGCTCGCTCATCACCGCGCGACTGGCTGCAGAGGCGGGGCGCGAGGTGATGGCGGTGCCCGGCAGCCCGCTCGACCCGCGCGCGCAGGGTTGCAATTCGCTGATCCGCGAGGGCGCGACGCTGATCCAGACCGCCGCCGATGTCCTCGAACAGCTCCGCCCAATCGACCTGCGCGCGCTGCGCTCGCCGGTGCAGGGTTGGGGCGCCTCGCCGCCCGAGGACGCCAGCGACCGCGAGCGCGCCGCGATCACCGGCCTGCTCGGCCCGGTGCCGGTCGCGATCGACGAGCTGATCCGCCAGTCCGGACTCGCCCCCGCGATCGTCCAGACGGTGTTGCTCGAGCTCGAACTGGCGGGACGGCTGGAGCGCCATGCCGGCGCACGGGTGAGCCTCGCGTGACGCGGTCCGATCGCGCCTATCCCCTCAGCGCCATCTGCCCCGTCGCGAGTGCCGCGGGATAGAGGAGGTCGTCCTCCTCGCGAATGCGGTCGTGAAGGCGCGCGATCAGCACGGCCGACGCCGAGGCGAAGCCGTTGTGATCGGCGGCGATGCGCGGCGTCGTCCAGTGCCCGATCAGCGCGATCCAGTCGTCCGCCAGCGTCTCGTAGCGCTGCCGGGCTGCCTCTGCCGCCCACCGCGTCGCGCCGTCGCGCGCGGTCATGAGGCGCGGGTGGACCTCGCGGTCTTCGGTGGCGAGGTGATCGACCAGTGCGTCGGCCAGTTCGTCGAGTGCGTCGCGGACCTCGACCGGATCGCTGTCGATCGTGGCCGCCGTCAGCCGCGCGGCGCGCGCCGCGATCTCGGCATGTTCGCCGATCAGCCGCGCATAGGACGCGATCGGAGGCAACATCGCAGTCACGCTCGCGACCCTGCCCCGAGTCGGGTTAACGGCCTGTGATTGCTGCCTCCGCTTCGGATCGACGATCGACGGGTTGACGCCCACCGTACCGGCTCCCCATCCTCGCGCGTACACGTAAGGGACCATTTCGCCTCCATGCAGCTCGTCATCGTCGAATCGCCCGCCAAGGCGAAAACCATCGAGAAATATCTGGGCGGCGATTACCGCGTCCTCGCTTCCTACGGCCATGTCCGCGACCTGCCGCCCAAGGACGGGTCGGTGAACCCCGATGAGGGGTTCGCGATGGAATGGGAAACCTACGCCGACAAGGCAAAGCAGCTGAAGGCGATCACCGACGAAGCCAAGAAGGCCGACCGCCTGATCCTCGCCACCGACCCTGACCGCGAAGGCGAGGCGATCAGCTGGCACGTGCAGGAGGTGCTCGCCAAGAAGAAGGCGCTGCCCAAGGCGGTCGAGCGCGTCACCTTCAACGCGATCACCAAGCCCGCGATCCTTGCGGCGATGAAGGCTCCGCGCGAACTCGATACTGACCTGATCGACGCTTACCGCGCCAGACGCGCGCTCGACTATCTGGTTGGCTTCACGCTCTCGCCCGTCCTCTGGCGCAAGCTGCCGGGGGCCAAGTCGGCGGGCCGCGTCCAGTCGGTGGCGCTCCGCCTGATCGTCGAGCGCGAGCGCGAGATCGAGGGGTTCACCCCCCAGGAATACTGGTCCGTGCTGGCCGAGATGGAGGCCGACGGCACCCGCTTCACCGCCCGCCTCGCGCGGTTCGAGGGCGAGAAGCTTGACCGCCTGTCGATCGGCGACGAGGGCACCGCGATGCGCGCCAAGGCGGCGGTCGAGGCCGGCCGCTTTACCGTCACCGCGGTCGAGACCAAGCCCGCGACGCGCAATCCGCCGCCGCCCTTCACCACCTCGACCCTTCAGCAGGAGGCCGCGCGCAAACTCGGCTTCTCGGCGAGCCACACGATGCGGGTCGCGCAGAACCTCTACGAGGATGGCGCGATCACCTATATGCGGACCGACGGCGTCCAGATGGACGGCTCGGCGATCCAGGCCGCGCGCGCGGCGATCGCGCATCGCTATGACGCGGGCTATGTCCCCGACAAGCCGCGCCAATACCAGACCAAGGCGAAGAACGCGCAGGAAGCGCACGAGGCAATCCGCCCGACGGACTTCGGCCGCGACCGCGTCGGCACCGGCGACCATGCGCGCCTCTACGACCTCATCTGGAAGCGCGCGCTCGCCAGCCAGATGGCCTCGGCCCGGATGGAGCGCACCGCGATCGAGATGGAGGACGGCACCGGCCGCCACATGCTGCGCGCGACGGGTCAGGTCGTGCTCTTCCCCGGCTATCTCGCGCTGTACGAAGAGGGCCGGGATGACGAGGGCGACGAGGACTCCCGCCGCCTGCCGCTCCTGCGCACCGGCGACGCGCCGGCCAGGCATGGCGTCAACGCCGAGCAGCATTTCACCCAGCCGCCGCCGCGCTTCTCCGAAGCCTCGCTGGTGAAAAGGCTTGAGGAGCTCGGCATCGGCCGCCCCTCGACCTACGCGTCGATCATTCAGGTGCTCAAGGACCGCGAATATGTCCGGGTCGAGAAGAACCGCTTCTTCGCCGAGGAAAGCGGCCGGCTGCTGACCGCCTTCCTCGAGCGCTTCTTCGAGAAATATGTCAGCTACGACTTTACTGCTGGGCTTGAGGAGGAGCTCGACGACGTGTCGGGCGGCCGCGCCGAATGGCAGTCGGTTCTCGCCGACTTCTGGCGCGACTTCCGCCCGCGCACCGACGAGGTGATGGAACAGAAGCCGAGCGACATCACCGCCGAGCTCGACAAGTTCCTCGAACCCTATCTCTTCCCCAAACAGGCCGATGGCTCGGACCCGCGGCTCTGCCCCAATTGCGGCAACGGGCGGCTGGCGCTGCGTGGCGGCCGCTTCGGCGCGTTCGTCGCCTGCTCCAACTATCCCGAGTGCAAATATACCCGCCGTTTCGCGCAGCCGGGCGGCGAGGCGGGCGAGGATACGGGGCCGGAAACGCTGGGCAACGATCCCGAAACCGGCCTGCCGGTCGAGCGCAAGTCGGGTCGGTTCGGCCCCTATATCCAGCTCGGCGAGGGCAAGGAGGCCAAGCGCGCGTCGATCCCCAAGGATATCGGCGAGCTCGATCTCGAAATGGCGCTCAAGCTCCTGAGCCTGCCGCGGACGATCGGCGCGCACCCGGAGAGCGGCGAGCCGATCACCGCCTCGATCGGCCGCTATGGCCCCTATCTGGCGCATGCGGGCAAATATGCCCGCCTCGCCTCGACCGCCGAGGTGTTCGAGACCGGCATGAACGCCGCAGTCGTGAAGCTCGCCGAAGCGGCAGCGGGCGGCGGCCGGCCGGCGCGCGGGGCGGCGCAGGCACCGCTCAAGGTGCTGGGCACGCATCCGACCAGCGGCGGCGAGGTAAAGCTGATGGAGGGCCGCTACGGCCCCTATGTCACCGACGGCACCACCAACGCGACACTACCCAAGACCGCCGACAAGGACGCGCTGACGCTCGAGGAGGCGACGGCGCTGATTGACGCGCGCGCGGCAGCGGCCCCGGCGAAGAAGGGCGGGAAGAAGAAAGCACCCGCGAAGAAGGCGGCGCCGAAGGTCGCAGCACCGAAAAAAGCCACGGCAAAGAAACCGGTCGCGAAAAAAGCGTAGTCCTTGCCCTTCACGGGGTGACGTGTCGAGGGAGCGTCTCGCGCTTCCATCTCGTACCCCGGTGAAGGCCTGGGCTCACCTTCGGCACGCTGCGGAGGACGCGCCGCTCGACGGGACCCCGGCCTTCGCCGGGGGTATTGCCGCGAGATGCGACCGGCGGACACGCATCCGCCCCCCCACCCCTATTCGCTTTGTTAAGCATGCCGCGCTAGGCCACCTGCATGGCCGGACTCTATCTCACCCGCGCGGACGATCCCGATCGCGCGCGCGCGCGGATCGACGCCGCCGCCCGGCAATATGGCGATCACGGCTTCGGCCAGCCGACGCAGATCGAAATTCCCGGCTGGTCGGGGCTGCACTATGCTTACGTCCAGGGCGGACCGGCGACATGGCATCAAGCCGGTGACGATCTGGTCGCGGTGGCGGGCACGCTCACCTATGCAGGACGCATCGGCACCGCGGCGCTGGCGGCCTTGCTCGACGAGTATCGCGGCGGCGACCCCGATTGGTCGCGGCTCGGCGGCCAGTTCAGCGCGCTCCTGGTCAAGGACGGGCGCGCCTGGGCGTTCTGCGACTGGTTCGCCGCGCACCAGCTGCATCACGACTTCGGCGACACCGTCTTCTCGACCTCGCTGACCGCTGCACTCGTGTCGCTGCCGCGGGTCAGCTTCGATCCACAGGGCGTCTACGAGTACGCCTTCAATGTCGTGCCTGTTGGCGACGACACGGTCTTCGCCGAGCTGAAGACGCTCGGTCCCGGCGCGGTCGTCGAACTGACGCCCGGTGGGAGCGTCCGCCATCGCTACGACCGCCCGCTGCCCGACCTCCCGACCGACGAGCCGCTCGGCGATCGGATCGAGCACCACCGTGCAGCGCTGTCCGACACGGTTCGTGCGCATCTCGGCCATTTCCGTACCGTTCATGCGCCGCTCTCGGGCGGGCTCGATTCGCGCCTGCTCCTCGCCGCGCTGCGCGCCGAGGGCGTCGATCCCGCCCTCTACGTGTACGGCGCGCGCGACGACGAGGATGTGCTGATCGCGGAAGCGATGGGCGACGCGCTCGGCTTCGACGTCGAATGGGTCGACAAGGACGGGGCGTTCTCGCCCACGCCCGAGGCATTCCCGGCGGTGGTCGAGTCCAATTTCAGGGCGTGGGACGCGCTCCCCACGTTCGGCAACATCTTCGACAACGGCGGCGCCGTCTGGGCGCGGAACAAACGGCATGCCGGCGGCGGATTGGCGGCGTCGGGCGGCTGCGGCGAGGTGTGGCGCGACTTCTTCTTCCTGCCCGACCGGCCACTGTCGTCGCGGACGGTGGCGCGCAGCTTCTTCGCACGCTTCGACGCACGCGATACGACCGACCTGTTCGACGCGCAGTCCTTTCTCGGCGTTGTCGAGGGCAAGATCGCCGAGGCGCTCGGCGCCCCCTCCGCCACCACGCGCCTGTCGCGGCAATGGATCGAGCAGGCCTATCCCCGCGTCCGCTGCCGGTCGCTGTTCGGGCGCGAGATCAGCCTCGAATCGCGGCAGGGCGCCTATGCGATGCCGTTCCTCGACCCGCATGTCGTTGCAGAGGCGATGAAGCTGCCGATGGCGCTCAAGCAGGCGGGGGATTTCGAATCGCGCCTGCTGACCGCGATCGACCCCGCGCTTGCGGCGCAACCCTCCGCCTATGGCCATGATTTCGCAAGCGGCCCCGACCGGCGACATCGCCGCGCCGAATGGTCGTCGCGAATCCGCCCCACCTGGCTCCGCCAGCGCAGCTACGCCATTCAGCGGCGGCTTCGGCCGATGGGCGACGAGCATGGCGGGCTGCTCGAGCCCGACTATATGCGCCGCGTCATCGATCTCGACATGCCGGTGATGCGCCGCTTCTTCCATGTCGAGCGCGTCACCGACAGCGCCGTTTGGCGGCGGCTTGCGGCGCTCGAGTATCTCGGGACATGGCTTGGCGGACGCCTCGCGTGACTCCCCTCCCCGACACGGGAGTCGAGAAGGTCAGCGCGTCGCATATTCCCTGATCCGCGGCGCCAGCGTGTTGCCGCGCACTATCACCCCGTCCTTGGCCCAGTCGCCGACGAACACCGTTTCGTATTTAAAGGCGGGGGCAAGGCTCGCGCGGTTGTTTTCGACTACCAGCCCACGCGACGAATGCTCGATCCCCTCGGGCGCGACGGTGATCATCGTCGAGTAGTTTTCCTTGTCCGGCCCCTGGACGAAGCTGTTGTCGGCGATCCGACCGCTCGCCCCGTTGGGCAGGTCGATCATGTAGTTGGTGGTGTGACCACGGCTGTCGTCAAAGCTGTTGTCGATGATCTCGATCCGCGGTGCGCGGCTCTTGACGTAATGGCCGCCGGTGCCCTGCTCGAAGCGGCTGCGCGTCACCCTGAGGCCGCCATAGTTGCCGATATAGAGCGCGTGGGCGCCGGTGCCGTCGGGATGCTTGCCGAGCCGCGCGAAGGTCGTCTTGTCGATGCTGATCGTCGAGGACGGATCCTCGGCCGACAGGATGCCGCACTGGCCGTCGACGAACATCGTGTTCACCACTTCCAGATTGCCCGTCTCGATGCGGATGCCGGCGCCGTTGCCGTCAGGGACGAAGGTGCGGGTGAAGACGATGCCGTCGACCTTCGCCCCCTGTCCGCGCAGCACCAGTGTCGCCTTGCCCTCACAGATCGCGCCGTCGAACACCACCTTGCCCGGTTCGGCGACGAAGGCGATCCGGCCGGCGGTCTGCACCGCACAATCGCGATAGCGGCCCGGCGCGATACGGATCGTGCCACTGCCGCCGCCGATCGCGTTCACCGCGTCCTGCAGGCTCGCATAGCTGCCGCCGCCCTCGACGCTGTAGGGGCCGCCGCCCTGGCTGAGCGCGGGCGCGGCGAGAAAACTGGCGGCGAGCAGCGCGACAATGTGGCGCATGGGACGATCCTTATCCGAGTCCCTGCACCATTTATCACTCGGGCGGCCGCGCCGCGGCGGTTAATCAGAGCCGGCGCAGTACCGCTGCGGGACGCGCCGAGAGGACCGGCCAGCTCCCCGCCAGTCCGATGCCGAGCGTCAGCAGCGCGCCCGTCCCGAGCGTCCCCAGCACTACGCCCCAGTCGGGCGCCCAGCCGAAGTCGAACACGCGGACGATGACGAACCACGCGGCCCCGCCGCCCAAGCCTAGCGCCAGCAGCGCCAGCACCGCCGCCAGCAGCGCATACTCGATCGCCTGCGCGCCCAGCACCTGAGCCCGTGTCGCGCCCAGCGTCTTGAGGATCGTGCTGTCATAGGTGCGCGCCGCCCGGCTCGCGGCGATCGCACCGATCAGGACGGCAATGCCCGCCAGGATCGCCACCGATGCCGACAGCAGGATCGCCGCCGCCATCTGATCGAGGATCGTGCGCACTTGCCCCACGATCTCCGCCGTGGCGATGATCGAGGCCGAGGGGAAGGCGGCGAGGAGCGCACGCGTCACCGCGCCCTGGTTCGCGTCGTCCATCTCGATCGTCGCCGTGAGGCTGTGCGGCGCCGCGGCGAGCGTGTTGGGCGAGAAGACCATGATGTAGTTGAAGCCCAGCGTCTCCCAGTGGATCTCGCGCAAATTGGCGATTTGCGCCTCGATCTCGCGGCCGAGGATGCTGACGGTCAGCGTGTCGCCGACCTCCACCCCCATCGCCCCCGCCGCCTCGCGGTCCAGCGACACGAGCGGCGGGCCTTGGTAATCGGCGGGCCACCATTTGCCCGCGGTCAGCACGCTCCCCTGCGGCAGAGTCGCCGAATAGGTGACGCCGCGCTCGCCGCGCAGGAACCAGGCGTCGTCGGGAATCTGCGCAAGCTCCGCCACACGGGTGCCGGCATAGGCAACGATCGTGCCGCGCAGCGACGGGACGATGTTGAGCGCTGCCTCGGGTGCATTGGCCTTGACGAGCCGCTCGAAGCGCGCGCGCTGGTCGCTCGGCACGTCGAGCACGAACTGGTCGGGCGCGCGGGCGGGGACGGCGCGGGCGATCTCGGCATCGAGGCTGGTCTGGATCGCCGCCAGCGTCACGAACAGGGTGAGCGCCAGGCCAAGCGCGACGACGAGCGCGCCCGTCTGCGCGCCCGGGCGGTGGAGGTTGGCGACCGCCAGCCGGACGAGCGGCGCCCTCGGCCGCGGCACCCGCGCCGCCAGCCGCCGGATCGCCCAGCCGAGCCCGGCCAGCAGCAGCAGCACGCCCGCGACGCTTCCCAGCACCGCCGCCGCGAACAGCGGATCGCGCGCGCTGAGAATCGCAAGCGCCACGATCCCCGCCGCGGCAACGCCGACCCGCGCGACCGTCCGCCGCTCGATCCCGCCGCGCCGCTCGACCCCCTCGCGGAACAGCGCCGCCGCCGGCATCGACCGCGCGCGGGCAAGTGGGGGGAGCGCGAAGGCGAACGCGATGAGCAGCCCGAACGCCGCGCTCGTCAGGAGGGGCAGCAGGTGGAGGCCGACCGCGGGCCTGACCGGCAGCAGATCCCCGACCAGCGCAACGATCACCGCGGGCAACGCCGCGCCCACCGCGAGCCCGCTCGCCACCGCGACGAGCGACACCGCACCGATCTGCATCAGATAGAGGCGCTCGATATCGCGGCTGGTCGCGCCGAGCACCTTCAATGTCGCGATGCCGCCCCGCTTGGCGGTCAGGTACGCGCCCACACCGTTGCCGACGCCGATCCCGGCGATCACCAGCGCGGCAAGGCCAATCAGCCCTAGAAACTGGCCGAGCCGCTGGAAGAAGCGGTCGGCCCCCGGCGCCGCGCGATCTCGTGTCTTGGTCTCGAATCCCTCGGCCGGAAACCGCGCCTTCAGCCGATCGACCACCCCCGATGGCGGCGTCGCGGCGGGGAGCGTCAGCCGGTACTTCGCCTCGTAGAGCGCACCCGGCTGGACCAGCCCGGTGCGCCGGAGCCCCTCGAGCGACACGATCGCCACGGGGCCGAGGGTGAACCCTTCGCTCACGCGGTCGGGCTCCTCGGCGATGATCCCGGCGACGAGAAAGCCTGCGGTGCCATAGCGCAGCCGGTCGCCGACGCGCAGCAACAACCGCTCGGCGAGCGCTCGATCGACGACGATCGTGTCGGGCCCGAGCGGCGCATAGCGGCCGCTCGCCAGCCGAAGCGTCCCCGTGAGCGGATAGGCGGCATCGACGCCCTTCAGCTCGGTCAGCACCGCGCCCGGCGTGCCCGCCCGCGCCGGTCCGTTCGCCATCGCGCGCAGCCGGATGGTCTTGGAGAAGCCCGTCGTCCCTTCCCGCATCGCCGCAAGCGCGGCCGCCCCCGCCTCGCGCTGCGTCATCGCCACCTCGACGTCACCGCCCAGGATCACGCGACCGCGCGCCGACAGCTCGGTCGAGATCGAAGCAGTCAGGCTGCCGATCGTCGCCAGCGTCGCGACGCCCAGGAACAGGCAGACGAACAGGAGGCGCAGGCCGCGGAAGCCCGCATGGAGGTCGCGGCGGGCGATCCGCCAGAGCGCGGCGGGGCTCAAGCGGCGCTGTCCTCGACGATGCGGCCGTCACGCATCCGGATTACCCGATCGCAGCGCGTGGCCAGCGACGGATCGTGCGTAATCATCACCAGGGTCGCGCCCGCGGCACGCTGCCGCTCGAACAAGAGCTCGACGATTGCCCCACTCGTCGCCTCGTCGAGATTGCCCGTGGGCTCGTCGGCGAAGAGGATCGCCGGCGCGGGAGCGACGGCGCGGGCGATCGCCACGCGCTGCTGCTCGCCGCCCGACAACTGCGCCGGATAATGAGTCAGGCGATGGCCGAGCCCGACCGCGGCCAGCTCCGCCTCCGCCCGCGCGAACGCATCGCCCACACCCGCCAACTCCAGCGGCACCGCAACATTCTCCAGCGCGGTCATCGTTGGCAGGAGGTGAAAGGCCTGGAGAACGATCCCGATCCGGCCCCGCCGTGCGCGCGACAGTCCATCCTCGTCCAGCGACGTGAAATCGACACCGGCCACCTCGACCCGGCCACCGCTTGCGCGTTCGAGGCCCGACAGGATCGCCATCAGCGATGACTTGCCCGACCCCGACGGCCCGAGGATCGCAACCGAACTGCCCGCGGCGATGTCGAGGTCAATGCCCCTGAGGATGTCGGTCGGGGCCTGGCGGCTGCCGAGCGAAAGCGTGACATTCTGCGCGACGATCGCGATATCGGGGCGCACACGGATCGCAGGATCGGCGGCGATCGTTCCGGCTGGCATGGGTGGCAAAATGCGTCCTTCGATGAAGCGTTCGGCAGCATATGTGGTGGCGGCGCTGTTTCTCCAGTCCTGCTCGGCCGACGCGCCTGCACCCGCTCCGACGCCGACACCCGGCGCGCGTGCCGAGGCGGCGGACACGCGCCTTGTCCTCGCGTTCGGCGACAGCCTCTATGCCGGCTATGGGGTGCTGCCGCAGCAGGCCTTCCCTTACGTCCTCGAACAGCGGCTGAAGGCCGCGGGCGTGCCGGCGACCGTGCGCAATGCGGGCGTATCGGGCGACACCAGCGCGGCGGGGCTTCGCCGGCTCGCCTTCACGCTCGACGGGCTTCCGAAAAAGCCCGAGCTCGCCATTGTCGGGCTGGGCGGCAACGACATGCTGCGCGGCATCGACCCCGCCGAGACGCGCGCCAATCTCGACGCGATCTGCGCCGAGTTGAAGAAGCGCGGCATACCGATCGTGCTGACGGGCATGCGCGCTGCGCCCAATCTAGGCGCCGACTATGTCAGGGCGTTCGAAGGCATCTATCCCGACCTCGCGAGGAAATATAATGCCGCGCTCGACCCCTTCTTCCTCGAAGGCGTCGTCACGAACCCCGCGCTGATGCTTCCCGATCGCATCCACCCGAAGCCTGAGGGGATCGTGCGGATCGTCGATCGCGTGACGCCGCTGGTGCAAAAGGCGCTGGCAACGCGCTGACGGATCAGACCCGCTCGCGGTCGAACAATTCGTCGGCACTCAGGCCCAACAGCGCGATGTGGTCGCGAACGCGCGGCCAGTAGCTCTTGAGGAAGCGGTCGCGTTCGGCGACGCGCAGCGCCTCGGCGGCGCCGGGAAGCACGAACATGCCGACGCCGCGCCGCACCTCGACATAGCCGTCGTCCTGGAAGGTCTGGTACGCCTTCGCCACCGTCAGCGGATTGGCCCCCACCTCCGCCGCGAGCGCGCGAACCGAGGGGAGCTGGTCGCCCGCGCGGTACTCGCCCCGCAGGATCGCCGCTGCGATCGTCGCGCGAAGCCGCATGTACACGGGCGAGTCGTCATGTTCGATCGCTGTCATGCCGAGTTAATACGGCAAATGGGTGCGCTTGGAAACCGCTTCAGCCGGACCAATCCGAAAGTATGAGGTCGAGCGCAGGCCGCGGCCGCTCCTCAAGCGCACGCGACGGCGTGCCGATGAAGACGAACCCCGCGATCTTTTCGCCCGCGCGCGCCCCTAGGCCCGTAAGCACGGCGGGCGAGAATGCCGCCCAACCGGTCAGCCATCCACCGACGAAGCCGTGCGCATGGGCGGCGTGGAGCAGATTCATGACCGCCGCCCCCGCCGACAATTCCTGTTCCCACGACGGGATGTGGCTCTCGCGCGGCGACGATAGGACGACGATCAGGCTCGGGGCCTGATGCGCGAACTGGCGCACCGCCTCGATCTCCAGCCGCTTGGCCTCGGGCCGTTCGGCGAGATACGCCGCTTCCAGCATCGCCGCGAAGCCCTCACGCCGCTCGTCCGGGATTACGACGAAGCGCCACGGCGCGAGCTTGCCGTGATCGGGCGTTCGCGCCGCCATCGCGACCATGGACGCGATCTGGTCGCGATCGGGGCCGGGGGCGACCATGTCGCGCGGCTTGCCCGACCGGCGGCTGGCGAGATAGGCGGCAAGGCTGGAGGTGTCGTTGAACATGGCCCTTCAGCTAGCGATCCCGCCAGCGCCCGCCAAGGCGCGTTCATCCGCCCGACAAGTCACATCTGTGACATTGCGCTTGGCTTTGCGCGTTTGCCGGCTAGGGTCGCGGGCAAAGTGCCGGCACGGGACCGGCCCGACCATGGAGTGACGCCGAATGGCGACTGGACAAGCCCCCGCCGCGCCGGCGGCGAAGGAGTTTCTCGGCCACCCGCGCGGCCTGTTCGTGCTGTTCTTCGCCGAGATGTGGGAGCGCTTTTCCTATTACGGGATGCGCGCAATCCTAATCCTGTTTCTGACCAAGCATTTCCTGTTCGGCGACGAGCCCGCCTATGCAATCTACGGCGCCTACACCTCGATGGTGTACATCACGCCCGTGCTCGGCGGCTATCTGGCCGACCGCTATCTCGGCGCGCGGCAGGCGGTGCTGGTCGGCGGATTCTTCATCGCCGCGGGTCATCTGATGATCGCGCTGTTCGAAGGACCGGCGGGGCAACAGGGCCTTTATCTCGACGGCTTCTACCTGGGGCTTGCCTCGATCATCATCGGCACCGGCTTCCTCAAGGCGAACATCTCGGTCCTTGTCGGTCAGCTTTACCGGCGCGACGATCCGCGGCGCGACCCGGCCTTTTCGATCTTCTACATGGGCATCAACCTGGGCGGGTGGCTGGGGCCGATCGCGGTGGGTATCCTCGGCGAGACAGTGGGCTGGTCGTGGGGCTTCGGCGCGGCGGGCGTCGGCATGGTCGCGGGGCTGATCGTCTTCATCATCTTCGGCCACGAGTTGCGAGGCGCAGGCGAGCCGCCAAACCGCGCACTGCTCAAGGCGCCGGTCGCAGCCGGTCTGTCGCGCGAATGGATCATCTATCTGGGCGCCGTTGTCGGTGTCGGCATCTCGTGGTGGCTGATCCGCTTCCAGAATGCGGTCGGCTGGGCGCTGATGACGTGCTTCGTCATCACTTACGCCTTCATCGTATGGAAGGCGGTCGCAAAGCTGGCGCGCGAGGACCGCGACCGCATCTTTGCCGCCTTGTTCCTCATCACGTTGTGCCCACTATTCTGGGCGCTGTTCGAGCAGGCGGGATCGTCGCTCAACCTCTACACCGATCGTCAGGTCGACCGGACCATCCTCGGCTGGGAAGTGCCCGCGTCGGTGTTCCAGTCGGTCAATTCGATCTTCATCATCATCCTCGCGCCCATCTTCGCGTGGCTGTGGACGTTCCTGAACAAGCGCGGGCTGGAGCCCAGCGCGCCGTTCAAGTTCGGCATCGGCCTGATCGTCGTCGGCCTCGGCTTCCTCGTCCTCGTTGCGGGCGCGGCGAGCACCCCGGGCGAGCTGACGCCGGTGATCTTCATCTTCGCGGTCTACCTGCTCCACACCATGGCCGAGCTGTGCTTCTCGCCCGTGGGCCTGTCCAACATGACGCGGCTGTCGGTCGCGAGCATGACCGGGCTGATGATGGGTGCCTGGTTCCTCGCGACCGCAGGCGGCAACTTCATCGCCAGCCTGATCGCTCAGGCGACCGGCGGCGAGGGTGCGGGGCCGGAGCGCGTGCTCGAGGTCTATTCGACGATCGGCTGGTTCTCCGCCGCGGTGGGCGTCGGCGTGCTGGCGGTCGCACCGTTCGTGGCGCGGCTGATGCACCTCGACACGCTGGGCGATGCCGACCACGCACTGGCGGGTGAGGCGGAACTCGCCGAGCCGGCGGCGCCCGGCACGCGGACGGGCGGCGAGCTCAAGGTGTAAAACCTTCCCCCGCCAGGGGGAGGGAGACCGCCGCCGGCAGTGGAGGGGGCGGGTCGCACGCACCGCGCTCGCGGCGCCCCCCTTCCGTCAGGGTTCGCCTGGCACCTCCCCGTTGCGGGGAGGATACCGCCCCGGCTCGACCGGCCCCGCCTTGACCGGCGCGGACCCGCCCTCTGGCACGGGCAGCGCGCGCTGGCCCTCGACCCACACCTTCTCGCCATTGACCCAGGTCTCAAGTACGCGCGTCGCGCGCAGCTCCGCCGGCGCGGCCATCGTCGGATCGCGATCGACGACGATGAAGTCGGCGCGCATCCCGGGGGCGATCCGCCCCAGCCGGGTTTCGGCGAACCCGGCATAGGCCGCGTCGATCGTAAAGGCGCGCCACGCCGCCTCGCGCGTCAGTGCTTCTTCCGGCCGCCAGCCGCCGAACGGCTGGCCATCCGCATCCTGGCGCGTGAAGCCCGCCGCCCAGCCGGCAAAGGGATTGGGGCTCTCAACCGGATAGTCCGAGCCGAAGGCGACGCGCGAACCGGTCGCGCCGATCGACTTCCACGCATAGGCGCCGGTGAGCCGCTGCGCGCCCAGTCGCGTCTCCGCCATCACCCGGTCGCTCGTCTGGTGGACGGGCTGCATCGAGGCGACGACACCGTTCCGGCCGAAGGCGGCCAAGTCGGCGGGATCGACGATCTGCGCATGTTCGATCCGCCAGCGCCGGTCGCCGGTATAGCTGCTCGACAGCTCCTCGATCGCGGCCAGCACCTCGGCATTGGCGCGGTCGCCGATCGCGTGGACCGCCAGCTGAAACCCGTCCATCGCCCCGCGGCTCATCTGGTTCAAAAGCTGCGTATCGTTCTGGAGCGGCAGCCCGGTCTGGCCGGGCGCATCGGCATAGGGTGCCTTCAGCCACGCGCCGCGCGACCCCAGCGCGCCATCAAGATAGAGCTTGATCCCGCCCATCCTGAGGCGATCGTTGTAGAGCCACGGCGTCGGCCCGCTTACCCCTACGCGCACTGCCGTCTCGACCGAATTGGCATAGCTCATGATGTGGATGCGCAGCAGATTGCGGTCGCCCATGTAGCGATAGGTCAGCCAGTCATCGAGGCTGGTGCCCATGTCCGCCGTCGCGGTGATGCCATTGGACAGGAGGATGCGCTGCGCCTCGAGGAACGCCGCATTGCGCTCACGCGGGGGGGCGGGGGGCACCGCCTTGGCGACGAGCGCCATCGCCGCGTCGACGAACACGCCCGAAGGCGCGCCGCTCGGCAGTTTCTCGATCCGTCCACCTGTGGGCGCGACGCTCTTCGCGGTCACGCCCGCCGCCTTCATCGCCGCCGAGTTCGCCCAGGCCGCGTGGCCGTCCACCCGGTCGAGCCAGACGGGCTTGCCCGGCACGATCGCGTCGAGTTCGGCCGCGGTCGGAAAACGGCCGAGGCCCCATTTCTCCTGGTTCCAGCCGCCGCCGGTGATCCATGGCCGGTTGGGATTGGCAGCGGCATAGGCGGCGATCTTCGCCTTCGCCTCTTCGAACGTCTTGGTGTCCGACAGGTCGAGCGACAGCGCCTTGAACCCCAGCTCCATAAAATGCCCGTGCGCGTCGATCATGCCGGGCAGGACGACGCGACCCTTCATGTCGGTGCGCCAGTCGAGCTTCTCCGGCCGCTTGTCCTTGCGGCCGAGCACGCGGGTGATCCTGCCGTCCTCGTCGATCAGGATGCCGGTGAAACGCTCGGGCCGGCCCTTCTCGTCAAGCGTCACGCCGTCGACATTGTCGATCAGCCCGTCGGCGAGGGCCGGCGCCGCGAGCGCGGTGGCGGCAAGCAGCAGGGCGGCGTGGCGGGTCGGTCGGGCGAGGAAGCGGTTGAGAAGCATCATCGCGCTGCCATATGGCTTGCTCGGGTTTTTGGCGAGGGCGTGATGCGGACGGTAGCGATGCTGGGGCTCGGTGCCCTCCTCACGGCGTGCGACCCTGCGCCCGAGCAGCCCGCAATGCCGGGCGGGAACGATGCTGCACCCCCCGTTGCGACAGCGCCGGCCCCGTCGCCGACGCCCTCGCCCGCAGCCCGGCCGAGCAGGACCGCGCTGAAGACCGACAACTACAGTTTCGAATATAGCTACCCGGCCGAGGCAGCGGCGATCCCCCCGCTCGCGCGCTGGCTCGCCGGGCGGCGCGCGGCGTTGCAGGCAGAGCTCGACAAAGACACCGCCGCGTTCCGCAAGGAGGCCGAGGTCGGCGGATTCGACTTCCGGCCTTATGACTCAACCACAAGCTGGCAGGTCGTGACCGACACGCCGCGCCTGCTCAGCCTGTCTGCCGAAATCTATGTCTATTCCGGGGGTGCGCATGGCAGCCCGGGCTTCGACGCGCTGGTCTGGGACAAGGCGGCGGGTCGGCGGCTGGCGCCGACCGAGCTGTTCGTTTCGTCCGAGGCGATTCAACGGGCGGTGGGCACCGCCTTTTGCGCAGAGATCGACCGGCTGCGGCAGCAGCGGCGCGGCGTGCCTGTGGTCCGATCGAACGACGCCTTCAACAACTGCCCCGACGTGGCCGAAGCGACGCTGATCCTGGGATCGACGAACCGGCAGAAGATCGATCGGATCGGCCTGCTCGTCGGGCCGTATGTCGCCGGCCCTTACGCCGAGGGCACGTTCGAGGTGACACTCCCCGTCACCAAGGCGTTGATCGGAGCGGCAAAGCCCTATTATCGTGATGAATTCGCGGTGAGGTAGAAGAAGGAACCGGGATACCGGCCCGTAGATTCCTTCGTCGCCCCGGTCTTGATCCTCGACCCCGCTTCTTCGTTTCTCACCGCTTCGGCAACCGCGTCACCAGCGCGCTCGTGTCCTTGCGCCCGCCGCCGGCCTTCTGCACCTCGGCATAGAATTGATCGACCAGCGCCGTCATCGGCAGCAGCGCGCCGTTCCGCTTCGCCTCGTCGAGCGCGAGGCCCAGATCCTTGCGCATCCAGTCGATCGCGAAGCCGAAGTCGAACTCGTCCTTCGCCATGGTCGGCCAGCGATTGACCATCTGCCAGCTCTGTGCCGCCCCGCCCGAGATCGCCTCGAGCACCTTGTCGAGGTCGAGGTCTGACGACTGCGCGAAGCGGAGTGCCTCGCTAACCCCCTGCAGCACGCCGGCGATGCAGATCTGGTTGACCATCTTGGTCGTCTGCCCCGCGCCCGGCTCGCCCACATGGACGATGCGCGCCGAATAGGCTTCCATGAACGGCCGCGCCGCCGCGACCGCCGCCGCGCTGCCGCCGCACATCACCGACAGCTTGCCCGCCTCGGCCCCCGCCTGCCCGCCCGAGACCGGCGCATCGACGACGAGACCGCGCTTGCCCGCCAGCTCGCGCGCGATCGCGGCGGAGACGGTGGTGTGGTCGACGAATACGGCGTCGTCGGGCATCGTCGCGAAGCAGCCACCGTCGCCCAGCGTCACCTGGGCCAGGTCGTCGTCGTTGCCGACACAGGCGAATACCGCCGCCGCACCCTCGGCCGCCTCGGCGGGGCTGGCCGCCGCGCGCGCGCCATTTGCCGCGACCCAGGCGTCGGCCTTGGCGCGGGTGCGGTTGAATACCGTGACGTCGTGCCCGGCCTTCGCCAGATGCCCCGCCATCGGCGCGCCCATGACGCCCAGTCCCAGAAATGCGAGCTTTGCCATGAACCCGCCTATCGCCCCCTCCGCGCGGCGGCGCAAGCGCCCGGCGCGACCGTCTCGCGCACGACGACGCCGTTGGTGATGTAGGGTCCGGGCAGCTCGGCACCGTTCTCGCAGCGCATCACGATCGATCCGTCGCCCCGCGCACGGCCCGCCCAGAAGCCCTCGGCCATCGGCCGCATCGGCCGATCGCCGTCGCCGTCGCGCAGGACCGCAGCGACGAGTTGCCGGTCGGGGTCGGCGACTGTGACGAAGCCGTTGATCCAGAGGTCGATCGACGCCACCACGACCGCGGCAACCATGACGATCGCGGCGATGCGGAGCGAGAAGAAATGGTGGTGCATCGCCGCCCAAGCTTGGCCCGCCGGTCCCGGATCGCAACCCCGTTCCCCCCGCGCGCCCGATCCGCTAGGGGCGATCCATGGCAAGCCTCGCATCGCCCGCCCCGGCCGAACCGCCGGTCACGCTAGACGACGTGTTCGCGGCGCGCGCGCGCATTGCCGGATCTGTCGTTCGCACGCCCACATTGGTCAGCAAGACGCTGTCCCAGTTCGTCGGCGCGACGGTGTATCTGAAGTTCGAGAATCTCCAGTTCACCGCCGCCTATAAGGAGCGCGGAGCGCTCAACACCCTGCTCCAGCTGTCGACCGAGCAGCGGGCCAAGGGCGTCATCGCCGCCTCGGCAGGCAATCATGCACAGGGCCTTGCCTATCACGGCATCCGCCTCGGCATCCCCGTCACCATCGTCATGCCGCGCCCGACGCCCACGGTGAAGGTGACGCAGACCGAGGGACACGGCGCGACCGTGATCCTCGAGGGCGAGACCTTCGACGAAGCCTATGCCCATGCCCGCAAGCTCGAGGCGTCGAACGGCTATACCTTCGTCCACCCGTTCGACGATCCGCGCATCGTCGCGGGGCAGGGGACGATCGCGCTCGAGATGCTGGAGGACGCGCCCGGCATCGACAGCTTCGTCGTGCCGATCGGCGGCGGCGGGCTCATCTCGGGTATCGCCACCGTCGCCAAGGCGCAGGCGCGGGCTATCGAGGTCATCGGGGTTCAGGCCGAGCTCTACCCCTCGATGTACAATCGCGTCTCTGGCGAGAGCCGGCCGATCGGCGGCGACACGCTGGCCGAGGGGATCGCCGTCAAGGAGCCGGGCGGCCTGACGGCGCAGATTGTTCAGGCGCTGGTCGACGACATCGTGCTGGTCAGCGAACGCAGCCTTGAGGAATCGGTGAGCCTCCTTCTCCAGATCGAGAAGACCGTGGTCGAGGGGGCGGGTGCCGCAGGCCTGGCCGCCCTCCTCTCGCACAAGGAGCGGTTCGCGGGGCGGCACATCGGCATCGTCCTGTGCGGCGGCAATATCGACACGCGCCTCCTCGCCAACGTCCTGCTCCGCGACCTCGCCCGCTCAGGAAGGCTCGCGCGGCTGCGCGTTCGGCTTCAGGACCGGCCGGGCGCGTTGTTCGGCGTCGCCAAGATCTTTCACGAGCAGGCCGTCAACATTATCGAGATCTATCACCAGCGCGTGTTCACGACGCTGCCGGCCAAGGGCCTCATCACCGACATCGAGTGCGAAACGCGCGATCGCCCGCATCTCGACCGGCTGATCGAGGCGCTGCGCGCGGCGAGCTATGAAGTGAGCCTCGTCGAACTCGCCTGATACGCCAAAGCGAATCCGGACGACGCCAAACCGAGTCAGCCCCCGATTCTGCGCGTGGCGCAACCATGATAGACAGGTGTGCAAACGGGGGCGTGCCGGCCTGGCAGTCGGTCCGGCACACGTTAACGTTCTTTTCGTGGTAAACCGCCTTTTCATCGCGAATCGCCCCCTGCATATTGGGTTCGGGCCGCATGCCGCGGCCCGGTAAGAGGGGCTTCGCGAAGCGTGACCGCACCGTTCCGTTTTCCGCGCTTCTTCGTGACGAGCCCCTCGCCATGCCCCTATCTGCCTGGCCGGCAGGAGCGGAAGGTATTCACCGAGCTCAATGGCCAGCATGCCGGCGAGCTTAACGACGCGCTCGGCCGGATCGGCTTTCGACGCAGCCAGTCGGTCGCCTATCGCCCGTCCTGCCCCAGCTGCAACGCCTGCCAGTCAGTGCGCGTCGTCGCCGATCGCTTCACGCCGAACGCCACCCATCGCAAGCTGATGCGCCGCATGGCCGACCTCGAGGTCAGCGCTTGCCGCCCCTGGGCCACCGACGAGCAGTTCGAGCTGCTCCAGCAATATCTCGCCAGCCGGCATCCCGGCGGCGGCATGGCGGGCATGGACGAGCAGGACTATGCCGACATGGTCGAGCACAGCCCCGTCCGATCCTTCGTGATCGAATATCGCGAGCCGTCGGCGAACGGCCGCCCGGGCAAGCTCGTCGGCGCGTGTATCACCGACCAGCAGGCCGACGGCCTGTCGATGATCTACAGCTATTACGATGCCGGCCCCGATGCGCGCCCGGGGCTCGGCACCTTCATCATCCTCGACCATATCGCGCGCGCGAGGTCGGTGGGCCTCCCTTACGTCTATCTCGGCTATTGGGTGAAGGGATCGGCGCGCATGGCCTACAAGGCGCGCTTCCGGCCGCTCGAGGTGCTCGGCGCCGCCGGCTGGCGCGAGATGCCAGCGGAAGCGGCGGCGGCACCGGCGAAGGTCGCCGAATTGGTCTGATCAGCATTCGTGGGAACGTCGCCCCGGTAAAGGCTGGGGCCTTCGGCCGCGCGTAGTGCGATACCACTCAGGGATCCCGGCCATCGCCGGGATGACGCCGGTTTGAACGAAGGGTGCTTCCTTCGCCCCTAAGCTGGCCCGCCCGGCCAGCTCACCTTGTCGCCCTCGGCCATGCCGGTCATGGCGGCGACACCGGCCTTGACCTCGAGCACCGCGCCCACCGGCTCGCCCGACACGACGGGCGTCTCGTCGAAGGGTTCGCCGCGGCCGATGCGGGCGATGGTACCGTCGGGGCGGATGAAGATGAGGTCGAGCGCGGTCGGCGTGTCCTTCATCCAGAAGCTCGCCTCGCGCGGGCCGCCGCCCTCGGCCGGATAGGGCCAGAACAGCATCGCAGAGGTGTCGGTCAGGTCGGTGCGGAACATCAGCCCGCGCTGCTGCTCGGCCGGCGTCTTGGCGGGCTCGGCCTTGAACACATGGCTGCCCGACTTGGTCGTCACCGTCACGGGGACGATCCCCTTGGCCTGCTCCTCGGCGGAGAGGGGCGCGGCGCCGCCGCCGGTACAGGCGGTGAGCGGGAAGAGCCCGGCGGCGAGCGCCAGGAAAAGCGTGCGCGTCAACATGCGCGCGATCATTCGGGCTTTTCGACCGCCACCGCAAGCGGGCCCTTGTCGCCCTCGACGATGCGCGCGCGCAGCCGGTCGTCGGGTGCGACCTCCTCGATCCCCGCGCGGCGCAGCGTCTCCATATGGACGAACACGTCGCCCGGCGCGCCGTCGCGGATGATGAAGCCATAGCCCTTCAGGCGATTGAACCACTTCACCGTCACCGCCTCGAACGGGCCGGCGGCGTCGATCAGCTTGGTGCGGTCAACCCGGTCGGCATTGCGCGGCGGCGGCATCTCGACCGCGGTCGACAGGTCGATCGACACGATGTCGCGCGCCTGCAGCCCGCGCGGCCGCTGGAGCGCATGGCATTCGACGCGCGCCCCCTCGGGCAGGCTGCGCCGGCCATGTTCCTGAAGTATCGAGAAGTGGACAAGAATATCGCCCACCGCCGGATCGTCGGCGACGAGGAATCCGAAGCCGCGCGTCACGTCGAACCACTTGACCGTTCCCGAATAGATCCGGTCGTCGGCATCGTGATCGGTCATGCTGCCCCCCGACAGAAAGGCCGGCGCCTCGTAATTCTCCATCCGTCCCTGCGGATCGCTACGCATGATTGCTCTACCCCCGGGGCGTAAGCCTATCACAGCATTTCACGAAAGCGAACTTTTGAGTCGCGCTGCAACATCGTCAGCGTCCTCGAACCGGAATTCCGGATCGGACGATGGTGGCTCCATCCGTGCGATCCGACGAGCGAGGTCGGGCGGATGACCCGCACGGACCATCTGGCCGACCTGCCGCTCGATTACGGCGCGATCATCGGAGCCGGGGCCGAAGGGACCGATTCGCTTGCGCCGGGCGAAGGCCACGGCGCTCTCGACCGCGGCGTCGCCCGCCGCCTCGTCGATCGCCGCCATGTCCTCGCCCGCGATCCCCGCCGCGCCGAGCGCCTGGCGCACCCGCCGCGCGCCTAGCCCCCGCCGCGTCATCGCAGCCGCCTTCGCCTCGCCCCAGGCGCGGTCGTCGATATAGCCGAGCTCGGCGAAGCGCTCGGCCAGCGCCTCGACCGGGGGCTCGCTTTCCTCCGCCCAGCCGCGCTCTCGCAGCTTGCGGGTCAGGTAATCGGCGAGTTTGCCGCGGGTCGTCGCGAACCGCTCGACATAGCGCAGCGCGGACCGCTCGAGCGACTTGGCGTCATAAGGCCGTAATGAAGGCTTGCGTCCGGGCATCGGCCATGTTTGTGCCACAGTGACGGTCGAATTTGAACGCGAGGCCGTGCGACCGGTGCCAGCCTGCGCGCTCTATGCGTCGGCGAGATGCCGGCGTGGAGGGAGGATGCGCCGAAAATGACAATGATCCGGGATCGCCATTCGTGACCAGTGCCGCCGCCGAAACCCTGAACGCCACGCCGAGCGCCTGCACGCTCGCGCGACGCTTCTCCGATTTCGAGACACTGGGCGCAGCGCTCGATTTCGCCGCCACCGGCGCGCGGGGGCTCAACTTCCACGATGCGCGCGGCACGCTGATCCGCGCCTATCCCTATGCCGAACTGCGCAACGACGCGATCGCGCAGGCCTATCGCCTGATCGCGTTGGGGGTCGAACCCGGCCAGCGTGTCGCACTTGTGGCGGAAACGGGCGCGGAGTTCGCTTCGCTGTTCTTCGGCGCGGTCTATGCCGGCGCGTGGCCGGTGCCGCTACCGCTGCCCACCAGCTTCGGCGGGCGCGACAGCTATATCGACCAGCTGGCGGTGCAGCTCGAGAGCTGCGATCCGCGCCTGTTCCTCTATCCCGCCGAGCTCGAGGCGATGGCCGGCGCCGCCGCCACCCGCATCGGCGTCGAGGGGATCGCGTGGGAGACGTTCGCCGCCGCCCCCGCGACCGAAACCGCGCTCCCCGAGGCGAAGGGCGACGACATCGCCTATCTACAATATTCGAGCGGCTCGACCCGCTTTCCCCACGGCGTCGCGATCACGCACCATGCGCTGCTCAACAACCTGGCAGCGCACGCGCACGGCATGGCGCTGATCGACAGCGATCGCTGCGTGTCGTGGTTGCCTTGGTATCACGACATGGGGTTGGTCGGCTGCTTCCTGTCGCCGATCGCCAACCAGGTGTCGGTCGATTACCTCAAGACCGAGGATTTCGCCCGCCGTCCGCTCGCCTGGCTGGATCTCATCAGCCGCAATCCGGGGACGACGCTCAGCTATTCACCGACCTTCGGCTACGATATCTGTGCGCGCCGCATGTCGAGCCAGACCAAGGCCGGCGACCGCTTCGACCTGTCGCGCTGGCGCGTCGCGGGCAACGGCGCCGACATGATCCGCCCCGACGTAATGCAGAAGTTCGTCGATGCATTCGCCGATGCCGGGTTCAAGGCTTCTGCCTTCCTGCCGAGCTATGGCCTCGCCGAAGCGACGCTCGCCGTCTCGATCATGCCGCCGGGCGAGGGGATCGTCGTCGAGCTGGTCGAGGAGACGCAGCTTTCGGGCATCTCTGCCGAGGGCGGACGCCCGCAGCGATATCGCGCAATCGTCAATTGCGGCCGACCGGTGCGCGACATGGAAGTCGAGATCCGCGAGGAGGACGGCACGCCGCTTCCCGACAAGGCGATCGGCAAGGTCTGGTGCCGCGGTCCCAGCGTCATGGTCGGCTATTTCCGCGACGACGCGTCGACCGCAGCGTGCATGAAGGACGGCTGGCTCGACACCGGCGACATGGGGTACCTGTCCGACGGCTATGTCTACATCGTCGGCCGGGCCAAGGACATGATCATCGTCAACGGCCGCAACCACTGGCCGCAGGACATCGAATGGGCCGTCGAGCAGCTGCCCGGCTTTAAGGCGGGCGATATCGCCGCCTTCGCGATCACGACGCCCGGCGGAGAGGAGACGCCCGCCGTGCTCGTCCAGTGCCGCACCAGCGACGATGCCGAGCGCAGCCGCCTGCGCGACGAGATTCGCGAGCGCGTGCGGTCGGTGACAGGCATGAACTGCGTGGTCGAGCTAGTGCCGCCGCGGACGCTGCCGCGGACGAGCTCGGGGAAGTTGAGCCGAGCGAAGGCACGGAACCTGTATCTGGCGGGCGAGATCAAGCCCTACGACATCGCCGCCTGACTTCCTCCCCCTGGAGGGGAAGGATAGCGCAGCTTGCGGCGTCAGCCGGTAGCGAAGCTTGGAGAGGGGGAGCGGCGCATCCCGCCTCGCGACCGCAATTCGGTCGCTTCCCCTCTCCAACTGCCACTAGGCGGCTCGCGCCGCCAAGTCTTCGCATCCTCCCCCTCCAGGGGGGAGGATAGCTTTAACGCTCCACCTGCCCCACGTCTCGCACCGCCCCGCGCGACGCATTCGTAGTGAGCGCCGCATATGCACGCAGCGCCGCCGACACCTCGCGCTTGCGGCCGAGCGGCTTCCACGCCGCGGCCCCTTTCGCCTCCATTGCCGCCCGCCGCTCGGCGAGCACATTTTCGGGCAGGTCGATCGCGATCAGGCGGTTGGGAATGTCGATGACGATGGGATCGCCCTGTTCGACCAGTCCGATCAGCCCACCCTCCGCCGCCTCGGGCGAGACATGGCCGATCGACAGCCCCGAACTGCCGCCCGAGAAGCGGCCGTCGGTGACGAGCGCGCAGGCTTTGCCCAACCCCTTCGACTTCAGGTAGCTGGTCGGGTACAGCATCTCCTGCATCCCCGGCCCGCCCTTCGGCCCCTCGTAGCGGATCAGCACGACCTCTCCGGGTTTGACCATGTTGCCGAGGATGCCGGCGACCGCGGCGTCCTGGCTTTCGAACACATGCGCGGTGCCGCGGAAGGTGAGGATCGATTCGTCCACCCCCGCGGTCTTCACGATGCAGCCCTCGGGCGCGAGGTTGCCGAACAGCACGGCAAGGCCGCCGTCCTTCGAGAAGGCGTGCTCGACCGACCGGATCACGCCCCCGGCGCGATCGGTGTCGAGCTCCTCCCAGCGCTCGCTCTGGCTGAACGCGGTCTGGGTCGGCACGCCGCCGGGCGCCGCGCGATAGAATTGGCGCACCTCCTCCGAGTTGGTGCGCGACACGTCCCAGCGGTCGAACGCGTCGCCGAAGGTCGCCGAATGGACGGTGGGCAGCGAGGCGTCGAACAGCCCGCCGCGCTCGAGCTGGCCGAGGATCGCCATTATCCCGCCAGCGCGGTGGACGTCCTCCATATGCACTTCGGCGACCGCGGGCGCGACCTTGCACAGCACGGGCACGCGGCGGCTGAGGCGGTCGATATCGGTAATGCCGAAATCGACGCCGCCCTCCTGCGCGGCGGCCAGCAGGTGCAGCACGGTGTTGGTCGACCCGCCCATCGCGATGTCGAGGCTCATCGCATTCTCGAACGCCTTGCGGCTGGCAATGGTGCGCGGCAGCGCGGTCTCGTCGTCCTGCTCGTAATAGCGCTTGGCGAGGTCGACGATCAGGTGCCCCGCCTCGCGGAACAGCTTCTCGCGATCGGCGTGGGTCGCCAGCACCGAGCCGTTGCCGGGTAGCGCGAGGCCCAGCGCCTCGGTCAGGCAGTTCATCGAATTGGCAGTGAACATGCCCGAGCAGCTGCCGCAGGTCGGGCAGGCCGAGCGTTCAATCGCGGCAACTTCTTCGTCCGTGTAGCTGTCGTCGGCAGCGACGACCATCGCGTCGACCAGATCGAGCGCGCGCGCCTTGCCCTTCACGACGACCTTGCCCGCTTCCATTGGCCCGCCCGACACGAACACCACGGGGACATTGAGGCGCATCGCGGCCATCAGCATCCCCGGCGTGATCTTGTCGCAGTTGGAGATGCAGACGATCGCGTCGGCGCAGTGGGCGTTGACCATATATTCGACCGCGTCGGCGATCAGCTCGCGGCTGGGCAGCGAATAGAGCATGCCGCCATGGCCCATCGCGATCCCGTCATCGACGGCGATGGTGTTGAATTCCTTGGCGACGCCGCCCGCCGCCTCGATCTCGCGCGCGACCAGCTGACCGAGATCCTTGAGATGGACATGGCCGGGCACGAATTGCGTGAAGCTGTTGGCGACGGCGATGATCGGCTTGCCGAAATCCTCGTCCTTCATCCCCGTCGCGCGCCAGAGGCCACGCGCGCCCGCCATGTTGCGGCCATGGGTGGTGGTACGGGAACGATAGGCGGGCATCGGGACGCTTCCTCAAGAGTCGGGAGGCGCGCCCTATGCAGCTTTCGTGCGCCAAAGGCCAGCCCGGCTATAGCTTTGTTGCGATCTCGCAGAATTGTTCGACGTCGCGGGCGTCGTGGTAGAGGCCGAGCCCGATGCGCAGCACGTCGCCACGCACGTCGGTATAGACGTCCCGCGCGAGCAACGCCGCTTGCCAGTCGGCCGCGCGGGGGCTCCTGAGCGCAAGGAAGCGGGCTTGCATCGACCCCGGCGGATTGACGATCTCCGCATCGCCGAGCGCCGACTTGTCGAGCGACCCGATCAGCTGGTCGCGCAGGTCGGCGACATGCGCGGAGATGACCGCGGTCGACAGCCCCTCTCTCGCGAGCATGTCGCGCACCGCGACGAAGCGGTATAGCCCCGACGGATCGAAGGTCGCGCCGAGAAACCTGCGGCCGTCAGGGGCATAGCCGACTCCGCCCGGCGGCGCGGTCAGGTCGTCGAATGCGGCGTACCAGCCGGTCACCGCCGGGCGCATCGCGTAACCGGGCGGCGCGTGAAGGAAGCCAACGCCCTCCCCCGCCATCGCATATTTGTAGCCGCCCGCGGTGTAGAACAGCGCGCCGGCATAGGCGGAGAAGTCGGTCTCGACCGCCATGAAGCCGTGATAGCCGTCAACCAGCACCCACGGCCCCTCCGGCGCGGCGACGGCGGCGAGGTCGCTGAGCGCGCCGAACACGCGGCCGGTGCCGAACGTGACATGGCTGACGACGATCAGGTCATGCTCACCCGACCGCGCCCGCTCGACCAGCCGCGCCTCCAGCGCATCGTCGGCCTCGACGGTTTCGAGCACCACGTCGCCCGCCTCGACCCAGCGCGCGACCTGGCGCGTGAAGCTGTGGAACTCGCCCGCGGTGGCGAGAATGCGGACCGGCCGGCGCGGGATCGCCGAGACGATACGGATCAGGAAATCATGCGTGTTGCCGGCAAAGCAGACGGTCGACGGATCGGGCAGCGCCAGCTCGCGCGCGACATGACCCTGTCCGGCGGGCCACATCTCCTCCATCACGCGCTTCCACTTGGTGTCGGCGAGCCGAGCGGCATCCTCCCACGCCGCCTGATGGCCAAGCCAGCTGGCGTCAGGCCACAGGTGATGGCTGTGCGCAGCCATGTGCAGCCGATCGGGGTTGGCAGCGAGAGAACGCTGAAACAGATGCTTGTAGCTCGTCGTCACAGGCTGGTTCTCAGCGACCAGAGTTCGGGGAAGGCGCGCTTGGGGAGCGTTGATTCGAGATAATGGACGCCGGTGCCGCCCGTCCCGCGCTTGTGGCCGATGATGCGGCTGACGGTCAGCAAATGCTTGTGCCGCCACGTCGCAAAGGCCTCGTCCAAATCGACCAGCTTCTCGGCGAGCTGATAGAGCGGCCACCAGGTTCGTTCGTCGCGGTACACGGTCGCCCATGCCGCCTCGACCCCCGGGTCGGGGGTGTAGGGCGCCGACCAGTCGCGGCTTAGCGCGGCCTCCGGCATCGGCAGGCCGGCGCGCGCCGCGGCCATGTTGGCCTCGTCCCACAGGCTGGGCTGTTCGGCGGCGGCCTTGGTCTGCGGACCGTGGCGGGGGCCGTCGCGGAAGCCCATCATCACCTCGACCGTGCGGAACTGGTCCGACTGGAACCCCGACGAGCTGCCGAGCACGCCGCGAAAGCGCAGGTAATCGGTCGTCGTCATCGTCGTGAGCACATCCCACGACAACGTCATCACCGCCTGGATCCGGCTGACGCGGGCGAGCACCTTGTACACCTCTGGCAGGCGGTCGGCACGAAGCAGGGCGAGCGCCTGATGCAGCTCGTGGATGCCCTGCTTCATCCACAATTCCTGCGTCTGGTGCATCGCGATGAACAGCGGCTCGTCGGGATGGTCCGAAATCGGCCGCTGCGCATCGAACAGCGTCGGCAGCGCCAGATACTCGCCGTAAGTCATCGCCATGAGGGCAGGCGTAGCGGGAGCGGGGGTCATTCCTCAAGCCCCTCCCTTTCAAGGGTTGGGCTTGAGCAAACACTCAGCGCGCCGCCGGAAACTCCGGCACGTCGGGCGGCATCGCGGCGCCGCGCCACCGCTCCACGACCACCGTCTCGCGGGTGCCGTCGTCGCGCTTGCGCCGCTCGATCAGCGCCGCACCCTGCTGGCTGGTCGAACCGACGCTCGCGCGCGTGCGCACCCAGAAGTGGTCGGAGGCGAGGCGCAGTCCCGGCGGCATCATCAGATTCTCGCGCGACAGGTCGTCGCGGTCGAGGAAGCCCTTGCGCTCGCGCACCGCCAGCAGCCGCTCGACCGCGACGGGATCGCGCAGCAACAGCGTCATCAGCTCGCGCCCCGCGGCATTGAGGTTGATCTGCGTCTGCACCGGCAGCGCCGTCACCATCCGCCCCAGCCGGTCGGCGGTGGCGGGATTGAGCCCGGCGAGGCGGATGGGCCTGAGGTCGGTGACGGGGCCGGCGGCGCGGACATAGCCGATCGCCTGGACGATCTGCTCGGGCGTCATGCCCGCATCGCGCGCGATCGATTCGAACAGGATGACGGCCGAGGATTCGCCCGAGCGGACATTATTGATATTGAAGCGCCCCTCGGCATCGGCGACCGCAAGGTCGAAGCTGCCGCCGCCCTCGATCGGGATGTTGCGCTGCGCGACCGCCGCCCAGGGCTCGGCGCGATGATCGACCTCGGGCGCGTCCTCGGCATCGCGGCGCAGGGCCGTCAGCGCCGACAGTTCGCCGCCGCGCACGATCGCCGCGGCCCGCGACGCCTCTCGCATGCGCAGCGCCCCGTCGAGCGCCAGTTCCTCTCGATTGACCATCAGCAGGACGAGGCCGCTCGCGATCGCCACGAACAGGAGGACGTTGACGAGGATCAGCCCCTCCTCGCCCGCGCGGATCGGCTTCATGGCCCGCTCGCCGGGCGGGCAGGCAGCGCGACGACGCGGCGGAGAGTGCCGCGCGTGCCCAGCCCGATCGTCATCTCGACCGCGCGCGGCCAATCCTCGGCACGCTCTTCCGAGGGCGGCCAGGCCGCTCGCCAGCCGCCATCATCGAGAAAGCGCGCGTCGAGCCGGCTCACCCCCGGCAGCACCACCTGCTGCGCGCCGCCGACCAGCCGGACCAGCGTATCGCCGCTCCGGATCCAACGGATCTCGACCGGCGGTCCGCCGAGGCCGGGCGCGGCGCGGGTAAAGATCAGCTCGTGCCCGTTCGACACGATGCGACCGCGCGCGATCTGGTCGACGTCGTTGGTCAGCACGTACATCGCCCGCGACATCGCCCCCTGCGCGTCGAGCCGCGCCGCCGTCCGCCCCTCGACGCCGAGGATCGAGTCGACCAGCGCCAGCCCCGCCACCGCGATCAGCGCGAACAGCGCAAGCGATATCATCAGCTCGATCAGCGTGAAGCCGGCTTCTTGCGCCGTCACCCGATTCGTGTTGGCGGCGGTCACGCCCTCACGCGCCGCGGCTGGTCGCGACCTTGGCATAGCCCTCCGGCCCGGCGACGACGATCGCCATGTCGCGCGCGACGCTGCCGTCCTCGCGGAAGCGCAAGGGGCCGGTCGCGGCGTCGAAGCCGGGTTCTGCGAGCAGCCCGGCACGGTTCAAGGCGTTCTTCTCGCGCAGCTGCTTCGAGATCGCCGTCGCATCATGGGCGAGCGCCGCGATCACCCCGGCATCGCCGCCCATCCGCGCCTCGAACGCCTGCGAAAAGGCAGCGAACGCCGCCGGGTCGGGGCTCGCCAGCCACGCGCCGTCGAGCACCGCAAGGCTCGCAGGCCGGTGATCGAGCGCCTGCACCGTGCCGAGCAGCTGGATGCCCGTGTCTTTGAGGTTGCGCGCCGCCGCCATGACGGGATCGCCGCCACCGGGGATGAGCACCGCATCGGGCGCGTCGCCCGCCGCGGGCAGCGGCTGGCCCGCGGCCACGTCGATCCGCCGGACGTCGAGGTTGAGCTCGCCCTGCAGCGCCGCGGCCGCCTCTGCCGCCGCCACCGCCCACCGCGAGCCGTCGGCGATCGTCGCCACCCGCCGCACGCCACGCGAGCGCGCATAGCGAAGGATCGCGCCCGTTGATTGCCGCGCGGTGATGCCGAGGGTGAAGGCGCCCGGCGCGCGCGCGCCCGGATCGTTGGTGAAGGCGAGCACCGGCACCGCCCCGTTCGCGACCGCCGCGACCGGCCCGACTTCCTCGGCGAGCAGCGGCCCGAGGATCATCGCGACCTTGCGCTTCATCGCCGCGACCGCCGCCACCTGAGCGCCCGCGGCAGTCCCGCCGGTGTCGAACACGATCAGCCGGCCGGGCGTGTTTTCAGCGAGCATCGCTGCCCGCTCCATGCTAGTGCCCAGCGCGGCGCGCGGTCCGCTGCGCGGGATCAGCAGGGCGACCGGCCGCTTGTCGGTCTTCGCTGCCCAGACAGGGGAAACCACGGATGCAGACGCTGCTGCGACGAGGGACGATCGCAGAAACAATAGCGCGGCCCGCCGATCCAGCGGCGCGACTCCCCGGGGCAGATGGTGCGGCACGTCGGCGTCTTATCCTGTTCGGCAGCATCGGCATAGCCGCCTATGCGATCGCGATGCTGGCGACGATGCCGGCAAGCGTCTTCATCAAGAACCGCCCGTGGCGCACCGGCGTCGCCGGGACCATATGGTCGGGCGAGGTCGGCGTTGCGGGCGGCAGCATCGTCCGCTGGACCTTTGCGCCGCTCCGCTCGCTCACCTCGCTCGGCTTCGCGGTCGACTGGCGCGCGAGCGGCGAGGATACCGATCTCGGCGGGCAGGCGATCCTGCGGCCCGGCGGTGTGCGGCTCGATGCGGTCAGCGGTAGTGCCAACGGCTCGCTCCTATCGGCGCTGCTCCCCAATCTCGGCTTCGCCTGCGACCTGACGATGCAGGCCGAGTTCCCGCGCCTGACGATCGGGCCGGGTCGCGGCCTGGTCGAGGGGCAGGCGACGATCGACCCCGGCGCCTGCCGCAGGACACCCGATGGCGCGCCCGTCCCCACCCCGGCGATGATCCTGGTCGCCGAACATGTCGGCAGCGAGAGCCGCATCCGCCTCGCCCCAATCGCGCAGCGGCGGCGAACGCTGATCGACGCAAGCGTGAGCGAGGACGGCAGCTATCGCGTCACCCTGACGCCCGACGGCGCGTCGATGCTCCCCTTCACCGGCCTGCCCGCCGGGGTCGGCGTCGAAAGCAGTTTCTAAGCGGGAGCGACTGTCGTTCCGGATCGTTGCCCTGCCGAACCAATGCGCCGCCTTGCCCCCCTTCTGATCCTCGCCGCGCTCGCCGGCTGCGACCGGCGGCCCGACGACGTGCCGGTGGTGGTGAGCGCGATCGGTTCGGGTGCGCCGCGCCTGCCCGCGCGCGCGGGCGATCCGCTGCCGCTTCCCGCCGCGCTGTTCGCCGCCTCTACCGCGCAAGGGCTCGTCCGCTTCGACGCGGCCGGACAGGTCGAGCCGGGCCTCGCCGAACGCTGGATCGTGATCGACGAGGGGCGCAGCTACATCTTCCGCCTCGCCGACGCCCAATGGGGTGACGGCAGCCGCGTCACCGCGCGGCAGGTGGTCGCGGGCCTGCGCCGCGCGATCGGCAATCGCCGCAATCCGCTGCGCCCGCATCTGTCGGCGATCGACGAGGTGGTCGAGATGACACCGCTCGTCATCGAGGTGCGGCTGTCGGGCCCGTGTCCCGACCTGTTGCCCCTGTTCGCCCAGCCCGAGCTGGCAATCCCCGGTCCAGGCGGGGGCAGCGGCCCCTTCCGCGTCGAGCAGGCCGGCGATGCCCCGCTGCTTCGGCCCGGCTACGACCCCGCCGCCGCCGACGAGGCCGCCGACGCCCCCGATGCGGCCGAGTTGGTGCAGATCCGTGCCGAGCGCGCCGCCACCGCGATCCTGCGCTTTCGCGAGCGCCGATCGGACTATGTAATCGGCGGCACCTTCGCCGACTGGCCGCTGGTCGATATGGCCGACGTGTCGCCGCCCAATCGGCGGCTCGATCCGGCGCGCGGGTTGTTCGGCCTGTCGGTCGCGCGCCGCACCGGTTTCCTCGCCGCGCCCGAGCGACGCGAGGCGGTGGCGATGGCGATCGATCGCGCCGCTTTGACGCGCGACTTCGCGCCCGACTGGGCCGCGGCCGAGACGATCCTGCCCGATCCGCTCGATTCGATCGTCGACCCGGCGCGCCCGCCCTGGCTCGCCTTCGACCTCGACGCTCGCCGGGCCGCCGCGCAGCAGCGCGTCGCCCAATGGCGCGCGGCGAATGGCGGCGTCGCTCCCGAACTCACCATCGCCATGCCCGAGGGGCCGGGGGCAAGCCGGCTGGCGGCGCGGCTGACCGCCGATCTTGCCGGCGTCGGCATTCTCGCGCGGCGCGTGGCGCCGGACACACGCGCCGACCTTCGCCTCGTCGATGAGGTCGCGCCCTATGGCAGCGCGCGCTGGTATCTGCGCATGGCCTGCCAGCCGTGCGCACAGCCGATCGCGGACACGCTCGCCCGCGCGCGCGAGGCGGGCAATCTCGCCGAGCGCGGCCGCCTCCTTGCCGAGGCCGATGCGGCAATGGTCCGCGATGTCGCCTTCATCCCGCTGGCCCAGCCGCTGCGCTGGTCGCTGGTGGCGCTACGGCTGCGCGAATGGCGCGGCAATGCGCGCGGCTGGCATCCATTGAATCACCTGCGCGGCGGGGCCACTTAGGTAGCATGGCACAGACCCGCCGCATCGACCCTACGATCTTCGATCGCCTCCCCCTCAAGCGCGACCCCCAGTCGGTCCGCGCCCGTGTCGAGGCGATCGAGCGTGTGATGGAACGCGCCGTCGTCATCCCCGGTATCAACCGCCCCGTGGGCCTCGATGTCATGCTCGGCCTCGTTCCCGTCGCGGGCAGCTTCGTCGGTGCGGTGGCGGGCGCTTATATGCTGTGGGAAGCGCGCAATGTCGGCATGTCGAAGCTGTCGATGGCGCGGATGGCGGGCAATGTCGGCGTCGACTGGGCGCTGGGGCTGATCCCCGGCATCGGCATCGTGCCCGACTTCTTCTTCCGGTCGAACACGCGTAACCTGCGCCTTATCCGCCGCCACCTTGACAAGCATCACCCCGGCACGGTGACGGTCGAGCGCTGAACCCTTCGGGTGTATTGCAAGGCTATGGCAGTGGTGTCATAGTCAAGCAATACAGGAGGGAAGCCATGTACAGCGAATCCGATCTCGACGCTGCGGTCACGGCGGGGGCGCTCAGCCCCGCCGCCGCTCTCGCCTTGCGAGCGCACGTTGCCGCGCAGCGCAACGCCCCCGCCGTCGACGAGGAGCATTTCCGGCTTCTCACCGGCTTCAACGACATCTTCGTCGCGGTGGCGCTTGCGCTGCTGCTTGCCGCGATCGCGCAGATCGGCGCGGCGATCACGATGGCGATGGGCGGGGTGGGCGTCGCCGTCGCCGCTTGGCTGCTCGCGGAATACTTCACCCGGCGCCGCCGGATGGCGCTGCCCAGCATTCTTTTGCTCGGCGCGTTCGTGGGCGGCGTGGTGGCTGCGCCAATCGGTGCGCTGGCGACGCTCGAGCCCAACTTTGGCGAGCGTATCAACGCGCTGATCCTGTCGGGCGTGGGCCTGCTCGGGCTTGCCGCCGCCTGGGCGCATTGGCGACGCTTCATGGTGCCGATCACCGTCGCCGCGGGTGCGCTGGCGTTGACCGGCGCGGTCGTCGGCCTCGCCTTCGCGATCTTTCCCGGCATCGACGAGGCGGCGCTTCCGCTCGTTCTCGCCGCAGGGCTCGCCATCTTTGCGCTGGCGATGCGCTGGGACATTCGCGACCGGGCGCGCACGACGCGGGCGAGCGACGTCGCCTTCTGGCTCCACCTTGCCGCCGCGCCGCTGATCGCGCACCCGATCTTCCACCTGCTCGGCGTGTTCGAGGGGCCGGTGGGGCCGGCCATCGCCGCGCTCGTCATCGCGCTCTATCTCGGCTTCGCGATCGTGGCGCTCGCGGTCGATCGCCGCGCATTGCTCGTCTCGAGCCTCGCCTATGTCCTGTTCGCGCTCTACGAGCTGTTCCGCAGCGCCGGCGCGGTCGAGCTGGGGGCGGCGTTCACGGGCCTCGTCATTGGCTCGGCGCTGCTGACGCTCTCGGCCTTCTGGCAACCGATGCGGCGGCGGGTGGTAAGCCTGCTCGGCGAGGGGATGGCGACGCGCCTGCCGCCGGCCACGGTTTGATCCATGCCGTCACCCCGGGCTCCTTCCGGGGTGGCGGAGCGATTCAGTCCTCGACGATCTTCATCAGCCGGCGTTCGAGCGGGGCCAGGACCCCAGCCAGGTCATGCCCTCGCTTCAGGACCGCGCCGCTCTCGCTCACCAGCGCCCACATACCCTGCCGCTGGCGAAGCGCCGGACGCTTCTCGATCCGCACCTCAGGCCGCTCGGCCGCCCGGCGAAACGCAGCGAACACCGCCGCGTCGTGCCCCAGCTCGATCGCATAGTCACGCCAGTGCCCCGCCGCGACCATCCGGCCGTAGAGATCCAGGATCCGGTTGAGCTCGAGTCGCTCGAACCCGATCTGCGGCAGCCGGCGCGCGGCGAGCGAGACGACTTCTCCCGTCACGCGCGGTTACGGCGCTCTTCTTCCTCGGCGACCAGCGCGTCGAGCCGCTTGCGCATCGTCTCGATCTCGCAGCGCAGGATCTCGATCTTCTGCGTCGCGGGGTCGAACATCTGGCTGCACGGCGTGCCATAGGGCATGAACGACTTCTGATAGGTCTCGGCCTCGACCAGCGTCGACTTGGCGGGAATACCGACCATCGTCGCGCCCTCGGGCACGTCCTTGGTCACGACGGCGTTAGCGCCCACCCGCGCGCGCGCGCCGACCGTGATGGGGCCGAGCACCTGCGCGCCCGATCCGATGATGGCGCCGTCGAGCAGGGTCGGGTGCCGCTTGCCCGCGACGCCGTTGTCGGGGCTAGTCCCGCCCAGCGTCACGCACTGATAGATGGTCACATCGTCGCCGATCACCGCCGTCTCGCCGATGACGGTGAAGCCGTGATCGATGAAGAAATTGCGTCCGATCGTCGCGCCGGGATGAATGTCGATCGCGGTCAGCCAGCGTGACCAGTGGTTGACCAGGCGCGCGGCAAAGAACCAGCCGCGCCGATACAGCGCGTGGGCGATACGGTGATAGCCGAGCGCCCAGACGCCCGGGTAGAGCAGTATCTCGGCCCGCGACCGCGGCGCCGGATCGCGCGCGCGGATCGAATCGAGATAGACGCGAAGCGCCCTCAGCATGGCGTGTCCCCTAGCCACGAAGAGCGGCATGTAGGATGCGGCGTCGATCATTCCAAGCGCGGAACCGACCGCGCTTGTCCGCGCTAAACCCGAACTGTCTTGTTTCGCGCCGGTTCGGGCGGCAATCCCCACCGTCGCACTCTTCAATCAAGGACGCGCATGTTCGAGGGGCTCCAGTTTGCCGAATTGCTGCCGTATGTCGCGGTGGGCCTGGTGGCGCAGATCGTCGACGGCGCCCTCGGCATGGCGTTCGGGGTCATCTCGAGCACGTTGCTCGTCAGCGTGATCGGCGTGCCGCCCGCCACCGCATCGGCGGGCGTCCACCTCGTCGAATGCGCGACGACGGGAGTTTCGGGGATCAGCCATGCGCTGCACCGGAACGTCAACTGGAAGCTGTTCTGGCGGCTGCTCATCCCCGGCATTCTCGGCGGGGTGACGGGAGCCTATCTCCTCACCTCCATCGACGCCTCGGTGACGCGTCCGTTCGTGATGGCCTATCTGTCGGGCGTCGGCGTCTATCTGCTGTGGCGGGGCCTTCGCTATCCCCCGCACCGCGAGCGCGAGCCGAAGATCATCGAGCCGCTGGGCCTTGCCGGCGGGTTCCTCGACGCCGCGGGCGGCGGCGGCTGGGGGCCGGTCGTGACCTCCAACCTGCTCGTCCAGGGCGGCACGCCGCGCACGACGATCGGCACGGTGAATTCGGTCGAGTTCTTCCTCACCGTGTCGATCTCGATCACCTTCCTGATCGGGATCGGTACCAGGGGGTTCGGCCCCGACTTCTGGCACCCGGTCCTTGGTCTGCTGATCGGCGGCGTCGTCGCCGCGCCCTTCGGCGCGATGATCGCCAAGCGCGTGCCGACCAAGACGCTGCTGGTGCTGGTGGGCGTCGTCCTGACCGCGACCAGCCTGTTCAGCATCTATCGGTTCTTCACTGCCTGACGGCAGGGGCGGCACCAGCTCGCCCCCCCACCCGGCCACTCACTGAGTATCTTGATGGGAGAGCGGCTGGTGCCGCCTATCCGGCGTAAGCTGGATCAGATCAAAGCGTCGCGTGGATCGTCGCGACCGCCTTCAGCACCGAGGCGATGCGCACCGCATCCTGCACGTTCGCGGCCGAAACCTCACCCTTTCGCAGCACGCGCTCATGTGCGTCGATGCACATACCGCAGCCGTTCATTGCACTCACAGCGAGGCTGAACAGCTCGAAGTCGATCTTATCGATCCCCGGCGCGCCGATGACGTTCATGCGCAGCTTCGCCGGCATCGTGCGATATTCCTCGTTCGAGGCGAGGTGCGTGAAGCGGTAATAGACGTTGTTCATAGCCATGACCGCCGCCGCCGCGCGCGCGGCGTTCGCCGCCTCGGGCGACAGCTTGGCCGCGCATTCGGCCTCCGCCGCCTCGACCAGCGGCTTGTAGCCGGTGCCGTGCGCGCAGGCGAGGATCGTGCCGTATTTGCGCTGGTCGTCGAGCCCCGCCTCGTTCAGCAGCGAGCCGACGTTGAGGCGGATGTCCTTGGCATAGTCGGGCAGCGCCGACGCGAATTCCTTGAGCGACATGTGCGATCCTTTGCAGAAGCGCGTCACCCCAGCGCAAGCTGCGGTCGCCCGTCACAGGGAGACCTGAGCTTCCGCTGGGGTGACGGAAAATGGCGGGCGCGCGCCGAGGCGCGCGCCCGGGAGATCAGGCGGCGACCTTCAGCACGTCGTCGCCCTTGTTCCAGTTGCAGGGGCACAGCTCGTCAGTCTGGAGCGCGTCGAGCACGCGCAGCGTCTCGGCCGGGTTGCGACCGACGTTGAGGCCGTTAACCTGCACCGCCTGGATGACGTTGTCGGGATCGATGATGAAGGTCGCGCGGAACGCGACATGCTCGTTCTTGTCGAGGATGCCGAGCGCGTTGGCCAGCACCGCGCCGTTATCGGCGATCCACGGGAAGTCGGCCTTGGCGAGGTCCGGGTCCGACTTGCGCCACGCCAGGTGGACGTGCGCGGTGTCGGTCGAGGCGCCGATCAGCACCGCGTCGCGATCCTCGAAGTCGCCCTTCAGCTCGGCATAGCCGACGATCTCGGTCGGGCAGACAAAGGTAAAGTCCTTCGGCCAGTAGAACAGCACCTTCCACTTGCCGGGAAAGGCGTCGTGGCTGAGCGTCTCGCCCGCGGGCAGCGCGTCGATGCCCTGCTGGACGGGAACGGTGAATTCGGGGAGCTTGTCGCCGACGGTCAGCATGAAAATGCCTCCTGTTATGGTCGTTAAGGGGAGGCGCATGGTGCGCTGCGGCACCGTTTGCGCTGCACTGCAGCTAGACCGATCCACCCCTTCTTTTCCAATCAGCGTTTCCGCGGCGCTTGATCGACTGAGCCGATCAATCCATCTGTCGGCCATGACGACCTACCTGCCGACGCTGAAGCAGCTCCAGTATCTGGTGGCGCTCCGCGACGCCGGGCATTTCGGCCGCGCCGCCGACGCCTGCTACGTCACGCAATCGACGCTTTCTGCGGGGATCCGCGAGCTCGAAACACTGATCGGCGTGACCCTGGTCGAGCGGACGCGCCGCGTCGTCCGCTTCACGCCGCTCGGCGAGCGCATCGCCGACAAGGCGCGCCGGGTGCTTCGCGAGGCCGATGAATTGGGGGAGATCGCCCGCGCGGCGGGGCGACCGCTGACCGGCGAGATGCGGATGAGCGTCATCCCGACAATCGCCCCCTTCCTCCTGCCGCAAGTCCTTCCGCAACTGCGAAGGCAGTATCCCGAGCTCAAGCTGTTCCTGCGCGAGGAGCCAACGGGGCCGGCGTGCGAGGCGCTGCATTCGGGCCGGACCGACTGCGTGCTCCTCGCGCTTCCCTATGCCTGCGGCGAGGTCGAGGTCGAGCCGCTGTTCGCCGACCGGCTGTTCGTCGCCTTTCCGGAAACCGAAACGCTGCCCGGTTCGGGTCCGGTCATGGCTGACGATATCGACGAGACGCGGCTGCTGCTGCTCGAGGACGGGCATTGCCTGCGCGATCATGCGCTCGCCGTGTGCGCGACGTCGGAGCTGCGCGGACAGGCGGCGATGCTCGGCACCTCGCTCCATACCATCGTCCAGATGGTCGAGAACGGCCTTGGCGTCACCATGCTGCCCGAGATGGCGATCGGCGCGGGGATCCTTCGCGGCACGCATATCGATGCGCGACCGATCGATGCCGAGCGTGCCGAGCGGCGCATCGCGCTCGTCTGGCGCAAGGCGAGCCCGCGCGAGCGCGACTATCGCCTGCTCGCCGGCGTGCTGCGTGCCGCCGCGCGCGGCGAGGACGCTGAAATTACGGACAAAGGACGGTAGCGGAAACCATCCAAGCGCTGAAACGTAGATCAATCGCGCGCCGTGTCGCTCCCCCCTCCCCCCGCCGCGGCGCGCACCCCGATTTTTCGTTCCAGCAGCTGGAGACGTTCTATGAACCGCCTTTCCATTGTCGCCCTTGCGGGCCTTGCCGCGACCTCGAGCCTCGCGATGGCGCAGACGACGGCACCGACCGCACCGACCGCGGCGCAGCAGCAGCCGATGGCCGGTCAGGCCGCGACCTCGACGACGACGACGACCGCGGCCCCGACCGCGACGCCCGCTGCCGCCAGCGGCACGATCGCCGACACCGCGATGAGCAATCCCAAGCTGTCAACGCTGGTCAGCGCGGTGAAGGCCGCCGACCTCGCCACCACGCTGTCGGGCCCCGGTCCCTTCACCGTCTTCGCGCCCGAGAATGAGGCGTTCACGCGGCTCGCCCCCGGCACGCTCGACACGCTGCTCAAGCCCGAGAACAAGCCGACGCTGACCAAGGTGCTGACCTATCACGTCGTGCCCGGGAAAGTAACGCTCGAGCAGCTGCGCACGCAGATCAAGGCAGGCGGCGGCAAAACGACGCTCACCACGGTCGAGGGCAGCCCGCTGACCGTCGCCGAGGAGGGCGCGGCGATCGCGCTCACCGATGCCAGCGGCAACAAGAGCTATGTCGCGCAGCCCGACGTGATGGCCTCGAACGGCGTCGTCCATGTCGTCAACGGCGTGGTGGTGCCCAAGCTCGCGCCCGCGGCGGAAACCTCGGGCGCGGGCTCGTAAGCTTCCGGGTTCTGGCCTGAACAAAGGGCGTCGCAGAAATGCGGCGCCCTTTTGATGTCTGGGGCGACGCCCTCCGTTGAGCCGAGCAGAAACCGGGTCGCGTCGCGAGGCGCAAGCCTGTCCTGAGCGCCTGCCTTGGCAGGTAGTCGAACGGACTCCTCTCGAGATATCGCGCGCGACCGTCCCTCGAAACGCGACTTCGATACACCGGCTGCTCGGAATTATCGGAGGTCAGATCGGCACGGCGGAAGGCCGATCTATCCCCAATCCGCCGCCCGCGCGGCATCCCCCGCCCGCGCCTCGACCCAGCGCGCACCCTCGGGCGTCACCTCGCGTTTCCAGAAGGGGGCGTCGGTCTTGAGCCGGTCGATGCAGTAGGCGCAGGCGTCGAGCGCCGCGCGGCGATGCACGGCGGCCGTCGCGACGAACACGATGCGCTCGCCGGGCAGTATCGCACCGACCCGGTGGACGATCGTCACCGCCGCCAGCCCCCAGCGATCGCGCGCGCCCTCGGCTACCCTCCGCAACGCCGCCTCGGTCATACCGGGATAATGTTCGAGCTCGAGCGTGCTTACCCCATCGTCGGCACGCACGCGGCCGATGAAGCTCGCGATCCCGCCCGCCCCGTCGACCTCGACGCTGGCCAGCTCGGCGGCGACGTCGATCGGCTCGGCCGCAACGAGGACGCGGATCATCCGCCCGTCACCGGCGGGAAGATCGCGATCTCCCTCGCCCCCGCGATCGGCGCGTCGGGCGACGCGAACGACTGGTCGATCGCCGCACGCAGCCGCTCGCGATCGGCAAAAGCGTTCGCATGCGCCGCGCTCCGATCCGCTAGCCAGTCGATCAACGCACCGAGCGTCTCGATGCCGGCGGGCGGATCGATCCGCTCGCTGCCCGTACCCACGACCTCGCGCACCCAGGCGAAATAGAGCATCTCGATCGCCATCAGCTGTCCATGTGACGAAGGCCGACGCGCAGGTAATCCCAGCCCGTCACCAGCGTCAGCACCGCCGCGCTCCACAGGCTGGCAAGCCCGACGACGCGGACGAAGCCCCAGTCGGGCACCGCGCCCGCGAGGATCAGCGCCCCCAGCGCGACGAGTTGAAGCGCGGTCTTCCACTTGGCGAGGCGCGACACCGGCACCGACACGCGCAGCCCGCCCAGGAATTCGCGCAGTCCCGACACCATAATCTCGCGCAGGAGGATGATCAGCCCCGCGATCAGATGCACCCCGCCGATGTCGCGCGTCGAGGCGAGCATCAGGATCACCGCCGCGACCATGATCTTGTCGGCGATGGGGTCGAGGAAGATGCCGAGCTTCGACACCGTCCCCTGCGACCGCGCCAGATAGCCGTCGAGATAATCGGTGAACCCGACCACGCAGTAGAGGACGAAAGCGATGGCATACCCCGCCGCCCATTGCGGCCACCAGAGCAGGCCGACGAGGAGCGGCACCGCGAAGATCCGCGACAGGGTGAGGATGTTGGGCAGTGTCAGCATCGCCCTTCCCCTAACACCGCGCATGCGCCCGTGCGAGCGGGTTGAGCGCCCCTGTCCTTGCGGCTACACCTCCGGCCTCGATCGTTTCGCGTCTCCCAACAAGGCCGGTAGCCCCCCGCATGATCAACGCGCTCGGATTGCTCAAGGAGCGCCGTTTCCTGCCCCTGTTCGTCACGCAGTTCCTGGGCGCCTTCAACGACAATCTGTTCAAGACCGCGATGGTGCTGTTCGCGACGTACCAGATCTTCAACGATCCGGCGGTCGAATCGAACTTCAACGCGCTGGCGACGGGCCTGTCGCTCCTCCCGTTCTTCTTCCTCTCGGCTTTGTCGGGACAGCTTGCCGACAGCTATGACAAGGCGGGCATCATCCGGCTGGTCAAGCTGGCCGAGGTCGGGATCATGATGTTCGGCGCGACCGGCCTCATCATCGCCAAGCACGGTTATGCGACGCCGGGCATCGTGATGATGCTGGGCGCGGTGCTGATGCTCGGCATCCACTCGACCTTTTTCGGGCCGATCAAGTACGCGATCCTGCCGCAGCATCTCGACGAGGATCAGGTGCTGGGCGGCACCGGCCTGGTCGAGGCGGGGACGTATCTCTCGATCCTGCTCGGCACGGTGACGGCGGGCTGGATCGGCGTGGAGGCGGCGGCGGCGCTGGTGATCGTCGTCGCGCTGGTCGGGCTCGCCGCAGGGCGACAGGTGCCATCGGCGCCGCGCGTCGGGCCGATGCTCAAGCTCAACTGGAATCCCCTTACCGCCTCGTGGCGGCTGATCCGCCAGACGATGCACATCCGCCGGCTGTTCCTCGCCATCTGCGCGATCAGCTTCTTCTGGACCATCGGCGCTGTCCTGATCGTCGTCTTCCCCCCGCTCGCCAAGAACGTCCTGACTGCCGACGAGCGCGTCGCGAGTCTGATGATCGCGATCTTCTCGATCGGCGTGGCGGTCGGATCGGTCATCATCAACTCGATGTTGAAGTCGGAGATTTCGGCGAAGTACTCGCCGATCTCGGTGATCGGCATGGCGCTGTTCGTCGTCGCCTTCTCGATCGAATCGCGGCTGTGGATCCCGGCGCCGCCGGGCAGCCTCTACAATGTCTGGCACTTCGTCAGCCATCCGCAGTCGCTGATCGTGCTCGGCACGCTGATGGGCATCGCGACCACCGGCGGCATGTTCGTCGTGCCGCTCTATGCCTTCCTGACGACGACGGTGACCAAGGACCAGACCGCGCGGACGGTCGCGGCGAACAATGTCGTCAACGCCGGCGCGATGGTGGTCGGCGCCGCCGCGGTCATCGCCCTCACCGCGCTCGGCGTGGGACCGGCCGACATGCTGCTGGTGGTGGCGGGCATGTGCCTGATCTCGGCGTGGATCGCCCGCCGGCTTCATCTGGCGTGCGATTGACGCCGAGATCAGGCGGACTTCGCTGCGACGATCATCATGCCAGCGAAAGCCGGATTGCCCGGAGCAGCGCACCGCAGGCGCCGCACGCCGCCCCAGCCTTCGCTTGGGCGACGGCTCCGGTCCCGCCCTACAGCAGGAAGGTGTAGAAGCAGACGAAGAAAGCGGTGAAGCTCAGCGCAAAGAGCTTCACGTCGCTGTCCTCGGCGCGCCGGGCGTTGGCGGCGCGGTCGGCGCGCGTCAGCTTGAGCTGGCGGCGGAGCGGGTGGCTGGGCGGTGCGGCACGAGTCTGCATGCACCCGTTAACGCGCCGTTTACGATTTGGCTCAAGCCGTATTGCGGTTTACGCCCGTCCCGCCGCGGGACGGGCGCCGCCCGGTCACTCCCACCAATAGGGCAGGCGCTTCGCCGTCCCGGTTTCGACCTCGTTCATCGTGCGCGCGTCATAGAGGCGGCCGCCGAGCATCACCCGCGCGATCTTGTCCGAGTTGCGTATGTCCTGGCTGGGATCGGCGTCGAGCACCACCAGGTCGGCAAGCTTGCCGGGTTCGAGGCTGCCGATGTCACGCGCCATGCCGAGCGACTTCGCCGCTTCGATCGTGCCCGCACCCAGCGCCTCGATCGGGGTCATGCCGCCGCGCACGAACGACCAGAGCTCCCAGTGCGAGCCGATGCCCGCCTGCTGGCCGTGGGCGCCGATCGACACCAGCCTTCCAGCCTTTGCAATGCGATGCGCCTCGCGCGCATTGTCGTCGTCGACGAAGTTGCTCTCGGGCGCCTTCACCACCCGCGCGGTGTTGGCGAGCAGCGCGTCGCGGGGCGTATGGATGAGAAGCGGGTTGTCGTAGACGTTGGTCGCCTGCCGCCAATAGGGTTCGCCGGCGAGGCCGCCATAGCTGACGATCAGCGTCGGCGTGTAGTTGGTGTCCGACTGGCCGAACATCTGGACGACGTCGCCGTAGAATTTCTCAAGCGGAATATTGTGCTCGAGCGTCGAGTTGCCGTCGGCGATCAGGTTCATGTCCATGCCGAACAGCGACCCGCCCTCGGCCACCACCTGCATCCCCTCGGCCCGCGCGGCGGCGACGACCATCTGGCGCTGCTCGCGGCGCGGCTGGTTGTAGTTCTTCACCGAATGCGCACCCTGCGCCTTCAGTCGGCGGACATGATCGAGCGCGTCCTGATAGCCGTCGATCCGCGCATAGACGTCGGCCGCCCGCGCGCCATAGATGATCTCGCCGGTCGAATAGATGCGCGGCCCGGTGAGCAGGCCTGCGCGCTGCATCTCCGACGCGACGAAGATCTCGCTCGCGGAGGAGGAGGGATCGTGGATCGTCGTCGTGCCCATGGCGAGATTCTGGAGCAGCGACCAGTTCTGCTGCGGCACCACTTCGTCATCGCCCTGCGGCCCGTGTGCATGCGCGTCGATCAGGCCGGGAATGATCGTCTTGCCGGCAACGTCGATCGTCTTCGCACCCGCGGGTACCGGCGTGGAGGCACGCGGCCCCACCGCGACGATGCGGTCGCCGCGAATCACGATCGTGCCGTCCTCGACGATGCCGCCGTCCGTGCCCGCCATGGTGACGATCCGCGCGCCGGTCAGCGCAAGCGTGGCGCTGGGCTTCGCCGCCTCGACGGGCATCGACAGGTCGAGGCCGGTCGTGGGGGGCACGAACTTCGCCGCATTCTCGCCCGTGGGCGCGGTGGGGAAGAGGCGTGCCCGCTCCGCCGTGTAGAGCGTAGGGCCGGTCGACCAGTGGATACGGTCGCCCTTCGCCGACCAGTTAACATAGGTCGCGCCATTGGCGCTGACGCGCGTCACCGGCAGCGCCTTCGACTCGGGGTCGATCTCCAGCGCCTGGTTGCCAGGCACGAGCGGGACGACGAACGCCTCGTAATTCTGGATGAACGCCGCGGTCCGGCCATCGGGCGAGACCGAGAAGTTGGTCGCAAGCTCGCCGATGAAATGCGTCTGCTTCGCGCCGCCGCTGAGGTCGGTGGAGACGAGCACTTGCTTGCCCGCATCCTCGCCCACCATGAACACACGGTCGCTGGCCGCGCCGAACTGCGGCAGCGCCATGCCCCTCGCGACGAGCATCGGCGCGCCGCCGCTCGCCGCCACGCGATAGACCCCGTCGTCGAGCGCATAGCCAGGACGCGTCACTCGCCGCGCCCCCTTGCCCTCGAACACGATCGTCTCGCCATCGGGCGAGAACCGGGGGCGCGCATAATGGCCCGCGCGCGTCGTGATCGCCTTCGCTGCGCCGCCTGCGGCCGGAACGGTCATCAGCCGCCCGGCGCCCGCATCGGTCCAATCGACATAGGCGACGGTCCGGCCATCGGGCGACCAGGTGGGGAATAGCTCCCGCCCTTCACCGCCCCGCGTCAGCCGCCGCGCCGGGCCGCCCGCCATCGGCTTGACGTAGAGCTTGCCCAGGCTCTCGAACACAACCTGGCGACCATCGGGCGACACACTGGCGAAGCGCGGCATCTTCGTGGTGAAGCGCGCCTCGCCGACCGTGATTTGCGGATGCGGTGCCTGCGTCACGGTGCGCGTGTCGGTGACACGAAAGGGAATCTGCCGCGCCTGTCCGCTCTCGACGTCGATGCGGTTGAGCTTGCCGCCCGCCCAGACGACGATCTCCTTGTCGCCGGGCATCCACGCCATGTTGGGATAAACGCCGGTGACGGCCCAGGTCTCCTGCACGTCCTGGTCGAGCGCGTCATAGACCTTGCGCTCGGCCCCGCTCTCCAGATCGCGGACATAGAGCTTCGATCGCGTCGCCTCGCGCCGGACGAAGGCGATCTTCTTGCCGTCATGCGAAGGCTGCGGCCGGACCGAGCCGCCATTCCCGGTCACGACCGCGCGCGTCTCGCCGGTAGCCAGGTCCACCTGCTCGATGTGGAACAGGTCGGTGTTCGAATCCTGCGCGTATTCGAAGATCGGGCCGGGCGTGACGTTGCGCGTGAAATAGACCGACTTGCCGTCGGGCGCGAAGATCGGCTCGCCCAGTTCCTTCTGGTGCCGCTCGTCGGGTCGCTTGACCAGCCGCACGCCGGCTCCGCCCGAGACATGGTACATCCACACCTCGCCGGTGCCGAGGCTGCGACCGGTCGTGAAATGCTTCTTTGCCACGATATATTCGCCGTCGGGCGACCAGCTCGGCTGGTTGAGGAGGCGGAAATCCTCCTTCGTCACCTGGCGCTTGTCGCTGCCGTCGGCGTTCATGATCCAGATATTGTCGCCGCCGCCGCGATCGGAGGTGAAGGCGATGCGCCGCCCGTCGGGCGAGAAGCGCGGCTGCACTTCCCATGCGAGCCCCTCGGCAATGCGGGTCGGCGTGCCGCCGGCGATCGGCATCGTATAGATGTCACCGAGCAGCGTGAACGCGATCGTCCGCCCGTCGGGGCTGACATCGACGTCCATCCAGCTTCCCTCGTCGGTGTCGATCCGTACCTGGCGAAGCGCGGCGCCCGGCGGCGCATTGACGTCCCACCTCGCCTTCTTGTCGGCGGGAGCGGCGGGTGCCTGCGCCGTTGCCGCGGGCGGGGCGGGTTGCGCGGGCGTCGGCGCGGGAGCGCGCGCCTCGTTCTCGGGGGCTTCGGTGGCCTCGACCGGCGGCTGGCTTTGCGTCGGCGGTGTCTGCGCCTGCGCGCTCCCGAGCGCGAGCGACAGGGCGATGAACGAGACGGCGGTACGCGGCATGAAGGGCTCCCCGACTGGATCGTTATTTGGTGCCGTGCGTAACCACCGCCTGTCGGAAGGGCAATGCCATGGCTCAAGCCTTTGATCTCGAACGCTTCGTCGCCGCGCAGGAGGGCGTCTACCCGATCGCGCTGACCGAGCTTCTCGCGGGCGAGAAGCAGAGCCACTGGATGTGGTTCATCTTCCCGCAGATCGAGGGGCTGGGGCGCAGCGCAATGGCGCGCGCCTATGCGATCGCATCGCTTGATGAAGCGCGCGCATATCTCGCGCATCCAGTGCTCGGCGCGCGCTATGTCGAATGCGTCGGGGCGCTGCTGGCGCACCGCGACCGATCGGCCGAGGCGATCATGGGCGGAATCGACGCGATGAAGCTTCGCTCTTCGCTGACGCTGTTCGCGGCCGCGGGCGGCGGCGCGCGGGTCGCGGCGGCGCTGGCGGCGTTCTTCGGCGGGCCGGATGCGGCGACGGTGGAGAGGTTGGGTTAGAGTCCCCTTCAACCCCGTTTGCCCTGAGCTTGTCGGCGGGCTGCCCCTCTTCTTAATGCGCTGAAGAGGGGAAGAAATGACAGAAAGAAGCGTGAGCACGCCGCGGCGAGACCGCGGCGTCGGTCGGTTGCTCTGCCACCACCGGCCGGTCCGCTGCTAATTTGCAGATTAGCGCTGCTAATCAGCAGCACCGAACTGGAGCGGGCGAAGGGATTCGAACCCTCGACCCCAACCTTGGCAAGGTTGTGCTCTACCCCTGAGCTACGCCCGCTCTGGCGTCATCGACCGGGAACCCCGTGTCGAGGCGGCGGCCACTAGCATCGGCCCCAAGGGTCCGCAACCCCTTTTTCGTGACCAAGGCAGGGGTTGGCCTGTCGCGGCGAAAGGCCCACATGGGGGCATTGTCCGTTTCACCATCAAGGGGTGCCGCCTTGGCCACGCTGGGTCTTTCCGCCGCCGACAAGGAAGCCGTCGAGGCGTTCCGCCGCGACATCGTCGAACCGTCGATGACCGAGCTGGTGATCGTCTATTTCACCGCGGAGTGGTGCGGCCCGTGCAAAGCGCTCGGCCCGGTGATCGAAAAGGTGGCGGGCGAATATGCGCCCAAGGGCGTGCGCCTCGCCAAGATCGACGTCGACAAGAGCCAGTTCATCGCTGCGCAGTTCCAGGTGCGCTCGGTTCCGACCGTCTATACCATGTTTCAGGGCCAGCTCGTCGCCGATCTGGGGCAGGCGCGGACCGAATCGGCACTCAAGGCGAATCTCGACCAGATCCTCCGCCAGTTGCCGATCGCCGGCGCTGACCAGCAGGCCGAGGCCGAACTCGAACCGCTGATCGAAATGGCCGAGGGTGTGCTGGGCGAGGGCGACTCGGCACGCGCGCTGTCGATCTACGACCAGCTTGCCGAGATGGCGCCCGAGCATGCCGCGGTCGCGGGTGGCCGTGCACGCGCGTTGATCGCACTTGGCCGATTGGACGAGGCCGAGGGCGCACTCGCCGCGCTGCCCGACGAGGCGGCGAAATCGCCGGAGGTCGCCCGCGCCAACGCCGCGCTGGCGCTCGCGCGCGAGGCGGCGCCGGTCGACGACCTGGCCGGGCTGAAGGCACAGGTCGCGGCCAATCCCGACGATCCTGCGCTCGCCTACGAACTCGCGGGTGGACTGATGGCGGCGGGCGAGCGCGACGCCGCTGCGGATCTGCTCCTCAGGATGATCCAGGCCGATCGTGACTGGAACGAAGGGGCGGCGCGCCAGCGGCTGTTGAAACTATTCGAGGTCGTCGGGCTCGAGGACCCGTGGGTGTCGCAGCAGCGCCGCCGCCTGTCGGCGATCCTGTTCGGATGAGCGCCACGCGCCTCTCGGTCTTTCCTCTCGGGGGCGCGATCCTGTTTCCCGGGATGCACCTGCCGCTCCACATCTTCGAGCCGCGATATCGCGCCATGGTGAGCGACGCGCTCGCGCGAGATCGACGGATCGGCATGGTTCAGCCGCGCGGGCCCGGCGAGCCGCCGCCGCTCTTCGAGACCGGCTGTGTCGGCCGGATCGTCGATGTCGAGGCGCATGACGACGGCCGCTTCGATATCGTGCTCGAAGGGCAGGCGCTGTTCCGCATCGTCCGCGAACTCGACGTGGCGACGCTGTTCCGGCAGGTCGAGGCCGAGCTGCTGCCTCGTGCCGAGGCCGAGACGCTCAGCCTCGGCATGCGCGCGTCGATTGAGATGGAATCGCGCCGCTTCGCCGAGGTGCATGGCTATGCCGTCGATTGGGAAGCTGTGACGAGGCTCGACGACGAGAGCCTTGTTAACGGCATTGCCCAGATCGCGCCGTTCGACGTCGCGTCGAAGCAGGCGCTGCTCGAATCGGCGACGCTCGACGACCGGGCCGAGTTGCTCGTGCAGTTGATCCAGTTTTTTGGCCGTCATGGTCAGGACGACGCGACGCTGCAATGACGGCGCCGCTCGACCCGTGGCTCCTCGAACGGCTGGTCTGCCCGGCGACGCGCACGCCGCTGCGGCAGGAGGGCGACCGGCTGGTGTCGGACGCGGCCGGCTTGGCATATCCGATCCGCGACGGCGTGCCGGTGCTACTCGTGGAGGCGGCGGTGCGGTTCGCAGAGGCTAAGTAGAAGAAGGCCGAATCGGCAATCCGGATCAAGTCGGGCATGACGATCGCGGGGGTTAATCCCCTTCAACTGTCGTCAAGGCGGATTGGTCGGGGCGCCGCTTCTTCTCTGCTGTCAACGTCAGATGCCGCTCAAGCCCCTGCCCCGCAGCCACGCCTGCGCGCGCTGATACGCCACCGGCTCGACGATTCCGAGCCGACGCCGCGCGGCGTCGAGCGGCTCAGCCAGCAGCGCCTCGTAATCCTCGCCATGCAGCCAGGCGGCGCGCCGGCCGTTTCGGTATCCTTCCCACACCGCGCGGGCGAAGCGCGTGTCGCGGGTGATCTTGAGACTCTTGAGCGCCGCCATCGCACCGATCGCGCCCCAGCCCAGCCCGCCGGTCTGCGCGTAGCTGAACGCGACGAGGCAGGCCTCGCCCAACGGTTCCTCGGCGGTGTAGCCCGTCAGCACGTGCCAGATGTCGTGAACGTCGCGCTCCCGCCGCCCGAACCAGGCATAGGGATGCTCGCTATCACGAAACTCGGCGTTCTCGGCATAGCTGATATCGGCCAGCCCCTGTGCCGAGAAGCCCGTGCGATCGAGGAAAGCGCGATAGGCGGCGCCGACGGATCCCGCCGGAAACGCGTCGATCCAGCCACGATCGCCAAGGCGATCAGCCAGTTCGACATGACGAAACGCAATCCGTCCGCCCTCTGCGGAGCGAAGGAGGCGGGTGTAGTTTCGGTGGCTGGTATCAGCGTTGAGGGCGCGCATGATCCGAAACACCTGTTCGGTATCTTCGGGATCGCGCAGCAAATTACGTACGGCAATCCACGCGGCCCGCCAGTCGCGGTGCAGCGGGCGGCCCGGGTTGAATCCTGCCGTCAACGGCTCCGGCACGTGGCCGGCTATGTCGGGCTGCGTGGCGACCGGCGCACTCCTTATTGACACTGTTGTCAATATATCAGGCGCGGAAGCGGTACAAGCCTCAGACCAGCAGCAGCGCCACGATTGCCCAGAAGAGCACGATGATCGCTGCAGAGAGAATATAGATCGTCAGATTCGACAGGCCGCCTGTCATCGCCCGTCCTTCGGTGGACATCAGATTGTCCATGGGTGGCGTACCCATCATCTCGCCTCTCCAGCCTGTCTTGTTTGTAAAACAAGTTACCGCATCTGAAGCGTGCGTAAAGGCCGGTTAGGTACCAAACTCGTCAAAATTCGCGTGATATTAGTGCAAGTTGCAGCGCAGCACGACCGATCTCAAACTCGCATGGGCATAAGGACGTATAGCGCCGGGCTCTTGTCGTTCTCGCGAATCAGCGTTGGCGCTGCAGCGTCGGCGAGGTGGACCTCGACGCTGTCCCCCTCGATCTGGTGAAGGATATCGAGCAGGTAGCGGCTGTTGAACCCGATCTCCAGCGGCATCGCGGCATAGTCGCCAGGGACTTCCTCGGCCGCGGCACCGTTCTCGGGGCTCGTCACCGACAGCGTGATCTTGTCGCGATCGACCGCCATCTTGACCGCGCGCGTCTTTTCGGTGGCAATCGTCGAGACGCGGTCGACACCCTCCATGAAGCTCTTGGGATCAAGCTTGAGCAGCTTGTCGTTGGCGGTCGGGATGACGCGCGAATAATCGGGGAAGGTGCCGTCGATCAGCTTCGACGTCAGGATCGCCTGCCCCAGATCGAAGCGGATCTTCGAGGGGCTGAGCGACACGCCCACCGACCCGTCGACCTCGTCAAGAAGCTTGCGAAGTTCGCCCACGCATTTGCGCGGCACGATGACGTCGGGCATGGCCTCGGCCCCCTCGGGCCGCGCGACGGTGACACGGGCGAGGCGGTGGCCGTCGGTCGCGGCAGCCTTGAGCACGGCCTGTCCGCCCGCCGGACCGCCATCGTCGGCGACGTGGAGGAAGATGCCGTTGAGATAATAGCGCGTCTCTTCGGTCGAGATCGCGAAGCGCGTCTTGTCGATGATCGCCTTGAGCGTCTCGGCCGGCAGCTCGAACTGCGTCGGCAACTCGCCCTCGGCAATTACGGGAAAGTCGTCGCGCGGCAACGTCGCCAGCTGGAAGCGCGCGCGCCCGGCAACGACGGTCAACCGCCCCTCGGCCGCCGCCAGCTCGACCTGCGCGCCTTCGGGCAGCTTGCGAGCGATGTCGAACAGCGTGTGTGCCGACACGGTGGTCGCGCCCGCCTGATCCACCGCTGCGGCGATCGTCTCGTCGATCTGTAGGTCGAGGTCGGTCGCCATCAGGTGGATCGTGCCCTGGGCCTGCGCGTCGATCAGCACGTTCGAGAGGATGGGAATGGTGTTCCGCCGCTCGACCACAGACTGGACGTGACTCAGCGCCCGGAGCAGGGTCGCGCGTTCGATCGTCGCCTTCATTTCAATCCCCCGGGGCCGCGCCCCACCAACGTCCACGCCTCCGCGCCCGGAGCGGCCCTCGAAGCCACCTATGTCTAGCGCGAAAAAGGGCCGGAGCAAGCCGCTCCGGCCCTTCGTTCGACTAGGTCCGCGGGGTTAACGCCCCGCTAACGAAGCTCGCGCCGATCAGAAGCGCAGGCCAACACCGGCAACGACCTGATGGCGGTCGGTATCGACGTCGAACCGGCCCGTCGTCGCCCCGTCGGGATATTCGAGACGCGCCTGCTCGTAGTTCGAGTAACGATACTCGAGCTTGGCGAAGGTGTTGGTGCCGATTGCGCGCTCGACACCCGCGCCCAGGCGCCAACCGTCGAGGTTGAAGTTGGTGTCGAGTTCGGTCTCACCGTCGCCGGCCAGCACGTTGAGGCGCGTGTTGGTGTAGCCGCCCTTGGCATAGACCAGCGTCGACGGGTCGACGAGTGCACCGACGCGCGCGCCGACATAGATGTCGCGGCCGGTCGAAACCTCGCCGAAGCCGAAGGTGTTGGGATTGACCCGGTTGGTCTCGACCTTGCCGGTCGAATCGGTCAGTTCCGCCTCAACGCCGACGAGCGCGCCGCCGAAGGCGAAGTCGTAGCCGATCTCGCCGCCATAGAGGAACCCGTCGACCGTCTGGTCGTCGCCCTCGACATCGCTGTCCTCGCTCGACCCCGGCCGGATGCCGTCATAGCCGCCGAGCACGGCGATGCGCGGGCCGGTGAAGACGGGGTTGACCTGGTCCTGCGCGAGCGCGGGAGCGGTGAAGGCGGTGGAAGCGACGAGTGCCGCGGCGATTGCGTAACGCATGGAAAACTCCTTACCTGAACACACATCCGGCGCGCTGGCAGCGAACCGGACGGGGCGCTCAAATGGGTGCGTCGCAGCGAAGTTGCATGAACGGCAGATAAACGGGGATTTCGGTGGCAATTGCGCAACAGGGGGTTGAACCAACCCTGCCCCATTCCAACGCCGCAATCGGTCCCGCATGAGCCATCTTGCCGCCCTGATGCTGGCGTTTTCGCCGACCGCGATCGGCGTGTTCGATGCCTGGGGCGCGTTCGCCGACAATGGCCCGCGGCGCTGTTATGCGATGAGCGCGCCGGTCCAGCGAGGCCGCCGGGGATTCGTCGCGGTTGGCGTATGGCCGGCATCGGGACCGCGGCCGCAGCTTCACGTGCGGCTCAGCCGGCCGCGTAGCGACGCGGCCCGCGTCACCCTCACCATTGGCGAGCGGCGCTTCCGCCTGACCGCGGGGCCGCGCGACGGCTGGGCGCCCGATAGCGAAACCGACCGCGCGATCGTCGCGGCGATGCGCGGCGCACGCAGCCTGAGCGTCGAAAGCGTCGGCACTGATCGCCGGCCCTTCGCCGATGTCTATCGCCTGTCGGGGGCGGCGACGGCGATCGACGCGGCGCGCGTCGCCTGCGCGACCTGAGCGGTCAGCGCGGCCGCGAGGGCGTCGGAAGCGCGGCCGGCGGCGGCGGGGCCGGCGGTGGCTCCGGTAGCGACAGCGCCGTCGCCTCGATGACGTTGAGCGCGCGGCGTGCCTGAACATAGCGCTGCGCGGCCTGAAGCCAGCCCTGCGCCCCCTGCGCGCCGGGCATCCGCGCGACCTCGGCCATCGCCGCCTCGACATTGCCGGCATCGACCAGCCGGCGCGCGCGCGTCAGCCGGTCGGCGGGACGCGCACTCGGCGTCGTCTCCTGACGCAGCACCACGAGCCCGGCGAGCTCGCGGCGCAGCGCCGGCCACCACCCGTCGCGCGTCCCGCTCATCAGCGTCGGCGCCATCGATTCGAGGCCGAGGCGCAGATCCTCGAGCGTGACAGGCGACGCCGCGGCCGCCGTTACCGCCGCGACGGCGGTGGGACGCACCGCGCCAAACCGCTCGCGAAGCTGCGCATCGACATAGCCGAGCGGCAGGCCGCGATCGAGCGCCCGGCGCGCGGCAAAGGCGACCAGCACACCCTCGGCGCGCCGCGCATAAGCGGAGGCAAGGCGCGAATCGCCCTCGATGCCCGACAGTTCGGTCTCGAGCGCCTCAAGCCGCGCGGCCAATGCGATCTCGCGCGCATAAAGCGAAGTGAGGTCGGCGCCCGGCTCCGCGTTGGCGGGTGCGGCGGGCGTTCTGGGGAGAGCCGTCGCAGCGGCCCGTGCTGCCGCGGGCGCGCGCCAACGCTCCCACACCGGGGCGATCCACAGCACCGCCACGACGATACCGATGCCGAGCGCCAGCAGGATGGCGATGAGCAGCGACAGGCCGCGGCCGCGCCGACGCGGGCGCGCTTCGAACGAAACTTCGTCGGCGATCATGGCACCTTATCCCTGCCGCCATCGGGGCGGTCAATCGAAAGCGCCGCGGCGATCAGCGCGTCGTCGCGCGGCACAGGCGCGGCCGTCGCCGCGCGCCACCCCTCGCCCGCTGCCCGAAGCGCCGCCGGGCTGATCGCCGCCACCGCGATCGTCGCACGGCCGAGCCCAGCGGCACTGGCGAGGGTGGCCAACCGCGCCCCTGCGCGCGCCGAATGGATCAACGCGGTCGATCCCTCGAGCACCGCCAGTGCGCCGGGCGCCGGGTCGTCCGGCTCGCTCGCATAGACCACCACCGTCTCGCCCAGTCCGAGCCCCCGATGGTCGCGTCCGGTGAGGTGCAGCGGACGCTCGGCGCCGATCGAGGCGAGCATCGGAGGTAGATCCGCTGCATCGCCCTCGCCCATGGCAGCGACGGCGAGGCCCGCCGCTTCGGCCGCCCGCGCCGTAGCGGCGCCCACGGTAACGACCGGAAGCCCGCCATAGCGGACAAGCTGCGGCCCGGCATGACGCACGGCGTTGGCGCTCGTCAGTACCAGTGCATCAAAGCCCGCTGGGTCGGGCGCCTCCCATGGAACCGGCCGCACCTCGAACAGCGGCAGCGCCACCGCCTCGACGCCGCCCGCGCGGATTGCGGCACAGGTCGCGGCGTTGCCCGGTTCGGGGCGCAGGACGATCAGGCGGCGTCGCATGATCCGAAGCGCGCGCAGACCGCCGCCGGCGCGCGTTCGATCAGGTCTCGCGCCAGCGCTCGCGCCAGCGTGATCCCGTCATGGCCCGACAGCGAGCCCGTCACATGCTCGGCCCCGTCTTCGCTCAGGAGCTGCGCCGCCAGGACCATCACTCCGCCCTCGAACCGCGCATGCGCCGCGACGGGCGAGTGGCAGTCAGCCTCCAGCGCCGCGAGCAGCGCCCGCTCGGCCATGACGCAGGCGTGGGTGTCGGCATGGTCGATCGCGCCGACCAGCGCGCGCGCATCGGCATCGCTCGCGCGCACCTCTATCCCGATCGCCCCCTGCGACGGCGCGGGGAGCATCGTCTCGATCGGCAGCGCCACGCCTACTTCGCCGCGCCCCAAGCGTTCGAGCCCGGCCGCGGCGAGCAGCGTAGCGTCGGCCTCTCCCGTCGTCAGCTTGGCGATGCGCGTATCGACATTGCCGCGAAGGGGGACGATGCGCAGGTCGGGCCGCATCCGCCGCATCTGCGCCGCACGCCGGGGCGAGGAGGTGCCGATCGCCGCGCCCAGCGGCAGCGCCTCGATCGAGGACGCGCCCAGCAACCGCTCGCGCACGTCGGCGCGCTCAAGGATCGCGGCGATGACGATGGCGCTCGGGCGAATCGTCTCGACATCCTTCATCGAGTGCACTGCGCAGTCGATCTCGCCCTCGATCAGCGCGCGGTCGAGCTCCTTGGTCCACAGCGCCTTGCCGCCGATCTCGGCCAGCGGCCGGTCCTGCACGCGGTCGCCGGTGGTGCGGATCGGCACGATCTCGAACGCCGAGGCGTCCCGCTCATGCGCCGCGGCGAGCAGCGATCGCGCCAGATTGGCCTGGGTGAGCGCCAGCGGCGAACCGCGCGTGCCGATGCGGAAGGGTCGGGCCATGGCCTTGTGCTAACCGGACGCGCGGCTAGATGGAAGCGATGGCGCTGATCCTTGGCATCGAATCGAGCTGCGACGAAACCGCCGCGGCGCTCGTCACCAGCGACCGGCGGATCCTCTCGCACAAGCTGGCGGGGCAGGAAGCCGCGCATGCCCCCTATGGCGGCGTGGTGCCGGAGATCGCGGCGCGCGCGCATGCCGACATCCTCTCCCCCTTGATCGAGAGCGCACTGGCAGAGGCCGGCGTGACGCTCGCCGATGTCGATGCGATCGCCGCAACCGCCGGGCCCGGGCTGATCGGCGGAGTGATGGTCGGCCTCGTAACGGGTAAGGCGCTCGCGCACGCCTCGGGCAAGCCGCTGATCGCGGTCAATCATCTGGAGGGGCATGCGCTGAGCCCCCGGCTCGCAGAGCCCGACCTCGCCTTTCCCTATCTCCTTCTTCTCGTCTCGGGCGGGCATTGCCAGTTGCTGCTGGTGCGCGGAGTGGGCGACCACGTCCGCCTCGCGACAACGATCGACGATGCCGCGGGCGAGGCGTTCGACAAGACCGCCAAGCTTCTCGGGCTGGGCTTTCCCGGCGGCCCCGCGGTCGAGCGCGCCGCCGCGCAGGGCGACGCAAATGCGGTGTCGCTCCCCCGCCCGCTGATGGGCAGTGCCGAGCCGCATTTCTCCTTCGCCGGCCTCAAGAGCGCCGTCGCGCGTGCCGCCCAATCGGGCGAGCACCGCGCCGAGGATATCGCCGCCGCCTTCCAACAGGCGGTCATCGATTGCCTGATCGACCGCACGCGCCGCGCGATCGGCAGCGCGCCGGGCGTCACCGCGCTGGTCGTCGCGGGTGGGGTGGCTGCCAATCAGGGCGTGCGTTCGTCGCTTCAGTCGCTCGCCGCGTCCTACGACTTGCCGTTCGTCGCCCCGCCCCTGTGGCTCTGCACCGACAATGCGGCGATGATCGCCTGGGCCGGGGCGGAGCGCCTCGCCGCGGGGCTGACCGACCCGCTCGACACGCCCGCACGCGCGCGCTGGCCGCTCGATCCGCACGCGGCACCGGCGCGCGGGGCGGGGGTCAAGGCATGAGGATCGGCGTCATCGGCGCGGGCGCTTGGGGCACCGCGCTCGCGCAGGTCGCCGCCTCGGGCGGCGAGGACGTGACGCTCTGGGCGCGCGAGCCCGAGGTGGTGGCGAGCATCAACGAGGCGCACGTCAACGCGCTGTTCCTGCCCAAGGCAAAGCTGTCGCCCGCGATCCGCGCCACCGGCGACCTTGCCGATCTGGCCGAAGCCGACGCGCTGCTCGTCGTCGTTCCGGCGCAGCATGTCGGCGCGGTGCTCTGCGAAATCGACGTCGCCGGTCGACCGCTCGTCCTGTGCGCCAAGGGGATCGAGGCGGGTACACGCCGGCTGGTCAGCGAGATCGCCGCAGACGTTCGCCCGGACGCGCCGCTTGCCGTCCTTTCCGGCCCGACCTTCGCGCATGAGGTCGCGGCCGGGTTGCCCACCGCGGTCACGCTCGCCTGTGCCGACCCCGGATTGCGCAATGCGCTGGCCGAGCGGCTCGCAGGGCCAAGCCTGCGCCCCTATGCCAGCGACGATGTAATCGGCGCCGAGATCGGCGGCGCGGTGAAGAACGTGCTCGCTATCGCCTGCGGCGTTGTCGACGGCGCGGGCCTTGGCCAGAACGCGCGCGCGGCGGTGATCGCACGCGGGTTCGCCGAGATGACCCGCTACGGCATCGCCCGCGGCGCGCGGGCGGAGACGTTGAGCGGCCTGTCGGGCCTTGGCGACCTCGTCCTCACCTGCTCCTCGACCAGCAGCCGCAACTTCTCGCTGGGCGTCGGTATCGGCGAGGGGCGCCCCGCCGCCTCGATGCTCGCCGACCGCAGGACCGTGGCGGAGGGCGCCTTTACCGCCCCTGTCCTCCGTGAGGATGCGCGCGCGCGCGGCGTCGACATGCCTGTGACCGAGGCGGTGTGCGCGCTACTCGAGGGGGCAGATGTGGACGCGATCACACAGGCGCTGCTGGCGAGGCCGCTCCGGCCCGAAGCCTGAGCGGCACCCACAAAGCCGTTACATAGCGACAGCTGGGCTTGCGCCCACTACGCAGGCGCCCCGCACTCAGCGGTTCCCGTCTGCGCTGGGATGGCGGCCTTGATTTGACCTAGACGCTAGAAATCGATCGCGATCCCCTTGAGTTCCCAGTCGCCATACCGCACCGGGTCGCGGCCGTCGGGATCGGGCTTCCTCGCCGCCGGCTCGGGCTTGGGCACCGGCGGGCTCTTCGAGAGGTAGGCGGGCGGCTTTACGTGCGGCGGGCGCTGGCCCATCGGGTTGCTCCTTGGCTGATGCACCCGATGTGGCAGCGGCGCGGCGCGCTTCAACCCCTTCATTCAGGCCGCCTCGCCCGTATCCCAGATCAGCGCGCAGGTTCACAAACGCATTGTCGCACGTGCATGCGCAGCAGCAACGCCGTCGATAAGCGTTGCATGCTTGGTATAGTCACGCTGCCCGATGGGGGTCGGGGCCCATCGTGAGCGTCTCTATTCCATTCAGGCTCCTTGGAGCTCGGAACGAGCCACCTGTTCGGCTGAGGGATGAGCAGATCGAACGGCTGCGGCTTTTCATTTCGAGGAGCCACAACAAACCTCGAGTGGGTGACGACGGGTGCTGAGCGCCATCGTGTTCGTTGACCGTAACCGATGCGACTTTCTTGAAGGCGCAGCGGTGGCTCGGCGTTCGTGGGCACGATTCGGATGGGTTCAGCGATGCCCTAGAGGGCCAAACGCATTCCGCCCTGCATCCTGGGCCGCAGGCTGTGCAGCAAACCGGTCCGGCACGATAATCACTGCGACCGGCGCCGCAGCCGCTTCGGCTCGCGGTAGGGACGGCTCAGGCGATCACACGGCTACCGGGGCGGCGATATGCGGGTGGGGGTCGTAGTCGAAGACCTCGAAATCCTCGATGCGGTAGTCGAAAATCGTGGCGGGCTTGCGCCTGATTTCCAGCCTTGGCTGGCCGCGCGGCACGCGGGACAGCTGCTCCGTAACGAGATGCTCGTGGTTCAGGTAGACGTGTACGTCACCCCCGCTCCACACCAACTCGCCGGCCTCCAGGTCGCACTGCTGTGCCACCATCCGCAGCAGGAGCGCGGCCGAAAATGCGTTGAATGCGAAACCAAGTCCCAGGTCACATGAGCGTTGCCACAACGCGCACGACACGCGCCCCCTCGCGACGTGAAACTGGTAGGTCATGTGGCAGGGGGGCAGCGCCATGCCTGGCAGTTCGGCAACGTTCCAGCCGGTGAACAGCAGCCGGCGCGACGTCGGGTTGTTTCGGATGTCGTCAATCAGCCGCGCGATCTGATTGACCGGCTCGCCCCGGCGGAACAGACCGTCGCCCGCCGGCTCATAGGTGTCCCAAGCAACCCATTGCTTGCCATAGACGGGGCCGAGATCACCCCAGCGCTCCGCGAACGCATCGTCGGCTATGATGCGCGCTTCGAAGGAGTCGCGGTCGATGTCCTCACCGGTTTCACGGCGGTAGCGTGCGAGCGGCCAGTCGGTCCAGATGTGGACCCTCTGCTCGACCAGCGGGCGGATGTTGGTGTTGCCGGTGAGGAACCACATCATCTCGCGTGCTGCCGTCTTCCAAGCCACGCGCTTGGTGGTCAGCAAAGGGACCTTGCCGTCCGACAGATCGAACCGCATCGTTGGCCCGAACAGCGAGCGCGTGCCGACGCCGGTGCGATCTCGCCGCTCGTCGCCCCGCGTCCAGACCGCCTCAAGCAGCTCCAGATATTGTCGGTCGAAATGCTCCACGCCGCCGCTCCCTGCTTTCCGGCGCGGTTTAGTGCGACTACCGCCATCGGCAAGTCCCGCGCGCAACCGGGGAGTTGCGTGGCTTGGTACCGTAGCGGACCAGTCTGTGCCATCGGCACGCGGCAGTTCATGGCATGTTCGGCAAATGGGCGCCGCGATTCAATGCCTTGTAGACATCAGCGCCGCACGCGCCATCTTCGCGCCACTGGGCGTCGCGCCGATCGAGATCGCCGCCTTTGCGCTGCTCGATCGGTCTCACCGGATTATCGCCGTGCGCCAGAGCGCCGCCGGCGACGTCGGCGCTGTCGCGATCCCCTTGCGAGCGGTCGCGCAAGAGGCGATGACGCTGAACGCCGCGGGGGTGGTCATGGCGCACAACCATCCATCCGCCGACCCTCGCCCGAGCGCCGCCGACATCGCCGTGACGCGGCACGCCGAGCGGGTCTTCGGCATGCTGGATCTGAAGCTGGTGGATCACTTGATTGTCACGCGGGGCGGGCTGACGAGTTTTCGGTCATTGGGCTTGCTGTAGCGGAGACGCAAATTGCCCCCCGCGGCGTGAGCTGCGGGGGGCGGATGTGTGTGTTGGTTGCGGGGACAGGATTTGAACCTGTGACCTTCAGGTTATGAGCCTGACGAGCTACCGGGCTGCTCCACCCCGCGCCAATTCGGGAACGGCGGCGTTGGCGGTACGGGCCGGAGCCGTGAGGCTCCGCAAGGCCGACTGGCCGCCGCGGCTTATGCCGCGATAGCCAAAGCTGCGAATGCAGCTGCCGGCGCCTGAGGCCAACGAACAAAGTGAATGGGTTTTCCCTGTCGAACGTTCACCGTCT